>JBGAHI010000011.1:0-102650 GCA_044226285.1 Chitinophagales bacterium | reverse complement strand
GCAGAAAGGGAAAAGTGATTAGCATTGCGAACGGTTTCCTACAACCAATGACGAAACGTAATCTAACTCTTCTCCCTTCTTCTTCTTGTTATAAAAATAATAGCATTTCTACTTATTGGAACAAACATAGGATGACGAGTACAATTAACCGTCACTTCGAGTTCCCACGAGAAGTCTCACTGATGTAAATACGTTTTTTGAAGATTAATATATACGTTATATTCAACCAATGGAAAGGGGAGGTTACGTATATATTGTTTCAAATAAATCGCGTAGTGTAATCTACATCGGAGTTACATCGCAATTACGGAGTCGTATCTATGAACACAAAAATCATTTATATAGTAATTCATTTTCCCACCGTTATAATTTGGAGGATATAGTATACTACGAATGTTTCTTTAGTATTGAAGAGGCTATTGCAAGGGAAAAGCAGATAAAGAAATGGCGTAGAGAAAAGAAGGATGCTATTATCAACGAATTCAATCCCCAGTGGATTGATTTATGGGATGAAATTCAAGAATTATAATATCCGTCACTTCGATCCGCCAGAGGCGGAGAGAAGTCTTAACATTAAACCCAGAATTATAATAGAAGATTTCTCCGCTCGTGGACTCGGTCGAAATGACGAGTGCAATTAATCGTCACTTAGATCCGGCAGAGGCGGAGAGAAGTCTTAACATTAAACCTAGAATTATAAAAGAAGATTTCTCCGCTCGTGGACTCGTTCGAAATGACGAGTTAAAGTAAAATTTTATCAAGCAACCGTCACTTCCAGTTCTTACGTAAGGTCTCTTTTAGATAGAACGTCACTTCGAGTTCTTACGAGAAGTCTTAATATTGAACCAGAATTATAATAGAAGATTTCTCCGCTCGCGGACTCGGTCGAAATGAACTGTGTTAAATTCCAAATAAATTATCAAAAACTTATTTCTCTGTAGAACTCTTTTCTTGTGGCTAAAACAAAGGCCTGTTTTAGAAGTTTGTTAGCAACAGCAATAAGCGCGACTTGTTTTGGTTTTCCTTTTTCAACAATTCTGGTGTAGAGGTCTTTACATGCTTTATTATATTTAATCGCTGACCATGAACATACGTAAAGTTTTGCCCTAACCTTACTCATTCCCATTTTACATATTTTGACTTTGCCTTTTACACTTGAACCGGATTCAAATATCCGAGGACTTAGGCCTACATATGAACAAAGTTGTTTAGCATTCTGGAACTTGGTAAAACCCGCACTGATTACAACCAATAGAAGACTCGTTTTCTTTCCAACTCCCGGTATACTTTTAATTTGCTCGAACATTTCGTTGTGATATTGGCGGATTATTTCTTCCATTTTGTCCTCTATCTCTTGGATTTGAGCTTCCACAGTTTTAATCATTTTCGATAGTCCCTTCTTTACCGCTTTATGCATATTAGGGCTTTGACTAAATGCTTCTAACTGTCGAATATAATTTGTTCGACTTTTATCCAGCTGGTCCAAAAATGCCTGCATTTGTTTCAATTCAAGATGATGAACTTGGTCTGCTATCCAAGCCTTTGGCTGTTCTGTTTTGCCATACTCTGCAATCATAATAGCATCCTTTTTATCCGTTTTAGCTTTCATGAGTCGCATCTGACAAAATCTACGAATGACTAATGGATTAACGACACTTAATTCAATTTCATTGGCGTGAAGGAACATCGCCAACTTTTGATAATAAGGCCCACTAGCTTCCATAATACACCAGTGTTTAGACTTGTGTAGTAGCTTAATAAGTTGTTTAAAACCAATTGCATCATTTGAGAAAACATAATGTTTGTAGCTTACATTTTCGCTTATAGCTACATCAAACTTTTCTTTTGAAATGTCAATTCCAACGTAATTCATAAATTTGTTTTTAGTATTAATAATGAGAGGAAGGTTCTGCTTTTTATCTTATCAATCCTACATTCAGGCTCGGAGCCTAATGAACTGTCCAAGATTTAAGCAGAAAGGGAAAAGTGATTAGCATTGCGAACGGTTTCCTACAACCAATGACGAAACGTAATCTAACTCTTCTCCCTTCTTCTTCTTGTTATAAAAATAATAGCATTTCTACTTATTGGAACAAACATAGGATGACGAGTTAAAGTAAAATTTTATCAAGCAACCGTCACTTCAAGTTTTTAAGTAAGGACTCTTTTAGATAGAACGTCACTTCGAGTTCTTACGAGAAGTCTTAATATTAAACCAGAATCATAATAGAAGATTTCTCCGCTCGAAGACTCGTTCGAAATGACGGGAGACTTCTTTCGAGCACTTGTGGAATAATACCAAAGCAAAAGCAACTCCGCTCGAGCAGAGGAAAACAAAAAGCGAATTGGCTTACGCGTTGTCTTCTACTGTGGCGTCCGGTGCGTTTTTCTTCACCGATTCGATACCATTGTCGCGCGAAGCTTCGGACTCATACATCTCGCTGCTGCCAATGATTTGTCCGTTAGACGCTTTCAAGTTGAAGAACGCTTTGCCGTTCGTTGAAGTCTTGCGCTCGAAACGACTATCATCCGGAGCATTTTTTCGCACCGATTCCACGCCATTCAAGCAAGCGGCTTTGGTGGCATAGCCTTCGCTGGTTAGAATTACTTGTCCGTTGCCGGCTTTCAAATTGAATTGAAACTCGCCATTTTTTCTAGTTGTGATTTCAAATTTTCCCATAGTACCAAAATAGCCTGAATTTATGACAGACAAAAGATTTCAAACGTTTTTTGTCGCTTGATGTCATATACAAAAAAAGGCGAATATTGCTTTGACTGAGGAATAACCTCCTTTAATAGAAAAATAGCTGATGCTAAGGTCTATTGCATCAAATTTGCATGGCTTCACACAAAAAACAGCATATACTTTATGAACAAACATTTCCCCCTGATTCTGGCATTTTGCACCCTATGCATCAGCTCAACTGCACATGCAACGGGCAAATTACTGAGCTATCAGTTGGTAAAATCTTACACCACAGCCGAATTGGCTGAATTCTGGCGCAAAAACCATGTACCGAAAATGATTATCAGTGCTAAAGATTCGGTAGATGTGTATGAAATTACGTACGAAACGCAGTTCATGGAATGTAATCCGCAACCGGTGATTGCTTCCGGTTTGTTTTTCTTACCCCATCACAAACGAACCAACTTACCTTTGTTGTGCTACGATCATGGCACGGAAATTAGACGGGAGCGCGAAATTACCATGAATGGCGAACAAACGCTGTGCTTGGGCTTTGCTACGGATGGTTACGCGGTGGCTTTCCCGGATTATGTAGGTTTAGGTATTGGCGAAAAAGATCAATTGTATTTGAATGCGGAAAGTGAAGCACGTTCTTCAGTAGATATGTTGCGCGCTGTAAAAGATTTGAGCATTATTTTAAGTTATGACTTAAACAACAAACTCTTTATTACCGGTTATTCGCAAGGCGGACATGCAGCCATGGCTACGCACAAATTGATTCAGGAAAAATTTGGCGATGAGTTTCAGGTAACGGCTTCTTCACCGATGTCGGGCCCTTACGATGTGTATTTCACCGTTGATAATGGTAAAGACCGAGAATATACCTACCCGGGATTTTTGATGATGTTGGTGAAATCGTATTACGATACCAAAAAGCCGGGGGTAAATATGAAAGAGGCATTGAAGGCGCCTTACGATTCTATTATTCCTCCACTTTTAGATGGATGTTCTTCGTTATCGCAATTGGATCAATACCTACCATCTATTCCTTACAAAGCACTCACCGATGAATTTGTAAACGATTATTTACACAATCCGAATTCGGGCTTCAAACAATACTTGAAAGAAAACAGTGTGTACAATTGGAAACCGGAAGCGCCTATGCAATTGTGTTATTGCAATAGCGATGAAGAAGTGAACTACCAAAACTCATTAACGGCTTACGAAACCATGACCAAAAACGGCAGCACCAATGTGAAGTTGCGTATGTCGGGTAAAAAATTCAAACACGTGAACTGCGCACTGTTTGCGGCCGTTTACACGAAAATGTTTTTCGATGCGCATTTGAAAGGCGGTAACAAAAACGGTCCGTTGATGAAACGCATGTTGATTGATATTGGGAAGTTGGCGGTGAAACCTTGAGCCGTTTAAGATTTGTTGATTTAAGATTTATTCATTTAAGAGTTAAGATTTAGGATTTAGGATTTAGGATTTAGGATTTGTTGATTTAAGATGTTAAACTCAAATCATTCCAACAAAAACCGCACTACTTTTCGCATGTTGTTTTTCCAAAGTATTTCGCATAAGTAAATCCCTGATTGCTTTTCTTGCAACGGAATTTCTAATGGAATACTGCCTGTATTTTCATAAAGTACCGACCCAATACAGGAGTAAATTCTTACGCGTTGAGCGTTTTCTTTGCTATCGCCTAAATCCAATTTTAGGGTATTCCCTTGCATATAAGCGGTGAAATTGTTAGCCATTTCATTATCCACACCCAAAGGATAACGCACGAAAACGGTTTTACTTATATTGTCCTTTGGAGGTTTTGCAGAATATGGCCAAATAATAACAACATCCGGCCCAATCTTAAAGAGGGGGGCGCTTACAGGTATCCTAAAAAACACACTCCGACCACTATTG
Organism: Chitinophagales bacterium; assembly: GCA_044226285.1. Lineage (GTDB taxonomy): Bacteria > Bacteroidota > Bacteroidia > Chitinophagales > LD1 > CALAYL01. The sequence continues at coordinate 98,041 of JBGAHI010000011.1, read as the reverse complement.
GCAGGTATTATATAAGTGGCTGTATCAGGAAAAATAACCTGTGTACTATCGGCATTGATAAACGTTCTAAACTGAACTTGTCCTGCAAATCCAACTGTATCGTAGTTGAATAAAGAAGCCGAGATATAAATACTATCGCCAAAACTAAGGGTATCGGGCGATGAGAACGTTACATTTTTAAAGCCTAATTGAGCCTTGGTATCGCTGTTTACAGCAAATAACAATACAATAAAGAGGGTTAATCTAAATAGAAGTTTGCGATAGCTTTTCATACTCGGAATTTTATAAAATGAATCTACATAAATACTTACTTATTTTTTACTAATTTCAAAATAACTTACGCATTCAAACTGGCTATATGAATACATTATCGGAACTCATTCTGAGTATGAACAAAGAAGAAATTCGGCATTACAAGCTCTATACCGGTAGGTTTGGCGATAATGAAGAACGGAAAGATGTTGCCCTCTTTGACTTTTTGAGAAAAGAAGGAATTGATGCCAATGAGGAAGTCATTTTTCAACAACTCTATGCCACAGATGATAAAAACGCATACTACAGATTAAAGAACCGTCTGCAACAAGAATTAGGCTGTGCCTTGTCGCTGCTGCATATCGATAAGAACGATACGAATAATTTGCTTTGGATTTTGAGTTTGTACGAAATTTTGCGCGCCAAAGAAAAATGGGAACTCGCACACTACTTTTTACGAAAGGCTGAAAAGAAAGCATTAGAAATTGAAAACTTAGAGTTGTTAGACTTAATCTATGCTAAGTTTATTTTGTTATCGAACGAGGTGATGGACATCAACCCCGAGATATACATCAGCAAGCGCGATGAGAATGCCATAAAACTGAATAAAACCAGAAATATAGACCAGGTGCTGGCGGCATTAAACTACCGAATCAAAGTATCGCAAAACTTCGCCCGGCAGGATAAAAACTTGCTTAAAATAGTAGATAAGACCCTCAAAGAATTCTCTACCGACAACAGCATTAAAAACAACAAAACCTTTCAAACGAAGGTATATCGATTGATTAGCCAGACGTTGGTACAACGTCACAGTTTTATTGAGTTAGAAAAATTCATGCTCGATACGTATGAGCAGTTTGAAAGTAACAACTGGTTTGAAAAAGCCAATCACGATACTAAACTGCAAATGTTGGTGTACATTATTAATGCAAAGCACTTCAATTCGAAATTCCAAGAAGCGCTGCAGTACGCGAGTATTTTAGGCAAAGAGATTACGCGATTCGACAATTTGTTTTACGACAAATACTTGTTTTTCTATTACAATTCACTTGTGGCCAATTATGCCAAATTGAACTTTGCCAAAGCCATCGAATCACTCGATGCGTTTGAATCGTTGATGCGCAAACGCAAAAACAATTACTACGATCAGTTTATTTATTTGAACAGAGCAACGCTCTCCTACGAACGCGGAAAGTTCAACGATGGTATTCGGGCATTGGTAAAATTCTACTTAAATGATTCTTTTCAGAAAGCAGATGGTGCTTTTCAATTAAAGATTGAAGTCACAGAATTGATTATGCAATACGAATCGAAAGATTTCGCCAGCACCAAAAAACGAATTGAGCAAGTAAGAAAAAAACACCTTACTCGATTAAAGCAATCCGGCTTTTACAGAGAAGCGAAGGTAATTCACTTTATTGAACAAATGATGATAACACCGTTAAAAGACAAAGATGCACCGCTATACAAAGAAATCCAAAGTTTTGTCAACAAGAAGATTAGTGCAGCGGAAGAAGACGGGGAAATCAAAAAATACAGAAGTTGGCTGGCTCCGAAAGTGGGCATACGAGTGGACAGTTTGAAGGGCTGACCCCTCCTTGGTCCTCCCCTTTTCTATACAATCCACACTCCTTCGTGAACGGTTTAAATTGTGAAAAGTCAATTTGCTATATCGGCAATACTACATTAGCCAACGAATGAGCAAAAAAGTGAAAATCGGACTATTTGGGGTTGGGCATCTGGGGAAAATCCATCTGAAGTTATTGCAGGAAATTGAGGGCTTTGACGTTATAGGCTTTTATGATACTGATGAGAAGATACGTGCTGAAGTGGCGGAGAAATTTGGCGTAAAGCCTTATGAATCGGCTGAAAGCTTAGTGATGGCCAGCGAGGCTATTGATATTGTTGCCCCAACTACCTTCCATTACCCCTTGGCCGTATTAGCCGCCAAGAAATTTAAGCATGTATTTATTGAAAAGCCCCTTTGTACCACTGTTTCGGAAGCTAAAAAGTTAGTCGATTTAGTAGAAGAAGCCAGAATAAAAGCCATGGTGGGGCATGTAGAGCGTTTTAATCCGGCCTTGTTGAGTTTGAAAGGGCAGCATATCGACCCGTTATTTATTGAGGTGCATCGTTTAGCTCAATTCAACCCCAGAGGAACGGATGTTTCGGTGGTGTTGGATTTGATGATTCACGATATTGATATTATTCTCAGTTTGGTGAAAGGCAATGTGCGCAGAATTCATGCGAGCGGTGTAGCCATTGTAAGTGGAACACCTGATATTGCGAATGCCCGCATTGAATTTGATAATGGTTGTGTGGCGAATTTAACGGCCAGCAGAATCTCGGTAAAGAATATGCGTAAAATGCGCATCTTCCAACAAGGCGCATACATATCGCTCGATTTTTTAAAGAAGAAATCGGAAGTGTTTACGATTCACGATCAGCCGTTGCAAGACGAAAATTTCTTTGAACTAGAGTTGAACAACAAGAACAAAAAATATATTCAGTTTACGACTTCGGAGCCGCAAGATATCAATGCTATTAAAATGGAATTGGAATTATTTTTGGCGAGTATCAAAAATAACACACCTGTACCCGTGAGTATTCACGATGGTTTGCGGGCGATGGAAGTTTCGCAAATGATTATAGAAAAAATTAAAAAGCAGTTGCTTGTAAAAGAACTGTAAGCAAAACGCTTCACCGTATTCCGATAAAAAATTGTTAAGTCTCACAATAAAATGTGCGACAAATGAGTTGTGTTAGTATTAACCTGCTCCACATGAGAACGCCCATTGTCATATCCATTCTACTGCTGATTTTAGCATTTGAATTTGCGGCTAAATGCAACAACGGCAAAACCATATCGGCACCTACTGCTGCGCCTGAAGTGGTTTTAAAAAAAAGAACCTTTTCATCCGTAAACACTGTAAAATCATACCTTTCAACACACAGCGAGTATAACGATGAATTGGTTTTTCTGGTGGACATGCGCATTGAATCGGGTAAAAACAGGTTTTTTGTATACAACTTGAAAGACAACAAAATTGTGGATGAAGGTTTGGTGGCGCATGGTTATGGCTCTGAAACCGGTGAACCCGGAAAACTGAAATTCAGCAATGTGAAAAATTCGTACTGCACCTCGCTAGGGAAATATGCGATTGGTAAAAGTTACATGGGGCAGTTTGGAAAAGGCTATCAACTGCATGGCTTAGATGCCACCAACAACAATGCTTTGGAGCGCTATATTGTATTGCACACCTACAAAAGCATGCCGTATGAGGAGCAAGATGGTCCGATTGTGAATAGCTTGGGTTGCCCGATGGTGAATAGTGTTTTCTTTGAGCGATTGCAAACAATACTGGATAATAGCGACAAAAAAATCTTGATGTATATCTATTATTGATAGACGTTTTATCGCCATATCTCGCGTTTTTGACTTTTTATTCAGAAGATACTATAACACAAATAATTTCCTTTAAATTTAATCGTCACTTCGAGGTCCCACGAGAAGTCTCGAATTGAATTACTGAGATTTCTCCACTCGGGGACTCGGTCGAAATGACGGAAGATCAACTCCATATATAAAGATATCTTGCGAGTGGTTTTAAGGAATCCCAAAATGGTTATAGGCATACTCGTAAGATGTGAGTGTGAGCAACAGAAATTTATGTTTGATGCAACATATTTGCGAGAGCGATGGCAGCGGAAATCCTTTGGACATTCTTATGGACAAAGATTGCAGCGAACAGCGCGGTTCCGATTCCGAGAGGAACTCGCCCAAATCAAAAATATATTTTGGTTGGTGGCGGAACACCAACCAATGGAAAGGGAATTAGATTTCTCCGCTCGGGGACTCGGTCGAAATGACAAATATGTTAGTAGGCTCTTTCGTTTTTGCCTTCCATGTAGTTGATGAAGGCTTTGTTGGCTACACGATTACCGCCCGGTGTGGGATAATCGCCCGTGAAGTACCAATCGCCAAGGTTTTTCGGACAAGCAATATGCAGGTTTTCGATGGTTTGGTAGATCACTTGTACATCGGCAAAAATTTGTGGCGGACGAACAATCTCGGAGATCTTGGCAGAAATTTCGTCCACTGAAAACAGCTTGTACAATTGCTTCACATGGTTGATGTTTTCGGCTACCGGCTTAGCCAATTCGGCTTTGCAGAGTTCATACACGCGTTGCAATTCGCTTTCTTTCCCGTTCTCTTTGATTAAGGCAATGAGCGCGCGGAAGGCAATGAAATCGTTCATGCGCGACATATCGATACCGTAACAATCGGGGAAACGAATTTGTGGGGCGGATGAAACGATGATAATGCGTTTTGGACTCAAACGGTCTAAAATGCGGAGAATACTTTTTTGCAAAGTGGTACCACGAACGATGGAATCGTCAATGACAACGAGCGTGTCTTGGTTGGCGCGAACGCTGCCGTAGGTGATATCGTAGACATGCGACACCATTTCATCGCGCGAAGAATCATCGGTAATAAAGGTGCGCATTTTCACATCTTTCACCGCAATTTTTTCGATGCGCAGTTTCCAGCGAATCAATTTCTGCAATTCTTCGGAAGACAAGTGTGGATTGGCTTTGATGGCATCCACCTTCTGTTTCGTTAAGTTATCTTCTACTCCTTTTATCAATCCGTAAAAGGCTACTTCCGCTGTGTTTGGGATGAAAGAGAACACCGTATTATCTACATCGCCTTTGATACTTTCGAAAATTTGAGGCACTAATAATTCGCCTAATTTTTTGCGCTCTTCGTAAATTTCGGCATCGGTACCGCGCGAAAAATAAATGCGCTCGAAGCTGCACGACTTGCGTTCACCGGGTTCCAGGATTTTATCTTCTTTTACTCGTCCGTCTTTTTTAATCACCAAAGCATGGCCCGGTGTAATTTCTTTGATTTGATCGAAGCGCACATTGAAAGCCGTTTGAATACAAGGGCGCTCGGAAGCTACTACCACAATTTCATCATCGGCATAATAGTAAGCCGGACGAATGCCGTTCGGGTCGCGCAATACAAAGGCATCGCCATGTCCGAACATACCGGCCATTGTAAAACCTCCATCGAAATTTCGAGCGGCACGCGAAAGGATTCTGCGCACACTCAATTCCTTCACAATAAAATCGGTAATCTCTTTATTGCTGTAGCCTTGGTCTTTGTACTTATCGAAAATCACTTGCACTTCGGCATCCAAAAAGTGACCGATTTTTTCCATTACCGTAATGGTATCGCTGCGTTCGATGGGATGTTGGCCGAGGGTAATCAAATTATCGAAGAGTTCATCTACGTTGGTCATGTTGAAATTACCCGCCACCACAAGGTTTCGGGTCATCCAATTGTTTTCGCGTAAGAACGGATGGCAATAGGAATCGTTGTTTTTACCGTAGGTGCCATAACGCAAATGGCCGAGCAATAACTCACCCACAAAAGGCACATTCGCTTTGTACCAATCGGATTCGGCTTTAGGATTATCTAAAGGCTTTCGGTTTTTCGGAAAATGCGAAAACACATTATCGAAAATATCGACAATGGGCTGCTGTTTTACAGAACGATAGCGATTGATAAATGGCGTGCCCGGAGTGGGGTCGAGTTTAATCACCGCTGCACCTGCACCGTCTTGTCCGCGGTTGTGCTGTTTCTCCATCAGCAAATACAGCTTGTTCAGCCCGTATGCCGGAGTACGGTATTTTTCTACATAATAATCTAAGGGCTTTAACAATCGGATAAGTGCGATTCCACACTCATGTTTTATTGCGTCACTCATAGGATAGGTAGGTAAGGTGCGAAGTTAGCTTTTCAAACGGTACTGCAAAAAATTAAAAAAATTTTGTAGTCTTAGGGTAGAAATATGGCTATTAACCAAACCTTTAAGAACCTAAACCGTACGCGGGAAATCATTGGAGTACTCATTAAATGGGGCTTTGAAGATGTGGTGATTAATTCTACCCTGCGAAATCTAGTTCCTGAGTCGACCCGTTTGAAATGGCTGAGAGATGACAAGCCTATTGAGCAGTACACCCGCTACGAACGCATCAGAATGGCTACTGTGGAGCTAGGCCCTACGTTTGTGAAGCTGGCACAGATTCTCAGCAACCGCCCCGATATTATTCCGGAGGGATTAGTTAAAGAATTCGAAAAACTGCAAGATAAGGTACCGCCCGTTCCGTTTAGCGAGGCGAAAGTGATTATTGAGCGCGAAACGGGCAAAAAAATTGACGAACTGTTCGAAGAATTTAACGAAACACCTTTGGCTTCGGCTTCCATCGGACAAGTATATAAAGCAAAATTGCGAACGGGTGAGGATGTGGTGGTGAAAGTACAACGACCTACTGTGGCCGAGGTGATTGAGCAAGATTTGAACATCATTAAAGATGCAGTGCGCAGAGCCGATCGGTATTTGCGTAAACAGGGCTTTATCAATGCAGAAGATGTAGTGGCGGTGTTTGATCGCTCGCTCACCAAAGAGTTAGATTATCGCAACGAAGCCAGAAATATTGATCGTTTTAGAACTACCTATCGGCACCGCAGAGATTTTTACATTCCAAAAGCGTATCGGGAATATTCTACCGACAAAATTCTTATTATGGAATTTGTGAGTGGTTGCAAAATCACTGATATAGAGCAATTGAACAAGTGGGGTATTTCGGCAAAAGATGTGGTGGAGCGTGGAATGGATATTTACCTCACGCAAATTTTTGAGTTTGGGTATTTCCATGGCGATCCGCATCCGGGAAATATTTTGGTGCGTGAAGATGGAACCATTGTGCTCCTTGACTTTGGAATGATTGGGCAGTTGATGCCGAAAGATAAATATGCTTTTGCGGGTATTTTTATTTCGATGGCGCGCCACGATGCGCATGAAATGGCGATGCAAATGCGGAAGCTAGCCATTGAGGACAACATCACAGATATGCGTCAGTTCACCTACGACCTGAACGATTTGATTGAAGATTATGCATCGCTCGATGTGAGTGAAGCCAGTATACAAGATGTGATTACACGATTGCAAAAAATCATGTACGATTATCACATCACCGTGCCGGGTGGCGTATTTATTGTGTTCCGTGCCTTTGCGATTTTGGAAGGAATTGGAAAACTAATGTACCCTGGCTTTAAAACCTACGATTTTATTCGTCCGTATGGCCAACGCTTATTAACCGAGCAATTGAAACCGGAGAATTTAATGAACGAATCGGTATCGAAATTTTCGAGCATTTATTCGTTCTTAAGTTCGTTGCCGGCCGATATCAAAAACATCTTGCAAAAAACGAATAATGGAAAAATCCATTTCGAAATTGAATTGCAAGGTTACGGTTATGCACTGAAAAAATGGGACAGTATCACCAACCGAATGGTCATCACCTACATCGTATGTGCCTTGATTATAGGTTCTTCTATTGCATTACTGGGCAACTACGGCAATGAAATGAAATACTACTACGGCATCAATGCTTGGAGTTTTATTGGCTATAGTATTGCGGGAGGATTGTTTGTGGTGTTGTTGTACACTATTTTGCGAAGAAGAATTTACAAATAAATAGCAATTCCTTTTATGTCTTCACCCTTCTACGAATTGTATAAAAACTATACGAAAGATGCGCTTTTCGATATTGTAATGCATGAAGAGAATTACCGTGAAGAAGCTATAACTGTAGCACACCAAATCATTAGTGAAAATAATTGGAGCGAGGATTTCGAAGCAGAACTTAAAAAACGAGAGCAGTTTCAAATCGAAGAAGAAAACAAAGAAGATTTGGAACTCGAAGCCAACATCTTGTATTATCAAAAAGCTAAAGAATTCAAGGATGATGCTTGTTCCTTTCAAGTACGTTTCTTGGATATTCCGAAGTTGGAATCGAAACTGATTAAAGCAAACATTTCTTTTTTCATTGAAGATAAACACGTTGGAAATCAGCTAGACGTATTCCCAACACAGACCTATTTCGTTAAGCAAAAAGATGCCGAAGAAGTAGATAGAATCATAAAGGAGATAGGTGTTGTGGCTGCTCCTTATCTCGATACAAGGCCCTTTTTAACACCTACATTAAAAGTAATTATAATTGTAATAATTATTCTAACAATACTCTTGCTTTTAATAAAACAATAAAACTTGTAACTGTAAGTTTGAGCTAACCCTACCCCTCTAAAACTGAATTGTTATGCATAATCAACTTTACGATCGTTACAATAAATACACAAAAGAAGACCTCTTTGCTATTATGCTATCGCAACACCATTATGAACCGGAAGCGGTTGAAATAGCACGACAAGTCATCACTGAAAAAAATTGGCTGGATGAATTAAACGCCCTATTCAATCAAGCAGACGAAGAAGATACACAGAAAAGTGAAGCGTTGGCTGAGTTTCTAGCCAAGCGCGAAGAAGATAAAAGAATGGCAGCAGAATATGCAGCAGATAAAAATGAATACTATATCCGCATTTCAGATTCAGCTATTTTTGAACATGCGCTCGCCACCGAAGGGATAGGTTTTTACAGTCCGGAAAGCAATACTGTACTGTTGGTAAATAATATCCCTTCCTATGCCTATTATATCAAAGATGAAGACATTAAACGCGTTGACCTCCTTTTACAAGAGTTAGATTTATTAACGCCTGAAGCAGATAAATCCTCGAGCGTTATGACGAAAAAGTTAAAACTATTCTTCCTTTTTCTGTTGCTAGGAATTGTTGCTTATTGCTTCTACATTAAGTATAGTCAATAAACTTTATCGCTATTGAGTTGATTTGTTTTTAATAACTCAACACGGATACTTCACATTAACATTCGTTTTAGAAGTATTTGCCCCAGATTGAATTTCGTACATCACTTTTGTAACTCGTCCATATTTATCAACTTCATAATTGTAGGTGTAAGTAGCAGAAGAATTACGCGATGGAGTAGCGGGATATTCACTTGTAAATTTTTGTGTTTTCACTCTATTCTTGGAGGTGGGTTGTGTAGGTATCACTTCCATGTAGCCTTGGTATCCGGCAAAGTAGGTTTGCGATTCATCGTATGTATATTCGATTAATTGAATGTAATCGTCATTTACAGTTCGCACACCGGTGAGATAGTCAAAACTAAGGTCAGTAACATAAGTACGAATGCGCATTAAGTTCTGATTGTAGATACTTACTTGATTATCGCGTGTTACCTCGCGAATAACATTGCCGTTGGCATGATACCCTTTGTAAACCGATTGCACCACATAGTTTTGCGCATTGCGTGTAAATGTTTCAATACCGGCAACAAGATTAGAGGTATTGTAGCTAGTTCGTTTAATCACAAAGCCTGCAGCATTCAACTCATAAACAGTTGTTTTACGGTTGGTAACAGGATCATAAAGATTGATAACGTTTCCAACGTATTCGAACTTCTCATTATATCCGTTGGAGTATAAAGAACTTTGCACTTGCCCCGATGATGTATAGGTAAAATCGGTTGAAGAATAAAAAGCGTTAGTTTGTGCATTAAACGATGCCAACTGCTCAAAATTCCTACACTTGCTATCGATACTCTCTTCTTTTTTACAAGATGCAATAGTTATTAGCATCGTTACTACCACAATACATTTCATTAGCGTTTTCATAATCCATTCATTTTTGTGTACAAGAAGTTGTTTACCCCACAAATGTTCAAATCGTTCGCGTTGAAACAAAGCGGAATACCATCAACTTGTCATTTTAAAACGCATAATAAAATCAAACAGAAAAGCCATTTATTGCTGATTTACAATAACTTATGTTTTTAGAATTGTAATTCAAAAACATGTGCTTCCAAGTATACTATTACACCAACTTATACCGTTTACCCGGCAATGAATGAATGATATCGTTCATCTCCATCTCCAATAATATTTCTGCAATTTTTCCGGAAGGCATGCCACTTAATGAGACAAGTTTATCGATCTCAATTTCCTTACACTCGGCTAGGATGGCATAAATTTTTTGTTCTTCTTTCGACAATGAAAGTGCAAGTTGTAATTTTTCAGGTTTCGTTTGTTTGGCTTGATGGACATCGCTCTCCCACAGCATAGCATCCATAATATCTTTACCGGTTTCTACCATTTGTGCTTTGTACGTCTTCACCAAAAAATTACAACCTGTACTGTATTTATCGTGCACTCTACCGGGCACAGCAAAGACATCTTTATTGTATGAATTGGCGATGTTAGCGGTGATTACAGCACCTCCCTTAATCGCAGATTCTACGACAACAACAGCATCACACATACCCGCAACAATACGATTGCGTTGCGGAAAATTATGCGGTGTGAATTCATCTTGCGAATTATATTCGGTGAGCAATCCACCCTGCTCTACCATACGTTTGGCAAGACTCCGATGCCGATCCGGATAAATGCGATTCAACCCATGTCCCAATACACCAACCGTTTGCAACCCAATATCCAAGGCTGTTTGATGTGCATGATAATCTACACCATACGCTAAACCACTTAACACCATTACGTTGGCGATGCGCAAATCTTCTACAATATGCTTTGTAAGTTCTTTGCCGTACTCAGTAATATTGCGTGTCCCTACTACGGCAATAATGCGGGTCGCATTCAAATCGGTATTCCCTTTGTAATACAACAAAATGGGTGCATCGTTGCAATCTTTCAGTCGCTGCGGGAAAAGGGCGTCAGTAAAAAATAAGGGTTGAATTTTATAATCGGACATAAATTTTAATTCCACTTCAGCTTTCTTCAACACCTCTTTCGCATCAATAATCGATTGTGCACGCTCATTACCAATTAATGGAATTTTCAAGAGTTTGGCTTTAGGCGCTTTGAAAACGGCTTCAGCACTTCCGCAATAAGCAATTAAATTTTTAGCCAGTGATGACCCAATAGTAGGGGTCATGGTGAGCGCAATTTCGTGTAACATGGGGTGTGGGGTTTGAATCGGAAAAATAAAAAAGAAAATAAAGACCAAAATGAATTTACCGTAAAATTTTCTTTGTGTACTTTGCAGCAATCGAGAATTAAAATCACAAAGAATGAAAAAGTTACTCTTACTTCTTTTGCCGATAAGCTTGTTCGCTCAAAATACATTTCGCAATCCCAACAATAAAATGTATTGGAAAAACAAACTTCCATTTGCCGGCTATTGGCAACAAGATGTGGCGTATACAATCAAAGCCAATATTGATGAAACAACTGATATTATTACGGGTAATGAGCAACTGACCTATTTCAACAATTCACCGGACACCTTGTATTTTGTGTATTTCAACCTCTATCAAAACGCTTTTCAACCCGGCTCCTATCTCGATAAATTGCAACAGAGCAACGATGTGCATCCAAACTACGGAAAATATGAAGCCTCGAAACAAGGCACTGTTGTTGAATCGATTCAAACTAAAGGAACGGAATTAGAAACGCATTTAGACAATACCATTCTAAAAGTAGTACTTGCAAAACCACTAGCGCCAAACGATTCTACATCGTTCTCCATTCGCTTCAGAACATTTTACGATAATGGTTCCACGCGCAGAAGAATGAAGAAATATGGTGCATACGGTTACAAACATTACAATGGTTGCCAGTGGTACCCGAAACTATGTGTATACGACCGTAAAAGCGGTTGGAACACCGACCAACATTTAAACAGAGAATTTTATGGCGATTTTGGAAGTTGGGATGTAGAGCTAACGTTTGCTTCGAATTTTGTGGTAGAAGCTACCGGTTTATTGCAAAATGAAAAAGAAGTTTTACCTGATTCGTTGAAACAAAAATTGCAGATCAAAAACTTCAAAGACAAAAAATGGGAAGAAAAACCAAGTGTGATAACGCCCTATAAAAAAGGACAGACCAAAACATGGAAGTACCATGCCGATAATGTGCACGACTTTGCGTTTACTGCTGACCCAACGTATCGCATCGAAGAACAAATTTGGAACGGCATAAAGTGCGTTGCCATTGTGCAAGAGCCACACGCTGCGGGCTGGCAGAATGCTGCAGAGTATTGCGCGAAGATTATTCGCTGCTTTTCACAAGATATAGGTATGTATGAATACCCGAAAATGGTAGTGGCCGATGCGCAAGATGGCATGGAATATCCAATGCTTACTTTGGATGCAGGTCGTGATCCGGGTTACCGTGGTTTGTTGGTGCATGAAGTGGGACACAATTGGTTCTACGGAATGCTGGGCAACAACGAAACCTATAGAGCGATGATGGATGAAGGCTTTACGCAGTTCTTAACGGCCTGGGGACAGGAACATATCGATGGCATTTATCCGATAAGCGACACTTCTAAAAACAAATACATCCGCAAATTTGCAGAACCCGTAACAGTGCGCGAATCGCGTGTGTATTATGGTTATTTGTCGGACGCAACTATCTACAACGATGAACCTTTGAATACACACTCTGATGGATTTAACGGAGCTTTAGGACAAGGCGGTGGATACCGACATGTGTATTCTAAAACCGCAACAATGCTCTATAATTTGCAATATGTATTAGGCGATTCTTTGTTTCAAGCAGCGTTGAAACATTATGTAGCGCAATGGAAAATCTGTCATCCGTATCCGGAAGATTTTCGCAACAGCATCATTCAATTCACACACATCGATTTGAATTGGTTTTTTGATGAATGGCTGGAAACTACCAAAAATGTTGACTACAAAATTGCATCCATTCGCAAAACAGAAATGACAGATGTGTACGACATCAAACTCAAACGTGAAGGCAGAATGCAGATGCCTATTGACTTACGCGTGACGAGCAAAAACGATTCGGTGTACGATTTTCATATCCCCAATACTTGGTTCGAAAAAGATTTTTCGCAACACAGTGATTCGTTCACTTTGTATTCCATGCAACGCAACACAACTACGCTTCCTAAATGGTATGGCTGGGATAAACTGCAACCTACCTATACGGCAAGAGTAACCATTCCAAAGGGAATTAAAAACGTTACGATTGATCCTTCTGAGCGACTAGCGGATATCAACAACCACAACAACAGCAAGCGGGGAAATATTGAATGGAAGTTTGATTCGCGCATTCCGCTCTTCCCTTCTACAAAAAAATATAGAATATGGCTTCGTCCGGATCTATGGTACAATGCCTACGATGGGGTAAAAATCGGTTTGTTTGCCCGAGGCAACTATATGAATGTAAAAAATGCTTTCTCGCTCAATTTGTGGCTAAATACGCATTTAGGTCAAGGTGGTAACTACAGCTATACCAAAGCGGAAAAGAAAAAAGCAGATTGGTTTTCATATCAATTCAACTATTCCACTTCATTGGATAAATGGATGAAGAAAACCACGTTCTATTTTCACAGTCGTTGGTTAGACGGAGTAGAAATGTACAAAGCCGGATTGAATAAACGATTCACTGATAATTTTTCGATGGACTTCCATTTCAAAATTTTCAGCATGCCGCGTCAAGTATCCGCAAACTATTTAGTGCATCAAAACGAATGGAGTACGTTTATAGAAAAAGACCATAGTTTCAATTCTTCTGTCAATGTAGGATTGAAATATGTTGTAAACAAAAGCAAATTTGATGGAGTATTGAATGTGAATCTTCGTTCTGCCACATTACTCAACGCCAATAGTTATCATTATATCGAAGCTTCGTACAAACAAACAACTCATCTTTGGAAATTGGATTTACGTACCCGATTATTCGGTAGAGCAGGAACGAGCAACAATGTGCCATCAGAGTCGGCATTATTTTTTGCGGGTGCAAATCCTGAAGAAATGCTCGACAACAAATATATGCGCGCGGCCGGCTTCTTCCCTGAAACGTGGAGCGGCTATCAAACCAATGTAAGTCATTTACAATACGGTGGCGGATTGAATTTGAGAGGCTATAACGGTTATCTGATGAGTGAATTAGATAAATACGGAAATCAAGTATTAGTGTACAAAGGGAGTTCAGGTTTGGCGCTTAATGCTGAATTAGACTTTAATAGAATAGTCCATTTCAAAAAGAATAAACTCCGCGAATGGTTTGATTTAAACACATACCTCTTCGGTGATATGGGAAGCATTGTGTATCGCAATTCGAAAAACGAAAATCAATTTTCGAAATTGAGAATTGATGCCGGAGTGGGTGCAGCACTTACGATAAAAAAATGGTGGTTCTTACAAGATGTGAAACCGTTGACCATTCGTTTTGATATTCCATTCTTCCTTTCCAGTTCACCTGCCGGAACAAATAATGTGGAATGGCGATGGCTAATTGGCATTAGTAGAGCGTTTTAATCAGCAATATGCAGAACAAAGAAAAATTGATTCAGCACTTACTTAATCTGGTTGAAGAGAAAATACATACAGCAAAAGCGGAAATTGAATCAGCACGCGAGGCACAACAAAACGAAACTAAAAGTAGTGCAGGTGATAAATATGAAACTTCGCGCGAAATGATGACGCAAGAAATTGAGAAGCATTCGAAATCGCTTGCCGATGCAGAACAGCAGAGAAATATTTTAAACCACCTAAGTGCGTTAAAACCTTCTAACTGCGTTGAATTAGGCAGTTGGGTGGAAACTAATCATGGCCATTATTTTTTAGCCACAGGAATGGGAAGCATTAAAACTGATGCCTTTACCATACAAACCATTTCATTGCAATCTCCTATTGGGAAAGCATTGCTCAACAAAAAGCGTGGAGATTGTTTTGAATTTAATGGAAAGCAATACAGCATATTAAATGTAGATTAGCCAATATCAATCTTTGTTGGCTTTGTTCGCGCGTATCATTTCCGGATAGCCCCATCGATGCATAAAGGCATTAATAGCCATGGTGATGCGTTTAGCTTTGGTTATATCGGTTTTAGCACTCTCTATCCAATTTGTGAAATAACGTTGGTGCGAAAGTGTGAGCGAAAGAAAAAAATCTTTTGCCTCAGGTAAATCCTCAATGCATTCCATCAATTCAGCCGAAGGAGAAAATGGCGTATCATCTACTTCTAGCTTAATCTTCACTTTCATACCTGCCTTACGCTTCGAAGCTCTGCGTAAATCGGCATTCACCGGAAAAATAAAATTCCCATCGCCCATAGGCATCACAGCCACTTGTTGAAATGGTGTACTATCTAAAAAACCTTTCACACGAAACGATTGACGGTTATTCGGTTTCAATTGCTCAGCCATTGTCGCATCAATATCAAAATAGGTCCAGCCGGTTTTTTCACCCTGCTTATCGAATTGCAATAATGTTGTTTCAAACGAAAGCATAATCTGATTTTTCACAAAAATAAAAATGGCTACTCAAAAACTGAGTAGCCATTTCGAATAAGTGGAAATTAATTACCAACCTTTTTTGGCAACACCATCTTTTACAGCTTCCAATGCACGAGCTTCGCCCAACATTGTAGTCATTTTGTTACCTTTTCCATCGTTGCCTTGAGCCATATAACCTCCTCTAGCAGTTTTAGTAATTACCGCATCTTTCATCGGCACATCTTTTTCTTTTGTTTTCATGCAGTATGCAGTTAGCATTTTTGACATAGTTTTGAATTTTATGGGTTATTAAAAAATTGCAGCGAACACGTATGTACAACTACAAAGGCTAAAGTATAAAAATAGAAGTACTGAACAAGTTCTACCCTGTTGACAACTTGTTTCTTTTAAGATATTTAAGAAAAAAAATATCAGTGAAGCACTTTACCGTTTAAACTGTGAAGTAAAGCAGCACGCTTTAAAATAATTTCATCATATTCTTGCTCAGGAGCAGAATCATATGTAATTGCTCCTCCAGTACGAACAACTATTTTTTGTTTTGCCGAATCGTACAAAACACTACGTATTACTACATTTGAATCGAAATCTCCATCCGCATCAAAGTATCCTATAGTACCCGAAAATAAACCCCGATTAAAGCACTCATTGTGTGCAATATACTTACGCACTTCAAGTTTTGGCGCACCGGTCATACTCCCCATGGGGAATGCATTTTGTATTGCTTTAACAATATCTGTATCATGGGAAAGTGAAGCAGAAATTGTGGAAATCATTTGATGTACTGTCTTGAAAGTGTACACGCCAAATAACTCATCCACACAAATAGAACCGGTTTCAGCATACAATGTCAAATCGTTTCGCACTAAATCTACAATCATTACATTCTCTGCTCGCTCTTTTTCAGAATGCAATAATTCACTTTTCAAGTTTGCATCTTCTGCAACATTTCTTCCTCTGCGAATAGTGCCTTTGATTGGTTGGCTTACTATTTTATTGCCTCGCTTACATAAAAAACGCTCAGGACTTGCGCACAACAAATAGCTGTTATTAAACTTCACAAAACAGCTGAAAGGTGCTTCCGCATTAACGTTCAACTGTTCAAATACTGCAATGGGAGAAATGGTTGATTGTTCTGCCACTACTTCTGTACAATAATTTAATTCATAAAAATCACCTTCTTCAATAAGTAGCTTGATCTGATTGACTTGCTGAATATAATCGTACTTTGACGTTCGCTCTGTGAAAATAATTTCACTTTTTTCTGCTTCTGACTCAATTTCAACAGCTTGAATCCGTTCAATAATTTCAAAAGTTTCCGGATAGTTTCTATTCACCGTTAAGGTATCTCCTTTTAACTCAAAAATGTAACGTGGCCGAAAATAGAAAAGTGCCGGAAATCCCAGTCCATCAATAGCTTCAACCTCTCGCTGAATAGCTGCATCCATCACATCATAACGCCAAAAACCACAGATAAATTCGTTTTGGTGCTGCTGCTGAAATTCTTCTAATGCTGAAAAATAATTGCTTGTAGGTTGAACAAAGTACATTGCATCAACAGCCAATGTCCATTCCATTTTACTGTATCGATCTAACGAATAATGATTCGAATCAAATAAGATAACATGATTAAACTGCGAGGACCATCGCAATGCCTTTTGCTTAAATTCCTGAACGTTGGTTAATGTAATTGTGGTTTTTTGTGCTGTATTCACAACATTATTTTGGTGTACTTTCGATCCACTGAAAATCGTTGGGCTTTGGGGCATTGTCGCACATATCGATAATATATTGCGGAGGAGTAATCAGCTTGCGTTGTATAGTATCCATCCATGCTCCATCAACAGTTAGTATGGCACATAATGTTCCATCCTCTTTTGTAATCTCGTGTAAAAAAGTAAAGCGCGAATAATCTTTTCGAAGCTTTGCCACTTTAACCGACATAAAAATCACATCGCCATATTTTACTTCCTTTCTGAACGTACATTCTTCGCGAAATAGAATAGGACCAAAATGATCTTTCTGAAAACTTTCCATTGGAATACCTTGGCTTAGAATATAATCCATTCGCAACTTTGCGCCAAAATCATAATATACAGAATGGCGTAAATGGAAATTTGGATCTAAATCAGACCAACGTAAATCGACTTGCCGTTTGAAATCAAGCATATTATTTTACAATCAATTTTTCGCGCTGTGGGCCGGTAGATAACATGCTTACCGGAGCGCCTAAGTGTTTTTCAATTAAACCTAAATAGTTCGTTACTGTAGCAGGCAAAGAAGAAAAATCTTTATATGGAGATAAGTCTTGATTCCAACCCGGAACTGTTTCGTATACAGGTTCAATCGTAACTCTATCAATATCAAAAGGGATAGATGTTGTTTGTTCACCGTTAACTTTGTAGGAAGTACAGAAATCAATGGTTTCAAACTCATTCAAAATATCGGCTTTAGTAATTACGATTTGAGTAACACCATTCAACATGGTTGCGTACTTCAATGCGACTAAGTCAATCCATCCTGTTCTGCGCGGACGGCCGGTTGTTGCGCCAAACTCGCCACCAATCTGACGAATACGCTCTCCCATCTCATTATCCAATTCTGTTGGAAATGGTCCGCTTCCAACTCTTGTGCAATAGGCTTTTGCGATACCAATTACTTCACGAATTTTTGTAGGAGCAACACCCAAACCAATACATGCACCTGATGAAATAGTGTTAGACGAAGTCACATACGGATAGGTTCCAAAGTCAATATCCAACATGGTTCCTTGCGCACCTTCCGCTAAAATTTTCTTCCCGTTACTTAATGCCTCATTCAAATAATACTCCGAATCTACTAATTTAAATCCACGTATAATTTCGATGCTTTCCATCCACTCTTTCTCTGCAGCCTCTACATTAAACTCGAAGTCGTACTGCTTCAATAAATGCAAATGTTTTTCCTTCACTTTAGTGTATTGCTCTTGGAAATCTGCATTTAAAATATCACCTACACGCAAACCATTTCGCCCGGTTTTATCCATATACGTTGGTGAAATTCCTCTCAAGGTTGAACCAATTTTCGATTTCCCTTTTGCGGCTTCTGAAGCAGCATCCAATACCTTATGCGTAGGTAAAATGAAATGCGCTTTCTTAGATATCAGCAAATTTCCTTTTACATCAATCCCTTTAGCCGTAAGGGTTGTAATCTCTTTCACTAAAGTTACCGGATCAATCACTACACCATTGCCTATTACGTTTACCACACCTTTCTGCATAATACCACTAGGAATGGTATGCAACACCGTTTTCTCGCCATCAATCACTAAGGTATGTCCTGCATTCGGACCGCCCTGAAAACGGGCAATAATGTCATATTTAGGAGCCAAGTAATCAACAATCTTTCCCTTGCCTTCATCTCCCCATTGCAATCCTAGTAAAATATCTACGTACATAATTTATCTGTCAATTTTCAAAAAATAGAATCTGTTTTTTCGCTTATTTCAACAATTTTAATCGCTCCAAAGCATCCGCTTCCGAATCAGAAATAAAGAACACTGCGTCTAATTTCATCATCGTAAGAAGCGCTAAAACCTTCTCAGGTACTTCCGCTAAAATTAGTTCACCGCCTACATTACGCAAACGGGCCATAGCACTCATGAACATTCCAAAACCTGTACTGTTAATGAACTTCAAATCTTTCAAGTTAAAAACAACACGTTTATTTCCGGCTTCAATCGAATGTTTTACTTCTTCCAAAATGGGTCCGTTAACATGCTCGCCCAATAAATTTCCGGTGAAATAAATCACCAAAACACCATCTTTAATTTCCTTAAGTGTATCCATATGTTTAGCTGTTTTTATGTTGACAATTTCCGCAAATACCGTAGCAATTTAAAGAATGATGTGTGATTTTAAAATTCAACAAATCGCCCACCATGGTCTTTATTTGTTGAATACGCGGATCGCAAAATTCTACTACTTTTTTACATTCGATACAAATCACATGATCGTGTTGTTTGTATCCATACGATTTTTCATACTGTGCCTGATTTCGCCCAAACTGGTGCTTTTTCACCAAGTCGCATGAAATCAACAAATCAAGTGTATTATAAACGGTGGCTCTACTTACATTCACCTTTTTTTCTTTCAAATCTAAATACAATTGCTCGGCCTCAAAATGATCGGTGCGCGAATAAATTTCCTCAAGTATGGCGAAGCGTTCTGCTGTTTTGCGGAGTTCCCTCTGCTCTAAGTGAGCAGAAAATATTTTTTTGACAAAGTCTAAGGTTTCTGTAGTAACCACACGTAAATATAAGCCTTTAACAATTACCTTTCGAATATATATTCACTTTGTGTGGACAAAAGCTATTTATAGTTTTCCATGTAGAAATTCAGGTAGTTACCCAAACGTTTGGTGGAAATGAGCGTGGTGTAATTTAAGGTAGAAACAGCAAAAACATACGCTTCTTCACTTGGAATGCCAATCGCCTCAGCAATACCCGTTTGCAGTGTTTTAGCAGCACTCAACGCATCCGCTTTGTTGCTAAACGACTTGATCAAAATCAGTTTATTTTTGCTGTCCAATATCACCGAACGGTTGGTGAGCGTAACTCCGGCAAACTTCGACTGCTCAAAGGTTTCCAACTTGGTAACCATAGCCGATGAAAATTGATCGCCATTTTTGAAATAAATCACTATCTGGTGAGGTGCAGCGTCACTCAAACCATAAATCGGCTCCTTGTCGTTACTATCCACTACCACATTATTAGCTGAAACAATAGGCTGAAGCACTTTTACGGTATCCGGCTTAGGCGAAACAACAGTTGGCTTTTGTGTAGATTTTTGTTTAGCAGTATCCGTTTTTGTTGCTATAGCCTTTGGTTTAACCGTATCGGTTTTAGCGGCAGGCTTCACAGCAGGTTTCGCCACAACTTTTATTTTTGATGAATCGGTTTTGGCAACGGTTACCTTCTTCAAGGTATCTTTAACAACCGGATTCGATTTGGCTGTTACCGAATCTTTAACCACAGGTTTTGGTTGTGGTTTAGTGGTGCTTTTATTCTTTGTTGTGTCTACCTTTGTCGCAGTTGCTTTCTTAACAGTATCTTTTGCTACCACTGTTTGTTTAGTAGCCAAGGTATCTACTTTTGGAGAAGGTGTAGAAGACTGATTAGTAGACGGTTTAGCAGGAGCTTTTTTAGCCGCTTTCATAATACTATCCAGTCGTTCTGATTTGGACAAGGGCTTGTACGTAGATTTTACGGTATCTTGTTTTGTTACTGGGGCAGGAGTTTCAACTTTTGTTGTTGTAGCAGCAGGCTTTGGATTCTTTTGCGCTTTCATTATACTGTCCAAGCGCTCCGACTTGCTCAATGGTTTATATTCCGGCTTTACTTCCTTTTTCGTTTTCTCAATAGAATCATTTACAAACTTGGCTAAAGCCTCCCCAAACTTAGACTTGTTTGTCTCCAATGTAGTTTTCATTGCAGAAATATCAGCAGTAGAAGGTAAGGCAGGTTCTGGAGTTTTTGCAGCGATTGTATCAATTTGCATAGTGTCTACAATTTGCTTACTCAAATCTAACATGGGTAATTTCGACTTATTCAAATCAGCTAATAATTTCTTAGCCATTTCTTGTTCCGGTGTTCCGTTATGTTTTGTAATAATTTTATTCAACGACTGAACATAATCATCTAATCGATTTTGTTTCGCTTCAATCATAGCATTCAACAAGTCGAATTTCGGTTTAAAGGTGTTCGGCTTGAACTTCACATCAGCCAACTTGCATTTCTCAATCGCTTCAACATACAGCCCTTTGGAATAATCTTCGTAAGTAGATTGATAATAATTTGCTACTGCATTTTCCGACTCTTTCAACTTGTTCAAATACTCCGGATCCTGAATATACTTGGCAATTTTGCTATCCGGATATTCTGCAATAATTTTGGATTTATACTCATTAGCACGTGCCTGATTTTTCGTTTTCAACGCAATCAAATAAATCTGATAATAAGCCTCTAAATTCAATTTGCTCTTCGGAAATTTCCGCACCAATTCATCAAACATTTGATTGGCCTTGCGATTGCTGTTCAAATCATCTTTATAAATTGTTCCGGCATTGTAATAGGCATCAATTAATTTATCATTAGACTGCGTTATCTTCGCTTCGGTCATAGGTAAACCGGCTAAATATTTGCTTTCGTCTGTCGTAACTGCATCTTTATCCTCTTGCTGTTGTTTCAAAGTATCTGCATCGGCAGTATTATCAGAAGAAGATGATGTTTTATCTTTTCTACGCCAATTGTCTTCAAATTTTCGCTTACCCCACTTTCGAATAAACTCGTTGTATCCATTGCCACGCAACATTGGATTATAGAAGTACCAAGCAGCTTCCACTTCTTCGGATCCGGAAGTAGACGACACATTTGGTGTTGGTAAATTGTTGTTGTTTAGAACAGGTTGACTTTTTTCGCGCTCTTTCTTTTCCAATTCTTTCTCCTTTTGTGCAATCAACTTCTTAATGAATTTTGAGCGCTCTGCATCCGACATTTTTGCCACACGCTGCAAACTATCTTGTTCTGCAATCACGTCTAAATTCTCTACTAATCTGCCCAATACTTTTCCTCGTTTCACCGTAGTTTCATAGAGTGTATCTTTGGACGACATACCCGTAATTGCACTGTCGTAATTGAATTTTGAAGCACGATAAATCTCTTCTTCAAAATCCATTTGTGCCAAACGCAAAAAAGATTGTGATTTTTGTACAGTATTGGTGGTAGAGTTGTTGATCGATTTATGATACCACTCCCGAGCTACAGAACGATTGTTCTCGCCCAACGTAATCTCGCCTAACTCATAATAAATCTGATCTAAATATTCTTTGTACTTGCCATCATGCGACATCTTTACCAAAATCTTTTTTACTTCCTCTAAGTTCACCTTTCCTTTTCTACTCAAACGCGTTTGTTGCATTTTTGCATAAAACTCCATATCGTAGCCGGGATTGCTCTTCAATGCCATTTTGTAAAAACCTGCAGATTGCGCATGATTGCCCAGTTTTTCGTGGATTTGAGCTAATGCCAACAAAGGACGAAGACGCTGCTTCTTCTTTTTCGTCATAGTCAAGAACTTTTCTAACGGAGCTATCGCTTGTGCATATTCCTTTTTCTGAATGTATACATTCGCTTCCGTCAACAACAATTCTTTATCGAGATTCTTATAAAATTTATCATCGTTTCTGGCATACTGAATAACACTTAACGCTTCTGAGTATTTTTCTTGTGCTGTGTATGTTTTGGCCAACCATAATAAGGCTTCAGCACGAGCCGGTTCGTGCTCAAACAAACTGTACTTAGGACGTTCATCTACTTTATTCAACACTAAATTTCCTTTAGCATCCAATACTTTTTCAAACTTCGCTTTTTTAGCGGGCTTCTTCTTTTTCGAAGGTTTCACCGTTTTGCCTTTCAAGCGTTTCATCTCCTTTACATAATCCACCCCTTCTTTATATTCGGTGGTAACAAACTTGAAATTAGTCAGAGCCTTCTCGTAATCGCCTTTATAGTAATTGGCTTTCCCAATCAATAAAAAATGATCGTCTACATAATTAGCTACAGTGTGTATTTGTAATGAACGCGTACAACGTTTTTCTATATCTTCTAAATCGCTTGAACTAGAGGCAAACTCCTTTGGATTCGTGTAATAGAAAACGGAAATAACCTCGTCATAATTATCTTTGTGTGTTTTCTCAACGGTCTGTAAAACAGCTTTTTCCTTTTCCTTTGCATTAAAATAAGCATTGAAACGCGAGGTCAAATCCTGATACTGTTGTTTAGGGAATGGGGCTTGATTGGTAGTAGCGCAACCACTAACTAGAAGAACAAGAAGCAGTGAAAAAAAATGATATTGTTTAAATTGTTGCAACGGTTTCTTTTTTTTGAATTATTATTAAACTCATTATCGACAAATTTATTGTTTTGTACCGTAAATAAAACCAACTAACCATAAATCTTACGCATGCCTGATAGGGTAAAAACGAATTTAAATAAAACAATCAAGAGCAAATTCAGATTTGTGGTGCTGAACGATGCTACTTTCGAGGAAAAATTCTCGTTAGTACTCTCGAGAACAAACGTTTGGGTTTTCTTGAGTACGGTTGCTTTTGTTCTTATCGTGCTTACTGCCAGTGCCATCATCTATACACCTCTCAAGTATTATATTCCGGGCTTTGGCGACTATAATTACAGAAGCCAAATTATATCGCTTTCGCTTCGTACCGATTCGCTAGAAACTCTGTTACAAGCCAAAAACCTAAAAATTGGCAGTGTAGAAAATATTTTAAACGGGAATATTGATTCCATGAGTAATATAGATAAAGCCACAAAACCTATTACAACAGACAAAAACACACCGCCAGAAGGAGCTACAGAACAAGAGTTACAGTTAAGAAAAGAAGTGGAAGATATTGAGCGCTTTTCGATTAATTACCGAAAAGACAGCAAAAATGACGTTCGAACTATTTTGAACGAGTATCATTTCTTATCGCCTGTGGTGGGTATACCTACAGATGAGTTTAATTCTAATACTGAACATTTTGGTATCGATATTGCCGCCAAATCAGATGAACCGGTAAAGGCAACTTTAGACGGAGTGGTAATTGCCACTACCTTTGATGTGGAAACCGGTTACAGTATTTTCGTACAACACAAAGACAACCTGATTTCGGTATACAAACACAACAGCAAACTGTTCAAAACTAACGGCAATTTTGTAAAATGTGGAGATGTAATTGCAGCCGTTGGTAATTCAGGTACACTCTCTTCCGGACCCCACTTGCATTTTGAGATATGGCATCAGGGCAAACCATTGAATCCAAAGGATTTTATTGTATTTTAGCAGACTAAATATTCCGCTATGAGTATGTTCACTAAAAAAGAAGAAACCACTGCCACCCCGAAAACCATGAACCAATTGGGTTCAGGCACTTCCATTACCGGTGATATCCGTTCGGAGTCTGATATCCGTATTGATGGAAAGGTGCAGGGTAACGTGTCTACTAAATCAAAATTGGTGTTGGGCAGCTCAGGTGTAATTGACGGAGATGTAGTTTGCCAAAATGCATTTATAGAAGGTCGAATCAACGGTAAAATTGATGCGGCCGAGTTATTGATTTTAAGCAAATCGGCTTTTGTATCAGGTGATATTTCCATCAAACGATTAGTGGTAGAAGAAGGAGCAAAATTCAATGGAAAATGCACGATGGGCATTCAACCGGTACGCAGTAAAGATGTAGAAGAAAGTACATCCGTTAATGCCGCTAAGTAATTTTAGATTCCTTCACGCACAGTTCTCATGAACAACAAATTTCTACAATACAGTTCCATGGCCTTTGAATTGGCCGCCTATATTGGCATTGGTGTTTTAGCGGGGAATTTCTTAGATAAAAAATTAGGTTTCAGCAATGCTTATTGTACAGCAGGACTAGCACTGTTGGGTGTTTGTGCAGGTATGTATAAGTTTATTCGCGCTACTTGGAAAGATTAATTGTTTTTCAACAACATACGCACTGCCACAATAATGAGTAGCACGGCAAAAACTTTTTCCATCACTTCCTTCTTTATCGCATAATTGGTTTTTGCCCCCAAATAAGCGCCAAGTATGAATCCTGTGGCAATCATGGCAGCCACTTTTATATTTAGATTCCCATTTTGATAAAATGTATAGGCGGCTAAAAAGCCCACCGGAGGCATAATAGCAGCTAACGAAGTGCCTTGTGCATCACGCAAAGAAAACCCGAAAATCATCATCAAGGCCGGAACAATAATGATTCCACCACCTACGCCCATCATACCACTCAACCAACCCGCTGCTACTCCTAACAAAAGAAAAGTATATATCGAATTCATATGCTTATTGTATAGCTGATAAATAACGTTGCTCCACCTCGGCCCAATTTACTACATTCCAAAACGCTGAAATGTAATCAACACGCTTGTTTTGGTAGTTCAAATAGTAGGCATGCTCCCACACATCCAAGGCTAACACCGGGTATCCGGTTTCTTTTACTATTTTAGTCATAAGCGGATTTTCCTGATTTTGCGTGGAAGAAATAAACAACTCCTTTTTGCTGTTCACACTTAACCAAGCCCATCCTGAACCAAACCGTGTTTTGGCTTCTGCAGAAAATAAATCCTTGAATTTATCGAAAGAACCAAACTTTGCTTCAATAGCTTTCAAGAGCTCGCCACTCGGGGCTTTTGTTGATTTAGGAGATAATAATTTCCAGAATAGAGTATGATTGTAATGCCCACCACCATTGTTTTTCAGTGCATTGTCTTTAGCGGAAATTGAAGTTAATATGGTTTCAATCGTTTTCCCTTCTAATGCCGAACCTTTCAATGACTCGTTTAAATTTTTGATGTAAGCTGCATGGTGTTTCGTGTGATGAATTTCCATGGTTCGCTTATCGATATTCGGTTCTAAGGCATCGTAGGCAAAACCTAATTCAGGCAATTTAAAACCACCAAACCCGTTATCCAACGATTGTTTTCCGGTGAACACAGGTGTTTGTCCGGCAAAAGAAAATTTAGATACCGATGCAAACCCAATCAATGAAAGGGTTTTAAGGAAATCTCGTTTATTCATAGTGTTTATTTGAAAATGGAAATTAGCAAAAAGCATTATCTAATCCGATTAAAAAAACCTAAACACATAAAAAAGCCTCATTGCATTAGCAATGAGGCTTTACTATTTTCATTAAAGTAATTATTCGAATTTCAAATCTAACGCCAAACCTCTCAACTCATGCATCAATACGTTGAATGACTCAGGAATTCCAGGTTCAGGAAGATTATCTCCTTTCACAATCGCTTCGTACGTTTTAGCACGGCCATTGATATCATCCGACTTCACAGTTAACAACTCTTGCAAGATGTTTGCTGCTCCGTAAGCCTCCAATGCCCAAACCTCCATCTCTCCGAAACGCTGACCTCCGAACTGTGCTTTTCCACCTAACGGCTGTTGTGTAATCAACGAGTAAGGTCCGATAGAACGTGCGTGCATCTTATCGTCCACCATGTGGCTCAATTTGATCATATAGATAACACCCACAGTGGTTGGTTGATCGAAACGCTCACCGGTTTCTCCGTCAAATAAGTAAGTAGATCCTAATTCAGGTAAACCTGCTTTCTCAACGTACTCACCAATTTCAGTTAATGTAGCTCCATCGAAAATTGGAGTAGCGAATTTCACACCCAATTTCTTTCCGGCCCATCCTAAAACGGTTTCGTAGATCTGTCCCAAGTTCATACGCGAAGGTACACCTAGTGGGTTCAATACGATATCCACCGGAGTTCCGTCTGCCATGAACGGCATATCTTCTGCACGAACGATTTTAGCAACAATACCTTTGTTACCGTGACGTCCCGCCATCTTATCTCCTACTTTCAACTTACGTTTCTTAGCCAAGTAAACTTTAGCCAATTTCAATACGCCAGATGGTAATTCATCACCAATTGCGATGTTGAATTTCTCACGTTTGTAACGACCTAATTCTTCGTTTACTTTCAAGTTGTAGTTGTGAAGAATAGCTTTAATCTGACGATTTGCATCTTCTTCTTTCGTCCAATCTTTAGGATCAACTTCAGCGTAGTTCAAATCTGATAATACTTTCACAGAGAACTTAGTGCCTTTAGAAATCCACTCCTCTTTGTATAGAGAAGAAACTCCGTTAGATACTTTTCCGTTCAAGATACCCATCAATTTCTCTAACAATACTTCTTTGATTTCTGCTAAACGCTTGTTGTGAATTTTTTCCAAATTCTCAATAGCTGTTTTTTCTTTCACTTTAGAAGCCTTGTCTTTCTTCGCACGAGCAAACAATTTTTTATTGATTACTGTTCCCTCGATGGAAGGTGGAACTTTCAATGATGCATCTTTCACATCACCTGCTTTATCTCCGAAGATTGCTCTTAACAATTTCTCTTCCGGTGTAGGATCAGTCTCTCCTTTCGGAGTGATTTTTCCAATCAAAATATCGCCTTCTTTTACAGATGCTCCAATACGAATGATACCGTTTTCATCTAAGTCTTTAGTAGCCTCTTCAGAAACGTTAGGAATATCCGGAGTTAACTCTTCTTCTCCTAATTTTGTATCACGAACTTCCAATTCGAATTCTTCAATTTGAATAGACGTGAACACATCGTCACGAACAATACGTTCGTTGATTACAATCGCATCCTCGAAGTTGTATCCTTTCCAAGGCATGAATGCTACAGTAAGGTTTGAACCTAAGGCCAACTCTCCGTTTTCAGTAGAGAAACCATCGCAAAGAATATCGCCTTTTTCTACTTTCTGACCTTTCTTAACGATTGGTTTCAAGTTGATACATGTACTTTGGTTGGTTTTCAAATATTTCGACAATTTGTAAACCACTTTGTCGTCTTTGAACGATACCAAACGCTCTTCGTCTGTTCTTTCGTAACGCACGTGAATTTCGTTTGCATCTACATATTCTACAACACCTGTTCCTTCTGCATTTACCAAGTTTCTTGAATCTCGTGCTACACGTGCTTCCAAACCTGTTCCTACAATTGGAGACTGCGGACGTAATAACGGCACAGCTTGACGTTGCATGTTCGATCCCATCAAGGCACGGTTCGCATCATCGTGCTCCAAGAACGGAATCAACGATGCAGAAACACCCACAATTTGATTTGGCGCTACGTCCATGAAATTCACTTCAGATGGAGCCAAAATAGGGAAGTCGCCTTGGAAACGTGATTTGATTTTATCGGTAGTAAAGGCACCGGTTTTGGCATCCATTTCTACTTTCGCCTGAGCGATATTGTACAAGTCTTCTTCTTCAGCCGACAAGAATTGCGGAGCTGCTTTCAGATTTACTTTTCCGTTTTCTACTTTACGATAAGGTGTTTCAATGAATCCCATATCGTTTACTTTCGCGTGTACACACAAGGTAGAAATCAAACCGATGTTTGGTCCCTCCGGTGTTTCAATCGTACACAAACGACCGTAGTGCGAATAGTGAACGTCACGAACCTCAAAACCTGCACGCTCTCTTGATAAACCGCCTGGTCCTAAAGCCGAAACCCTTCTCTTGTTGGTGATCTCAGCCAATGGGTTGGTTTGATCCAAGAATTGAGATAATTGTGAAGTTCCGAAGAATGAGTTGATTACCGAAGATAATGTTCTTGCGTTGATCAAATCGATTGGCGTGAACACCTCGTTATCACGAACGTTCATACGCTCCCGAATAGTTCTGGCCATACGTGCCAAACCTACTCCGAATTGCGCATACAATTGCTCGCCTACTGTTCTTACACGTCTGTTGCTCAAGTGATCGATATCATCTACCTCTGCTTTTTGGTTACTTAAGTTCACCAAATATTTCACGATAAGAATGATATCATCTTTAGTCAATACCTTTGTGTTTGTAGACAAAGGCAAGCCTAATTTTTTATTCACTTTATAACGACCTACTTCTCCTAAATCGTAACGTTTGTCAGAGAAGAATAATTTTTCGATAATTCCACGCGCTGTTTCTTCGTCAGGTGGATCTGATCCACGTAATTGACGATAGATGTGGTTCAATGCCTCGATTTCAGAGTTCGAAGTATCTTTTTGTAAGGTATTGAAGATAATAGAGTAATCAGCCGTTACCTCGTCTTTGTGAACGAAAATCGACTTAGTTCCTGAATCTACGATAGCATCGATGTTATCTTCAGTGATAGTTGTATCACGCTCCAATAACACTTCGTTACGCTCAATAGACACTACCTCACCGGTATCTTCATCTACGAAATCTTCCATCCAAGTACGTAAAACACGCGCAGCCAAACGTTTTCCAACGGCTTTCTGCAATTCTTTTTTCGAAGAAAGCGTGATTTCGTCAGCCAAGTCGAACAATTTCAAGATATCTTTATCCGAATCGTAACCCACGGCACGTAGCAACATCGTAACCGGGAATTTCTTCTTACGGTCGATATACGCATACATTACGTTGTTGATATCGGTAGCAAATTCCATCCATGCGCCTTTGAAAGGAATCACACGAGCAGAGTAAATTTTAGTTCCATTTGGGTGGAAAGACTGTCCGAAGAATACACCCGGACTTCTATGCAATTGAGAAACAACTACACGCTCTGCACCATTTATGATAAAAGTACCTTTTGCGGTCATGTATGGGATATTTCCCAAAAACACTTCCTGTACAATTGTTTTAAAGTCGATGTGCTCAGGATCGTTACACGAAAGCTTTAATTTAGCTTTCAATGGCACGCAATAGGTTAACCCTCTTTCGATACACTCATCAATGGTGTAGCGCGGTGGATCAACGAAAAAGTCCAAAAACTCTAAAAGGAAGATGTTTCTGGAATCCGAAATAGGGAAGTTTTCTTGGAAAACTTTGTAAAGGCCTTCGTTGGAACGGTTATCCGCTGTAGTCTCCAACTGAATGAACTCTTTATAGGACGCTAATTGAATATCAAGTAAATCAGGGGTAGCGTCTGGTAAACGGTTTTTACCGAAATTGATACGTTGAGATGCTTGCTTAAGGATTTCGGCCATATCAGGATTTATTTTTTTATTGAATAGAACTCTGAAGTTTGAACTTTTACCTCGGTTTACTTCAGAAAACTGCTTACAAAACCTATTCGTTTTATAAACAGTTTAAGGCACGCATGCTCTTTCGAGCATTTCCGTGCCTTAAACCGATTATTATGGAGTAAATTACTTTACTTCTACTTCAGCACCAGCCTCAGTCAATTGTTTAGCTAAGTCTTCAGCTGTAGCTTTATCCACACCTTCTTTAATAGGTTTTGGAGCGCCATCAACTAAGTCTTTAGCTTCTTTCAAACCTAGACCAGTTAAGTCTTTAACGATTTTAACTACGTTCAATTTTTGAGCTCCAGCGCTTTTCAAGATTACATCGAAAGATGTTTTCTCAGCAGCAGCAGCAGCACCTGCAGGAGCAGCAGCAACAGCTACAGCAGCAGCAGCAGGTTCGATTCCGTACTCAGATTTCAAGATATCTGCTAATTCTTTTACTTCCTTAACCGTAAGGTTTACAAGGGTTTCAGCTAGTGATTTTACGTCAGCCATGGTGAATTTAATTTAATTTTATGGTATAATAAATAATCCGTATTTGGAAGCCCTTTCGGAAAACGGAATGCAAACTTAGAAATAATTCTCAACAAAAAAAGTGTGGAAACAAAAAAAATCTATCCAATTTGCCCTTTTGGGGGGAATTTTGTATTGCTGTTTGTTCAAATTTGTTAAATGGGGTTTTCTTGTTGAAATGGGCTTTGCGGGGAAGTTATGCAAAAAGCGCAATGGAATCGCAAAGTTGACGTTGAACAACGTATCCCCATTAGGGTTTTGAACCCTGACGGGGGGGGGTATTCATTTCTAGCGTCTGCCTCTAAACCCTAAAAGCTAATGGCTAGCAGCTTCCGTTTTGCGAGAGCGATGGAAGCGGAAATCCTTTTCCCGCTTCATAGCGGGATAAAGATTGCAGCAAACAGCGCGGTTCCGATTCTGAGAGGAACTCGCCAAAAAAAACAATGTTCAATTTTCAAATTACAATGTCAACCTCCAATCGCTTAATTTTCAAATTACAAATTCCAACCCTCACCCCCCCAACTCTCAACTATCAACTCTCAACCCCTAACCCTCAACCCACAACTCCCAACCAACAACTCCCAACTTCTTCGCCTTTTTTCCGTAGGTTTACCACGTATGAAATTTTATCAAAGACGCAGCCGTATTATTGTTACCTGCAGCAAACGCATTGCCCCATTTTTAGCGCTTGAGATTGAGCAATTAGGCTTTGAACCCAAAAAGATTTTTGCCACAGGGGTGGAACTGATTGGCTCGTTGAACGATTGTATTAAACTGAACCTGCACTTGCGTTGTGCGAGTCAGGTGTTGTATACTTTGAAGGAATTTCAATGTACCGACCCGGATGACTTGTACAATAAAGTGTATCAATTGCCGTGGGAGGGTTTAATTGAAAAAGACGGGTATTTTTCGGTGACGAGCCATGTGGATCACCCAAGCATTACCACTCCCCTCTTTGCGAATGTGAAGGTGAAGGATGCGATTGTAGATCATTTTCGTGATAAATATGGGAAGCGACCAAATTCGGGTTCAGACTATGATAAAGCGGTGATTAATTTGTTTTGGAAAAACGAGGAAGCGGCTTTGTTTATTGACACTTCGGGCGAAACGCTATCGAAGCACGGCTACCGAAAGATTCCGGGCAAGGCGCCTATGTTGGAATCGCTGGCAGCGGCTACAATTTTGGCTTCGAAGTGGGATAGACAATCGGCTTTCGTGAATCCCATGTGCGGTTCCGGAACATTAGCAATTGAGGCATTAATGTCGGCCACGAAACGTATGCCGGGCTTGTATCGCAACAATTATTCGTTTATGCATTTTATTGGCTACGAAGAAAGTGTGTATGAAGCGGAGTTGGCGAACATTCAACAAATGGTGCGCGAGGTGCCGGGAATGCGCATCATTGCGAGCGATATTAGTGAAGATGCGATTAATGTTTCGAAGATTAATGCGCGTATGGCCGGTGTGGAAGAGTTGATGGAATTTGAATTGTGTGATTTTCGGGATACGGAAATTCCGGAAGGAGGCGGAACGATTTTCTTCAACCCCGAGTATGGCGAGCGTTTAGGGGAAGAAACCGAGTTGGAAGAGATCTATAAAGAGATTGGCGATTTCATGAAAAAATCGTGCAAAGGTTATAAAGGCTATATTTTTACGGGCAACTTGGAACTCGCCAAAAAAATTGGTTTGAAGACCACACGCAGAATTGAATTCTATAATGGTAAAATTGATTGCCGATTGTTGGAATACGATTTGTACGATGGAACGAAGCGTGTACCGAAAGCTGAAACAGCCTAAGCTATAACTTTATTCCCTTATTACAACAGTACAGTTACGATAAAATTAGGCTGTAGCGCTCGCTATCAAATGCGTAGCTTTCTTCTTCTCCAACGCTGCTTTGATGAACGCAACAAAAATAGGTTGCGGACTTTCCACAGTTGATTTTAATTCCGGGTGAAATTGTACGCCAATGAAAAACGGATGTGTTGGGATTTCTACAATTTCCACCAAGTTACTTTCCGGATTTTTTCCTGAAGCTTTCAATCCTGAATTTTCGAAATCGTTGAAATAGGCATTGTTGAATTCGTAGCGGTGACGGTGACGTTCAGATACTTCCGCTTTTCCGTAGATTTTTTCGGCCAAGGTTCCTTTTTCAATCGCACAACGATAGGCACCTAAACGCATGGTTCCGCCTTTAGCCGTAATTTTTTTCTGCTCGGCCATCATATCAATTACCGGATGGGTGGTATGTTCGTCCATTTCCACAGAGTGCGCATCAGCCCAACCTAATACATTTCTAGCCCATTCTATAACCGCCATTTGCATCCCTAAACAGATGCCAAAAAACGGAATACCATTTTCGCGCACATAGCGAATGGCTTCTATTTTTCCTTCGATACCGCGGCTTCCAAAACCGGGTGCCACCAACACTCCATCCAAGCCTTGCAATTCATCGGCTGCATTTTCTTTCGTTAAATATTCCGAGTGAATGTTTCTTACAACAACTTTGCATCGATTCGATACCCCCGCATGAATAAAGGATTCGTAAATCGATTTATAGGCATCTTGCAATTCGATGTATTTCCCAACTAAACCAATGGTTACGGTTTCTGTAGGGTTTTTCAAATGATCAACAAAAGTTTTCCATGCATCGAGCTGACAAACATTATTGGTTGGCAACTGAAGTTTATTCAATACCGTTACATCCAATTTTTCGTTTTGCATTTCTAATGGCACATCGTAAATCGTATCTACATCGGAAGCCTGAATAACCGCTTCAATATTTACGTTGCAGAAGAGGGCTAATTTTCTTCTGATGTCGTGTGTCAATGGCATTTCAGTTCTGCACACTAAAATATCGGGTTGCAAACCATACATCTGCAACTCTTTTACGGAGTGCTGTGTAGGCTTTGTTTTCAGTTCTTTGGCGGCTTTCAAATACGGCAATAACGTCAAATGACACACCATGGCATTTTCGTGGCCTTGCTCCCACACAATTTGGCGAACGGTTTCTACATAAGGCTGTGCCTCAATATCACCCACTGTTCCACCAATTTCGGTAATCACAATATCGAAATTGCCGGTTTGTCCCAGCAATAGCATTCTGCGTTTAATTTCATCGGTGATATGCGGAATCACCTGTACAGTTTTCCCTAAATAAGCGCCTTCGCGTTCTTTATTAATGACATGCTGATATACTCGTCCGGTAGTTACGTTATTGGCTTGAGATGTTGGAACATTCAAGAAACGCTCGTAGTGACCCAAATCCAAATCGGTTTCAGCACCATCTTCGGTTACATAACACTCTCCATGCTCATAAGGATTTAATGTACCCGGGTCTACGTTGATATAAGGGTCGAATTTTTGAATCGTTACTCGAAATCCACGTGCTTGCAATAGCTTGGCTAATGAAGCGGCAAAAATGCCTTTACCTAAAGAAGATGTAACTCCCCCTGTTACAAAAATATACTTTGCCATGATGAATAGATGGTTATGAAAAAAGCGACAAAAGGGAAATGGATGCCTGTTTAGAATTCCGTTCAGGCAACGTTCCAAAACTTTCTTTGGTCGTGCAAAGATAAACGATTTTTTTTGAATACGAAGGTCGATTTCAAAATCGTGACTACGAGAAAAGCAGACTTAATTGTTAAAGAATTCATGACAGTGAATGGGGATGCAAAAATCTAATACGGAATCGCTAGGCGCTCAAAGCATCTTTACTTATATTGTGAAATGAAATCTATTTTACTCTTGCTGCTTTTACCGGCTTTCGCTATGGCACAACATTATCCATGGGCCATTGGAGAAGGAGGAGTAGGTTCGGATATCGGAAAAAATTTACGCTTCGATAAGGCAGGCAATATTTTATTGTGTGGCGATATAGCCGGTGATGCCACTTTCCGCGGAACACTGCGAAAAGGGCATGGTTTATCAGATGGGTTTGTGGCGAAATACAATACCAACGGCAGTATACAGTGGGTGCAAATGTTGGGCGGTATAAAAGTAGACAAAGCCAGCGATTGTGCGGCTGATAACAGCAATGCCGTTTTCGTAACGGGTTATTTTGAAGATTCTATGTCGGTGGGCAACAAAGGGGCTAAAAGCAAAGGCTTAAGCGATATTTATGTGGCGAAAATCGATGCAGCCGGAAATCCGGTTTGGCTGAAAACCTTTGGCGGCACAAAAACCGATCAGGCGTATTCCGTTATCACCGATAATAGTGGAAATGTGTACCTCTGCGGAACCTATACAACGTCTATACAGTTTGGAAGTTTTACACTGAGCAGCACCAATGGTTTTCCGGAGAGTTTTATTGCGAAATTGGATAATAACGGCTCGGTAGTATGGGCGAAATCGTCCAAAGCTTCTTATACCAACACTGCGAATTCACTGTGTTTGCTGAACAACGGAGATATAGCTGTTACCGGTTACTTTTCGCTAAACTATGCCCTCGACACAACAACAGTAAATGCATCGAGCACCAACTACCAAGTGTTTCTAGCGCGTTTAGATGCAAATGGAAATCTGAAATGGCTGAAAAGTGCAGGGGGTAGTTATGATGATGTAGCGAATTCGATTTGCACGGATGGAACGAATGTATTCATTTGCGGGTATTCATCGGGGAGTGCGAATTTTGGAGCGTATAATATTGGCAATTCAGGATACAACGATCCGTTTGTGGCGAAGTTCGATGAACAGGGTATTTGTCAATGGGTGAACCGTGGCGAAGGTACAAAATTGGATATTGGCAATGGCATCTGTTGCGACCAATATGGCAATGTGTATGCTACCGGGTTTTATGAATACAACATCACTTTTTCAGGACGAACTATCAGCGCACCCGACAGAAATATTTTTATGGTGAGTTACGATAATAACGGCAACATCCGTTGGTTGCAAAATGCTGGCGAAAGCGGCACCGACTGTGGATTAGGCATAAATGTGGATGCTCAAGGAAATGTATATAACACCGGTTATTATTTGTATCGCTGTACTTTTGGCAGCACGCTCTTGCCTTTACCCGAAGCGGAAGACATTTACTTAGCGAAATTGGATCAAACTTCAGTGGGTATAGCCGATGAAAACGCAATTCAATTTTCAGTTTTTCCAAATCCAACACATGGTCAACTTACTTTACAAGGCGATTTGCCTTCCGGTCTGCGTTATAGCGTTTACAATAGTTTGGGAGAATTAATTGCAACAGCTACATTACAAAACAAAACCATCAGCACATTGGAATGGACTGATGGTTTGTATTTTCTTTCGTTGATAAAAGAGGGAGAAAACATTGGAAAAAGAATGTTCCTAATCCAACGATAATTCCTAATTCAAATTCCCTCTTTTCAATAACGGTTGAATACTAGGTTCTGCTCCGCGGAAAGCTTTGTACAATTCCATAGGATGCGCTGAACCGCCTGCGGCCAAAATGTTTTGTTTGAATTTAGTGGCTACTTCTTTGTTGAAAATACCGCGCTCTTTAAAGTATTCAAAGGCATCGGCATCTAACACTTCTGCCCACTTATAGCTGTAATAACCGGCACTGTAACCACCTTGGAAAATATGCGAGAAGGCTGTACTGGTGCACACTCCGTCTGTTTCAGGATATAAGCTGGTTTTTGCAGTGAGTTCTGCTTCATATTCTTTTACCTGCTTCACATGGTCTAAACTTTCTACCGCATGCCATCCAAAATCAATGGATGCTAATCCCACTTGGCGCAACATCTGCATACCTGCTTCGAAAGACGCAGCTGCTTTAATTTTCTCAATCAATGCATCAGGAATTACCTCTCCGGTTTCGTAGTGTTTGGCAAAACGCGATAAAGCTTCTTTTTCATAGCACCAGTTCTCGAAAATCTGACTAGGCAATTCCACAAAATCCCAATATACATGAGGTCCTGAAAGACTTGGATACGTTGTGTCGGAAAGCATACCGTGTAATGCATGTCCGAATTCGTGGAACAGCGTAGTTACTTCGCCAAAGGTTAACAACGATGGTTTCGTTGCCGTTGGTTTGGTGAAATTACAAGTCACTGATACCTGCGGACGTTCATCAATACCATTTTTTTTGCATTGCGATTTAAACGAACTCATCCATGCACCTGCACGTTTAGTGGAGCGTGGGAAAAAATCGGTGTATACATAAGCCACCAATTGGTTGGTTTGTGATGATGTTACTTTATAGACTGTTACTTCCGGGTGATACACTTCTACCTCCGGTGCTTTAGTGAATTTGATATTATATAACTCACCGGCAATGTCGAACACGCCATTCAACACATTTTCTAAAGAAAAGTACGGACGAAGCTCTTCTTCATCCAAATTGAATTTTGATTTTTTCAACTGCTCGGAATAGTAAGCGCCATCCCATCGCTCGAGTTTATCGATACTATCTTTTCCCTTCGCGAATTGCTCTAATTCTGCAAATTCTTTATTGGCGAAAGGTGTTGACTTTTCGAGCAATTCATTTAAAAAGTGCTTAACTGTGCCCGGAGTTTTGGCCATACGCTCTTCCAACACATAGTCGGCATAGGTTTTATACCCCAATAAATTCGCCTTTTTGATTTTAAGTTTAGCGATAGTTAGCAATGTTTCCTCTGTATTGTTTTCGTTGTTTTGAAAACCCAATGCATTTTTAGCCAACACCATTTTCTTGCGCAAATCGCGATTTTGGATATAGGTAACGAAAGGTAAATACACCGGATAGTCGAGTGTGAAAAGCCAACCTTCTTTGCCTTTGGCTTTAGCCGCTTCACGAGCTTCCGTAATATTGTCTATCGGCAAACCGGCTAAATCGCTTTCGTTGTCTATCAGTAACTCATAGGCATTAGTATCATTCAATACTTTAGCACCAAACACCAACGAAAGTTGACTCAATTCTTTGTCTAATTCGCGCAATTCATCTTTTTGCAAATCGTTTAACAATGCACCATTTCGCGCAAAGTTCTTGTAAGTGTTTTCCAACAAAGTTTGTTGTTCTGTAGTTAAAGACAACCTGTCTTTCTTCTCGTAAACAGCTTTGATTCGATGAAATAATTTTTCATTCAAATTCACATCGTTACCGAACTCCGATAACAAAGGAGAAACCTCCATGGCAATGTGCTGAATTTCATCATCGGCATTCGAAGAATAGATATTAAAAAACAAAACCGACAAGCGGCTCAGCTGATTACCCGAATAATCTAAAGCGGCAATGGTATTTTCAAAAGAAGGTTCTTCCTCGTTGATGTAGATATCTTCAATCTCCTCTTTTGCTTGCGTAATAGCAGCTTTTATAGCAGGCAAATAATGCTCGTTTTTTATTGCAGAAAATGGCACTAAATCGAATGGAGTTAATAATGGGTTATTCATATACTATTCTATTAATTTGAATTTGATACAACAAAGATGCCGATATGTTTCGGGTAAAACTTGTAAAAAACGGACAAAATGAATGTTACAAAAATTGAAAGCACAATCTACCGTTAGCCAACTTTTGAATATCGCGGGGAGCGCGTTTAGGAGAGAGATTAGTTAAATTTTTGAAGGTTTTATTGAAGTGTGACTGATCGAAATAGTGATGCAAATAGGCCACTTCTCCGATTTGAGTATCGTTTGACAAGAGATTAGTCAATGCCTTACGAAATTGCACAATTTGCCTATAGTGATGTGGTGTAATCTGTAAATACTTCATGAATTTACGATGCAACGTTTTAGGATGAATAAAATACGCTTTCGCAAAATCGGTCAGCGATACATTTTCATCACTAACGCTAAAGGCTTCTAACATTTTACTGAATTCATTTAACTCCGTATCGCAGGAAAAATGGGATTTTAAATAAGCATCTAATTGCTGTACTTTTTTCTGTTCATTAAGCTCTTCAAATAACTGCTCAATAAATTTTTTCTCGAAAATAGTTCCATTGGTGGTCAAAGGCTTGAAATAGTTTTCGCCCAAGGGTTTAAGCACTATACTTACTTCTTCAAAAGCACCTTTTATAGAAATTAAATACGGCTTAATATCTGGAGTAATAGTAAGCGCTATATATCCGGTTCCTTTCGATTCGGTGATTTCAATATCGTTCCCATTAATTTTTACTGCACAGTCTTTAAAGATACTAATGGCAGTATAAATATTAGGGAAACTCTTGAATTGCACATCCTCTGAAGCATTGTTCTTCTTCGTAAAATAGTAAAACAACACCTGTTCCGACAGGCTTTCATCCATTGGAGAAAAGGATTCTATTGTTAAACCGGATTGCATAATTAAAGTATATCCAAATGTAATCTTTTCTGCGTTTTGTTCATTGTAGCATTTTGATAGCAACAAACAAAAAAGGCATCGAACCTAAATCCGATGCCTTTACTATTGCTTTTAGTGCTGTTACATTTTCAGAATCTTGAATTCTGTTCTTCTGTTCAATGCCCGTCCTTCAGGATTATCAGTACCATCAGGATTTGTATTCGGTGCTACGTATTTCGTTTTACCATAACCCATTGGCAACATACGTTTTTTGTCGATGCCCTTTTTAATCAAGTAGGTAACACAACTTTGCGCACGTGCTTGAGATAACTTCATGTTATTCGGTCCGGTGCCTACTGAGTCGGTATGTGAACTCAACTCAATCACGAAGGTTGGATTCTCAGTCATCAACATATATAATGTATCCAACACTAATTCCGATGATTTAGTTAAAGTAGCTTTGCCGAATTCATACAAAATGTTCTGCAATTTGTATTCCTTGTTGAGTTCCAATTTTTTCAAGAAAACATCGGCTGTTACAGAGTCGAGGCCATTGCCTAGCCCTTTTGTACTTGTCATAGTTTTGCCGGCAAAATAGCCCTCTTTACGTGCCATTACTTTGTAATCTTTTCCGGTAGGCACTTTTATGTAATAATGCGATTCAGTGCTAGGAACTGTTAGTTCGGTCATTAAACGTTCTTGACCACCTGTAATGATTTCGTACACCAAAATATTGGCTCCGTTGATTTTATTTTCTGGTTTTTCTAACTCTGCTACGTTACCGTGGAGGATGTAAGCATCCTTGTTAACATTGAATACTTTTGACAATGTATCTTCATCCTCTAATCCTTTTGTAGTAACTGACTCGCTAACAGGAATAAAACCCTCTCGATTTACTTCTACTTCGTAATCGGCATCCGGATTGAGTTTGAAGAAATAATTTCCACCTTTTGAAGAAGAATCAATTCCAACAAGCACTTTAGTCCCATCGTCTTTTTTCAAATAAAGGTTATAACGTGTTGGCACTTTCTGATCTAGCTGTGTTGCATCATTTCCGATAACTTTCATGGTACCCTCCAATCCATAGTTGAAATTCTCCCAACCGAAAATATCATCACTAGCTGTTGCAATTCCGTTTAAAGGAATACTTCCTTGTCGATTAGAAGTAAGATAACCATAAGTTAAATCTTTCGAAATGGTAAAAAACATATCATCTGCACCGGAGTTTACAGGTTTCCCTAGGTTTTGTACCGGGGTCCAAACTTTTCTTTCCCCATCAGGCACCTGCGATGTTTTAAACACATCAAATCCTCCAAAACCGGGATGCACATCGGATGAAAAATAGAGTGTTTGAGCACTATCAGCATAGAATGGAGATATTTCATCGCCTACTGTATTCACATTGCCTTTCAGTAATTGCGGCTCTTCGTACTCTCCATCAGCTGTACGTTTGGTGTACCAAATATCCATACCGCCTTTACCACCCGGACGGTTACTGGAAAAATAGATGTATTCTACTTTTTTATTATCCGTTGCTCTTACTGCCGGTTCGGTGCTGGTATATTTTTCTTCATAGTTTACATTGTTCGGCAAACGTTTTGGCTCACTAAACTTTCCGTTTTTCACATCTGAAACAAAGATATTACACAAAGGTCTATCGTCATCACGCTCTAAACATTTTGTAAAATAAAAACGCGAGCCATCGCGATTAAACGTTCCATTGCCGGTGTTATACCGATCGCCATGATATGTACCTCCATTGATTACCTCTTCGGCTAATTTTGGACTGTTCCAATCTCTATTGGTTTTGGTCACTTTATAGATAGATGTATACAATTTGTTTTTGTAACCTTCAAAAGTTACCAAAGTATCCGACCCTGTTGATGTATAATATAATTCTGCTTCTGTTGGAGAGTATGGTGCCGTTTCAGAGTAAGCGTGATTAATTCCTTTAGGCAAAACAGTAACTTTTATTTTTGCCTTTTTCAAATACTGAACAGAATCACATGCTTGTGCAATTCGCTTCGCTAATAAAATGGTATTAGCTTCTTCTTGCGGATCGGTGCTGTGATAATCGGTTCTGAACTTCCCCAAAGCCGTTTTTGCTTCTTCGTACTTTCCATTGCGGTGAAGGGTCATTCCATAATAGAGATTCCCCATTTTATATTCGTTTTGATTATCGTATTCCCAGTTTTTCTTTTTGTCTTTCTTTCCGGGCTGCATGGCATAAAATCGAGAGAATGCAGTTTCTGCCTTTTCATAGTCTTTGGCAAAATAAAGCGACATGGCTAACCAATAGCTTGCATAGCGGCAATTCGGTTTTTTACCTAAATGATCGCGATAATTTTCTGCAGCTGAATAGAACAAGGATTCTGCAAAATATCTATCTGCCAGTCTTAATCGTGCATGATTTCCCAATTGGGAAGGGGTATGATTCGAACCATTCGCAAACGAGTTTGAAAATGTCAAAATCACTACAAAAAGCCCTACTATTTTCTTCACCATAAAATACGGTTTGGTTTGTTTTTCTGTTTTACAAAGTAAAAAACCACTATCATATTGGCTTGTCGAAATATGAAAGTGGTTTCCTATAATCTGCACTTCGACAAGCTCAGTGCAATGTTCTCTTAAAATCTTCTACTAGGTAATGATTTACTTCCTTTAAAGTATCTGATGCTTTCGCCAACATACGACAATGAAATCTCAAATGCTCCTTGATTTCTTGTGGTTGTTTTCAAAGGAGAGATATTCACATCATAAGCAGCGCCTAAACGAATGTTTCGGAATTCCACTTGAACCATAGGAATTACCGCATCGCCCACACGATAGCGAACACCAGCGTGTAAACTATTGTTTTTACGGAAACCGGTTTGGAAGTAATAACTGAAGAATAATGCCGGGTTGATTTCACGGGCAGGTCCTTGCATTAAAAATACGAACTCAGGGGAGATAGAGATATTTTTCTTTTTTCCGAAAAATGCCTCCAAATTGAAATCAGCAGTGATTCTTCTGTAATCTAAACCATTAACGGCTTTCGCTAAATTAG
Source organism: Chitinophagales bacterium (assembly GCA_044226285.1). Lineage (GTDB taxonomy): Bacteria > Bacteroidota > Bacteroidia > Chitinophagales > LD1 > CALAYL01. The sequence continues at coordinate 56,189 of JBGAHI010000011.1, read as the reverse complement.
CTTCTGTAATAAAGTTCTCTTTAGGCTCTAATAAGTGGTATGCTCCAAAACCTAATCCTAATCTAACTTTGTCGTTGAAATTTGACTTCCAATATAAACCTACGTTAAGGTCGCCATTGTAAATACCGCGTTTCAAGTTCTCTTCCGTTGACGTTTTAGGCGTTTGGTTGTGATCCACAAACTGATCGCCAAATAAAGGATCGTCAATTCTTTTTTGAATGAAACCTCCTTGAAGACCTAGCGATAAACGGTGGTTACCATCTTTCCCGAAACCTTGGTGATAGGCCAAAGTAACTGTGGCGTTCAAATAAGACAAACCGGCCTGACCGCTCCTGTCGTTGAATACGGCTACCCCGGCAGCCAGTTTCGATTTACGAAGATACCCTTCCAAGAAAGACACATCTACATCGGCTCCGACTGTTTGGTAGGCAGACTTTTGTAACGCCTGTGCCCATTGATTTCGGTAGGTTACAGCAGCTCGGAAGCTACCATCGTAATTACCTACTAAACCAGGATTTAGATGAGAGGCAAAAGTGTAAAATTGAGTAAAATGGGGATCTTGCGCATGGAGAGTAACAACGCTAAGTGCCGCTACAAATGTTCCAATTGCTTTTCGGATTGTATAAATTGCCATAGGCTTGGATTATAGTTTAGTTAAAGTTAGCAATTATTAGCAATTGCGGAAATTTTCATATGTATAAATTTTATCCACAGTTGAATAACGAAAGGAAAATTATACTTAAGCAGCAGGCTTCTTAATCTTATTATAGTAGTACCATGTCCAAGCCATCCCCAATATTCCGGCTATTACTAAAATAATAGAAATCAATTCAGATTGTTTGAGCCCTACACCCAAAACATAATATAGTCCTCTTCCACTCAAATCCCGGATTTGTTCAATCGAATAGCGTTGAATTCCAATCAGTATAAAGAAAAGAAAGAATAACATACCCGGTGTGTTTGTCATTCGTTTTCGCAAAGCATGAAGGATTAGAAAAATAGCAGTACACATTAAAAACTCGTAAATTGGAGTTGGGAAAACCGGAAGCGGTAGAACAAAACAGTGGGCTTCCGTACAACCGTTCATATATACTCCGGTATCGGCAATGTTGTGTGCGTATGTAGACGCCCATAAAAATTGAGGAATCAATGCCGGTTTTGCGGCAGTATTCACTACTCCCCAATCGCCATCACCCGAGACTTGGCAGCCGATTCGCCCGATGCCGTTAGCCAAAATGAAACTATAGGCCAAGGCATCAAAAAGATTCGGAACATTAATTTTCTTCACATAAGAATAAACTAATAGTGCAATTCCGGCACAAATCATACCTCCGTATACCGACAATCCACTGAAAATAGAACCAACAGGATCTCTCCAAAAATTGGCATAATCTTCAGGACTTTCTAAAAAGTTGAACAAATTGGAACCTAATACCCCAAAAATGGCGCACAGTACCACAAAATCACCTACTAAATCAGAAGGAAAGACACGCACAATTTCTGAATAAGGTTCTTTTTTCTCCTTTCGCAATTCCATCCATAATTTAGGTATTGAAAGGGCTGCAGCAAGCGCAATTCCAATTAATTTTGTGTCGATATTCAGCGTAACCATTTCTCCTCCTTTCCAGCCAATCAAGTAACCTAAAGCCGCAAAGAATAATATCGATATATAATCAACATTGGATGTATGCGAAACAGTTTTCTCGGTGTAGGCGAAAAGCCCTAACGCCTCTCTGCGTTTTAATTCCTTACCAATCACATATGCAGCGGCCATAAAACCTACCGCTACCCAAAACCCGTAACTGAAAATGGGAAGGAAGCGCAAATCAACGGTTTCATTGGTAACTAAATAAAGCCAATCAGTAATTTTCGGGTAGCAACGGTCAAACAACATAAACAAGGGTTAAATTAAGTTGCTATATACAAAAAGCAAAGGACGAAACAATATTTCGTCCTTGCAATTTCAAGTTTTAAAATCTATTAACGGAAATCGATTATCGGTATTCCTCAACACTAGGGCAAGTACATACTAAGTTTCTATCGCCATGCGAGTTGTTCACACGTCCAACACTTGGCCAGAATTTATTGAAGCGCGTGAACGGCAATGGGAATGCGGCTACTTCACGAGAATAAGCGTGTTCCCAGTTTTCTGCAGTTACAACTTCCACCGTGTGTGGTGCATTTTTCAATGGGTTATCAGTGGCATCCATTGTTTTATTTTGCACTTGTTTGATTTCATTTTGAATTTGAATCAAGGCATCACAGAAACGATCTAACTCCGCTTTATCTTCACTTTCGGTAGGTTCAATCATCAACGTTCCTGCCACAGGGAAAGAAACTGTTGGTGCGTGGAAACCATAATCCATCAAACGTTTAGCGATGTCTTCTACTTCGATTCCAACGGTATGTTTGTAATGACGGAAATCCAAAATCAATTCGTGCGCCACATTACCGTTTTCTCCGGTGTAAAGCACTTGGAAATCGTTCTCAAATCGAGCACGCATATAATTGGCGTTGAAAATAGCATATTTCGTAGCAGCAGTTAATCCGCTTGCCCCCAACATTTTGATATACCCATAAGAAATCAATAAAATACTGGCACTTCCCCAAGGTGCAGAAGAAATTGCAGAAATTGCTTTTTCTCCACCTGTTTTGGTTACCGGATTTGAAGGCAAATAAGGCGCTAAATGTTTCGCCACACAAATTGGTCCCATACCCGGACCTCCACCTCCGTGAGGAATGGCGAATGTTTTATGTAAATTAATGTGATTCACATCGGCACCAATAAATCCCGGACCGGTTAAGCCTACTTGTGCATTTAAGTTCGCACCATCCATGTACACTTGACCACCATTCGCGTGAATCAATTGACACACATCTTTAATATTCGTTTCGAATACTCCGTGTGTAGAAGGATAGGTTACCATCAAGCAACACAAATCGTCTTTGTGTTCTTCTGCTTTCTTTACTAAATCATCGAATTCAATATTCCCTTTTTCATCGGTGTTTACCACCACTACGTGAAGCCCAACCATAACAGCTGTTGCAGGGTTTGTGCCGTGTGCAGAAGCCGGAATCAAGGCTACATTTCTATGCCCTTGTCCGATATCTTTTTGATAAGCACGAATCACTTGAATGCCGGCATATTCGCCTTGTGCTCCCGAATTTGGTTGCAACGAAGTAGCGTGAAATCCTGTAATTTCAGCCAAGGCAGCTTCTAGTTCGTTGATAATCTCTAAATAACCTTCAGCTTGATTTAATGGCACAAAAGGGTGAATGTGTGCAAACTCAGCCCAACTCACCGGCTCCAATTCTGTTGCAGCATTCAGTTTCATGGTACACGACCCTAAAGCAATCATAGATTTGGTTAACGACAAATCTTTATTTTCTAACAATTTGATGTAACGCATCAACTGACTTTCAGTGTGATGTGTGTTGAACACCGGATGCGTTAAATAACTTGAGCTTCTAACTAGAGCACTTGGTAATGCCAGGTTTGAGTCGGTTGCTTCTTGCGGACAAACAAAAGTTGTTGACTTTCCGGCAGCCGAAGCGAATATACGAACTATAGCTTCTACATCTTCCGGCAAAGTAGTTTCATCTAATGAAATAGAAACAAAATTATTGCAGCTGTAAAAGAAATTCACTTCATTTTTTAATGCTGTTTCGTTGATAGTAGCTAATAGTTTTTTATCGCCTTTTACATCGATAGTTAGTGTATCAAAATAATGTGCATTGTGTAAAGTATAACCTAACGCTACTAATTCTTTCGCCAAAATATTGGTTAAGGCATGCACGCGAGAAGCTATGTCTTTCAAGCCTTTCGGACCGTGATACACACCATACATACCCGCCATAATCGACAGTAATGCTTGTGCCGTACAAATATTTGAAGTAGCTTTTTCTCTACGAATGTGTTGCTCTCTTGTTTGCAAAGCCATACGCAGAGCAGGTTTGTTTTGGGCATCAATCGACACACCAATAATTCTGCCCGGAATAATACGTTTGAAATCGTCTTTTGTAGCGAAGAACGCTGCGTGTGGACCACCAAAGCCCATTGGCACTCCAAATCGCTGTGAGTTACCGATAGCGCAATCTGCACCAAATTCACCCGGAGGCGTAAGCAGGGTAAGCGATAATAAATCGGTAGCCACTGTTACATAGCATTCAACTGCATGACATTTATCGATAAAGGATTTGTATTCGTTTACACTTCCATCGTAAGCCGGATATTGCAACAACGCTCCAAAATAATCGTTAGTAATATCAACTGTGTTGTAATCACCTACTACCACTTCGATACCTAAAACGGTAGCGCGTGTTTTCACTACATCGATGGTTTGCGGGAAACACAAATTCGACACAAAAAACTTAGTGTGTTCGAAATGCTTTTTGTTTTTCACACCCAAGAACATACTCATAGCTTCAGCAGCAGCAGTTCCTTCATCCAACAAAGATGCGTTGGCGATAGGCAAAGCTGTTAAATCAGAAATCATGGTTTGAAAATTCAACAAGGCTTCCAAACGACCTTGTGCAATCTCTGCTTGATATGGTGTGTATTGCGTATACCAACCCGGATTCTCGAAAATATTTCTGCGTATAGCTGCAGGAGTTACGGTATTGTAATACCCTAAACCGATATAACTTTTATATAGTTTGTTTTTCGAAGCAACCGCTTTCAATTTTTGTAGGTACTCGAACTCGCTTAACCCTGCAGGCAAATTCAACGGACGATCGCGCAAAATGGCGGTAGGTACAGTTTTCTCAATCAGCTCATCTACACTTTTCAGGCCCATTACTTTGAGCATTTCCTGCTCAGCTGTTTCATCAATACCAATGTGTCGACTTACAAAATTATCGGTGGAGCGTAGATTCAAACTCATATTCTGTTTTTTGTGTGGGCGAAGTTATAAATAACTGTTGTTTATGATATAAAGTTTAGAAGATATTGGAAGGTAAATGGCAATGTGTGCAAAGATTGTGGATAGTTCCTGTTGTTAAATCATTCAAAAGGCTTGAAAAAATGATTTTTAACCAAAGATTCCGTTTAGATTTGAGAAGTATGAAAGTAAAATTCATTTATCTCGGACTCTTAAGTCTGCTTTCCGTTTTGGCTTTTGCACAAGACCGAGAGCCCAAAGTGGTTCAGTTTTCGGGCTTTGCGATGACCTCCGATTCATTACAAGGAGTTCCTTACACGCATGTTACCATAAGGAATCGAGGACGAGTAGCCACTGCCAGTGCGGAAGGTTATTTCTCTTTTGCTGCGCAGGAAGGTGATACTTTATACTTTACATGTATTGGATTCAAGCCTTCGGTTTACATTTTGCCTAAAGTGTTGGATAAGGATAAATATTCTGTGATTCAATTGATGTCGAGAACCGAATATTACATTGGTGGGGTTATTATTTACCCTTGGGGAGATAAAGATGGTTTTAAACGTGCATTCCGCGATTTGAAATTACCGAAAGACGATTTGCAACGTGCCGAAGAAAATATGGATCCGCAAATGTTAGCTGCTCTAGCACAGCAACTGCAGCCCAGTGGAGCCGAGGCTGCTTCGTATTCTTTGCGTTCAGGGGCAGTGCGTAAATCGTATTACGGACAATCGGCCCCCAACAACTTGTTGAATCCTTTTGCTTGGTATTCGCTCTACAAAGCAGCTAAGAATGGGGATTTGAAGATTAAAGACAAATCGGATTTACCACCGTTGAAAGATGAATAAAACAACCATTCATTACCTACTATTAATTTGCTTTGCATTAAGCAGTGTAATTACAACAGCTCAAAAAAAGGTTGATTTTAATTACATAACTAACAACTGGATTCAAGGAAAAATATTGGATGATGGCACTATTGCACATGCCGATCAAGGCCGAGGCGGATGGGATAATTTGCAAATCAATGCCAATCATACAGTAACGTTTGCTACAGGCTTTATGTGTGGTTTTGGTTCTTCAAAATCAGGCAAGTGGAGCATCAATAAGAAAAAAGCTACCATTACTTTTCAGTACACTCAAAAAAAAAAGTTTCAAAAACGAAACGAAGTAGAAAGTATAAAGGAAACGAAGACTTATAAAATTGTCAGGCTCACCGCCAAGGACATTATGTTAGAGCCAATCCCCAATAAATACCACGATCAAATTGCCTTTGTGGTGGAATCCAATCAAGAATAACTGTAACCGAAAACACACGCTTTTTTTGGTGCGTGGATAACCCAAATCGGCATCTAAAGGGCTGAATAGAAATTTTATGTAGGTTTGGACATGAACCTTTTTGTCCGATTTAATTTTGGGAATAATGTCTTGATTGTGCTTCTGCTATTGGTATTGCATTCGTGCCACAACGAAAACGTTAGCAGCAACAATATCTTTCATTACAACCAATCGAGCGGTATATCCACATTAGACCCTGCATTTTCGAAAGACCAATCCATCATTTGGGCCTGTAATCAATTGTATAACGGATTGGTACAACTGGATGATTCACTCAACATCAAACCATCTATTGCAACATCGTGGGAAATAACCGATAGCGGTAAAATCTACACCTTTCATTTGCGAAATGATGTATCGTTTCATACCAACAAATGCTTTCCGGCAGGAACTCGAACGGTAAATGCCTTCGACTTTGTCTATGCCTTACACAGAATTATCGACCCGAAAACAGCTTCACCCGGTGCATGGATTTTTAACGGAAAGGTGGACAGTATGCAACCCTTCACTGCATTGGATTCGTTTACGTTTCAAATTAAACTGAGACAACCGTTTTTGCCACTAATTGGTATTTTGACCATGCCTTATTGTTCCGTTGTTCCGAAGGAAGCGGTGGTGTTTTACGGTATAGATTTTCGGGCGAATCCGGTAGGAACAGGGCCTTTCCTACTTAAAAAATGGAAAGAAGGCGTAGCATTGATTTTAACGAAAAACGATCACTATTTCGAAATGCTAGGTAACGAACGAATGCCTTTTATGGATGGAATTCGCGTTTCGTTTATTGCCGATAAGAAATCGGAGATTATGGCTTTCCAACGCAAGCAACTCGATTTTATGACCGACTTAGATGCCGGCAATATCAAAACCATGTTGGATGAAAAGGGGGCTTTGCGTGAAGCATTCACCAGCAAATTCGTAATGAGCAAAACACCGAATTTGAATACAGAATATTTGGGTATCAACCTCAGCGATAGCAATACGAATAACCCTTTAGCCAACTTAAAAATTCGACAAGCCATTAACTGCGGCATCGATCGAAAAGAGATTCTCCGCTACTTACGCAACGGCATTGGTAAACCGGCAGAGAATGGCTTTGTGCCTTATGGGCTACCTTCGTTTGACGGCAACAACAAAGTATACACTTACAATAGCGAAAAAGCTTCAAAGCTCATACAGGAAGCAGGCTACAACGCTAACCACCCTATGCCTAAGATTACGCTTTACACGAATGAAACCTACCGCGAAGTGGGATTGATGGTAGCGAAGCAATTATCGAAAATCGGCATCGATGTGAAATTGGAAATTAATCCTTCATCAATTTTACGCGAATGGATGGTGAAGGGCAAAGCCAATTTTTTCAGAGGATCGTGGATTGCCGATTATCCGGATGCGGAAAGTTATTATGCCGTATTTTATGGAAAGAATACCGCACCACCGAATTATACGCGTTTTCGCAATGCTGAGTTTGATAGAATATATGAAGCTGCATTAGCAGAATCGGATATCAGTAAACGCTATGAACTTTATCATCAATTAGACAGAATAATTGAAGTAGCTTCACCTGTTGTTCCTTTATATTACGATGAAGTGTTGCGTTTCCATCATTTTCATGTGAAAGGGCTCACGCCAAATGCATTGAATTTGTTGAATTTGAAAACAGTCCGACTACAATAATTACACAAACGAGATATATGAAACTAAAAACAACCGATTTAATTGTAAACGGAGACGGAAGTATCTATCACCTGCACTTAAAACCTGAGCAAATTGCGGAAACCATTATTACTGTTGGCGATCAAGATCGTGTAGCTGATGTAAGTCAGCATTTTGATGTAATCGAACACAAAGCCGCTCACCGCGAATTTGTTACCCATACAGGGGTGATGAACAACAAGCGCATCACGGTAATTTCCACCGGTATTGGCACCGACAATATCGATATAGTATTGAATGAACTCGATGCCTTAGCTAATATTGATTTCGTTACGAAAGCACCGAAAGCTGAAATCAAATCGTTAGATATTATTCGTGTTGGCACTTCAGGTTGTGTGCAAGCAGACATTCCTATCAATTCGATTTTATTCAGCGAATATTCCATTGGCTTGGAAGGCTTGCTGAATCACTATGCTTTTGAAAATACAATTCAAGAAACGAATTTGCGCGATGCATTTGTTTCGCAAGTGCCTTTGAAAAACATCTATCCGTATTGCTTTGCAGGAGGCGAATCGTTGATTAAAAAATTTGAACCGCATTTCCGCAAAGGATTAACAATAACTGCCGAAGGTTTTTATGCGCCACAAGGAAGAGTGTTGCGCTACACCAACAACAATCCCGATTTTGTGAAACAGTTGAATGCCTTCAAACATCCACATCATCGCATCACTAATTTAGAAATGGAAACAGCGGGCATTTACGGCTTAGGAAAAGTATTGGGACATAGTTGCATTTCTATCAATGCCATTTTAGCGAATCGTATCACCGATGAATTCAGTGCCGATCCAAAGAAGATTGTAGACGATATGATTGTTCAAGTACTTGATATTCTTACAAAATAAACATTAGCCATGTTGGCATTTTTGCGTTTCAAAAATCCACTCTTTAAGCTTGCCAAACCCATATTGTTCTTTCTGTTCATTATGGGAATCGGAACAGTAGGCTATGTGGCAATTGAAAAATTCACTTTTCTCGAAGCGCTTTATATGACTGTAGTTACGCTTTCCACAGTAGGTTATATGGAGGTGAAACCTCTTTCTGATGCCGGCCGATATTTTACGATTTTCATTATCCTCACTAACTTATCGTTGCTTACCTTTTACCTCACTATTCTCACCCGTTATTTTACCGATGGTGACTTTATCAAAGACTACAAATCGTTTACTATGCATAATAAAATTGATACCCTCAGCAACCATGTGATAATATGTGGCTTCGGTAGAAATGGTTTAGCCGCATCCAATATTTTCAATGCGAACCATATTCCTTATGTAATCATAGAATCTACCAAAGAGCAAATTGAAAAACGCAACGTGCATGTGGAACACTTTGTTATTGCCGATGCCACAAAAGATGAAACGTTAATTGAGGCAGGCATTCTCCGTGCAAAGGCTATTATTACAACACTACCGGATGATGCTGCGAATTTATATACGGTTTTAACTGCACGTGAGCTCAACAAATCAATTACAATTATATCACGTGCATCGAATGACGCATCCGTAAAAAAACTGAAAATTGCCGGTGCGAATAATGTGATTATGCCCGATAAAATTGGAGGTATTCACATGGCCACCTTAGTCTCTTCGCCTGATATTAATGAGTTCATCGACATCATAGCGGCTAAATCCAGCAACGACTTTTTATTCCAAGAGTTAGAAATACAACAATCGTTTACTTTAAACAAAACTGATTTCCTTTCCCGATCAGGCGCTACCATTATCGGCATCAAAAAAGCAGATAATAATTACATCCTTAATCCCGATGAATCGATGGAAGTAGAGAAAGGATGGAAATTAATTTTGATGTGTACGAAAGGGCAAATGGAAAAAGCGAAAGAAGTCTTTTCTTAGTTCAAAAGAAAAAACCTGCTTCATATTTACATAAAGCAGGTTTCATAAATGAAGAATTTAAATTATCGCTTCTTAATTTGTTTCGTATGACTCACTTCATCAATCACAATTTTACTGATGATTTCGTGCATCACTTCTGTGGTTCCGGCACCAACTGTCATTAAACGCACATCACGCAATGAACGCGCAACACCATAATCTTCCATATAACCCCATCCTCCGTGGATTTGCAATGCTTCGTTCACTACATTAAATGCTTCTTCACACACAAAAGCTTTAGCCATGGAAACAATTTTGTATGCCCCGGGTCCATGTTCAATAAACTCGGCCACTGCACGGTAAGCAATACTTCTACAAGCTTCAGTTGTAATGGCCATTTTAGCCAACTTGTGGCGAAGTACTTGGAATTTACCAATCGGACGACCAAAAGCCTCACGCTCTTTCATATACTGCTTAGCCACTTCCATCGCATGTTCAGCAGATGCTGTTCCGGTGATAGAGGCAATTAAACGCTCTTCTTGGAAATTACTCATGATATAATAGAACCCGAAATCCTTTTCGCCCAACAAAGCACTCTTAGGCACTTTGCAGTTTTCGAAGAATAACTGTCCGGTATCAGACGTATGCATACCCAATTTGTTGTGTACCGGTACTGCTGAAAAACCTTCGATTTTGGTGTCGAAAATCAATAAACTTAATTTATGACCCTCGCCTGTACGTACCACCAACACAATGAAATCGGCCATTGTACCATTCGTGATAAACATTTTAGAACCGTTCACTAAGTAGTGATCGCCTTTGTCTTCGGCAGTTGTTTTAATACCACCCACATCACTTCCGGCTCCCGGTTCAGTGATCCCTAAAGCAGCAATTTTTTCGCCTTTCAAAGCCGGTGCAAGGTATTGTTGTTTTTGCTCTTCCGTTCCCAAAGCCAATAAAACAGGCAATGGCAAGTAGGTGTGTGCATACAAACTCATTGCTAAGCCACCACAGTTTGATTTCGCTAATTCTTCGGCAATAACTACAGCCGACCAAATATCTAAACCGCTTCCGCCATAAGCTTCAGGAAAGCTAACACCAAAAAAGCCTTGTGCGCCCATCTTCGTGAAAATTTCTTTCTCACAAATTTTGTTGGCTTCCCAATGCTCGATGTTAGGTGTAATTTCGGTTTCCACAAACTGGCGGAAACTCTCTCTTAATAGATTATGCTCTTCGGTAAATGGATTACTTGACATGGTTTTATTTGGTTTTAAAATTTATAATTTAAAGAAATCGCCCCACAAACGCTGCCCTCCGTCAATATAAACAGTTTCTCCTGTAATATAGTTCGCAAAAGGACTCGCTAAAAATACCGTTAAGTTGGCTACCTCCTCTGAAGTGCCCATTCTGCGCATCGGAATAGCCTTTTCCACTCCCTCTAAAAATTCGGGCTGATAGTTTTCTAAGCCACTTGAAGCGATAATCCCCGGAGCTATGGCATTGATTTGCACATTGTATTTACTCCATTCTACGGCTAAAGTTTTCGTGAGATTATCTACCCCGGCACGCGCAGCACCGGTATGCACCATAGCGGGAAAACCGCGAAAAACATTCGCAATAATATTCACAATACGACCAGCTTGATTCGGAATAAAAAATTGTTTGGCCATGGTTTGTGTCATATACCATGTACCGTTCAAATTATTATTGATAACGGCATTCCAACCTTTGAAAGAAATATCTTCCGCCAAAGAAGGAAACTGCCCACCGGCATTATTCACTAAAATATCGAGTGTACCTTCGTTATCTTTTATATTCTTCGCTAAGGCCTCCACCTGTTCTGTATCACGAATATCACATACCTGATAACGCACTTTCCCGAAAGAATCATTAGTGCGTAAAGCATTGAATTTTTCGATAGCAGTAATCAATCGTTCTTCCTTTCGAGAAGTGATAATTACATTCGCTCCTAACTCCAACAATTGCTGGGTTATCGCAAAACCAATGCCGCTGCCCCCTCCGGTAACAATGGCTACTTTATCTTTAAATGTATTGGGCAAAAACATACTTGCTGAATTTGAATTTAGTTTTGAATCGATACTTATCTCAACGGAATATTCAACATCGCACGTGTCTCTTCGATGGTAGCCACTTCACGACCAATCATGCGTACCATTTTCGCAGCAGCCTCTACTAACTCTCCATTGCTTTTTGCCATCTCTCCCTCAGGTAAATAGAAGTTATCTTCTAATCCTACACGAATATTTCCATCAATAGTAATGGCCGCAGCTATAGCTTGCCATTGTTTTCGTCCGATACCAATCACTTGCCAATGCGAACCTTCAGGAACTGATGCTGCTTGATGCAATAAGTTTTTCGTTGAAATAGGAATACCACCCAAAACGCCCATCACAAAACTGAACACATACGGCTTTTGCAACAATCCCATATCAATTAAAGGCATAGCATTATTGATGTGTCCATTATCGAACACTTCCATTTCAGGCACTGTGCCTGCTTCTTTCATTTTCTCTAAATAGAATTGAATGTCTTTGAACGAATTTTGAAACACAAAATCGTGATAGAATTCTTTCGTCTTTGGGGAATAAATACCATAGTTCATCGAACCCATATTCAACGCAGCCATATCCGGTTTCAATGCAGTGATGTGGTGAATACGCTCTTCGCGTGAAAGCCCTATGGCGCCTGTACTGTAGTTAATGATGGCAGTCGGACAAAGTTTTCTTACCTCCTCGCCAATTCGTCTATAGGTCTCAATATCATAAGCCGGTGCACCATCATCCTGACGCGCATGAATATGCAACACACTCGCCCCGGCATCTACTGCACGCTTGCCTTCTAAGGCTATCTCTTCGGGTGTGTAAGGAATATACGGACATTGTTCTCGTCTTGCTAAAACGCCTGTAAGCGCTGCGGTGATTACAATTTTCTTTGCCATGGTTTATTGCTTAAATGTTTAAACTCTAAGTAAGTTAATTTTAAATGGTTTTCAAGTTTATTCGTCAGGTAAATTTCTGAACATTTCATTTACAAAAGTCAGTTGTCCTTCGCTGAATAAATTCAAAGAATTGAAGTTGATTAAAATTCCTTTGGGCGAATTCAACAACTTCATGTAAGTCATGATTTGGGCTTTGTGGAGCGGCTGAATAGACTCAACTGATTTAAGTTCAAGGACTAAGCATTTTTCTACAAACAAATCACAGCGAAATTCGGTATCAATAGATTTATCTTTATAGTGAATGGGAACAGTTAACTCTGACTCAAAATGAATTTTCCGAAGGATTAACTCCTCCTCCATGCACTTTTGATAAACACTTTCTAATAAACCGGGGCCAATTGTTTTTTGCACTTCAATGGCTGCACCAATAACATCGTAGGTTAATTCCTTCAGGTACTTTTTAGTAAGCATGGCGTTTTATTTGGGGTTAGATATAAAACTAATAATGTTTGAAGAAGATTTAAAGCGTTAAACACAATATAAACAGTGTATAATGTATGAAGTAAGAATGAAGAGTTAAACACATAGACACATAGGTTAACATAAGAGGAAGGCTTACGCCTCTATACAAGTCCACATAATCCATGAAACTTCGTTTCATGACTATATTCACTCACCAACGAATATGGCATTTCCTTTTTTTCCTAACTATGTGTCTATGTGGTGAATCCTCTGCGTTTCCCAGTAATAAAATCAGAAGTAAATGAAACTTGTTTCATTCCTATGTTCACTCAGTAGCGAATAAGGCATTTCCCTTCCTTTCCTCACTATGTGTCTATGTGGTTAATCCTCTGCGTTCATCTTCCTTTCCGCCCAATGTACTTATATGGTGAATCCTAACACATAAACTTATTTCCCCTTCCACACCGGTTTACGTTTTTCAGCGAAAGCAGCAATGCCCTCAGCAGCGTCTTCGGTTTGTACCGCCTTACCCAGCATGCTTTTTAAGAAAAGCTGACGATCGTTCTCCTGCACAGTCTTCAATGCATCAAAAGCCTCTAAACCCAATCGGATAGCCGATGGCGAATACTCCATAATCTCTTCCGCCAAAGCCTGTACCTTGCTATCAAGTTCTTCAGCTGCAACCACTTCCGATACCAAGCCCAATCGCAATGCCTCCTGTGCATCAGCCGATTTCGCTCGCATACAAAAATCGAGCACCGCCCGCGATGGCATAATGTTCAACATACTCTGCATCACTTGAAAAGGATATAATCCGCGTTTTACTTCCGGCAGACTGAATGTGACATTCGGAGTAGCAATTACATGCGTACAGCCACACACAATCAAAAAACCACCTGCTAAAACTGGCGCATGCACTTTTGCAATGCACGGTTTATGTAATCCCGAAAATACATCCGCCAACACCACCTCTCCGGTAGGTTCAGGAATGGTAGAATTTGTTTCACTGCCACTCGCCAAAAAGGCTTTCAAATCGGCACCCGCACAAAAAATATCACCATTGGCTTGCACCACCACCACCCACACTTCGTGGTTGAAATGCGCATAATGCAAGGCATACGCTATCTCGCGGAATAACACCGGATTCATCGCATTTTTCTTCTCCGGACGGTTTAATGTTATGGTCAACACATGTCCGTTTTGCTCTACTAACAAATGCGCAAAGGTTTGCTGTTCGAGAGTTAACGCTTGTTCTGCTGTATACAACTTCATGTTATTTCGTTTTTCTTATTTCATTTTAATCATCACCGTGCCGGCCTCCACAAAGGTTTTTTCCTGCACGAAAACTTCTTCTACTTCGCCATCGCTATGCGCTTCAATGGTGGTTTCCATTTTCATGGAATTCATCACCAACAAGGCTTTACCCGATTCAATTTTATCGCCTACCTGCACCAACACCTTCACAATTTCACCCGGCATTGGCGCAATATAATCGCCTTCCGCCACAGCATTTCCGGGCTCGGTGAACCGCGACTTCTCCGTAAACTTCAACGTACCCACACCTTGTTGTTGCACAAACACTTCTCCGTTTTTTATAGCCATAGCAAAGGCCTTACGATGATTGTTTATCGTTGCTACCACTCCATGTGCATCGGCACTATTGAGTTCCACCGCAAAACAGATTTCACCCACCACCACATCAAAGCAACCATCGCCTTTGTGACGATATTCCACTTTTACTTCTGCTCCATTCCATTGCAAAATATAGTGCTGCGATTGATAATAAATATTGCGCCAACCATTCAATGTGGCACTCACAGGCTCTGTTGATTTTCTGCTTTGCCAATCGTACAAGAAAGCCGCAATGGCCATCTCCGCCACATCGGTTTCGCTCACTTGTTTTTGATACGCGCTAAAATCGCGCTCAATTAATTTGGTATCGAAGCTGCCATCCACATATTCCGGATGGTTCAATAAAGCACCCAAGAAATCTTTGTTAGTCGTAATTCCCAATATGGTATAGTGCTGCAAAGCATAATCCATTTTCTGAATAGCTTCTGTTCTGGTTTCACCATACGCAATCACCTTCGCCAACATACTGTCGTAAAACACATCTACTTTCGAACCTGTTTGGACTCCGCTATCGAAGCGCAATCCTTTCAATGTCGGTTCTTTGTACAACAAAATTTCACCTGTAGCCGGAAAAAAATTATTCTCTGCATCTTCCGCACAAATACGGCATTCTATGGCATGACCGGTTGTTTTTACATCGCCAATATTCAAGGGTAAATCTTGTGCAACTTCCAATTGCAAACGTACCAAATCCAATCCTGTTACTTCTTCTGTTACCGGATGCTCCACTTGCAAACGCGTATTCACTTCCAAAAAGTAAAACGAAGCATCAGCCGGGGAATACAAAAACTCCACCGTTCCCGCATTGGTATATTGCACCGCTCGTGCAGCCGCCACAGCCGCATCGCCCATCTGCTGTCGAGTTGCAGCACTTATCGATGGCGATGGTGATTCTTCAATCACTTTTTGATAGCGTCTTTGCAACGAACACTCGCGCTCAAACAAATGTACATAATTGCCATGCGTATCGCCAAAAATCTGAAACTCGATATGCTTTGCTTTCGGGAAATATTTTTCCATCAACAACACCCCACTGCCAAAGCCCTTCTCAGCTTCACGCGTTGCGGTGTTGAATGCCGCTTCCAATTCCGCTTCACTATTTACAATACGCATACCTTTACCACCCCCACCGGCACTGGCTTTAAGCAACACAGGATAACCAATCTTAGCCGCTTCTTTTTGAAAGGTTTCAAAATTTTGATCGCTGCCATTATACCCCGGCACCACCGGCACACCGGCTTTTTGCATCAATTCTTTCGCGCCAATCTTCGGACCTAATTGTTGTATAGCCGCAGCAGAAGGACCAACAAATATAATTCCCTCGTCTGCACAACGCTGTGCAAACGAAGCATTCTCCGATAAAAATCCATACCCCGGATGAATCGCATTAGCACCCGTTTGTTTTGCCGCAGCAATAATTTTATCCTGATCCAAATAACTCTCAGCCGGATGTGATCCACCAATACAAATCGCCTCATCAGCCACACTCACAAACAACGCATCCCGATCCGCTTGCGAATATACCGCCACCGTGCTAATACCCATCGTTCGTGCCGTTCGCATCACCCGAATCGCAATCTCCCCCCTATTCGCAATCAATAACTTTGTTATCTTTTTCATATCCAAAATCAATTTTCAATTCCCAAATTCATAATCCTAAATCCTCCATCATCAAATTATCAAATCACCACATCATCAAATCCTTAAATTCCCTCATCATCAAATTCCCTCATCATCAAATTATCAAATCAATCCTACATCCTAAACACCCCATACCCCTCAGCGCCTTTCACTTCTGTGTTATGAATCACCTCCATGCAGAACTTCAAGTAATTGCGCGTTTCGCGCGGATCGATTACTCCATCGTCCCACAACTGACCACTGGCATACCAGGCATTACTTTGTTTATCGGCTTCCATTACCATAAACTTAGCCACTTGTGCGCCTTGTTCTTCATCGTATGCAATACCCGATTTTTCAGCCGCTTGTCGGCCGATAATCTGCATCACACCCGCCAACTGATCAGGTCCCATTACCGCAATTTTCGAATTCGGATAGCTGAACAAAAACCGCGGTTTATAAGCCCTTCCGCACATCGCGTAATTGCCCGCACCGTAACTCGCACCGGTAATAATAGTGATAGCCGGCACCGTAGAATTACTCACCGCATTTATCAACTTTGCACCGTTTTTAATAATGCCCTCTTCTTCATATTTACGACCCACCATAAAGCCAGTAATGTTTTGCAAAAACAACAACGGAATATCTTTCTGATTACACAACTGAATAAACTGAGCCCCTTTGTTCGCGGCCTCCGAGAATAACACTCCGTTGTTCGCCAAAATACCAATCGAATAGCCGTTCACTTTCGCAAAGCCAGTAATCAACGTACTTCCATAGAGCGGTTTAAATTCCGAAAACTCCGACCCATCTACAAAGCGCGCAATAAGTTCGCGTTGGTCGAACGGAATTTTAATATCAGCCGAAACAATGCCTAAAATTTCTTCAGCCGCATACTTTGGTTCTTCTATCTTTTCTTTGGCGTAATTCGCATTGCCCGGAAATAAATTCGACATAATCTCGCGCGCCAATCTTATGCCGTCTTCTTGATCTTCCGCCAAATAATCCGACACGCCCGACACCGCACTGTGCATTTTCGCACCACCTAAACTCTCCTCGTCTGTTACCTCGTTGGTCGCCATTTTCACCAAAGGCGGACCGGCCAAAAACACCTTCGCTTCGTCTTTCACCATAATGGTGTAATCGCTCATGCCCGGAATGTAAGCCCCACCGGCCGTGCTGTTGCCAAACACAATCGAAATGGTAGGGAACCGTGCCTTACTGCGCTGAATAATATCGCGGAAATTCGCCCCACCGTAATTAAAAATCTTCGCTTGATCCGGCAAATTCGCACCCGCACTTTCCACCATCACAATGGTAGGCAAACCGTTCTCCATCGCAATTTCGCCCATGCGCAAACCCTTCTGCAACGTAGCATAATCAATAGCTCCACCCTTTATGGTGCCCACGTTCGAATTAATCATACACAGCGTGCCGCTCACAAAACCAATACCGCACACAATGGTACCGCCCGTGCCAAAGCCATCCATGCCCCAGCCGGCAAACGGACATAATTCCATAAAAGGCGAATCGCGGTCGAGCAGCAACTCAATGCGCTCGCGCGCCAGCAACTTCCCCGCAGCTTTGGTGCGTTTCAGGTATTTATCCTCGCCCTGAAACAAAGCCTCCTTCAGCTTTCCGTCCAACTCCAAAATTTTCTCTTTCATCAACGCGTAATTGCGTTTGTAGCTCTCCGAATTCGCGTTTATCTTCGATCGAAATACCGACATGTTTATCGTGTTTTAATAGAATCCCAATGTAGAAGTAAAATCCATAAAATGCAAACACCTAACCTAAATCGTTGAATCTTAAACCCAACAGCTAAAATCTCCCCATAATCCTTAAAACTCAGCCATTCTCAATCCTCCAATCCCCACATCATCAAATTATCAAATCAAAAATTATCAAATCGCATTTGGCTTGGGCGTGTTAACGCGCTTTCCACTGCAATCTTTGCCTCGAAGCATCGGCAAAGGATTTCCGTTCCTATCGCTCACGCAGCATTGTAGGATCATCGAAAATTAGTTTCAAAACGTCATTCCCGTGGAGGCGGGCATCTCACGAATGCATTCCTCTTCCTCCCCTCATTCTTTTGAACCACCTCCGGCACCGCCAACAGAGGACAGGGAGCATCCGGCTCCGATTGATAATTGTGTTTAATGGATGTCGAGAGATTTCTACTCTGCCTCTGGCGGATCGAAATGACAGAAAATTTGCATTGAAACGTAATGCCCGCGTTAGGGATTGAAGTGAAAATCCTTTTGTGAGGCACGAACAAAAGATTGCAGCGGAAAGCCCGTTAAAACGCCCAATCCATCTACATTCGAAATGCCATAGACGAACATCTCGAATAGGTAAATAATAGTACTATTTTAATTCCCGAAAAATTGCAAATACAGTAATACAACTGCAGCAATTGTCATAATCATTAATGCGGCAAAGCCGAGGACATTGCTGAGCCATCCATTCACGTTATTGCCCATTATTGTTTTGTTGTTCGAGATGTGCAAGATGATGGCAATTAACACGGGTGCCGTTAATCCATAAAGTATTGCGGTATATATCAACGACTGAATGGGTGTAATGCCAATGTAGTTTAACGACAAGCCCAATACCAACGAAATAGCGATGATAACATAGAACCCTTTTGCTTCATGAAATTTTTTATCGAGCCCTTGCTCCCATCCAAATGTTTCGGTAATAATGTACGAAATAGAACCGCTCAATACCGGAATGGCAATTAAGCCGGTGCCAATTACTCCGATAGCAAACAGCAGATAGGCTAAGTTGCCGGCTAATGGCTTTAGGGCCAATGCCGCTTGTTCAACGGTATCGATTTGATGTACACCTCCCTTAAACAAAACCGTGCCGGTGGTGAGAATAATAAAATACATTACGAAACCGGAAATCGTCATTCCAAAATCCACATCTTGATTCATGGCATGGATTAATTTTTTATTCACCATTAAATGCGCTCGTTTGGTTTTCATTTCTTCTACTTCTACCGATGCTTGCCAAAAGAAAAGATAGGGCGAGATGGTGGTACCCAATATACCAACGATAATGGCGATAAAGCTTTTATCGAACTTGAGGGTTGGAATAAATGTTGCTTTTAGAATTTCGGTAAAGTCTTGTTTATACAAAAACGGAACAATAAAATACACCAACATCACAATACACAAATACTTTAAAACGGCTGCAATTCTTTGATAGGGTAAATAGATAATTAAACCCAAAAGTATTATGGTGAACAGCACACTAAAATAGTTCGCTTCGATGGATGGGAATAGTAGATTTCCTACAGCGCCCATGCCTGCAATATCGGCACCAATATTCATTACAATAGCCGGGAAACTAAACAGCAACATCAAATATAAAATGGGACGGGGGTAATGTTTTTTAAGCGTTCCGGTTAAGCCTTGCGATGTTACTAATCCAATGCGTGCGCACATTTGTTGAATAGCGGCCATCAGCGGAAAGGCAACAATGGCTGTCCATAAGGTTGCAAGTCCATAGGCTGCTCCGGCTTGGGAATAGGTGGCTATTCCGGATGGATCATCGTCACTTGCACCGGTTACTAGTCCGGGTCCCAGCTTTTTCCAACTGCTAATAAGTTTTGATGAAAAGGTTTTCATGGGTTTATGTATTGATTTGCAGGAAATATTTTTACTGCTATATACGGTCAAAGGTACGCTTTTAAAGCAACAACCGTGCACAAGAAAGGAAAGGAGATCAATACATAGATGTTATTGGTTGGTGGCGGAACATCAAACAAAGGGGGAAGGAAAACGCGTGTAAAGGAGTTAAACACATAGACACATAGTTTTTTCGCTACCATTATCCACCACTAAAGTGCACAAAGTAGATGAACCACAGGTTCATCACTATCTGCTTTCCTAAACCTTGCGCGTTAGCATTTCTTATCTATGTTACTATGTGTTTAATCTTCTATTGGTTGGTGGCGGAAATGAACAACTTAAGGAAAACACAGATTGCTTCCCCGCCATAGGCGGGCGCTTGATCGCAATGACGACCGAAGAATAATTTCAATTGCAGCACAATGCCGCGTTCGGGATTGCTGTGGAAATCCTTTTGTGAGGCACGAGCAAAAGATTGGAACGGAAAGCGCGTTAAAACGCCCAAGGTATTAATGACATCTTAACACCTTCGTTCATCGATTGGTCGGCAGGGATGCCAACCAAGGACAACTGTGTAGGTAAAGTTTTGAAGGTTGTGATTTATCTTAAGGTGTTTATCCAATCACCTTCTACAGCATTGGGTTGTGCAAAATTATCGGCCTTTACAAAAACGGCATTGTTGTAAAAGTAGGCCGTAGGTTTATTATCGACAGTGAGTGTTGGCGTCCAAAAAGCCATATGATTGTAATGCCACTCTATTGACGAATGTGAAGCGACCAGAGCTTCAGCCTTTTCTTTAAACAGCAGATACGCGTTGGTGGCTGTGGCCATTTGCGCTAATTCTGCTTGTCGCTTTTTAGGCAGTGTGGCACAAATAAGTAGATACGACTTGATAATATGTGCGTTGATCTCATCGGCTGTTAATGTATTGGGATAATCGATTTTAGACCAATGTGCAGCAGCTACTTCGGAAGGAATGATGCAATTATGCTGTTTATATACATCCGCTATGGTTTCGGGATCGTGTTTGAAATAAAGCATAACTACAACATTGCTTTGCACACAAATATTGAGAAAGCGTTTGGGCACTTTGCCTATGGCTTGCTGCACACCTATTTCATAAAAATCGACATCGCCCTCTATGCCCGGCAGTGCTTTGTTGTAGCCGATGATAACTGCTCCGGGAAGTTGTAAACTAGCTTGTAATATGGTTTTGAAATCGTTCATTGTTGAGTTGTTTAAGCGATTGTAGCTTTATTATTTTTAGACTATAATTCTCCTTTATAATACGTTACAATATCAGAAGGAAAAGCGGCTAATGTTCTGTAAGCAGTATCGTCAATTTTCATTAAACAAACTAAACAGGCTGCTTCCCAACACCAATAGCCATTATACATAGTGCCCTGTTGATCGGCATGGCTGTTGTAAAACAAAGCAGATCGCATTCCTTTGTACCAATCCTTAATATAGTTGTAAAGGAAATCTATTCCTCCATTATTTTCGTCAATAAAATCGGATAATGGTTTATACTTCTTATGGATTAATTTTCCATTTAGTTTTCGGTCTTTTTGTCTAAAACGAATCAGTTGGTCAATCAATTTATCTGTTCCAACTACATCAAAATAGTTAAGCACTTTATCAAAAACCTGATCGTCCACTTTTAATAAATAAGCCATTGAAAGAATTCCTAAGGCCTCTACGTAAGTATCCAAAAGACAATCTTTTAGAGGCATTTTTACTTCAGGAAAAGTTAAATAATCAATCAAACTATCAATAAGTGGTTCAAACTGAATTTTCAAATCTTCGATTGGATAACCGATGCTATAGCCATTAAATAAGTTCATCAACCTTGCTTCTGCTATAATCCTATAACATCCTCTTTTATTCGGATAGTTATCGAAATTTTGAATTGTTTTTTCAACTTGCTCGTTATAAAACGCAATTACTCCTTCAAAGTAGTCTCTATCTTTCCGTGTATCTCTCATCTTATTTCTCTGATTTTTCAACACTTTAGGTTATTACGACCATTAATTGTTAGTGAGTAATTGCTCAATGGCGTTCATCAATTGTTTGTCTTTGGCTGTAAGCACTGTACTACTTATCCCACCGTAATTGTGTTCAAGAATATACTTCAATTCTTGTTTGGCGAATTGTTTCAATAGCCAATCCGTTACCGGATTGACTAAATAGGTGTAGGTACAACTCGGAACTTGGCCTGTATATGTTTCCATGCCAGTCCATTCCTGAAATAATTGTTGGAAGGCCATAAAGTTATCTTGCTCGGCTAAATGCAGCAGTTCTATCCAATACACTTCTGTAATAAAATGGGAATGCACTTTTTTATCGGCAGCTACTTTCCAATTCAATACTTGGTGAATCATTACTTCAGCTGCTTCATAGCCGGATTCGAGATATTTTGCGCAGGCCATGTGCGTTAAATACAAAAGATTATTGCCGGTAAATATCACATTCGAATTTTCGGAATGCGTAAAAACATCAGGTTTTTCTTTATACAAGCGTTCGTAGATTTTATAGGCTTTACCAGCAGATATTTTATCGCCATTATGCGCACGCAATGTATGCTGATAGGCTAACTCTGCAACAAAGCCTATATCGAGTTTGTAGATATCCATCTTATCGTATTTGAACAAGGCATCTCTACTCTTTTGTGCTTTCTTCATTCGCTTTTCAACAGCTACTTTATTTTTTAGCGCTTCCGCATTTTCGGGGTCGATGGATAGGGCAAGGTCTAGTATTTTCAGGGTGGACGCTCCATCCGCAATATAATCTTCATCGAGCTCGGTGTAGAGCGGACAAAGCCATTCGAAGTGTGCCCAGCATAAGTACACATTTACGTCTTTGGTAGGATGTGCGTTTATCCATTCCTCTATCGCTCTACTGGTGATTCGGTGATCTTGATTAGCATCGATGATGGTGATAAGATCTTTCGGAAATCCTTTCTTATTGAATTTCATTGCTTGTATTTTGCGTTGCGTTTAACATATTGAGAGCAACCCTTGCTACTCCACTTTGCGGGAACTCGGTTATGGCTGCGGTATAATATTTTTTTGCCATTTCGCCATTCCCGATTTGGCTGTAACAAAAGCCTAAATTGCATAAGCCCATTTCTTTGTAACTCATCTTACCGGAATTGAACAATACAATAACGCGGTATTTATCTACCCAAGAGTTGCGGGTGAAATAGTCGACACTTTTTTCAAAATGAGGAATGGCTTCGGTAAATTTCATTTGTTTCACCAACTTCATCCCTGCGCGGTGATGTTTAGAGAAGGTATAACGAAGTGCAAAAGCCAAAGCACTATAGGTAATGGCCCCACACAAAAATGGCTCACTAATCTTTGCCAAAAAAAATGCACAACTCAATAGCGCCACTATTATCAATTGAACAATAACAGATGGCCATGCAATGGAGCGAACCACAGGTACGTTTGACGACATCCTTTTTGTTTTAAAGCTAAGGCAAATTTTGTATTAACAAAAACGGCAAAAAAGTGTTTCTTTCTTATAATCAAAAACTTAAATTATTAAATCATAAATGTCCCTTTACATTCTATATCTTTACAGCACACAGAGCATTAATACTATTTATACATGCAAACAACGAAGGAGTTAATCCAGCTCATTGAGCTGGAACAACTGGGTGATACGGTTTTTCAAGGGACGAGCAATTTTATGGGCAGCCCGAATGTGTTTGGCGGACAGGTGGTAGCGCAGGCGTTGAATGCGGCTACACGAACGGTGCCGGTGGAGCGGTTTTGCCACTCGCTACATGCGTATTTTATTTTGCCCGGCAATTTAAGTTTGCCGATTGTATTCGAGGTACAGAACATCCGCGATGGGGGGAGTTTCACTACGCGATTTGTGATTGCGAAGCAAAACGATGTGCCGATTTTTGTGATGGCGGCTTCGTTTCAAAAACGCGAGGAGGGCTATGTGCATCAAATTCAAATGCCGGATGTACCTGCACCGGAAACGCTCACCAACTGGATTGAAATTGATGCCGAAAAATATCCCGACATGGCGAATTTGATGAATGCCTATGTGAGTATTGATCGGCCGTTGGAAATGCGTTCTTGTCGGCCGCGCATCCACTCCGAGGACGCGAAGAATCCCCATAACGAGGTGTGGTTTAGATTTAAGGAATTGCCGGAAAAGCTCGATTGGCCTACCATTCAGCAGTTGATTGCCTATGCTTCGGATTACAATATTTTGACAACAGCTTTACGTCCGCATTCCGAGAAAGCGAATATTGTGAACACACAAGTGGCGAGTTTGGATCATGCGATTTGGTTCCACAACGAAACGGATTTAAGCGATTGGTTGTTGTTTGATATTACTTCGCCTGTGTCGGCTCATGCACGGGGATTGGCTACGGGTAATATTTTCACGCGTTCAGGAAAATTAGTAGTAAGTGTTTCGCAGGAAGGGTTGATGCGGCCGAGGTTCTAAGCAAACATGTTTCTCTGTGTCGGGTGGAAACACCCAACAACTTCTACATCTTTAATCGTTCCACTAAATTGTATTCAGAAAAATTGTATTTTTCAGTAATACAGTATTGCAAAGATTAGTGGAATGAAAACACTGGAACTCATCAGCATATTATCTGCAAAAGACCTAAAGGCATTGGAAATCGAACTGGAACAGAAATCGAAATCCACTACCCTCAAAGCTTTGCAGTTTTGCGCTCAGCATACTGCCATCGATAAAACGGATCTCTTCCAATGCTTATTCGACAAGCCTTACAGCGCAGCTAAAGACTATTTACTCCGCAACGAAATACGATTACTCAATCAAGCCATTGAAGATTTTATTGTTCGACAAGCCATACAGAAAAAAGAAAACGATTGGTGGACTAAAAAATTATTGCTGCAACATTATCTATCCAAAAACAACACGAAACTGTTTGACGAAGAATGGCAACAGTGCTACAAAAAAGCAACTGCCGAAGGTCTGCATCTTTTCTTGTTTGAACTCCTTTGTTTGCGAGCCCAGTTTGTTTCGCAGCATTTATCGGTGAACGAATCGAACTACTCAGAATTATACAACACATTGGCAGAAGCGGCTACAGCGATGGATAATTTGTCGATGGATATTCAATACACCTATCGCGTTTATTTGGCCTTCGCACAACGAACGCTTTTTGGCTTAACGGCAAAGAAAACAGCAACACCGGCTTCGGCTGTTCAATACACCGGAGATGTATTTCAACTCGAACGCTCGGCCGTGATCAACTATTGCAAGGGCAGAATCTACGACCTTGATTTAGCGTTCGAAGAAAAACAGTTTTTCTATCAGCAGTTGATTGCACTTTATGCTGATGAAGCGCAAAATTTAGCCATTGCCTATGGTAACTTAGGCGTGGAATATTTTGTACGCAGCGATTTTCAGCATGCCTTTCACAACTACCTAGCTGCATACGACATTGTACTACAAAATAACATTCCTTTCGATGCGAAATTAAAAGGCGTACTGTTCAATTTGATTTCTTCGGCTGTGTCTATCGGAGAACTGGATAAAGCTATTGCTATCTTCAACGAACACAAAGCGGTTTGGGAAACGCAATCGCATCTCATTCATAATCTGCAACGCATCATTGCTATTGCCTATTTAGCGAAAGGGGAATACAACAGCGCTTTTGAATTTATGCCGCACAACATTAACGAGCGCGGTAAAAACGAATATTATTATTACCGAGCGGTGTATGCGTTGGGCTATTTACTGAGTGGTGATTTTGAGCTCGCCTTGCGCGAAACCGAGAATGCGTATCGTGCGCTTCGCACCAATCCGTTTGAAGATGGCGACTTCGAAAAATTATTTTTAGCCATTAAACATTTCATCAAATACAAGGCCGATAGAAAAGGGAAAAAGTCGACCATCATCGATTATTTAGACCAAGAAAAACACATCGGCTTCCATCTTAAAGAGTTGATTATCAATAACCTTTAACAATTTATCACAAACTCGTTTTTTTTCATTGTTATTGGGTAGGGTTTGCAGCAGTTTCGTATCCGATTCATTCACTAAAACTTTGGATATGAAAAAAACGGGATTAACATGCATGGCTCTTTTTGTGTTTGCATTTACGTTTGCTGCGTGTAGAGTAGATACTGTACTCACCTATCAATACGATCCGGGGCTGAGCACAAAACAACTTACTCAGATTGATGTAAAGCATTACAATTCTCTGAATCTTATTGATACGAATATAAATTTTCAGAAAAACAGTTTGGGCGTTTGGGTTAAATATTACAAGAACATTTACACCTATAATGTAGATCATTTTTTAACTGAATTAACCAATCAAAGGTATGATACGAGCCTGCAACAATGGAAAAATTCAAACAGAGTAACGAATTACTACGATGCATCGAACAACATTATCCAAAATCTCTCACAAAACTGGAATGGAACGTTGATGACCTGGGACAACAATTTTCTAACAGAGTATAGCTATGATGCGAATAAAAACATTGTCCACTCCCTGTCAAAATTATGGGCAAGCGGTGTTTGGAATAACCAAGAACTCGATTCCTTCTTTTACACACCAACGAATAAACCTACCCTAGAAGTTAGTAGAAACTGGAATGCAACTACAAACGTTTGGGATATCTACTCCAGAAGATTTTATTATTACAATATTATTGATAGTGTAACCGAAATAGATTTAGAGTATTACAACCTATCCCTTGGAATTTGGCGTCATGGCTATCAGAATGTATTCACCTACAACGCCAATAATCTTCTTATTCTGAATGAAAATAAGCGATGGAATGCTGCCATTTTTGATTACGAAAATTACTACAGATATAGTTACACCTACTTGCCCAATAACAAGCTGCAAGAAGACGTAACGCTCGAATGGAATACAACCACCAATAACTGGAATAATTATTCCAAAAACAATTATGAATATTATGCTTCTGGCGACAAGTCGGCAATGGAGTCTTATGGAGTATGGGTTACAGCCGGTTCCTATTTTCGGTATCGAACGCGTTATGAATATAAATGTATAGCGGGTACAGTAGCCGTTGATAATGTTGCCAATGAAACCACTTTGAATATTTATCCAAATCCACTCGCTACAGGTGTTTTAACCGTGGAATCGAACGATACGCAACATGTTTTAGTAATGGATATTTCCGGCAAAGTGATGTTGGAAAGCGACTTACAAAAAGGCGAAAACAAATTGGATCTACGCCAACTTTCAGCAGGCATGTATGTGCTGAAAACGAAACAGCTAAGTAAAAAGTTAGTAATCGAATAAACAGCAAAAGCCAAAACCCCTTAAATCCCGGTCGGTTTTCTGTCCGGGATTTTTTGCATCCGCTATTTCCTTTAAAAACATTACTTTACAACACAATTTCAGTTCATTCTATGGCCAAAACAAAAGACGATTTAGGACTCGACCGCGGTGCACAAAAGGGTCGTCAGCGTACCATCAACCTCGATGGCACGTATAACATTAAACGCATTGGTGAAGATGCATCGCCTTTTGAAATTTATCACTGGCTGATTAACACGCGTTGGTCGCATTACTGGCTTTCGGTGGTTTTGTTTTATGGTGTGATGAATGCACTTTTTGCTATCTGCTATTTGTTCATTGGGGTTGAACATTTTTCGGGCATAACCGATGAGGGTTTAATCAAAAACATTGAGCAGTGTTTTTTCTTTTCGGTACAAACCTTTACCACTGTGGGTTATGGGGGCATACATCCCACCAACATGAGTTCGAATCTTGTGGCATCGTTTGAAGCATTCATTGGGTTGATGAGTTTTGCATTAGCCACCGGTACTCTCTACGGTAGATTTTCTCGTCCGAATGCAAAAATAAAATACAGCGAAAATGTAATCATCACTCCGTTTGAAGACAAACGCGCTTTGCAATTTATGGTGGCGAACAAACGCAGTTCGAACCTGATGGAAATGGAAGCTACTGTAAATTTGAGTTGGGTGGAAAATAATGTAAGAGCATTTGCGCAACTTGAATTGCAAATTACTAAAGTTGCCATGATGCCCACCAGTTGGACGGTTAACCATATCATCAACGATGAAAGTCCGTTGAAAAATTTCGACTTAAAAGCAATTTTGGAAAAAGAAGTAGAAATTTTTGTGTTGTTGAAAGGCTTTGATGAAACTTTCTCGCAAACTATTTACAGCCGTCATTCTTTTGTGGCCAAAGAGTTTGTGTGGGGCGCAAAATTTGTTCGTCCGTTTCATGTAGACGAAAACGGAAAACTGATTATGAATATCGATAAGGTTGGATTAATCGAAAAGGCAGAGATTAAAGCATAAGAATACTAAGCCGGATCTACATCCACTAATACCCGAATACTTTTCAATTCGGCATTACTTTTCATATCGTCTAAAATACCGCGAATAGCGATTTTCAAAGAGCTTAAGTCTTTCGTTTTTCCATTCGTTTTCACCATTACATCGCGCAAATAATAATTATTCACCTTACTTACCAATGGCGCTGAAGGCCCCAACACCTCACTCTGATTGAGTTTACGGATAGCATTCGCCAAATACAATATAGCCTTATCGGCTTTGATTACATTCTTTTCTTGTACGCGCAGTTGAATCATTCGGCAGAATGGCGGATAATGAAACTGTTGTCGGTTTTGCATTTCTATGGCCTTCACCGCATTGAAATCGTGTGCTACAACAGCATGTAACACATAGTTATCGGGCGAATTGGTTTGAATAATTACTTTGCCGCGTTTGTTTTTCCGTCCGGCTCTCCCACTCACTTGCGTTAATAACTGAAAGGCTTTTTCATGCGAACGAAATCCCGGGTAATTCAATAACATATCGGCTTGAATAACCCCTACCAATCCCACATCATCAAAATCTAAACCCTTCGACACCATTTGTGTCCCCACCAAAATATCGATTTCATGATTTTCGAAAGAAGAGATGATATGCTCGTGTGCATGCTTTCCACGCACTGAATCCAAATCTAATCGACCTACTTTCGCTTTTGGAAATTGTGCTGCAATTTCTTCTTCAATTTTTTCGGTGCCATTACCTATAATATCCAAATCAGGCGCACCGCAAGCCACACAATGTTGTTCTATTTTTTCCTGATAACCACAGTAATGACAAACTAATTTATGCTGAAATTTGTGGTAGGTTAAACTCACATCGCAATACTTACACTTATAAATATGCTGACAGGTTTTGCACATCTGATACGATGAAAAGCCTCTT
Organism: Chitinophagales bacterium; assembly: GCA_044226285.1. Classification (GTDB taxonomy): domain Bacteria; phylum Bacteroidota; class Bacteroidia; order Chitinophagales; family LD1; genus CALAYL01. The sequence goes on along the minus strand of JBGAHI010000011.1, from coordinate 26,887 downwards.
CTGTTGTGAAATAAAATCACTTGCTTTTTCTCGTTCAGTTGGGCTTGAATTTCATTCAATAAGTAGTCGGAAAACACTTTGGGTGTCTCCCCTTTCTTCAAAATGAATTTCATGTTCTCGAGCTTCACCTCCGGCATTTCCATAGCAGCAAAACGTTCTTCCAATCGCACTAAGCCAAACTTCTGCTTCTCACAATTATAAAGCGTTTCCAGCGATGGCGTGGCAGAACCTAACAATACTTTAGCTTGATGCAAATTCGCCAAAACAATACCTGCATCGCGGGCATGATACCGAGGTGAAGGATCCGTTTGCTTGTAGGAAGAATCGTGCTCTTCATCCACAATCAACAAACCTAATTGCTGAAAGGGCAGAAAAATGCCTGAGCGTGCAGCCACAATAATTTTGTATTCGCCACTCAACACCTTATGCCAAATCTCTACCCGTTCGTGCAAATTGAATTTCGAGTGATACACGCCTAATACCGAACCAAAATAATTTTTCAGTCGGTTGATAATTTGTGCCGTTAAAGCAATTTCGGGCAACAAATACAAAATCTGTTTGCCGGCTTCCAATTGTTTTTTAATGAGTTGAATATAAATTTCTGTTTTCCCGCTTCCAGTAACCCCATGCAACAGCACAGTTTGCTTCGATTCAAATTGCTGCTCAATTGCATTCATAGCCGTTTGCTGTGCTTCGGACAGATTGATTTCGACACCGCTATCTTCGTAAAAAGTGCCTAAGCGTGATACCTCCACACGCACTTGTTCAAACACTTTCTTTTCCAACAAACCATTGAGTATGGTAGCCGAAGCTCCACTCTTGGCAAGGAGTTCAGCCCTGCGAACAAATCGTGTTTGTTTGGAAATTTGTAAAAACGACAATAATAAATCGCATTGTTTAGGTGCTCGATTCAATTCACCGAATAAGTCTTCGAGCTTTTTGGCATCCTCGTAAACTGTAGCTAATCGAATATAATTCTCCGTTTTTGTTTTGTACTTCGGAACAAATTCTTCGGCTGTAAAGGCAATACCTAAATTAAAAATAGGCTTGAGCAAACGATACACATGTTTCTTTGCCAGTGCTTTTTGGATTTGCGTGATGGTAATTTCGCGTTGCGCTTTCAGCATTTGCACAATTAGAAATTCATCGCCAGAAAGACTATCGTAATCGCCACTGTATTGTTCGTTGAATACAATTTTTGTTTCGCTGTTCAATTTCAACCCTTCAGGCAATGCAGCGCTCATCACTTCGCCTTCAGTGCTCATGTAGTAATCCGACATCCATTTCCAAAACTGCAATTGCGTTGTGGTGACAATCGGAAATTCATCGGCAATGGAATCGATGAGTTTGGCATCGAATGCCGGTTTGCGGTGATGGATGTCGCAAACTATGGCTGAATAATACTTGTTCTTGCCGAACTGCACAATTACCCGCTGTCCGATACGCACAAACTCCACCAAATCAAATGGAATGGCATAGCTGTAGCGCTGTGGCAACGCCAACGGTAAAAGCACATCACAATACGTAACTACGGAAGACATAAGCTTCTAAATTAGTATTTCTTCCATAGAAAGGAAGACATGGTTTTGAATAACCAATTTTCAAATCTCAATTTTCAAACCTTAAATCTTACATCAATACATCTTTAGTCATAAATAGTCCATCACCAAATTATCAAATCAACACATCACCAAATTCAAAATTCCTTATATTGAGCCATGGAAAAGAAATTTGACTTTACACCACCATCGAAAACGTTTGCGAAAAATTTCATCAAACCGTTTAAACTCTACTTTGATCCGCAGTTCATTGGTATCGATGAATTGGATGTGAGCAGACCAGCCTTGTATGTAACGAACCACTCGGTAATGGGTGTGTTAGACGGTTATCCTTTCGCCATTGAAATATACATCCGCAAAGGGATTGTGCTCAGAACCCTAGCCGATCGAATGCATTTTAAAATGCCGTATTGGCGCGATATGATTTCAGAGAAACTGGGTATCGTGGAAGCCTCGCGCGAAAATTGTGAGGAGCTGATGCGCAACAAAGAGAGTATTATTGTTTTTCCGGGTGGAGCGCGTGAAACCTTTAAAAAGAAAGGCGAAGAATACACTCTGAAATGGAACGACCGTACCGGTTTTGTGCGCATGGCCATGAAACATGGTTACGATATTATTCCGGTGGCCGCAGTGGGTGCAGAAGAAGCGTTCACGGTTGTAAAAGATGCAAACGATTTCTTCCACGATAATTTCTTCGGGAAAATTTTAGAAAAAACCGGATTAATGGACACGCTTTTACGCGGTGGAGATTTCGTACCTCCGTTGGTGAAAGGCATTGGTAATACTATAATACCAAGACCCGAAAAATTATATTTCAATTTTGGGAAACGTATTTCCACTAAAAAATACAAAGAGCAATTCGAAGATGCCGCTATTCAACAAATCATGAAAGCCAAGGTGGAGTTGGAATTGCTGAAGTTACTGCAAAAATCACTGAAGATTAAAAGGGAACACCAAGACACGAATGTGATACGGAAGTTTTTGTTGAAGAAATAACGTATCTTGTGATAGACATAAGTGAAAAGCAGTGTTTTTAAGCACTTAAAACTACGTTATGAAAAAGCTAGCCCCCTATTTTCTAATCCTGTTTTCGTTTTGGTCGATTACAAGTGTTGCCCAATTTGCGGGAAATGGATCAAGTGGTAATGCATTGATTACAACTTCTACAATCGTCAACGCATATTATAAACCGGATTCCAATACGCTTACTTCTATTTGGATTAACCCTGCTCCTGCTTTAACAACCGGAGACAAATTACTGATCGTAATTATGAAAGGACCCGATGCAGGATATTGGCTATGGAAAGATGTCGCTTCGGTCTCTGGCACACAAGTAACGGTATCGTCCTTGCCCGTTTATTTTTCCAACAGCGCCAATATATTTCAAGTGGTTAAAGTACCACAGTATCAAAATTTAACGATTGGAGCAACAGGCATATTAACTTGTCCGGCTTGGAACGGCTCCACGGGTGGCATTCTAGCCTTTTTAGTCAGCAAAGTTTTCACCATTGTTAGTGGCGGAAAATGTGATGTTTCGGGAAAGGGTTATCAAGCTAATATAGCCGGTAATGGGGGAATTGGCGGTAATGGTGGGATTGGTGGATTAGCCGGTGTTACCGGACAGAATGGAACTTTTCCGAAAGTGCCCTTTACAGGTATTGGTGGAGGTGGAGATGGTGGATACCGCGGAGATACTGCAACACATGGACAAGGCACATCTAACAATTGTTATGGATGTGCGCCATCTATCAGTCCGGCAAGTAATCTAACCGCACCACCGAACTATATTTTTTTAGGTGGAGCTGGAGGTAGTGGAAAAGGAGGTAGTGGCGGTATAGGCGCTGGCGGTGGTGGTGGTGGTGCACACGGTAGTGGAACGGGTCAAAACGGAACAAACGGACAAGCCGGAGGGAATGGCGGTAGTGGTGGAATTGGTGGGAATGGCGGTGGAATAATTGTGTTCCGCGATTCAATGATTGTTTTACCTGTGGGTGGACAAGATTTCTTCCTAAATGGTACAGCAGCTGTAAACGGATTATCGGCCACTGCAGGTGGCGCAGGAGGGGATGGTGGACTTGGTGGGGGGACTTGTTTAAATGGCGGTGGTGGAGGTGGCGGAAATGGTGCGAATGGTGGTAATGGAGGCGATGGAGGTGGAGGTGGCGCAGGTGGTACATTAGTTGCACAAGTTAAAGTAACCAATAGTGCTTTATCACCAAGTACCATTTCCTTATCGGGTGGAAAAGGCAAACCCGGTGGACAAGGAGGAAGTGGAGGAAGAGCCGGATTAAATGCAGGAGTAACCAGTGGTTTTCTTTGTGAAATTCCGGATTCAATCGGCCCCGGCAAACCATCAGTTGGATTACCTTGGGCCATTTGTGACTTAAACGCCACATTATCCACACTTGATAGTATGGGTGCAGGTTTGCTCCATAATGGCAGCTTTTCAGGCGCTGCAGGTGTGAACATGTATTTTACCTCAACGGATACCGTTTGGGCATTTCAGTTTGATTCCTTTTCTGTTTTAGTTTTTGCCAAAAACAATGGGGTTAACTACTATACACTTATCTATGATTCGCTGTATCAATGTAGCCCCATGCCAACTATCCATCAAATATTTACTGTTGGTAACATCACTTACGATCATTTACCTATTGGGCATGTTTATGGCATTTGCGGAACAAACACTAATTATCCGTTTAAAGCAGAATGTTACAATGACAATTACTTTAGAGCACAACCTCGAGATGGATTTAATGGAGCAGATGGAACAGATGGAGCAGATGGTGGAGATGGCACTGCAACAGTAGGTGGGGGTGATAGCGGTGGAGGTTTTGACCAGCCGGATGTGGATTGTAGTTTGAATGCCATTTCAAATGGATACGCAAATACAACTGTAACGATTACATGTCCCGAAAACATACAAGACTTAGGAAACTATACTATTGCTCAGGCCACATCGGGCGGAACAGCCCCATATACAACATCCTTTTCAAGTGGAGCTGACGAAATGGAGTTCACTGTAACCGATGCATTAGGATGTAATTACAAATTCACAGTTCATATTGAATACTATCCTCCGCAGCCTTACTTTGGCACTATGGTAATACCCTCTTGTCCAGGAATCAACAATGGTTCATTTGTTTTTGGTTACGCTATGGGGAATCCTAATTGCCCTCAGTATAGTAGTTCAATACTTTTTAATGCTGTTTTAAAGGACTCAAGTAACAATATTGTAGGAACATACATGAATATTGACGGGCAGCTTAATGTAGATAATTTGGCACCAGGCACATACACACTAGAATTTGGAGACAATGGGGAAACTATGCAAATTATAATTCCTGAGTTTACCCCAATGACGATACAGCCGACTATTATCATGCCGGACTGTAACAATTTTAATGGAGGACAAATAGAACTAAATCCTACAGGTGGCAACAGTAATTATCTCTATATTTATCAATGGGGTGATATAGGTAATTATCTACCAGTTCGTAATGGTTTACTCTCTGCCATATATACTGTTACTGTCTCTTATTACGACTATCCTCTTAACCCGCAATGCCCACAAACACTTACTTTTGACCTTACTACACAAATTCAAAGTACAACCATCAATGAATACGGAAGCTATTGCTCGGGTAACCAAGGTTATTTGTATGAAGGTACCTATTACACTGCTGGAGCACATACTATTAATAAGCTGGGCTTATACGGATGCGATACAATTATAAATCTATCCGTAGATGAACTTTCGCCTTCCTTCACTTCAATAGATACAACAATTTGTTCAGGAAATTCGGTAGAAGTAAATGGAGCTCTATTTAATATACCCGGTTTCTATCAGTTCCAACTCACGAATGCTGTGGGTTGTGATAGTATGATTTACCTGAATCTAAACCTTGCATTTCCCGATTACATCACATTAAATGAAACTATTTGCAATGATCAGACTTATACACTTGGCTCAACAATTCTTAATCAATCCGGCTTGTACATTCAACTTTTTAGAAGTATGTATGGCTGCGACAGTACTGTGCAATTGGATCTTACAGTGCTTCCGAAAGATAGTACGGCTATTTTCGATTCAATTTGTGCCGGCAATGCGTATTGGTTTGAAGGAAACCCTTATCCAAGTGGAGATACCATTCTTCGGAGTACAAATAGCAATGGATGCGAGAGAGTAGTTCGGCTTACTATTTTTGAAAAAACAACATCGAGCACTACAATAGATACAACCATCTGCTCGAACAGTTATGTTGAAATAGGAGGAGTTACCTACAACTCAACCGGTAGCTACCAAATTTTGCTAGCCAATAGGTATGGCTGTGATAGTGTCATCATTTTAAATCTAAATATTGCTTCTTCGGATCACATAGCGTTGGATGAATGGATATGTGCAGGAGAGACATACACGCTTGGGACAACAGTGCTAAATCAAGATGGTAGTTATTCTCAAACATTCCAAAATAGCTATGGTTGTGATAGTATTGTGGATTTAACGCTATATGTTTATCCAAAGGATAGCACTGTAATTTATGACTCGGTGTGTGCCGGGTACACCTATTCTTTTGAAGGCAATGAATATCCAAAAGGAGACACCATTCTTCGGAGCATAAATAACAATGGATGTAACCGAACTGTTTCTCTCCACATTATTGAAAAGCCCGTTTCAATAACAACAATAGATACTTCAGTTTGCGTTAGTAGTTGGGTTGAACTTGGAGGAAATACGTATAACAATTCAGGGAACTATCAAATTCAACTATACAAAACCAATGGATGCGATAGTATAATCAATCTCAATTTAACGATGTTACCTTTGGATTATATTTCCTTAAGTGAAACAACATGCGAAAATCAACCCTACCCTTTCGGAGATTCTCTACTCACAGAAACAGGCAGCTACTCACAAATTTTCAGTAATATAAATGGTTGTGACAGTACTGTAGATCTTTATCTCTTTGTATACCCTTTAGATAGTACCGTAATTTATGACTCGGTGTGTATAGGCTATACCTATATGTTTGAAGGCAACTATTACCCTATTGGAGATACGGTGCTATATAGTATTAATAGTAGTGGATGCAACAGAACAGTCTACCTACATATTGCAGAAAAATACATTTCCACTACAACAATTGATACTACAATTTGCAGTGGAAATTATATCGATATTGGCGGAGGATTCTATAACGCTGATGGAACCTATCAGGTTATTTTGCAAAACGTTAACGGTTGCGACAGTACAGTTCAATTGAACCTCACTGTTCTTCCTTTAAACGCTACTACTGTTAACCAATCTATTTGTACAGGTGACAGCTTTTTCTTCCAAAACATTTGGCATAAGCAAGCAGGTACTTTTCCATATCATTTCAATGATATGCGAGGTTGTGATAGTACAGTCACACTATCACTTTCGATTCACCCGATTAAAACAAGCAATCTAAATACATCTATCTGTTTTGGCGATTCAGTTTTATTTGGAAATACATATTACAAAACAAGTGGTCAATATCAAGCCCATTTTACTTCGGTTGAAAACTGTGATAGTGTTGTAACCCTTCAACTCACACTTCGTCCGCAGATACAGCAGTTTATCACCAACGCTGTTTGTACTGGAGACTCTATCTTATTCAACAATATGTTTGTAAAAGATTCAGGGCAATATACTGCGCACTTTGTTTCGGTAGAGGGTTGCGATAGTACAGTTACGCTAGATTTAGAGGTCTACCCACAAGTATCACTTACAACACTTTACCAATCGATATGCATAGGCGGTTCTTATACTTTCAACGGAAATGTAATTACACAAGAAGGCACATATAATGCCTTATTAAAAACGATACATCAATGCGATAGTGCCGTTGTCTTATACCTTGAAGTAGATACACCTATTCTATTACATCGTAAAATCGACAGTTGTTTCCAAGCGAACATCAACGGAACAGTGTACCTTCACGATACGGTTACAAGCACCCATATAGTCTCGTTAATCTCAGGTTGCGATAGTATTATTTACCTCGATTCTGTCCACATCTTTACGCCTACTATTACTATTCAATCTTCGGAAGATATACCGCTTATTGTTGGAGAGCAAAGCACTTTGAATATTCTTCCGTCTGGTAATTATTCCAACATTCAATGGTCGCCAAACCAAACTATTTCTAATTCACATTCAGCTAGTCCAATTATATCTCCTGTTACAACAACACAATACATTGTTACTTTAACCGACACAAATCATTGTCAACTCTCCGATTCCATTTTAGTTTCGGTCTCACAGGCGTTGTTTGCTATGCCTACGGCCTTTTCGCCTAATGGAGATGGAAATAACGATCTTTACTTCCCGGTATTAAGTTCAAATGCCGTTGGTGTTGAAGAGTTCAGAATTTATAATCAATGGGGAGAATTAGTATTTGACATGAATGAGTCCACATTAAATGGATGGGATGGAAATTACAAAGGCGATGCTCAACCGGTTGAAGTTTACACTTATTTCCTAAAAGTGAGCTACAAAAATCAAAAGCACATTTCTAAAGTTGGAAGTTTTACGCTACTTCGCTAGAACAAGGAATGAGGGCATTATTTATATCGGCCATTTTAGTCACCTTTTTTTTGAGATGTGACTCTTCAGGTGCCGACAATGCTAAATGGATAACATCTATGGGACAAAAATTCTTTGTGTACGATGGCCATTGACTATTACGTCAACGACTTTGATGCATCTAAAACAAAAGACTTATATGAGAATAGATCTAAATCGGAAATTGACCCTTTTAGAATGGGAATCATTGCAGGCAATATTCCCAAAAGTATTTTAGACTTAGCATTCATCGAAATGCTCCCAAATGTTGGCTATACAAAAACGCAAATTGACCCAGCTAAGTTTGCACGTATTGATGGCATTTTCGTTGAGAAAACGGCCATGAAAAGTGTTACTTCACCTTGCATTTATGTTTATCGTGAAATACTTATATTTAAGAAAGAGTATAAAGTTGTTGGAACTACAAAAATTTGTTTTGGCTGTATGGACTACCAAGTTAATGGACAACAGCGAATACGGAAAATTTTGGACAAGACGGAGACTACGAAAAATTAAGCTACTATTGAAACATTGATACGTTCTAAAATAAAGGTTTTGAGCTATCCCTGTTGAATTCCAAGGCAATTGTTGTTTGCAACCAAATACCCGCATTATATAAACGTAGCAATCGGAACTACATGTTTTAAGCCTACTAGTATTCATTATAGAAATGATGATAGGCAAAAAAAAACGGCACCCGAATTGGATGCCGTTTTCAATACTATAAGAAAATAATTATTTAGCTACAACTACTTTTCTTGTTACGTTGTTACCGTTCGATTCAATTTTCACGGTGTAAATTCCATTAGCCGCATTTGCAACATTCCAATTGATTTGGTGCTCACCTGCGTTCATTGTTTCTTCTTTCAAAACTGAAACAACCTCACCTAAAGCATTGATAACAGAAACTTTCACGTTTCCGCTATTCAAGTTGGTGAAAGCGATATTCACTTTATCTGTTGCCGGGTTAGGGAAAACACGAACAGAAGCCAATTCTTTTTCATCTTCAATACCCGTAACGGTATAAGAATAGATATTGATATTATCTAAGTATAGGTTATTTCCATAATCGCTCTTAGCGGCAAAACGGAAATAGTATGTAGTGTTAGGAGCTGTTACATTGATAGTAACAGAATCAGAAACCCATTTTGCACTATTTGGTGTATATGAACCGGTTCTTGCAGTATCAGTTGCTAAGGCTGCACCGGATTTAGACCATAGAGATGTCCATGTTGCTCCGCAATCTGTTGATGCCTCTAAAGCTAATTGATCGTTAGACACTCCGTTTGAATATTTGAATGGACAATCGTTTCTGTCGAATACAACACGTAATCTATTGCCTGCAGATGCGTCAACAGTTTGCAAGTACAAAGCATCTTCTTCGTCTGTTGGTGAGTTATAGTAATCCATTTTGTAGCATTTTGTTGAACCACCTGCTCCATAGTTAGCGATGGTCCAAGTAGCAGCATCACGGCTCTTATTTTCAATTCCCCATCCTGTAGGTAAAGCACCCGCTTCGAATCCTTCAACTAAAGGAGTTGCAGCAGATGGCGAAGCAATCATAAATGCACCAACAACAACATCATTACCGTTATTTAAGTCAGCAGTTCCGTTTGGATTCTTAACAGTAAATGTAAGTAAGTGTGTACCTGCGCTTGCAGAAATTGCAGGGATTGTAGGTGAAGCAGAAGCTCCAGAAGCCAAAGAACCGGTCCAGTTTACTGTATTCACCACAGCACCGTCTAATTTCACTTCAATATCACAAGAAGTAAGTGTATTTGCTCCATTATTTTTCAAAGTGAAAGTAGGCGTTACACTTGAAGCACAACTTAAATATTTTGGAGTTGCCAAAGATACCGACTGTGCATCATTATTTACAGGAACCGGAACACCTTGCCCTGATTGTTGAATTTCTTTAGTGTTATCATCTTGGATAAAGCCAATGAATTTAATTTGCGCTTTGTCATAGATATACGAAGGAATAGGCCCTGCAAAATTTAAGGTAACCGATTGTCCGTTTTTGAAAGTATCTTGAAGGGCCGTACCTAGTGGTGCCGGATACATTTTACGCATTACGTTATGGAATTCTGTTTCACCATTTGTTCCCGGAGGAGTAGCGAACGAAATTACTTCTTCTGTCAACGCGAAACGGAATTTTAATTTACCGATTGCAGATACAATATAATCTTGAGAAGCAGTAATAACAGCTGTAGCATAAAACGAATCGGCATCTGCTGAGAATGCATGTGTAATATCGATGGTAAAAGGAGAGGTTAACGCTGCACGATCTTGTAAAAAGTTTGGATCATCTAACCAGTTACCCGGGTTCATATCCGTACTTGCATCGTTATCCCAATCAATACCATCTTGTTGCATCCATGGAGCAAAATTAACGCCATAGTACGATTTACGATTATTAACATCTGCCTTATTCTGATTGTATAAAGGACCAGCAGAAGGAATATTGACTTGGTATTTTAACAGCAATGCTTTTGTAGGATTAGCCGTAACTTCATCCATAATGTAAGGATTGTAATACGCACATGGTCCACAGTTTTCACCGGAAAACTCTTCCAGTAAAACTAGTCTTGGTGATTGTGCATTCGAACCGATAAAGGATGCCAATAAAAAGGCAAGAGTAAACAGTTTCTTCATTTTTAATTAATTTTATGCTAATGTAGTTTTTGTCTTTCAGAAATGAACTTTTTTTTTGAAAAAACGTATCTTTGATGTGAACACTTAATAAACATGAGAAAAATCTACTTTACAATCTTAACTTTTTGTGCACTTTCAGCTTCTGCGCAACTGGTAACATTTGCACCAAATGATACAGTTATAACTACCTTAGCTATACCCGGAGCTACAGATCAGATAGAAGCTACAATGACTGTTGCCAATCCTGCAGCTACAACAAAGAATATACGTTGGACTTTGATAGAAGCCAACCTACAAACGGGTTGGACAGATTTACAAATCTGTGATCCTCAACACTGTTGGGTGGAAGACACTGTTGGCTCTACGCATAGTTTTAATCTAACTGCCGGAGGAAGTGGACTTTTTAAAACTGATTTTATAACTAATTGTATTGCGGGTCCTGCAAAAATTAGAATTAAAACATGGGAAACTGCCGATAGTGCCAATACTGTTCAATACATTACATTTATTTATGATTTATCGGGCTGCGCAACCGGTGTTGCCGATTTTAAAGCAGATAATATTCGTTTTTATCCAAATCCTGTAAAAGAGGAATTGAAAATTATGGGTGCTTCCGGTATCAGAAATATGCGTGCTGATGTATACAATGTAATTGGCTCTAAAGTACTTTCAAAATCTTTCGAAAATAACGGTGCTTCGGAGTCAGAAATTGGAGCTGAAGGTTTAGATCAAGGTGTTTACTTTGTGAAATTATATAGCAACAATAAATTGATTGCCACTAAGAAATTCTCGAAAGAATAAGTTAGCATTTTACACTACTTTATAATTGCGAAACTCACCGATAACAACTCCGGTGAGTTTTTCAATTATACGCTTCACCCGATATTTGAATTTTGTTTTTCGCTTGGTAACATCAAAATCAAACGACCAATTCACTTTCGCCATACGGTTTTGCATGATAGAAGGATGTGTGCCGTTAAAAACGCTCAGCCACTCGATTTCACCATAATCAAACTCCGATTCCTTTACCGTAATTTTTTCTTCAATCCATTGATCGTCATGCCAAAGTTTGTGGAAATTTACCAATTTCTCTTGCATGGTTTTAGGCGGACGAACCCAACCATAATGATAGATAGTAGCATCGATAGGCTTTGCTCTTAACTTTTCATTATCGTTTTTGCGGAATCCGAGCGCATCCCCATAAGAATAGAACGCTTTGTTGTTTTTTAGTATCCGTACTTCTCTTCGAACCCAATCATAAGAGTCGGCAACAAAATCATAGGAACCGTAAAACGAAAGAAAATTAAAAAGCAATCCATCCACTTTCGGATCATCTTTAAATTGTTTCATAGCTGCTACAATAGCCGCATAATCTTTTTCATGGACCACTTCATCGCCTTGTACATAAAAACACCAATCGGTATCTGCACCAATGGCTTGAAAAGCTTTATCCGTTTCTAAAGCCAAGACTTTCCCTCCTTCCCGCTTGGTATCATCCCAAATGGTTTCCACTATTCGGATTTTGGTAGGATGGATAGATTGAATCAAGGCTAACGTTCCATCGTCTGAATTCCCTACGGCTACCACAAAATCATCACATATGGGCAGGATTGACGTAATGGCTTCCACCACCGGGTAGTCGTATTTAATTGCATTTCGAATAAAGGTAAACCCTGTAACTTTCATAGGCTTTGGAGTCCAGTGAACTCAATTTTCTGCTTATTCAAAACTGGAGCGCATCCCTAATTTATATTCAGCATACACTTCCCGAACCATGCCATCGGACAACCCGATTTTCGGAATAAAAATCTTAGTCGCCCCACACAATTTCATTATGGTAAGAAATATATCTCCTGCCGGAATAATTACATCGGCCCGATCGGGATTTAAATCGAAAATTTTCATTCGATCTTCAATGGAGTATGGCTTAATCTGTGCAATAATGTCCGCTAACGTTTCAACGGGCATGGCTTTCCCTTGTTTCAATTGTGCCAACTTTGCAATTCGATTGATGTTACCACCAGATCCAACTACCGAAAAATGAGGGAATTTTCCGATGCTTTTTTTCAACCAATCGCGCATTTCTTTCCAGGCATCTTTGGTTACCAAATCGTTGAGAATACGCAATGTTCCAATGTCGAACGACTTAGCTGTAACGACTTCCCCTTTCGAAAAAACAGTAATTTCTGTACTCCCTCCACCTACATCTACAAACAAACAATTGTCTTTCAGTTTTGAAGCAAAAATCTGCTGACTGGCAAAAATCATCCGTGCTTCATTAGACCCCGATATCACTTGAATTTTAATACCGGTTTCTTTTTCAATTCGCTTAACGATGGCATCTCCATTCTTGGCTTCGCGCATGGCAGAAGTAGCGCCACCTTTGTAATGCAACACATCATTCACTTTCATCAAATAACGAAAGCCGTGCATGGCATCAATCAAACGTTTCACAGTTTTTTCAGGAATTTTATGTTCACCAAACGCGTCTTCGCCCAAACGAACAGGCACTCGAATCAAGGAGTTTTTCTTGAACAGCACTTCTTTATCCGTTTCCATTACGTGCTCTATTAGAAGACGAATAGAATTGGACCCAATGTCGATAGCAGCGAATTTTTTAATTTGCAATGGACTGATTTTTTGTAAATATAATTTTCGTTGAAAAAAAGGGTGGAATAATTAATCAGAACTTATGCACCTTTCTTCTACATCCCTATTTATCCTTTGAACCTAAAAGCAATTTGAAGCGCCATTCCGAACTTTCATAATAGGAAGCATCCCGCACACCGTGTTGTTGTGCCTCTTGCTCATCGTACTCGTTATTGCCATACCCTCCAGCTTGTTGCATATCCGGATTTTGTATGGAACCTACCCCATTACCGGTACTCATGCCTGCATTACTCATTCCATTGTCCATGCCGTTATTCATTCCATTTAAGGAATTAGGATTTAATCCACCTTTCCGATCGGTATTTCCCATTCCGCCATTACCACCAATGGTAGAAATAGGAGCCGTTGGTGCGTTCATTTTCAAGGTTATCGTCCATGGTTTTTTGGAAGAAGCAAAGCCTATTTGTATGTATTTCAAGGGAATAGCTAACTCCACGATAAAAGCATTTTCCTTATCAAAATCAACAGCCGCTTTTATATCATTTGTATTGGCTAATGGCAACACCTGATTCGGCAAGCCCACAAAACCTTCAACCAACAAAGCATTCACTTCCGATTTCATGTGTAGCTGCATTTGACGAAAATCACTGCCGCGCATTTCACTTCGCGCTTCTTCGGATTTATGTTCAGGAGCATTCCGCATAGGAAACTGCAAATGCCAGTCCTTCTTCTTTTTTCCGGTGGTATCTATATTAATGTCAAACCCTAAACGAAGCATTTTCATTACCGTCATTCGATTATCGGTCTTAAAACAGAAATATAAATTTTGTTCATCGTTCTTGATATTATAAACGATTCGGCTGGTATAATCGCTAAATCGAAACGGAACGGACCATTCATCGGCTTTCCCATCTACAAGAATAGTATCAGCTCTATACCCGGCCGTAAAGGTTTCTTGTCCGAATACCGGACTAATAAAAGGGATAAAAAACAACAGAAAGAGCTTCTTCATGTGCATTTGTTTCGAGATAAACGGAATTAGACTCCATAACAATGTTCGGGATTTATTTCCAGCTTAAATGCTAAATTATCAGAAACAGAACATTTTATAAAATCAGTTGTTTCTTTCCGCGAGAGTGTAGAGGGGCAGACGCAATAATTCTGACATTTTTTTATTTCTTTGCACCACCTTTGAAAACTAGAGAGTAAACATGAGCCGAAGTGTATATATTACCAGATTAGCTAAATTTCTTCCGAATGAGCCTATAGCCAACGAAGAGATAGAGGATATATTGGGTAAAATCAATGGGAAAGCATCGCGTGCAAAGTCAATTATTTTACGCAGCAACCAAATCAAAACGCGTTATTACGCTATCGATAGACAAGGCAATTCAACACATACTAACGCACAATTAGCCAAAGAGGCTATTTTGAATCTTACCGATGAACGCTTCAAGGCAGAAGATATTCAGCTTTTAGCTTGCGGAACATCTTCACCGGATCAGATTTTACCTTCGCACACTTCCATGGTTCAAGGCGAACTAAAAGCCGCTCCAACCGAGATTGTAGCTACGTCAGGGGCTTGTTGCAACATCATTCAATCGTTGAAATACAGCTTCATGTCGATCCAAGGCGGATTTACAGATAACGCTGTTTGTGTGGGTTCTGAACGCATGTCGCACTGGATGGTATCGAAATATTTTCAAGAAGAAGCTGAGAAAATCGACCGTTTAGAAACGGAACCGATATTGGCTTTCGAAAAAGACTTTTTGCGTTTCATGTTATCGGATGGCGCGGGGGCTGCTTTGTTGGAAGCTGAACCCAACAAAAACGGACTATCATTAAGAATCGAGTGGATTGATCAACGTTCTTACGCCAACGAATTGCCAACCTGTATGTTTGCCGGTGCATTACAAAACCCGGATCACACTATCACAGGATGGGCGTCTATCGATCAACATCGTTGGGCTTCTGATTCCGTATTTGCGATCAAACAAGATACTCGCCTTCTGGGCAATAACATTGTGAAATTTGGCGGTAAACTATTGAAGGACATTGTGGCGAAACGCAATTTCGATGTTTCGTCTGTAAATTATTTCTTACCTCACCTTTCTTCGTATTTCTTCGCTCCTAAAATTGAGGAAGAGTTGCGTGAAATTGGCTTAGCTATTCCTGCCGAAAAATGGTTTACGAACCTTTCAAAAGTAGGAAACATAGGCGTTGCAGCACCATTCGTGATGTTGGAAGAATTGATGGGCTCAGGGCGATTGAAAGCCGGAGATAAAATTTTGATGATGGTACCGGAAAGTGCCCGATTCAATTTTGCTTATATTCTTTATACTGTAGTCTAACTATAACTTCTGCATTCCCTGAGAGGAATCAAATGTATATCCTACCATGAAAAAAGAAGAAGTACCGCAAGACACCGATAATCTTAACGAAGGCAAATTAGCCAAGTTGTATTATGCTACCGATGAGAAAGGGCACTACGAAAAGTTGAACAGTATTGGCTGGGAGGCAGAAACGGTGGTGATGCGTCAAGCTTGGGATGTGGTACACGAAAACATAGAAGCCGCCAAAGAAAAAGTAATGAATGGCGAAGCTAGTCCAGTCTTGTTCTACAAAGAGCAAAACATTATGACCTACGAAATTATTGCCGGCTATGTGGGTACATTGAGTTTTATTGTTTGGCTACATACCAAACCTTTTTTCTTCAACCGATTAAGTTCAAAAACACTAGATAAATACGCTTTTGCTTTTCGTATCACACGCGAAGAATTGATGGATATTACTAAATTCAAAGATCCGAGAACGGCTGCTACTGAAAATAAAAACGTATGAGAATCCCTTTCGAACACAGACAGTCAGCGCATTGCGAGAATGGAGTAGTATCCAACTTGTTGCGTTTTCACGGAATGGAATTTGATGAACCTATGGTGTTTGGGATTGGCGCAGGATAATTTTTTTCCTATTTCCCTTTTTTGAAAATGGGAGGAATTCCTGTTACATCGTTCCGCACCATGCCCAGTTATATTTTTAAACGCTTCGCGAATAGTCTAGGCATTAAAGTAAAAAGCCAAACCTTCAGCAACGAACAAAAAGGAATGGAAGCACTGGATGCCCTGTTAGAACAAGGGATTCCGGTGGGGATGCTCACTTCTGTTTTCTATTTAACGTACTTACCAGATGCCTATCGTTTTCATTTTAATGCACATAACATTATTGTGTACGGTAAAGAAAACGGTAAGTATTTAGTGAGCGACCCAACATTGGAAGGCGTAACAGAGATTTTGCCGGAAGACTTACAGCGTGCGCGTTTCGCGAAGGGCATACCAGAACCAAAAGGAAAATTATACTATCCGGTGGTGTTCCCAAAATCGTATGATTTAAATAAAGCTATGACTAAAGCCATTAAACATGTGGCCTTCTTTATGGCGAAAACACCTATGCCTATTTTGGGTGCGAATGGCATAAAATATTTAGCGAATCGTATGCGCAATTGGCCAAAGAAACTAGGTCCGAGAAAATCAGTACTATGGCTAGGCAATGTGGTGCGCATGCAAGAAGAAATTGGAACAGGTGGAGCCGGATTTCGCTTTATTTATGCGGCTTTCTTGGATAAAGCGAGTGTTATATTAAAAGACGAAGAACTGTTCAATATGTCGAAAGAATTGACGGCTATTGGCGACCTTTGGCGTGCTTTTGCCTATGAAGCAAGTCGTGTTTGTAAGAACAGAAAATCGGATACGGTTACCTTCGACCAGCTCGCAGATATGCTTTACGAAATCGGCAAAAAAGAACAAATACTTTTTGATCAATTATTCCTTTGGGCAAAAGCCAGATTATGAGCGTAGCCATTGCATTGAACCAAGTTGTAAAAACCTATGCCGGAGCTAAACAGCCCGCGGTTCAAGGACTTTCATTGCAAGTAAACGAAGGTGAAATCTATGGTTTACTGGGACCAAACGGTGCCGGAAAATCTACTTCCGTGATGATGATTTGCGGACTTACCCCCTACAGCTCAGGAGAAATCAACGTTTTGGGTTTCGATGCAAAAAGCAAAAGCGCTACCATTCGCTCTTTAATTGGTGTTGCGCCACAAGAAATCGCCCTCTTCCCTACCCTAACGGCTGCGGAAAACTTGACCTACTTTGGAAACATGTATGGTTTGCGCGGAAAAAAATTGCGTGAAACCATTGCGCACTATGTAGAAGCATTCGGACTAACATCCAAATTAAATGAACAAGTAGCATCTTTCTCTGGAGGGATGAAAAGAAGATTAAATCTCATTGCTGCATTATTACATGAACCGAAGTTACTCATCATCGATGAACCAACGGCAGGTGTAGATGTACATTCGCGCAATTTAATCATCGACATCCTGAAAGGCTTAAACCATAAGGGAATGACGATTTTGTATTCTTCGCACTTGATGGAAGAAGCTGAAAAATTATGTACGCGTTTCGGCATTATTGACGAAGGTAAATTGATTGCAGAAGGAACACGCGAAGAACTATTGCAACAAAACACCAACTGTAAAGACATAGAAGAATTATTTCTGCATTTAACCGGAAAAAGCATGCGCGATTAATAGCGTGAATTGAACGAAATGAAAATATTAGCCACCATACGAAAAGAATTACTGTTGTTGCTTCGCGACATGGGAGGCTTAGCTATGATTTTCTTAATGCCGTTAATTTTGGTAACAGTAATGGCTTTGGTACAAGATGCACCGTTCAGAGATTATCAAGATTTGAAATTCCAAGTGTTATATGTAAACAACGATAAAGATTCCTTAGGAGAAGTGTTTGAACATTCGCTTAGAGAAGCTAAGAATCTGGAACTCGTGACTAATGTTAATGGACTTTCCATTACCAAAGAACAAGCGAGTGAATTAGTCCACAGTGGAAAATACAAAGCCGCCATTATTTTGCCACAAAACGCATCGAAGACCTTGAACAAGAAAGTAAAACATTCGGTTGCACAATTGATGGCAAATTTCGGATTTGGTGATGAAGTAAAAGATACGGTCGATAACCGTGAAATAGCCATAGAGCTAGTATTTGACCCAGTAACGAAAGTAAATTTCAAATTAGCTATAAGCAATGCCATTGAAAAAATTGCCGCCAATGCACAATCGAAATTGATTATCGAAAACCTAAAAACACAAATGGCGGCATTGGGTTCGGAACAGAAAAAACAAGTGATTGATTTTAGCAATTCGTTGGTAGTGAAGGAAACAGAACAACCTTCAACCGCTATTGCTACAACCAATTCAGTACAACACAATGTACCCGCATGGACGATGTTTGCCATGTTTTTGATTTTATTTCCGCTAGCCGGCAATTTCATTAAAGAGCGCGAAGAGGGAAGTATGTTGCGTTTGCGACTAATCTCCGGTTCTTCATTCCCTGTTATTGCAGGAAAGTATTTGTTCTACTTTATGATTTGCTTGTTGCAGTTCGCGTTAATGATGGCGATTGGTATTTACCTTTTGCCGAAACTAGGGCTAGCAAGACTTTCTCTCGGTACAAACTATGAAGGCGTTGTGCTCACTGCCATGGCCGTAGGTATTGCCGCTACAGCTTATGGATTGTTGGTGGCCGTGTTCTTTAAAACGCACCATCAGGCATTAGCATTCGGATCGGTTTCGGTGGTATTGCTTGCAGCCCTTGGTGGCGTATGGGTTCCAACATACGTTATGCCGCCAACTTTGCAGGCCATTAGCCATTTTTCGCCAATGAGTTGGGGCTTAGAGGCTTGTAATGATTTGTTTTTGAGAAATGCAAACACTGCCGCCATTTTGCCGAACATTTTCCGTTTGGTTTTGTTTGGAGTGGCGTTACTCGTTTTGAGTTTTTGGATTTATAAATCGCGGACTAACAAAGGTTAATGTTGATTTGTGATTATATAAACACCCAAAAAAGGAAATTACCATTCTTTATTATATTTGCACCATGGATGAATTGATATACAACTTAAAGAAAGAAATCATTAGTCGTTTGAACCTAGAAGGCATGACGCCTGAGGAGTTTGATGAAAACACCCCGCTGTTCGGACCTGATTTCGGATTGGACTCTATCGACTCGTTGGAGCTGATTGTGATGCTAGAGAAAAACTACGGCATTAAGATTGAAGACCCGAAAGTGGGTCGTCAGGCGTTCCAAACCGTGACAACCATGGCTGAATTCATCCGTGAACAACAAGCTTCGAAAACTGCATGAGCCGCAAAGTGTTTATTACCGGAACAGGGATAATTACGTCCATTGGTAAAAACACGAATGAACACCTGGACGCATTGCTCCATAAGCGTTCCGGCATTGGCAAACTAGAACTATTCCCTACCATTCACAGCGAAACGATTCCGGTTGGTGAGATCAAACTGACCGATGAAGAATTATGTTCGATTGCAGGAGTACAACCTAATAGTGGCTTCACAAGAACAGCATTAATTGCCATTATTGCTTGTCGCGAGGCATTAGCATCGGCCAATATTGAAAACATAAAAGAAGCACGTACAGGATTAATTTCTTCGACCACCGTTGGAGGCATGCGTGAATTCGAAAATATATTAACCGACTTAACCGATCTAAGTAAAGACGGGAATTTCAGAAACTACGCTCACGTTACTGATGCCGGTGAACACACCGAGCGAGTAGCCGATTTATTTGGCTTCAAAGATTATGTGAGCACTACCAGTACCGCTTGTTCTTCAGCATCCAATGCGATTATATTAGGCGCAGAACTCATTAAACACGGGATTTTAGACCGAGTGGTTTGCGGGGGAAGCGATGTGCTTTCAAAGTTTACCCTCAATGGATTCAATTCGTTGATGATTTTAGATAAACGCACGATGCATCCGTTTGATGCCCAACGCGGTGGCGTAAACCTAGGTGAGGGCGCGGCTTTCGTTGTTTTGGAATCGGAAGAAATGATTGCCAAATACAATAAAAAACCACTGGTTGAATTAACCGGCTACAGCAATTCGAACGATGCGTTTCATCAAACAGCCTCTTCACCGGATGGTGATGGTGCATTGCTTTCAATGTCGCGCGCTATAGCCATGGCAGGCGTTGAACCGAAAGCAGTAGACTATATAAATTGTCATGGTACAGGTACTGAAAACAACGATTTGTCGGAGGCCTTAGCTATTCAAAAATTATTTCAAGAGCATGTGCCATACTTTAGCTCAACAAAACCCTATACCGGCCACACCCTAGCGGCAGCAGGTAGTGTAGAAGCGGTGTTTTCAATATTAAGCATTCAAAATAATGTATTGTTTCCGAATTTGAATTTCGAAAACCAAATGCCGGAAATTAGCATTTCACCATTGAAAGAGTTAATGCAAAACGTGGAAGTAAAACATGTATTGTCGAACTCTTTTGGCTTTGGTGGCAGTAACACGTCACTATTATTTTCTAAAGTCTGATTACAAAAACATGGAGAATACCACCACTTTTTATGTACAGGGTTTGGGAAATATTTCCCCGCAAAAAACATTCGATAACAGCGAATTTCTCAACGAAATCAGCGAATACAACGACAATGTGTTGCCTTGTGTTTTGCCTGAATTCAAGAATTATATTCATCCTGTTGCTTTGCGCAGAATGAGTCGCTTATTGCGTATTGGCTTATCGGCTGCAAAAATTTGTGCGCAAGATGCACAACTCGACATGCCCGATGCCATTATCACCGCTTCAGGCTATGGTGCTATTGGCGATACCAGCAATTTTCTTTGGGAAATTTTAAACAACGGAGAAAAGCAACTTACGCCAACGTTTTTCATGCAAAGCACCTACAACACTATTTCGGGAGCTATTGCCATGAACATGAAGTGTAATAACTATAACACTACCTATGCGCATCGTGGTTTTTCGTTTGAAAATGGATTGCAAGATGCCTTAATGCAAATCACCGATACGCCTACAAAGCGCATATTATTAGGGGCTTTCGATGAAACCAATAAAGAGCAACATGCCATTAAACAGTTTGATGGTTTACACAAACGCAAAAACATCAATAATTTAACGTTGTTCCAATCAGATGGACAAGGCACTATTGAAGGCGAAGGCGCTGCGTTCTTTACTTTAGGATCAGAAAAAACGCCTAATGCTTATGCCAAATTATTGGGCGTAAAAACAATATATCGACCGGAAGATGCAAGTGAATTACAAGTACAAATACACTCCCTTCTAGAAGAAAACAATCTCGATGCCAATGCTATTGATGTTGTTATAAATGGTGCTGGTGGTGATACTCAGCTTGATGCCATGAGCAATACAGCATTAAATAACGTATTTGCTGGAAAGCAATTTCTAGCCTTCAAACACTTATGTGGCGATTATTGCACCGCTGCATCGTTTGGGATGTGGTTGGGTTGTAAAATTCTTCGCCATCAAGCAATTCCGGAGATAACTAAAGTCAACCAAGCTACACCACTTACAACTATAAAAAATGTATTAGTCCTCAACCATTTCTGGGGAAAACGCTACAGTTTGATTTTATTGCAGCAGGCTTAAAATAGCAATTCCATTTCTTTTCTTGAGTGGTGAACAATTCAGCTATAGCTTTGTTTCATGACAACAATCAGCCATGTATTTTTATATATAAAATCAGAATTTAACCTACTTTTATACCACTAAATTCACCTTATGGAAAAACAATATGATGTTATCGTTTTAGGAGGCGGTCTTGCTGCGCTCACCTTATCTATTCAACTCAAACGATCGAACCCGGATATATCCATTTTAATGTTGGAAAAACGTGAAGGCGAAGCA
Source organism: Chitinophagales bacterium (assembly GCA_044226285.1). GTDB lineage: Bacteria > Bacteroidota > Bacteroidia > Chitinophagales > LD1 > CALAYL01. The sequence goes on along the minus strand of JBGAHI010000011.1, from coordinate 4,697 downwards.
CCTATGGCAGCGCACAAAGTAGGTGAATCAACAGTGGAATTGGCAAGTCACTATTTTAGAAATGTGTTGGGCATGAAAGATTACTTGGAAACCCACGAATTGCCGAAACATGGACTACGTGCCTTTTTCAAATCGAACAACAAAAATGATATTACGACACGAGTGGAATTAGGTCCACGTAGAAAATTGGTTGTGCCAAGTCACCAAATTGATAGAGGAACGTTTGAAAACTACATGATTAAACATGTACAAGAGTTAGGGGTTAAATTCCTTAGTGGGGCAATCGTAAAGGATTTCAATTTAACGAAAGAAGGGAACACCGTTACTTACAAATTGAACGGTGAAGAACATACTGTTTCAGGAAAATGGGTAGTAGATGCAGCTTCGAGAGCAGCACTCATTAAACGCAAATTAGGTTTCCAGAAAGAGTTAGACCACAACATCAACTCGGTGTGGTGGAGAGTAAAGAGTGTGGTAGATGTGGACACTTGGACGGATAACCAAGTATGGAAAAGCAAACTAGAGCCGAAGTTACGCTACTTAAGCACGGTTCACTTTATGGATAAAGGCTACTGGGTTTGGGTAATTCCACTGGGTACAGGCTGCACCAGTATTGGCATTGTGGCTGATCAGGATATTCATCCGCTTACCTCTTTCAACACTTACGAAAAAGCAATGGAGTGGTTGAAAGTAAATGAGCCACAGGTATACAGCAAATTGGAGCCCGAAACACCAAATGTACTCGACTTCATGCAATTGAAACATTTTGCGCACAACACAACACGCATGTACAGTGCTGAAGAACGTTGGGGATTAACCGGTGAATCAGGTGCTTTCCTTGATCCATTGTACTCTCCGGGCAGCGATTTTATTGCTTTAGCCAACACTTGGCTTTCGGATTTAATTTTACGCGATGTAAAAGGTGAAGATATTTCGGTACGTGCAAAGGTATATGAACAGGCGTTTTTACGTCAGGTTGAGAATTGGGTGCCGATATACAAAAACAAATATCAGTTGTTAGAGAACTCGCAAATTATGGTGATTAAAATCTTCTGGGATTGGGCCGTGTATTGGTCTATTCACTCGTTGATGTTCACCAACAACGGCTTTGTGAATTTGAAATTATTGAAACGATTATTTGGAACCGAAAACGGATTGGGCGATAAATTAGCTACACTGAACATGCGGATGCAAAATATGTTTGTGGCGTGGAAGCCTTATCAAACGGAAATTTTCGAAAACCGTTACATCGACCCGTTTGACATTCGCTTTATGCGAGCGTTCCAATTAGGTTTGGAAAAAGTGCATGAAACCGACCAATTGTTAGAAGCGCAATTGAACGAAAATCTAGGTATATTAGAGCAAATGGCTACTTGTATTTTCCGCTTGGTGAGTTCGCAAGCAAAAGACACTCCGGTGGATATGGCAATCAACCCATACACATTTGATTTGGAAAATGTAAATCCAAATATTATTCCGGATGGAGCTGTAACACCTGCACAAAATGTAGTGGATGATGTGAGTTTGCTTTGGTTTTATGAAGTGAACGAAATGGCCTAATGCAAAAGGCGGTTGCGAACATGGCGCTAATTCAACAGTTGTTTCAGGCATCGTCTGTGACGGCCAGTGAAACAGCGGATGACGCGACTTTGACAGCATTGCTTGACCAAAACGATAAAACATTTATTTCGATAGCGTATGAAGCGTCTGCTATGGAGCGGGCGCTTCTTGATTTTAATGCGAATGATTTTGCATTGCCGCACTGGCAAGCTTTTTTGCAACATGCACCGGAACACAGCACACAAATACATATTGGCTTGGGCTGGGCGATTGCGAAACGAAGAATTGCATTAGAGCAAGTGGAAGCAGCTATTGAACCACAGCAATTACCGCGGGTACTAGACGGCACTGGTTACTGCGAAGGTACGTTTAAGCAACGTATTGCCGTGAAAGACATGAAAACCCCGGAATGGCTGAACGACAACCTCCGCAGAGGATACGACCAAGGCTTAGGGCGTTCGTTGTGGTACACTGCTAAGGCAGAACCGGAAACGTTGACTAACTTAATAACGCCATTTGCTGAAGAACGAAAACAGGATTTATGGCGAGGAGTAGGCATAGCGTTGGCTTATGTGGGCGGCTGTGATGAAGAAACATTACGGCAACTGAAAACGCTGAGCGGTGTATTTGCCGCTGATTTGGCGGTGGGGGTTACTTTGGCTACATTATCCCGTAAAGCAGCAAATACTATTAATGCTGATACTGAATTGACTTGCCAAATTATTTGTGATGCCAACTTGGCAAGTGTTTGTGCCGTTGCTGAACAAAAAACAGTGAAGGAATATTTTGAATGGGTTGGTAAGTTGAAGGAGAGATAACGAGGTTGAATTGGATTGTTTAGAGTTGACTCGAACCGCAGAAATACAATCCACCAATGAAACACTTAAACTATGCTAAAAAGTAGGGCTACACATTCCAATTCCTTAAATTACGTTTAAAATAATAGCTATGAGACCTGTTACACTTTTAGTATTGTGTTTGTGGAGCATGATAGGCTTTTCGCAAGAAACGTATTTGCATGAAATTGCTACCAAAAAATCAGTTTCATTAAAAAGATTAGAGCATATACAAGATTCACTTATTAAGCATTCTAATTTGTTTAAAACTGAATCGATTTCTGCCAAAGTAGATGTCCCTCATCACCTGTTAATGCTTGGATTAAGCCATAAAGTTCCGGAACATTTCGAAGTTTCGATTGTGAACAAGGATGGTACCGAATTTTTGCATAAGGCTATTGATTTCGACCCTTCTAAACATGATTATACCTTTGATATACACTCGCTTTCACCTGGGTTTTATTACATGCGAATTTATTCTGAAAAAACTTTTCTGATTCGTAAATTCTTACTTCAAAAATAGCTGTGGTGAGCACACAAAGCTGTTTACGTCCGTTATAGTAAGCATTTCTGCATGAGTCCTTTTTGTGGTATGCCAAATGCATTGCTCTGTTTTTTAAGACCAAGGAGTTTCTACAATGGTTCGTGTTCCGCCACCAAACTGAGAAGAAGTATGCGCTTTTTTAGCTGGCCGATAGGTTGAAGACGTTGTAAATTGACTCGTATATCACAGCAATATTAACCTACACTTAACTTTTCATATTAAAATTGTAGAGTATTTGTAGAGTGTAACTGCTTTTATTTATCTTTCTCTTTGTAAAATATTCTCTAATACAAAAACAAATACTATGAGATACATTTTAACGCTTACATTTATTTTATTGGGTTTACATTTTGCTTCTGCACAGATAGTTCATCAATACGACTCTACCTATACTGAGTCATGGAACTCTGCAACCAGTGCTTGGCAACCTACCGAGAAACAAGTTTACTACTCGAGACCCGACTGTCAAGATTATGACTCCACGCTTCGTTATGGATGGAATTCAGGCATTTCGGACTGGAAACTCAGCTACAGTTACCACTCTACTTTTGATGTGAATGGACTGAATATTCTCTATGAAGGCATTAACAGAACCACCGGAAACCCTTTTTATAAATATATCTACAGCTACTCGGGCGGAAAAATGAGTGAATATGTTTTGCAATACTGGCAAGCCCACCTTTCGGCCTACAGAAACGATACGCGATTGGTTTACCATCGCATACCGTCAAGCGGATTAGTGGATACCGGGTACATTCAACGTTGGGATACTGTGGCGAATGTTTGGCGACCGAGTCAAAAATACGTTTACGCAAGAAATGCAAACAGTGCACCAACGAATTACACTAGCTACAACTACATTGGCAGTAGTTATATCAATAACACTAAAATTGATTACACCCTCAATGCGGCCGATAAGGCAACACTTACATTATCCTATAAATGGGATACAATTACATCAACTTGGATGAACTCATCTCGACAAACGAATACTTACAATGCACAAAACTTTAACACTACGAGTTTGAATGAAACATGGAATATAGGCACTTCGACATGGAAAAACAGTTACCGATATACTTATACCCCAACAGTTAACAATGAAATAGCCTCTTCGCTTACAGAAATTTGGGTAACGGCTTCCAGTACATGGCGAAATTCTTCAAGAAATTTTAATTGGTGGGGATGTGTATTTAGCACTGGTATAGATGACCGCGAAAACAACACTGACCTGCTTTCTGTTTTCCCTAATCCTGCGTCCAACATACTTACCATCGATAATAAACAATATACTTTCGGTAATGTAACTATTGTTGATTTGACCGGAAAAAGCATACGCTCGATTCCTTTACATGAAGGACAAAATCAGATTGACGTGAATGATATTGCCCCAAGCACTTATTTCATTCACTTTACAGGAACGAATGGACATGTAGTGAAGAAATTCGTTAAGGAATAAGGCGCTTTTAGAATTTGGATTTCAATAGGTAAAACAAATATCCCCGTCAGGGTTTTGAACCCTGACGGGGATATTTGTTTGCGACAGACTCTACTTACTAGTAGCTAATGGCTAGTGGCTTCTTTCAGTAAGACAAATTTCATTAAAGCACAATGCCCCGTGAGGGATTTCTATGGCAAAACCAAATTTTTCTGATAAACAGTTTTGTTGTTGATTAGAGCAAAAATCCGGTGAATAATTTTGTTTCTAATGGCATTAATAACGCTCATCTTATTTTTCCCTTCTGCTACTTTTCTCA
>JBGAHI010000010.1:0-145842 GCA_044226285.1 Chitinophagales bacterium | reverse complement strand
GACGTGGTCCAAGCGCCCTATCCTAAAAGCACAATGGAAAGTAGAGCATAAGCAAACCAAAATAAATTGGGACATTCTAAATTAAAAACTACCTGAAAAATCGTCAGGGCGAAACCCTGAAATGCAGTTGCAGCTAACGTGTTGCGGCTATTGCGGTGTGCGGGATTTGGGTGAATAATTTGGATATTTAGTACAATTTAAAAGTAACTGAAATTTACCAATGAACCAAGCTGCCCGCATAACGCAAAACCGCTGTTAGCGGTTCGTTGTTTTATTCTCTTTTCTTTCGTCATTTATTGTCGTCTCAATATTTCCCTAATTTGTCACTTATTTTGAAATTGACTATAGTTAATATAGCCTAAAAATGCCTTAGATTGATTGTCTCCAATTACTAGTCTTAATTTTGTTTTGTAACTCCCCTTGAAGATTGGTGTTAATGTCAAGACACATTCTTTTGGCGGTAGAATTATCGAACCTACCCCAACACCACACATATAACTGAATATTTCTTGTATCGGTTGCCAATGTCCTAAACTGTCAGTGGCTTCCATTACTATAGGAATATGCCTGCCGTATCCTATAATAATTTTCTCTGTATCTACATTAGTGAGCATAATAGGCAAAAAGCTATGCTTATGAAATGCTGTGTCAATCCGAATGTCAATTTTAGCTTTTGTCCAGTATTTATAACTTATTTCCTTGTCCCAATCAACGTAATATTTCTTGAATGGATTTTCGTGTTTAGGCGATTTTGTTCTATTAATTTTCTTAGTGTCTGTATACAAAGTCGGTGGTAGAGGTGGATATGAGAAGTTGATAAAAGGATTTAGATAAAAGGTGTCCTCAACTTTACCTATATAGTAAAAATTGTAATTAGAAGTTGAAAGCCAAGTTGGACTATCATTGTTGAGATAATGGAAAAATGAGTCAATGCCAAATGTGTCAAGTACGACAGGGAATTGATGAGTATCATCATTTCCTATTAGAGCTTTTTTTTTGTCAGTATGGCAACTAATAAGAAAAAGTATTGTCAGAAGAAAAATTAATTGAATTTGTCTCATTTGTTGTCGACTTTTACAATGACCGCTAACTAGCATATACCCGATACAAACCTTCGCTCATCCACCCCAAAATGGTGCGCTTTGCGAAGTTGTCTATCGTTTTGGTATATTTCATTTTAGTGGATATAAAGGGTGATTTTTATCGTTAATAATGAGTGGATACAATTCAATCTATAAAGTGTATGCCATTTTTCATTACCTAAAAATAGCAAGTTGGAACTATATTTTCTTGTATTGCGTTGTCTTTTTTTCTCCATATCGCTCTAAAATATGCATATCTACACCGTTCTTTAAATCTCTACTCGCAGTGGCACTCGAAATTTCAGCAAAAAAGTTCATGTATTCTTTTCTGGTAAATACGCCATCCATTGTTCCTAAAAATATACTCAGCCTATCTATCTCATTCAGCTTTTTTGTTCTTTGTTGTAACAACTGATCAAGCGATTTATCGATTATACCCAGCATATATTCAATAAATATTGTCGATTTACCCGCTTTGTCCGATAGCGCTAGAGCCTCGTAATAAGAGGATTGATTATTCGAGATGAGCGATTCAAACGGTAAAAATTCAAATAATGGATACTCTTTCATTAAAATTAATGTCTGCCATAATCTCCCCATTCTGCCGTTCCCATCCATAAATGGATGTATAAATTCCATTTCATAATGGAAAACACAACTTTTTATTAACGTTAACTCCGATTGGTCTTTTAAATACACGAAAAGATCTTTCATCAACAAGCTAACATTAGTGTGCGGTGGTGCAACGTGCGCTATTTTCGAACCCTTTACAATCCCTACACTTTGGTTTCTGTATTTCCCGGGTTGTTCAACCAAACCTTTCATTAATAGATTATGTGCTTTTAAAAAGTCCTGCTCCGATGTATGTCGCAGCACACTTAGTTGCTCATAAACAACAAATGCATTTAATACTTCTTTAATGTCTTTTGCTGGTCCAACAACTCTTTTGTTTTCAAGCAATGCAGTTATCTGTTCTTCCGATAGGGTATTACCCTCTATGGCTAAAGATGATTGTATAGTCTTGATTTTATTCTGTTTTCGCAATTTTGGATTTTGCCTAACCAACATTTTGGCATTTACTTCTCCAATTTTTATCGAAATGGAACTAATAAGCTGAAGGGACTTAGATGTAATTTCATATGGTGGTTTCATTTCTTATACTATCATTTGATACTATCAAAACTAAACATTTCATACCGCTTTTCATAAATAATCAAAGGGCGATACAATCCGCTGAATACTCTTCGTGCTTACATGCGTGTAAATCTCCGTAGTCTTACTACTCCTATGCCCCAAAATCTCCTGAATGTACCGCAAATCCGTCCCGCTCTCCAACAAATGAGTCGCATAACTGTGCCGTAACCAATGCAACGTCACCGGCTTCGTAATCTTCACTTTCGCCAAAGCCTGCTTCAAAACCAACTGCAAACTCCGCGCATCATAAGGCTCCCCGGGCTCCTGACCTTCAAAAATCCATACCAACGGCTTATAACTCTTATAATATTCTCCCAAAAGATCCAACACCCGCACCGATAAAGGCGCAATCCTGTCTTTCCGCCCCTTAGCCTGCCGAATAATCACCACCCCCCGCACTGTGTCAATATCATTCGGCTTCAAACTCAGCAGCTCCCCGCACCGCAAACCGCAACTGTAAATCATCGATAACATTACACGGTGTTTCAAATTCCCATGCGCCTCCAAAATCAACTTCACCTCCTCCTTACTCAACACATTCGGCAACAACTTCTGCCGCTTCGGTCTATGGATCAACTCCGGATTCATCCTCGACTGATACACAATCCCAAAAAATAACTTAATCGCATTCACAATTTGATTCTGGTACGAAGACGATAACTTATTCGCCAAAATATATTCGTTATTATAGCGAATCACATCCTGCTCCGTCAAATCCTCCACCGCCCGCTCGTTGTAAAACACCAAAAACGACTTCAACGCCTCCGTATACGTCTTAATCGTACTCTCACTATACCGCCTCGAACACAACCACTGCCTAAACCGCTCCACCTGGTCCACATGCCCCGCACTAAACCGCACCTCCTCCGGCAACTTAAACTTCGCCCGGTAAAATGGCGTATCCGGCAAATGCCAAGCCCCCATCGAGGCACTCCATCGCACACCTTCCAACAGCTTTATCCGCGCAATCAACGCCTTGTCCCGCTCAAAATAAACCGCAATCCGCCTTTCACCACGGTGCGTCACCAACTTTGCCTGCCATTGCATGAACTGTCCAACATTTTCAAATGCACTTTAATACTTTGGGCGTGATACCGGGCTTTTCGTTCCAATCTTTGCCTCGAAGAATCGGCAAAGGATTTCCACTGCAATCCCGCACGCGAAGAGGCCTACCTCAAGCCCCTCTAACCACTGCAAAACTAGTAAAATCAAGTCCCCTAGCCGAAAGCAAACGACTAAAACCGATAACAAGCAATTACACATTTTTCTGTTCCATCAAGTCTTCCGATTGGATGGCCCTATAACAAAGAGATTACCATCTCTTCTCCTAAAATCCCCTTCCCCGATGAAACCCTAGTTTCATCCCTCCATGTCCTCCGAAAACCGCGCAGCTATCTTTCTTCTATATGTACTATGTTTCTATGTGTTTAAACTCCGGCTCCCCAATGAAACCCTAGTTTCATTCCTATGATTTCTCTCCAAACCACGCAAGAGCAATCTTCTATATGTCCTATGTTTCTATGTGTTAAAAATCCATCTCTCATGAAACGTCAGTTTCATCCTTTTGATTCCTGATCAAAACCGCTCAGCGCCTTTCTTCTGTATGTTCTATGTTTCTATTGTGTTTAAAATCCTACTTCCTTGATGAACCCCCGGTTTCATCCCTCTGTGGCCTCCCAAATCCGCGAAGGTGTTTTCCTCTATATGCCCTATGTTCCTATGTGTTTAAACTCCCCCTGTTCCATCAAGTCTTCCGATTGGATGGTTATATAAAGAAGAGATTACCATCTCTTCTCCTAAAATCCTCTTCCCCGATGAAACACCGGTTTCATCCCTCCATGTCCTCCAAAAGCCGCGCAGCTGCAATCTTCTATATAAGCTATGTGTCTATGTGTTTAAACCTTCCCGTTCCATCCAGTCCTCCCACTCGATACCTCTATAACGAAGACTTTTCAATCGCTTCTTCCAAAAATCCTCAAAAATTTCTTTGCTTTGCGCTCGTGAAACAAACCTACACCATCGATGAAATCGGAATCCTCCTCAGCGCCATGCCTGAAGGGAGCTTCGATCTATGCCTCGCCTTCATCGAAAACTCCTTTCGCGTTTGTGTGCGCGGAGCCGATTCCGGAGAGCTCATCTACTACCGCCAATATAGCTTCCTCCAAATCACTCGCTTCAGCGATGCCCTGCACGAAATGAAAGAAATAGTAGCCACCGATGTACTCTTCGCCAACGGCTACAAACACATAAAAATCGGTATAACCGGACGAGCAGAACTCACGCCCCTCGAATTCTATAAACCCCAAGGACCGGACTATCTGTCTTCCACCTGGGACGAACTTCAAGTAGTCGGCTCACTGCCCATCGATGAAGCCCTGCAAGAGTTTTATGCTGCATTTTTCCCAACAGCTACCTATCACGTGCTACCGCTGCAATGGATGAAACTCGTTGCCGCTCAAGCCACACCCGCAAAGCTTTTCGTGCATATCGATGCCCACTTGCTCTGTGTGTTTTACGCACTTTCACCTACCGAAATTCGTTTCTTCAACACCTTCGATTTTCGTAGCCCCGAAGATTTTGCCTACTACACCAACCTCATTGCGCAAGAACTCCACATCAACCGCGAAGCTACCGAACTGGTGCTGTCCGGAGATGTAGCCTTCCCATCGCAACTCTATAATATCAGTTATACCTATTTTCAAAAAGTTTCCTTCTTGGAATCTCCGGCTGTTGTGCTGTCTAAGCTCTTCGCCCAATATCCGAAACATCAAAATATTCATCTCTTTAGTCTATAATATGCGCATCATTGGAGGACAATTAAAATCGCGTCAGTTTCACCCACCGCAAAATATCCCAACTCGCCCCACAACGGATTTTGCAAAGGAAGGACTGTTCAACATGCTCAACAACAATTTCGATTTCGAAGCGGTTAAATTCCTCGATCTCTTTGGCGGCACCGGCAGCATCAGCTACGAAATGTCGTCCCGCGGCTGTACCGATATTGCTATCGTAGAGCAGTTTCCTAAATGCGCTAACTTCATCAAAAAAACGGCTAAAGAGTTTGGTTTCACCGGCATGCGCGTTTTTCCCATGGATGTGTTCAAATACATGCAACATTGCACCGAGCAATACGATCTCATCTTTGCCGGTCCGCCCTATCCACTTCCAAATCTCCCCGAAATTCCGGATCTCATCTTTCATTACAAATTGCTGAAAGACGATGGCTGGTTCATTATGGAACATAACCCTAACCATAACTTCGAACAACATCCCAACTTCTTCAAGTTCAAAAACTACGGCACTACCATCTTTGCTATTTTTACAAATAAATGACAAACCAATCACCAATTCCTCACTACATTTGAATATCAAAACTATGTCGAAAATTGCTGTTTTTCCGGGTTCCTTTGATCCTATCACGGTAGGTCACGTTGATATTGTGAAACGTGCACTGCCGCTGTTCGATAAAATCATTATCGCTATTGGAGTCAATTCACAAAAGCAATCGCTCTACACCCTCGAGCAACGCAAAGAATGGATTCAACGTGTGTTCAAAGGCGAAAAGAAAATTGTTGTCGATAGCTACTCGGGCCTCACCATCAACTATTGCAACGAAAAAAAAGCGAACTACATTCTACGCGGCATCCGTTCTTCAGCCGATTTCGAATATGAAAAGACTATCGCTCACCTCAATACCGCCATGTTCCCCAACGTGGAAACCATTTTAATTTTGTCGTCTGCCGAGTTATCATCTATCTCGTCTACCATTGTTCGAGAAATCATTCGCGGAAAAGGCAAAATCAACAAGTTTGTTCCGAAAGAAATTGTAAAAGATTTGAAATGAATCGAAGTTTGAAAATAGCTTTGCTATTGTTTTTTGCTTGTGTGATGAGTGTTGGAATGCTCCGGGCGCAATCGCTTGCCGAGCGCGATTCTGTAAAACGGATGAAGGAACTGAAAATGTTTTACGGTAATACCAGTTTTAAAATGGATTTCACCGGCAAAGAGATAGAGCAAGCCAATAAAGAGATAGAAAAACTTCGTCATTCTCCGGTTGTAGTGCGTTTAAAAACTAACAGACGACAAATCGAAGCCTATCGCAATGCAGGGGAAACAGCACTAGCCGATAAAATTGAACTCAAAACGTTAAAAGCTAACCTTAATATTATCAGTGCCTGTATTCGTGTATATAATTTTAACCGCATCTATTTTATGGATGTTGACGATAAAGCTCGTTTTGTTTCATCGGATACTTTAATGTTTTCAAAGTTATTGTTCGAAAAAGATACGGCTATCTACTTGCCGCACGATTCTGTATACTATCTAGACTTTGGCGTTGTATACGGACGTGAACAAACCAACGAGTGGAAATACAAAGAATACGGAAATACCCGAGAGAGCTCCACCATTATTGCCGAAAATGCCTTTGTGATTCGAGATGCGCACGATAAACAACTCGTGCCTCCTACACCTTTCTATTCTATCGCTTTGTTTCAAGGTGGAAAGAAAACCAAAGAGAACTTGATGTTTTTAACTTACGATGTGAATTTATTCGGACCAACAAGCAATTCTGTTATTCGCTCCGATTTTCAAAATGCAAACGAGTACGATGTGGCCATCAACCGCATGAATGCGCGTTTGTATCGCTGCTACTCACTCGTTGCAAACAAACCTTTGCTGGAAAATAATGCTAAGTTGTGGTTAGATAGTAATCCAAATAAATATCTTTATCCCCTATGGATAAACGTAGAAAAGAAATTATTGTCCATCCAAGAGGGACAGGGCGGTCAGTTTATCAAGAAGTTTTAGACCTCCAATTGCAGTTGTTCCAACAAGCCACTGCATTAAAGCTGCAAGCATTACCTACCGAAAATCATTTGCTGTTTTGCGAACATGAGCCTACGTATACATTAGGAAAAAACGGTAGCATGGACAACATGCTCTTTGTCCCCGAAAAAGTAGGAGCGGCTTTTCATACTATCGACAGGGGAGGAGACATCACTTTTCACGGTCCTGGGCAACTCGTTGTTTACCCTATTTTCGATCTCGATAATTTTGGCATCGGCACCGCTCGCTTTGTTGAAATTCTGGAAGAAGCGGTTATTCATACCCTCAAGCATTTCGGCATTACCTCCGATCGATTGCCTGGAGCTGCCGGTATCTGGGTAAATCAAAGCACTTTCCCCAAAAAGGTTTGTGCTATTGGTATCAAAGTAAGCCGACATATAACCATGCATGGCATCGCCATCAACATCAATACCGATTTAGCGTGGTTCTCAAAAATTGTGCCCTGCGGCTTGCAAGATAAAGGCGTAACCAGTATAGCTGAGCTAACAGGTAAAGTCTACACTTTTAACGAAGTTGAAAACGTTTTTCTGGAAGAATTGAAAAAGCTACTGTAAGTTACCGTACTCCAAAGTCGTGCGTGGTTCTGAAATAAAAATATCCATCATTTCCGGTTCCATCAAACAGGAGCGAACAACCCAGTAACTTGTTTCTGTTATCGAGCATGTTAATATTGTGCTCTTTCGATCGGCTTAGGTATAGAATAACTTTATCAGCCACTTGTGTATAGGTTTCCGGATTATTCATGTCTACATACATTCTGGCAATGTTCTCGGCAATATGCTGCCCGAAAAAGCCGCACAACTCAACTCGGTTATTCAATGCGCGTAAAGAGGTGTTACTCGGATTTTCATGGGCAAAGAACTTCTTCTTCACCATCTGATCAGTATGAATAGAAGCCGCATCTCGCAGTCTTGGTTCAAATGCCAATGCCGAAGCGCCACGTGCGGTTCTGTATTTGTTCACGGCAAAAAGCAAGGCAGCATTCATCAAATCGTAGTCGAAATTCATCGGATCTACAAATTCCTGTGCTTCATCTAAGGCATAAAAGGTTTGCCAAGTCATGCCTTTATAACGTTCATCTTCAAAAACAGACGATTCGTTGTATTTCTGGATATCAGCTAAATACTTTTCGGCTTGTGCATCAGCATGCACAAAAGCTAAGGTTGCAAGTAATATAAAAAGCGTTTTCACCATACTAAAGTAAAAACGCTTTTCACAAGAAAATATTACTTAATAAATATTAACGGGAAACAGGAACCGGTGTTGGACTGTCAAATTTCACTTCACAAATCACTCCGTAGTGATCACTTAAGTCTCTTTTGCCGTTTTTCAACCGTTTCTTTAAAACACTCACTTTGCGTTCGGTTCTAGAAATCTTCGCTCCGTTATGACGCAATAGAATATAATCAAAGGTAGTTCTATGCTTTTTCCAACTTCCGGTAATCAACTCGTTCTTATCACCGTCATACGTCTCTTTCTGAACCCCTTCCAATTGTCCGTTTTCGGCATCCAAACACTCCAGCATGTTGCAATACTCCTCTTTAATCAAGGTCTCAGTGTTCATGTCTCCGCAAATAATTTGAGGAACGCCTTCTTTCTTATTCACCGAAAGCAATTCTTTATACATCATGTCAAACTGCACTTTTCTGATTTCAGGGTAAAACTCCGATTGCATATGTGTGCCCAAAATCTGAAATGTTTTTCCGTTTGGCAAAGAACCTTCCATCAAAGCTGCTCCTTTATACGAGAAATAGTCTGAGCCTCTTCCGGCCGGAAACTTAACCGTATTCAATAGCTTTAAAGGGGTCTTACTTACAATCCAAACACCGCTGTTAATTCTGTCTAATCGTTTCGGTTCATTAAAAGGCCCATACATATAAGGAAAGCTTGCCGCCAATTTTTTGCGAATAGTGCCTACCGCTTTTTTGTGGAATGCTTCCTGAAAAACAATAATGTCGTAGTCCGATTTGAGTAAAGTATCACCAATAGCTTGTGCTCTCTCCATTCTCCCTGGCATAGGCACCAAGGCCGGGAGCATATAAATATTCCACGACAAAATCTTTAAATCAGAAGTTTTTGCGGGTACTTCATCTTTATCGTTCGGCAAGGCGAAGGCAGCCAACGAACAGCACGAAACCAAAAGAAGAACCATTGTTTTAAACTTTGTCATGCGGTGTATTTATATCTCCAAAAATCACTTTTCTCTTTCACATTTACGTGGCTGTATCAATAAGAAATCGTTAAGTATCAGCGAGTGGAGGCTGTTTTATACGAACGACTGCTTTTTTTCTGTCAACTAATATTGGATTTGCCCGAAATAGTAGTTATTTGCCCACCTAAACCATTCAATTTTGTCGGTAAAATCTACAGCAGCCGGAAAACGGGCCCTTATCTCCATGCATCTTTCGGTTTTGCTTTGGGGCTTAACGGGTGTACTCGGAAGAGGGATTAACCTCTCCGAAGGCTATTTGGTATGGTACCGAATTATGATTGCCTCTGTTACTTTGGGCATTTATGCTGTTTTAACCAAGCGCTTTGTTTTGCCTTCCAAACGCGATGGATTGAAAATGGCCGGAATAGGAGTGTTACTTACGGTGCACTGGCTATTCTTCTATGGGGCTATCAAGTATTCTAATATTTCCATCACACTCAGCATGCTCGCCTCCCAAGCCTTGTTTACCGTTTTTTTCGAATACCTCATCCTCCGAAAACCTATCGCCAAATCCGAAATTGTATTCAGCCTAATGGCCATGGCCGGCATTTGGATCATCTTTTACAGTGAACAGATTTTCCTCACCGGAATCATTTTAGCCATCATTGCCTCCGGAGTTGGTTCCTTGTTCAATATCCTCAATAAACCCATTTTGGAAACCAACGAACCGGTGATGGTTTCCTTCATCGAAATTGGAACAGGCTTCCTTTTTCTTACTTGCGTGCTTCCGTTTTACACTTCCTTTTTTGGAATCGAAAAGGTATTTCCCAATTCCACCGATTGGCTTTTGCTCTTCATTTTGGCTTTTTTCTGTACCCACCTCACCCTCATTTTGTCCCTCAGCGCCCTAAAATACCTCGATGCCTTTACGTTAAATTTGTCTATAAATTTAGAACCCATCTATGGAATTGCCTTAGCTTTCTTCTTATATAATGAGCATAAAGTGCTGAATTACAGATTCTTTATAGGTGGTTTATTAATCCTTTT
Source organism: Chitinophagales bacterium (assembly GCA_044226285.1). Lineage (GTDB taxonomy): Bacteria > Bacteroidota > Bacteroidia > Chitinophagales > LD1 > CALAYL01. The sequence continues at coordinate 135,519 of JBGAHI010000010.1, read as the reverse complement.
TTCAGTGTTGATGCACGGATACTACCAAGCAAAAAAAGTCAAAGAAAGTGCAGAGATTTATTAAACTTGCACCTCATAAAAAATAAAACGTTTCACCTTGTCACTCATTAAGTCAATATCAGGAATCAGAGGAACCATAGGAGGCTTTCCGGGTTCAAATCTTACACCGGAGGATATCATGAAATTTACGGCCGCATTCGGAACTTGGGTTATCGAAACCACCGGCAACCGTAAAATTGTGATTGGGCGCGATGCCAGAATCTCAGGTCAAATGGTTAATAATATCGTTACCGGTACACTTATGTCTATCGGCATCGATGTGGTAGATTTGGGTCTTTCGACCACACCTACTGTAGAACTTGCCGTGCATGACGAACGTGCCGGAGGGGGTATTATCATCACCGCTTCTCACAATCCGAAGCAATGGAATGCCCTTAAACTATTGAACTCGCATGGCGAATTCATCTCCGCCAAAGCTGGCGAGGAGGTGTTGCGCATTGCCGAAGACAAAGCCATCGAATACGAAGAAGTAAGCTCTATTGGTTCGTATAGCACCGATGATACGTATATTGATAAACATATCGAACGCATTCTAAAACTGAAATTAGTAGATGTAGAAGCCATTAAAGCGAAGAACCTTAAAGTGGTTATCGATTGCGTGAACTCAACAGGAGGTATTGCCGTTCCAAAGTTATTGCGTGCTTTAGGCGTTGAACAAATCACGGAATTATATACTGAACCCAACGGACAGTTCCCGCATAATCCTGAGCCGCTTCCTGAAAACTTGAGCGAGTTGTCGAATCAGGTGAAAAAGTACAAAGCTGATTTAGGTATTGCTGTCGACCCGGATGTGGATCGCCTAGCGCTTGTGTGCGAAAGCGGTGAAATGTTTGGCGAAGAATATACATTGGTAGCTGTAGCGGATTATGTGTTAGCTAACAAGAAGGGTAATACCGTATCGAACTTGTCGTCTACTCGCGCATTGCAAGATGTTACGGAGAAAGCCGGACAAGAATATCACGCTTCTGCCGTTGGCGAAGTAAACGTAGTACAGAAAATGAAGGAGGTAAAAGCGGTTATCGGAGGCGAAGGCAACGGAGGCATCATTTACCCTGAATTACACTACGGTCGTGATGCTTTAGTTGGAATTGCTTTGTTCCTTACCCATTTGGTAAAATCGAATAAAACGGCTTCAATTTTGCGTGCTACATATCCTAACTACGTAATCGCTAAGAAGAAATTAGACTTGGACACTAGCGCCAACATCGATAAACTCTTCGATCAAATTGGCGAAAAATACGCGAACTACGATGTAAATACCGAAGATGGAGTGAAAATCACCTTCGATAAAGATTGGGTTCATCTCCGCAGATCGAACACCGAGCCTATTATCCGTATTTACGCGGAAAGTACATCGGCAACATCTTCTGAAAACATTGCCAATCAAATCATGAAAGATTTACAGTATTTTAGCTCCGGCAGAAGTTAAATCAATCAAAATCATACAATAACGCCTGTTCTACCCAAGAGCAGGCGTTTTCTTTTTGGAAGAAGCATAGCATTTTCATAGTTTCGTGGCTTATGCGAAATATTGTTTTGTTGATGCTGTTTTTTGGATTGGTGGGTTTTACCACCCGCAAAATAGTTGCACCACTGAATGCCGAAGTATATGCTTCCAACCGAACCATCCAATGGTTTGGCGAAGAACTCTATGCACTCAATCAAGAACTGAATACTGCGTTAAGCACATCCGACAGATCAACTTTACAACTTCAATATCGAAAAGCCCGACAGCATTACAAACGTATCGAGTTTTTTGTGGAGTATTTTTATCCGCGACCGGCTAAGTTTTACATTAATGGCCCTCTCGTCCCAAAATATGACGAAGCCTTTGGCAATCTCCGCATCGAACCCAATGGCTTTCAGCGCATCGAGGAGATCCTTTTTTCCTCATCCGATGCTATAGATACTGCAGAACTGAATACGGAAGTTCGTTCCCTCCAACAGCATTTGGTACCCATGTTTAGTACCAATTACTATTCTAAAATGGGTTTATCGGATGGTATGCTACTGGAAATGTGTCAAATAGAACTCCACAGAATAGCCAGCTTGAACCTCAATGGATACGATGCCACAATAACAAAGGACAACATTATCGAAACAAAAGCTTGTTTGGAAGGCCTCCAAAAAGTTATTGGCTTATTTGGGGATAATCCTTCTATAGTGAATAAATCTGAAAGTGAAATCGTATCTATTGTGGCTGTTAGTATACAGCTGCAAATGGAAATCGATTCAGCGATAGCGGCTTTAGATAGAAATACCAATTATGATTCATTTAATCGATTAGCTTTTATTCGTCAACATATCTTCATGCTGAACATCAGTTTAATTGATTTTCATTTGGTGTTAGCATTGCCTTGGTCGAACCGGATGCAAGCTCTTGACTTGAGGGAACGGAATTTATTCTCAAAAGCAGCTTACAACCCATCTTATTTCGCCCCTTATAATTTCGATACCACTTTATTAGAAAAAAAAGTGGCTTTAGGTCGATTACTGTTTTTCGATCCTATTTTATCGGGTGATGGTAAACGCAGTTGCGCCAGTTGCCATAATCCTGATTTGGGATTTGGTGATGGACAGGCGAAAAGTATTGCCATGGACAAGAATGGCATAGTAGCCCGTAATGCTCCACCACTTTTCAATTTGGCTTATGCCAACAGCTTTTTCGATGATGGACGAGCATTTTCACTCGAAGAACAAGTATCGGAGGTGTTGCACAACAAAGTGGAAATGCGCAGTTCGCTCAAAGATGTCTGCGAGAAGCTGAAAGGTAGTGAAGAGTACACAAAACTATTTGCTGAAGCCTTTGCGGGCTCATCAGGAGCTACCATTACTGCTTATGCTGTACAACGAGCCATTGCGGCTTATGAACGAACACTCACTTCGTTTAACAGTCGATTCGATCAGTATTTAGCCGGAAACGATAAAGCATTAACCGCTCGCGAACATAACGGGTACAATCTTTTTGCAGGAAAAGCACTGTGCGGTTCTTGTCATTTTCTACCCCTTTTCAGTGGTATCACTCCTCCTTTCTATGGTGAAACGGAGTTTGAAGTTATTGGTACGCCTGAGACTTCCGACAATAAAACCTTAGATGCCGACAGTGGCCGATGTAAAATCACCAAACGCTATTTACATTTGCATGCCTTCAAAACCCCAACAGTGCGAAATATTGCCGAAACGGCTCCATATATGCACAATGGCGCTTACTCCAAATTGGAAGATGTAGTGGAATTCTATCACAAAGGCGGAGGTGTAGGCTTAGGTTTCAACGTGCCGAATCAAACCTTGCCTTTTGATTCGCTAACCTTAAATGCAACAGAAAAACAAGATATAGTCCTGTTCATGAAAGCACTTAGCGATGTATCTGCTGCCCAAAAACAAAAACCAAAGCGCTTACCGTCCTTCGGTAATAATGCAACTTTAAATGCCCGAAAAATAGGAGGGGAGTATTAAATCGTTTCCAAGTATGCCATACACAAATCTACGGTGGCTTCGATTCCTTTCTTGTGCGTACGTTCCACCCCATGCGATGCAGCTACACCCATTCCAATAAGCGCCACACGGAATTGTTGTCCGGCTCGCCATGCGGCACTGCCATCGCTTCCGTAAAACGGATACACATCTACTCTGTGGGCTATGTTGTTCTTGCGCGCTAATTCTACTAACGTTTTTCGGAAGGTATAATCGTAGGGTCCGCTGCTGTCTTTCGCGCAAATGCTGCAGGCTTCTTCTACGCCTTCTACATTGCTGCCTACTACACCCATATCAATAACCAACATATCTTTAATAGTAGAAGCATAACCTCCGGTAGCACCGTGGCCAACTTCTTCATAATTCGAAAAGAACAATTCAACCGGATAGCTTTTACCACTGGCTTTGGCTCTTTGGGCAATTTCAAACAACACCAAACAACCGGCCTTATTATCAAGGTAACGCGATTTGATAAAGCCGCTTGGCAGTTCCTGATAACGCGTATCAAAAGCAATAATATCGCCAACGGCAATACCCAGTCTGGTCACATCTTCTTTGGTTTTCACCAATTCGTCAATGCGGATATGCATACTTTCGATGGTGCGTTCGATGGTGCTTACTTTATTATTGGCATGCACACTGGGATTATTCAGTAGCAACGTGCCGGTGTAGATTTTTTCGTCTTGCGTATGGATGCGACAATATTCCCCTTCAGCCATGTTAAGGGAAAGTCCGTTCAGTAATGAGATTTGCAAAGTGCCATCAGGCTTTATTGCGGAAACAATGGCGCCTAAGGTATCTATATGTCCGGCAATACTCAATGTAGGTTGTTCTCCTAACGAGCAAGTAACCGCCCCTTTCTGCGTAAGTTGTGGCGAGTAGCCTAAATCGCGTAGGTATTGCATACAATATTCAGCAGCATGATGGGTAAAACCCGTAGGTGAGTCAATTTCAATAAGTTCTTGAAGTGCTTTATAGTTAATATCCATAATGAAAGTGGTTGTGTGTTCAATTTCAAAACAAGATAGTAATCCTCTTGTAATTACAAATGCGGTTTTAGAATAGGCCATAAAAAGCGGAATTCACTTCCTTAGTTTATTTAATCTACCTTTCCCGAAATTATATGTGCAATGGATGTGTTTGTGGCAAGTTTACCTTTCAAATTGAAAGAACCGGAATTGAGAGCCCTTTTTGAAGCCTATGGTGATGTAGGTGGAATTAAATTGATTAAAGATGAAAAAGGCCTGAATAAAGGATTCGGCTTCGTTACAATGCCCGATGCAGCACAAGCGAATGCAGCGATTAAAGCATTAAACGGAAAGGAAATTAGTGGAAGAGCCATTGTAGTGAGCCGATCACAACAAACGCATGCCTCTAAAAATAAACGCAGTTATACTTCTGAAGGAGCAACAGCCGCTAAGCGCGCTCCGAAAAGCAGTTATGCCGATTTTAAACGCGGAGGTAAACCGGCTTTCGGGAAGAAAACCTATGGCGGAACAAATGAAGATAAACCAGCATCAGCCGAACGCGAATTTGAAAAAGTTGATGGAGCGGCTAGAAAAGGATTCAAGAAATACGGTAGCGTGAAAGAAGGATTCAAAAAATCTACAACCGGCAAACCGGATGGGGAGAAGCGCAGTCCGTGGGGCCCTAAACCGACAGGATTTAAGAAAACAGCAGGAGGTAAAGGTGGCTTCAAAGGAGCAGGTAAGGGTAAAGGTGGTTTCAAGAAAAGAGCAGCACCCGGAGGTGCCCCGAAAAGCGGAGGTGGAAGAAAGCGAAGGGGAAGTTAATTCCTATATACATTAGTTTTTAGCAACAACCAAAAAATGTTATAATCTGAAATATTGATTATAGCTTATTAAATTCGCACACCAATGAAAAGAAAATCCGATTTAATTAATGCATTTCAACAACTCAGACTTAGAGGAGGTGTTGCTATGCGTTATAGTTGGTTAGGACTTTTGCTTTTGGTATTCACGTTAAAGCAAACTTCGGTTTTCGCTGATTATGGTAAGTCGGAAACAATTGTACATCATCAAGCTACACTGCTTTTTTCTGATTTATACAACAATAGTCAAATTACCCCTTATCATCTTCCATTTGAATTAGATTTATCACAGCAGGTTAAAGAAGCTCCGGATGAAAACGACTTTGAAGAAGATGTAGAAGACGAGTGTGCTGTTATAGCTGATCCAACGGCAGTAAAATTTCCTTTGCATCTATTTTTAGGTGATTTTTTAAAAGTAGCAAAGTACAATACACTACAAAACCGGTCTTCGGTTCCTTTATTTATTCTCTACCATTCCTGGAAGAGTTTTATCGCTTAATACATATCGGTAAAGCTGTATGCATTGGTATTCGCCTTGCATAAGCTTCTTTAGCATTTCAGCATCGCTGGATGTTCTCTCATTTGTTTTCATCAACTTAAATCCATAATTAAATGAAGCGAGTACTCATTCTCCTTTGCCTAACTATATTATTGTTAAACGTAGGCTGTCATAACGAAAAAGCTGAAAAAGAAGAAGCCGCAAAATTTTTGATTACAAGTCCTATGCAAAAGGATACACTCCTTTTTAAAGACTATGTGTGTCAAATTCATTCTATTAATCACATCGAACTTAGATCGCAAGAGCGCGGCTATTTACAAAATATCTATGTAGATGAAGGGCAATTGGTAAAGAAAGGACAAGTAATGTTTCAAATCATGCCTTTATTGTATCAAGCAGAATTGCAAAAGTCGCAAGCCGAAGTCGATTATGCAGAAATCGAATATCAAACCACCAAAAACTTAGCGGATAGTAATATCGTTTCAAAAAGTGAATTAGCTTTATCTAAAGCGAAGTTAAACAAAGAGCGAGCCGACTTAGCCTTGGCTCAAGCCCATCTAGCATTTACGGAGGTGAGAGCGCCTTTCGATGGAATTATGGACCGCTTCAGTAAACGTGTAGGCAGTTTGGTGGAAGAAGGGGAACTGTTAACTACACTTTCCGATAACAGTAAAATGTGGGTCTATTTCAATGTTCCGGAATCTGAATACTTGGATTATGCTACAAAAGCAAAATCAAAGAGTCCTTTAAATGTGAAATTGCAAATGGCAAATGGCGAAATCTTCGACCAATCCGGAATTATTGAAACAATTGAAGCTGACTTTAACAACGAAACGGGAAATATAGCCTTCAGAGGAACCTTCCCTAATCCAAACCGATTACTTCGACACGGAGAAACAGGGAATGTGCTAATGCCTGTATTATTAAAGGATGCCATCATCGTTCCACAGAAAGCAACGTTTGAAATCTTAGATAAGAAATATGTTTATGTGATGGATGATAAACATGTTTTACATGCAACGCCTATTACTGTAGGAACTGAATTGCCCCATTTGTATGTAGTAACAAGCGGAATTACCCCGAAAGACAAAATTTTGATGGAAGGCCTGGGTAAAGTGAAGAATAACGATAAAATAGATGCCGAGTTTGTGCCTATCGAGAAAGTGATTTCAGATCTTAAAAATTTACATGCCGAATAATTAGGCTGGATTCTAAACTTAAAAGAAATGTTTAATACGTTTATACAAAGACCAGTTTTGGCCATTGCCATTTCTCTTGGAATAATTTTCATGGGAATATTGGCGATGAATACCATTCCGATTGCTCAATTTCCGGATATTGCTCCACCTCGGGTTATAGTCTTTATTGAATTTCCGGGTTCGAATGCCGATGTATTGGTGAAATCGACTTTAACCATTATGGAGCGTCAAATCAATGGGGTACAAGGAATGCAATATATGTTATCAGATGCAACAAGTGCAAGTGAGGCAAGTATTGATATCGTTTTCGAACCTGGTACTGATCCAACAATAGCAGCCGCCAGAGTAAAATCAAGAGTAGATCAAGTATGGTCGAACTTACCTCCGTTAGTACAACGCGAAGGGGTTGTTATTACACCATTAGCACCTAACATGTTGATGTATGTGAATCTTTTCAGCACCAATAAAGATGCCGATGAAAAGTTCTTATTCAACTATGCAAATACATTTCTTGTTCCTGAAATTTCACGTATTAAAGGAATGGGTAGAGCGGAGGTTACAGGCAGCCGTGCATTTGCTATCCGTGTATGGTTAAACCCGGATAGAATGAGAGCCTATAACATATCAGCCGATGATGTGCTAAAAGCCATTGACGAGCAGAGTGTTTTAGCCAGACCGGGTAGAGTAGGTTTGAGCTCCGGAAAAATGGCCCAATCACAAGAGTATGTGTTTACTTATAAGGGATGGTACAATACACCGGAACAATACGAGGAAATCATTGTCCGTGCAAATCCAGATGGAGAATTATTAAAGCTTAAAGATTTAGCTAAAATCGAAGTAGGTAGTGAGTTTGTTGATATCTACACCAATAAGGATGGACATCCTGCCGCATCAATGGTATTAAAGCAAAACCCGGGTAGTAATGCTAACGATGTAATTGCAGAAGTGAAGGCAAAACTAAAAGAATTAAAGAAAGATTTCCCTCCGGGCATGGATTATGAAATCAACTATGACGTTTCACAATTCGTTGATGCTTCCATTGAAAAGGTGCTTCATACACTAGTTGAGGCCTTCATTCTTGTGGCTATTGTAGTGTTTATATTCCTAGGCGATTTGCGTTCTACGCTGATACCCATCATTGCTGTACCCGTTTCACTCGTTGGTGCATTTATTTTCATGAAGTTCTTTGGGTTGAGTATTAATCTGATAACCCTTTTTGCACTTGTGTTGGCGATTGGAATTGTGGTAGATGACGCCATTGTGGTAGTAGAGGCCGTCCATGTGAAGATGGAAGAAAATAATATTTCCGCCTTCCAAGCGGTTAAACTTGTATTAGCTGAAATCAGTGGCGCTATTATCGCTATTACCTTAGTGATGACTTCAGTGTTTGTCCCGGTTGCATTCATGACAGGGCCTGTTGGAGTATTGTACCGCCAGTTTTCTATCACGATGGCAAGTGCTATTGTACTATCAGGATTTATTGCACTTACGCTTACACCTGTGCTTTGTGCAATGCTTCTTAAAAATACACACGGTCATGCAAAGGAAAAAACACCTGTCAACAGATTTATTGATTGGTTTAATAGAACATTTGAAAAAGTAACCGGAAGATACACAGGCATTTTGCGTATAATCGTAAACAGACGTGTGCTCACTTGGGGAATTTTACTTGCCTTTGGTTTTGGAATTTTCGGTATGAGCAAGATTGTTCCTGCCGGATTTATTCCAAATGAAGACCAAGGGCAGATTTATGCGATTATCCAAACGCCTCCGGGAACTACATTAGAGCGCACAAATGAGATTTCTAAAGAACTTCAAATAATCGCTAAAAAGAACGAGGATATCAAGTCGGTAACCGCATTGGCCGGATATGAAATTTTGACCGAAGGGCGAGGCTCGAACGCAGGTACCTGTTTGATTAACTTGAAAGATTGGTCAGAACGCAAACATTCAGTTAAGCAAGTTATTAAAGAACTAGAGGAAAAAGCTAAAGACCTTCCTGCTAAAATAGAATATTTTGAACCTCCCGCTGTGCCTGGTTATGGTACATCTGACGGATTCTCTTTGAGGCTATTGGATAAAGGAAGTAATGTGGACTATAAAGAGTTTGACCGTGTAAACACAGACTTTGTTAAGGCTTTAGAAAAAAGGAAAGAATTGAGTGGTTTGTTTGCCTTTTATTCAGCTAAATATCCACAATATGAAATTACCGTAGATAATGCACTGGCAATGCAAAAAGGAGTTTCTATTGGAGATGCCATGGAAAACTTGAATATCATGTTGGGGAGTACATACGAACAAGGATTTATTCGCTTCAATAATTACTACAAAGTATATACACAAGCGGCACCCGAATACAGAAGACTACCAACCGATCTTTTGAAGTTATATATCAAAAATGATAAAGGGGAAATGGTGCCGTATTCGGCATTTATGAAAATCACTAAAACCCAAGGTCCGAACGAGATTTCTCGTTATAACTTATATATATCTTCATTGATTAATGGTATGCCTACCCCGGGTTACTCTTCAGGAGAGGCAATTAAAGCTATCCAAGAGGTAGCAAAAACATCTCTACCAAAAGGATATGATATTGCTTGGGAAGGATTATCTTATGATGAAGTAAAAAGAGGAAATGAAGCCATCTATATTTTCATGGTGGTTATTCTTTTCGTTTATTTGGTTTTGGCCGCGCAGTACGAAAGTTTTATTCTTCCGTTGGCTGTGTTATTTTCATTACCTCCGGGAATTTTTGGTTCGTTCTTATTGTTGAAAATGTTAGGACTTTCCAATGACGTGTATGCGCAGGTAGGTTTAATCATGCTTACTGGATTGCTGGGTAAAAATGCCGTTTTGATTGTGGAGTTTGCCGTGCAAAAACATAATCAAGGTCTTTCTGTATTGGAATCAGCCATTGAAGGCGCTAAAGCGCGTTTCCGCCCGATTTTGATGACCTCTTTTGCCTTTATTGCCGGATTGATTCCACTTGTAGTAGCAACAGGGCCTGGGGCAGTTGGCAACCATACCATTGGAGCATCGGCATTAGGTGGTATGCTATTGGGTACCATATTTGGTGTATTCATTGTGCCGGGATTGTACTTCATTTTTGGTAAGCTCCAAGAAGGTCGTCAACTCTTCAGCGAAGAAGATGAAAGACCATTAAGCGAAGCCTATGCAGAAGAACAATCGCAAGCGGCATTAACAGATACTATTCGAAAAATGATCAACAAAATAACAAAGCGAAATGAAGAATAAATTAGTAATACAATACATCATCTCGATCTTCCTTGTATTATCTGTAGGAAGTTGTAAGCTGTTTAAGATGCCAATAAAAACGGAAAATAAAACAGTGCCTTCAAGTTACGCAACTTCGCAGGATACAACGAATTCAGCAAAAGTGCAATGGCGCAACTACTTCACCGATCCTAATTTAATTGCATTGATTGATACCGCCTTGAAGAATAATCAAGAGTTGAATATCACTATGCAAGAAATCGAAATTGCAAAGAACGAAGTGAAAGCACGCAAAGGTGAGTACTTGCCTTTTGCAGGCTTGAAAGCGAGCGGAGGACCCGATAAAGCAGGTGCTTATACTTGGAATGGGCAGTCTGAAGAAGCCCAAAAAGCAAGCGGAGGCACAAAATATATCGGAGATTTTGCCATTAGTGCATTTTTTTCGTGGGAGCTCGATATTTGGGGGAAATTACGCAATGCAAAAAAGGCTGCCGTGGCAAGATATCTAGGCAGTATAGAAGGGAAGAATTTCATGGTCACGAATTTGGTTTCAGAAATAGCGAATGCATATTACGAACTCTTGGCACTCGACAATCAAATGCTGATTATTCGTCAGAATATCGAAATACAGGAGAATGCATTGCACATCATCAAGCAACAGAAAGATGCAGCTCGTGTATCTCAATTGGCCGTGAATCGTTTTGAAGCGCAATTGTTGAATACAAAAAATTTGCAGTATGACATTCAACAGCAAATAGTAGAAACGGAAAATAAATTACACTTCCTTACTGGCAGTTTCCCCAAAACAATTGCACGAAATGCAGCGTCATTTAATACCACTGTGTTTGATTCTATTTCTGCGGGAATACCAAGTCAGTTGTTGGAGAACAGACCGGATATTCGTCAAGCTGAACAAGAATTGATTGCCTCAAAGCTTGATATCAAATCGGCTAAGGCGAATTTCTTCCCCAACGTTCGTCTTTCTGCAGAAGTAGGTTTTCAAGCCTTTAATCCTGCTGTTTGGTTTAATCCAACATCCCTAATCTATAGTGTGTTTGGCGATTTAATGGCTCCGCTCATTAACCGAAATGCTATTGTTGCAGCATATAAATCAGCAAGAGCTAAACAAATTCAAGCGGTGTATAACTACGAGAAGACAATTTTAAACGCATATGTTGAAGTGGTCAACCAACTTTCGGGCATTAAAAATTATTCGCAAAGCGTGGATACCAAAACAAAAGAAGTAGATATACTCGTTCAATCTATTGGCATCTCCGATAATCTCTTTAAATCTGCACGTGCAGATTATATGGAGGTTTTATTAACACAACGTGAAGCGCTTGATTCTAGAATGGAACTCATCGAAATCAAGAAAAAACAATTGAATGCCGAAGTGAATGTTTACAAAGCCTTAGGCGGAGGTTGGAAATAAAGTTATTACATACCTTTTAAAAATCCCTGTTCATTTGGACAGGGATTTTTTTATCTTAAAATCTGAAAATAACGCACGAATGGCCTACAATGAACAATTAGCAGATAACATCCGCGAAGCAATTGCAGACTTACCTCATGTGGAGGAAAAACATATGTTTGGTGGCGTTTGCTTTATGGTAAACGGGAAAATGTGCGTTGGCGTTGTGAAGGATGAAATGATGTGTAGGATTGATCCTGATATTTATGCCAATTTGCTCGAAAAAGAAGCTTGCAGCGAAATGCTTTTTACCGGACGACCCATGCGCGGTTTTGTATACGTTGATGAAAGCGCTTGGACATCCAAACGAGAATTAAAGTATTGGATAAATCTATGCTTGGACTATAACCATAAAGCAAAAGCAACTGTGAAAACGAAAAAGCAAAAGCCGGAATAATGAATATAGACCCATTTATTGCTTATTTGAACGCATTTACTCCGCTTTCATCATCGGCCATATCAGCAATTGCAAATGTAGCGGAGCGAAAAATATTTCCTAAAAAACATATCCTCATTACAGATCTTGCAGCTTGTAGACATCTTTATTTTATTGAGAAAGGTCTTGTTAGAGCATATTTCTACCATAATGGCAAAGAAGTAACCGATTGGTTTGGAATTGAGAATACTATAGTTGGTCCGGCAATACGTAATTTTCCTGTTAAAAATACTGTGCATCAAGTTGAATTGTTAGAAGAAAGTATAGTAGTGAGCGTTTCCTTTGCCGATCTAGAAAAATTGTTTGGGCAATTTCACGATATAGAACGTTTAGGTAGATTAATTGCAGTTCAAACTATTGTTCAACTTCAACATAAAATAGATATACTCCAACTCCTTTCGGCCAAATCGCGCTACGAAGATTTTATCACTCGTTACCCTACTTTGCTTAATAGAGTGCCACTCGGCTATATTTCTTCCTATTTAGGGATGAATCAGGTTACTTTGAGTAGAATACGGAAGGGGTAATATTTTTTAGCATAAACTAAAAAAAATGAAATACCCAATGTGTTTATTCGCAAAATGAATATTGGTATTTTTACGTATGGAACGCGAGGTGATTTGCAACCTTATATTGCATTGGCGCATGGTTTAATAGATAAAGGACATTCTGTATCCATAGCTGCCACTGCCGATTTTAAATCTTTTGTGGAAGGTTTTGGTATCACATTCCTCCCCCTTTTTGGAGAAGCTGAGTCAATGATGAATGCACCTGAAGGCCAAACCATTTTAAAAACTGAGAATTCCATAAAACTCATGCAATACTATTTCAAAGTGTTGCATGAAAATCGTGTACCATTACGAAAAAGTTATATCGATGCTATCAGTAATGTGGATTACATCATTGCAAATGCTATGACACTCCCCATCGTAAGCACCATTGCAGAAAAGCAGCAGAAACCAATGGCCATAACATATTTTATGCCACCGGTTGTGGGGACTGCAGCTTTTCCGCTTAGTGATTTCGATTTTTTAAATTTTCCTTGGTACAACAGATTTACATATAAAATAGCTCATTATTTCTTTTGGGCTTTTAATAAAAAGGATACCAATGCATTCAGAGATGAACTTGGTCTACCGTTACTCAAGCAAAACCTTATTCAGTATTTGGACGATAAAAAAGTCTTGGATTTATATTGCTTAAGTCCCGCACTTATTCCTGAGCCTAACGACTGGGAATCACACCATAAGATAACAGGTTTTTTAACGGTTCCTCCAAAGCTCCGGACCACTCATGCTTGGGATAAAACTTCCGAGGCATTATTGCAGTGGTTAACTGAAGGCCCCCCCCCTATTTATATCGGATTCGGAAGTAACGGAGTTGGGAATACCCTAAAGATAAAGGACATTATATTCTCCATTCTAGATCATACGGATGAGCGAATTTTGTTTTGTACGGGTTGGTCTGCATTTGATGATCTTCCCACACATAAGAATCTTTATGTACTCAAATATGTTAATCATGAAGTAGTTTTCCCTTTTTGTAAAGTTGGTGTTTTTCACGGAGGAGCAGGTACTTTAGCCGCTATGCTTCGTCATAATCTACCGTTAATTGTTATATCGTTTTATACCGATCAGCCTACTTGGGGCAAAATCGTTGAACGTAAACAATTAGGAGTTCACATTCCAATAAAAAAAATAACTATCGCTAAATTTATGGATGCTTTAGAGCAGGTTAATAGTGCTCAAATTCAAAACAACGTAAAGAAAATTGGTGCAATACTCAGAACAGAAAATGGTACACAAAACGCTATAAATGCAATTGAAGACTACTTTTCAGTTACTCATACTTTTTGATTCCCCCGAATAAACCGATTTGCATGTATTTTTATACATGCAATCGGCTTTAAAATTTTGATAGAGAAAGTAAATTACAATTCTCTATTGATATCAAACTTCTCTAAGTAATCAGCAACACGTTTTACAAATGAACCTCCTAATGCACCATCTACAATACGGTGATCGTAAGAATGACTTAAGAACATCATGTGACGAATACCAATGGTGTCGCCTTCGGGTGTTTCAATAACCACAGGCTTTTTGCGAATGGCACCTACTGCTAAAATGGCCACTTGTGGTTGCAAGATGATAGGTGTACCCATCACATTGCCGAAAGTACCTACATTGGAAAGCGTAAAGGTTCCGCCTTCAATTTCTTCCGGTTTTAGTTTATTGGCACGGGCGCGATCGGCTAGTTCATTTACTTTTTTCGCTAAACCAACTAAGTTCAGCATATCGGCATTTTTGATTACCGGTACAATTAAGTTGCCACTTGGTAAAGCTGCAGCCATACCCACGTTCAGGTCTTTTTTGATAACGATGTTATTGCCGTCAATCGAAGAGTTAATCATCGGGAAGTCGCGCAATGCTTTCGCTACTGCCTCAATGAAGATTGGCGTAAACGTAAAGTTCTCGCCATACATTTTCTTAAACTTGTCTTTGATCTTGTTTCTCCATAATACCAAATTCGTTACATCGGCTTCCACAAACGAAGTTACGTGTGCAGATACATGTTTCGAATTTACCATGTTGGTGGCAATGAGCTTGCGCATACGGTCCATCTCTACAATCTCCACGTTTCCACTATACGATTTCGCAGCCACTACTTGTGTTTCTTCCACTTTAACGGCAATGGTTTCTTGCTGACTACCTACAGCCGGCATTTCTACTACAACTCCGTTTTTCTTATTTTCAACATAGTTTAGAATATCCTTTTTCGTTACACGTCCTTCTGCTCCTGTGCCCGGCATGGCTTCTAACTCCGACATGCTTACCCCTTCTTGTTTCGCAATGTTCAATACCAATGGCGAGTAAAAGCGATTACCATTGTTCACCACAGCAGCCACCGGTTGTTGAACAGCAGCGGTTTTTACCGGAGCAGTAACTGTAGCAGCAGGAGTGGAGCTAGCCGAAGTTACGGTTGAACCACCTGCAGCTTCTGTTTCGATGATAGCCACAGCTTTTCCTACAGCCACTACATCATTTTCCTGAAACAAAATTTCTTTCAATACTCCTGAAACCGGAGACGGAACTTCAGAGTCAACTTTATCTGTTGCAATTTCCAGTACTGCATCATCAGCTTTTATGCTGTCGCCCACTTTCTTATTCCAACGCAGAATGGTAGCTTCTGTAATACTTTCACCCATTTTGGGCATTATCAACTCATATCTTGCCATAGCCTTTGTTTTGTTGCGTTAAGTGCTTTTCGGTTTATTGAAACGCATTGATGCCGGTAATATCTTGTCCGGTAATTAATAAATGTATATCGTGAGTTCCTTCGTAAGTAATTACAGTTTCCAAGTTCATCAAATGGCGCATAATAGGGTATTCACCTGTAATGCCCATTCCACCTAATATCTGGCGCGATTCGCGGGCAATGTTCAATGCAATTTCGCAACTGTTGCGTTTTGCCATAGAAATTTGAGCCGGTGTGGCTTTACCTTCATTTTTCAATGTACCTAAACGCCAAACCAATAATTGCGCTTTAGTAATTTCGGTAATCATTTCTGCCAACTTCTTTTGTTGCAATTGGAATCCTGCCAATGGTCTACCGAATTGAACACGCTCTTTTGCATAACGCAAAGCGGTGTCGTAACAATCTAATGCTGCACCGATAGCACCCCAAGCAATACCGTAGCGGGCAGTAGATAAGCATCCTAACGGACCTTTTAAGCCTTCCACATTTGGTAACAAATTTTCTTTCGGCACTTTTACGTTGTCGAAAACCAATTCGCCAGTTATAGATGCGCGAAGCGACCATTTACCATGTGTTGTAGGTGTAGTGAAGCCTTCCATGCCACGCTCTACAATCAATCCGCGAATTTTTCCTTGTTCGTTTTTCGCCCAAACCACAGCAATATCAGCTAATGGTGAGTTAGAAATCCACATTTTTGCACCATTCAATAAATAGTGGTCGCCTTTATCTTTGAAGTTCGTTTCCATACCTGCCGGGTTCGAACCGTGGTTAGGTTCTGTTAACCCAAAGCACCCAAAAAGTTCACCTTTAGCGAGTTTTGGCAAATATTTTTTGCGTTGTTCTTCTGAACCGTATTTGTAAATAGGGTACATCACCAATGAACCTTGCACCGATGCAGTGGAACGAATGCCTGAATCGCAACGCTCCAATTCCTGCATGATGATTCCGTATGAAATTTCATCTAAACCGCCACAGCCATATTCTGCCGGTAGCGATGGGCCGAAAGCCCCAATTTCCCCCAATTCTTTAACAATATGTTTTGGAAATTCAGCACGTTGCGCATAGTCTTCAATAATCGGGCTCAATTTTTCTTTCACATAAGCACGAACCGATTCGCGAATCAATTTATGTTCCGGAGTCAATAAATCATCAATTAAATAATAGTCGTGGTGTTGGTATAAGTCTTGGCGCATAAAGTCATTTTTCGGAACGAAGATGCATAAGAAAGTCAAAACAGAAAAGCATTGTGAATATTTCTTTTTCCTTTTGGGTATAATTTCGATTTTCGCACTATAATCGCAAAGATGAATCAGATAGGAATTGAGGGGATGCACTTTTATGCTTTTCACGGGGTGTATGCGCATGAAAAGGAGACGGGAGCCCATTATACAGTAGATGTGTACATCGATTACGACTTTTCTACAGCCGGAGAGAGCGATAAGGTAGACGATACTATTAACTACGAAAAGGTGTATAAAATTGCCGAGCAAAAAATGCAGATTCCTTCGAATCTGATTGAAAAGGTATGTGTGGATATTTTAGAGGAGATAAAAGTTGTTTTTTCAAGTATCGCAAATGCGCGAGTTCGGGTCACAAAACATTCTCCTCCGATTAAAGGAAGAGTCGATAAAGTTTTTGTTGAGAAGAGTTTGGTGTAACAGAATATTTTCCAATATTCGTTATACAAAACCACCTTATGCATAAAATCGTTTTACTAATTGGTGCAATTTTTATTGTCCATTTCTCCTTCGCTCAACAGCTCAATCGCTGTTACACGCACGAGTTAATGCTCGAAAAAGAAACGCAGCAACCCGGCTACATGCAAAGAGTTGACGCTATTTTCAACCAAGCGAAACAATATGCTGCCGGGAAATCAGCACATCGTGCTATTGGTGATACTATTTACCACGTTCGTTGTGTTTTTCATGTACTTTATACTACACCGGCTGAAAACATAGACGATTCGGTTATCCGCAATCAAATTGATGTTTTAAATCGTGATTACAGAAGAAGAAATGCCGATACAGTAGATACTCGTCCGGTGTTTCAAGACCGCGCAGGCGATACCCGAATCGAATTTTTCTTGGCCGATACTGATCCGAATGGCAACCCTACAACCGGTATAACCCACACTGTAGGAAATCCGGGCTTCTTGGGTTACAATGCGTTTACGGATAATGCAAAAGCGGCAGCAACTGGCGGAAAAGATCCTTGGCCAACCGATCAATATTTGAATATTTGGGTATGCAACATTAGTTTGTTTGGGGTGCTGGGATATGCTTTCCCTCCCGATAATGCCCCGAATTGGCCGGCCAATAGCGGAGCGGATTCTTCGAAGCAGGGCGTGGTTTTAGATACACGAGTTGTAGGTAACAATAATCCTAATCCCATCGATTCAACGGTTTCTGGCGGAAGAAGTGCCGTGCATGAAATAGGCCATTACTTGGGTTTACGTCACATTTGGGGCGATAACAACGGAACCTGTGCTAATGATGATGGCTTAGATGATACGCCTAAAGCGAATAATGCGCATCAACAAACTTGCGATAAGAATTCAAATACATGTGTTGATAGTCCGGTTGATGATCCGGATATGAGCGAAAACTATATGGATTATTCCGATGATCGTTGTTTAAATATGTTTACACAACAACAAATAGGCATTATGCATGCTATGTTGGCGACTTCCAGAGCCGGAATCGCATGGGTGGAAGTTGTAACCGGTATGGAGGAATTGAGTGCCACCTCTTCCATTGATGTTTTCCCTAATCCGACCAAGGGAATGTTTACTGTGCGTACAAATGAAAAAGGTAAAACGAATGTGTTTGTAGACAACACCGTGGGTCAATTGGTGTTGTCCACTTCATCTGAAAACGGAATAAGTACATTAGATTTGACAACTCAACCCACAGGTATTTACTACGTAAAAGTTACTTCAGGTAATGAAAGTTCAGTAAAGCGCTTGGAAGTTATCCGTTAATTATTTCTTCCATTTGATATTACATCCTATGCTTGGCTTTTGCAGGCGCGAAGGTTGTTCCTTTCGTAGTAAAGCCTCTAAGGCATTCGTTAGGTCTTTACCATCCGGAAGATTGCTATTAGCAGGACGAGCGTTATCAAATTGTCCGCGATAGACTAAGCTCAAGTTATTGTCGAATACATAGAAATCAGGAGTGCATTCTGCCTGATACGCTTTTGCTACTTGTTGTGTTTCATCAAACAGGTATGGGAAGTTGAAGTTCAATTGCAGTGCAGTTTCGCGCATTTTTTCAGGACTGTCTTCGGGGTATGCCTCCGCATCATTGGCGTTGATAGCGATGAACGAAAATCCTTGTGCAGTATACTGATGGGCAACGTCAACAATAGCCTTTTCAATATGCTTTACATAAGGGCAATGATTACAGATGAATAGTATTACAGTTCCATTCTTCCCTTGAAGTTGAGCTAGTGATTTAATGTTCTGACTCACTACATCAAAAAGCTCGAAAGTAGGGGCTTTTGTGCCCAAATCGAGCATGGAAGAAGGCGTTAAAGACATGTTCTTTTTTGCGTAAAGTTGTAGATTTTCTTGAAAAAATATACTTTTAGCCAAAAGCAAATAATCATGGCGAAGGAAGTAAAACAAAATACAGACCCTGCAGAAACGGCTAAACTAGAGGCCATCAAGGAAATCATTTTCGGAAATAACATTCGCGAATACGAAAAAGAATTTGCTGAAATTCGTGAGTTTATCAATATCAATTTTACAGCTGTCGATAAAGAAATTTCTGTCTTCAAAAAACATGTTGATGATTTAGAGAAGAAACTTTTTGCGCGTATAGAAGCTAATCATAAAGAGTTGAGCGAAAAAATTGATTCGCTGAACGAGAAGAAAATGGACAGACGAAAACTCGGCAAATTATTGTCGGATATAGGCGAAAAGATTTCAGCATAATCCATGTTTGAAGAAAAGGGACAAGCCCTCGAAACCCTTAAGGCTATTATTCTTGAAGACGATAGAAAGTTGAGTGAATCTATCGAGCGGGAGATTAATGTGCTGAAAGATGAGTTGCTTGAACCGGAAAATTTCGCCAAAAAAGTAGATGTTCATGCCGACAAAAAAATAGATGATTTAAAGAAAAACTTCGGTACCTATTTTAAATCGGAATTGAAAGCCTCCATACAAAATGAATTGAAGAATTCGCAAGACGAGGTGATTAACGCATTGTATCCGATTATAGGAAAACTTATCAAAAAATACATTCGTTCCGAAATTGAAATGCTTACCGAGCAAATCGACAAACAAATTAATAATACATTCTCTTTTGATTTATGGGTACGCAGAATCAAAGCCTATTTCTCGGGTACCAATTCTTCATCCATTATTTTAAGCGAGTTGAATAAACCCACCATTGAAGAAGTATTTCTTATTCAAAATGGGTCGGGGCTTCTTATTGGGAATGCTTCCAAACAGGAAATTGGAGATAAAGACGTGGTTGCCGGTATGCTCATTGCCATCAAAGCCTTTGTGGAAGATGCTTTCAGCAAACAACACGAATCGTTGGCTACTATACAATATGAAAGTTTTACCCTAATGGTTCAGAACTATCAAACCATGACTATTGCCTTTGCGGTGAATGGAGTGATTAATGCCGATTTCAAGCAAAGTATTCAGGAA
The DNA here is from genome assembly GCA_044226285.1 of Chitinophagales bacterium. Taxonomy (GTDB): domain Bacteria; phylum Bacteroidota; class Bacteroidia; order Chitinophagales; family LD1; genus CALAYL01. The sequence continues at coordinate 115,403 of JBGAHI010000010.1, read as the reverse complement.
CAATCCGATGATTATATCAGTCAGTACACGGCAAAAGTTCATACAGCTGATATAAATTCGGAATTGCAACAATCAATCAGTAAAAGTTTGGCCCAATTTTTTCTAAGTAGCTAGATTTATAATTAGATTGCGCAACAATTATGCAGGAGGTTAACAAAAAGGTGCTTTTATTAGGTCGTTTAGGTGTAGGTAAAACTTCCTTAGTTAATCGCTTTGTACACAACCGTTTTTCCGATACTTACTTCTCTACTATTGGCGTACGTATAGAAAAAAAACAGGTGGTGCTTACGGATGTGAATATGAACCTAGTTATCTGGGATATTGCCGGGGAGAGTAGCCAGCGAAACACACCACAGTCTTATTTCTTAGGTGCACACGGGATTATTTATCTTTTCGATATTACTGTAGCTACTACTTACGAAAATATTGAAGAAGAAATTGCTTTCGTGAAGCAAAAATTAGCTGGTGTACCTTTTGTAATTGTAGCTAACAAAACCGATTTATTAGGTCCAGGTGAGTTAGAATTATTGGTGAAAAATATGAAGGTAAAACCCGATATGACTTGTAGTGCCAAAAACAACATCAACGTTGAACCAGTATTCGTTGAATTGTGTAAATTGATGCTCCTTAATTCTTAGTTTCCTTTTCAAACTAGTAACTAACATTTTTTTTGTAATCTATTGATTGTGAATGTTTTCCAATTTATGTTTTTGTGGAAACAGTGTGGATATGGGTTTGGAAATAAAAGCAATAATGCATGCTTCAAAATCCAAAAAATGCCCCAATTTTGTAGCGAATTAAAAATGAAAAATGGCTGATCCGATAGAGAATATTAAGCGTAGAGTTGAGTACCAAAACAAGAAATCATCCATTAGTGCAGATGCGTCTTTATTGGAGTTCGGGAAATTGCCGCCACAAGCTAAGGAGTTGGAGGAGGCAGTTTTAGGGGCATTGATGATTGAGAAAAATGCCATGGACGAAGTGGCGGAAATCCTCAAAGAAGAGAGTTTTTATGTAGAGGCGCACCAATATATTTTCAGGGCTATCAAGCAGTTGTTTGTCAATCAGAATCCGATTGATATGCTCACTGTGGTAGAGCGATTGAAGCAAAACGGAGATTTAGAGAAAGTGGGCGGACCATACATGATTGCCCAGTTGACCAATAAAGTGGCTTCAGCAGCAAACGTGGAATATCACTCGCGTATCATTGCTCAAAAGTACGTGCAACGTATGCTGATTTCTACTTCTTCGGAAGTGATAAAAGAAGCTTACGAAGATACTACGGATGTGTTTGAATTGCTTGATAAAGCCGAGACAAACATCATGAACATCTCGGAAAATAACATCAAAAAATCGAGTGAGGATATCGCATCTATCATCAAAAAGGAATTGGATGAAATCAATATCCGTATGCACTCAGACGAACATTTGAATGGTGTGCGTTCCGGATTTACCGGGTTAGATGCCTTAACAGGGGGCTGGCAAAAATCGGATTTGATTATTGTGGCGGCTCGTCCGGGTATGGGTAAAACCGCATTTACCTTGGCTTTGGCGCGAAACAGTGCCGTGGATGCCAAGAAAGGTGTGGCCATTTTCTCGCTAGAGATGTCGAGTGGACAGTTAGTACAGCGTATGATTTCCATGGAAACGGAGATTTCTTCCGATAAAATCAGACGAGGTAATTTGGAGCAATACGAGTTGATGCAATTGACGTCTAAAATTGACGGCTTGAAAGATGCTCCGATTTTTATTGACGATACGCCAAGTATCAATATTTTCGAATTGCGTTCGAAGTGCCGTAAACTCAAGCAAAAACACGATATTCAGCTTATCATCATCGATTATTTGCAGTTGATGAGCGGTTCACACGATGGCAAAGGCGGGGGAAACCGTGAACAGGAGATAAGCCAGATTTCCCGTGCATTGAAGGGCTTAGCGAAAGAGTTGAATGTACCTATTATTGCGCTTTCGCAGTTGAGTCGTGCTACGGAAACACGGGGTGGCGATAAGAAACCATTGCTTTCCGATTTACGGGAATCGGGTGCCATTGAACAAGATGCAGATATCGTTATCTTCTTGTATCGTGCTGAGTATTACAAAATCTTGACCGATGAAAGCGGTAACAGCACCTTGAATACGGCTGAGATTATTGTGGCAAAACATAGAAATGGTCCGCTCGATACCGTGAAAGCCAAGTTTATTGGGCGTTACGCCAAGTTTGCCGATTTCGATGAGTTCGGTAAAGAAGATACATTTGAAGCCAATCAAGGCGACAATAAGAGCATCTATAAAAAGTTCAGCTCGAAAGCCAATGATGATGTGGATGTGGAACGCAAACATCGTCCGGAAGAATTCGACACCGAATTACCGCCATTCTAAATTTACTTAAATCGCGGGTGAAACTGCTGCAATGTACTTCTGAGGAAGTCTTTATCTAAGTGGGTATAGATTTCAGTGGTTGTAATCGATACATGCCCAAGCATTTCTTGCACTGCTCTTAAATCTGCTCCTCCTTCTATTAAGTGTGTGGCAAAGGAGTGTCGAAAGGTATGTGGAGAAATGGTTTTCTTGATTCCTGCTTGTATAGCATATTTCTTAATGGTTAGGAAAATCATCACCCTACTGATGCGTTTTCCGCGAGAAGTAATGAATAAAAAGTCTTCTTCGCCTTTCACTACATTGTAGTGGTTACGGATCGTATCGCGAAAAAGCACAAGGTATTTCTTAGCTTCTGAACCAATAGGGGTAAGCCTTTCCTTGTTCCCTTTTCCTCGAACTAAAATAAAATCACTATCGAGATGTAGGTTTGAGATTTGTAAGTTCACCGCTTCGCTCACCCGTAAGCCACATCCATACAGCACTTCAATAATAGCCCGATTACGTTGTCCTTCAGGCGTACTCATATCAATGGCATTCAACAATAGATTGATTTCAGCAACCGAAAGCGTGTCGGGCAGTTTCCGCTTGAGTTTCGGCCCTTGCAGTAAATCGGCCGGATTAGCGGAAATAACATCTTCCAACAACAAATACTTGAAGAAGCTTTTTAAACCGGAGATAATTCTAGCCTGACTTTGCTCTTCTAATCCCAGTTCATTGATCCAAATAATAAACTGCTCTAAATTCTTGAGGGAAACGGCTGTTACACTCTTTTTGGGATCGTGAATATCGAAATATTGAACCAGTTTGTGGACATCCCTTAGATACGCTTCAATGGAGTGCGGGGAAAGTGATTTCTCCAATTGCAAAAAGGATCGGAATCCTTGGATGTAAACATTCCACATATTATGCTAATGTAGCAAAGTACTGCTTCACGTTGTCTTCGATACGCTGTGTAATATTATTGGTGTTAGCCGGAACAAAAGTTTTGCCGGTTACGCGTTCATACAATTCAATATAACGTGCTGTAATTACATTTACAAATTCATCCGGCATAAACGGCATTTGTTGATTGTCTTTTCCCTGAAAGCCTTGTTCCATCAACCATTCACGCACAAACTCTTTCGATAATTGTTGTTGCGGTTCACCTTTGGCCTGACGATCGGCATAGCCTTCTGCATAAAAATAGCGCGAAGAATCAGGCGTATGAATTTCATCAATCAAATACACTTCGTTGTTATGTATACCGAATTCGTATTTCGTATCCACTAGTATTAATCCTTGTTTCAAGGCCATTTCAGTACCGCGGGCAAACAAACCTAATGCGTATTTTTCAAGCGTAGCCCATGTTTCAGGCGAAACGATATTGCGTTTTAAAATCTCTTCTTTTGAAATATCCTCATCGTGCCCTTCTTCCGCCTTTGTGGCAGGTGTAATAATCGGTGTTGGGAATTTATCGTTTTCTTTCATGCCTTCCGGTAATGCTACCCCACAAAGGATGCGCTTTCCTGCTTTATACTCACGTGCCGAATGTCCGGCCAAATAACCACGCACCACCATTTCTAAGCGGATTGGCTCGCATTTAATCCCTACTGAAACATTTGGGTCGGGCGTTGCTTCCAACCAATTCGGACAAATATCCTTTGTGGCCTCCAAAAAATAGGCAGCAATTTGATTAAGCACTTGCCCTTTGCAGGGAATAGGTTTTGGCAAAATATGATCGAAGGCCGAAATTCTATCCGTTGCAATAGATACCAATTTATCTTTGACGAAATACACATCACGTACTTTACCGTTATAAATGCCTTGTTGTCCCGGAAATTGGAAATGAGTATCGCGAATAGATTGCATAGCTCTTTGTTTTAGCGTGTGAAGTTTCGGCAGCGAAAAATAAAAAAGGCTATCAAATTTTGATAGCCTTTTCCAATATTGTTGGTAAAAATATTATTGCTCAATAGCTTGACGTTTCTCGGTAATACGAGACGCTTTACCTGTACGATCTCTTTGGTAGTACAATTTAGCTCTTCTTACACGTCCAACTTTGTTTACGATAATCTCGTCTACAAAAGGAGATAACAAAGGGAAAACACGCTCAACTCCAACACCATTAGCCATTTTACGAACTGTGAAGGTTTTAGTGGTTCCTTGACCATTCAATTGGATTACATCTCCACGGAACTCCTGAATACGCTCTTTGTTACCCTCAGAAATTTTATAAGAAACGGTGATATTGTCTCCAGGACGGAAAGATGGATGTTTGCTCTCCGGATTTAACGTCTTGTTTACTAGTGCAATTGTAGGATTCATATTATTTTGTTGTATTCGTTTTTATAATTGAGTTTGCAAAAATAGATTTTTTTCTTAAAATACAAACTATTCTTCGAGTAAATCGGGTCTTCGGGTTTTGGTGCGCTCCAAGGCTTGATTATACCGCCAGTCGGCAATATTCTTGTCGTGGCCGGAAAGTAGTATTTCCGGTACTTTTAAGCCTTTAAACTCCTCTGGTCTAGTAAAAACGGGTGGTGCCAACAAATTATCTTGGAAAGAGTCTGTTAATGCTGAGGTTTCATCGCTTAATACCCCGGGAATGAGCCTTCCTACTGTATCCACTAAAACTGCAGCTCCTAATTCCCCTCCACTGAGCACATAATCGCCAATGGAAATCTCTTGGGTTACGTACAATTGCCGAATGCGTTCGTCAATGCCCTTGTAATGGCCACAGATAATCAATAGGTTATTCTTTAAACTCAGACTGTTCGACATTTTTTGATTAAGCGTATTCCCGTCTGGGGTCATATAAATCACTTCATCGTAAGTGCGTTCCGATTTCAACTGTTCAATGCAAAGCGATAAGGGTTCACACATCATTACCATTCCTGCCCCTCCACCGTATTGGTAATCGTCTACCTGCTTGCTCTTGAAAGGCGAAAAGGCGCGTAAATTCACCACATGCACTTCGAGTATGCCCTTTGTTTGAGCACGCTTCAAAATAGAGTGGGAGAGTGGACTCTCCAATAACTCGGGTAAAACAGTGATAATATCAATACGCATGCTCAAGAACCAATTATGGCCGACAAAGGTAGTAATATGTTTGAAAAGGAACGATTGTTCAACAATGATGCGCGCTACAATGGCTAGCGATATTTCAAAGTAGCATTGTTCCGAATAAATATTTTGCTAGTATTGTGCATTATTAAAGATTAAACCCTTTATTATGAAGAGAGTCTTATTTCTAGCGACAATTATCGCCTTAGTTTCCACTTTAGGATGTAAAAAAAACACTTCAACCGCCACTTGTGGAAATGGAACATTTAACTGTACCATTAATGGTGTTTCTTTTGCTGCTGCTTCCACCAACGAAAGTACATTGTTGAAATCTTCATACGGTGGTACCCCTGTTAAACGCATGGATATTCGAGCTAAAGCTGCAGATGGTAAGTATATCATTTTAACTATTACGAATTTGCAGAATGCCGGTTCCGGTGATGGTGTTGTGCTAAAGGATTATTTTGCAGATGTAACGAAAAACTACAGTAATGCTGCCGGATACGAAGGGGCATTAACTACCTATACTCAAGGTTCCACGACTACACTGGGACAATCGAGTGTTGCAGGTGGAAGTTCTAATTACAAAATTACCATTACATCATGTGATGAGACCGCACATACTGTAGCAGGTACATTTAATATGGATTTGGATGATTATACCGGTAACGGAAACAGCTATGCAGTGAGCGGATCGTTCTCCAACGTTTGTTACACAGTAAGATAAATGGCAAAACTTTAATGAAATAGGTGTCGGTATGGTTCATGCCGGCACTTTTTTATTTAGGATAGTTTTTTGCTTAATTCCTCTTCCAATACTTTAATGCGTTCTAACAACTCCGGAATGCGTTTAATATGCGCTAATTGTTTGTAGTGCTCACGGAAATCTGTGGCCGGTGAACCTGAAACTGATTTATTTTTGCCAATCGATTTAGAAATGCCCGATTGTGCATTGATTTTCACTCCATCGTCAATTTTGATGTGGCCTACAATGCCAACCTGTCCGCCAATCAACACATGCTTACCAATTTTTGTACTACCCGAAACGCCCGTCTGTGCTGCAATTGCGCTATGTTCTCCAATTTCAACATTATGTGCTATATGAACGAGGTTGTCTAGTTTCACTCCTTTATGAATAATAGTAGAGCCAAGCGTTGCGCGGTCAATCACAGTGTTGGCGCCAATTTCCACATCATCTTCCAACACAACAATTCCGGTTTGAGGTACTTTCTGAAACCCATTTTCGGTTGGAATAAAACCAAAGCCATCGCCCCCAATTACTGCACCGGCATGGATAATACAGTTTGCGCCAATAATGCATCCATCGTATATTTTCACTCCGGCATGAATCACCGTGTTATCGCCAAGAGTTACATTTTCGCCAATAAAACAGTTGGGGTAAATCGATACATTTTTTCCAATGCGAACATTTTTGTCGAGATACGAGAACGCTCCTAAATAGAACCCTTCGCCATAAGTGGATGCATTGCCAATAAAGGTTTGTGGCTCGATGCCTGTTTTTTTATTGCCGGCTTGAATGAATTGCTGATACACACTTAATAATTTCGCAAAAGCAGCCTGCGGATTGTCTACACGAATAATGGATTTAATCTTCGAATTGTTGACTTGTAAATCTTTTCGAATCAATAAAACACCCGCTGTAGCAGTGTTTGCGTAATGTTCGTATTTCGGATTGGCAATAAAACAAAGCGAATCTTCATCGCCTTCTTCAATTTTGGACAGTTTACATACTTTATGGTTGATATCGCCTTCCGGAACTCCTTCTAAAAGGCTTGCAATTTCAGCAGATTTGAATGATGGAATCATATGTTGGTATATGGTCGCAAAGCTTTAATTAATGGGATAGTGTTTTCTCTTTCGGGAAACACAAATAGTATTTCACCACAGGTTTGGTTAACACCGATAAATTCAATTGGTCGGAAACTTGCGCTATATCTTCTAATTTGCCGTTTCTAGTCCAAATTAAAATGCCGTTTTCCGATGGATTGTAGACATGATTAGTGGTTGAATCCGTTAACACCAAGAAGGCAGCATCTTTCTTACTCACTTTAAATTTCTTCGATACTTCTTTGGTGATGGCTTCAATTTCTTTGTGCGAAAATGCTTTTTCTCGCATTTCTACTTTGAATAATTTTCTGTCTAAAATGGCATTGGCCAATAAGCTCAGAATCCTGTCGTCATGGCTTCTCCAAGCTTTAAGTCCGCAGATAATGTCGTTGTCATCGAGCATGGAATAGTTTTTTAATACCGTTTCCGATTTAGAAAATGCTGCTACGTTAACGTCATTCACCAAGAAATATTGTAAAGCATCGGAAGCCGGTACTTTTACGCCTTCCCGAATCAAATCTTTTGCGCGTTCAATGGCTTTAATCATCATCTGCTCCACACACAAAACGGTTTTGTGGAGGTAGACTTGCCAATACATTAATCTACGCGCAATCAGGAAGTTTTCGATAGAATAAATGCCCTTTTCGTCAATCACCAATTGATCGTCTTTCACGTTAAACATCTCAATAATGCGGTCGTAGGCAATTACGCCTTCATTCACACCGGTGAAAAAACTGTCGCGGGTAAGGTAATCCAAACGGTCAACGTCTAATTGCGAGGAAACCAATTGATGTAAAAACTGTTTCGGATAGGTGCCTTCAAAAATATCAATGGCCATTTTCAATTTGCCTTTGAATTGTTTGTTCAATTCCTTCATGTAAATCTTCGACACCGATTCGTGCGATACCTTTGGAATCAAGATATGTTCTAGGGTATGGGAAAACGGACCGTGACCAATATCATGCAACAAAATGGCGATTGAAGCGCTGAGTTCCTCTTGTTCTGTAATCTTAACCCCCTTTATTTTCAGAATGTTTAGGGCTTTTCGCATTAAATGGAATGCACCCAACGCGTGATGAAACCGCGTGTGTAATGCGCCCGGATAAACATAATCGCTAAATCCTAATTGCTTGATTCTGCGCAAGCGTTGAAAATAGGGGTGTTCAATGATATCAAAAATCAACTCGTGCGGTATGGTAATGAAACCATGTACAGGGTCATTGAAAATTTTTCGTTTATTGAGTTGAGTTTTCAAAATATGTTAAACTAGCTATGCTTTACAGATTAAAAATTGATATTTTACGTTAGCAAGTTAAAATAAAAAATATGACTAAAACAACGATTTTATGGGCTGATGACGAGATTGATTTATTGAAGCCGCAGGTGATGTTCTTGAAAGAGAAGGGTTATGAAGTGATTACGGTTTCAAATGGGAAAGATGCTATTGCAAAATTCAGCAGCGAAAAAATCGATGTAGTGCTCTTAGATGAATCTATGCCGGGGCTTTCGGGGCTTCAAACCCTTACACTCATTAAGGAAGTAAACCAACACGTTCCGGTAGTGATGATTACCAAAAACGAAGAGGATAACTTGATGGAGGAAGCCATCGGCTCTCAAATTGCCGATTATTTGATTAAACCGGTAAAGCCACAACAAATTTTATCGGCTCTCAAAAAGATTTTGAATAAAACCGATTTGGTGAGTGAAAAGACGGTAAGTGACTACCGAAGCAAGTTTCAGGAGTTGTTTATGCGGATTCAAGATAAACAAGATCAGAAAGGTTGGTCGGAATTATACAAAGATTTGATTTATTGGGAAGGTGAGTTGAGCCGCGCGAACACGAAAGAAATGCAAGAGGTATTCGATATGCAGAAGAACGAAGCGAATACTGAATTCAATAAGTTCATTATTAAAAACTACAAGAGTTGGTTTACGGCAGAAGGCATGAAGGATGCACCTTTGATGTCGCACAACGTGTTGCGCAATAAGCTACCGAAGTTGTTGAAAGAGAACAAGCCAACCTTCGTGATTTTGATTGATAATTTGCGCTTCGATCAATGGCGTGCTATACAATCGTTTTTCTTGAACCAGTTTAGAGTGGATGAAGAAGATACGTTTATGTCGATTTTGCCTACAGCTACACAATACAGCAGAAACGCCATTTTTGCAGGGATGACGCCTTTGCAAATCCAAAAACAATTTCCGGATAAATGGTTGAACGATGATGATGAAGGCGGCAAAAATATGTATGAAGAATTCTTTTTGGAAAACTTCTTGAAACGCACGTTTTCAGAGCCTATTAAGCATCAGTATGTAAAAGTAACTACGCATAAGGCAGGGCAGGAGTTGGAAGAGAATATTCTCAACTACATGAACAATAAGCTTACCGTTATTGTCTATAATTTCGTGGATATGCTTTCGCATGCCAGAACGGAAATGGAAGTGTTGAAAGAGTTAGCGAATGATGAAGCTGCTTACCGATCTTTGGCTGTGTCATGGTTTGAGCATTCACCATTACAAAATGCAATCAAAAAATTGGCTGGGAAAGACATTAATGTGTTGTTACTTACCGATCACGGTTCTGTGCGGGTGAAAGATCCATCGAAGTGTGTGGGCGACCGACAAACAAGCACCAACATTCGTTACAAAGTAGGCAAGAACCTTAATTTCGAAGAGAAAGATGTTTTGGCGATTCGCAATCCGGAAGAGATTCAACTGCCAAAATCAAATTTGAGTTCTACCTATATTTTTGCTAAAGAAGATAAGTATTTAATCTATCCGAATAACTATAGTCATTTCGTACAATTCTTTAAAAATACATTCCAGCATGGAGGTATTTCCATGGAAGAAATGATTATTCCTGTGGTGACTATGTCGAGCAAATAAAATGGCTGATTCGATTTCTATTTTAACCACCGGTGATGGTTCCCAAACCCTGTTTTCACAGCAGTTTGACGAAATTTATCATTCTCGGAATGGAGCCTTAACCGAGTCGCAACACGTGTTTGTGCAACATGGTTTAATGAATGTCAACAAGCCGTTCATTAAAGTGTTTGAAGTTGGTTTCGGTACAGGGTTGAATGCCTTATTGTGTGCGCATTATGCACAACAGAATGGAATAAAAGTTGAATACACCGGGGTAGAATTGTATCCTGTTGAAGATACTATAGCCAACCAATTGAGTTATCATGAGGCGTTGATTGACTGTCCAATTGAAACTGCCGTATTACATAAAGCGCCTTGGAGTGAACGCGTTGCTATAACACCTAACTTTACGTTACTGAAAATCCAACAAAGTTTTGTTGATGTTCAACTCTTTGAAATCTATGATGTGATTTTCTTTGATGCCTTTGCACCCGAGAAACAGCCGGAGTTGTGGGACTTGTCGGTTTTTCAAAAATGTTTTTCCATGTTAAGGGAGGGAGGAGTATTAACTACCTATTGTGCTAAAGGCTATGTGAAACGAAATATGCAGGAAGCCGGCTTTCGAGTAGAGAAGGTTCCCGGTCCACCTGGTAAGCGCGAAATGCTTGTGGCGTTCAAATGACTTGCAATTGTGGCATGATTTTTCCATCTTCACTCAATAAATAACAGATTATGAATCGTTTTAAGGTAACTTTTTTAGGGGGGGCTTTGTTAGTTTTAGTAGCTGTAATGGCTTTTCGTCCGGCAGAAACAGAACACAAAGGCATTCAATGGATGACCTTTGAGCAAATGCAAGCGGCACAGAAAAAGAAACCGAAGAAAGTGATTATCGATATTTATACAGAGTGGTGTGGTTGGTGTAAGAAGATGGATAAAAACACCTTTGAGCAGCCTGCTATTGCGAAGTATGTGAATGACAATTTTTATGCGGTGAAGTTTGATGCAGAATCAAAACCATCCATAACCTTTGCCGGCAAAGTGTATAACAATCCGCAACGCTATCACGAATTGGCTATGAAGTTGATGGATGGTAAAGCCGGTTTCCCCACTTCCGTTTATTTAGATGAAAATTTAAAACCGATTACGCCTCCTATAGCTTCTTACTTAGACCCCAAGCAATTTGAGTTAATTATTAATTACTTAAATACCGAAAGCTATAAACGCGTTTCTTTCGATCAATATTCGCAGGAGTTTAAGAGTTTGATTCAGCAGTAATTGCTTCCAACTTTTTTAACGAAGTATCACCAACTTGCCAAATCCTTTTTTGAAGTATTTGTCGAAGTTCGAGTTCTGTAAGTATTTAGTTTGCGATTGCAATTTCTCCATTTCCTTGTTGTTCAAATTCGTGATTACACGGTAGAAGTAAACGCCATTCGCCAATAAATCGCCATATTCATCGCGACCATTCCAAGTGTATTGGGTGATGTTGGTTCCCACATACATTGGTCCTAATTCGTCTTTCGTAATTTCCTTCACCACTTTACCAGTAATGGTCATAATTTGAATCTTCATGTAATCGGGCACTTCCGAACCGGTGATAGTGAATACAAATTTAGTTGAAGTAGAAAACGGATTCGGGTAGTTTAGCACATTACTGATCATGGCTTTGTTCACCACCTCAAATGCAATACGGTAGTTGTAAAAAATATTGCCTTCCTGCTTCAAACCTAATGGAGACGAGCGGTTGTCGCTTTTATCTCTATCCAAAACAAATAACTCATAGGTCCCATCATTGATCAACTGAGGTTTAAACTCAGCACGAGCTCTATTGTTTTTGGCAATATTTCCGGTAGCAGGATAGAAAGTAAGTGTGCTATTGTCGTATTGGTATTGAACAGGAACTGTTTGTCCGGGCATTTTCAAATACACTTTAACGAGAGAGGTATCGTCCAATGCTAAGAATTTGTTTTCATCTTTCAAGGTAATCACAATATTCGGACGAGCAGAAACGATATCTCCGTTTACTATATGTCTACCATCAAAAGTCACATCAATCAAAGGATTTATTCGATCCGGTGTTGCAGTGAAATCTAAAATGGCGTAGTTGTTGAAATGGAATTGCTCCAATTGATGTTCAGCATCTTCCGGATTCGCTTCAATCACCATTTTGTTCAAGCCGGTGTAAGCACCATTCAATATCTGCTGACGGAAATGCAAAATCATAGTATCTAAACCTAAAAGCGAATCTTGTTTTAGGATATAGTCTTGTGTTGTTCCATTGCCTAGATTTCGAATTGTGTACTTGGTACGCATACTATCCATTGGCACATCTGTAACATTCTCCAATGCAATTTGAATATCCAACGAATCGCCTAACGAAATGGTATCTAATGCTACTTTGAAATATGCGGCAGGGTTCATGGCCGCTTCAGGTGCTTGCTTGTATAATACTCGCCAATAGTACAATTGAGCAGGTGTTCGGGACGTATCGTCTTGTGTGATATAGTTCAATCGGATATACGGGAATTGCTGCGCATTGATAAACGTTATAGCCGTATCCAACGTTGTAGTCTCCAATAATTTAAACTCCTGATTTAAGCCTGTAATACCGTAAATTTCGATTTTCTGGTTGTCGGCCGATTGATTCTCCATCGCATAATTTCTCCAATGTACAGAGCCCCATTCTGATGCAGGTCCAATTTTCACCGATTTCATGGTACCTTGGTTCCAACGACCCAAGAAGGTATAGTCTTTATTCACTGCTGTGGAGAAACTTGTGCCCACTGCTTCATCGTGAACAGCCGGATTCCCTTGTTCGCAGAAGAAGGTATAAGGCGCTACCACTGTTCCACTTTTATAACTTGGTAAACTTGTTGCGCCCATACTCGCCAAACGGGTAACTAATGCCGGATCCATTCCTGTCCACACCGGTTTATTATCAGAATACATTACAATGTAATTGCCGTTCGGAATACTGTCCAAAAAGTTAGTAATAACTTTCGTCCAAGGAATACCCAAAGTGGGATGATTTCCTGTAATCAAGAAATCAAAACCATATTGATCTAAGGGTTTGTTAGCGCAGTGATAATTCCCAAATTTACCGAAGTTTGTACCAGAGTTTTGGCTAACCCATGGTTGGAATGTTTTACTATCAATAACCCCAAAGGTAATTCCATTCAAGAACCCACAACCTCCCATACGATATCGATGCTGATTTACGCTATTAAAATCCCAACGCAAGTCTGATGCAGGCATTGGTCCGCCTGTAGCATCAGCCCAGCCGGTGGTTACATGAATTTCGTATGCATTCGGAAAATATTTGAAGATGCGGTCAGCCGAATCAATGTACATGTAATCTTGCGGCATTTTGTTTTTCGTGTATTGGAAGAAATGCGATTGATTCCAACCCGGATATTCATCTTTTAAATACAAGAACGAAGTGTAATGCCAGTTGAATTTGTCGGAAGGCAATACAGAATCTTTACTAACTCTCCAATAGTACACAGTGCTATCGCGCATAGTGAGCGATGGCTGCCAATGCAATACGCCACCTACTTGCGAAACCAATCCGGTTAATTTAGCCGGAGAATTGAATAATTCTGTGGTGTCTATCTGAAATTGATAGGTTCTGTATGGCGCAAAAGGGTTAACCGTGGAAGCTTTCAGCACTACATTTTGTTTCGGTACAATGGCAAATTCATAAGGATGAATTGGAATCACATCATCCGATTCGATATAGGTTCCAAATTGTTGAATATTACCATTATTGGTTTCCGAAAGCTCATCAATGTCTAAATCAGATTCCACCAACAATTGGAAATCGTTTTGCCCGTAGCCCAAGTTATTTACACGGGTTGGAAGACGGAATGTAAACGTATCTCTGTAATAGGTTGCCGAATATTTGTTGTAGTAATCAGTAACTATAGGTGTTGCACCATCATAATACGTTCTTCGTAATTTAACGTGGAAAGTAGTGTCGCGAATAGCTCGGCCTAAATTAGTATTGATGATATTCACCTCAAATGTATCAACACTTGCATTCACCGTTGATGGAGTGAAATACATCGATGTATTATCAATTTCGTAATCCGGAATATCGTATTGATTTAGTTTTATGCCCGGATCGCCATGCAGAGTCATTTCATAGGCTACCATTGAAGTAAAGTCTCCACCTGTGCTCAATGTATCCATCTGAATGGCTGTGCGTTGGAGCGCCTTTCCAAACGATTTATTATAAAAGCCTTTGTTGAAATTCTTGTAGAGGTTAGTAGAGAAATTATCCAAACCATCTGTTCGCGAAGTACTTGATGTTGCTAAAAAAGCTATAGCTCCTTTGTTTGGTGCGAGTACAAATCGCTCTGAGTACCCAGGATTCGCATCATGAATAAACCCTGTAAAGCAACCGTTAGAAATAATAACAGGATATTTACCTTGATTGGTATAGTTTTCCGGCTCGTCAACAGATATGTCAAATGCAGTGGTAGCAGCGTGTCCGAAGAATGTCATTAACGAAACACCGGAATCGATGCGCCCTTTGATGACTTGCGAAAGTGTAATGTCTATAGGAGCAGAAGACGTTTTAAAGTAGGAGGTAACATGAGCTCCCCAGAATGTATCTTGTACAATTCCTTTATAGGTATTCAAGAAATCTTTGATCATTACTTGCTCAAACACTTCTTCTCCTCCTCCAAAGTGGAGCACTTGTTTCATCCATAGTTTTTCCAATTTGTTTTGGTGAGGATCGCCAAAAGTGCTTTGTTGCAACTCGTATTCTTTAATTTTGTTGAGGTAATCTCGAATCTGATATGGATTTTCTGCAGCTAATCGTCCTACGGCTAAGGTAGGTTGATTTAAACCACGCTTTCCCGTTAGCAATATATCTGAGCCCGGATAACCAAAGGTAGGCACCAAGGCTTGGTTGTAGGTATTAACATTGTATAATGCAGCCCCTAAGCGCATTTTTTGGTATTCACGTCCTTTTCCTATGAT
The DNA here is from genome assembly GCA_044226285.1 of Chitinophagales bacterium. Lineage (GTDB taxonomy): Bacteria > Bacteroidota > Bacteroidia > Chitinophagales > LD1 > CALAYL01. Next base: position 100,280 of record JBGAHI010000010.1, on the reverse strand, counting down.
AAATAAATATTCAGGAGAATTTGAGCTTGTAAAGGTTTGTTCGGCAAAGGCTACAAAATTGCGAATGGCTAGAGGCGATTTCTGAACACCATAACCGAATTGATCGTACAGTTGTTCAATATCGTAAATGCGGGCGATATATTTACCGGAAGTTGGGTTATCTACCTTGTCGCGATAAGATCTGTATTGTTCAACAAAGTTGTTGTTTAAACTGTCTTTTAATAGTTTTTTATTGGTGATAATAAGATAGTTACCTTGATTGGCCAATTGAGCATAGTCCACAAAATTGATGGAATCCATTTTTGTAATGGATAAAGTTGTAGCTGCCACATCGGCTCTAAGATAGAATTCACGGGCATTTACAGAAGCTGGATAAATAAATTTTTTAGTCGTTGCTGCTGCTGCATCTGTACTTCTGATGATGTATCCGTTGGTTAAATCATACAACAAAGGTTGAGTTCCCGAGCTGTTGAACAAGCTAACATCGATGCGCTGTTTAGTAGCGGCAGCAGCCATTTTAAAATAAAAGGTCGTTGCATTTCCGAACTCAAATTTTCGAGGATAGATGAGTTCAGCATAATGAATAATGTTTTGTTTTGAACTTACACCACCGCCAGTTTCTTGTAATTTATAGGTGTTTGAGGCAATTAAGGAGGAAGCCGCAATATTTTTCTCTAGTCGTGTAAAATTAAAGCCGTAGTAATTATCGGTTTGTAAAACAGTGTTGTTGAATGAGCTAACGACATTATGCGGTTCATCGGATCTACTGCCGAAACCTACACGCAGAATGGCATTAGGGCCCGTTGTGAAAACAGAAACAGCCGGTAAAGCCGAAGTAAGTGATGTTGTAGAACCTGTAGTCCAAGCAGAGCCCCAACCTTCACTTTCTTCGAATAACGATTTAAAGGTAATATCAGAACCCGAGTAATATGGATGCCCTTCAAAGTAGCTATTGGTATAGGTTACACGAGCTGTGTGCCAAAAATAATCTTGCTTTACAGGCAGTGGAGCAACAGTATCATTCGGAATAACAACAAAGCGAGCGTTGTTCGTACTTGAGTTTATCGTTAAGAAATAAACAGAGGTATCGGTAAACAAACTGTGGTAAGGGTGTGGTTGCGACCCCGGTTTATCGTATAAAACAGAATCTACATCTCCAATATTCTTTCTGCCATAGAAGTCAATGTAATCGGTGCTTGTAAGTGGAGTAGCAGTAGTTTTCGAAACATAAATCGGCTCTGCTTTTCCGTTGTGGTAGAGGGCGAATTGCTGAGGATTTATAGACCCTAAATTTGGGATGGCTGCATTTAAAGTTGCATATGGAATACGATAGATTCCATCGTTCACTACTTTAATTTTAAAATAGGTTTGATTGTAGTTAATCCATTCATTCCCGAAAGGTTGTGCTTCAGCAGTGATGCCTATAGCGCTTACCAATAGCAGCAAACATGCTGTTTTACGGAATAAAGAATAATAGGCGTTTAATATGGATGTTAAACCACTCATGATTATTCAGTTTTTGTTTTCTTTTTAAAATTCAAATCGAGACGGAGCGAAATCACATGCGAGTATAAGCCGTTGTCTTGCGAGCCGCTTTTCAGGGAGGTGAGATTGGTAAGTGAATAGTCGATGGCAATAACCTTTACGCGAACACCTGCACCAACACTTGGCGCGAAGGATGTTTTGCGTTTGAAGTTTTCATCATAATAGCGCTGGATATTACCGATACCACCACGGATATAGCCTATTTTCCAAAGGCTAAGTTCTAAGCCGCAACTCATGTCCATACTGATAGGTTTTCCGGGCACCAACACATTTCGTTTTCCATCGGTACTGAATTGGAAGTTCACTTCAGGGGTAATGAAGACTTTATCTTTGATGTTGATTTCATAACCACCTCCCAACATAATCATAGGTGCCGTTTGCTCTAATGAGTTTTTAGGTAACTCGTTGTTGGTGTTCAAGAGTACCTGCTTTTCGGCATCTGTGAATGTAAAACGCCAAGCATTGAATGTGGTGCTGATATCGCGCAACATCAAGCCTAAGCGAAGTCCTTTTCTTCGGTATTGAACGCCTAAATCTATCCCAAAGCCAGTTGATTTGGCAAACTTACCTACTTGACGATAGATGATTTTTGCAGAACCTCCAATGCTTAAACCTTTAACTTTTTCGAATTTCTGTGCGTAATGGAAAAGGAAAGCATAATCGGCAGTAGAGAAAGAAGTGATGTTGTTGTAATTGATAGAGCCGTCAGGACCAATTAAAAATAAGGTATTTGGGATATCATCAATGCCAAAGCGAAAGAAGGAGAAGCCTACTACTTTATTTTTATTGGCGAAAGGCACAGCAAACGCACCATAGTCGTATTTGGCAATGCCGGCAAAATATTCGGTGTGCATTAAGCCTACTTGCAGATTATTATTGATATTGGCTAATCCGGCAGGATTGTAGTAGCCTGAATAAACATCTTCGGTAGAGGCAGTTGTGGCATTAGACATTCCTAGTCCTCTGGCACCAACGCCAATGTTGAGAAATTCATTGCTGTATTTACGGATTTGTGCCTGTGAGAATCCGAAGTGGGAGAGTAGTATAAGAAAACCCAGTAATAGTTGTTTCTGTTTCATCTCGTTGAATATCAAAGTGTATCTTAAAGCTGCAGGCAATAACCCATTAAAAATAATAAAAAAAAACAAATAGGTTCCTAAGCGCAGAATTAGGGAAAGATATTTTTTCTTTCGATATGTTGGGATATAAAAAAAGCGCCATATAGGCGCTTTTTTTATATCGATAAATCAACAGTTATGCTTATGCAGCAGTAACCGGTTCTTTAGTTCCAACTTCCAATTTTACTTGGTTGCTTCTTTTTCTTAAACGGTAAGCTCTACCTTGTGGTGCAGGTAAGAAACGTTTTACAACCGGACCAGCTTCAACCATAACGTGCGTTACGAATAATGCGTGATCTTCCGGTTTCAAACCTGTTTTCTGCTCCCAATTATTGATGGCAGATTTCAACAATTTCTCCAATTTACCTGCTGATTCTTTTTTGTGGAATTTCAAAATAGTTAAAGCTTCCTCAACTTTTTTTCCACGAATCAAATCCACTACTAATCTCGTTTTACGAGGAGATGTAGGATTGCTATTTAAAACAGCACCAAACTTAGTTTTGTTCGCTTCTTTACGAGCGTCTGCTGCTACTTTTTTACGATTTGCCATGATATCTAAATTTCTTAATTAATTAAACTTATTTTTTCTTGTTACCTCCGTGACCGCGGAATTGACGTGTAGGGCTGAATTCACCTAAACGATGACCTACCATGTTCTCGGTTACATAAACAGGAATGAATTTTTGTCCGTTGTGTACAGCGAATGTATGGCCAATCATATCCGGCAATATCATACTTGGACGAGACCAAGTTTTAATCACTGTTCTTTTTCCACTTGCATTCATTTTTTCCACTTTTTTACCAAGTTTGAATGCTACGTAAGGTCCTTTTTTTATTGATCTACCCATGATTTATAGTTTTTAGGGATGCTTATTATTTACTTCTTCTGTTCAAAATTAATTTATTCGATGATTTCGTGCGGCTACGTGTTTTCAAGCCTTTAGCTTTCAAGCCTTTTCTAGATCTTGGATGACCTCCAGATGCACGTCCTTCACCACCTCCCATCGGGTGATCTACCGGGTTCATCGCTACTGGTCTAGTTCTAGGACGGATACCTAACCAACGTTTACGACCAGCTTTTCCTAACGATTGCAAGTTGTGATCTGAGTTAGACACTGCACCGATTGTAGCTAAATTCACTTTCAAGATTTTACGTGTTTCTCCTGAAGGCAATTTAACGATAACATATCTTTCTTCTTTCGCCATCAATTGAGCAGATGTTCCGGCAGAACGAACGATTGTTCCTCCTTTTCCTGAAGTCAACTCGATATTGTGGATTAATGAACCTAATGGAATGTTTTCCAAAGGCAATGTATTTCCGATTTCCGGAGCAACTGATTTACCAGAAACGATAACTTGACCAACTTTCACACCTTGTGGAGCAATAACATAACGTTTATCACCGTTTGTGAAGTTTACTAAAGCAATAAAGCAAGTTCTGTTTGGATCGTACTCAATTGTTTTAACTGTTCCTTTTACATCGAAGTTATCTCTTTTGAAATCAATAACACGGTAAGTTCTTTTGTGTCCACCACCGGTGTAACGCATAGTCATTTTACCTGAGTTATTTCTACCTCCTGAGCCGCCAATTTTTTTGGTCAAACTTTTTTCAGGTTTTGAAGCTGTAATCTCTTCAAAGTTGAGCAAGGTCGTGAAACGCATGCTCGGTGTGGTTGGTTTGTACTTTTTAATTCCCATTTTCAGTCTCTTTTTAATATCAGCGGTTTTAGCTCCGCTATAGTTTTAATGAATAAATTTAATTAAACGGTTGCGTAGATATCTAAAGTTTCGCCTTCTTTCAAAGTGATATACGCTTTTTTGTAAGCCGATTTGATTCCTTTTGTAAATCCTTTTTTAGTGTAACGCATTTTTGCTTTTCCTGGAATTACAGCAGTATTCACATCTGCAACTTTAACGTTGTACAATGTTTCAATTGCTTTTTTGATTTCCAAACGGTTTGCATCGCGATCTACTTTGAAAGTATAACGATTCAATTTGCCTAACTTGTCCGTTTTTTCGGTAACTAATGGTTTTATGATTATAGCTGACATAGCTTATTCAGTTTTTAATTGTTAGAAAAGTTCGCCTCCAATGCTTTCACTCCATCTTCGGTAATCACTAATTTTTGAGCATGCATCACATCAAAGATGTTCACTAAGCGAGCATCTGAGAAGTTTACTTTTGGAAGGTTTCTTGCAGAAAGACCTACATTGTTGTTGGCCTCACCAACCAAGAACAATGTTTTGTTCTCAGCGATGTTCAAGTTGCTCAATACAGAAATGAATTCTTTTGTTTTTGGAGTTTCGAATTTGAAAGACTCAACAACGATAAGGTTACCGTTTTGTGCTTTGAAAGACAACGCTGACTTTCTTGCTAAATCTTTAACTTTTTTGTTCAATTTGAAACCATATGGGTGTGGTTTTGGACCAAATGCACGACCTCCTCCTTTTACGAGTGGAGAACGCATATCGCCTCTACGTGCACCACCTGTTCCTTTTTGACGGAACGCCTTTTTACCGGAACGAGCAATCTCGTTACGCTCTTTAGATTTGTGTGTACCTTGACGGTTGTGTGCTTGGATTTGACGAACCGATAACCACATTGCGTGCGTGTTTGGTTCGATGCCGAATACATCATCGGAAAGTTCGATTTCTCTTCCTGTTTCTTTCCCTTGTTGGTTTAATACTTTTACTTTCATAACTGTTTTTTTGTTTTATGCTTTCGCAAAAATGAAAACGCTAAATTATAATGGTATAAACTACCAAGGGCTGAAGCGAAATCATTTCAAAGAAAACGGTTGTTTCGGATGCCTTATCTTTCCAAAACGAGGTGCGAAGCTAATACTTAGTTTCAGATTTCAAAATATTTCTTTCAAAAAAGTGCTATATTAGCTATAAGACGCTCTCATTTCTAACGCATTAAATGTAACTGATATGAAGGAATTTCTTGCAGCAAACCTTGGAGCAGTAATCTCTGCTACCGTTTTAGGTCTTTTCGTGATTTTTGGAATACTCTATTATACTACAGATGTTGTGGATCGTATTCAAGGCTTTATCGATGATTTAATTGAATAAGCGATACTTGTCTTAATATAATAGAGGTATCGTTTTAACTATGCCTTAGCTGCGTATTGCATCCACCGGTCGCATTTTGGAGGCTTGGAGAGCAGGAATAAAACCTGAGATGATTCCAATTACGAACGAAATCCCGAAGCCGGTCATAATATTTGAAGCTGTTATATAGAATACAAAGGTCGATTCCTGATAAGTGACCAAGTACCATTCCAGTCCGGTGACGAGCAGATACATGAGGAATAGCCCGATAAAGCCGCCTAACAAACAAAGGATGATGGCTTCTAACAAGAACTCTAATAATATATAGATACGTTTTGCTCCTAAGGCTTTTTTGATACCGATAATATTGGTTCGTTCTTTAACGGAAACGAACATAATATTGGCAATACCGAAACCGCCAACCAACATTGAAAAGCCGCCAATTAAGAATCCGGCAAAGGAAACAAAGGTGAGTACGGATGAAATTCCATCGGTAAATACACTCATTTTATTGAGGGCGAAATCATCATCTGTGGTGGGAGGCAATCTGCGTATAGCTCGCATGGCTCCACGTGTTTCGAATTTCATTTCTTCGAAAGGTACGCCTTCTTTAGGTTTTAATGCTACCAAAGGATCGCCACCGTTCATATTTGAAATCAATCCTAAGGCCTTATAGGGAACTACAACTGCATTGTCGAGTGTGAAACCGAACAAATCATCGCCTTCTTTTTTGAGTACCCCAATTACTTTGAGTTTCACTCCACTGGCGGAAATATCTCGTCCCTCAATATTAGAACTGGAGCCGAATAGCGTTTCTGCCACATTTGCTCCTATTAAGCAAGATCGCGCCCCGCTACTGAATTCGCTTTGGGTGAAGTATCGTCCTTGGGTAAAATCTAAACTTTTAATGAGGTTGTAATCTTTTGTTGCTCCCGTAACAGTTACGTTTTCGATACTTTCGTTGTTGTATTTTACCGTTTTTCCACCGGCAAAATCCATCATAGCCACAGCACCGGCAGTGTGCATGATTTCGCTGAGTTGCTCTACTTCACGTTCGTTTACGCTTGGGCGGTTCAGGAATCTCCACCAAGGGTAGTCATCTGTCCAGATCCACGGCCATTTTTGTACATATAAAATATCAGTACCCAAGGATGCAAAACTGCTTTGGATATTCTTTTCGAGGGATGTAACTGCTGTTTTCACCGAAACTACACACAATACTCCAATGGCTACTCCCAAAAGGGATAGGAAGGAACGCAACTTGGCCGCTCGGATTTCATCCAAAGACAATCGTATACTTTGCGCTATAATTTTCCAGTAAATCTGCACCGCGCAAACCTACATAAAATTATCCGTTTCCGATTTTCGATATTGGCTATTATTTAGCAAGAGGCTTACATCCATTCAGAAATAACATTTTTTGCGTTTTTTTAAAAGACGAAAGCCTCGTTTAAGTCGGCAAAAAGTTTACATTTGCCGTCCATTTTAGAATTCCGTAAAATTCAATACTTATGAAACTATCCAGTTTTAATTTCAACCTACCTAAAGAATTAATTGCACAAAATCCGGCTCCTAATCGCGATGAATCGAGATTAATGGTGGTGCACAAAGACACCGGAAAAATCGAACACAAAGTTTTCAAAGATTCTTTGAAATATTTTGGCGAAGGCGATGTATTGATTTTGAACAATACCAAAATTTTCCCTGCTCGTTTGTATGGTACAAAAGAGAAAACAGGCGCTAAAATTGAAGTGTTTTTACTTCGTGAATTGAACCGCGACAACTTTTTGTGGGATGTATTAGTGGATCCGGCTCGTAAAATTCGTGTGGGTAACAAATTATATTTCGGTAAAAATGATGATTTGATTGCTGAAGTAGTTGATAATACTACATCTCGTGGAAGAACCATTCGTTTCTTATATGATGGCGATTACGAGAAATTCAAACGTACATTATATGGTATGGGTGAAACTCCACTGCCTAAAGCGATTAAACGTCCGGTTGAAAAATCAGATGAAGAGCGTTATCAAACCGTTTTCGCTAAACACGAAGGCGGTGTAGCGGCTCCAACGGCAGGGTTGCACTTTAGTCGTGAGTTGCTGAAGCGTTTTGAAATCAAAGGCATTGAATTGGCTGAGATTACATTACACACAGGGTTAGGAACGTTCAGAACAATTGATGTAGAAGATTTGTCGAAGCACAAAACCGATGCAGAATATGTAGATATTCCGTTGAAAGCCACTAAAATTGTGAATGCGGCTAAAGAAGCGAAAAAGAAAATCTGTGCTGTAGGAACAACTTCCATTCGTGCGGTTGAATCTTCGGTTTCTGCACAAGGGATGTTAACGCCATACAATGGTTGGACAAACTTGTTCATTCACCCGCCATACGATTTTGAAATTGCAAATGCGATGATTACCAACTTCCACATGCCTAAATCGAGTTTATTGATTATGGCGGCATCGTTTGGCGGTTTTGATTTAATGATGAAAGCCTACGAAACTGCGGTGAAAGAGAAATATAAATTCTTCACTTATGGTGATGCGATGTTAATCATCTAATCTAACAGCGTATAAAACAAAAAGCCGATATGATAGTATCGGCTTTTTTATTGCATTAAGTTTAGTTGATAGCCTCGTTAATGTTAGGTAGCCCAAAACGTTTTAACGCCTTTATGTGAGAGGAAACTGCAAGTGCTAAGGTTTTGTTTTCCAAGTAGGGAATTCCGAACTCTTCTGCAGTTCGTTTTACAATTGGCGCCAACTGGGGATAATGCACATGGCATATGGTTGGAAATAAGTGATGCTCCACTTGAAAGTTCAACCCGCCCACATACCAAGATAGCCATTTATTGTTGCTCGAAAAGTTAGCGGTTGTATTCATCTGGTGGATTGCCCAAGCGTTCTCAATGGTTCCATTTTCGTTGGGTACCGGATGCGATGTTTCTGTAATGGTATGAGCTAACTGGAAAACAATCGTAAGGATAATTCCGGCTACAAAGTGCATTAGTAAGAAACCGCCTAACCAGGGCCAAAATGCTATTTGGAATAGGAGTGGAGGTAAAACGAGCATAGTTATAAAGTAGACAACTTTGGCTAGCGACATTTTAAGAAAAATCATTCTGTTTTTAGTGATGCTGTTCTTGTTGATTCCTTTTTCGGTATAGCGCAAAAATTGGAAAAAATCTTTAGCTACAACCCAATACAATGTGGCAATGCCATACAATCCAAAAGCATATAGGTATTGAAAGCGATGAAATGGTCTGGCTTCACCATCCGGATTTAAACGGAGGGCGAGTTTATTTTGAATGTCTTCGTCCCAGTTGGCAATATTCGTGAAGGTATGATGGAGATAGTTGTGTTGTAGTTTCCAGTTGAAAACAGAGCCGCCAAGGAGGTTGAGCGTATGCCCTAGCCAATAGTTTACGTTTTTGTTTTTTGAGTAAGCGCCATGATTGGCATCGTGCATAATACTCATTCCAATACCTGCTAAACAAAATCCCATAAAGGCCCATAACAGCAAAGCATTGCCTAGCATTGGTTTTGTAAGTAGCAAAAGTAAGAAACCGCCTAAATAGCCCGAAAGCAACACAGTGGTTTTAATCACCATTTTACCATTCGCATACCTCGAAATGTGCTTCGTCTTGAAGTGTGCATTCACTCGGTTTTTCAGCGTTTCATAAAATTCAGACGGGTGAAGGCTGACAAAGCGAATGGGTTTGATCAATGTATTTGTTTTGGTGTTTAGTGGTTTTTTTCTGAATTCATTTAGACATACATATATAACACACCTTTCCAACAAAAGAGTATTTATTTTAATTTAATTTTGCAGTTGAATTTGCAATTATTCTAGTAGTCTGGATATTAGTTAAATATGGGAAAAGCAATAAGCTATTTAGCTTCAACATACAATGTTTGATACACCGTTTTACATTTATCGCTGTTTGTTTCAATTACATTTACCGAGCCGGAAACCTTACCCCAATTCACGATCACGCTATTTTTGTTGGAACTGATAGTTTTACAGCCACTTGGGAATGTCCATTTGTATTTTGCTCCAGCAATTGCAGGAACCGAAAAGGTAACGTTTTGTTGATAAGGCTTTACGTTTTTAGTGCCACTAATCGTATGCGGTATTATCAATCCAAAATCTACTGCCGTCCAATAGGAAGAATAATAATTTTTATCCGCAGAAAATAGTTTGTGTTTGCCCCCTTGCATCTCGCATTTTCCGGGATCTACAAGCAATGCATGTCCTAATCCACGTACTTTGTAATAGATGACTACATCTTGTTGCTCTGCATTTTTGAAAACATTTTTTTCTATACATTTCTTTCCCGCAAAACCTTTAATACGCATCGTTGGAATAGCAGGAATACTTTGCAAATTCGTCCATTGCTTTACGATTTCATATCCGTTACGTTTATTCACAACAACATCCGCTTTACCCTGGTATACAACCATAGTAGGGTAGGAGCCTTTGTAGTTAGGGTTTTGAGCCCGCACTAAATCGCCCCAATGTTCCGGACTTTTTAAAATCCAACCTTCCATAGCCAACATACCGGTGAAAAATGTATTCGCAGCCTTAAACGGTGCTCCTGCAAAAATAGCTCCTGCTTTAAACGATTCTGGATGAGTGGCAAGCATCGATACCGCCATTGCAGCGCCTGCTGATAAACCTGTTATGAATACCCGATTTGAATCAATAGAGTAATGTTGCTTCATATAGTCCATCATTGCTGTAATCGAAGCATTTTCACCTTTCCCTTTGTCAACATCATTCGGATTGTACCAACAGAAACAATTGCCCATGTTGTTGCTCATTTTTTGTTGAGCATAAAGTACTGCAAAGCCATATTTATCGGCCAATTGATTCCATCCTGTTTGTTTGGCTACCATACCCGCATTCTGTGAACAACCATGCAGCACAACTACCAAAGGCATTGATTTTGTTTGATTGGAAGGTAAATGTACGTACATCTTCAAGTTACCCGGATTTGGGCCGAAATCATATATGGCTGTTAAATCCTGCGCAAGAAGGGAAAGTGGTGCAAATAGAAATAATGAGACAATAAAGAGAGACCGCATATCAATATGGAATTAAGCGTTTAATTCAATTTCATAGCCACTGTGCTTACGAATATTAAGCACAACTCCATTTTCAAACATCAGGTATTGTGCACGAATACCAATTAATTTGGCGCTGATTTCTTTTTCTTTATCGAAGGATGTACTCGTTACTTTCGATGGATATTCCAAAACAGGATACTCAATATGAATGATTTCATCGTTGTTCGAAATATAGGGATGGAATACTTCCGGCATCAATCCAATTACTCTTTCTTTTTCAACTGCCAAATCAATACTATGGTTGAAATCGTTCTTCAACATTTTCATCCAGTGTGTTTTATCAGTTAGGTATTCTTTCAAAGATACTTCAATGGCACCTGCTAACTGCCGATAAGGTGTTTCTGCTAAAATAATGGCGCTGTTGGCTCCTTGGTCAATCCAACGTGTTGGGATTTGCGTTTCGCGAGTTACGCCCACTTTTACTTCATTTACTAAAGCCAGATAAACATAGTGGGGCTGCAAATGGTTTTTGATTTCCCATTCCACATCGCGGCCTTTGCCTTCGTGTGCCTGACAAAGCTCCGGCTTCAGAATACATTCTGCATTTTCAGCTGCGTTCATAAAACAGTTGTAGCATAAACCCTCGCCAAACGATTTGTAGGTTTTCTTATTGCAAATGCCACAATAAATATTGCCGGTAAAACGCAGTGAAATGGTCTTGCCTATTAATTCGTTCATCGCAATTTGCTGATCGCCTAACTGCAAAAAATATTGCACCGGGTTAATGCGTAACGTTGGCATTTTATCTAATGTTCCTAAAGCATTCATGTATGTTGGTTTGGGGGTTATGCAGAAATTTTACCGTCTTTCATCACAATTTTACGGTCGGCCATATTGGCCAAGTCATCGTTGTGGGTAACAATAATAAAGGTTTGGTTGAATTCGTTGCGCAAGTCAAAAAACAACTGGTGCAAAGCATGTGCATTTTCTGTATCTAAATTGCCCGATGGCTCATCTGCCAAAATTAGCTTTGGTTGCATCATTAAAGCACGAGCTACTGCTACTCGTTGTTGTTCGCCACCTGAAAGTTCGCCAGGTTTGTGTTGAATTCGATGGCTCAGTTTCAAACGTTCCAATAACTCTTTTGCTCGTTTTTCAGCCGTTGCAGTTGATTGGCCGGCTATAAATGCAGGGATACAAACATTTTCCAATGCCGTAAACTCCGGTAAAAGGTGATGAAATTGAAAGATAAAGCCAATATTCTGATTTCTGTATTTGGGTAATTGCTTATCGGATTGACCAAAAACGGATACCCCTTCTAGTTTTACGGTTCCTTTGTCGGGTTTATCTAAAGTGCCTAATATATGCAACAGTGTACTCTTGCCCGCCCCGGAAGGCCCAACAATACTAATCACCTGGCCGGTTTCCACGTTCAGCGATACATCGTTCAATACACAAAGTTGCCCGTAAGATTTAGTTAAGTTTTGCGCTTCTAGTAACATTCATTTTTTATTTATCGGTGTTCTGTTATATTCGCCAAGTCAAAAAATAAAATTATGAATCTTCACGAATACCAGGCAAAAGAATTAATGAAAAAGAATGGAGCGTCCATTCAGGAGGGAATTGTTGCTACTACACCCGATGAGGCTGTGGCTGCTGCCGAACAGATGAAAACGCTATACAACAGCGATTGGGTTGTTGTAAAATCTCAAATTCATGCCGGTGGGCGTGGTAAAGGGAAAATTGCCGGAACAGAACAAAATGGCGTGGCATTGGCAAAAAATCACGATAAAGTGCGTGAAATCGCTACGAATTTATTAGGAGGAACGTTGGTTACTATCCAAACCGGACCAGCCGGACGAGTAGTCAATAAAGTATTAGTAGCGCAAGATGTTTACTATCCGGGCGAATCTAATCCAAAAGAGTTATACATCTCTATTTTGTTGGATCGTGGAACAGGCAGAAACGTATTTATCTATTCTACTGAAGGTGGAATGGACATTGAAGAAGTGGCAGCACACACACCGGAAAAAGTTCATAAAGAATATGTAGACCCGAAAGTAGGTTTGCAAGATTTTCAGTGTCGCAAAATGGCATTTAACTTAGGTTTGAGCGGTAATGCGTTCAAAGAAATGACGAAATTTATCAAAGCCGTTTACAAAACGTATATCAACTCCGATGCAAGCATGATTGAAATCAATCCATGTTTGAAAACTTCTGATAACAAGATTATTGCTGTAGATGGTAAAATCGCATTAGATGATAACGCCTTGTATCGTCACCCGGATTTATTGGCTTTGCGCGATTTGAACGAAGAAGATCCAACGGAAGTAGAAGCCTCTAACGCTGAATTGAACTATGTGAAACTAGACGGAAACGTAGGTTGCATGGTGAACGGAGCAGGATTGGCTATGGCGACTATGGATATTATCAAATTAAGTGGCGGTGAACCGGCTAACTTCTTGGACGTGGGAGGAACTGCTAATGCAGAACGTGTTGAAAAAGCGTTCCGTATCATCTTGAAAGACCCACATGTAAAAGCCATTTTGGTGAACATTTTCGGAGGAATTGTGCGTTGCGATCGTGTTGCGCAAGGAATTGTGGATGCTTATAAATCTATCGGCAATATTCCGGTGCCTATTATTGTTCGTTTGCAAGGTACCAATGCCGTAGAAGCCAAAAAATTAATTGACGAATCGGGCTTGAAAGTGCTTTCCGCTATACAATTGAAAGAAGCTGCAGAGCAAGTGAAAGTGGCATTAGCTTAGTTTATTTGTTTTCATAATACGTAACAGCGTTGTTTCCAAAGGAGACAACGCTGTTCTTTTTTTCTAAGTTTTTACATTAAAAAATAGCCCTTAGCGCGTATTATTTTCTAACTTTATCGAGTGATAATGCTATCCCCTGAAAATAAAAGTGCTAAACCCCATGTTGACAGAAGAAGAACTAAATAATAAATTCAAGCATCTTTATCTACAATTTAGTAAGAGAAGTGGTGATAGTTTAAGTGAGGTAGATGAATTGCTGGAGTTTACACAGTCAATGCCGGCTCCATGGTATAGCAAAGCAAAAATTGCAGAAGCTCATTTTTATCTCACTGTAAAAAACGATTACATTCATACGCTAGAGCTTTGTCGTTCTTTATCGACATTGATTACTCAGCAAAAAGCAGAAGAATTATTACCTACGTTGTATTCCATTCAAGCTTCCTGCTATCAACATCTAGGTGAGCTAGATAAGGCGGAAGAGCATTATCTGAAAGGAATTACAGCCTTTCAACAATTAGCTGAACCTCAACAATCCGATTATCATCGATTAGGGTCAAACTACTTTAATTTGTTGCAATTACATGCCATTAGTACCATCGATAAACAGCAATTCGATGCGTATATGAGTAAGTCAATTCAAGCCATGGAAATGGCAGAGAGTGCAACCGGACTTTCGAATTGTTATAATTTATTGGCGAAAAATGCATTTGATGCAAAGGATTATGATACAGCTTTAGAATTGATGTTGAAGTCGTTTGTCATTTTGGAGCAGGAAGAATCCTCTCCTCATGCCGCAATTTTTTGTAATAATATTTCGAGAATTTATTCTATCAAAGGGAATAGAGATGCTTCTGATCAATGGTATCAAAGAGGTTTGGCGCTTATTGAAAAATCAGATAGTGCCTATCATTTGGGCGTTTTTATGCATCAGCGGATGGAGGTATTGATGGAGCAAACGCGAATGAACGAAGCTATCGAAACCGGAAAGGAAGCGGAGCAAATCCTATTGAAGATTGAGTCGATACCCGAGTTGTTTTCGCTATATCGCGACTTAGCCTTGTGTTATGCTGCCATAGCGGATTACAAAACGGCATATACCTATCAACAGCAACAATTACAGCTGAATGAACAATTGTTTACGAAACGTAAAGCAGCAGCAATTGCTAAAGCACAACAGTCGTTTCAATGGCAGCAGAAAGAAAAGGAGAATTTGTTATTACTGCAAAAAGCACGTGAAATCGAAATTTATGCTCGTCAACTCGAAATCAAAAACGAAGATTTGAAACACTTTGCTCATGCTATGTCGCATGATTTGAAAGAGCCGCTTCGCACAATAAATTCCATGTTAACATTACTCGAAAGAAGTATGGATACTTCGATTAAGAAGGAGCAACAAGAATATCTCGATTTTGTACATGATGCAGTATCCCGCTTATCGGAGTTAGTACAAAGTGTACTTGGTTTTTCAAATCTTACAGGGGCTATCCAAAAAAATGAGATTGATTTGAATCGTATATTGGAACACACTGAAAGTAATTTAAAAGCCCTCCTTCAAGAACGGAACGTAAGTATTGAATCCGATCGTTTGCCAAGTGTTTTTGGCGATGAAATACATTTAACACAACTGTTTCAAAACTTAATTACGAATGCGGTCAAATATAACGATAGTGAGGTTCCTAAGGTTAAAATAACATATGAACGAAAAGGAGATAAGCATGTTTTATCCATAGCGGATAATGGAATAGGTATTCCTTCAAGGTATCACCAAAAAGTGTTTGAGCTTTTTCAACGCCTCCACAGTAAAGATAAATACAGTGGATCAGGAATCGGTTTGGCTGTTTGCAAGAAAATTATGCAACAAATGGATGGCGATATATATATATCCAACAATCCTTCCGGTGGAACAATTTTTCATCTGGAGTTTCCTTCCGAGCAATACAAACAGTAAGAATTTGCCAATATTAGGTTTTTTGTGGATATGATTTTGACGTATTCTTGTGTGGTCAAACCGTTTTATTCCCCCGAATTAATTGCCCTTTTGTAGTAATACAAAGGGCTTTTTTTATGATGCTTTTTGGATAAACTCCAGCAATCGCCCATAGACCCCATAACTTCCTAATTGGTATCGATCAAACATGTCTTGTTCCTTCTTGGGAAGTTTTCCGTGTTTATCAAACAAACTTTTAATTACAATGTAAAAATGCGGAAATGAACTATCGCGAACACCATAACCATGAGAACGCAGAAACTTGATGTGTTTATCGCACATTTCTACTGCATCGTTTTTTTTGCCCGATAAATAAAAATAGGCTGTTTGGAGATTTCTCAATTCAATCTCGTACTGGAAGTACTTAGCTTTAGGGTTTTTTTCAAATCCAAGTTGAATGAATTCAAACGCTTTATCGTATTGCTTGGCAAACAAATAGTATTTTGAGAAATTAATTACATCCCGAATGGCTAATTGTTCTCTAATCTTTGTGCCATAGGGCAGTAGAATTCCTTCGACAACTTCTTTTGCTTTATCTAATTGTCCTGTAATTAAACAAATTTGGATAAACTTTGTGGTGAAATAGCCAATTTCATTAAACTCCTTACATTCTTCGTCTTCCATCAACTCCTTGCATAATTGGTAGGCCTCATTAAATCTACTCATGTAATACAAGGCTTCACTTTTCTTGAACAACAGCTTTTTTATAAACGTTCGTTTTAGAGCCGTATCAAATCGCTGCAAAGCCAAAGTAGCTTCATCAACTATCTTCAAAACATTGTTAAACTGCTCTAAGCCGTGAAAGAAGTAAATTCGGGTTAAGAAATACTCGTATACAATTTCCTCATTCGAGGTGTTGTGCAAAACCAATTCAGTGTTCAACCGTTTTGTAAATAATTCTTCTTTGGCTTTAATGTTACCTGCTGCAAATTCATAATCAATCTGCGTGTAGATTATTCGACACTTCACTAACAATGTCGCATCTTTTAGTTCATGCTTTGATGCATGTTTGATATAAGCTTCCCCTAACTCTTTAATCAGCTTTATATCCTTGTGCATGATAAGTAAGTTGCGATGGATGAGGTTCATCGCAGACTTATAAAATTCCCCTAACTGCTCATTTTTTAAAGTCTTTTGCGCATGTTTAGTTTGTCGTTTAAGCTCGTGGTAGAAATGTTTATTATAAAATGAACGCTTCGACAAAAAATCTAACAAAGAAATGCCTTCATCAGGACAAAGGCACTTATAGCACTTTAGTAAAAGTTCAGAGATGATTTTATCGAAATGGGCCTGACTGATATTCAGTTCATCTATTATAGTATCCTTATCGTAGTTTTTCGATTTGATTTGAAGTTGGAGGGCTTTCCATACTTCTTCTTGCACACCCCGCAAAGGTATTTGTGCTATTTTCGCTGCTTCAGGGGCAGGCAAATTACTAATAAACTCAGTAAGCAGATTCATAACAGTTGTCCTATTCTACTTTTCAGGGGATGAAAACAATAATAGCGTACAACTTGTTTAAAAATCCGGGGACGATTTAAAACAATCCGTTCAGTTCAGCATTTACTTTATTGATGATTTCCGCCAAAGCTTCATCTTTTTCCACAAAGTTGTGTTGATCAATATCAATAATTAATAAGCGACCTTCATCGTAAGTCGAAATCCACTTTTCGTAAAATTCGTTCAACCTTTTCAAATAATCCAAACGCAAATTTTCTTCGTATTCGCGACCTCTTTTTTGAATTTGATTCACCAAAGTAGGAACAGTAGCACGCAAGTAAATCAATAAATCAGGTGGTTTAATCATGCTGTTAATCGACTCAAACAAACGTGTATAATTTTCGAAATCGCGCGTACTCATCAAACCCATATTGTGCAAGTTGGGCGCAAAAATAAAAGCATCTTCGTGTATGGTTCTGTCTTGAATCACAATGTCAGTACCCTTTTGAATATCGATAATCTGCCGGAAACGCGAGTTCAAGAAAAAGATTTGCAAGTTGAACGACCAACGCGGCATGTCTTCATAGAAATCATTCAAATACGGGTTGTTTTCTACATCTTCGAAATGTGGTGTCCATCCGAATTGTTTTGCCAACATTTTCGTAAGTGTAGTTTTTCCTGCACCGATATTTCCAGCGATGGCAATGTGTTTAATTTTGTCTTTTGGTTGTTTGGTCTTGGCCATTTTCAAATGATTTGGATTGTCAGTTCAAGTTTAAAGTTTAGTATCCTAAATTCAGAATTTAAGCCCAATTATTTCTCGCACTTCCCGAATTGTTTTTGAAGCACTGATTCTAGCTTTCTCCCCTCCATCCTGCATAATGCGTTTCAAAAGGTCTTTATCGGCCTCATATTGGCGAATATTTTCGCGAATGGGGGCAATAAACGCCACCATATCTTCAGCAATTTGTTTTTTCATATCGCCATAACGAATCGTGCAATTATTGTACGTATCGTTGAAATGCGCTATGGTTTCAGGTTTCGATACCAAATTCATCAATTCAAAAATATTTTGAATAGCTTCGTTTTTCGGCTGATTAGGCTCAGTAGGACCTGAGTCCGTGGTCGCTTTCATCACCTTTTTGCGAATCACATCTTCATCATCCGACAAGTAAATACAGGTGTTTTCGCCTTTCGACTTACTCATTTTGCCTTGTCCATCCAAGCTTGGCACAGAAACCGGCTCGCCTCCGTAATGAAATCCGTGTGGCTCTTTAAAGTAATCGACTTTGTACAAATGGTTGAAACGGTTGGCGAAATTCCGCGTCATTTCAATGTGTTGCATTTGATCTTTCCCCACCGGTACTTTTTGCGCATGATGTATCAAAATATCTACCGCCATTAACACAGGGTAGGTTAGGAGTCCGGCATTTACATTATCGGGCTGCGAGCGCACTTTATCTTTGAAGGTAGGCACTTTCTCTAATTCGCCCAAATACGCCAGCATATTGAAAACAAGGTACAATTCCGCAATTTGCGGTACATCGCTTTGCGCATATAGGGTGCATTTATTCGGGTCAAGGCCGCAAGCCAAGTACTCAATTAATGTTAAACGCACATTGCTCGATAAATCTATAGGATTTGGGTGCGTGGTCAATGAATGATAATCGGCCACAAAGAAGTAGCAGTTGGGGTATTCGTTCTGCATTTTTACGAAATTCACCACCGCTCCGAAGTAGTTTCCCAAATGTAATTTGCCCGTTGGACGAACACCACTTACAACAATCTCATTCATAATTCCTATTTTTGAGCCGTAAATATAGAAAAGGATGGATATTGATAACGGTTTAGTGGACAGATTAGCAGAATTATCTAAGTTGGAATTCAATGCAGACGAGAAAGAGCGCATCAAAGGCGACTTGCAAAAGATTCTGAATTTGGTCGAAAAACTGAATGAAGTGAATGTAGATGGCGTAGAACCTCTGAAATATATGAATGATGATGTGAACGTGTTGCGCGAAGATGAAGTGAAAGGACAGGTGTCAAAAGCTGATGCTCTATCCAATGCGCCACAACGCGATTCCGATTATTTCAAAGTACCGAAAGTGATTAAAAAGTAGAACCCAAAACCTTGGAAAAAGTAATTGACATAAAACACATCAAAAAAGAATATCAGTTGGGTACCCAGCAGATATTCGCATTGAAAGATGTTTCGCTCGAAATCATGAAGAATGAATACGTTGCACTGATGGGACCTTCAGGTTCCGGGAAGTCAACGTTAATGAATATTCTAGGCTGTTTGGATACCCCAAGCGAAGGCCAATACACGCTCAATGGAACACAAGTAGCCAAAATGCATGACGATGAATTAGCGTTCATCCGAAACAAAGAAATTGGTTTCGTGTTTCAAACCTTCAACTTGTTGCCGCGCTTGTCTTCATTTGAGAATGTAGCTTTGCCATTGGTGTATGCCGGAGTAGGTGAGAAGGAACGCAAAGAGCGCACCGAAGAAGTGATGCTAATGGTAGGTTTGCAAGATAGGATGAATAATAAACCGAATCAGTTATCGGGCGGACAGCGCCAGCGCGTGGCCATTGCCCGTGCTTTGGTGAACAATCCATCTATTATTTTGGCGGATGAACCTACCGGAAACCTAGATACGAAAACGTCTTACGAAATCATGCATATCTTCGGTGAAATTCAGAAGAAAGGCAACACCGTGATTCTGGTTACACACGAAGAAGATATTGCTAAATATGCGCACCGTATTATTGGTCTGCGCGATGGTTTGATTGAGTACGATAAATTGAATACAGAAATCCGACAAGCCTAAACCTAGGCCATTAATAGCAGCGAAACTTTTTTGTTGTGATAGATTTGCTTGATAGTAACGGGCAATGTATCTCCTTTTTTCAAGTTGCTAAGTAGCGCTCTCTGCGCTTCTGTTAGCTCTTTTGGAATGGGGATAAAAGCATCCACCTTACCGTCTAACAATGTCGCAAAATACCCATCCGCATTTTTGCTCACCAATGCCGCCTGAAGTAATTCGTGTTCGGCCTGTAAGCGGCATAATTCGTAATATTCAGGAATAAACTTAGCATCAGTAACAACAGCTGTAAGTTTATAGATATCATTAGTTTGTGTGAGTTTGAAATCTACAATTTCATCAATCCGGGCAGTATAAACGGTGTCGATATCTGTTTCCCAATCGCTTACTTGCAAGGGAATAAACACATAAGACCCGGCATGCTTTATCATTAACTTTCCGGTATTGATACGTTTAATGTAGCCCCGCATAACAGTGTTTTCAACTGCATCTAATAGCAACATTTCTCTACGCGGATTGCGAATAAAACGCAAATCGTACGCTTCCCATTTGTTGCGTTCTTTGGTGGATGGTTTCATTTTGAATTCTACCTCATCGCCATAGGAAAAGCGGTGTTCTGGGTCGCCACCATCTTTTAAAAATTTGAGGTGCATGGCTTTATCGAAGAGAAAAAATACCACCTGGCCATCTTCCATTTCGATGAAACCCAAGTGTTTTTCTCTGTCGTATCGAGCTATTACGCCATGTTGAATGTTTGCCATATTCAAATTTAAAAGCCTATTCCAAAGCCAATGCGAAAGAACACAATTTTTTTGTGTTATCGATTTCAAATTGTTTACAGCATACAAACAGAAATCATTCTTTTTCGTCTTTTATTATCTTCGTTTCATGGCTACACTTTTTATTACCGGTATTGGAACCGATGTGGGTAAAACCATTGTTTCTGCTATAGTTTGTGAGGCATTAAACGCTGATTATTGGAAACCTGTACAAACAGGAGCAGAAGACAATCCTGATGTTGTTACGGTTCAACGCTATATTACGAATACGAAAACGGTTTGCCATCCTTCATCGGTAAGTTTGCGTTTGCCTGCTTCGCCCAATATTGCAGCTCAAGTTGAAAATACAGTCATTCAATTGAACGATATTTCGTTTCCTTCCACTTCCAATACCCTTGTAGTAGAAGGAGCAGGGGGGATTTTGGTGCCCATCAATGAGCAGTATTCCTTTGCCGATTTTGTGCTACTTCATCGTTTACCTGTAATTGTGGTTGTTCGAAACTATTTGGGATGTATCAATCATACCTTGTTGACGCTTGAATATTTAAAAGCGAAGGAGATTAAGGTATTAGCAGGTGTTTTTAATGGTGATTTTTCGGTTGGGGTGAAAGAAACCATTCAGGCGCATAGTACTGTTCGTTGGCTGAATATTGATGACACTCCACTCCCAAATCCCGAATTTATTCGAACAGAAGCCAATAAAATTAGGTCTTTTATAGTCGATTGCATATAAGTTGGTAATGCATACCTTCACTTCAAATCTTTTCCTTATTTTTCGACCAAATTAAACTGGACATTGAAGAGTATTTTCACGAAAACGTTGTTCATTAACATTGCCCTTGCGTTGGGTATTGTAATGGTTTTGCTCCTAATTGTAAATTGGAGTTTAGGGATTTATACGCGTCACGGACAAAGCTTGGAAGTGCCGAGTGTGAAGGGGAAGAGCATGCAACAAGCCATCGATATTCTCGATGATGCTAACTTGGAGTACAAAATTTTGGATTCTGCTTTCATGGCCGATATGCCACCTAGCTCTGTGTTGGAGCAAACACCACGTGCCGGAACAAAAGTAAAACAAGGTCGAACCATCTATCTTACAGTGAATTCATTTAATGCGCCAACCGTTGAAGTGCCGGATTTAGTAGGGAAGAGTTCCTTCAAATATGCTAAAATGCAGTTGGAAAGTTATGGTTTGAAAGTAGCTGAGCCTATTTATCAAGCTTCACCACATCAAAATGCTTTGCTCGATATTTTAGTAAATGGAAAATCGGTTGGGAAAAACGCAAAACTTCCGAAAGGTACGTTGGTTACATTGGTGATCGGACAAGGCGTTTCCTCTGAAGAAATTCAAATTCCTTATTTAATTGGTTTAAGCTATACGGATGCAATGCAAAAATTACGTAGCGAGTTCGGCTTAAGTTTAGGGGCTTTAGTGGTAGAAGATGGTGTTTCCGATACTACAAGTGCAATTGTATATCGTCAAAGTCCTGATTTTAAGATAGGCCGTAAGATTCGTGTAGGAGAGGAGCTCGATCTTTTTGTGGCCAAAGAATTGCCTTCCGATATTACCGTTAATCCAGAGTTCTATAACATCCAACGAGTGGATACCACTTCCAATGGAGGAAATGATGATGCTGAAGACAATAATACGCCCTAATTGGCGTTTGAGAATGAAGAATTAATTAACCCTTGCTATTTGCTACATAAATATTGCCCTTCGAATGAATAAAATCGCTTATAAAATTACTTGTTTCTGGGTATTTTCCCTTTTCATTTTTGGTGTAAATGCCCAACAAGATAATGTGTTGCCTTTGCAGTATAACGCCAAACTTTTCCATCAAAATCACTTGTCGGTATCTTCATGGCATCAGCGTAGTTTGCAAGTAGATAACGGTAATGTGCTTATTATCTCCGATACTTTACCTTTGCCTTTCATAGATGATTTTTCAAGAAATACACTCCGTAAGCGAGACTTCTATTCAAAGAATAATTTTGATACCATCTTTTACGCTTACGGAGCTTGCGATTCATTCTTAAACATTACCACAACACAAGGCCGTTATCATTTAGTGCAAACTTGGGATTATACTTTTGATGTGTTGAATCAGAAAGTAGATTCTACGCCCAAGTCACCTATCACTTTCAATTTCTTCCCAAATACAAACAGCAATTGTTTCGATCAACTGCAAGGCACATTAACCGTTTGGCCTGAGTTTTATCACTACCGATTCGATTCTTCAAACGGAAACATTGTTGGACAAACATTAGATACAACCTATGCGGATACAATTTTGACGTATGTCGCAGAAGTCTATAAAGCCCGTCTCGATAGCAATACCAATTGGGTAGATAACAATGCATATTGGAATACAACATATCCTATTTTCCCGCCTACAATTGGAGTGGCAACATTGGATGGTTTGAATCAATTTGGTTTGCCGTATAATAAAACATCGCCAACTACGGTAGGTGTGGCAGACTACTTAACGTCTAAGCCCATTAATTTAGGCGGATTATCAGTGGCCGACTCAGTATATTTGAGCTTTTATTATCAATCTCAAGGCTTGGGCGATTGGCCGAATCGCAGAGATTCGTTGTCGTTGGAATTTTACAACAGTTACACCTCTAAATGGGATGTGGTTTGGAATACAGGGGGTGATACAGTAGCACCAAGCACAGTTGCTCCATTTAAGCAAGTGTTGGTGCTTGTACCGCAAACGGTGTTGCCAATTCAGAATTACTTTTATAACGGATTTCAATTCCGTTTCAAAAATTATGCATCATTAGCCGGTAACAACGATCATTGGCATATTGATTACGTACGCCTTAACAAAAACCGAAATTTCACCGATACCACCATTAGCGATATCGCCTTTGTATATGATGTGCCAAGTGTGTTGAAGAACTTCGATGAAATGCCTGCCAAACAGTACACCGGTGCGAACGATTTAACGGATTCGCTTTTGCTGTATGTGCGCAACAATAATTTCGATCAAGCAACGAATAACCCTCCGGCAACACCTTACAATATTGATGTGAACTTGCTATACCCTACACCAAGTGTAGTTTTTACCACAAATAATGTTTTCAATGCCGAGCCGTTAAAGTCGATTTTACTTGATCCAAAAGCGAATTATACTTTTGCCGGTTCAAGTGCCGATAGTATTTCTTTGTTTTCCAAAGCTTCTCTCGCTGTTTCGAATGTGAATCTACAAAACGATTCACTTTTCCACTTACAACGCTTTGATAAAACTCTTTCTTACGATGATGGAAGTGCAGAAAGAGCCTATGGTTTGGAAGGTTTGGGGTTGAAGAAGTTTGCCTATGAGTTTAATTTGAATGTACCCGATACATTAGTTGGGTTTCAAATTCATTACACTAATATCGATGTACGCGTAGAAGATTTAGTGCATACCTTCAACGTATGGACAAGCCTGAAACTTAATGATGTTGCATATGTTGATACTCCTCTGTATACCAGCACCAACAAAAAGCCATTGTATATCGATTCAGTAAATGGATTTGCCACATACAGATTAGATACACCATTGTTGCTCACCGGAAAATACTATTTAGGTTGGGCGCAAACCGATACGCGCAACTTACAAGTTGGCTATGATATGAATACCACAAAAGGGCGAAATCACATGTATATTTTCACCAATGGAACTTGGAAGGCGTCTGCTACTCCTACAAATGGATCGGTAATGATGCGTTGTATTTTCAATGAATACAAAGGCAATTATACATCATTAAAACATTTGGAAAAACAATCTATTGCTGTGTATCCGAATCCATCTGCAGGATTATTGTATGTGGATGCGGAAGAAACTTTACAATTGAGTATTTTCAATCTAGCAGGCCAATTGATGTTACAAGAAGCAATTCATCCTCACCAAGCACTTGATATTGCAAAGCTTGAAAATGGAGCATACTTCATTAAGATGTCTGATGAAAAAGGCACTTCTTTTGCTACGCAGAAGTTGATGTTAGTGAAGTAAATTATTCTCGCATCAATACTTGTATTGTATTTCTTGAAATCTGACGAATCAAAATATCTTTCTCTTTCGTGAGCTTATCTATGATACCTTGATTAAAATGACGAATGGTTAACAACGATAACTTCTCGTTCTGTACAATAGAAAAATCGTTACTCAACTCATCAATAATGGCGTCTATTTTTTCTTTCTTATAATCCACACAAATAGAGAAGCTGATGGCTGCATTCTGCATCATGTTAATACGCAAACGCAAATCAGCAAAGGTCGAAAACACTTTGCTTAAGTGATCTTCTCCAATAAACGAAAAGTCTTTTGCTGAAAACGATAACAATACTTGGTTGCGTTTGTGGATGATAATAGGGGGCAAAAAAGAAGTGTTTGCATTTGCTGAAATAATACTGCCGCGTTTGTTGTAATTCACGAAAGAACGAACCTCTAATGGAATATTTCTGTTTTGAATGGGCTTAATCGTTTTCGGGTGAATAACACTCGCTCCGTAATACGTCATTTCAATAGCCTCTGTAAACGTAAGTTCACTGATGAATGTAGCTTCCGGAAATTCTTTTGGGTCGGCATTCATAATGCCTTCTACGTCTTTCCAAACCGTCATGCGCTCTGCATTCAAGCAATACGAAAATATAGCTGCAGTGTAATCCGAACCTTCTCTTCCAAGTGTAGTTGTAAAATCTTCTTGCGTACAACCCACAAAACCTTGTGTGATAACAAAACCGGTTTCAAACAATGGCGGAATAACAGCGCTAATTGCTTTCTCGGTTTTTTTCCAATCAATCTTGCCTTCTGTGTAAGCATTATCCGTAAATACACAATGTTTTGCATCTACCAATGTATTGGTAACCGATTGATGATTGGCAAATTCCGAAACAATAGTGGTGGAAATATATTCACCAATAGAAACTACTTGGTCGTAAATGAAGTTATAATTCCGAGAATGATTTTGCGCCAAGAAATCGATAGTTTTATCAATGATTTTTCGAACGGCAACATCACAGGTATTGGGTTGGTTGTCGAACAATTCACTAATAATCACCAAGTGCTTCGTGTATACCGTTTCTATGCTGTTTTTCCATTCCGCATTATTCGCATAATACTCATTAATTACTTTCTCTAAATCGTTTGTGGTTTTGCCCATAGCCGAAATCACCACTACTTTTTCCTTAAATGGATTTTCTTTTAAAATAGAAATCACATTTTTCACTGCCTGTGCATCTTTCACCGATGCTCCTCCAAATTTGTAAACTTGCATAGCGCTATCCTTCTCTTGTTATGATTGTGTTTGTAAATAATTAGCAATTTTGTCTTCGTTCATTTTACAAGTGTACCATTCCTTGTCGAAATGCGCACCTAAACTTTTATAAAACTTTATGGCATTTTCGTTCCAATCCAATACCTGCCAACGGATGTGACTTATTCCATTTTCTTTTGCAGCTTTTAAAAAGGCATTCATTAATTTTCTTCCGATGCCGAACTGTCTATATTGTTCGGTTACTACAATGTCGTCTAAGAAATAGTATTTCCCTTTCCAAGTAGAGTATGCTGTGTAATACAAACAAATACCTACAACGGTTGATGTTGCATTATCTTCAGCAACAAATGCTCGAAACGCTGGATGTGCGCCAAAACCATCTTGTAGCATTTTTTCTTCGGTATTAACCACTTCTTCAGGTGCTTTCTCAAACAAAGCCAACTCTCGCACCAATCCCATAATGGCCGGAACATCTTTAGGTTCTGCTTTTCTTATAACAATCTCCATAGGTCGCGAAAATAGGGTTTGACTTAATCTTTCAATAATTTATAATGAAAATTTCAGCATTTATTTTACTACAAGTCGTTGAACTCCATTGTTTTTTGATTTCACTAAATAGACTCCTGTTGAAAGGGTAATTATCTGCCGACTCTCCTTCTCTAACTCAACAAGAGCAATGCTTTGTCCTAAGGTATTCAAAATTTGAAACGTTTGTTTTGCCTTACTTGTATTCGACAATGTTACGGCTCCTGAAGATGGATTAGGATAGATTGAAAAACTTTTGTCTACTGAATAATCATTTATACTTACAGTACTACTGTATGTTTCTGCCATTTTAAGGGCTTCGAAGGCATTCACACGTCCGTGCCCCATTTCTAAATTCCATGTGCCATACGGTGTTATCGTATCGTAGGCATAATTAGTTACTTTGTCGGCAGTTTTGTTGAGAATGGCTTTTATATCACGTGCATGGAGCCCCGGATTTATAGTTAATAATAATGCGCCAACCCCTGCGGCATTCGGACAAGCAGCGCTTGTACCGTTAAACGTTTGCGTATAGGCGCTGGTAGTAAAACCTTTTGCCCCTGTAATATCTGTTGTAGAGATTCTTACACCGGGTGCCACAACATCCAATGTAAATCCATAGCTACTTCCCCATGCTTCTCCAGAGCAATCGGATAGCGTTTTACGTTTATCACACATATTACTAGCGCCAACAGCAATCGTGTTGTCCAAGCTTGCCGGCCATAACACAGTGGCAACATCATCGTTTCCGGCCGAGAAAAACATGGCTACCCCTTTGCCACTTCTTGCTTGTAAAAATGCAGCATTGATTTCGTTATCCACAAGCGTTTTATCAATACTCAACACGGCAACGTATAAATCACTCAATCCGGCTGAAGTGCTCATAATATCAGCATCTGCAACTCTCCATGCCCATGCAGATCCATTCACCAGGGCTTCGGTAGAGGTGGTGGCTTGGACACCTATTGATCCTCCGTAATTTTTGTAATTGAAAATGCGAATTGGAATGAGTTTACTCATAGGTGCTATGCCTGCAATTCCTTTTCCATTATCGGCCATTGCGCCTACAATACCTGCACACGCTGTTCCATGTCCGTCATTGTTGAAATTAGGTGTTGGAGCACCTTGTGTATTACTTACTGAATCGGCCAATGCATCGAAGCCAGGGAGGATATTGTCTACTAAATCTTCATGTAATGTATCTACACCGCTATCTAAAATGGCTACTTTAGGGATATATGTCCCCCAATTGTATTGCCATGCCGAATCCACATTCATATCTGCATTCGGAGTGCCATTGCCTTGAACGGCTGAGCCTGTATTTTCAATACTCCATTGACGATTGTAATACGTGTCGTTAGTACTTGCTTGAAGCGTGAATACTTGATTTATGCCTGCATAACTCACAGCTGTGTTGTTTCGAATGTTTGCAAGTAGCTCATTTACTTCTTCGTTGTTTTTCCCGGCAGTAATCACCGAATAATAATCAGGAATAAATGCGTGTTTAATCAGTTTCTCTTTGCCTTTGAAGTTGTTTACAAACGCATTTTCCATTCCTGGTCTTAATCTCACTAAAATGGTATTGGTGTTGAAGGCGAGCTGCTGTCCGTAGGTATTCACGGTAGTTGAAAAGCAGAATTTACTTAACTTTCCTGCATCTGAAGGATGCAAACGCACCACTGCAAACTTGTTTTGTAGGAAGGCAACCAATTCAATATGTTGCTGCTCACACCAAGTTGGAAAAGTTGCTTTATCCCCTTCAGTACATAACTGAACTGCATATAAGTTTTCTTGTGCAAATAAAGAGATACCCGAAAACAGTAATACAAAGAGAAATAAATGTTTCATGCTTTTTAATTTAGTGCTTAAGGTACAATTTGTTTTAATATTCTCGTACATCAGAAACAGAAAAAAAGGCAGTGCTTAATTCTGACGGAAAGAAGGTGTTTTGTCTTTCAGCAACAAAGCCCGTAAATCGCCAATACTGCCTTTAAAGACATTCGCATCAATTTTTGCACCGGTAGAGAGGAGTGAGGCTTTGTCGGTATGTTGCCAAAACCTCCATTCACATTCATCAATATTCAAATCCTGCTCGTAATAGTGGGCTATCCAAAAAGTATAATCCGGAAAATCTTCCGCTAAATAATCCTCAATAAAATTACGGTTGGAATAGATAATTGGCTTCACATTGTAACGCTGTTCAATCACTATAGCATAGTCTTTCACCGCTTTTACAATGGCCTCTTTGCTCATGCCTTTAGTTTCTTCAATATCAATCACCGGTGGTAAATCACCTTTCTCTAAATCTACCGATTCAATGAAGTTCTTTGCCTGCTTTTTCGCATCCTTGTTGGGCAAGAAATAATGGTAAGCGCCACGAATAATGTGATTGTCTTTGGCGTTTTCCCAATGTTCAGCAAACAACTCATCTTCCCACCAAGCGCCTTCTGTAGCTTTGATAAATACAAACTGAAACCGAACCGTATCGCCATTGGTGGCTATCGAGGCCAAATGCTCCCAATCTATATCAGGTTGGTAATGCGATACATCTATGCCGTGAACTTCATATTGCATAGGGAAATCAGCAGGAGAAATTTTTCCCTTATTGTGTTTGCGGGCATACCAACGATAAGCACGAAAAGAATACTTAATAATAGGCTTATGAAAATAGAGGGCAATACAGATGATTGCCATAAAATTAAACCACAAAACATACGAAGTTATACTGCGCTTCCTCCTCTTCTTTGCCATCAAATAAAAATATAAAAATATTTGATATGTCCGTGCACGATAGGATTTACTTGGCGATAAAGCGTTGATATTATTGGGTTTGAAGAAATGCTATATTTCTTTTCAACCCTGTAAATTTCGTTCGCTTTACTGCAGAATGTTTGAAGAGTTGTTGAAAGGTCTCCTGCTGAAGATGGAGCCAATCGTTTTTGGTCAAACTCAACAAATCCGGATGGGGTTCAAACCGTAGTTCATTGTGCGGCTTTGCTTGCGAGTTAATGGGGCAAACTTGCTGACAAACATCACAGCCAAACATCCAGTTATCGAATTTGCCTTTTTGGTCGGATGGTAATATTTCGTCTTTCAATTCAATAGTGAAATAGGAAATGCATTTCGATCCATCGATTTGATAAGGGGCAATAATGGCTTCGGTCGGACAAGCATCTATACATTTCGTGCAAGTACCGCAATAGTTTTTCACCGGACTATCATACGGTAATTCTATATCTACAATGATTTCCGCCAGAAAGAAATACGAACCCTTTTGTTTCGTGAGGATGTTGGTGTTCTTGCCCATCCAGCCAATGCCGGAACGCTCTGCCCATGCTCTTTCCAGCACCGGAGCACTATCAACAAAGCAGCGTCCGTTGATATCTCCACTTTGTTCCCGAATAAATTGCAGCAATTGTTCTAACTTCTCTTTCACCACCACATGGTAATCGGCACCATAAGCATACATGGCTATTTTAGGCGCTGTTTCATCGAGTTGATGTTGCTCGGTGAAGTAGTTATAGGATAACGAAATTACTGTTTTAGCCCCGTCA
Source organism: Chitinophagales bacterium (assembly GCA_044226285.1). GTDB lineage: Bacteria > Bacteroidota > Bacteroidia > Chitinophagales > LD1 > CALAYL01. Next base: position 70,350 of record JBGAHI010000010.1, on the reverse strand, counting down.
ACCAACAACCTCGGATCAACACGTTTGTCGAAGTAATTTTCCAAATAGCCCATTTTCCCATTTCGCTGTTGGTTCAGCCATTGTTCCAAATATTTCGCTTCGCTATCCAATCGCTCAGCTTTCGCAAAACCAACGTCTTGAAAGCCCAAAGCCAAAGCTTGTGCCTTAATTTGGTTGGAAAGGGCTGCGTTTAACATGAGCAGAGAGAATTGTTATGCAGCGAAAGTAAAGTCTTTTGTTGTACAACAAAGAATTTCATTGCTTTGTGCATGTGAATCAAAAAACAAATTATTTTCACACAAAATACAGAAATCAAACGCATCTTTGCAGCACATGAATCCAAATTTAGATCCGGAACAAAAACTCAACAACGAAGATCAGGAAATCGAAAGAGCCCTGCGTCCGCAACGGATCGATGATTTTAAAGGACAGCCTCAAATCATTGAGAACCTTTTCATTTTCATCGAAGCTGCCAAGCGAAGAGGCGAGTCGTTGGATCACTTGTTATTGCACGGTCCTCCGGGTTTAGGAAAAACAACTCTCTCGCATATCGTATCGCACGAAATGGGCGTGAACATGAAAATTACATCCGGCCCGGTGCTCGAAAAGCCGGGTGATTTGGCGGGTTTACTCACGAACTTGGAAACCAACGATGTATTGTTTATCGATGAAATTCACCGCTTATCTCCGGTAATTGAAGAGTATTTGTATAGTGCCATGGAAGATTTCAAGATTGATATCATGATTGAAACCGGCCCTAATGCACGTTCTATCCAAATTGCGTTGAATCCGTTTACATTGGTGGGGGCTACAACTCGTTCCGGTTTACTAACAGCCCCCTTGCGTTCGCGTTTTGGAATTACCTGTCGTTTGGAATATTACAATGCTGAAGTCTTGTCGAATATCATTAAGCGATCTTGTGCAATTCTAAAAGTTGAAATTCAGGAACAAGCAGCATTTGAAATTGCCCGCAGAAGTCGTGGTACACCTCGTATTGCCAACTTGTTGTTGCGCAGAGTGCGCGACTTCGCACAGATTAAAGGCAATGGTACCATTACCCTCGAAATTGCTAAATATGCGCTAGAAGCATTAAATGTAGATGCGCATGGTTTAGATGAAATGGATAATCGTATCATCTCTGCTATTATCGAGAAATTTAAAGGCGGACCGGTTGGACTTACTACCATTGCCACTGCGGTTGGTGAAGAAGCGGGTACTATAGAGGAAGTTTACGAGCCGTATCTCATTATGCAAGGATTCTTGAAACGTACGCCACGCGGACGAGAAGCCACTGATTTAGCCTACAAGCATATTGGTAAGATTCCTCCTGCGATGAATCATTCCCTTTTTAGTTAAAATCTCGTAAACAAAATTTCACTTTATTTGTTTATATCGAAACAAAATGAAAAGGCATGCGCTTTAATCTTTTATTCTTTTTTACGTTAATAGGAACAGTTGTTAACGCTCAAACTGGTATTATTAAAGGGGTTGTGATTGAATCAGGCGGGAAGAAGCCCGTTGAATTGGCCACTGTTGTGATTGAAGGAACTTCCATTGGTGCGCAAAGCGATGAGAATGGAAAGTTTGTTATCGATAAACTTACTCCGGGCACCTATAACTTGAAAGTAACATCTGTTGGCTTTACGCCAAAAACTATTTTTGAAGTTGGTGTTACCAATTCCAAACCTGCTGAACTCGAAATTGAACTCGATAACAGTACCCAAAATTTGAATGAGGTTGTGGTGAAAGCCAATCCATTTGTACGAAAAGAGGAGAGCCCTATTTCCATTCGCTCATTGGGTTTAGATGAAATTCAACGTGCACCGGGTGCCAATCAAGATATTTCTAGAGTTGTACAATCCTTACCGGGTGTAGGTTTCAGCACCGGTTTTCGAAACGATATTTATATCCGTGGTGGTTCATCAGCTGAGAATCGTTTCTTCATGGATGATATTGAAATCCCAAACATTAATCACTTTTCTACACAAGGTTCATCAGGTGGACCTGTTGGTATGATTAACGTTGATTTCATTCGCGATGTGAATTTCTATTCAGGCGCTTTCCCTGCCAATCGAGGGAATATGCTCAGTTCAAGTATGGATATTCGCTTGCGCGATGGACGCGATGATCGCTTCGGATGCTCTGTGCGCTTGGGTTCCAGCGAAGCTTATTTAACGATGGAATCGCCTTTGAATAAAAAGAAAAACGCTACTATTTTGGCCTCTTTCCGCTATTCTTATTTGCAATTACTATTCAAAGCCTTGAAATTATCGTTCTTGCCCACCTACTCCGATCAACAATTTAAAATTAAGTGGAAACCTACTAAACAAGATGAACTCACTGTTTTGTGGTTGTCTTCAGCCGATTATTTTAAGTTGAATTTAGCGGCCAACTCTACTGAATCGCAACGTTACCAATTGTCGATTTTGCCCGAATACAATCAATGGAGTTATATGGTAGGCGCAAAGTATAATCGCTATTTTGAGAATAATTCCTACTTGCAAGTAGTGGCGAGCAGAAATATGCTCATTAACAAGTATGTTAAGTTTCAAGATAACGATCGTTCCAAAACACAAACTACTGATTACAAATCAACCGAGTCGGAAAATAAATTGCGAGTTGAATACACCGGACGAAAAAACGGTTTGAAATACAATGTGGGTATAGGTTACGAGTTGGCTCGATATTATAATAAAAGTCGATTTGCTGTGCCTTTCGGAACTGTGAATTACGAAACTAAATTCGTTGTACATAAGTACAGTTTATTCTCGCAAGTAAGTAAGAGTGTATTCAAAGAACGCTTAGCTTTATCATTGGGTGTTCGCTTTGATGGTAATAGTTACAATAGTTCTATGGCCAATATTGTCAATCAAGTTTCACCTCGCTTCTCCTCTTCATTGTCGATTACAAAAGATTTGCGTTGGAACACCAATGTGGGCTACTATCACCAATTACCGCAATACACAGCAATGGGTTACAAAGATACAAGTGGGATATTGGTGAATAAAGGCTCATTAACATATAGTCGAAATCTTCATGTTGTTACCGGTTTTGATCTTTCAACAAAATGGAACGGACGATTCTCTTTAGAAGGTTTCTATAAGCAGTATTTCAATATGCCTTTCTCTGTTCGCAATCAAGTAAGTTTGTCGAATTTAGGCGGTGGTTATGGTGTATTGGGCAACGAAAAAGTTACTTCAACATCTGAAGGTAGAGCCTATGGTTTGGAATTTTTGTATGAGCAGAAATTGAATAAAGGCTTTTACGGAACCTTTGCTTACACGCTTTTCTGGAGCGAGTTCAAAGATAAAAATGGAAAGTATGCACCGTCTTCGTGGGACTCTCGTCATATCATTACTTTTTCATTGGGTAAGAAATTCAAGAAAGGATGGGAGTTAGGCGGAAGATTACGTTCACAAGGCGGTTTCCCTTATACCCCAACAGATGTGGCTACATCATCCTTAATTCCGGTGTATAATGCACAGCCGGAGGGTGTATTAGATTGGAATCAATTGAATCAATCACGATTGAAATTCTTCTACGCTTTCGATATACGTGTTACCAAGAAATGGGCGTTCAAACAATGGGGATTGGAATTATATCTTGATATTCAAAACTTAACCATGTCGAAAGTTGATCAGGCTCCAACCTTTGTTTTAGATTATGATGTTAACGGTAATCCACAGGTAGATCCATCTGATCCATCGCGTTACAAAACAAAGTTTCTTGAAGATACTAAAAAGCGAGGAACACTACTTCCGGCAATTGGTATCGTTATAACATATTAAATTGGGTAAATATTAAAGGAAAAAGCCTTTTTCAACTTCGTAGTTAAAGGGAGCTTTGATCGTCCAAATGTTTTTTAGTTCAGTCATTGGTAATTTTCGCCATGTGGTAGTTTTCGTATCTACAGACATGTTACCAACAGTGGTTTTCACTCTACTAGTCATAAAGTTATAGCTTCTCGTTTCAGTTTCTCCGGTAGCACGATGGAGAGAATAGCTATCGGCTCCAATCAATTCAAAGATGTAATTCTGGTAGCGAAATTTATAGGAAGTCTTACTCATTTCATAAGTACCCCAACTGAACCATAAATGAAAATCAATCGATAAAACTCCGTTTGTAATACTTAGATCATCAAAAGGATCATCACGATAAGGATTATCGTGATTAAGGATAAAAGTACTATTCTGTATCACTAACTTATAGTCGTGTTTAGTGGCGTCATAAAATGCAATAGCAAGGATTCTCGGTTGTGTAGTTACCGTATCATTATTGTCGTCATCCGATTTTACAAGTTTAACACTGTCTTTGTATTGAATTACAAAAGCAATATCATCTTTCCCATCTCTATTGAGGTCGCCTTCAACCGATTTTAATATTTTCCAATGCTTTGGAACAAATAGACTGTCTTCGTAGGCTCTTTCCGGAAGCTGAGGGTAACTAAATGTTTGTCCATAGGTATGTCCAAGCAATAGACAAAATAAAAGAAGGGTGCTCAATCGCATTACATTGTATTTTAATGAATATAAAAATACAAGAATACTTTAAACTACATTGTAATTTCTTGTCCCAAGATATCAAACGCCCGAATAGCAATAGTTTTGCTATTTGTTTCCGAGTAATCTTCACGGAAAAGTGTCCAAATCATTTTATCTCTGGGGATATCATTGTCGTCTCTGAATCTACCTTTCAAAGTAGCTTCTAATTGGTAGCCTAATTTTTTAGGGATATTGAAACTGTCAGTGTTTCGGGAATCGCAATGAATCTCGATGCGCGCCAAATTTTCGATGTCAAAACCAACTTTGGTAAGTGCTTGAACGGCTTCAGTGGCATAGCCTTTATGTACATGATTTACGTTTATCCAATAGCCTATTTCACGTGCATCTTTACCAACTCTATTGTGTAAGCCGGTGGAACCAATCAGGGTTTGCTCTGTTTTGTCAAAAATACCAAAGGTGTAATCGGTATCATTGTCGAAGTTAGCTCGCATTTTGCGAATGCGTTCTAATTTTGCAGGCAAATCTTCCGGTTCATTTTTTATCCATGGCATCCACGGACGAAGATGTTCAATACTCTCATTCACTGATTGCCAAAGAAGTTGGGCATCTGAGGGCTGATAGCAACGAATAACTAAACGTTCAGTTTCAATTCGGTATGTTTTGATGGAAAACATACACAATTAGCGAATCAAAGTAATGTTACCGGAATGGTATACGGTTTTATTCGTAATCGTATTTTGAACACTAATGTAGTAAACGTAAACCCCTACAGGCTGCTTGCTGTCGCGGAAAGTTCCATCCCAACCCGGTTCAATGGCTGTAGATTCAAAAACTTTTTCGCCCCAACGGTTGTAGATTCTGAATTCTTTCGTTACCAAATTCGGCATTAAAATCGGACGATAAAGATCATTCACTCCATCTCCATTTGGTGTGAATGCCGTTGGCATAGCAAATTTTGTGTCGGGTTCGATTACGTTTACAACAATGCTGGAAATAGCAGTGCAATAAGCATCTTTAACAACAACTTGATAGGTAGTGTTAGACTCAGGTTTAACTACAATATTATTGCCGGTATTGCTGCCTACAACATATTGTGTTGGTGTCCAAACATACGAATTAACAAGGCCTGATGTATTGGCATTTAACTGAACACTCTCACCAAAGTTTACCGGTAATGTACCGTTCGATTCGGTAATGTTTACCGATAAGGTTTTAATGCCTATAATCACCGTACGCTCAACACTATCGCAACCTTGAGCACTTGAAATCGAATTATTTAATGTTGTATTTTGGGTATATACAGTTCCGTTATAGGTCGCTTTATTGCAAGAATCGATACGAATGGTATCGAATGTTACAGTGATAACATTCAAGTTTGTTGTAATAAAACTATCGCACCCAAATACAGTTGTTAGTTTATCGGTATATAAGCCACTCGTGCTTTGATTTGCACCACCGGCAAAGTAGGTTTGACCTTGATTGATACATACATCCACCGTATCATAATACTTGAACGAAGAAATCGCAATGTTCATTACATTATAAATACTATCACAACCTTGTACCGAAAAAACAGTATCGCGTACAACCGTTGATGAATTATAAGTAGTTCCATTATAGGTATATGGATCACAAGATTGAACACTACTGCTATTTGTAGAAGGATTAATCACATTTAGATTCAAAACAGTTACACTATCACAACCGGAAGCCAAAGCAACAGTGTCGCGATATACGCCTGTTGTGGTATGGTTTACACCACCGGTTACATAGCCTTGGCCTGTAAGTATACAAGCTGAAATATTCGCTGTTACAATTTGATTATTGATGGCAATAGCAAAATTATTGTATACACTATCGCAACCCAATAGCGATTTAACAGTATCTTTTACAACAGTAGAAGTGGTATACGTAATTCCTTTGTAAGTATATTGTTTACAAGCCTGAACTGCATTATTGTTGTTTGTAGGCGTTATCACTTTCAAATCGGTAACAATAATACTATCGCATCCTGAAACCAGAGCAAACGTATCACGATAGATGCCCGAACTAGTTTGATTAGCACCACCTACAAAATAACTTTGCCCGTTGTTGATACAAACCGATTTGTTATAAACAGACGAGTTATTATTGATGGTAATATTCGCAATGGTATAAATACTATCACAACCCAAGGCTGATTTTAAAGTATCTCTAACCACGGTAGATGTTGTATACGTTGTACCTTTATACACAGTGCTGTTACAAGCCACAATTGGAATGTTTACAGTTTGTTTGTTTACCACTTGTAAAACATGTATCAACTTATCAGAACAAATTCCATTTGGAATAAATTCCATATAAATACCTTGATTTTTTTGATAAATACCGGCAATTAAAATACTGTCGCCTGTGTTAATACAATGAAAAGCATAATTAGTGGAAGTAGTAATTACATTAATTTGTGAAGTGCGAATAATACTATCGCAACCTAAACTGCTCTTAGTTGTATCTATTACTGTAGCAGACGCATAATATGTTTTACCAAGGAATATAATTGAATCACATACATCGAAAATTTGACTTGTGGTAACTGCCTTGTTTACTGTAATGGTTACAGTATTAGTATCCGGACAGAAGCCACTACTGATGGCAGTGTAAGTAATAGAGTTGCTTGGATTAGCAGCGAGTGGCGACAAACAAGCAGTACAAGATAAATATGTTGCCGGAGAAAAAACTACTGATGGCACATTTGAGGCAGTAAGTTGAACGGATTGCCCGAAGCAAATCGATGTGTCTTTTGTTAGAATTATCGTGTCAATCGGGAAAACGGTAATCACTACAGTATCTATTCCAACGCAGCCTAAGCCATAGTTTGCACTCACTGCATAGCTCGTTGTTACTACAGGAGATAATACAGGGTTTGCAATAGTAGGATCGGAAACGTTAGTAGAAGGCGACCAATTATAATTGCTTCCTCCGCTCGCTAATCCGCTTAAACTTATTCCGGTACAGATGCTGTCATCCGGTCCGGCATTCACTGTGTTTGTATACTTGTTATAGATGATTGTGTCTTGAATACTATCGCCACAACCTAAATAACCTTTCAAATAGAACGTTATAGGAAATACATCTGTTCCCGATAGGGAATAGTTAGTGCTTAAAGAATCTTTTTGCGAGAAAGTTCCTGTTCCTACTGATGCCCATGAGGTATATTTAACGCCATTTACACTTCCCTTCAAACTTACAAGTGTTGCTGTAGGGCACACACTCGTATCATTCCCCGCAAAAACTGAAGAAAATGGTATTGCAGCCTGACAACCATTATTATAGTAAGAAGCATTTCCTGCAAAGTTATATAATACGGCCCCACCGTCTTGTGCCCCCAACGTTCCATTTTGTCGAGTTAACAAAGATCGATCATACGCAACCGTGTCTTTACATCCGCCCGCATACGAAAAAATTAAGGTTCTTAATGCTGATGTTCCATTAAAATTAGCAAAGTGCCCTGCAGTATTACCGGAACATTGAAAAACAGCATAAATAGTATCCGTTAAATCTGCAAATGAGTTAAACGCCACATTCATATCAGCACTGGTAAAGAATATAACCTGTTTGTAAGGAGGAATAACACCTGCAGGTGGTTCGAGAATTCTACCGCATTTTAAAATGGTTTGATTCAAAGAGTCTACCTTAAGCGCAGTGGTTGCATTTTGACAAAAGCCATTGAACCCGTTATTCGGCCATGTTACTGTTATACTACTAATATTGATGGGATTAGGGCCGGTTAGCACACGTACTTGTTCGTTGGCTCCCTCAGGTGTACCACAAGCATCCACCAGAATACTTTGAATTTCAAAACATTTTGTTGGTAATTGTGCTTTTACAGTAGTGGTGAACAGTAAAGAAACTAAACTTAGGAACAGATATATTTTTCGCATATGATATTTGTCTTTTAAAGACCGCCAAAGGTAGCTTTTCGTTGCTTATTCTCCATGAACATTTTATGAACCAAATGTTAAAATCCAATTAATGGACACCTTTCCGATAAAAACGGAACAACGCTTTAGATTCAGTTATAATATAATCGTAGGCTTCATACTTCTCATCGCGCCAATTTTCAAGTTTTTCGCAAATTTCCTTTAAAATGGCTGTTTTATCTTCTCCGGCATTAACTTCAGCCATCAGTAACTCATCTGCCAACTCGGCAAATCCATTTCGGATAAGCGTTTTTTTGATAACTGCAAGTGTATGTGGATAGTTCATGGTCGATTAATCTAGTGCATAAATAAACATTTAAACAAGAATTAAGATTTCTATCCTTAAACGTGTGTATTATTGCACCCATTATGGCAAAAGAGGTAAAACGTAAAGTTTCAGGAGACGAAATCAAAAATGCGCTGAGCATTTATCGATTTATTCTCCCCTATAAATGGCAATTTATTATTGGGTTGGTATGTTTGGTGGTGTCCACTTCAGTTGTAGCCATTATTCCGGTGGGTTTCGGGAAATTGATTGATGCGGCCACCTTGAATTCGATGAAAGGCGATATGTTGCTTGAAATTGGTTTAATTTTGGGTCTTACCCTACTAGTTCAAGCTGTTTTTTCGTTTTTCCGTATCTATTTATTCGAATATGTAAGTCAACATGCCATGGCTACCATCCGCAAGGAGGTGTACGAAAAGATTATTACGCAGCCCCTTTATTTCTTTGAATCGCGCAGGGTAGGGGAGTTAACATCTCGAATCACTACCGATATTGCTCAATTACAGGAGTCGTTCTCGTTAAACTTGGCCGCTTTTGTCCGTCAATTGGTGTTGCCTATTGTTTGTATTCCTTTCCTGCTCACCATTTCCACTGAACTCACATTTTGGATGCTGGGTACTTTTCCGTTAATGATTTTGATAGCTGTTATTTTCGGAAGATATATCCGCGCACTTTCTAAATCGGCTCAAGATTCATTAGCGCAAACCAGTGTTATTGTGGAAGAAACCTTTCAAGGAATTGATGTGGTAAAAGCCTTTACTAACGAGCGTTTTGAAGCGGGAAGATATGGTGTGTTAAACGATAGCGTAATTGGCATTTTCCTTAAAGCCGCAAAATTCAGAGCGGCATTTGTATCCTTTATCATCTTTGCCATGTTTGGGGCAATTGTTGTTATCGTTTGGAAAGGCTTATCGCTAGTAGCGGCCAACGATATTACATTCGGTGAGCTCGTTAAGTTTCTATTGTATACTGTTTTTATTGGTGGGTCATTGGCCGGATTAAGCGAAAGTTATGCGGTGGTGCAGAAAACGGTGGGTTCATCGGAACGTATCCAAGAAATTCTAGCCTTGGATGAAGAAATTAAAACAGAAGACGCTTCGCTTTCTGAGGATGTAGAAGGGGACATCGAATTCAAAAACGTCTCCTTTGCTTATCCTTCTCGCCCCGATCAATTGATTTTGGAAGACATTTCATTGCATGTAAAACCAGGTGAAAAAGTAGCTCTGGTTGGACCAAGCGGTTCCGGTAAATCAACTATAGTGAAGCTTTTGGCTAAGTTGTACACAATTCAAAGTGGAGCGATAAGTATTGATGGAAAGGATATCGATTCATTTAATATCACTTCTTTACGAAAAAATATAGGCACTGTACCACAAGACACTATGCTGTTTGGAGGAACCATTCGCGAGAACATTGCTTACGGAAAAATTGGCGCAACGAATGAGGAAATTCGTGATGCTGCTCAAAAAGCTTTTGCGCTCGATTTTATCAACCTGTTTCCGGATGGCATGGAAACAATAGTAGGAGAACGAGGAGTGAAACTATCGGGCGGACAACGTCAGCGCATCGCTATCGCTCGTGCCATTCTGCGAAATCCTAAAATTTTGTTGTTGGATGAAGCTACATCGGCACTCGATTCTGAATCGGAACGTTTGGTAAAAAGCGCTTTAGACGAATTGATGAAAGGCAGAACTACCTTCATTATTGCCCACCGATTATCTACCATCCGCGAAGCCAACAAAATTATTGTGATGAACAAAGGCAAAATTGAAGAAGTAGGTACCCACGAAGAACTTACAGCGAAAGGGGATGGGTTGTATACTTACTTGTTGAAGTTGCAGTACGCGGAGTAATCTGAAAATGAGATTAATTTTTTATTCTACCGCAAATCGTTTAGAGATACTATTCTCTCCATTCTTGATATGAAGTACATACATCCCGCTATTGAGCTCGTTTAGCCCCAATTTGAATTGCTGTTCTCCTACATTTCCTTTTAAGTGTATTGCTTTTACTACTTTACCTTGCACATCCATTATGGTACACTCCAACTTATCGTTATTATCGCTATTCACTGAAAAGCTAAGTTGATGTTCGGCAATGGGATTTGGAAATACATTTACTGAAAAGTTGAAATTCTCAACATTTTGTACAGCGTTATACACCAAGTCAAATTCTCTCCAACAGCCTCGGCTATCCGTTACGCGTACAGAATAATACTGTCCAATGACTAAAGGTGCATAAAAGTTCGCTGTACCTCCATTGGCCCAATCGTAAGTATAAGGCGGGAATCCTCCAGTAACATTGGCAATTAAACGATTTCCCGATTTCGAAAAATTATTATTAATGGGTGCATAGCTGTTAACAGTAAATTGCGAAATCACTTCAATTCCGCTGCTGTCGTTTACCGTTACATTATAAGTGCCGGCAGTCAATCTTGTTAAGCTTTTTGTACTGTCGCCTGTTGACCATTTATAATGATATGGAGCGGTTCCCGATACCGGGTTCAATACAATACTGCCATCATCCGGCAAACCGCAGTAGATATCTTTAACTGCTGCATTTAGTCGAATGGGCGATGTCTTAAAAGTGGTTGGGCTGTTGAATCGATTACAATTGTTATTAAAGGCAACAGGCATAACTCGATACTTATAAGCTTTATTCACTGCTAAATTTCGAAAGGCAACAAAAGTGTCGCTAACGGCAATGTCTACTAAAGGTTGAATGCTGATTCCCGGGATTTCTAAAATGTAGAATTGAGCTCCGGCTACTTTATGCCATTTGAAAAATGCGTAGTCAGCCGCAATATTTGAATCATTTGCTGTTGGCTGAATAACTTTTACAGAATCTAATGGCACAAAACCGGTAAACGAATTCGCAATTAATGCAGCGCGTTGCGATTGAATCGTTCCATACATATATCCTTGTTGATCCGGACTGAATTTTTTGTGACAACCATCGTTCGCATACGACATGTAAAAAGCCCCGTCTAATACGGTTCTGTACAAATCGCCATTAGGATCGGTTTGATTACCATTATAAGGGCAAGTCCATCGATAATCCAGAAAATCGGCAGGGGTATCGCAGAAATAATCTCCGGCATTCGCACAGTTTGTTCCATTCACAAATTCTACACCACCCCAACTTTCAAACGTGTGCGGAAGTCCGCAGTAGTGCCCCATTTCATGCGTAAGGGTTGTTGTGCCAGTTCCGTAACAACTTTCATTAATAAAAATGCCACCGCCATTGGGACCCGAATTTGGGAAAAAAGCGTATCCACAAACACCTGCAGGATTCTTGTTTACATAAATGTTACAAACATCATCAACATTGAACGAATTCATTACATCATCACCCGTTGAAAAATCAGGGAATTGATAGTAGCTATCATCGAAAATAGAATCAATGCCTACAATGTAGAATTGGATTTTAGACGGAAGAAAATTTTGATTTAGCTCACAGTGCGAAGCCAACACTTCACTTAATCGTTTCACACCACTTTTATCGGATTTCCCAATTAAGTGATAGAACACCGGAATGTATAGTGTATTTACTCTAGATGAAGTCGACTGTTTTCTAGCCTCAGCAATCAACGCAGGGTATTTCGACAGATAAACCGGATCGCTATTTGTTCCGCAAAAATTATTTTGCCCCTGTGCAATCCAATGAATTCCTAATGCAAAAAAAAGTGTTAGCGTTTTCCTCATACTACAAAAGAAATAAAAAAATGAATACTGCATTCAAGAAATCATAATAATATCTTACCATTGAAAAGGTTGGTCAGCATATGTGTTAAACGACTGATATTTATCATTTTGTCGGATTCTCATTTTTATTTCTTGCAAATTCATTTACGTTTGCATCGCATTTTTAAAAATTTAAATCAATTTATAGTATGAAAATAACTGTAGTAGGTGCTGGAGCTGTTGGTGCTACCTGTGCTGATAACATTGCAAGACGTGAGTTGGCGGAGGAGTTGGTATTGTTAGACATCAAAGAAGGTATTGCTGAAGGAAAGGCAATGGACATGATGCAAACCATGACCATGAACGGTTTCGATACAAAAGTAATCGGCTCAACGAACGATTATTCAAAAACAGCCGGCTCTTCAGTTGTTGTTATTACTTCAGGTATTCCTCGTAAACCGGGCATGACGCGTGAAGAATTGATCGGAACAAATGCTTCTATTGTTAAAGGAGTAACAGAAAATATCTTGAAATATTCTCCGGATGCTATCATTGTAGTTATCAGTAATCCTATGGATACTATGACCTACCTAGCGTTGAAAGCAAGTGGCTTACCGAAAAACAGAATCATTGGTATGGGTGGTATCTTGGATAGTGCTCGTTTCAAATATTATTTGTCTCAATCATTAAACTGCTCTGCAAACGATTTGCAAGGTGTGGTAATTGGCGGACACGGAGATACAACGATGATTCCTTTAACACGTTTAGCTACATTGAACAGCTTGCCTGTTTCTAATTTGTTGAGCGCTGAGCAATTGAGCCAAATTTCAGCCGATACTATGGTAGGAGGGGCTACATTAACGAAATTCATGGGCACTTCAGCTTGGTATGCACCGGGTGCTGCAGGAGCAATCTTAGTAGAAAGCATCATACGTGACGAGAAGAAAGTATTCCCTTGCTGCGTATCTTTGGAAGGTGAATACGGACAAAGCGATATCTGCTTAGGCGTACCGGTAGTGATTGGTAAAAACGGTTGGGAAAAAATCGTTGACTACAAATTAACTGCTGATGAACAAGCAGCTTTCAACAAAAGTGCTGACGCTGTTCGCAATATGAATGAAGTGTTAAGTACTTTGAGTTTATAATTTACTGTATTAAAAAATAGTCAAAAGCTATGGCGCGAGTCATAGCTTTTTTGTTAATATGTCTTCGAACCCTTAATTAAATCTTTATATTTACACAAAACAAACAACAATGGAAAACTCGAATAGTGGAAGTAAGCGAATTTATATGGCAATTATTGCCGTTTTATTATTAATAAACGGAATTGCCGGTTACTTGCTTTTCAATGAAAACAAAGAAAAGAAAGTAAAGATTGATGAAGTAGCAAAATTAGATACTGATTACAAAGCACTTAACGGTCAGTTTGATGAAGCAAAAGCGGAACTAGAAACATTAAAAGGTAAGAACACAGAATTGGATGGCATTATTGCTGAACGTCAGGCTACCATTGAAAAATACCAGACACAATTAGCTGAAGCACAACGCAAAGGCAACTTGAGTAATGCTGAAGTGAAAAAGTACAAAGATTTAGTAGCTCAATTGCAAGGAGAAAACGCGCAATTGCAAACGAAAATCAAAGAATTGACCGATCAAAACCAAGAGTTATCAGCTAAGAACCTCGAGTTAGATAAGACATTATCTGCAGAAAAATCTACAACGGCTGCTCTTTCAGAAGATAAAAAGAACTTATCGAAAAAAGTAGAGTTAGGCTCTTTGCTTCAATTGCAGAATCTTAAAGTAGAAGGAATCCATAAGAAAGGCAATGGTAAAGAAGTAGTGAAAACAAAAGCAAAAGATTGTGATTACTTAAAAATTAGCTTTGCTACAGGTGATAACAAAATTTTGGAAGCCGGAAACTTGGCCTTGTATGTTCGTATCATCAATCCTAAAGGCGAAACAATTTCTGTAGGTGATCAAGGTTCAGGAACATTGAAAATGGCTGATTCAGGACAAGATGTTCAGTACTCTAAAAAAGTGGATACTGAATGGGCTCAAGCAAGCAAAAACTTAGCGATTGAGTGGTCACAAAACATCAAAGATCCTGGAACTTACAAAATAGAAGTATACCAATCAGGTTATGTGGTAGGTAAAGGTGCTGTTGATTTAAGATAAGACTTAATTTAAAGATATGGAAAGGCTGTTTTTTCGAAGACAGCCTTTTTTTATTGCCAAATACCACCATATTTATATTTTAGTGGCAGATGAACACAATAAAAGCCAAAGGAAACCGTTTCGCATTAAATTTTTCGATAGTGAGATACATCACCTCGTTGTTACTTATTTTCTTTGGTTCAGCATCTTTTGCGCAAGTAGGTGGTTCATATGCTAACGCATTTTTATCGAACGCTACTTCATCTCGGGTTACCGGCTTGGGAGGTATGAATATCACCATCTCAGATTTTGATCCCTCTGTTCAACTTTCCAATCCTGCATTATTGAACCCAACCATGCATCGGCATATTTCTGTGAGCCAGATTATTCAACCCGGTGGCATTAATTTCGGCAACGTGGCCTATGTTCACGACTTTAAAAAGTACGGTACATGGGGCTTTGGCGTGCAATATGCTGCGTATGGCAGCATTAAAACTACTGATGAAGCTTCCAATATAACAGGAGATATGAACCCCGGAGAAGTCAACATTTATGGTGGAGGTTCTTATCGTTTTGGGAAATTGTTTTCTGTTGGAGCGAATTTGAAAATCATCACTTCACATTTGGCTCAATACACTTCAGTGGGCATGGCAGCCGATTTTGGAGCAACTGTTCGCGACCCAAAAAACATTGTATTGTTTTCAATTGCTGCGAAAAATTTGGGAGGACAGTTAAAGTCTTATACCGATACTAAAGTGAAAGAGCCCATTCCATTCAATTTGCAAACGGGTTTATCTTTCGGTTTTAAAGAAGTGCCTATTCGCGTGCATTTCAACATGCATGATCTCACGAATTGGAACCTTCGTTATGCTAATTCGGCTGATGATGTGAATCAAAATCTTTTTCAGGATTCAGCCACTACAAAAAAGAAATCATATGCCGGAGATGAATTCTTCCGTCACGTGGTGATTGGGGTAGAAGCCAATATCAAAAAGATTGTTTACATCGATTTTGCTTACAATCATCAAAACCGAATGGAGTACAAACAAGAAACCCGTAGAGGTCTAGCCGGTTTCTCCATGGGCTTAGGTGTTCATGTCAAACAATTTATGTTTCATTTTGGATTGCAAGCCAAACCACTGAAACAAACCATGGCACAATTCACGTTAAATGTGAATACGGCAGGTTTTGTGAAGAAGAAAAAGTAAGCTTTTTAATTTCCCTTAAAGAAATCGACCTTCCCATTTTGCTTGAACTGATCGGCTACAGCTGTTAGTTTTGCTTTGTTTACACTTAAAAGTACTGCCGATAAAATGGTGAGTAGTGGCGATAAAATAAACACAGCAGTTGGCAATAGAAAGGAGAATATTCCTACTCTTATTTTTCGCTGCAACGATTGCGGATTGGCATTCCCAATAAACTTCGACCAAATGCCGAAAGCCTTTTGTCCACGCTGTTCCAGCAATACTAAATTCGGTTTCACTTCAATGGCTCCATTCTCGTTTAATCGGGTTTGCAACGTATCTAAAGTACTTTGTTGAAGTGCATCGTGTACCATTTTTCCCATGTTTGCCATATTCTGAATGTCAACATCAGCAACACCTGCAGGCGGGAAAAACCAAAATGCATCTTTCTTACCCGTAAGCATCCAACGCAAAATGGTAATTACACTTTTCACATTATCGGTTCTGTCTACTAGAGCGATATTCCCCACTAATTTGCCTTCCAAACGCAATAAATGGGTCTTCACTTTCTCTTGCGCACCAAGCCACATGTTCCGGCAACCAATAAGTGTTACTACCGGCTTTCGTTTAAAAATTTCTTTGGCTGCATCCGATTGTAAGAACGATGAAGCAGCAGGAGAAGGAGTTAGAAACCAAGGCTGGTAGGCGAATACAATCAAATCGTAATCGTTGGTAGTAGGTTGCGAAAAAGGCTGCAATTCAATTTTTTGTTGTGCGAATGTTTCAGGAAAGGCATTGAAAAATTGAAAGGTGGTCCATGGAAACGGAAACGGCTGCACCGGTTTTATTTGTTCAAATACGCAAGTGTCACCTTCAAAACCTTTCGCAAAAGATTGCACTATATCGTTGGCTTGTCCACTCTGCGAGTAAGACAGGAAAAGAATTTTCATACCCTAATTTGTGGTAAAAATAGCATTGCTTTACACATTTTATGCAAGTAACTTTTAATATTGTTTCAAGAAATGGATATGCATAAAACGTATAAAGAACTCGACAACAGTAAAGTAACGCAATA
The DNA here is from genome assembly GCA_044226285.1 of Chitinophagales bacterium. GTDB lineage: Bacteria > Bacteroidota > Bacteroidia > Chitinophagales > LD1 > CALAYL01. Next base: position 53,507 of record JBGAHI010000010.1, on the reverse strand, counting down.
CCTTACCAATCCTGCTTTGCCCATTATTAAAGCCAATTGGAAAGGAAATCCTATGAGTGCGAGCGGACGATTTTTGAATCATCAATACCCCTTTGTACCTCAGTTTGCCGATATTTTGAAATGGAAATCAAAAACTAATCCTGAATTGGCGGATAAGAAAAAAGATTCATTTCGGGTGGATACAATAGAAACTGATGCTTTTCTTACTTCAGGAAAAGATGGGATTTGCTGGCTCGGACATGCTACCTTTTTGTTTCGCGTGAAAGGGAAGTTGTTTCTTACCGATCCTGTTTTTAGTTCGCCATCACTCTTAATGAAAAGGTTTTCTAATTTGCCGTTTTCACCGGGTCGATTAGATGATTTGGATTATTTGCTCATTTCCCACGACCATCGCGATCATTTGGATGAAAGGAGTTTGAAGTCGGTTTTTCGGGTGGCCGATAGGGTAGAAGTCTTTACCGGATTACGGATTGGCAGTTTCATTCAAAATATAAAACCCTCAGTTAAAGTACAGGAAGCTGGATGGTTCCAGCAATATACCATTGGCGATGGCATTGAACTGTTTTATTTGCCGGCAAGGCATTGGTGTAAACGCGGACTTACCGACACGAACTACCGTTTGTGGGGCTCGTTCTTGATTCGTACACCAGAATTGACCATCTACTTTGGTGCAGATTCGGGTTATGGCGGGCATTTCAAAGAAATTGGGGAGTTGTTTCCGAATATCGATTTTGCCTTATTGGGAATTGGAGCATACAAACCCGAATGGTTTATGGAAGCCAGTCACACTTCCCCTGAAAAGGCACTCATGGCGGCTGAAGATTTAAAGTGCAAGCATTTTATTCCTATGCATTACGGCACCTTCGATTTAGCCGATGAATCGCTAAGTGACCCCATCAGAACGGCTAAACAACTTTTCGAACACGGAAACTATTCGTTTCAATTGGTTGTACCGGGTGTAGGCGAGCCGGTGTATGCAGGTGAAAAAATGCCTTATAGGTATTCGTTTTAAACGTTAAATCTTTTCTGCAAAAAGGGGAAAACGTGTTACTAATTCTCGAATGGCAATTCCGATAAATTAGTATTTTTGCCCATGCAAGAAAAAGTTTTAATCCTCGATTTTGGTTCTCAATACACACAGCTAATAGCCCGTAGAATCCGCGAATCGGAAGTGTATTGCGAGATTGTTCCCTTCAACCATATTCCTGAACTGACGCCCGACATCAAATCTATTATTTTGAGCGGAAGTCCGTTTTCGGTGAATGAAACCGATGCACCTGATGTGGATTTGGAGAAACTCATTAATCATGCGCCTTTGTTGGGGGTGTGTTATGGTGCACAATTGTTGGCGAAGAAATTTGGTGGTACGGTAGAAAAGAGCGATAAACGTGAATACGGTCGTGCCCATTTAGATATTACCGATCGTTTGAATCCATTGTATGATAACGTTTCCAATCATTCGCAAATATGGATGAGTCATGGCGATACCATTCGTTCGGTGGGCGAGAAATTCTTTGTTACTGCCGCTTCAGATAGTATTCCTGTTGCATCTTTTAGCGGAAAGCCTGGAGCATTTTCGAATCCTGTACATGCGTTACAGTATCATCCGGAAGTGTTTCACTCCACAGAAGGCCATAAAATCTTGAACAACTTTTTGCATGGCGTGTGCGGTTTGAAAAACGATTGGACAGCCTCTTCGTTTGTACATGATGCGATTGAATCGATTCGTGCGCAGGTGGGCGAAGATGAAGTGTTATTAGGACTTTCAGGAGGTGTTGATTCATCAGTACTCGCATTATTGTTACATAAAGCGATTGGCAAAAAGTTGGTTTGTATTTTTGTAGATAATGGTTTATTGCGCAAAGATGAATTCGAACAAGTTCTAGCACAATACGAAGGTATGGGATTACGCGTAGATGGCGTTCGAGCAGGCGATTTGTTTTTGAGCGAATTGAAAGGAGTTACAGAGCCCGAGAAAAAGCGAAAAATCATTGGTAAGGCCTTTATTGATGTGTTTGAAGCAGAGGCGAAGAAATTCCCGGAAGTGAAATGGTTAGCGCAAGGCACAATTTACCCGGATGTTATTGAATCGGTTTCGGTAAAAGGCCCTTCGGCTACCATCAAATCACATCACAATGTAGGCGGATTGCCTGATCGTTTGAATTTGAAAATTATTGAGCCGTTGCGTTTCTTGTTTAAAGATGAGGTGCGAAGAGTTGGAAAGGAATTGGAATTGTATCCTGATATTTTAAACAGACATCCATTCCCTGGTCCTGGTTTGGCGGTGCGCATTTTGGGTGAAATTACGCCTGAACGTGTTAAAACATTACAAGAAGCCGATGCCATTTTCATTGCCAATTTAAAGGCAAGTGGATGGTACGATAAAACTTGGCAAGCCGGAACTATTCTTACCACGGTTAATTCAGTGGGTGTGATGGGTGATGAACGTACCTACGAAAATGTGGCGGCTTTACGAGCGGTTCATTCCACCGATGGTATGACAGCCGATTGGGTACATTTACCCTATGAATTATTAGCTAAAATTTCGAACGAAATCATTAATCAAGTGCGAGGTATCAACCGTGTGGTATACGATATCAGTTCGAAGCCACCGGCTACAATTGAATGGGAATAGAGTTCCATTTATGATTTAGGATTTTTTGATTTAAGATTTTGAGCGTTTAGGATTTAAGATGTATTGATTTTAGATTTAGCTTTAAACAATATGTAGCTAAACGATCAAATCATGTAGCTTTCTTCTTTTAGCTTCACCGGCTTTTTTCTATCAGCTAAAGGCTAACAGTTAGTGGCTTCCCTTTTAATAGCACAACCTGTATTTTCTATCAGCTAATGGCTAATAGCTATAGGCTTCTTCAGCCCCTATTGTTGATTAGGTTTTTCTTGCTATTTTCGACCAAAATATGTTGTATGCGTAAAGTAAGATTCCGTGATGCGATTCGCGAAGCCATGAGCGAGGAAATGCGAAGAGACGAAACCGTTTTTTTGATGGGAGAGGAGGTTGCCGAATACGATGGAGCATATAAAGTAAGTCAGGGCATGTTGGCCGAATTTGGACCGAAGCGTGTGATTGATACACCTATTGCAGAGCTTGGGTTTGCAGGTATTGCAGTTGGTGCAGCGATGAACGGTGTTCGCCCCATTGTAGAATTCATGACTTGGAATTTTGCCATTTTAGCCTTCGATCAAATCATTAACGGATCGGCAAAAATGTTATCGATGAGTGCCGGTGAATTCGGTAACCCAATTGTGTTTAGAGGTCCGCAAGGAGCAGCCGGCCAATTAGGCGCACAGCACTCGATGATGCTCACCAATATGTTGGCTTCTGTACCGGGATTGAAAGTAATTTCACCATCTAATGGGTATGATGCCAAAGGGTTGTTGAAAGCCGCTATCCGCGATAACGACCCGGTGATGTTCATGGAATCAGAGCAAATGTATAGCGATTTTTGCGAGTTGCCGGATGAAGATTATGTGATTCCTATAGGAGTTGCAGAAGTGAAAAGACAAGGGAAAGATGTAACCATTGTTTCGTACAATAAAATGATGAAAATTGCCTTACAAGCGGCTGAAGAGTTAGCGAAAGAAGGCATTGATGCTGAAGTGATTGATTTACGTACCATTCGCCCGTTAGATGCAGCAACTATTATTGAATCAGTGAAAAAGACGAATCGATTGGTGATTGTAGATGAGTCGTGGCCGTTTACTTCCATTGCCACTGAAATTACCTTCCAAGTTCAACGTTATGCGTTTGATTATTTAGATGCCCCTATTCGCAGAGTGTGTGGAGCGGATGCCAGTATGCATTATGCACCAAACTTAGTAGAAGCCTACATGCCATCAGTTGCAAAAGTAATGGATGCGGTGAAGTCGGTGACTTATGTTGGATAAATTTTAGATATTCTATAAACTAAAAAAGGTCAGATAATTTATCTGACCTTTTTTTATTGTTTAAAGTTTGAGCTTATTTAACGCCCATCAATTCAACTGTAAAGATAAGTGGAGCATTTGGCGGAATAACACCACCAGCGCCTCTTTCACCGTAAGCTAAATTAGCAGGGATAATCAATTTTGCTTTACCGCCTACTTTCAATAATGCGATACCTTCGTCCCAACCTTTAATAACTTGTCCTTGTCCAAGAACGAATTCAATCGGTTGACCTCTATCTAAAGAAGAGTCGAATTTAGTACCGTTCAACAATGTACCTGTATAATGAACAGAAACTGTTTTTCCTGCAGCAGCTTGTGCGCCAGTTCCTTCTTTTTCCATTACATAATACAAGCCACTAGATGTTTTCTTAGCACCTTTGATGGCATCGCCCATTGCTTTTTCGTTTTGCTTTCTAGCTTCTTCCGCTTTTGCTTTTGCAATTTCTTCTGCTCTTGCGAAATTAGCAACACCGTCAAATTTCTCCGCAGCTTTACCTACGCGGATAATTTTTACTGATTCTAATTTATCGCCTTGTGCTACTGCATTTACAACTGCTTGTCCTTCTACCACACTTCCGAAGATAGAGTGTTTGCCATCTAACCAAGGAGTGGGAACGTGTGTAATGAAAAACTGGGAACCGTTTGTTCCGGGACCTGCGTTCGCCATCGATAATTTACCCGGAGCATCATGTTTTAATGTAGGATCGAACTCATCGGCAAATTGATAGCCAGGTCCGCCTGAACCATTTCCAGCAGGATCTCCTCCTTGAATCATAAAGTTAGCGATAACACGGTGGAACGTTAATCCATCGTAGAAAGGTTTTCCTTTATTTACGGTAGCTTTTGGATGTTTACCTTCTGCCAAAGCAACAAAGTTACCTACGGTTACCGGTGTTTTTTCCATTTCTAATTTACATACGATTTTTCCTTTCGATGTGTTGAACTCGGCATAGAGTCCGTCTTCTTTGCTCCAATTTGGATTTTCTGTTGGCATAGCTGTTGGTGTGTTTACTTGTTCTGTTGTTGTAGTTTTAGTTTCTTCTGATGGTTGTTTGGCATTACATGACGAGAATAAACCGCCAGTAAGCACCGCAAGCATAGAGAAGGATAACGTGATTTTTCGCATACTTTTTTTGTTTTTAAGTGTGGTAAATGTATAGATTAATTAGATATGTCAAACGACCAATCTTTTATTTTAAAGACATTTTGCAATTACCGTACCAACAGACTTTTCAGGATGTCGATTTTATGATTTGTTTCCATCCACTCTTTTTTCGGGTCGGAACCTTCCGTAATTCCACAACCGGCATAAAAAATCAATTGCGAACGTGTGGCTTCCATACATCTCAAATTCACATAGAGCTTGGCATTTCCGTTTTTGATTTCCCCTAAGAAGCCACTGTAAAAACTGCGGTCGAAGTGCTCGTTTTCTTTGATGAAATCTATAGCGGGTTGTTTAGGAAAGCCGCCCACTGCAGGTGTTGGGTGAAGGGCTAACGCCATTTTATGCCAATGTAATTTTCGTTTTTTCTTGGCTTGAATATGGGTGAGTAAATGATTCAATGTTCCATTGGCCATTACTTTAGTTTTGAAACTCACTTTTTTGAGTTCTTTAAACGAGGCAAGGGTATCGGCAATGGAGCGAGTAACAATGGCTTGCTCTTCCTTTTCTTTATCCGAAAAATCGATAGTGTCTTTTAACGTACCTGCTAACGAATAGGTCTCTATTTCCGCCTTGGTGGTTTGCAGTAACAATTCGGGTGAAGCGCAACACCAACATAACTCATTTTCAATGAAAACAAGACAAACAAACGCTTGTGTGTAGTGTAATGCTTTCTCAAAGAAGGTAATCGGATGAAAATCCTTAGGCTTTGTTATGGTGTACGTTCTTGCTGCTACAACTTTAGAGAATTTGTTCAGTTTAATACCGCGCTTTATTTTTTCAACATATTGCTTGAAATCCTGCTCTTTGGTGCTTTCTTCTTTACCGGAAGGGAGAAGTTGCAAATCAATATTCCCCTTTTCATCTAGAATCACATACTGTTTTTTCCCGTCAAACGAGCTGATGATAAATCCGTTATCGATAGCTGATAAGTCGCTCACAGCCATTGCTTCACCGCTAACCACATTGATTTTTTTCTTGTTCGGGAACCGATACAAGACAATGGCATTTTTCTTTTTTGCAGAATCCGGCAATTTATTTCTAGTCATAAAGTTTATCAAACAAAATATATTTTATCAACTTCGCCAACACATGAAGACAGAAAAGGAAATTTATGTTATCCGTCATGGGCAAACGGAACATAATAAAAAGGGGATTGTTCAAGGGAAGGGCGTGAATTTACCACTCAATGAAACCGGGCAAGCACAAGCCAGAAAATTTTTCGATGCCTATAAGGAAGTGCCTTTTGATGTTGTGTATACATCTACGCTGCTAAGGGCCCAGGAAACGGTTGCCGATTTTCTGAAATTAGGGATACCACATATTATTCGCCCGGAATTAGATGAAATCAGTTGGGGTAATTTTGAAGGCAATGCTGCCGTAATGGAACAAAGTGATGCGTTTAAAAATCTACTTACAGCTTGGCGCAACGGTGAATTGGATCAAAAACCGGAAGGAGGGGAGAGTCCATTGGATTTGCAAAAACGCCAAATGCCTTTTATTCAAGAAATCCAGAATTCGCCTCATTCCAAAATTTTAGTGTGTATGCATGGACGAGCCATGCGTTGCCTTATGTGTACCCTCACGAATTCGCCATTAACGGATATGGAAAAATTCGAACATGTAAATTTAACATTGTATAAATTATCTTTGTCGCCCCTCGGAGAATTTTCTCTTAAATTGAATAACCATCAAGACCATCTAAACGACTAAAAACTACTGATGAATAAAACGATATTATGTTTCCTATTCCTCACCCCCCTACTTACATTTTCGCAAACAGAACCTAGCTCGAATCCTACTAATCTTCGATTTCGAAATATCACCCATTGGGGCTTTGATATTGCATTTACGCGCTCAACGGCCGACAGTTTTTTAGTGTTGAAGAGCGATGCTGCGGCTTCTAGTGCACCTGTAGATGGGGTGAAATACGAAAAAGGACAATGGTTAGGTAACGCCAAAGTAATTGCCACCGGTAAAACCGATAGTTTCCATGTGCGTGAAGTGATGGAAAACTCAACGTATTACATTACCATTTATGCCTACAATGCCACAGCCGGAAGTTCGAATTACAAGCAAACTTCACCTTTAACCGGAAATATGACAACCCCTGCTTCTACTGCAGGTAGCTATTATGGTAGTATTTTGCCGTCTAGTCCGACCTTTGTAAACGACTTGCATAGTTTGATTTATACGCACACTCCGGTAAGTTATGCTGCTTACAAATACTTGATTCAGCCTAATATTTGGGAGCGTGATACGGTAGGAGGACAAACATCTTCATTCTGTGCCTATAGTGGTGAGATAACGGTATACACCGGTGCTATTACCTTTGGGGGAAACCCGGGAGATTACAGCAAGGAACATTGTTTGCCGCAAAGTTGGATGAGAACAACAAGTGGTACTACAGCCGATCCGGACCGTGCTGATTATTTTAATTTGTTAGTGACTAATTTCGACAACGCGAACCAAAAGCGCAGCAATTATCCGTATGGAAAGGTAGTTACACCAACGTTCACCTTTCTGAAATTCAAGCTGGGGAAAGATGCGAATAACAAAACGGTTGCAGAACCCCAAGATGCATTTAAAGGTGATGCGGCCCGAAATATGATGTATGAGATGTTGTGTTATAACAATACAGTGAATTCAGGAAATTGGGGGCTCGATAATTTGAACGGAAATGCACAGCAACAATCGGAGGCTATTTTGAAACAATGGAATACGCAAGATCCACCGGACAAAGCTGAGCGAACAAAAGCCGAATATATTGCTTCGGTGCAATTCAACCGAAATCCGTTTATTGACCATCCGGAATGGGCCGATTGTATTAATTTCAGAACGGTGGTAGGCAAAACCTGCGTGAGTGGTATTTTCGATCAAGATAAATTGGCATTGGATTACAAATGGATTACACCTTATGCATTAGAAGTGGTTACCCCATCGGATGAGAATGCCACTGTTTTTGTTTCAGATTTTACTGGAAGAGTACTTTATTCCGGTAAATCGGAGCATATGGTAGCCGATATTGATATGTCCTATTTCCCTTCCGGTATCTATATTTTAACACTTCAATACGGTGGTAAAACGGCAAGTATAAAAGTGCCATTTATCAACTAAAAAGGCGGATTTACAAACATTTCATTTTTGGCTAACATCGTTTGGTGTTTTTAGCTTACTTTTGGCGGGTATTTATTAAACCGGGAGGCGAAACCGTTTGCTTTCCAAAATTTTATCTTTAAAACAAAAGTTCATGAAAAAACTATCCTCTTTATTCTTAATGATGGCTTTGGTTGGCTTCTCGTTCGCGCAGCCTTGTACCAAGTTGTTCATTTCCGAGTATTTCGAAAGCTACGGAAACAACAAATCTATCGAAATTTACAACCCTACTTTTGGTCCGAAAAGCCTTTCAGGTTACAAATTATTACTTTTTGTAAACGGTGGTACTTCTGTATCAACGTTCAACTTAAGCGGAACAATTCCTGCAAAAGGAACTTATGTTGTATCTAACCCTAGTGCAACCGCAGTTATCAAAGCGCTTTCTGATACAGTTTCAGGTGTTATTGCATTTAACGGCAACGACCCGGTAGCTTTGGTATACGGAACAGATACGTTGGATATTTTTGGGAAAATTGGTGTTAGCACTAACATTTTGGTAAACGGAGTTGACTCTGCTTATAACAAAACTTTCGTTCGAAATGCATCAGTACAAGAAGGAACTAAAGATTGGTCGGTGGGAATCAACCAATGGACAACTTATGCATTCAACGATTCTTCATTTTTGAAAAAACATACCATGACTTCATGTGCTGCTCCTGCTGATACGGTTGCAGGCTTTAGTACAGCTTCGCTTACTACAACAGAAAGTGCTGGTGTTTACAATTTGAATGTATATTTAAATCAACCGGTAGGCGCTGCTAAATCTGCAACAATTGCAATAACAGCTTATGGCAATGGTGGTGCAGCTGCAGATGTAAATAGTTTTGCTTCTCAAACCGTTAACTTTGCTGCAGGCGCTGTATCTGCAGTTGTTCCGGTTACTATCACTGACGATTTGTTGAAAGAAGGAACTGAAACCTTTACATTCACATTAAGTGCACCAAGTGCAGGTCTTTTGTTAGGAACGGATAACACTGTTGTTCTTTCTGTTTTAGATAACGACTCAGTTGTTGTTGCTCCAAGTTTACCATTCTACAAAATTGGTGTAATTACTACAAACGATATTAACGGAGTTGCCGATTCAAACAACGTTAAATGTTTAACGAGCGGTGTAGTGTATGGTAACAACTTCCGTAAATTTGGTTTAGGGTTTTATATCAACGACCACACAGGAGGTATCTATCCGTTCTCTTCTTCTAAAACTTACGGTTATACTCCAACAGAAGGCGACTCTGTTGTAGTTCAAGGTCGTGTTTCTCAATACTTTGGATTTAACGAATTCCTTTTAGACACTGTTATTAAAATCAGTAGTGGAAACGGATTGTTAGCACCAATTGTGTTAACCACAAAGCCATCTGAAAATCATGAATGTAAATTGGTTCGTGTGAACGGATTAACATACACATCAGGTTGGACAAATACTGGATCAGGATTTACTGTTAAAGCTGCTAAAGGAGCGAATACTTATTTCATTCGTATCGATACAACTACTACTGCATATGGAACACCTGTTCCTACAAGTCCGTTTGACGTAATTGGTCTTGTATCGCAATATGATACAGGAGCGCCATACGATTTTGGTTATACTATCAATGTAAGATATGCTGCTGATATTATCCGTACTACGGGAATCAATGACGCTAATGATAATGTACATGCTGCTGTTTATCCTAATCCAAACAATGGAGACTTTACTATTTTGTTAAACACTGAAGCTAACGATGCTGTTGTAAAGTTATATGATGTGTTAGGTAATTTAGTGGCAGAAGAAAAACATTTAGTGATTAACAATGCGATTACATTCAAAACAAACTTGAATAACGGATTCTATTATGGTGTTGTTGAAACATTAAATAGTCGTCAGAAATTCAAAATTGAATTGATTAAATAATTTTCAGATATTCATTTTAATAGGCTGTTTCTGAACAAGGAACAGCCTATTTTTTTTAAAACAAAACGTTGAAAATATGATTAATTATAATCCCAAAGAATGGTTTTCCTTCATCTTTAAATTTCATAAGGCTGATACTTTTCGCGAGTTGTTTCCTTTAATTATAGGTATTAGTTTCTACGCATATATAGTTTATTGGTTAGAAGTTTCGTATTTACATTTAGGTGATGACAGTAAGCTAAAGAACATCTCTATACTTCATTCCATGCTTACGTTTGCGATTTCTACGTTGCTGGTGTTTCGGGCTAACAGTGCGTACGATCGATGGTGGGAAGGTCGAAAACTTTGGGGTGCATTAGTCAACAACAGCCGTAATTTGGCTATGAAGTTAAATGCACTCTTACCGGCCGATAAAAAGACGGAACGTGACTTTTTTAAACATATGATTTCAAATTACGCTTTTGCGCTTAAAAATCATTTGCGAACACAGTTTCATGTTGAAGATTTTGAATCATCGGAGTTGTTCCATAATACGAATATAAACCCAACAACACATGTGCCGAATCAAATTGCACAAACTCTTTTTTTTCAAGTACAACAATTGAAAGTTAAAGGTGTGTTGAACGATACCCAAATGTTGTATATCAATACGGAGTTGTCTTCATTTACAGATGTTTGCGGAGCATGTGAGCGAATTAAGAATACTCCAATTCCATTCTCGTATAGTGTGTTTTTGAAAAAAATTATTTTCTTTTTTGTGATGAGTTTGCCTTTTACATTAGCCATTTCCTTAAGTTATTTTTGTGTTCCTGTAACGGCATTCATTTTTTATGTACTCACAAGTATTGAATTAATTGCAGAAGAAATTGAAAATCCTTTCGGAAACGATGCGAACGATTTACCAACCGATACAATTTCAGCGAACATTAAAAAATCGGTGCACGATATATTTGATATGCCTATCGTACAATAACTTGGAATCGATTATCTTCGGGACATGAATACAAAATTATCGGTAAACGTCAATAAAATTGCCTTACTCAGAAATTCGCGTGGCGGTAATGTACCCAATGTTATTCAATTTGCAGAAGATTGTGAGCGTTATGGTGCTGATGGGATAACAGTGCATCCAAGGCCGGATGAGCGTCACATTACCCGTGACGATGTGTATGCATTAAAGGAAGTTGTAACTACAGAATTTAATATCGAAGGCTATCCAAGCGAAGATTTTATACGGATGGTGTTGGATGTGAAACCTACACAATGCACTTTGGTGCCGGATGCTCCGGACCAACTCACATCCGATCATGGTTGGGATACGCTTAAGCATGAAGCTTTTTTACGTGATACTATTCGCGAATTGCAGAAAAATGGTATTCGTGTATCATTGTTTATTGATCCGGTGCGAGCATTGTTAGAAGGAGCATTGAAAACGGAAACCGACCGCATAGAATTTTATACCGGCCCCTATGCGCACGATTATTCCTTGAATAGGGAAGAAGCCGTTAAGTCTTTTGCCTTGGCAGCTCAATGGTGCGATGAGTTACAATTAGGTGTGAATGCCGGCCACGATTTAAGTCTGCAAAATCTTCGTTATTTCCGTGAACAATTACCCAATTTAATGGAAGTTTCTATTGGGCATGCGCTGGTGAACGATTGTTTGTATTTAGGCCTGCAGAATGTTGTTTCGATGTATAAAAGAGAATTGGGTTCATTGTAAATTATGCTCGAAATTCAGTTACATCCCAACACACTTTATACAGCACAAATTATTGAAGATTTTGCTAGAGAGCGAGCGTTAGTTTTGTCGATGAAGGGTTCGCTAAAATCGAAAGCCGCTAATGCACATTATCACTTTAAGCGAAAAAAGGAACGAGGCGTTTTAGAGATAACAATCTTTGGTGATACCTTACAAATCAATGTTCACGACAATCGACAAGGCGATTGGATAATCGCAGAAATTGAAGAATGGAAGAAGCGATTCAAATAAAAAGGTCAAGCATTGTGCTTGACCTTTTTAAGTATTATGGATTTTCTTTTGCCCACTTACTGTGAATATTGGTGAACAGCCTGTTCCAACGCATTTTGTGGAATAAATCAGCACTATAATCAATACTCATCCAAATAAACCATGCTTTTCCAACGATGTGGTCTTCCGGTACAAATCCCCAATATCTTGAATCTTGTGAGTTGTGACGGTTATCACCCATCATCCAATAGTAATTCATTTTACAGGTATATTCTTTACTTTCTACTCCATTGATAAAGAATTTACCATCTTTCTGTTCCAATGTATTCCCCTCGTAAATCTCTATTATTCGTTTGTATTGATTCATGGTGCTATCGTTCAATACCAGTTTTGTTCCTGCAGCAGGTATTACAATTGGACCAAAATTATCTACATTCCACTTATTGTATTTGAAGTTATTCGGGAAAATAGATTCAATCAATTCATCGTTTTGATCTTTACTATACGAGAAAGGCGATACAGAGCTGATAGCTGGGAATGATTTCAATTTTTCAACTCCGTTTTTCTTCATCAAATAAACACGGTGATTAGCCGGCATAGCATTAAACCGATTTGAAATGTCTTCGATTTCATACTCCGACAAGTTATCGTTTGAAAACTGAACATTGTCTTTGAAAACAACATTGTATGGCAGGTAAATATTCTCCGGTTGATAGGCTAATTTATCGTTGATATATAACACGCCATCTTTTACTTCTAGTTTATCGTTTGGAACAGCAACACAACGTTTGATATAGTTTTCTTGTTTGTCGACCGGGCGAGTGGTAATGTGATACTGACTTCTTATGGCTTCTTGTGGCGTCATGTTATTAATGCCTTGTTGCTTCATTTGATATTCGGCAATACGCACTAAATCGTAATACGACATATCTTGTTTCTCCAATGCCACCGTATCTCCTGCAGGGAAATTGAATACTACCATGTCGTTTCGTGTAACTTTTTGCAAGCCCGGCAAACGATTGTAAGGTAACTTAATCCATTCTAAATAAGCCGGTATATTTAAAAACGGGATAGTATGGTGAAAGAAAGGAATAGCGAGCGGAGTCATTGGAATTCGTGCCCCGTAATGAAATTTGCTCACAAAAGGGAAATCGCCAACTAACAATGTTTTTTCCATTGAAGGGGTGGGGATAGTATACGGTTCAGCAATAAACGTTCGAATAAAAAATGCCGCTAAAACTGCGAATATTAATGCATCTGCCCACTCTCTTGCTTTTGTTCTTGGGTAAGGTTTTTGTCCGGGTTTCAATCCATCCGGGGAAATGTAATGAATGTCTTTATTATAGGCTAACCAAGGCCAATAAATTGGTGCTCCAAGTGTTGCGCCCATTGAATCTAAGAACGAAAATCTTCCGTGAGCCACCGCCATTCGGGTTAATTGTCCGCCCCAATAAAATACATTTACGCCCGGAACAAATAGCCAAATCGTCCACCACTTAGGTTTGTCCACTAACTTATACCATTCGAACGAACAAACTACCGGCACCCATGCTTTCCAAGCAGGTATACCTAGTTTTGTAAAAATTTTTTGTGTACCTATTCTGATTCCGATGTAATAGATGGCAACGATGAGGAGTAGCTTAGTTTGTAAGTCCATTCGGTTTTATTTCTTTTCTGAGATTAATAATAGCATTTTGGGGCGGATAAATAAGGTCTTCCGACTGTTTTTTGATTCTTTTAGCAAAGCAGTATTTAGAATTGCAATAAATCTTTCATTTCAAATACTCCCTTTTTTCCGGGTAGCCAACGTGCAGCCATCACAGCTCCTTCAGCAAAACCTTTTCTTGATTTCGCTTCATGAATCAATTGGATAGAATCCACCTCACTGAAATAGTTGACAATATGTGTTCCCGGCACATTCGGCTCACGTAGTGCTTTGATCATGAGCGATTCAGTAGATTGATTTCCATTGTCAGCCAACAACCAATTCGTTTTTGATGTGAGTTCTTCCAAAATTACTTCAGCCGTTTTAATGGCAGTTCCACTTGGTGCATCTTTCTTTTCAGTGTGATGAATTTCCTCCATCGCCACATTATACTGTGGTTGGTGATTCATAATCGCTGCCAACTTCTTATTGATTTCGAAAAAGATGTTTACCCCTATACTGAAGTTTGGCGCATAAAAAAGTGCTCCATTTTTTGCTGTACACGTTGCTTTAACTGCCGGTAATTGATCCAGCCAAGCGGTAGTGCCTACTACAACAGGAATTCCTGCGTCAAAACAAAGGTTGATATTTGCAATAGCAGCATCGGGTTGCGTAAATTCGATAGCAACATCTACCTTTTGTAAATTTTCTATGGTTAACTCGTGTTTGTTTTCAGCGCCAATGCGTAAAACAATTTCATCTTTTTCGGTCTTGTTTGCATTTGCCGAAAGAATAACGTCTTCAATCACTTTACCCATCTTACCGTAACCAATCAGTGCAAATTTCATATCCCATTTTTAGTGGCTTAAAACTAAAACTAAAAATGAAAAGCGGCAGGGCTTTCTGCATTCCGAACGGAATTTGTTTTGTGCGTTGAAATAAATCCGAGTTGTTACTAAACAATGCCGTAGATTGAATGTTATTCAACGTGCGTAGTTTTTTGCAGAAATGAACAAGAATAATTTCGGCAAAACACTATTATTGTACATCCGATACTACCTATTAAACCTAGAAAATACAAAACATGTCGAGTATTGAATTTATTTCAAAAAATCTGAGCTGGCTTCCAAAACCCCTAACACGCTTTATGGAAAAGCGGATGAAGAAAATTCCGGCTATGCAAAAAATGCTGGAAACCGAGAATGCCAAAATTATGACATCCTTAGAACATTCACTAAAACCATATCACGATAAGTTTGAGCGAATATCTACTATGCCTTCCACCGGTATTTCACGAGATAAGATTTTGGCGGACATGCAGCGAATGCACGATTTGGAAAGTCCAACTTGGCAAAATGGTTATGTTTCAGGTGGAATCTATCATGGCGATAGTGAGCATATTGATTTTTTGAATAAGATTTATGGCTTGCATTCACAAAGTAATCCTTTGCATTCCGATTTGTTTCCAAGTGCTACAAAATTCGAGGCAGAGATAGTGAGTATGACGGCTCATTTGCATGGTAAAGGGCAAACAACGGATGGAGCGGATATCGTTGGAACGATTACTTCAGGCGGAACTGAAAGTATTTTGGTGGCCATGAAATCGTATCGCGATCGAGCGTTCGAAGAAAAAGGAATTACATCCCCTGAAATGATTATGCCTACTACCGCTCACGTGGCGTTTGAAAAGGCGGCACAGTATTTCAAAATCAAAATGGTACAAATTCCGGTGAACGAAAATTTCACTGTGAATCCGGCTGATGTAGAACGAGCGATTACCAAAAACACGATTGTGATTATTGGTTCTGCGCCATCATTCCCGCATGGTATTATAGATCCTATTCCTGAATTGTCAACTATTGCGTTCAAACATGGTATTGGCTTTCATACCGATGCGTGTTTAGGTGGCTTTGTAGTGCCGTTTGCGGAAAAGTTGGGCTATCCGGTTCCTACCATTGATTTTCGTTTACCTGGAGTTACTTCTATGAGTGTAGATACCCATAAATATGGTTATGCTGCTAAAGGTACATCTGTTGTGTTATATAGAACACCGGAATTACGCCACTATCAGTTTTATACCACAACTGAATGGCCGGGTGGATTGTATTTCTCTCCAACATTAGCCGGTAGTCGTCCGGGTGCATTGAGTGCAGCATGTTGGGCATCGTTGATGAGCATTGGTGAAGATGGCTATTTGAAAGCAACGAAAGCCATTTTTGAAACTGCAGATAAAATTAAAGCAGGTATTAAAGATATTCCCGAATTGAAAATTTTAGGCAACCCATTTTGGGTAATTGCCTTTGCTAGCGATACGTTGAATATTTATGAAGTATTAGACCAAATGGGCAAGAAGCATTGGAGTCTGAACGGTTTACACAAACCTTCAAGTGTGCATATTGCGCTCACGCTTCGTCATACTCAACCCGGTGTTGCAGAAAAATTTTTGAGCGATTTGAAAGAGAGTGTTGAATACGTAAAAGCAAATCCCGGACAAAAAGAAGGATTAGCTCCTGTGTACGGAATGGCTGCCAGCTTGCCGTTTAGAGGGATGGTAAGTGATATTTTGAAGAAATATTTGGATGTGATTTACAAAGTTTAAAAGCAGTTAAGCGTGCAAAGCATACAGGAAATAGAAACTGAAATTGTAGAAGAGTTCGAGTTGTTCGATGATGTGAACGACAAGTACGATTATATTATCGATCTTGGGAATAAAATGGATGCCTACCCGGAGTCGCACAGAAGCGATGATTTTTTGGTGAAAGGATGCCAATCGAAAGTGTGGTTGTTCGCACAAAAAGAAGGGGAGAAGGTGACTTATTTTGCCGATTCAAATACTGCGATTACTAAAGGCGTGGTTTCTTTATTGGTAAGGACTTTGAATCATCAACCTGCTTCTGCCATTTTAGCCAGCGATCTAACGTTTATCGATAAAATTGGTTTACGCTCTTTGTTATCTTCTCAACGGTCTAACGGCTTAAGTGCTATGATTCAGAAGATGAAATGGTATGCTGAAGTATTTAAGTAGAGTACCTTATTCCATTAGCCACTCAAAATAATCTACCCATTTCGAATCCGTTTTTACAAAAACAGGAATAACTCCATAAGGTGCTTCAACTCGCGTTAAAGTACCTCCTTCGTAAATTTTCTTTGTAAATAAATGCATCCATTTTCCGGGTGGAAAGTAAACGTTTCTTTCGAATGTGTTTTTATCGGAAATAGGCGCAACCATTAACTCATCGCCACACATAAATTGATTCGTAATTGTAGAGCAAGGAGTATCATCGGGAAAATTAAGTAGCAAAGGATGAATGAGCGCAATAGTGTTACGTTCCTGGTACTGATGTATATAATCTTTCAGCCGAAAATGAAGTTTTCCCATTTTAGCAAAGAATCGCATCGTGCTATCATCGCTGTAGAATTGGTGATTTGAATTAGGTTTTAAGCCTTCATGTGTTCTATAAAATGGTTGAAATACATTGAGTTCCGCCCATCGGAAAAACAAGTCTTTATCCCGCTTCACTTTTACGAACGCATTGTCTACAGTGGTGTATCCACCTATATCGGAATGTAAATAGGCTATACCGCTCAAAGCGGCTGAATTTAATGCAGTGAGCGTACTCTTCAATCCGTCTTCTTTTCCCCAATTTACACTTTGGTCTCCCATCCAAAACATTGGAGCTGAGTTGGCACTGAGTGCGCTACCGGAACGCATAAAAAAGAGTAAATCATCTCTACCGCACGATTCAATAACATCATTGTTTAGTAGTGCCCATTTGTTGGTGTAACTGTTTCGTGCAGGAAATTGTATTGAATTCAACTTTGAATCATTTACAATTGTATTGTAGATGGAATCTTGAACAAACCAAGGACACCATTCTCCAAAGTCGGCCATCCATCCATTCAAGCCAATATCAATCATATTCGTTTTAATAATCTGTTGTAACCAATGCGAAGCATTATCATCCATAACATTAACTAATGCTGCATCAAATCCGCCAGTTGGAGTAATATAAACTTTACCCTTACTATCTTTTATTAAGAAGTTTTTACTTTTTGCTTCTTCATACATAGGCGTTCCTATGCTTAAGAACGGATTTACATAACCCAATACCTTTATTCCTTTTTTGTTCAATGCAATAATCCATTTTTCTATTTCCGGATAGAGCGTTGTATCTGCCTTCCATTCCCATTTTAGTTGAGAGCCAAGTCTCGTTTTTCTTCTTCCACACCAATCTTGAATCCAAATTGCAGTTACAGGATTGCCTAGCTTTAAACAATTGTCTAGGATAGAATCGACTTTGTTTTTACCTCCTTGTAATCCTAAAATTGTTCCATAGGCCCATTTAGGCAGTGTAGTGTTCTCTGACTTTGCGTAATACGGATGTGCTTCAATTAGAGCCCGCATCGACTCTCCTGTTTGAATGCAAACTGAAGCTCCTTTTGCATAAACTTCAATGATGATTTTTCCTTTCTTACTAAAATCAAATACTGCAGGAAAAGAAGCGGATGACCTATCCAAAAAAATGGAGTAGTGTTTACAAACAGCAAAGGGAACGGGGTAGTAAGTGCTAACGTCAGAACCTGCAACACCAAATAATTTTGTGAATTTTGTTAGCGGTTTGTCGCCCCTACCAATGCCCTGTTCTTCTGTTATAATTGGAAAGCGATTGCCATTCAATATAAAATGTGAAAACTGCTCTCCACACCCATAAAAAATTTCGTTTTCATCGACTGAAATCGTAATAACTGTTTTTGTTGTACTGCTATCGAATGAAAGCGCATGGCAAGTTATTGTATTGCCATTTCTATCGTACTGAATCGTATACTCTGCTGTTGTAGCATCCTCCGGAAGTCCGCTTCTTCGAATTGTTCCTGGTATTATTTCAGTGCCAAGAATTGCTTTTTCTTTGAGTTGTAATGAGCCGAATTTTTCCTTAGCCGAAATTTCTGTTTGCTGAAACTCAATTTGAGAAAACTTTTGTGCAGCAATACGAAACACCGATAGGCTTAGCAAGAATAATAATCCGATACTTTTCAACGCAATGCCTTTCATGAATTCAATGGTTTAAGATTAAGGGAAACTAATCTCTGCTAAACTAATTTCTCTTTCAATACGCTTATTGTTTTGATCATCCCAAATTTCCATTTTGATAGTCGGAACAGGTAATGCCCAATTGATGCTTATCATGCCGAAGTGGTTTTCCATCACCGGCCCATCCACTCTATTTTTATTGGGTGTAGCGAAATCCCATTTCGATGAAAGTCCACTGGCGGTTACATCATAAATAGGGTAGAGGTCGGGATAGATTAATCTCGAAATTTCAGCATAATGTACATCGCCTGTGAGGAACAACACTCCACTGGCTCGAGTTTTCTTAATTAAATCAATCATCTTTTGTTGTTCATGCGGAAAGTTAGCCCACGCCTCATAACCGTTGAACTCAATACCGAATTGAGAGCCTGTTCCTATCAATCGAATATCGGCAGGTTTCATTAACTCTTGTTCCAGCCATGCCCACTGCACTTTCCCTAACATCGTTTTGTTGGTATCGGTATGCGGACTATAATCTAATTTATACGTGTAACGTTTATCGTTTTTCTTTTCGCCTTTGTAGGTTTTTAAATTGTCGCGAAATGTGCGGTTGTCGAGCAAAATGATTTGCAGTTTTTTTCCGTTAAAGTCATACATGTACGAAGTATAAACGCCATCGTGTTTCCAGCGGTCTGAACTATCGGGTTCATTGAAAAAATCAAGGAAAATTTTCTTGGTCTGCTTTTTAAACGGGTATTGTTTTCCTCCATCGTTCTGTCCAAAATCATGATCGTCCCAAGTGGCAATTAATGGCACATGGGCTTTTAGGTTTTGAAAAGTAGGCTTATCGGCAAGTTGTTGGTACTTGCGTTTAATGGTAGCCATCGACCATGAATCGGCATAAATATTATCGCCTAAGAACACAAATAGATTGGGTTCGTGTTTCACTACTACATCAAAAATAGGTAGTGGGTGATTTTGGTTACTACATGAACCAAAGGCAATTTTGGAGATGGTGTTGGTTTGGGCGGAAACAATAGAAGAACACTGATAAAACAGAATTGTGATGCAGAAACGCAGAAAGGAAACAAATCGCATACGGTGTAAATTTTGTGATTGAAATTAACAAAGAATTCAGCTATACCAATATTACACAGGAAAGCATTTTTTTCTTTTTCTTTTGAATAAGAATTTGATTTTCCTCGCGTAATATTTTCTTCATTTCAGCCAATTACATTTTCTATAGAATGAACTGATTTTTGTCAGTTTTTCAAGCAAAGGCATTCGATAGTTTCGTTTCCACTAAAATCGTGAAAATGAATACTACCGAAACCAAATCTTCTTTTCAAGACAAACTCGATCAGGACCTATGTATCGAACCTAAAGATACAATGCCTGAAGAGTATCGTAAGCACTTAATTCGACAGATTTCTCAGCACGCCCACTCCGAGGTTATTGGTATGCAGCCCGAAGGGAATTGGATTACCCGTGCGCCTAGTTTACGCGCCAAACAAATTTTGTTGGCGAAAATTCAAGACGAAGGCGGGCATGGATTATACTTGTACAGCACGGCTGAAACGCTTGGTATCTCTCGCGAAGAAATGATTGAGCAGTTACATACGGGCAAAGCGAAGTACTCTAATATTTTTAATTATCCTGCTTTAACTTGGGCTGACATTGGCGCTATTGGTTGGCTGGTTGATGGCGCTGCCATTGTGAATCAAGTGTCGTTACAGAAAACATCTTATGGTCCTTATGCTCGTGCCATGGTGAGGATTTGCAAAGAAGAAAGTTTTCACCAACGCCAGGGTTACGAAATTATGGCGAACATGATGAAAGGAACAAAGGAGCAACAAGAAATGGCGCAAGATGCGATGAACCGCTGGTGGTGGCCTTCGTTGATGATGTTCGGCCCGCATGATAGCGATAGTCCGCATTCTGGCAATGCTTTTGTTTGGAAAATCAAACGAAAAAGTAACGATGAATTACGTCAGCGTTTTATCGATAAAACCGTTCAACAAGCAGAAACTATTGGTTTAACTATCCCTGATCCGGATTTAAAATGGAACGAAGCCAAAAACTGCTACGATCACGGAGAAATCAACTGGGAAGAATTCAGACGAGTGGTGAACGGTAACGGACCGTGCAACAAACAACGTATGACGCATCACATCAAAGTGCATAACGAAGGGGCTTGGGTACGAGAAGCCGCTGCCGCTTATGCAAAAGCAAATGCAAAATAAACCATTATCAAAACCAAAAACACAATAAAATTATGGATACGCAATTAGACCTTTGGGAAGTTTTTATTCAGAAAAAAGATGGTTCTGAACATGCACATGTAGGCAGTGTTCATGCCTCCGACAGCAAGATGGCGTTACAAAATGCACGTGATATTTATACACGCAGAAACGAAGGAACAAGCATTTGGGTGGTGCCTTCTAATTATATAATAGCTTCAAATCCGGAAGATGCGCAAATGCTGTTTGACCCTTCAACGGAGAAAGTGTATCGCCATCCCACATTTTATGTAGTTCCTGCAGGAGCTAAACAAATTTAAATCTGAAGTTATGACAACGCACAACGCACTTTATAAATATCTGCTTTTTCTAGGCGATAATGGTTTGATTCAAGGTCACCGCCTTTCGGAATTATGCAGCAACGGACCAATCTTGGAAGAAGATTTAGCTATGACCAACTTGGCACTCGATCATATTGGTCGTGCGCAGGCTTTCTTGAAATATGCCGGAGAAGTTGAAGGCAAAGGTAGAACGGAAGATGATTTGGCTTACAAACGTGGTGAACGCGAGTTTTACAATAATCTCATTGCCGAATTGCCCAATGGAGATTTTGCTTGCACAATAGCCAGAATGTTGATTGTATCATCGTTTGAGTATTTGTTGTTTACAGCATTATGCACTTCAAAAAATGCAACAATTGCCGCTATTGCCGCTAAGGCAGTGAAAGAAGCGAAGTATCATTTCATGCATTCTCGTGATTGGTGTTATCGTTTAGGAAAAGGCACTGAAGAAAGTCACAGGCGATTGCAAAACGGATTCAATGAATTTTGGATGTTTACCGGTGAATTGTTCGAAATGGATGCAGATTTTGCTGCATTGGCCAATGATGGAATTGGCGCAGATTTAACTGCATTAAAACCACAATGGTTGGCATTGGTTCAGCCCATTTTAGCAGATTCGAATATTGCCATCCCGAATGTTGATTACATGCAAACAGGAAGTCGAAACGGTATTCATACAGAGTATTTGGGGCATATTTTGTCGGAAATGCAGTATTTACAAAGGGCCTATCCGGATGCAAAATGGTAAGCGAAGACATTCATAGTAAAGAAGGGATTTTTCGAATATTATCCTCTATCTGTGACCCTGAAATACCGGTGGTTTCAATAGAGGAAATGGGTATGTTACGCGATGTTATTTTTCATGAGCATTCTTGTGAAGTAATTATAACCCCAACTTATACAGGCTGTCCGGCTATGGGCATCATTGAAGATGATATTATTGCGTTGTTAAAACAAAACGGTGTTGTAAATCCTAAAGTATCCTTAGTGTATTCACCCGCATGGACAACCGATTGGATGACGGAAACCACCAAACAAAAGCTCCGCGAATTCGGTATTGCGGCTCCTATGCATTCGTCTTGTTCCAGTTGGATTAAACCTGCGAATACACATGTACATTGTCCGCGCTGCAATTCCAAAAACACAAAAGTAGTTTCACAATTTGGTTCTACAGCTTGCAAGGCTTTATATAGTTGCAACGACTGCAAAGAGCCTTTCGATTATTTTAAATGTCATTAATGTTTTCTGATTGCTAATACTAAAATTAAGTAAATGCCCATTTATCATCAGTTAGGAACAATACCGGCAAAACGCCATGTGGTGAGTCGTCAAGCGAATGGAAACCTTTACCAAGAAGAGTTGGTGGGTACACAAGGTTTTGCGGGAATGTCTTCGTTGGTTTATCATTTGTATCCACCAACACGGGTGAAGCAAAAAGACAAAGCCTATTCCGTAGCTCCAAAAATCGCTATCGATAATGGATTAGATTGTATGAGTTTTCAAGGGTTTCAGCTACAGCCTGAAAAAGATTACTTGAAAAGTCGCAAAACACTTTTTGTGAATGCTAATATGCATATAGGTTTGGCGGCACCAATGGAAAGCACTTCATACTTTTACAAAAATGCAGATGCAGATGAAATGATTTTCGTACATGAAGGAAGTGGAACACTTTTTACTATGTATGGCGAATTGAATTTCAAGTATGGTGATTACATTATCATTCCTAGAGGAACTGTATATCAAATTCATTTCAATAGTGAGGCCAATCGATTGTTGTATGTAGAAAGTTTTTCTCCAATCTTTACGCCTAGTCGTTATCGCAATCAATTCGGACAAATGCTAGAGCACTCTCCATTTTGCGAGCGAGATATTGTTCGACCGAGTAACTTGAAAACCTATGATGAGCAAGGCGAATTCGATATTTTCATCAAGAAAAAAGGAATGATGTTTCCGTATCAGTACGCAAATCATCCTTTTGATGTAGCAGGTTGGGATGGGTATCATTACCCGTACATTTTCTCCATATTCAATTTTGAACCAATAACCGGTAGGGTGCACATGCCACCGCCAATTCATCAAACTTTTGAGAATGCACACTTTGTGATTTGTTCGTTTGTTCCGCGTTTATACGATTATCATCCCGATGCAATTCCTGCACCTTACCACCACAGTAATATAGATAGCGATGAGTTGCTGTATTATGTGGATGGAGATTTCATGAGCCGAAACAATATTCAAAAAGGACAAATTACCTTACACCCGGGTGGTATACCGCATGGGCCGCACCCCGGAGCAATTGAGCGCAGTATCGGTAAAAAAGAAACGAACGAATTAGCAGTAATGATTGACCCATTTTCACCTGTGATGATTACCGAAGAAGCCATGAAAATTGACGTGAAAGATTACTACAAATCATGGTTAGTTTAAATCGAAATCTCAAATCAAAAAATATAAATCACAAATCTTAAATCAATTATATGAGTACAGCCAATTTAATCAATGTCACCAATTTCAATTATGGCATTGAAAAAATATTTGAAGAGGCACAAGATTTTTTGCCTATCAATGGAACCGATTATGTGGAGTTATATGTAGGAAATGCAAAGCAAGCAGCGCATTACTACAAAACGGCATTTGGTTTTGAAAGCTTTGCCTATTGCGGCTTAGAGACCGGCAATAAAGAATATTGTTCGTATGTAGTGAAGCAAGATAAAATTCGTTTGGTGCTCACTACTCCGTTCAATCCGGATAGTGAAATTTCGCATCACATTCGCAAACATGGCGATGGCGTGAAAGTAATTGCCTTATGGGTAGATGATGCACGAAAAGCCTTTGCAGAAACCACAAGCAGAGGAGCAGAAGCTGTGATGGAACCAACAGTCTTTAAAGACGAGCATGGTGAAGTAGTGAAATCAGCCATTAAAACCTATGGCGATACCATTCATACTTTTGTTGAACGGAAAAATTACAATGGCGTGTTTTTACCGGGGTTTGAAGTATGGAAAAGTGAGTATAATCCGGGAACAAAAGGCTTGAAATACATCGACCACATGGTTGGTAATGTGGGTTGGGGGGAGATGAATAAATGGGCGAGTTTCTATGCAAATACTTTAGGTTTCGCCAATTTAGTCACCTTCGATGATAAGGATATTTCTACGCAGTATACGGCATTGATGAGTAAGGTAATGACGAACGGCAACGGAAGAATTAAGTTCCCTATCAACGAGCCTGCTGAGGGATTGCGTAAATCACAAATCGAGGAATATCTTGATTTTTATGGTGGTCCGGGGTGTCAGCATATTGCAGTTGCTACTGATGATATTGTATTCACTGTTTCTGAAATGAAAAAATCGGGTGTTGAGTTCTTGCATGTGCCGGGAACCTATTATGATACGGTTGTAAATCGTGTTGGAACCATTGCTGAAGATATGAATACGCTCAAGTCGTTAGGCATTATGGTGGATAGAGACGATGAAGGCTATTTGTTGCAGATTTTCACTAAACCTGTAGAAGACCGACCAACATTGTTTTTTGAAATCATTCAACGTAAAGGCGCTAAATCCTTTGGTAAAGGGAATTTCCAAGCCTTGTTCGAAAGTATTGAAGCGGAACAGGCGAGGAGAGGAACTTTATAACTAATTCAATTATTAAAGATAGCCTTGCTTTAGTTTAAGCAGGGCTATTTCTTTTTGTGCCTGAATGGAAACGCCTTCTTCGCGTTTGATGGATTGTCGTTTTGCATCGAAATACTGTTGCAGTTCTGTGGATTGGAACTTCGCGTCTTGTATGAATTTGATTTTCTTTTTTACCGATTCTGTCAAAACAAAACCAATAGTAATCGAGTTATTCTGATTGTTCAACTCAGGCATAGGCGTTAGCGCTGATAGCGTGAAATACTCGTTCCCATTCGGACTCTGACTAATGAATGCCGCCAACTTTTCGCCTTCTTTTCCATCTAATTCTTCACTCAAATAGCGAACAACTACTTTGGTTATATCTCGTCTGAATTGCTGCTCGCTTTGCGCGTAATTCAAATTTGACGTGGCTTTAAACAAGTGCATTTCTTTTGAAATTTCTTTCAAGTTTTTCTCAGCTTCCTTACTACTGTAACGAATGAAGAATACTTCGTTAATGGAAAAATATTTCGTAAGCAGATTGGTAAAACGGGTGAGCAACATTTCCGGAGAAGCATCATATTTCGTGAGCAAATGCTTCACAAAGGTGGTTTTAAATTTCGATGATTCGAAGAAGTTTTCTAAATCTTTCACCATAAATTCCCGCTTCAAATGCAATGCCTGAGCGAAATACGATGCTTTAAAATTGTTGATCACATGATCGAACGATTCAACAGTAACCCACGATGTAGTGTAGGGGCGTTTCTTTAAATCCAACACTTCGAAACCAATTTCTCTTCCGAATAAGAAAATCTTTTGCTGTTCTGTGAGCTTTGCGTTATAAAGCAGCATTTTCTTTTCAGGTATCAATACTGAACGGAGTGACTTTAATTCCGGATATTCTTTGAAGTCCGTTTTGTGAATGGTGTAGTTAAACTCTTTCTCTAAAACGTGTTGATATAAAGCGGCTGAAACCCCAGCAGTATGTAATTCGAAATGCTTCTCCCGAAATCGATCCACTTGTTCTTCGATATCTTCAAAATAGTTTTCATTCAATTCTTGATAGGCACGGAGACATAAGAAGTAAAAGTGATCTTGTCGTAAATTATAGTTTCTCGCGATTTCCAAGCCGGCATTGATGAAGGCCGATACTTTCAACGGTTCTTTGATGAGAATGGAAAGCAATGCCTGTTTATCGATACCGAAAGTCGATAACAAATCCTCGTTTACAATATCCAAATTGAGGTAATTGGCGATAGGGGTTAACTCTTTATTCACCTTTAGGGCAACGAGTTGATCGTATGGAACTTCGAATACTTCGGCTAACTTCGAAATCTTCTGCGTGTTTGGATATTTTTTTCCGTTTTCAATTTCATTTAAATAGGAAATGGAGATTCCTGTAGCCGATGCTAATGTTTTCAGGGAGATCTCTTTTTCCTCTCTTAACTTCTTGATTTTCAGTCCGAAAATAATTTTTATATAATCCGGATTCATAGCTTGACTTTTTGGTAATGCAAAGTTTTATAATCTTTGGCAGATTAAAGATAGAGAATAACCCAATATTGCGAAAGTATTTCATTAGCGAATTTTCGCAATTTTATTTTACTAGAACTCCTCTTATATTTGCGGCACAAAATTTACATCATGTCGGTTACAGTCAATAATATAGTTTTAAAAGGAGCAGTAAGTACAGAATTTGCAACGGTATTAACACCTGAAGCACTTGATTTTATTGTGAAATTGCACAGAAAGTTCAATGCTACCCGTGTTGAATTATTGAAAAAACGTGAAGAGCGTCAATTGCTGATTGATAAAGGTCAGTTACCGGATTTTCTTCCTGAGACAAAAGAAATTCGTGAAGGGGACTGGGTAGCGGCACCAATTCCTGCTGATTTACAAGACAGACGGGTTGAAATTACCGGTCCGGTAGATCGTAAAATGATTATCAATGCCTTGAATTCAGGAGCAAAAGTATTCATGGCCGATTTCGAAGATTCTAACTCACCCACTTGGGCGAATTGTATAGAAGGCCAAATCAATTTACGCGATGCCATCAATAAAACCATCAGCTACGAAAATCCTGAAAATGGTAAGTCATATAAATTGAACGCTGAAATTGCAACATTGTTGGTTCGTCCAAGAGGATGGCATTTACCTGAAAAGCATGTGTTAATTGACGGTGAAATTGCAAGTGGTTCGTTGTTTGATTTCGGTTTATACTTTTTCCATAATGTGAAGAATTTGCTAGCGAACGGAACCGGACCTTATTTTTATTTGCCGAAAATGGAAAGTCATTTAGAGGCTCGATTGTGGAATGATGTGTTCGTTTTTGCTCAAAATGAATTAGGTATCGCACAAGGAACTATCAAGGCAACGGTGTTGATTGAAACGATTACAGCTACTTTTGAATTGCACGAAATTATTTACGAATTGCGAGAGCACATGGCAGGGTTGAACTGCGGACGATGGGATTATATCTTCTCATACATCAAAAAGTTCAGAAACTTAGATGCTCGTTTTGTATTGCCGGATAGAGCACAAGTTACAATGGCAGTGCCTTTCATGGCGAATTACTCGAAATTAGTGATTCAGACTTGCCACAAACGCAGAGTACACGCTATGGGAGGAATGGCTGCGTTTATTCCGATTAAGAACGATGAAGCGGCTAATAATGCTGCTGTTGAAAAGGTTCGTCAAGATAAATTACGCGAAGTAACTAACGGTCATGATGGAACGTGGGTAGCGCATCCGGGTTTAGTGAAATTAGCTATGGATATTTTCAACGAACACATGACAACGCCAAACAATTATCACATCAAGCGTGAAGGTGAAGTTTATACACAATCCGATTTATTGGAATTACCGGCAGGAACCATTACTGAAGCAGGTTTGCGTATGAACATCAACGTTGGTATTTTGTATATCGAAAGTTGGTTAAGAGGTGTTGGTGCTGCTGCTATCCATAATTTGATGGAAGATGCTGCAACAGCTGAAATCTCTAGAACGCAGGTTTGGCAGTGGATTAAAAACAGGTCGAAATTAGATGATGGGAGAGAAGTTACTTACGATTTGTTCAAATCCCTTTTACCAAGTGAGTTAGAAAAAGTAAAAAGCTATGTTGGTGAAGCAGCGTATAATACAGATACGATGAAACGTGCTATCGAGATGTTTGACGTGCTCGTTCAAGTGGGCGATTACAAAGAATTTTTGACATTACCGGCATACGAAGAAATCGACTAAAATATAATTTGGGAATTAGTGGATTTAGAATTTTTGGATGAATAAATATGGCAAAAGATAACTTGATTCTTACTTTGACCTATCAATTTTCATTAGACATTATAAAGTATGTATCGAAATTAGAAGAGTTGAGAAAGTATGAAGTTGCTAGACAAGTATTGCGTTCCGGAACATCAATTGGCGCTAATACTAGGGAGGCACAAAGTGCAGAGAGTAACAAAGATTTTATTCATAAATTTAAAATAGCGCATAAAGAAGTATTAGAGACAGAATATTGGTTGATGCTTTGCCGCGATTCAGATGGATATCCAATTCCGGAAGGGCTTTTAGAGCAGTTAAAATCAATCGATAACATCATAGCAAAAATCATTATATCAACAAAAGGAAAAACTAATAATTCTTAATTCACTCATTCTTAATTCAAAATCACAATAAACAACAATAACAATGGCAACTAAACAAGAAAGAGCCCTAGCGCTTAAGAAAGATTGGGAAACAAACCCACGTTGGAAAGGCGTTGAACGTCCTTATTCAGCAGAAGAGGTAATTAACATTGCCGGTTCTGTACAAATTGAATATTCTTTGGCTAGAAATGGTGCAGAGAAATTATGGAATCGTTTACATACTGATTCATGGGTGTCTGGATTGGGTGCATTAACCGGAAATCAAGCAGTACAAGAAGTTTCTGCAGGCATGAAAGCAATCTATTTATCAGGCTGGCAAGTGGCAGCTGATGCAAACTTAGGAAGCGAAATGTATCCTGATCAAAGTTTGTATCCGGCTAATTCTGTACCTGCTGTTGTAAAACGTATTAACAACGCTTTGATGCGTAGAGATCAGATTGAATATATGGAAGGTGAGCCACAACGCGATTGGATGGTGCCTATCGTTGCTGATGCTGAAGCAGGATTCGGAGGAAACTTGAATGCCTTTGAATTAATGAAAGGTATGATTGAAGCAGGTGCTGCCGGTGTGCATTGGGAAGATCAATTGGCTTCTGCAAAAAAATGCGGTCACTTGGGTGGAAAGGTTTTGGTTCCAACACAAGAGGCTATCAACAAATTGGTTGCTGCTCGTTTGGCAGCCGATGTTTGCAATGTTCCAACTTTGGTAATTGCTCGTACAGATGCTGAAGCGGCTAACTTGATTACTTCAGATATCGATCCTCGCGATTCTCGTTTCATCACTGGCGAAAGAACTCCTGAAGGATTCTATTATGTGAAAAACGGCTTAGAGCAAGGTATCGACAGAGGTTTGAGCTATGCACCGTATGCTGATTTGATTTGGATGGAAACAGGAAATCCGGATTTAGGATTGGCGCGTGAGTTCGCTCAAGGTATACACGCTAAATACCCTGGAAAAATGTTGGCTTACAACTGTTCACCTTCTTTCAACTGGGCTAAATACATGGATGAAAAAGCAATGTTGACATTCCGTGAAGACATCGCTGCAATGGGTTATAAATTCCAATTCATCACATTAGCAGGATTCCACGCATTGAACTCTTCTATGTTTGAATTGTCTAAAAACTATGTTGAGCGTGGTATGGCCGGATTCAGCGAAATGCAACAAAGAGAGTTCGCTATGGAAAAAGATGGTTTCAAAGCCATTAAACACCAAGCTTTCGTAGGAACAGGCTATTTTGATGCAGTTCAGAATGTAGTTCAACAAGGGAAATCTTCTACAACAGCTTTGGCCGGATCAACTGAAACAGAGCAATTTCATTAATTATTGTAATTGATTATAATCTCAAGCCTTGTCAAATCTGACAAGGCTTTTTTTATACAGGCTAGTAGAATTAATAGAGGTAACGGTTGACTTGTATCTTACAATTATTATGAATTTTGGAAGTATATTATTATTATTTCAAATCCTTATTCTCTATCGAGTGCATCGAGAAATGAAACGTGGTAAAATTAGTTAGATCTAAATTGACATAAAAAAAGGTTGCCAAAGTTGACAACCTTTTTTATGTTTTAAACTTTTACGTCAATAGACTTTATAACCCGAGAATCGATTATCAAAATCATAGATTGTCATTTTTAATGTTTCGGATCCCATATTGGTTAACTGTACTTGTACCGTTTCGTTTGCTGCTAGTTTTATGTTTACACTATATGTTAAACGTGTGTAAGATTTTGGGCTAACTGTTTGTACGATAGAGTAACTGTTTCCGGTTCCTCCAACATAAAGCGAGAGCACTACTGATCCTTTTAAGTTATTTGTTGAGTCTAAGATAAGGGACACATCGAAGTGATATAACCCAGCCGATGGTGTTGTGTATGTACTCGTTGCAGTATTATATTTCGCAGCATCATCAAATTCTTCTTGTTTCAAATCAACGTTTATTGGTAAGCCACTTGCTGCGAAATTTTGAACGGGAGCTAAACCATCTCTATAACCTGCAAAGCCTGCAGAAGCTCCACCTCCGCTTGCCGGTGTTTGCCAAGTAGCTAAGCCGGTAGCATCAGAAGTTAATACTTTTCCTGCTCCTGGTGTTCCCCCAGATATTTTGATTTGACCATTGATATCCATTTTTGCTGATGCTGAAGGAGATGCTGTTCCAACTCCCACACTTACACCATTATCAAACATTTGAGAGAGTGTAACTGTAGTGGCAGAACTATATTTAGCTACATAATTTAATGTTCCTCCACTTACACCTGCTCCAGCGGCCCCAGTAGCTCCGGTTACCCCTGTTGCTCCTGTGGCTCCAGTGGTTCCGGCTCCTGTAGGTCCTACGGCACCCGTTGCACCCGTTGCACCAATTCCACCAGCTGTTCCTGTAGCACCCGTTGCACCTGTTGTTCCTGCACCCGTTGCACCTGTTGCTCCCGTTGCACCTGTAGTTCCTTTAACACCAGCTGCTCCGGCCGCTCCAGTAGCCCCTGTTGCACCTGTAACGCCAGCTCCAGTAGCCCCCGTGGCGCCTGTAGCTCCAATTGCACCATCAGCACCAGTTGGACCAACTGCTCCGGTTGTTCCAGGTAAGCCTGCACCTGTTGGTCCTACTGCACCTGTTGGTCCAATTGGTCCAGCAACACCAGTAGCTCCAGTTGCTCCGGTAGTACCTGCTCCAGTTGCACCTGTTGTTCCCGTTGCTCCGGTAGTACCTTTTACTCCTGCAGCACCAGCAGCGCCAGTTGCACCGGTTGCCCCTGTTGTTCCTGCACCAGTTGCACCCGTAGCACCTTTAACTCCGGTAGCCCCGTCAGTTCCTGTTGCACCTGTAGCTCCAGTGGCTCCTGTTGTACCAGCACCTGTAGCACCAGTAGTTCCTTTAACGCCTGCTGTTCCGGTAGCACCAGTAGCTCCTGTTACACCAGTCGCACCTGTTGTTCCTGCACCGGTCGCACCTGTACTTCCGGTAGCTCCTGTATTGCCTATAGTTCCATCAGCACCTGTAACTCCGGTAGCCCCTGTAGAACCATTAGCTCCAGTAGTACCCGTTGCTCCGGTTGTGCCTTTTAGTCCGGCTGATCCCGTTGCTCCTGTTGCTCCTTTTGTACCTGTACTTCCTTTAGCTCCTGTTGCACCCACGGCTCCTGTTGCTCCTGTAGCTCCTGTAGTTCCTTTTAGGCCTGTAGCACCAGTATTACCATCTGCACCAGCGGCACCCGTAGCTCCGGTAGCCCCTGTAGTTCCTGCACCAGTTGGACCAACAGCTCCAGTAGCACCCGTTTCTCCTTGAATTCCTTGTATCCCTTGTGGTCCAATTGGACCTGCTGGACCTTGTAGGCCATCGGCACCATTAATACCTTGTGGACCTTGTGCTCCAGCAATACCTTGTGGTCCATCCGAACCTTGAGGGCCGGTAGGTCCTATAAGTCCTGTTGCCCCAGTAGCTCCAGTAGCACCAGTGGTTCCATTTGCTCCATCTGCTCCAGCAGCACCAGTTGCACCAGTTGGTCCGGCATCTCCGGTTGCTCCTGTTGCACCCACAAGTCCATCAGGACCTGCAGGTCCCGGTGCACCGTTAAGTGAAATTGTCCATGAGGAAAATGTTCCAGAACCATAAATATTTTCTACACTCACTACCATTGCGCCAGTGTTCTTATCATATGAAACACAAGTTCCTAACATTCTATCGTTAGCATTTCTCGCAATAATAATGGTTTGTCCAACTGCATATGCAAAACCTGTTCCTACTGTAAACGATAGGGTGTCAATTTGAATGGTCATTGTATCCAATGAAAATGAAGTGTATCTATCTCCGTTCGCTCCAGTATTTCCCGTTGCACCTCTTAGACCTGTTGCACCAGTAGCACCTGTTGCTCCAATCGTACCTTGAAGACCTTGCGGACCGACATCTCCGGTAGGTCCAACAGCACCAACCGGTCCTGCAACACCTTGCAAACCTTGAGCCCCTGTTGGTCCTACTAAACCTTGTAATCCTTGAATTCCTTGGATACCTTGAACCCCTTGATTTCCTTGCGCTCCCGTTGCACCTGTAGCTCCGGTTGTTCCATTAGCACCAGTAGCACCAGTATCACCGGTATCCCCTTTTATCCCCTGAATACCTTGATTTCCCTGTGCTCCAGTAGCCCCTGTTGCACCAGTGTCACCTGTATCTCCTTTTACTCCTTGAATACCATCAGCGCCTGTTGGTCCAATAGGTCCTTGCTGTCCATCCGGACCTTGAGGTCCAGTTGGTCCATCAATTCCTTGAGGTCCGGTTGGACCATCAGCTCCCGTTGCTCCCTGCAGTCCATCCGGACCTTGGATACCCGGCCAGCCTTGAGGTCCTTGAATACCTTGAGGTCCCATAAGACCAACCCCTGTTGCACCAGTTGCACCAGTAGGACCTACTGCACCGGTTTCGCCAGTAGCTCCAATTGGTCCTTGTAAACCAACTCCTGTAGCACCGGTGGCGCCTATATCTCCTGTTGCTCCTGTTTCACCCTGAATACCTTGAGGGCCTTGTAGACCCACACCTGTTGCCCCGGTAGCTCCAGTTGCTCCAATATCACCCGTGGCTCCGGTTTCTCCTTGTATACCTTGCGGACCTTGTAATCCAATACCAGTTGCACCTACTGCTCCGGTAGGTCCAATATCTCCTGTTGCGCCTGTTTCACCTTGAATACCTTGTGGTCCTTGTAATCCTATACCAGTCGCCCCTGTAGCTCCAGTATTACCCGTATCACCTTGATCGCCTTTTACCCCAGTTGGCCCTTGAATGCCAATTCCTGTTGCACCTGTTGGACCAACGCTTCCAGTAGCACCTGTATTTCCTTTAGCGCCTGTTGGTCCTTGTAAACCAACTCCTGTAGCTCCAGTGGCACCTGTAGCTCCATTAGCTCCAGTTGCACCAATATCACCGGTTGCTCCTGCATCTCCTTGTATACCTTGTGGTCCTTGTAATCCAATGCCAGTAGGTCCAATTGGTCCCATTTGACCTGGAATTCCATTTGCCCCAGTTGCACCAGTATTTCCTGTTGCTCCCGTTGCTCCCATTTCGCCTTGTGCTCCTTGAATACCAACACCTGGAGCACCTGTTGCACCTGTATTTCCGGTAACACCTGTTGCGCCTGTTACACCAGCAGGACCAACAGTTGATCCAGATCTTTCAGCATAAAGGGCATAAGGTACACTCATTAACTGTTGTGTACCCATACTAACATAGTTTGTTCCTCCAGCTATGTCAACTAACAGCTCCGTAAAATAAATACCACTCGACCAATTAATGGCACTAAACGTACCACTTATTGGGCTTCCTTGGCCTAATACTAAACTGGTAAGCCCGAATTGGTTAGTTGCAGTTGCATGCGACTCTGAATAAACAACGGGCCCGGTTGTTGCTCCTTGATGTATATCGAATCTGATTCCTACAGGTTGTGAAACTAAAATACTACCACTGCTGTTTCTGATAACAGATTGATAATTTACGCCTTGGGGTGCTTGCGCAAAACTTACTATTGTAAAGGCAAGTAAAAGGTGAATAGTTAGAATAAATTTGTTCATAGAGGTTTATTTAATTACAGAGATAGATCGTTTAGATAAAAGTTGATTTTCGTTGTTTTCTATAGTTACAAAGTAGTTGCCACTTGCAATTTGAGACAAATCAAATTGTGATTTATTTTCAAAAGATTGCGCTAAAATTAGTTTTGCATTAGTGTCAAATATTTTAACCTGAACAGGCTTTGTATAGTTCAATGATTCGATAACTAAATTTGATGTAACAGGAATAGGGTAGTAGTTGAACGTGAATAAATTGGTCACTTCGTCAATACTGCTAACTGTTAAATTTGTTTGTTGAAACCCTTGTGTAGCAATGCTATTCGGGTTGTTATTCAGTGTAGCGGTTAATGGCTCTCCAAATGTAAAACTTACTTGTGCATAACCGTTGTTGATATGTTTACCCCCAGAGGAAAAAACTTGAAGCGAACTATTTTGAGCAAAAGCAGATACGCTTATAAAAACAATAAATAACGAAAGTATACTATTCTTTATCATAGGGTGTAATTAAGAATGTTTATTGAACTCACTATCCAAGACAATGCTACTCCTAGTATATTTAGTAAGTAAAAATTTGATTGCTTTGTTTTGAACATGGTCTTGTTTTGAATACAAAATTTGGACATACATTATTATCCGTATAGAGTTACGTTTAAATTCAAAATATGTTACAAAAAATGTGAATTTATGGTACTATAAAGCTAATGTTTTGATTTGCAGATAGTTGATAGAAAGAAGGGAGGGTACTGTTGAAGCAGTTACATATTCAATTCCAAAATATATGAAACAAAGCAATTTTCTAATCCGGAAAATTTAGTTTTTGAGAAGTAGTTCTGCGCTTATAGTGAGATGATCACTTGGATAATACTTCCCATCGTTATCCCTATGAAGTTTATATCCTTTTTGCTTATAATGACTGCTATAAAAAATAAAATCGATACGATGGCATTGGGTATTCGTAACGTCAAAACCACAATCGGTATAATTAGGCTCATTAACTGTATATGCGTCTTTAAGAGGAATGATTTGTGGGGCTTCTGTTATTACATTATATCCTTCACTTCCGGGTTCAAAATTGAAATCTCCGGTAACAATTACAGCTGAGTTTGTACAAAGTGAATCGATATAATGTTTTAAGAGCCGTGCACTATTTTTTCTTGCGTCAACACCTCGATGGTCGAAATGGGTGTTGAATAGGAAGAAAGATGTTTTATGCTCTTTATCTTCAAGCTGTACCCACGTACAAATTCTTGTAATTGCGGCATCCCAACTTTTGCTGCCGGGTTTAGAAGGTGTTTCACTAAGCCAAAAATTGCCACCTTTCAGCAAGTTGTACTTTTCTGTTTTATAAAAAATACAACTGTGTTCACCTGCATGTTTCCCGTTGTTTCTTCCTACTCCAAAAACGGAATAATCTGTTAGCATATGTTGCAAATCTTTGTATTGATCGAACAATACTTCTTGCGTTCCTAACACATCGGGATTGACATTTTTAATCAAAGTAACCACCTTTTCTTTTCTGAACTTCCACTTATTTGGACCATCGGCTGCATTGGAATTACGTATGTTATAGGTCATTACATTAATGGAATCCTGCGCTGAACTGTATATTATAAATCCCAGACAGCATATTACTAATGCTGCGACTTTATTGAAGGTTATCTGCATCGTTTTGATTTTCAGTAACCGGCATTGTTTCCGATTCGAGTTTACATATTGGACATTGATATACATAATTGGAAGCCACGGCATAAGAGGAAAATAACCATGTCATGATTTCCATGAATACATTCGAAGGTGTTGGTCGGGCTACGTAATCCATACCCTTATTGCCGCAACCCGGACAAACAATTGACGCTGCATATTCTTCTTCAAATGACAATAACAAATTTAATGCTTGTTCAGCATCATTGTTGCCTACATTAAGTTTGATACCTCCTATGGCCATATTCCAAACAGGTATAGTGCTAGATGTATTTTCATCTTGCAGAAAACAATGAATATCACTCGCTTCAAACTTTTCTTTCCAAATATGGGCTGTGAAATAATTGTCGAAGGTTTTTATGGTCTGCATGGCTATTTGTTTAGCATTTTTTCATACTGTGTTATCCAATCCTGGACAGTCATCTTTTTACACAACTCACCAATCAAGTCAAACGGAATTTGGTCGGGCTTTTTAAAGCGAATACAACTTTTTCCCATATCCAGTTTAGCTTTTGAATGCTTTGGGAATTCTGAAGTAAACCATTCTAACAGTTTTGGATCGCTGTAAATTCCCATGTGGTAAACAGCAATAAAGTTTTTTTGAGAGGCAATATTTAGGAAAGGAAGTGGGAGTTTTGGGTCGCAATGATAGCCATTCGGATACAGTGCGTGCGGCACAACATAACCAATCATACCATAACTCATAGTTTCGTGAAAGCCTTTAGGAATATTTTTTTTAATGGCATTTCTCAGTTTAAGCATTGGCTCTTTTCTTTCTTCCGGTAACTGCTCCATATAGGCATCAATGGTTGTTGCTTTACTTTGCATAACTGTTTCTTTGCTTTTTTTGTTGTGAATGAATCCTAAACTACATTTTTTGATTGGAATGATGAATCAGAAGTGTGTATTTTCATTAAATCCTATCTATTTATATTTTTAGGCAATGAAGAAATTACTTTTTCTATTCTTTGTTTCGCTCATAGGGTTGGCTGCATGGTTGTTTTTGGCAAACAACAGTAATCCCGATCGTGAAAAAGCATATATCAATATTCCAACCGGAGCCGGTTATAATAAGGTGTTAGCATTACTTCGGAAAGATAACCTTATCATCAGCGAGTTTTCATTCGATGTGTTCGCTAAACTGAAGGGTTATCCCAATCATGTAAAACCTGGACATTACATTATAGGTAAGTCGATGACAAGCAGGGCGATTGTTAATTTATTGTATTATGGTATTCAAAGCCCTGTTACTTGCCGACCTTACAACATCCGCACCAATGAAGACTTTTCGGGCTTATTTGGCAGAGCTTTGGAATTGGATTCGACAGATATTATAGAGCAATTAAACAACGAAAGTTTTTGTTCGCAATATGGTTGTACACCCAACAACATTATGACGCACTTCATTTATGAAGAATATTCGTTTCCGAAATGGAATATTGGTGAAAAGGAATTTTTTCAGCATATGGATTCGGTATACAATCGCTTTTGGAACTCGGAGCGATTGCAAAAGGCTGCTGCAAAGGGTTTGAAGCCAAAGGAAGTGATGATTTTGGCATCGATTGTTGAAAAAGAGTGTATGAAGGATAAGGAGTTGCAAACAGTAGCAGGTGTGTATTTGAATCGTTTAAAGATAGATATGCCTTTGCAAGCCGATCCTACATTGGTTTTTGCACTTCGCGATTTTGATGCCAAGCGAGTAACCAATTATCATAAAGATTACGAATCTCCATATAATACCTATAAACACTCGGGTTTACCGCCCGGACCAATTTGTCTACCATTTAAGAAATCGATAGATGCGGTATTGAATGCCGAAGAACACGACTATTTATATTTTTGCGCGAATCCGGATATGTCGGGTTATTCTGTGTTTTCCAGAACATTGGATGAACAGAATAAAGTGGCCAATTTGTATCGCAAAAAAATGAACGAAATGAATATTCATTAATGAGTTACAGTTATAAACATACGTTACGCGTGGCTTATGCCGATACCGATCAAATGGGAGTAGTTTACTATGGGAACTATGCGCGTTTTTTTGAAGTGGCACGAACAGAGGCTTTGCGATCGTTAGGCCTTCGATATGCTGATTTAGAAAAGGCAGGAGTGATGATGCCGGTAACGCGAATGAATGTGAAATATATTCGTCCGGCTTTATACGATGATTTACTTACGATTGAGGTGATTATTCCAACAATTCCGGATAGAATGATTACGTTTGAATACTTGCTATTCAACGAGAAAGGAGAGAAGTTAATAGAGGCGGAAACGCAGCTCATGTTTATGGATGCAGGGAACAGAAAGTTAATACATGCTCCCGAAGCTGTGGTTTCTTGTTTTAAAGATAAGTGATGAAAAAAATTTGGCAGAAGATATTGTTAGAGAATCCACATTTGGAGAAATGGGATAAGTGGTTGCATGTCTTTACATTGCCGGGTTTAGATGGTGTTCCAGTATATACTGTATTGAGTTTTTTTATTAGCGAAATCAGAAAAAACTCTTTGGCTGTTCGCGCAAAATCGATTGCATATAGTTTTTTTCTATCGTTGTTTCCTGCTTTGCTGTTCATCTTTACATTAATTCCATATGTGTTAATTCTGTTGAATATGCAGAATATTGATGCCTATATATTGAAATTGATTAAAGATGTTTCCCCAAGTCCGGAAATTTTCAAGTTCTTAAAATCGTTTATCCAGCCTTTCTTATCTGATTTAACGCAGAATAAACGTCCGAGTTTATTAACGAGTACCTTTATCTTAACCATTTTTCTTACGTCAAATGGGGTAGTGGCATTAATGAGTTCCTTCGATAAATCGTACGATCATTATAAAAAGCGCAATGCCATTCATACCCGTGTTGTAGCGCTTAAAATCACTTTTTTATTAGTGTTCTTGTTTATCTTCTCTATGGCATTGGTAGTAGCCGGACAAGATATTTTGGAGTTAGTGCTCGATTATTTTCATATCCAGAATACGTTCACGAATATCCTTTTTAACTTGATACGGTATTCAACGATTATTTTATTGTTCTTTTTCTCTATCTCGCTCATTTATTATTATGGTCCGGCAACTAAAAAAAAATATCGGTTTATCTCTACAGGAGCTACAGTAGCCACCTTTCTTTCTATTTTGGCTTCCATCGGTTTTTCGTACTATGTGAAACACTTTGTGAAACTGAACACGCTTTTTGGCTCCATTGGAACGGTAATGATTTTAATGATTTGGCTGAACATCAATGCCTTTGTGCTTTTGATTGGCTATGAAATTAACGCAGCCATCTATTATCACAAGTCGAACGCAGAAAAAATGTAAACTTTTTGCTGTTTTTTTTCAAAAATAGTGAAGAGTTTTTATATTCGCACCACGCACGGAGGAATGCCAGAGTGGTTGAATGGAACTGTCTTGAAAACAGTCGAGCGTGATGAGCGCTCCGGGGGTTCGAATCCGCCTTCCTCCTCACAATAAAAAAGACCTTGAAGTAATTCAAGGTCTTTTTTTGTTTTATATTGAATGCGGTCTAATTCCCTATACTTTTTTGAAGCCATTCTTCAGCAATTTTATGAATGTACACGGGCTTTATTTTTCGCCATTCCGTTTCTTCTAATTCTAAAGGAATATCCATGTAATGATGCAAACGATACCTGCGCATTTCATCCACCACGTGTTTATGGAAATTGAGGCATAAAATCCATCCATCCATGTCGCGCACTTCTTCTTGCCACAATTCGTAGTAGCTTTCATCTGAAGCATGGAAGTTCATTACGTTTTCGCCTATAAGAATGAATTTTGAAATGCCTTCTTGCAATAAAGGGTCTATCACTTCTTCTTTGAAAATCATGATATCGTTATGTAGAGTATCGTTCCATTCCCCCAGCATTTCAATTACTGCAATTTGTTTATCGTACCCCACATAAATAACTTTACAATACAACGTGCTTGAACCAAAGCTATCCCATTGCGGATGGATATAATAG
Organism: Chitinophagales bacterium; assembly: GCA_044226285.1. Lineage (GTDB taxonomy): Bacteria > Bacteroidota > Bacteroidia > Chitinophagales > LD1 > CALAYL01. The sequence continues at coordinate 13,634 of JBGAHI010000010.1, read as the reverse complement.
TTGTATACTTTGTTGTGGAACGAAAACTCGCTATATTTTCTGCGGTAAAAGGGCGATAATTTATCTTCTGAGGCTATATAATAATCTCTCCAACTATAAAAAGGTTCTATATCATGCATAAAATGTATATTCAATTCTCAATTAGCTTTGTAAAAATATGCGATTAATTTTTCTTCTTGGTATCTTTTTAGTGTTTGCTTCGGGTTGTAAGAAATGTTTGACCTGCCAGAATCGTTGTGCAGTGTGTTACGACAAGCATTTCAGAATAAAAGTAAGTTCCGATATTTTGACTATTCGTTACTATGAAGAATATTTGGATTCCCTTCAAACGCCCGGTTTAGGCTGGACCTGTACAGATACATCATCGGATAAACATTACGACAGATGTTCTTCCGGTAAATTAAGCGATGATAAATACAATTGGGAGGCGCAGGGTTACGATTGTACATTGAAATAACTACTTCAGCATTTCTCGTTTTAATACAAATCCTGTTTTCTTGAAAGGTTTGTAAAAGTCAGTGGAGATAATTTGCGCATTACTTTCTTTCGCTTTATTGAACATAGTATAATCATTCTTCCGTGGCTCAATCGTTTCCACATCAGAACGTGTTCGTACCATGAATCCCTTGGCTACTAAGTCTTTTATGCGTTGTGTGTTTTCAATTGGGTCGTCCACTTTTATGAAAACGGCTTCAGGTTTATTGGTTTCTGCAAATGTAAAGAACGGTAAACCTTTATAGGATGGATATTGAGCGGTAAGTTCATCACTTAACTTTTCACCGGCCATTAAAATGAATACAATCTTTCCTCTAGCCTCTTTTAATTTTGGATAACCTACTGTTGTAATAGCTTCACGAAGCGAAGAATAGCCTTGTCGGAAATCGTCAGGTGAAAGAATTTGCTTAGGATTATCTGCAAAAATAAAATTGATTTCATCGCGAATTTCGAGCATTGCTTTGAGGTCGAATTTGAGGGCAGTTTTGAAACCTGCTATTTTTACATGATCGCTGATACCATCTTCTTTCAACTCCACCATTACATAAAGTGGAAGATGCGTAGGGTGCTCACTACTCCATACTTTCAAGGCTTGTAGTGCATCTTTGAAGGTGTAGTAATTGGTGTTGTAATCAATATCTGAAATATGTAACACTTTCATGCCCGGCCACAACAGTGCATCCACATTCGATTTGGTAGAACGAAAACGTAGCGCATTGCCTTGTCGTTTGTAATACCTGCCACCTTTGGGGTCGTAGTATATATCGAGTTCAAAACTACGTATACCGTAATTCTGCAACTGGCTGTCAAGTGGAAGGTGGTCGTATTCCAAGTGATATGCGGGAGGAAGCTCTTTTTTGAAAAACGGATCGGCTAAATGTATAAATTTCAAAATACCGCTATCGGTCATTCTTCGGTAACTGTTATGGCTGCCCAAAACCTTGATTTGATTGATGGGCAAAGAATCGGGGTATTCCAAATCTTGTGCAAAAAGAGCAACAGAAGCAAACAGTAGTACACCTGACAACACCAATTTATTCATACAAAAATTAAAACAATTCAAAAAAGCAGATACAAAAAAGCAATACGTAAAGTAGACTATTCTGTTGTATTGTCTTTATTGCCGCGGAAAAATTTCATAATGGCACCTCCTAAACCTGCAATTGCTAGAATAATTACTTTAGCGAATTTGGCGAAGATTAATCCAAGTTTAGCAAGAAGTCCTGTTTTCGCCAATATTCCACCTGCAATCAAACCGCCAATGCCATAGGCCGCTACTTTATCGGTGCTGCTGCTGAAATCTTCGTAGCGATTGCCATTTTCAAAATTCACGTTAGCTAATACCTCGGGAGTAGCCTTTTTAATCACTTCCAAATCGCCCATACCGCCAATGGCATTCAACACTAAAACACCCTTTCTGCCTAGCGCACGAATGTTATAGTTAAGCGTTTCCAAAGAATCGTTTTCAAATTGCAAACGCTTTGCCCAGTGCAGTTTGTGTGTTGCTTGATCGTAGTATGGTGGAGATGCCCATCCTAACAATTCGGCCGTAGGGTAGCCTTGTTTTTTGCGTTCCGGGTTTGCTTCTTTAGCCTCTTTTTTCATGGTTTCTAAGAGCTCATCATATTTGATATCTTTTGCGTCATCGTCTTTCACGTGTCCATCTTCTTCATACGTAATTTCAATTACCCAAGTGCCTAAATATGGACTACCATCGGCCGGTAAAATCATTCCTAAGGAAGGCGATGGCGGGTTTCCCCATAAATCGTGCAGAACATATTCAGCAGATTTTCCATCCAAAAATTTATAGCCTTTGGGGATTTTAAAAGAAGCTACTTCACCCAGTTTTACAATACCTTCTTTTTGATAGGGGAGGGTGTCAATTGTGGATAGTAGTTCCTCCATCGACAAACTGTCTTTACTTTCAGGCTTTTCTGCAAATAAAATAAAGGGCATTAATAGTAATGCGAGGTAACTGATACATTTTTTCATTGTTGGGTTTTTACTTTTGAGAATAGCCCTACAATGAAAAAGTTCGATGAATAATAGAACGTAGACTTTTGGTACATCAAACTATCTATTCGACTTAACTCAAAAAAAGCAGGGCTACTAAAAATAAATATTATTTCAGAAAAAGAAAGCGATGGGTTAATCATTTATCTTGTAAAAAGGCAGTCTAATCGGCTTATTCTTATTCGGATACAAAATTAATACATATCCGCCAGCGATTAAATCATCCATCGAAATGGATTTGTTGGATGGAGGTAAAATGCCGTTCTTCATTATACGTCCATACATATCACAAATGGCGAAAGGCGTTGCATTTAGTACACTCTGATTTAAACTCAAGACAGAATGAACTGGTTGGGGCGAGATCATAATTGTATTCGTTTCCTCCGTTGAACGAATAGATGTAGTTGTTATTGTAATCGATTTATTGAATGTGTCAGCTTTATTGCAAGATGAAGCGATGAGCTTTACATTGTATGTTCCTGCTAAGCTGTATTGGTGTGTTGGATTTACTGAGGAAGAGCTATCGCCATCACCAAAATACCATTGATAGGAAGTGGCATTGGTGGATGTATTCGTAAATTGAATTTGTTGATTGGAAATGGTTGTATTAGTAAATGTAGCTTGCGGATCGTATTCACCAATGTGCCATTGTAACATATGGTCGAAAACAGTTGTTTTTGCAGCATTTCGAATGGATACCAAATCTGCTAATAGCAATGTACTTTTGAATGTTACATTGGTAGGGTCTTTTCCAAAAAATACGGTGTAAAAACTGCAAGCGGCAGCATAAGTACCTGCTTCCGAAGGGTGGCTTTCATCCGATTGATAAAGTTCGATAAGTGGATTATTGGTTCTTAGGTATTTCCATACCACACCTACTGGTGATAACAATGCTTTATTGCTTGTTGCCATAGTTTCGTAACGTAATCGCAAAAGGCTATCCATGCCATTATAAGTGCATACCGGTGGCCATGAAGGGCAGTTCGATGCATCTCCGTTTTTTCGGCCCCATGTCATGTAAAATACGGTTTCAGCACAAGGGTTGCTCACATGAATTAAACTGTCTAACAATTTGGCATATGGGAAAACATCTGTCTCTACCTGATTGATAGGAAATGAAGGGTATTGACTTTGCTCTTGGAGTACAACATAATCCCAATTACCCTGCTTGATTTTATTCAACGATGTAGCATTAGTAGTATGCCCTTGTAAAGTATATCCACCCGGGCAATTGCTATCGTATATCAATGTATCACCTGTTGAAAGAGCCATATCTGCAATTGTTTTCGGCAAATCGTTTACATAGGTGTAGCTATTTCCCAAAAACAGTACACGCTTTATTTTACCCTGCGAGAATCCAAACGAAATAAACAGTGAAAGCGTAATTGTTGCGTATAACTTCAACATAGTTTTTTATTGTTTTTTGCGAAGATAAACTCCAAATCCCACATTTAAATAAAAGCCATGTGTAATGGCATTACTTTGTGTTCCGGGAATAATACCTGTCTTGTTTTTTATATAGGATTGCGTAAAATCTCCACTATACATGGGTGAAATAGAAAGTGCAACTGTTGGATGTAGGAAAATGGATAATCCTGTACCTAGTTGCCAGATAGCGCCCCTTGTGCCTAATACAGTATTGTTTGGAGGGTCAGAAATCTGTTTAAACGATCCGAAATTACCGAATACAGCACCAAAAAAATGGACATAGGCTTTGTTTCCAATCTTTACATAATACTTTAAGTGTGGACCGATAAAAAAGGATTGGGTCAAATCGGTAGTGCCCGATTTTTGTTTTATGGAATTAACAGCGTAACCTAATGTTGGACCGATTTCCAAATTATTGGCAACAAAAAATCCCACGTGTGGAGCTACAGCAAAGTCAAATATTTTTTGTTCGGTTTTTGAATTGGCCTTATAGCTCAATGAAATTGAGCCTCCCGGTGCAATTGTTCCCTTCTCGATTTGGGCATGGACCATCACAACGAACAGCAATAAAAGACTTGTTAAACTTTTTTTCATTTCTGCAATATATTGGATTTGCTTGTAACTTTAATGTGGATAAACAATCGAATTAAATCAACGAAATATCTATTGAATCATTAATCTTGTACTAACAAATTAAACTGAAATATACGAAATATGATTAAACAAGCTTTGAAGGAATTAGGGCTGAAAGCCGATAATGCAGGAACGTCAACCGGAAGAGTATGGATGCAATCATCCAAAACAAAGTATAAAAGTGTTTCGCCTGTAGATGGCGCATTGATTGGAAGCGTGTACGAAACTTCTGAAAAAGAATATGAAGAAGTTGTAGAAACGGCACAGAAGGCTTATGCCGTTTGGCGAAATGTACCGGCTCCGAAACGTGGCGAAATTGTTCGTCAGATTGGAAACGAATTGCGAAAATTTAAAACGCCTCTAGGACAATTGGTTTCTTATGAAATGGGAAAATCGTTGCAAGAAGGACTGGGTGAAGTTCAGGAAATGATTGATATCTGCGACTTTGCAGTTGGGCTTTCTCGTCAGCTATACGGGTTAACCATGCACAGCGAACGTCCCAATCACCGTATGTATGAGCAATACCATCCACTTGGAATAGTTGGTATCGTATCTGCCTTTAATTTCCCTGTTGCAGTGTGGAGCTGGAATTCTATGTTGGCATGGGTTTGTGGAGATGTTTGTATTTGGAAGCCTTCAGAAAAAGCGCCTTTGTGTGGAGTGGCTTGTCAGCACATTGTTGCAAAAGTGTTTTTAGAAAATGATTTACCGGAAGGCATTTCTTGTTTAGTGAATGGCGATGCTAAAATTGGTCAACGTTTATCCGCAGATAACCGTATACCTTTGATATCTGCTACAGGTTCTACGCGCATGGGAAAGGCTGTTGCACAAACTGTGGCTGCACGTTTAGGTCGTTCTTTATTAGAATTAGGAGGTAACAATGCTATCATTATTTCAGAGCACGCTGATGTGAATATTGCTATTCGTGCTGCAGTGTTTGGTGCTGTAGGAACTGCCGGACAACGTTGCACAACTACTCGGAGATTGATTATTCACGAATCGTTGTATGCTGATGTGAAGAAACGATTACAGAAAACCTATTCTCAATTGAGCATTGGTAACCCGTTAGATGAAAAAAATCATGTTGGACCTTTGATTGATAAAGCTGCCGTAAAAATGTATGAAGCTGCAATTGATAAAGCGGTGAAAGAAGGAGGCAAAGTTTTAGTGAAAGGTGGTGTATTGAAAGGCAAGGGTTATGAATCGGGTTGCTATGTTAAGCCTTGTATTATTGAAGCTAAGAATGAATATAAAATGGTACAGGAAGAAACCTTTGCTCCAATTTTATACATCATGAAGTATAAGAAACTAGAAGATGCCATTGCCATGCAGAATGGAGTTGTTCAAGGTTTGTCTTCTTCAATTATGACCAACAATATGCGTGAAATGGAATTGTTCCTTTCCGTAAATGGTTCAGATTGTGGAATTGCAAATGCCAATATCGGAACATCGGGTGCTGAAATTGGAGGCGCTTTTGGCGGTGAAAAAGAAACCGGTGGCGGACGTGAATCGGGTTCTGATGCATGGAAAGCGTATATGCGTAGACAAACAAATACTATCAATTACGGATCCACTTTACCATTGGCACAAGGCATTAAATTTGATGTATAGTCGTTAAGCAATATAGCCACACAAAAAAAATAATTATGAAGAAAAGTCTGTTTTTATTTGTTCTTGTGTTCAGTTGTATTGCCGTACATGCACAGTTTATCGCTCCGTATTCCGACTATAATGGTCAGGTCTATATGTTCGATGAAAATGAAACAAAGTTTTTAGAAACATTGCCGCTGACGAGTTATAAAGTAGGAAAGAATGCGATGTTGTATTCCACTGCTGTTGGTCGTTTAAAAGCATATTACCAAGGAACCATATATAATTTGCTGGATAATACACCTGATTATTTTGTTACCGATAATTGGATAGGGTATTACAATTTCGGCAACTTGAGTGTGTTGTATAACAGTAAGTTCAAAGTTTTGGATAGGTTAGCACAATCTGAATATTGGTATTCTGATAGCTTAGTGGTATGGAAAAGTACGCTTGGTCAAACACAAGTTTTTTATGCAGGTCAAACCATTCCTATTGAACAATGGGAATTAATGAATTCGGATTACGGCCCAAGAATAGGCGATAATACCTTTGCCTATGTTGATCGTTCAAGCAATTTTAAAATCTTTTATCATGGTGAGTTAAAAATTCAAGAGAGCTATATTCCAACAAATTATTATGCCGATCGTGATATTGTTGCCTATATTGATGTTATTGGGAACTTGAAGATTTTTAGTAACGGACAAACCTATGAAACGAACATACCTGCTCCTTCAAACTTTTGGACAGGAGAGGGCTTTGTTGCATATTACGACCAACAAGGACGTTTAAATATTTGGTATAATGGCGAGATAACGGAACTCTCTCAAAATCGTCCTAAAGACTTATTAGTACAAGATAACCTGCTTGCATTTACAGACCAAGGCAACAATTTTTATGTTTGGTATAATGGGAAATTACAAATGCTGGAACGCACACAGCCATTGGCAATGAAAGCCTATCGACATATTTTAGTGTATAAAGATCAGTACTCGCGTTTGCAGGGATTCTATTACGGACAGCCTGTTCAAGTTAGTAAAGATATTGTGAGTGGAGATTTCTTTTTATTTAATGAAACTGTTCGCTACTCGTTGTTACAAGGGCAAACATGGATGTGGTGCAAAGGGAAAACGTTTAATTATTATTAGCCATATTATCTCTTCTACGCATGGGAAAAGTATATCGATTCAAAGCTAAAATTGAAACTACAGATGGCGGAGGCGCCTTCGTTTATTTTCCGTATGATGTACAAAAAGAATTTGGGATAAAGGGCAGAGTACCTGTAAATGCTACCTTTGACGGAGTTGCATATACCGGATCAATGGTGAAATACGGAGATCCTAAACACATGTTGTTGATTTTAAAATCCATTCGTGCACAAATTGGTAAAGGGGGAGGAGATGAAGTAGAAGTGACGGTTCAGCATGATGTTGCTGAACGAACGATTGCTGTTCCAAAAGATTTTATGGATGCAATGAAAGCTGCAAAGTTTTTGACGATATTTGAGAAGATGAGTTTCTCGCATAGGAAAGAGTATATCACGTGGATTGAATCGGCTAAAAAGCAAGAAACGCGTGAGCGTAGAATTGTGAAAGCGCTTGAAATGCTAAAGGCAAAAGTGAAATGAGTAAGCCGAAATTAGTTATAACAGGAGCCTCCGGCTTTTTAGGTTACCATTTGGTACGGGAAGCCGCTGAAAGGTATGATGTATATGCTTTGTATAATTCTGAAAGAGGCGATTTTGAATCCGTAAATTGGCTGCAATGTGATATTACTAATCACATTCAAGTTGGTGATTTATTAGAAGATATTGAACCTGATTTTATAATACATGCTGCAGCAAGCGCAGATACAAATTTTTGTGAGTTACATCCAAAAGAAAGCCGTTTGGTGAATGTAGATGCAACTATTAATCTTGTGGGTATTGCTGCTGACTTCAATATACCTTTTGTGTTTACCTCAACAGATTTGGTGTTTGATGGGGAAAGAGGATTATACACTGAAGAAGATGCGCCTAATCCGGTAAATGAATACGGACGACAGAAGGCCGAGGCAGAGCGGGTTGTACTCGAAATTTATCCCAATACACTCGTTGCCCGTTTACCGTTAATGTATGGGGATGTGAAAGCTGGCGGGAACGGGAATTATTTAAGACGTTTCATTGCCGATAATAATGAAGGTAAAGTTAGTTCACTTTTTCATGATGAATATCGCTCTATAGGTGGAGCCTACTCAATTGCGAAGGGTATTGTAGCGCTGATGCCTAACCAACATGGAATTGTACAAATGGCGGGTCAAGAAGTAGTGTCTAGATATGCATTTGGATTGCTTGCAGCAGATGTTTTTGCGTTGAACAAAACGCTTCTCCAATCGGTATCTCAAAACGATTTTACTTTTGTAGCTAAACGTCCGAAGAATGTTTCGCTTGATATAACCAAAGCACTTCATTTAGGTTATACTCCTTTATCGATAATTGAAGAATTAAAACTTATTTAAAGTATTTGAAATCAAACTTCGGACTAAGCGTCAAAATTGACTCATAGATAAGCTTGATTACATTTTCTACATCATGTTTGTGTACCATTTCAACAGTAGTGTGCATATAGCGCAGAGGCAATGAAATTAAAGCAGATGGAATACCGCCTTTCGTGTAAGCAAAAGCATCAGTATCAGTTCCGGTGGCGCGTGATGCAGCATCCATCTGATATGGAATTTTGTTTTTATCGGCATTCGAGCGAATGTGCTTTAGTAAGTTGTTATGCACTGCGGGTCCGATAGTAAGCATTGGTCCTGCTCCACATTTAAAATCACCTTCAGCAATTTTATCAATCATTGGCGTTGTGGTGTCGTGTGCTACATCGGTAATGATGGCACAATCCGGAGAGATAGTGTGTGCAATCATTTCTGCTCCTCTTAAGCCCACTTCTTCTTGTACAGAATTTACTATGTATAAGCCAAATGGTAATTTCTTTTTGTTGGCTTTTAGCATGTGTGCAACTTTGGCAATCATGAATCCTCCAATTCGATTATCTAAAGCGCGACCAACATAATAGCGATCATTTAATACAAAGAATTCATCTTGATAAGTAATTACACAACCTACATAAATGCCAAGTTTTGTCACTTCTTCTTTTGATGTACAGCCACAATCCAAGAAAATGTTTTCCAATGCCGGAGCTTTTTCGTTACCTGCTTTTCTAGTGTGAATGGCCGGCCAACCAAACACGGCTTCTACTTTATTTTTATCAGTATGAATCCAAACTTTTTTCGAAGGTGCTATTTGATGGTCACTGCCACCATTTCGTTTTACATAAATTAAACCATCCGGTGTGATGTAACTTACGAACCATGAAATTTCATCGGCATGGGCTTCTATAGCCACTTTAAAAGGTGCATCAGGGTTAATAACTCCATATACTGTACCGTAATTATCTACTTGATAGGTGTCAATTGATGGTTTCAAATAGTTCAACCACAGTTTTTGACCTTCTGCCTCAAAGCCTGTAGGAGAGGGGTTGTTGATATATGCTTCAAGAAATGCCAAATCTTCTTTCGTTAAGATAGATTTGAATTTTGGGTCTTTTACTTTCTTCGCCATTACTTTGATTTTTTGTAAACCTAAAAAATTATTGTTTTAAACTATTCATGTATTGCTTTCCTATTTCCCATATTACTATTCCGGCACTTACCGAAATATTAAGGGAATGCTTTGTTCCGAATTGTGGAATTTCAATAACGGTATTGGATGCAGATACAACTGATTGTGCTACACCATCCACTTCGTTGCCAAAAATAAGCGCTAATTTTTTTTCTTTTGGGATAGTGAATTCATTTAAAAAACATGCATTTTCTGCTTGTTCAATGGATGCAATGAATACCTTCTGCTTTTTTAATTCTTGTATCAAATCATCAATGTTTTCATGGTATTCCCAATCTACGCTTTCGGTTGCACCTAAGGCTGTTTTTTGAATGTCGCGATGTGGAGGTGTACCTGTTATCCCACAAAGAAATATTTTTTCGATGCGGAAAGCATCCGCTGTTCTAAAAACAGAGCCAACATTTTGATGTGAACGGACAGAATCTAAAATGATATAAACCGGAATTTTGTTGGCATCTTTAAACGCATTTAAATCAAGTCGACTTAATTCATTGTTTTCCAGTTTTCGCATGGCATACTTTTTCGCATTAAATGTAAAAAAGTATCAGTAACAATTAAGGTGTTGTATTGTTTGAATCGCCCAGCCACAAATCGAACGCCAGCGTACTTTGGATAATATCTTCCCCTTCACTAGATAATAATGCATCAAATTTTTCTACGTAACTCAATTTAGTTTGATTGAACTCTATTTGATTTTCCGTTTTGATTAACTTATTGATGACTTCAAAAAAAAGAGTAATCGATTTTTGTTTAAACTTTTTTGATTTGCAGAATCGTTTAGCCGCTTGTATTTGATAGGGAACTATTCTGTAATTTTTCATTTCTACATGAGTCATTATCTGCAGTATATGTGCATAGAGATAGTTATCAATACGTTGACTGTCGTTTTTTTCATCAAATAGTTTTCTCAAATGGGAGAGTGTTACGTCATAATCTTTTAAATGGAAACAAGCGATACCAACAAAGATTCTATATAGACTAAGGAAGCCGATGTGTAGGTTGTTTTTGTTTTTTTCAATATACGGATTTACCTCTTTGTAAAGTTGAATGGCTTTTGAAAAATCTCGTTTATTGGTATAGATTAATAATTTCCGTTCAATGGCAAAGAAATTGATTTCTATTTTTAAGCCATCACTTACTTTGGCGCCCTTTAGTGAAGGTATTTTCTCTAGTTTTTCAATGCCTAACAAAGCCTTATCGTATTGATCGATAGTGCAGCATCGGGTTACAAAATTGGTTACTGCAGAAAAATAAACTTGGGGATATTGTAAGATTTTATGGTTGTTACTTTCTAAAAATGTTACATATTCTTCGCTTGTCTTTTGCGATAATTCGGGTTTAAGTGTATGCGAATAATACCATACCCATGCTTCATAAAAATGACATTTTGAATGAAAAGTTATAGCGTTTTTTTCATGTCTGAGTAGTGGATTTTTAATGATTTTTTCTAGGGTATTCATGTCCTCCTTTTCCAGTAAAATTCCCTTTCTGGATATTACGCCTAAAATCTCCGACTGAATTTCTCTGTACCCATTCAGGTTTTCGATTTGGCGAAAGCAACTATTTGCTTCGTTTTTAAAAAAATCTGCTTTTTGCGAAAGCAATGTATAGTCTCCCTTCCTTAACAGAATTCTTCTATACCATTGTAGGTACTGAAGTCTAGAATTGAGCAACTCTCTTTCTTCTGTGAATTTGAGCATTTTTTCAATCACGTGTAGGCAATCATCATAGATTTTTTTATTGAAAAGAATCTCTAAGTCTATGAGTGTTTGAAGAGCAGTAAGATTGTCGGTGAGGTCTTCGTTGAAACTTCGGAGAGCGCGAAGAATCATTTTCTTTAGGTAGCTTTTTTCGTAGCTAACATTCATTTTCCCTTTGATACTTTTGGGAATATCTGTGTCTGTATTTCTATCTGTCTGATTTTCAAAATAGTTGTAGAGTATTTCAAAGTTTTTTCCTTTGCTATTATCTAAAATGCTTAACCGGAAGTATCTTTTTTCGTTGGGACTTAGTGCATGAATAAGTTGTATAAGTCCGTCATTTTTATCGTCTTTCATATCTCGTTGCTGATTTCGTGTTCGAAGTTAACGTTCAAATTCACAATATCAAAGTGGATAAAAATAACTGGAATCCTATTTTTTAACTCTATAATATTTATTTAAGTAGTTGATTATCATCATTTAATATCTTGTGGTGTTGCCATGTATAATTGCTGTGAAGTAAGAAAAAAGTGTACAAAATAGATTACACTTTCTGCGTTACAAGTTTACTTTTGTGTTCCAAAAAAATTAACCGTTTCCTGTCTTATCAGATACGGTACTTTTTCTGAATACAAAAATACTTAAACACAAACAGCAAAGTATGAAACAGTTTTTACGTGTATGTCTAGCCGTACTCTTTTTTGCCAATGCCCATGCGCAATCAGTAACCGTTACTCAGCCCAATGGAGGTGAGATATTGTATGGTTGTCAGAATTACCAAATCAAATGGAATGGTACCGGTGTTTCCAATAACTGGAATATCGATTACTCTTTGAACAGTGGTGCGATTTGGACTTCTGTGGCCAGTAACTTGAATATTTTACCGGTGTCGAGTGTTTATTCATACAATTGGACTGTACCCATGGTAGGTTCGAATACAGTTTTAGTGCGTATTCGTGATTATTCGGATACTACAAAGCAGGATGTAAGTAATGCTGTTTTTACCATTCAGCTTCCAATTGTTGTAACATCGCCTAATGGAGGTGAGGTTTGGCAAGGATTGAGTAATCATAATATTACTTGGAGCCCTGCAGGGACTTCCGGCATTTTCAATATTTCGTATTCAACGAATAACGGAACTTCATGGAATACTGTTGCGAGTAACGTTGCTGCTAATAATTATAATTGGACTGTACCGAATACCCCAACTACACAGGCCTTGGTTAGAGTGGCGGATGCAACTACCTCTTGTCAGCTCGATATTTCAAATGCTGTTTTTGAAATATCTGCTGCTACTCCAATATTAACGGCTCCGAATGGAGGTGAAGTTTGGACAGTTGATGCCACGAAAAATATCACTTGGAATACGGCTACTTTCCACACCACTGTTAAGTTAGAATACTCCACTAATAATGGGGTTTCTTATAACCTCATAACTAGTGCAGCGCCTAATACCGGATCATATGCATGGAATATTCCTAATACCCCATCTACACAAGCTTTAGTAAGAGCGAGCAACACTTCGGGTTCTACGGTTTTTGATGTAAGCAATGCGGTGTTTACCATTCAAATGCCTACTAATTTATTGACTAGCCCGAATGGAGGTGAAGTATGGCGTAGTGGTAACACTCATCAGATTACTTGGGATAACAACTTAATTACCTCTAACGTTACATTAGAGTATTCTGTAAATGCCGGCTCAACATGGAATACGATTACTACAAGTGCATCGAATACGGGCGCCTATAACTGGACTATTCCATTGCAAAATAGCACTACGCAAGCGCTAATTAGAATTATTAACAACACAGTTCCAATTATTAAAGATACGTCCAATGCAGTGTTTACGATTAAGGCCCCAATTACGATAGACTATCCGAATACAAATCTGGATACATTAGTGAGTTGTAGTACGATTAATATCCAATGGAGTAAGACTACTGCCTTAGAGAATTATACGAGTGGCTCAACGTGTTATGGTATCAGTAATGGTAGTTTGTATACGGCCACGTATGAGTTGTATTATAGTGTAGGCGGTAGTAATACATGGAATAGCATTACGACAGTATATGGCACCTGTGGTCAGAGCGCATACAGTTCTGCGTGGACGGTACCTGATA
>JBGAHI010000009.1:0-169692 GCA_044226285.1 Chitinophagales bacterium | reverse complement strand
ACTCCGGCAGCAGCAGCTAACAGCGCGTTTGCACTATGCGGGCAATTTGCTTCATTGGAAAATTTCACTTACTTTTAAATTATTACAACTATGCAAATCCAATTTCTAAATCCCGCACATCGCAAACGCGCAAAACGTTACCTGCCATTTTTTAGGACAACAATTAAAACATTAACTTAAATGACAAACAATTCAAGTGGAGAAGTAAACACTACAATAATTAAAGCTAGAAATCCATTCATAGCTTTTTGTTTATCATTTTTTTTTCCAGGACTTGGACATATATATAATGGCCAACCAATAAAAACTCTTTTGACTTTATTTCTTTACTTAATTGTACCCCATTTATACAATATATTATCCCATGAAATCTCTTATAAAGGACTTTTGACATTGTTCTTGACATTGCTAGTAATTCTTGCCTACTCTTGCTTTGACAGTGTAAAAAACGCAAGGAAACAACAAAATTACAAACTGAAGACATATAACCATTGGTATTTCTATCTTCCTTGTGCTTTGCTCATCTCTACATTTATTTTTCTATACCATTACAACCCCATAATAGGAATTAACATTTTAAAGATTCCATCAATCTCAAATAATCCTACAATTCAAATTGGCGACAAAGTTATAGCAGACACAAAAGTATATAAAAATGAAAATCCTAACTACGGAGATATAGTTCTCTTTACGAATAGTAACAATCAATTTTATTGTTACAGAGTAGTTGGAAAACCAAATGACAAAGTAAAAATAGTTGAAAACACTCTAATCATTAACACCATTCCTTGTAAAAGAATATACATTAAAGACACAGTTAATGTAGGCTACCCAACTATACAGAATGAAGAAGTTCTACCAAATGGTTATAGACATCAAATTTATCTTTTAAAATATCCATTCGATAATTCACTATCCAATTTTGAAGAGACAACAGTTCCAGCAGACAGTTACTTTTTGCTAGGAGACAATCGTAATATTTCTTTTGACAGCAGAAAGATTGGGTTCATTAGTAAGGATAGAATTAAAGGTAGAATCATGTTTAATGTATGGGGAAAAACAATAAAATAAAACAATGACATTTGGACAATTAAAACGGCAGGTAACAGCGGTTTTGCGTTATGCGGGCAACTTGGTTCATTGGCAAATTTGAGTTACTTTTAAATTGTATTAAACATCCAAATTATTCACCCAAATCCCGCACACCGCAATAGCCGCAAAACGTTATGCGTCACCTTATGTATAGAAACTACATCGCAATATTGGTCGGACTGCTTTGGACAAGTAACATATTTGGACAAGTGCAAAATGACGTAAAAGACGTTCTTGCAAAAAAGGACTTTGTTTCGTTTATGGCTTTCACAGACACTTTATCAAAGCGAGAGAATAAAATTACTTGCCATTGGTCAATTTTTAGAGACTTGACCACTGACTTTAAAGAAGGCGTTTTTTACATTAATAAATCTGTTCCCGACACTAAAAACCCTGGCGTAAGCTCAGTTTATACATTTAGAGTTCGACTTTTGACTACTGACAAGACAATTGTTTATTATGACTTAAGTGAGAAAAGAAACAAGAAAGTAAAGAAAGAATGGGTTCCTTATTACGACAGTCTTGACTATTATAGAAATGACAGTTTGTTTACTCTTCTTCGGCTATCATTCTTTAAATCCTTTGACGGAGAATTAAACGAAGCGGAATTATTCATTGACGACCTTGTATATGGACAAGCCTGTGGAATTATAGGTGATGACCCCAACGAGAAGATGATAATTGACAACCTTGTCAAGACAAAGAATAAAGTGGAACTGGTTAAATGGATAAAGTCGACAAATTTTGAAAAACAAATTTATGCGGTGGACGGCCTATACCAACTAAAAGAAAATGGGACAACATATACAATTGAAGAACTCAAATTGATAAAAAACGTTCTAGACAAAAAAGGAACAATTTTTCATTGCAGAGGTTGCGTTCATAGTTGGACAGATGTTAGAATGGTAACTTATAAATTTAAGTTTGAATGAAAAGGCGAACGCATAACAGCGGTTTTGCGTTATGCGGGCAGTTTGGTTCATTGGCAAATTTGAGTTACTTTTAAATTGTACTAAATATCCAAATTATTCACCCAAATCCCGCACACCGCAACAGCCGCAACACGTTATGTGCCATTTTATATGACGAAAAATGAGAGATAAAATATTGACATTCATATTATGCGCATTTTTATTTAGTTGTAAAACTACAATTGATAAAAAAGATGAGATATTTTATGTTGTAAAACATCCGACAGGTTATAATCAAAATACAGAAAAGAATTCGCCTCCAATACCTCCTCCCCCTCCACAAACATTTTATGGAAATTTAAACTTTATTCTTTTTGACGATACAACAATTTACTTTCATGATAAACATATTTATAATACATGTGGATATAATGCAGATTATATAAGACCCCCAAGAATGTTTTTAGAGCCAGACAGTTTGAGAAAAATTAGGATTGATTCACTACCTTCATTTTTAGAGTATACATATACTAAGACAAAAAACAAACACAAGCTATTTTTTGCTTCTATTTCATCACCAAGAGACACAATTAGAAATAAAGGGTTTCTTATAATTACAAATTTCCTAGATAGTAATAATGTTAGGAGTTATAATGTTCGCAACTGGACAGAAGAGGAAAAATTTGTAACTATCTCAAAAATGACAAATAAAAAATACCACCCTGACACAATTACATGGAAAATTGGCTTCAATAATCAATGAGATAAAGTGAAATGAAAAATTTTAAAAACGGCACATAACAGCGGTTTTGCGCTATGCGGGCTGTTTGCTTCATTGGAAAATTTGAGTTACCTTTAACTAACAATTAAAATGAAAATTATTCACCCAATCCCGCACAGCGCAAGGAGCCGCAAAACGTTATGTGCAAGCGCTTTTGACAATTTAAAATAGATTTTATTGGGATAGAATTACAAAGTATTCGAAACTCAAAAAATATTTTTTTTAAAGAAGTGAAATGCAAAATCAACGAATACGATTTTGTCAAATTTAATTATAAAGACGTATTGACAGTGAAAGGTTAATGACTATTATTAAATAATCAAATTCAATATAGATTATACAGTTTCAAAAGCTTTTCATTAAACGGAAAATAATATTTAATATCATCGTTACAGCCTAATTTTAAAGCTGTCCTATAATACTTATTGTACAACTTATACTTTCCTTGTTTGACTATATATCCACTTAACCGATAATATAAACAACCGTCATTAGGGTATTTCTTAAAAGCTTTATTTATCAAGTGATTCATCTTTATCCTGTTTCCTATTACTAGACAGCATAGAACTGCTTTTACATAATCTTCACGTTTGTAGTTCTTCTCGTCACCTAGCTCTTTTAATTCCTTTTGAAAATAGAGGACGTCATAAGCAATATTTCTTCGTTCTTTATTTAACTCTGCAGTATCCTTTTCATATTTATTTAATATTTGAAGAGCCTTTTTTCTCTTTCCTATGAGGTTTAACATATTTGAATAATGCATATGAGAAAAAGTTTCATAGGATGAGTATTCATCCTTTTTATTTTTAGGTAGCCCTTTCTTGTAATAATGAATACTTCCGTATCGATCACCTAAATAACCATTAAACAGGTCACCTAGTAGTTGCCATACAGAATCTCTCACTTCAAATTTTTGCGCCTTTTTCAAAAAGTATATCTTTAAAAGGAGAGAATCGGTAGATATATAGCGTTGATAGTAGACTGTAGCTGAGTCTGCATTTCTTTTTGCTCTCTCATCTTTGTTAAGAGCGCTACCCTTAATGACAAATACATTGATAAAAAAAAGAAGTAAAATTATTCTTTGCATATCAGAATTTTCACAGTTGATAATTTAATAAAAGTAGTTATTATAATACAATATAAACGTAAGGCTTATAATAAAAATTGTACATATCATGACAGATTGCATTACACCCTTTCAAATCAGATACATTCTGGGTTGTAAAAATTTTGAATACATAATTGGATTAATCGTGTTTCGTTGACATCTAAATCTTGCTTTCATGACTAAGTAAAAAATTACCTGACCTGACAAGAAGACGCAAATCGTATGAAATTTTGATCTAAAGTTGCGCCAGCACATAACAGCGGTTTTGCGTTATGCGGGCAGTTTGGTTCATTGGCAAATTTGAGTTACTTTTAAATTGTACTAAACATCCAAATTATTCACCCAAATCCCGCACACCGCAATAGCCGCAAAACGTTAGCGGTCATGCTTCGTATCGCACCCGGACAAAAGAGAATCTCAAGAACATATTACAACAATGAAAAGACATATTAACTTTGACAAATATTATTCATGAGAATTCTGATATTATTCTTAGCAGTTTTAGGACTTCAATCTTGTATAAGTAGGACATTAGACACAGTTGTGATAAATGAAAATACTGACACAGTTAAAACAACTTATGGTAATGACAGTATAAGTTCTACAATAGTTAAAGAGGATAAGAATGATTATTATTTCAATAACCCGACAAGGGACATGAAAAATTTTTCTGTAAACTATGACAACCCAATTATTGATAGTTTGAAAGATTTATACAACTCAGACAAAGATGTACAAGTAATTACAAAACATAATCTATGCGATGGGGACTGCTGCACTTCTTTCAAAAAAATGACGAATAATAAAACTAAAATCACTTTATCTATCTTCAAGACAGATTGTGGCGATTATGGATTTTCAAATGACGAATACATTTTTTCCGATGAAAATTTATTACTTGTCCGAAACTTTGCATTAGGTATTGAAACATGGCCGACAGACACTTCCCAAACGATATGGTACATTGAAGAAAAAGTTTTGGAATTTAGAAAAGAGCAAGTAACTATTAGAGTTAGAAAAAATACAACTAAAGACAATACCGATTTTACTTTAAAAGGCATACCATTTAAAGAAACTTATGGGGAACGTTTAAAACTGACAAAAGAAAAAACAGACGAATATAATAGGCTATCTACAAAGGAAAATACTGAACAATGAATAACATAATAATCATTACGACAATAGAGGTACAAAAGATTAGCACGAACCGCTAACAGCGGTTTTGCGTTATGCGGGCAGTTTGGTTCATTGGCAAATTTGAGTTACATTTAAATTGCAACTAAAATCCAAATTATTCACCCAAATCCCGCACACCGCAACAGCCGCAACACGTTGGCAGCAAGGCTTTCGGACAAAAACATGACATACATTTAGCTTGACACTTTTCAGTTAAATAATACACAAAACATAATTGGATGCGGAGAATAAACTTAACATTCACCGCATATTTGCGACAAATAAACACTATATTCACCGCAAATAACATCAGATTATGGCAAAATATATCTACCAAAATAAGAATTGGACAAATTTTACTTGGAGAGATACGACCATAAATTCGGTATTTGGAGATGTTCGAAACCTACAAGGAAAAATCTCTGGACAAATGAATTTAATAGGTTTTGCATTGAAAGAAGAGGCTACACTGACAACGCTTACTCTTGACATTGTAAAATCCTCTGAAATTGAAGGAGAACAACTTGACTACGAACAAGTGCGTTCGTCCATCGCTAGACGCTTAGGAATGGATATTGCAGGTTTAGTTCCATCAAACAGAAACATTGAAGGAGTTGTAGAGATGATACTTGATGCAACTCAAAATTACGAGCAACCATTAACAAATGAACGCCTATTTGGTTGGCATTCTGCGCTCTTTCCATCGGGTAGAAGCGGTATGTACAAAATTGAGACCGGCCGGTACCGTTCTGGGGAAATGCAAGTAGTGTCAGGAGCAATGGGAAAGCAAAAAATACATTATGAGGCTGTAGCTTCTGAATTAGTAAAAACCGAGATGGACAAATTTCTTGAATGGTTCAACAATGAAAGAGAAATAGACTTAGTATTGAAAGCGGCTATAGCGCATTTCTGGTTTATAATAATACATCCCTTTGATGATGGAAACGGAAGAATAGCAAGAGCTATTTCAGATTTGCTACTTGCTCGTGCGGAAGGTAGCGTTGATAGATATTACAGTATGTCTAGTCAAATTCTTGTTGAACGAAAAAGATATTACGAAATTTTGCAAAAAGTACAACACAGTAACGGTGACATAACTGAGTGGCTAGATTGGTTTCTCCATTGCTTAAAAAATGCTTTACTAGAAACGGAAAATACATTGCAACAAATCTTAAGAAAGGCAGAGTTTTGGAAAATACACGAGAATACAGCTATAAACCAAAGACAAAGACTAGTTCTGAATAAACTTCTTGACGGCTTTGACGGCAAATTAAAATCATCAAAATGGGCAAAAATTGCAAAATGCTCACCTGACACAGCTTTACGAGATATCAAGGATTTGATGGAGAAAAACATTCTTCAACAAGAACTTCAAGGCGGACGAAGTACTAACTATGAATTAGTAGAATTTTAGAAATGAGCCCAGCTGCCAACAGCGGTTTTGCGTTATGCGGGCAGCTTGGTTCATTGGCAAATTTGAGTTACTTTTAAATTGTACTAAAAATCCAAATTATTCACCCAAATCCCGCACACCGCAACAGCCGCAAAACGTTGCCAGTAATGCCCTCGGAGACGACAAAAAATGCTTACATTAGTTTCATGATAGACAATACAAATTGGACACCTTTTCCTGATGATAATATCCTTGGATTGACAGACAAGAATATTATCAACGAGTATGAGGCTAAAGGTCTTGCGACAGCTGAATTGTATGTTTTCGAACTTGACACAGAAACACCTATCTCGACCTCACTAATTCTCGAAATTCACAGAATTGCATTTGGACAGCTTTACGAATGGGCCGGTAAATGGAGGACGACACAAGTTACGGTTGGACAGTTACTCCCTCCCCTACCTAATCAAGTTACCCAGGCGATGTACCAATTCATTGACAACTTAAACTATAAGATTTCAATTTCAGATACCCAAGACGAACATCTCGAATGCCTCGTTTTCGCTCATTATGAGTTCATCCGAATTCACCCTTTTAATAACGGTAACGGTCGGACAGGACGCATTTTGATGAACATTGTTGCGATGAAATTCGGGTACAAACCTCTTGAGTTATACTTCAGAGAAGGTGAAAGTAGGAAAACTTACATTTCAGCGATGAAATCCGCAGACAATGGCAATTTCGAAAATCTAATGACTTTGATTAGAGAAGAATTGACGGCCTTTTAATTCCTGTTCAGCTAACAGAGATTGGACAATCTCAATAACCTTTGGTTTAGGAACTTGTTGGTCTTCCAATGACATTGTAGAAAATACAGTATCCGTAAGTACTTTTGACAAAAAGCCTTTTTCTTTTAACTGCGGATATTTTTCGTAGAATTTCATTAGGACAAATATACAAAAAAGACATGACAACAAAAATAGGCACTACTGGCAACAGCGGTTTTGCGTTATGCGGGCAGTTTGGTTCATTGGTAAATTTGAGTTACTTTTAAATTGTACTAATTATCCAAATTATTCACCCAAATCCCGCACACCGCAACAGCCGCAAAACGTTAGTTGCAATTGGCTTTGAACATTTTTCAATCATGATAATATTGACGAAAAACTTATAGTTTCATTGGGTATTTTGACGCGTGAAACGACAAGATTTTTTCCTACTCCATGACGACAAAACGACCACTGACTATTCGACATTCTTTTTGACAAAAACACATCGACATCAGGACGACTAGACGCTATCCAAGTAGCAAATATTTGTAAGCGTTTGTATCGGCTCCAGGACGAAAAATTTTGAGATTTTGATTTTTAGGACGTGGGAACGCAAAATTCGATGACAAAAAACGAACGAAAAAAACGTTACCGGCAAAATCATCAAGCCAGACAATTTAACGGCAGACAAATGAGTTGTACGATAATATTTGTTGATCGCGGTTGTCTGACAAGACAAAAAATCGGAAGACAAACGAGGACGCTAAACGGACGACTAAATGTACAAAAGCTCCGCCAGCACATAACAGCGCGTTTTCGCTATGCGGGCAACTTGCTTCATTCGAAAATTTCAGTTAGATTTAAATTGTAACTAATTATGAAAATCAAACTTCTAAATCCCGCACAGCGTAAACGCGCAAAACGTTAGCGGCAATTATTAAATCGCGGAATCAGACAACATAAATGACAACTTTCAAACTGACTTTAGGAATCAAAATAAACAAGACAATCATCTTGATTACTATTTTCTGTCTTGACATTTTCTTCTGCTCTGCTCAAAGATATGACACAATAGCGACAAGACATTTTGCGAATAATGACAGCATACTCAATTACTCTGACTCATTAGGACAAAAACAAGGATTATGGGTCCATTATAATTTGCTATTCAATCAGTGGTGTTCACCGCTTTCGAATGGACCTTCAGACACTTGCTTTAGACAAATTTCAAAAGGGTATTACCAAGACAATAAAAAAGTAAACACTTGGAGATATTTTAGAGATGAGGGATGCTATCGTACCACTGAGAGAGAAGAAATATACAAATCTGACGGATCTGTAACTGAACTAAAAAACAATGAGACATCAGTTTCGAATTTCAACAAAGATAGTTCGATTGTGCTTTGCAAAGCAATTGTAGGGAAAACAGACACTATCTCTATCAAATGTCTCAATAAAAATAATTGCATTGCAAAATTTAAAGACGAAACGCTTGAGACATTTCCATTTAGTAGTTTAGACAATAGGCTTCTAGGTATATCAAACGGTCTGTATGACCGAAAAATCGGAATAATAAATTATAACAGCCGCTAACAGCGGTTTTGCGTTATGCGGGCAGCTTGGTTCATTGGCAAATTTGAGTTACTTTTAAATTGTACTAAATATCCAATTTATTCACCCAAATCCCGCACACCGCAACAGCCGCAACACGTTAGCAGTAAGCCATTCTGACGATTTTACGACAGATTATTTTCAAAGACTTTTTTCGCAAAAATATCGCATCCGGACGGACAATTTCGCGGTAACGCTCCTACCCTTTTGCTGACATAAACGGACTTGTTCGCAGGACGCTTTCGCCACGACAATCGGACATTAATGACGCAACATCAGTCGCGGACAATTATGACAATCAATCGCTGCATTGTTTACCAAGACATTGACGTAATAACAACTCGACAAAATACATTTCTCTAGATTGTTCATTTTGTTAGGCTGTATTGCATCCAACTCGCCAGACGTATCGTAGGACGATAGTCTGACGGTTGTTATGACGTGATGTGGCCAACTGCTAACAGCGCGGTTGCGCTAAGCGGGCAATTTGCTTCATTGGAAAAATTGAGTTAGTTTTAAATTGTAACCAATTATGAAAATCAAACTTCTAAATCCCGCTCATCGCGAACGCGCAAAACGTTAGCGGCAATTTTTTTGCGACAAATGACGACTCAAATACTGTAAACAAATGACATTCACTGACGATTTCAAAAAGCAAATTCTTACGACTTTAGCTGACAACAAATGTGAATTTCTTTCGACTACATTAGGACTTGTTGACGATGCGACAAACAAACACTACAGAATTGGGTTAGAGAATATTCTATTTGGGGACATCCACTCATTAAAGGAAATCATTGAAAAGACAATTTTAGACAATAAAAATCCTTCATTTACAAAAAACGATATCATTTATAAAGTCAAAGGACTCAAGACAATTGAATATGATGACCTAAGTACATACTTCACTAAACATTTCCGAGACATTGAAGAACCTATCAAAAATGAGTTTTGGTTAAACCCAACTAACCAAGAACGGTTTAATCAAATTGCAAACTTCAATGTTTTCACCGACTTAGTTGTTGACAAATCAGAAGTGGCAAGTCGAATAAAATACGGTGCAATTTTTGAAGTTGACAACTGGCAAAAATTTCATCAATCACTTATTTCCATTTTCCTTTCCGACTTTAAATTTGACATCAAACTCTCGTCCAAAACGCATAGGTATGTAAAGACAATTGACGAGAATCTATTCCTTTGCCTTGAGTATGACTTTAAGCAAGAGGGACAAGCATTAGTTCGAAGCATTGTTGATGTCGGGAAATATCGACTTGTGTTATTGAATAGAGACTTTAACAGAAAAACAAAAAGCGAAGAATATTACTACAAGACAAATCCAACGATTCTAAATTTAGGTAATGCAGTTCATCCAATCTTTAATAATCCCTGCACAGAGCTTTTTAGATTTTTTGCAAGAGAGAACTTAGTTGAAACACCACCTGGTTACTTCTCACAAAAGTATTTTACAAAGTTTGAGAATCTACTCGATGACAAAGTTAGATTGTATAATTCAGAGCAATTTGGTGACACACTAAAAAGACACGCATTCTTCTATATGGACATTTATTCCTATTTTCTCAGACCATATATAGAGTTCATAGAAAACTGTTTATTACGAGGTGTTAAAAAGTAAGATTTTATAAAACAGCCGCTAACAGCGGTTTTGCGCTATGCGGGCAGTTTGGTTCATTGGAAAATTTGAGTTAGCTTTAGATTGTAACTAAAATGAAAATTATTCATCCAAATCCCGCACAGCGCAAGGAGCCGCAAAACGTTATGTGCCATTTTATAGCCAGAAACAGTAAGAGAACATGAATAAACTATTAACAATTTTGCTTTGTTCTTTAAGTTTTGGACTGACAGCTCAAACAAAAAAAATCACGCTACAAATTGACACATTAGACGATTATGATAGATTTCAAACATTAATGAATTTTAAACCTTGGATTGGCAAAGAAGAAGTAACAATAGATACTGCAAAAACAATTGAATTACACAGTTTCCCGAATTTCATAGGGACTTACTTATTGGAAAATGACAGTTCCGAAATAAACAGTCCAGTTGACTTAAATGGTAGTTACATTTCGTTGACAGGTATCTACTCATTATTTAGTGACACGTTGCGAGTTAACTCTCTAAGAGTCTTTAAGACAAAAATGCTTGACACGACATTTACCATAATCGAATACTATAGAAAAATAAATGGCGAACTTGAAGAAAAGCCATACAAATTAAAAAAGCAACTAGATGTCTCAACAGAGAAAAATCCTCCCAAAAAAATTGACCTTATAGTAAATGGCAATAAATATATCCTTGACTTAAATAGATGGAAATCTCCAAGAATAGAGCTTTTTAGTGGTCACGGTTATCGACCAAGAAAATACATCGACAAGAATGGTGATTACAAAAAAAAATTGACCAGATTACATGTTTACAGTGAGAAAAGAAGTTACTATTGGACGGGTCAAATAAGAATAAAAAACGGCACATAACAGCGGTTTTGCGTTATGCGGGCAACTTGGTTCATTGGTAAATTTGAGTTACATTTAAATTGTACTAAATATCCAATTTATTCACCCAAATCCCGCACACCGCAACAGCCGCAACACGTTATAGGCAAGCTTAAATGAGAAGAAATATTTACATAATAATTATTGGAATAATTCTAATTGGAAGTTGTAAAACCGACAAAAAAAAGAGTATTGACAATTTGCTAATTGGCGAATGGATGCTAGACTCCATCTCAGGCACATTTAATCAATGGGACAGAGATTTCATCTTTATAACAGACAATCGTGCATTCTGGAAATTTACATATTGGAACGACAGATACTTAATTGATAGTTGTTTTGAAGTAGTTGGAGACCAAGTGTTCAATGAAAATTTGAAAGTATACAAAATCAAGCTCCTAGACACTTTTAATTTGTCTTTGACAGACAATTCAGGGAACATATTCTTTTATAAAAATCAAAGTAAAGAATGGGACTCAGACTACAAAAGTGACTTACAAAGCTTTATTTCCAGTCATTTAACGCATGAGCAGACTAGTGGTTGGTGGAAATTAAAGAATGCGACTTTCAGACCTTTCAAGCTTGTAAACTACCCTGACAAAATATCAGACTTTACAATGTTTCTAAACACAAATGGAGACGCAACAATATTCATAGATAACTTAATTGATTCTACGATTAACTACACATGGAAAGCAGACTCTATGGCTTTATGTTTTAGTCTTGGATGTGTTGTAGGACATAAGGACAATATCGTAACAATTGACAAGAATACATTATCTTTTGTATTGCATACAAGAAGAGAATATATACCGACAACTGACACTTTAGAATTTGTGAGATGTAACGCTTTGATTAAATAAAAAAGCCAGCCTATAACAGCGGTTTTGCGCTATGCGGGTAGTTTGGTTCATTGGAAAATTAAAGTTAGTTTTAGATTGTAACTAAAATGAAAATTATTCACCCAATTCCCGCACAGCGCAAGGAGCCGCAAAACGTTATGTGCAAGCGGCTTTGAACATTCAAACAATCATGATAATCTTGACGAAAAACACTTGATTTCATTGACTATTTTGACGTATGAAATGACACATTTTTTCGCGGCTACATGACGAGAAAATATAAGTTTAAAAAAAGACAATTTTACAAACAGGACGCATCGACAGTATGACGACAGTACGCGATCCAAGTAGCAAATATTTGTAAGCGTTTGTATCGGCTCCATGACGATTTTTTTTTGAGATTTTGATTTTTAAGGCGTGAGAACGCAAAATTCGATGACAAAAAAACGCAAATGAACCGACAAACAATTCATACCAGACAACTTATCTGCAGACAAATGAGTTATGAAAACAAATTCGTTATTCACTGCTTTCAGACAAATAAAACGACTTACAAAATCGCTGACAAAAAATGACTACCGGACGCTGACGCAAAGCGGACGACCGAATGTACAAAAGCTCCGCCAGCACATAACAGCGCGTTTTCGCTATGCGGGCAACTTGCTTCATTCGAAAATTTCAGTTAGATTTAAATTGTAACTAATTATGAAAATCAAACTTCTAAATCCCGCACAGCGTAAACGCGCAAAACGTTATGTGCAAGCGGCTTTGAACATTTAAACTGTCATGATAATTATGAGATTGTTATTATTGGTTTTTAGTTTTAACGCTAGTTTTGTGTTTTCTCAAAAAATCCCTATAATGATTGCGTTATCTCCTAATTCGGGGAAAGTAGATTCTTTCATCCAAAAATATCGTGTTAAAATAAATGGAAAAAAAATAATTGATTCAATCAATTTAGATAGAATAAAAAATAGAAAAAGGAATCGTATCGTTTTAATTGTTGACAAGCAAAAGGTTTTTTTTCCAAGTTTTAGTTTAATCGGAATCGAAACAAGATTCTTTGATAAGTTTGTGTTTCGTTATAATCCGAATACAGGTAAAAGATGTGCATTAATTTTTTATATGAAAAATGAAAAGGATATAAGTCCTATCATGCTTAATTCAAGAAACAAAATAGTGTTCTGTAATAATTTTGAGTATAATACTGCAACTTTTACATCTAAGAATACTAATAATTGGTGGGGAGAATGAAAATTTAAAATCTAAATTTCTAAATCCATTTTTTTTAAAGCACTAAGACGTTAAACAATATGGCTATGGTTTCGTAGATAAATTAAAGGAAAACAACTATTGATGAAAGCTATTGATTCCATTGACAATTTTAACGTATGAAATGACGCATTTTTTCGCTACAACATGATGAGATAATATGAGTTTAGAAAAAGACAATTTTGCAAACAAGACGTATCGACATCAAGACAACTGGACGCGATCCAAGTAGCAAATATTTGTAAGCGTTTGTATCGGCTCAATGACGATTTTTTTGAGATTTTGATTTTTAGGGCGTGGGAACGCAAAATTCGATGACAAAAAAAGCAAATGACTAACCAACAAACAATTCAAACCAGACAACTTATCGGCAGACAAATGAGTTACGAAAATAAATTCGCTATTACTGCTTTCAGACAAATAAAACGACTTACAAAATCGCTGACAAAAATGGCTAACGGACGCTCACGCAAAGCGGACGACCGAATGTACAAAAGCTCCGCCAGCACATAACAGCGCGTTTTCGCTATGCGGGCAATTTGCTTCATTCGAAAATTTCAGTTAAATTTAGATTGTAACTAATTATGAAAATCAAACTTCTAAATCCCGCACATCGTAAACGCGCAAAACGTTATGTGCCATATTAGAAAGACAACACAATGACAGAATTAATTCCGACAATAAACGAAATTGTTAAGTATGGACTTCGACCAAACTTGACAGTAACTGACAAAGAAAAATTGTTGGAACGACACCTCGTGAAAATTTACAACTTGTATTTTGACATAGAATATGAGTTTGACGAAAAAGAATATCCAGACTTTGACAAATCAAAACTTCCTGACATTAGACAAAATGTAAGGAGTAATTTTAAGGACTTTGGGATCTATAAATCCATACTTGATATTAACGATATTGACAACCTAAAAGACAATTCAATTGGTGACGCAATTGACGATCTTTCGGACATCATATTTGACCTTTTGGAAATCAAATGGAGAACTGAAAACAACAGTTTAGCAGACGGACTTTGGTTTTTTGAACTCATATTTTACAGTCATACTCAACAACACATTCTTGACCTTTTAAACTTTATGAAACAAAAAAATGGATGATGAAAAATTAATTCCTGATTTATCTAATTGGAGAAAATTTAACGGTAAAGACTTTTCAATTGATGATTGGATTGTAGGCGAAGGAAATGTAAATTTTGCCATTGCCTATTCTTTTCTTTTTTGGCCTGAATTTGTAGAATATGATGACTGCATTATATTCAAAAATCATTTTGACAAGAGCAACTTTGAAAATTGGAAAAACACAGAATACATTAAAAGTTATGCACAAATTGAATCAGTTTTAAATCATATTCATATTTTGGATTTATTCGGAACAGACGAAAAAAAAGACGAAGTGACTTATGACCAAATTTTATTTTTAGGCAACAAACTTTGTGAAATATACTCTACAAAACT
This sequence comes from Chitinophagales bacterium, assembly GCA_044226285.1. Lineage (GTDB taxonomy): Bacteria > Bacteroidota > Bacteroidia > Chitinophagales > LD1 > CALAYL01. The sequence continues at coordinate 154,754 of JBGAHI010000009.1, read as the reverse complement.
TAAACACGAATTCCCTGAAAAGAAATTCATTTTTAATTTTAATGGAAACGAAAAACTGACAGCATTTGATGAATATGAAATAACATTTTATCAAGAGAAGAACTTAAACCGAATGACAAAATACGGCACATAACAGCAGTTTGGCAAAATGGCGGGTTCAGTGCTAAATTGAACATTTGGTTTTCAAATGAACATTAGTGCTAAAATGAAAGTAAGTATTTCTAAATCCGCCACTTCGCCAAGCTGCAAACCGTTGGCAGAAACCCTATTTTAAAAAAACGGTTTTAATGATAATTACTGACAACTAACTGAAACTTCATTAAATTGGCGGTTGAAGTATATATGAACTATATGAAGCCTACTAAACAGAAATACTCTCAACTAATTGACAACATTGGCTCGACAATTCAACGAGCTAGAGAAAATGCCGTTAGAGCAGTTAATAACGAACTTGTGAAAGCCAATTGGGAAATCGGACGACACATCGTAGAATTCGAACAAGATGGTAAAGAAAAGGCTGAATATGGCAGTTCATTATTGACAACAATAGCGAATGACCTAAAAGTTAGATACGGAAAAGGTTTTAGTAAGAGTAACATCTATCTATGCAGACAATTTTACCTTATCTATCCAAAATTCCAGACAGTGTCTGGAAAATTGAGTTGGAGCCATTTTGCTGAGCTACTGACAATCTCTGATGACTTAGCAAGAAGTTTCTATGAAAAGCAAGCAGTAAAAGACAATTGGAGTTTCCGTGAAATGAAAAGACAAATTGATTCTGCACTTTTTCAAAGACTGGCGCTTAGCAAAGACAAAACAGGCGTTATGAAATTAGCGGAGAAAGGGCAAGAGTTAATGACATCGAAGGATGTGATAAAGGATCCATACATTTTCGAGTTTCTTGAAATTCCTAAAGACGCAATTGTTAAAGAACGAGGATTAGAGAAAAAATTAGTAGACAATCTCCAAACATTTCTGCTTGAGTTAGGTAAAGGCTTTTCCTTTGTTGCAAGACAATACAAGATAACATTAGATAATGAGCACTACTATATTGACTTAGTCTTCTATCACAGAATATTAAAGTGTTTCGTCTTAATAGACTTAAAGACAAGGAAGGTAAAGCATCAGGACATAGGACAAATGAATTTATACCTAAATTACTTTAAGGAAGAAGAAAGTACAGAAGGAGATACAGAACCAATAGGTATAATTATTGCTGCTGACAAACATGAATTTTTAGTTAAGTATGCGACAGGTGGTATATCTAACAAAATTTTTGTCTCTAAATACCAATTGTACTTGCCTGACCAAAAAGTGTTAGAAGATAAAGTGAAAGAAATAATTGATGAGAATTAGTAATTCTTGACTAAAAGAAAGGGCATCTGCCAACAGCGGTTTTGCGTTATGCGGGCTTCTTGCTTCATTGAGTAATTTTAGTTAGATTTAAATTGCACTAAATATCCAATTTATTCACCCAAATCCCGCACACCGCAAGAGCCTCAAAACGTTAGCAGCAATATTTTCAGAAAACCCAACCAATAGAATAAAATGAAAATTGACAAACTGACAATAAAGAATTTTAAGTGTTTTGACAATGATGGTGCTTCTATTGAAACATTAAAATTAATAAACGTTATAATTGGAAAAAACAATAGTGGAAAAAGCTCTGTAATAGACATTTTTAAATTTCTAACCACCGATGACAATTCTTTCTTTAAAAATAAAAGAAATGGACTGCCCCCTCAATTAGAATTTGAACATATTGTTAACCAACAATTAATTCTTAAATCATTTAGCGATAACACGAGTGGCGGTGGAATCCCTGGGTCAAATCATCTACAATATGGCTTAACATTAGTAGGGTCAATTTTACATTATTTTATAAGTGACAAAGGTCGAAATAGCTTTAAAGATTTAGACAGGGATTTTATTCATGCCGCAAAACCATATATTGAAAACTATGTTTCTAGAATTATTTTCCCATTAAAAGGTAAACAATTTAGTCACCTAACCGCAGAAAGAGATATTCAAGCAGAAAAACAAGAATTAAGTTTAGGTGTTAGCACTAACGGTGTTGGTGCAACTAATCTCATACAAACAATTATCAACAGAGAAAACTATGACAGTGATCTAATAGAGAAAATACTTTTAGAAAAACTAAATGAAATCATAGAACCAGATATTAATTTCACAAGGATTCTAGTACAACAAGACGAACAAAATTATTGGGAAATATATTTTGAAAGTGCAGATGACGGACGTGTTCCTCTTTCAAAAATGGGAAGTGGTGTTAAAACCGTTCTGCTTGTTCTCATTCTACTGTTTGTAAAACCTAAAATAGAAAACAAAAATGCAAGTGATTATGTTTTTGCACTTGAAGAATTAGAAAACAACTTACACCCATCTTTGCAAAGAAGACTATATTATTTTATTTACAAATTTGCTAAATTAAACGATTGCGTTTTTTTACTTACAACTCATTCTAACATTGTAATTGACTTGTATAATTCACTTGACGAAACACAGATTTTGCACATTAGCAAACAACAAAACAAAACTACAATTAAATCAACATTAAAAGCAACAGAATTAAAAACAATTCTGGACGATTTAGACATTAGAGCAAGTGATATATTACAGAGCAATGGGATCATTTGGGTTGAAGGACCAAGTGATAGAACATACATAAATAATTGGCTTAAAATTCATGAAAAGGATTTAATTGAAGGTTATCATTATTCAATTATGTTTTATGGTGGTAGGCTGCTTTCTAACTTGACTTTTGACTATGATCTTATCAATAAAGAACTCATACCACTTTTAAAACTTAACACTAATTCTTTCGTAGTAATTGACCGTGACGGGAAAGGTATAAACATGAAATTAAATGAAACCAAGATAAGAATCCAAAGCGAAATAGGCGAAAACAAAGCTTGGATAACCAAAGGAAGAGAAATTGAAAATTACATTTCAAATGACTCATTGAAAAAATGGCTAAAGGAAGATTATGCCATAGACAGCTTTTTGGACAATGAGTCTAATACGAAATTAGAAGACAATATTTCTAATATTGGTAAACAAACTGAGAAAATAAAATACAATTTGAATAAGAATAAATACGCTAACGAAATTGTAAAGTATATTGACAAAACAAATTATGACACTCTTGATTTAAAACAAAATCTTGACAATCTTATTACGACTATTAAAAAATGGAATAAATTATAAATACTGCTGCTAACAGCGGTTTTGCGTTATGCGGGCAGCTTTGTTCATTGGTAAATTTGAGTTACTTTTAAATTGTACTAAACATCCAATTTATTCACCCAAATCCCGCACACCGCAAGAGCCGCAAAACGTTAGCGGCAACTTTATTTATTGACAATTCCTGAAATAGGTTGACATAAAATCAACCAAAATGAATACACAAAAGGACAAAACTGTTTCGGAGACTGCCGAAAAAATCCAAGAGTATGTGAAAGCTTCATACGCACTTAAACGAAAAATCGTTAACCTCATTTCAAACGGCCGCATCTCGAAAAATGCGGCAGCTAAGAAGTACAATGTTTCCCGCTCAAGTATCGACTATTGGATGACTAAATTTAGTACTTTAGAAGAAAAAGAGATCGTAATGAGCAAAGACGATGAGTTGAAAAAGTTAAAGAAACGCATTGAAGAACTGGAGTTTATTAAAGACTTCCAACAAGATCTTATTGCGGAATATGAAATCGAAACCGGGGATTTAAAATCAAAAAAGTATTTACCCGAACAACTTGCAAAAGAGATAGAGCAAAAAAGAAAAAAGGCTCAATAAGACTGCGCTGTGAGATGTTCGGGATTAGCCGACAAGCCTATTACAAACGACAGAATAAGCTTAAAAAGCTAGAAAGTGAGCGAGAGGTAATACTTGATTTGATTAAGCCTATACGCAAAAGAATGAGCCGTGTGGGCACAATAAAACTATATGACATGATTAAAAATGATATGGCCAAAAACAATGTAAACATGGGTAGAGATAAGCTATTTACCTTTCTGCGACAGGAGAAAATGCTAGTCAAGAAAAAGAAAAACTATACCAAAACAACAGACTCATTCCATCGGTTTCGTAAGCATAAAAACCTTATTAAAGACATTGAAGTAAATGCACCTGAACAAGTATGGGTTAGCGATATAACTTACATTAAAACAGAATTAGGGCATACCTATCTATCGCTCATTACTGACTATTATTCCAAGAAAATTGTAGGCTATCACTTAGCTGATAACCTAAAAACGGAAAGCTCATTAATCGCTTTAAAAATGGCTATTAAATCTCGGCAATACCCAGACAGAAAGCTTATACATCATTCCGATAGAGGGTTTCAATATTGTTCAGATGACTACATCGCAATGTTGACAGATAACAACATTCAACCAAGTATGACGGAAGTTTATGATCCTTATGAAAACGCCATTGCGGAGAGAGTTAACGGAATCCTAAAAGACGAATTTGACATCGGTGAAGGCTTTGTTAATCTCCAACAAGCAAGTAAAGAAATCAAATATGCCATTGAAACCTATAACACTTTTAGCCCACACTTTAGTTGCCAAAGGTTAACCCCTCAACAGGCGCATGACTTCGGAAACTATACACTAAAGAAATGGGGCGGACGAAAAAGATATCGAACTAAGAAAATCAAATCTCTTTAAATAACTATTTTCATATTTTTAATTATCAAAAACTTGACAACCTATTTCAGGACTAGACATTTAAAACCACCAACATCGGTTTACGGTGGTAGACTGTTTGTTTTATTGATTAATTTTAAATAGGTTTAATCATCTAGAACGTAATAATTCTAGACTAAACAAAACAATAGGTAAAGCGCCAAATATTGTATGACAAAAAAATCAAACCCCGTTGTTTACTTCGAAATTCCAGTTCATAGCGTTGATAGAGCTATCCTTTTTTATAAATCTGTATTCAATTTTGAATTTGCCCTAGAAACCATAGACAACCATGAGATGGCATTATTCCCATTTGCTGATGGAACATCGGGCATATCTGGTGCATTAGCAAAAGGAGAAATTTATAAGCCTACAATAGACGGAGTTGTGATTTATTTCAACACTGAAAATATTGATGAAACATTGAAATTAGCTACCGCAAATGGAGGACAAGTTCTATATCCAAAAACAGATAATGGAATAGGACTTGTTGCAGAAATGAAAGACACTGAAGGAAACAGAATTGCATTATACCAATCCAAATAAAGACAACAGAAAAGAGCCCTTCACCGTTTTGCTATGCGGGTTGTTTTCATCATTGCGTATTTTAGTTAATTTCAAATCGTAGTATGATAACAATTATTCACCACAAAAATTTGCACACCGCAATAGCCGCAAAATGTAATGTCCAATGGTAAAATGCCAGTAAAAACTATATAAGCTTTTAATTTAAAAGTGATGTGGTAGCAACATAATCTATGCTAATAAAAAATGAAAACAAAAATTATATTTCTAAAAAAAATGCTATCCCTATGCAGCATATATATATTGTTTGTTATCAACAGTAGATTATACTCCCAAATTATATATACTGACATACTTGACGCTACTCCGAATGCAACCTATGCCTTAGATTTAAATAATGACACTATTGTTGACTTTCTAATTCAATTCGATTCGAGTAATAAAGTAATATGTATACCTCAAAATAACAATGCTTATTTAGGGAATTATGTTGGTGGTGTACATTTACCATGGGCACTATCAGCATCGAATAGTATTTGTGACACACTTACAACATGGTATGATTCTAAAAACCCAGGTACAATGGCTTGGGGAACAAGCATAGGTTACTGGGTAGGTGCAGTAAATAAATACTTAGCACTAAAACTAATTGTGGGAACAAACACATACTATGGCTGGGCACGCATAGATCTTCTAGCAACATCCACATCGTTCACCATAAAAGATTACGCTTACGAGAGTACCCCAAATACTTGCATTCATGCAGGACAAACCATCTTAGGTATTAATGAAGATTCAAACAAGAACATTTATTCTATCTTTCCCAATCCCCTCATTTCCTCGACAACTATTCAGACAATTGCCAATCTTAAAAATGCAACCCTCACAATTTACAACTCATTCGGGCAGACTTTAAAACAAGTAAATAATATTTCGGGGCAAACAGTTTCTTTTTCCCGTGAGAATCTTCCAAATGGACTGTATATCATTAGGCTAACAGAAGAAAACAAAATCATTGCAGTAGAGAAATTAATAATTACAGACTGACACAAAAAACAATATCACTGGGGATAATACAGTTTGGAAAAAGTAAAGGGGCTTTCCTTCGTATGCAATTTTGCAATGGAAACTACCACTTTCGCCAAGTTCGAAAACATTAGTAATAAACCTAAACCTCGACAAATATGAAAAAAGTTGATACTGTAGAAGAGTATATTTCCATGTACCCATCTGAAACACAAGAACAGTTAATCTTAATTCGAAATATCATACAAAAAGCAGCTCCTCACGCAGATGAAGTGATCAGTTATGGAATGCCGGCATACAAACAACAGAATATCCTCGTTTATTTTGCAGGTAATAAAAACCATATCGGCTTCTACCCTACTGCTTCCGGGATTGAGAACTTTAAAGAACAATTTACAAACTATAAATGGTCGAAAGGTGCAGTTCAATTCCCCCTAGATCAACCACTTCCAGAAAAGCTAATTACAGCTATCGTAAAATTCAGAATAAACGAAGTGCAGCAAAAAGCAAAGCAATCGAAGTAGCTTACTTTCCTTTTAAAATTTCGTTTCCTATAGCACAATCCAAACATCTACTTCTGGCACAATAGTTTGTCTTTAACTCAATAAGTGCTTGGGAATCGGCAGCGCATTTTCGTTCAACAGTAAGAAAAGGAAACGCAGCCGTTACTTTATTCTTTTCAAATGGAACCTGTTCTAGCAAAACGAATGCGCGTTCACAGATCTCTTCATTGTCAGTTTCCTTCCCATAGGCAAAAAGCAATGGCACAAAAAAGTTTATATACAATGTTATTATACTGGCTTCTCCAATAGAAGGTTCGAACGGTGTACCTCGCTCCTTTTCAAAATCATAATGTGAGCTCCAATAGGAATGTATTGGCACCTCAAACAATTGTTTAAATGCTGAATATGAATCAATACTCACTAACAATTCAATGCTCCATTTACAACTTGAAACTAATGCAGCTAACTGTGCAATACGAATATTGGGAAAAGAAGCCGGCCTCAAGCGTGCATATTTCCATGAAGAGGCATTCATTCCTTCTAAACCGTGTAACCGTCTCTGGTATTGGTATTCACGATAAAGTGTCGTAGGATATTCATCCGTATGATAAGCTCTTAGCAACCCCGATTGTCCAAACAATATAGCTTCAATAATACTCGGTTGATCAAAATTTTTATGAATGATTTGCACCGGTATAGAATAAGCTAATTGCTGAAGTGTCTCGTTATTAATACTACTGCCCAAGTAGCGAGCCAATTGCATAAACACAACTTGATTCCAATCATTATTAGTGGTTTCCAATAACCTGTAAATTGTTATCACTTTTCGCTCTAATCTTTCTACGCACAACTCTTGAAGAAAACATTGCAAAAGTGATGGATGTATTGGTTTATACAACTTGGCACAAGGCACTTCAGTTATAGTATTCATTAATGTCGCATAGCGAGCAAGTAAACGTTCATCAACTTTATCTTGTAATGTTAATACCTCTACCGGTTGCTGATTTTCCAAGTATGTATAGTTGTTTTTACTTTCCCAAACTACATGCAATACAACCGTATTATAACTTGCATCCAAGTGGTGCTTGTGTTGTATCCATTCTCCTTCCTGTATATGTACTTCAATTGTTCCTGCTAAAATAATTTGGTCAATTTGAATTTTAGCTTGAATGAAATCAGGTCCTGCATTAGTTTGCAGCATGCCTTGCCGGAGTATATGCAGCGATTTTCCTGATTTTGTTTTTAAATCGGGGGTTCTAAAAAGCTGATACTTCCAGAGGTAATGAAGTAAATCCTCTTTAAACGAAAAAAACATGCATGAAGCTACAGAATAAAATTGCAACTAATAAGTGAATCGCGAAATTTTATTTGTTGTGCTGCAGTAAATCCGGTCTTCGCTAAATTCATAATTTTCAATCCGCTCATCTGTTCTACCTCAGGCGGAAATGCAGTCATTTTTTTATTGAAACTAATATCGATTGTTTTCAGTTCAGTGAGTGCTGTTAAAGTTTTAGGGAACACTAAAAATTCATTATAGCTCAAATCAATAATATTTAAGCTAGTCATTTCCCGCATTGATTCAGGCATATCTTTTAAATTATTTCGAGCCAAATTCAATCGTAACAAGTGAGAGAATTTCCCCACTGTTTCGGGCAAAACAGTCAATTTATTATAGCTCAAATCTAATTCCTCTAATCGATTTAAATTCCCTATGGATGCATCCGCTACTGTTATCTTCAATGCACTTAAATTGAGATATAGAAGGGAGGTACATTGAAATACTTTTTTCACTTCCACATCCGGCTGCTGAAAAGCATTAGCAGCTAAATGCAAATACGTCAAAGCTTTTAGCGAAGCAATAGCATCAGGTAACCGATTAATTTTATTGCCATTTACATTCAATATCTTTAAACGAGATGAATAGCCAATATTTTCGGGTAATTGCGTCAACTGATTATTCGACACATCCAATACTTTTAATGTGCCAACAGCAAAGGTTTCTGTAGGTAACTCGCGAATCAAATTATTAAACAAATACAGCTCTTCAATATTAGCATGTATAATTTCAGAAGGAATTGCAGTTAGCCCGAAGTTGCCTATTTCCAGCGTTTTCAAAGCACATAAATCAAACAATTGCGGAGGCAACGTTTTTTCTACAACTTTAGTTTCCTGCCAATTGTTATTCAAAGCTTGGCTGATGTATAGCGCTTCTAAATTCTTCAACTGGACTATATCAGAATCTATTACACTAATTTGATTCCCTTTTAGATTCAATCCTTTTAGTTTTGAAAGCATTAATATTTCTTTCGGAAATACTTTCAATTGATTATTCGACAAGTCCAAATACTCGAGCTCGGTTAACGCACTAATGCTTTTCGGAATCTGACTTAAATTCTTTCCATTCAGCAAAAGTGTTTTAGCACTTGCCGGATTTGCCAATGCTTCGCTTAACGATGTATAAACTCCGCCTAAAGCAAAAACGCTCTGCACAAAAAATACCGGAATAATAAAAATGTAACGCATGTCTTATTTTACGAATACAACCGCAGATTGTTGCATATCGCCTATCAGTACATGCGCATCTTCTAACCCAATAGAGAAACGAATTAAGTTAGCCGGGTATTTTCGCATGCCACTATAATCTCTGTCGTAAAATGCACAAGCAGGCATCACTAACGATTCATGTCCGCCCCACGAAACCGCCATTTTAAAGAAACGAAGTTGCTCACAAAAGGCTTCAATTGCAGCAATAGCGTCCGATTTCACGTATACACTGAACAAGCCGCCATACCATTGCATTTGCGATTTCGCCAAATCCACCTTAGTCGCATCACCCTCAAAAGGATGATTTACTTTTTCCACCCAATGGGCTGATTTTAGATAGGCAATAACCTGCTGCGTAGATTCTCCAATTTGGCGCATGCGCATAGGCAAGGTGCGAAGTCCACGCAAAATCAACCAAGCATCATGCGGAGAAATATTCACCCCTAAATTCATAAACTCGGATTGAAAAATAGAACTAATTTTTGCACTGCTACCAATCACCACACCGGCAATTACATCGCTGTGTCCGTTGATATATTTCGATGCCGAATGCACCTCAATATCTATACCCATTTCAATACAACGCTGCCCGACAGGTGTTGAATAGGTGTTATCAATAATGGTTGTTATTCCATTCGATTTCGCAAAATCTGCTATCTGTTTTACGTTTTGCACTTCGAACGTAAATGTATTAGGCGATTCCAATATAATCAAGGTCGTATTGGGTTGAACGGCAGCAATAATAGCATCTGATGCTCCGGCATCCACAAACGATGTTTCTACGCCAAATCGTTGCAAAATAATACGACTCAATTTCTCTGTCCAGCTATACGGATTTTTCACACACACAATGTGATCTCCTGCCTTAACTTGTGCAAGTACTGCTATGCTCATCGCAGCCGCACCGCTCGATACCACCAAAGCATCTTCAGCTCCTGCTAAAGCAGCCAATTTCTTACGCAAAATTTCAACAGTCGGATTGTTCCCTCTCGTGTAGATATGCGTTCGAAATTCATTGGCAAAAGCCTTTCTCAAATCGCTCACCTTCGCGAAGTAAAAATTGCTCGTTTGGTAAATGGGGGGCGTTACGGGTGAAGAAGACAACTCGCCATCTTCGCCAAGTTGGAACAAAATTTCAGATAAATTGGGCATTATGAAGGCTTTTGAATATTATAATTGACAATCAAGTATACAGCGTGAATAAAACGAAACCAAATAAACAGGGGTTTTCGAAAATAAATTCAATATTCGTTAATTAGAAAAAATCTTAAAATAGAAACTATGTGCGCGAAAACACAGCTTTTCGCCCCTGTATTTTTTAATTTTAAGGCACAGTTAACACCGAATGAAAATAAAATTAATATCCATATATATCCTTTCGCTCATTTGCGCTCAAAGCTTTGCTTCACCGCAGCAAGATAGTATCGTTAAGCCGGACCTCGATCCGGTGGTAATGGCGTTGGATACCCTCTCCTACAACTTGTTTACGAGAGAGAAATTATTTGCTAATTCAGCTGAGTTGCAGCGCGCTATTGCGATGACACCCGATCAGTTGCCCCATTACACCGATTTGGAAATGAAAGTGCGTATGAAGGAAATCCCTTCCATAATCCAACTCGATTACAATGCGGATGTGAAGTCGTTCATCGATTTGTTTGTGTATCGCAGACGTGATTTGATGAGTAAACTGCAAGCCAGCTCGCAAATTTATTTCCCCTATTTCGAAGAAATTTTAGCCCGTAAAAAGTTACCGGATGAATTGAAATACCTTCCACTGATTGAGTCTGCATTAAACCCAACAGCCGTTTCCAGTGCAGGTGCTACCGGACTTTGGCAGTTGATGTTAGGAACAGGTAAAATGATGGGGTGCGATGCTAACTCTTGCGTAGATGAACGTAGAGACCCAATTAAATCAACTGAAGCGGCCACTAACTACCTTAAACAACTATACGACATGTATGGCGATTGGCAATTGGCCTTGGCCGCTTACAACTCTGGACCGGGCTGGGTAAACAAAGCAATTGCTCGTGCCGGAACGAAAAATTTCTGGGCGATTAAGTATTATTTGCCGAGTGAAACAAGAAGCTATGTTCCAACTTATATAGCCATGGTCTATGCCATGAAATATGCCAAAGATTATCAATTACTTTCAGCCGAACCTAAACGGGAATTATATGCCGTTGATACTGTTGTTGTGGGTGGAAAAGTTACATTGAAACACATTTCAAATGTACTAGGGATTTCAGAAGCAGAATTACAATTCATTAACCCTTCCCTGAAAATTGGCATCGTACCTCTGGTGAAAGGAGGGTTCCCTTTGAACTTACCCATCAATTATTTCGTTCAGTTTGAAAACAAAAAGGATCAAATCTTAAACGACCCTGCAATAACAAGTCAGGAAGCTATAGCTGACGGTTTTGCCAATCCGGAATTTATTCGGGTACCCAAATACGTTTGGTATAAAGTACGTAGAAACGACAATCTTGCAGGCATTGCAGCACGTTATGGTGTTTCTTCCTCCGATATCAAACAATGGAATCATTTGCGCAGTAGTACAGTTCAACGTGGACAAAACCTGAAAATTATGACTTATGTTCAGGTTCCAAACTACAAGAAAGAAGCCCAACCTGCCACAGGCGATTCTTCAGCTCATTCATCTGATCCTGAAATCGGCTCTACGGCTGAATTAGATACTTCAGAAAACATACTCTACTATATCGAAAAAGACGCAAACGGAAACATAATTAAACGCATTATGAAACCGGAAAGTCAGGTGATTAAACCCGTTACACAAAACAGAACGGCTCAACCAAAACCGGCAGCACCGGCTCCACCTAAAAGCAGAGTACATCTTTACAAAGTTCAATCAGGCGATACCTTATCTTCTATTGCACGAAGAAATGGTGTAACTGTTGCAAAGCTATGTTCAACTAATGGACTCTCCACAAAATCGATTCTGCATAAAGGTCAAGTGATTAAAATCGTACAATAGAAGTTTTATCGAATTCGCTACGCTTTTCAAAAAACTCCTTTATCTTAATGCTGAAATTAAGAGGTTATGAGTTATCGTGTTTTTTCTCCGCAGGAATATCCGCTGCCCTATATCATTGAAGATTTAAACGAATGGCCTATTACTCGTTTAACGGAAAAGCGAGAAGAATTTGTACGTCAAGTAGAAGAATCGGTCTATCAAAAATTGAAAGCCAAATACCCCACCGAAAAGGAGTTAAAGGAAGAACTTTCGAAAATCTTGTATCAGGAGAAAATCCGACTTACCCTTACTCCGTGGAAGGCAGATCCTAAAGACGAACGACAGTTTTGGAATAACGTCAAAAGCAAATACATTCAGCTAGATGCACTAAATAAAGAATCGGAAACAACGCCCGATGAAATTACACGCGAAATCATATACCGCTACACCAACGAAATTGTAGGTAAATTCGACCCGAAGATTTTTTCATTGGCTAGAATTGTTCTACCCCAATTTTTCGGAAGAATCCTGAAAGCCGCTCCGGGCAAATGGTTTAAGACTATTAGTGCGAATGCAAAAACCATACACGAAAAAATCCCCATTACCGGTAACGTAGAGAAAATTCGTGCATTAGCAAAACAAGGAACTGTAATAGTTGCCCCTACACACTTTAGCAACATGGATTCCATTATGGTGGGTTGGGTATTGAATGAAGTGGGACTCCCGGCTTTCTTATATGGCGCAGGGTTGAACTTGTTTTCGATAAAAATCTTGTCTTCGTTTATGAGCAATTTAGGAGCCTATAAAGTAGACCGAAGAAAGAAAAACGGCTTCTACCTCGAAACACTGAAAACCTATTCCAGAGAGGCCATCCAATCGGGGGCGCATTCTATTTTCTTCCCCGGAGGAACACGTTCACGATCAGGTAGTTTGGAAAAAAAGTTGAAGCTCGGATTATTGGGTACGGCAGTAGAAGCACAGAAAAATCATTATAAGCACTTCAATAAAGAAACAGCACCAAAAGTATTTGTGGTGCCACTAATTATCAATTATCACTTTGTTTTAGAGGCTGAATCGCTCATCAACGATTACTTAAAAGAAACGGGAAAAGAAAAATTCCTCAAGGAAAACGATGAATATTCTACTTCATACAAAATGATCAAGTTCATTTTTAAATTTTTGTCGGCTTCTTCTTCCCTCGCCATTTCGTTTGGTGAGCCGATGGATGTGATTGGCAATAATGTAGATATGAATGGTGACAGCTACAATCAATTAGGCCACAAAATCGATGTACGAAACTATTTTATTACCAATGGCGAACTCACCGATGATCAACAGCGCGAAGATGAATACACGCGTATGTTGGGTGAAAAAATTGTGGGGCAGTATTTCAAATACAATGTAGTGCTCACGAGCCATTTGGTGTGTTTTGCATCGTTTGAATTATTACGCAAAAAATACAAATCAGTAGATTTATATACATTACTGCGTACCCCACCGGAAGACATTAAAATCCCTGCAGCAGAACTAAACGAAGCCATTGAAAACCTCAAGGAGCGTTTAAAAGAAATGAATAAAAACAACGAAGTATTGCTGTCTCCTGAAATTCGTTTCACAACGGATAAATTGATTGAACATGGCATGACGAACATCAATCTCTACCATGCCAATTCACCGCTCGAGAAATCGACAGACGGAAGCTACTACTACTCCGAAGATTTGAAGCTACTGTATTACTACCACAATCGATTAGAGGGCTATAACTTGGAAAAACAGGTATAATGAAAGTTGCGACACGTTTGTTACAAGCATTCTTTGTGGTATGTATTTTAATTCATGTATATGGTCTTTATTCGCCCATTACGGATGAATCGGTAACATCACACATCATTCATATCATCAGCTATACTTTGTGTTTATTGGGACTTGGACTTTTATCCGCTCCAAGTCTGTTATTCTATAGCATTGGAGTACTCTATCCTTTTTATTACCATTTCTCATTTCTTGTAAAACAATTAATAGCAGACCACAGCATTAACTTCATTTGCTTATTAGTGAGTGTGGTCTTACCTGCGGGATGGCTGCTCTTTCGAAAAAACTCAACTCAAAATACCGAACAACATGCATAAACTACTCAACGCATTTTTGCTGACCATCAGCATCTCTGCATTTGCGCAAGAATCAACTGCTCCAAAAATTCACGGTGCCGATATTTATGGAGCAAAACCGAATCGCCCATTCCTCTACAAAATTCCGGCTACCGGTGCAAAACCAATGGAATACGGTGTTATCGGACTTCCACAAGGATTAACATTAGATAAGAACACAGGCATTATTTCCGGAATTTCACCGGCAAAAAACAATTATTCTACGCAATTAATTGCAAAAAATAATTTCGGGGCTGATACGTTAACCTTCGACATAAAAGTTGGTGATGAGCTCTCGCTTACGCCTGCTATGGGTTGGAACAGTTGGAATGTTTTCGGATTGCGTGTTACCGATAAAGACATACGAAACGCAGCAGATGTAATGGTTTCAACAGGTTTAATTGACCACGGTTGGGGTTATATTAATATCGATGACGGCTGGGAAAGCGATGAACGCAAACCCAATGGTGAAATTGCGACTAACAGCAAGTTCCCCGATTTAACGGCACTTTCCGATTACATCCACAGCAAAGGCTTGAAATTTGGCATATACAGTTCTCCTGGCTCCAGAACATGCGGTGGCTTTTTGGGCTCCCTAAACCATGAAGAACAAGACATTAAAACATACGAAAAATGGGGCGTTGACTATTTGAAATACGACTTATGCTCCTATACGGTTCGCACCTTTTTAGTGAAAAAGAATTTACAAAAGCCATATATCTACATGAATCAGTTCATTCAAAATTCAAACCGTGATATTGTGTATAGCCTTTGTCAGTATGGCTTAGGAAAGGTTTGGAAATGGGGCAAAGAAGTGGGTGGTAACAGTTGGAGAACAACAGGCGATATTGTCGACACTTGGGCTTCCGTTAATAGACTCCTCAACAAACAAAAGAAACTCTCTGCATACGCATCACCTGGGCATTGGAACGATCCCGATATGCTGGTGTTAGGTGTAGTAGGTTGGAACAACGATAGCCGCAAATGCCGTTTAACAGAAGCTGAACAGCAACTGCATTTCGGGATGTGGAGCATGTTGGCATCCCCGCTCTTATTAGGTTGCGACCTTACTAAAATTGATTCATTTACCATGAGCCTCATTACTAATGATGATATCATTGCACTCAACCAAGATCGATTAGGTAAACAAGCCGCTTTCGTTTATGAAAGAGAAGACATCCAAGTATGGAGTAAACCTTTAGCAGATGGTTCAACAGCTGTTGGCATTATCAACTTAGGAACAAAGGAAAAAACAACATCCGTAAGACTGGATAAGATCAGTTCAACCCAATATAGTACATCGAAGAATTTATGGAACAAACAAATCTCCACTATCAAGGATAACACCATAACAGCAACTATTCCATCTCACGGAATTGTTCAATTCAAACTAACTAAATAAAAAAAGGTCGGTTATTACAACCGACCTTTTTGCTTTTAATTATTTAATTTATTTATCGCCCGGATCATACGACAAGCTCAACACTAATGTTTGCTTTTTATCTGCAGGGTTATATAATACGTAAAGATTCACTTTCATGTGCTGATATTCTCCTAAACCATCCATATCTGCACCCAATAACACATACTCATCGCTATTCAATAATCGGGAGTGAAACTCGTTTTTCAAACAATCACTCAACTCCTTATAAATGTCGTTGAATTGTTTACTCAAAACCGGATCCAACTTATTTCCATCGGCATAATTGAATTCAGCTGCATACAGTTTAAAGCTAAAAGCGTCCTGCACATAGCAACGTTTTGCATTTGCCAATTCAGTTTTGGCTTTCCACATAGGTAACTCTTCCGTTGGAATAGATTCCAGCGACTCAGTCAACAACGTATTTGTTTTAGCCTTCTCAAATAACTGATGTAACAAGTTACAGTTCTTAGTGCCTTTCTGCGCTTTAGCTGCTGTTCCAAGCAAGAGAAAAAACAATAATGCAATGTTGTATTTCATAATAATGATTTAGTCAAAGGTAATTAAGATTTCAGTTTAAAAGTAAAAATCTCTCCCTGCCGAAGCAAGAAGAGATTCGCATACTTTAATCTATTTCAATTATTGTGCCGGTTTATCCAACAATACTTTACGCGATAATTTGAATTTACCGGTTTTGTTATCAACCCCTAGTAATTTAACTTTTATCACTTCGTTTTCTTTCAAAATACCATCCATGTTTTCTAAACGCTCGTGCGATACTTCTGAAATGTGTAACAAACCTTGTTTACCAGGCATGAACTCAACAAATGCACCGTATGGCATGATTGATTTTACAGTAGCTTCGTACACCTCCCCTACTTCAGGAACAGCAACGATACCTTTCACCCAACGCAATGCTTTGCTGATACCTTCTAAGTTTGGTGAGAAGATTTCTACAATACCTTTGTCATCTTTCTCCTCGATTTGAATAGTAGTTCCGGTTACTTTCTGAATTTCTTGAATAATTTTTCCGCCTGGTCCGATCACTGCTCCAATGTATTCTTTATCGATAACGATTCGCTCAACACGTGGTGCTTGTGGTTTGTAATCGGCTCTTGGTTCTGCTAATGTTTCTACCAATTTACCTAGAATATGTAAACGACCTGCTTTCGCTTGATTCAACGCATTCGTCAACAACTCGTGCGATAAACCATCGATTTTAATATCCATTTGGCAAGCGGTGATTCCTTTTGAAGTACCACACACTTTAAAGTCCATATCACCCAAGTGATCTTCATCTCCTAAGATATCGGAAAGAATGGCGTAACTACCTTTACCGTCAGTAATCAATCCCATAGCAATCCCAGAAACAGGAGCTTTAATTTTCACCCCTGCATCCATCAAAGCCAATGTTCCTGCACAAACTGTTGCCATTGAAGACGAACCGTTTGATTCCAAAATATCAGAAACAACACGAATTGTATAAGGTGTATCGGTAGGAATCACTTTCTCCAACGCTCTAAGCGCCAAGTTTCCGTGTCCAACTTCTCTTCTACCCAAACCTCTTGGTGTTCTTGCCTCACCTACTGAGAACGGAGGGAAGTTATAGTGCAACATGAATTTACGCTCTTCTGCAATCACCACACCATCCATTGTTTGTGCATCCAATGATGTACCCAATGTTACAGTTGTCAAAGATTGTGTTTCTCCACGTGTAAATACCGCTGAACCGTGTGGACTTGGCAAATAGTCAACCTCACACCAAATTGGTCTGATTTCGTCCATTTTACGTCCATCTAAACGAATCTGTTTAGTCAACATCACATTTCTAACCGCATCTTTCTCGCATTTGTGGAAATACTGACCAATTAAAAATGCTTTTTCTTTAGCTTCTTCCGGAGTTAATGTTGCCACAAACTCAGCCTTAATAGCCGAGAACGAGTCTTTACGCACATATTTATCAGCCACTCCTCTACCTGCAACTTCTTCGCATTTCGCGTAGCAAGCATCATAGATGGCTTTTTTCAAATCCTCATCATTTTTCTCGTGGCTGTATGCAAATTTTTCAGTTGTTCCACATTCTGCTTCTAACTCTTTAATCAACACTAATTGCTTTTTAATGGCTTCGTGTGCGAATGCAATAGCTTCTAACATATCTGCTTCGCTTACTTCATTCATTTCGCCCTCTACCATCACAATGCTGTTCGCTGTTGCTGCAACAATCAAGTCGATATCAATACCTGCAGATTCAATTTCTGATTTAAATGGATTAATCATCAATTTACCATCGATACGCGCTACACGTACTTCAGAGATTGGACCTCCGAAAGGCACTGTAGAACAAGCCAAAGCCGCAGATGCTGCAAAACATGCGTATGCATCCGGCAATTCGTTCATATCCGCTGAAAACAATGTCATGTGAACAACCACGTTGGCGTGAAAATCTTCCGGGAACAATGGACGTAATGCTCTATCCACCAAACGCGAAATCAAAATTTCACCTTCCGTTGGTCTAGCTTCACGCTTAAAAAATCCACCCGGGAATTTTCCTGCCGCAGCAAATTTCTCTTGGTACTCAACAGTTAATGGCATAAAATCTACACCATCTTTCGCTTCTCTATCGGCACAAACGGTTGCCAAAATCATTGTATTTCCTACTTTCAACATCACAGATCCATCGGCTTGTTTAGCCATTTTCCCTGTTTCAATTTCTATCGTTTTTCCGTTGCCTAAATCAATTTTCTTTGTAATTACTTTCATCTTTTTGTTTTTTCAATTATTTACGGCAAACATCCATAGCCCAATACGAGCCTGTGTTCTGCCTTTTTCTTCGTCTAAAATCTTGAGTTAACTAAAACAAAAAAGGTCGGTGAACTTCACCAACCTTTTCTTGAGGTTTATTTTCTGATTCCTAATTTTTCAATCAAGGAACGGTAGCCGTTCAAATCTTGTTTGGCTAGGTAATTCAATAATCTTCTTCTTTTACCTACTAGTTTCAGCAATGAACGCGTAGTAGCGTGGTCTTTCTTGTTTTCTTTCAAGTGGCCAGACATGAAGTTGATGCGTTGTGTAAACAAAGCGATCTGCGCTTCAGTTGAACCTGTGTTTTTCTCAGAACCACCGTATGTTTTAAATAGTTCTACTTTTCCTTCTTTCGTCAAATGCATGGTATTATGCTTTTATTTTATTTTTTCTAATTAGTCGGCAAAGATAAAAAGTAATCTCAATTTCCAAAGCAGAAATTTCGGGTTCTTACTTTTTTAAGAGATTTAAGACTTTGGTGAGTTTGTCTTTCAGTTCTTTTCTGTCGACAATGAAGTCCAAAAATCCATTTTCCAATTGAAACTCAGCGGTTTGGAACCCTTCCGGTAATTTGCGTTTGGTGGTTTCTTCAATCACCCGCGGACCGGCAAAACCTATCAAAGCACCGGGCTCGGCAATATTCAAATCGCCCAACATAGCAAAGGAGGCCGAAACACCTCCGGTAGTTGGATTCGTTAATAAAGAGATGTAGGGAACTTTAGCTTCTGCCAATTGATGCAATTTAGCCGAAGTTTTCGCCATTTGCATTAACGAAAAAGCCGATTCTTGCATACGGGCACCACCCGATTTGGATATAATAAGGAAAGGTGCTTTTCGTTCAATCGCCAAATCGATAGCCCTTGATATCTTCTCTCCCATCACCGATCCCAGCGATCCACCAATAAATCGAAAATCCATGGCCGCTACTACTGTAGTATTGCCGCCAATCGCGCCCACCATCACACGCATGGCTTCTTTCAAATCGGTGTTTTCAATGGCATCGTTGATTCGCTTTTCATACGATTTTGTATCAACGAAGTGGAGTATATCCTTAGAACGAAGTTCAGTGAAGTGTTCCTCACACTTTTTATCGTCAAAAAGAATATCGAAATAATCTTCTGCGTCAATCTTTTCGTGGTAATTGCAATGCGGACAAGTATGTAAATTATCGCGGAGTTGAGTAACCAGCAAGGCTTTTTTACAGCCATTGCACTTATGCCAAATACCATCCGGGGTTTCGAGCTTTTCTTCCGTAGAAGTGTCGACACCCTTCCTTAGCCTTTTCCACCAAGGTTTGCGAGGTTCCTGCATATCCAAAATTGAGATTAAGCGATCGTAACTTCGTTGTTCAAATACACATCTTGGATAGCGTTCAACAAGTGAACTCCATCTTTCAACGGACGTTGGAATGCTTTTCTTCCCGAAATCAATCCCATACCACCTGCACGTTTGTTGATAATAGCTGTTGCTACTGCTTCTGCTAAATCAGACTCTCCGGCCGATGCTCCACCCGAGTTAATTAAACCTACGCGACCCATGTAGCAGTTCGCCAATTGGTAACGGGTTAAATCAATAGGGTGATCTGTAGTTAATTCAGAATACACTTTCTTATGTGTTTTACCGAAGTTCAAGGCATTGTAACCGCCATTGGTTTCAGGTAATTTTTGCTTGATGATATCAGCTTGAATGGTAACACCCAAGTGGTTGGCTTGTCCGGTTAAATCGGCAGAAACGTGATAATCTACTCCGTCTTTTTTGAAGGCAGAATTACGGGTATAGCACCACAAAATAGTCGCCATACCTAACTCGTGCGCATATTCAAATGCTTTAGCTACTTCTACAATTTGGCGTTTAGATTCTTCAGAACCGAAGTAAATCGTTGCTCCCACAGCTACTGCTCCCATATTCCATGCATCTTTAATGGTTCCGAACATAATTTGATCGAAAGAATTCGGATAACTTAAAAACTCGTTATGGTTTATTTTAACTACGAATGGAATTCTGTGTGCATATTTACGAGCAACAGAAGCCAACACTCCGTAGGTTGAAGCTACAGCATTACAACCGCCTTCTATCGCTAATTCTACAATGCCTTGCGGGTCGAAACACACTGGGTTTGGTGCGAATGATGCGCCTGCACTGTGTTCTATACCCTGATCTACAGGCAAAATCGATAAATAGCCTGTGCCCCCTAATCGGCCTGCATTGGCAATAGTTTGCAAACTTTGTAGCGTACGTATATTTCTATTGCTGTCTTTCCAGTAATTCTCCACGAAATCTTTCCCCGGCAAATACAATTGCTCTTTTGAAAAGGTTTTGGACGTGTGTCCTAATAAATAATTGGCTTTTTCTTCGCCTAATAATTTTACAATATCATCCGTTTTCATCGCGTGTGTTTAATTTTTGAAGTGGACAAAAATACATTTCTATTTTAAAGGATAAAGTTTCGGAGCGCTTAAACTTTCTAATGGTTTCATCGACAACCGAATGGAAACAAAAAAAGCCTCCTTGTCGGAGGCTCCATTGTATTCTTTAGCAGTAATGCTTACTTTTTAAGTGAAGCGATACGAGCAGATAATTTTGATTTCAAATTGCCGGCTTTATTTTTGTGGATATAGCCTCTTTTAGCCAATTTGTCAACCATTGAAAATGCTTTTGGTAAAGCCTCTTCAGATGATTTTGCGTCTTTCAACGAACGTAAATTACGAATAAAATTTCGCGTAGTTTTTGCGTAGTATCTATTGCGTAAACGTCTAGAAGCTGTCTGACGAATTCTCTTTTTTGCCGATTTGTGGTGTGCCATTGTTTATTCTTTTGGGAGCGCAAATATAATTTTTCTTCTCGAAAAAAAAATAATTATCTAAAAAACAATCTCAAATGGGTTCATTTTATGCTAAAACCACCTAAAATCAAAGTCTTCATTTTATCCACATCAACAAAAGCCAATGGTTTTAATGGATATTTCCTAACTTAGTGCAATAGTAACCCTAAATCTAAGACTATCAAAGCCCACATCTACATTTTAACTGCTGCGTGCATCCTACTTTCTTCATGTGTGAAAGAAAAAAACACAAGTGCCGCTTGTCACTACGATAAACCATTAGAACAAATTGAATGGTTAAGAAATATTAAGAATAATATGGAATCATCCGGTATGAACAACCGATTTGAAATTTATGGCTACAACTATTTAGGCAACGATTACTTTTTAATTAATGAATGCAAAAACTGTCCTGATTACCAAAGCTTAGTACTCGATTGTAATCAGAAGGTATTTTGTACAAATGGAGGGTTGGCCCCTGACTATAGTTGCAGGGATTTCTTTTTCTTGGGAACAAATAAAAGATTGCTTTACAGTAAATAGGACTGAAACTTTTCTCTGCCTCTTTAAAGACACCTGAACACAAAAATTGCCTTTATTTTTTTATTCCTTTTCGCATGACATGGAAAATTGCGCCAATCCAATAATTGCGGAAGCCCATTCCTCCGGCTTTCCCTTTTTGTTTTTTCATTTTAATGATATTCCCTGATGCAATATCAAACAGAACCGGATAGATATAGGCTTTTTTCTTTTTCTTGTTAAAACTTTCTACAACCATCACAATTCCATTTCCACTGCCTTTCCCAACATAATTACTTACCACACTTTGAACATCACCTTCTGTAATGGAATATTTTTCACTTATAACCAATTGGTCAGCGTCCACCTTATCATTTTGGGCATTTACAACATCTAAATTTGTTAATACCTTACCTCTTTTCGCATATATTTTCAAATTGAATTTCCCGTCTTGTCGCAGAATTTCTTCATTCCATTTACGCAAATAGTACGACTGTATTGTTTTGGGCTCTCTGAACCCCTTTTTCCCAATCATTTTTGCTTTAGTGAAATCAACGCCAAACCAAGTTACTGTAGGCTTGTTTTGGGCAAATGCGGCAAAAAAGATAAGACTTGCAAATAGGGCTATTACATTTTTTTTCATAATGAATGGGTTTTATAACGCGAATTAATGATTTTTTCGGAAAGACGCGAAAAATGAAATCTACTGTTATTCTTTTTTGTTCAGGAACTCATCTGTGAAGTGCGCCTTTTGCTTCGGCTGAGCAAACTTGTTGGCATTATAAGCATTTGAATTCCCTCGGGGAATAGACAAGGATTCCCATGGCTTATCGCAAAACATTTTTCCGATAAACACAATTTGTCCTACATGATAGGGATAATGCGCCAACTGTCGATTAATGGCCTCCATTACAGTATGTCCTTGGTTGCGAATAAAGATTTCGCGACCTAAATCTTCTTCCGTTAATGGATGTATTGCATTGAAAAAGCAATTCCATCCTTCGTTCCATTTCGCCATTAACTCCTCCCGTGTTTGAATATCATTGTCGAATTCGGCATCGCGTTTGCGCCATTCCTTTTCACCATCAGTGGTTAAGAAATCCGTCCATCGCGACAGCATATTCCCCCATAAGTGCTTTACTATTGTTGCAATACTGTTACTTTCAGCATTGTATTGCTGAAACAATTGCTCATCGCTGAGCTGAGCAAAGGTTTTCTCACCTAACTGTTTATAATACTCAAACTGCTTTATCACGCTTGGAAGGTAGGCCGTAGACATAATGTGCTTTTTATAGATCGAAATTAAAGAAATCTAAGAAAGTATATGCCAATTGGACAGACTTAACAGAGTTTGGTAAGGACTTTGCTATCTTTAATGCATAAATTATAGATACCATGGACAACAAAAACAACGTAAACGATTTCTTAGAAGAAGGAAAAGAAAAAATAAACGAATTGCTGGGTAGTGCCGAGAAATTGGCCGATACCGCTTCGAAAATGGCAGCAGAAAAAGCAACCGAATTTGGTGCGAAAGCGGAAGAACTAACAGCCGATATGCAAACTCAAGCCAATGTGCTAATCGATCAGGCTAAATTGAAAGTTGCAGAATTAACTCCGGAAGCAGAAGCTCGATTGAAAGAATTGGAAGAAAAAGGGAAAGAAGTGATTGACGAAGCCACCATCAAAATGGCCGAACTTTCTGTTCAAGCCACCGAAGCCGTAAAAGACATTCAAAACAAACTGAGTGGATTGTTTGGCTCAAGTGACGAAAAGAAAGGATAATTCTTCTTCATAAATAGAGTAACGCCATCATTGCAGCAGCATTGGTGGCGTTTTCGATTATAGCTTTGTCAGTTTCCCATTCATCGTCTTACCTCCGCTTTTCACCTCCACCAAATACACTCCTTCGCTTTGTGAAGTTAGGTCGATTGTATTGACATTCGCTGATGTAAACACTCTCTGTCCGAAAGTATTATACACATTCACTTCCTCCACTTGCTGTCCATCTGAAATATGCAGTTGAAACAGTCCATTCGTTGGATTTGGATAAATGGAAAGCAAATAATCACCTCCGATATGCTCAATACCAACACTGGTTGTACATCCTGTAAAACTACTCACGGCATCCCAAAAATCGGATTTAGCCGTTCGCAACCCACATGCGCTGCCATCAGGTGTTGCTTTGATTTCCAAATAGCAATCAGGTGCGCTTTGGTATTGCGGCCAATTTACTAACCCGGAAGCATTTGGGTTTCCGGTTTTAGCAAAATTTGTCCAATACGCTAACATGGCCTTTTGCACTGAATCATCTTGCGCTTTGAATAGCGGTCCAGTGCCCAATGTGGCATTCTCCCAGTTATTAAAAACATAAAACAACTCCATGCCGTGATAACTGCCATAAGGCGTGAGCGCTGCCACAGTGTGTTTGTGAGAAAAGAAATAGCGATATACCGGCTCGGTTTGATTTTGGCTGATACAACGGGCTATTCGTCTAGTTGTGGCGGTAAACTGCCCATCAGTTAATAGACCGATGTACGATACTTTAGCTTCCGCATTGGTGGTACCTGCCGGATACAATGTAGCCGCTTGTGCTCGAAAGGCAACAGGGAGTTTACTGTTAATGAGTGCTGTGACCATTGCCGGAGTTATGGTTTGAGGGACAGACAAGCTCATTTCTTCAGCGTTTGAACCAATTACAAGTGGCACCTTATTGAAATTCCCGGATTGGATACGAGCTGTGGGATAATCGAGAAAATGAATATTATCGACTACCGACTGCCAATGCATACCCACTGCACCACCAATTACCGGTGGAGCTTCGTATTTAACTAACGAATCGGCCGGCAACGAACGCATGTAACTAATTTTCTGTGCATCGGTGCCTGTTGTGGTAAAACTATCGACAAAATGAATACCATTAGTTTTAGCTGAAGTATAATCGGCCAATACCGGAATAGCGGATTGTATGGCAGCACGCTGAAACAAACCTGAAGCTAACGGACTTATCAGTAAATTACCAACATCTACCCCACCGGCACTTTCGCCAAAAATCATCACGCGAGTTGGATCGCCACCAAAATTAGCGATGTTGTTTTGCACCCACTTTAAGGCAAGTATTTGATCCATTACGGCATAGTTACCTGCGGTAGCATTTGCATTCTCGGCCTCTAAACCCGGATGCACCAAAAACCCTAAAGGCCCTAAGCGATATTGAATGGTAACCACTACAACATTCCCGCGCGAAGAAAGATTCTTGCCGAAATAAATTTGTGCTCCTGCACTCACCTCGCTAGCACTTCCCTGCTGGTTTCCGCCTCCATGAATAAAAACCATCACAGGCAAATTGGCAGAACCTAACTGTGGCGACCAAACATTCAAATACAAACAATCTTCGTTGCCCACAATGGTATCGTGCACTCCGCCTTGATCGTAGCTCTTTTGCGGACAAACCGGAGCAAAACTGGTAGTCGTTAAAACACTTGCCCAGCTATTGGGATTTCGAGGTGCTTTCCAACGTAAACTATCTACCGGAGGTGAAGCAAAAGGTATCCCTAAAAACTGATACACTGTTCCATTCACAGCTCCCTGCACTTGTCCAAATTGTGTATTGACAGGCTGTGCAAGCATTTTTATGGTAATGATAAAAAAGAGAAACGTTGTAAAGAGATGTTTCATACAATGATTTAAAAACGTTTTGATTGAAAGTAAAACAGCTTAGCCGTTCCCACCAAAGTAATATAAATATTTCGACAAGCGATTGACACGAACTACCTAAGCGTTTAATCTAGTACGCTGAATCCGGTGAAAGGTTACTGCTGCTCTTGATTGAAGCAAAGAATACCACTTGTAATTCAGCAACAACCATACAAACAATAAATCGCAACAAAATACTACTTACGCCTTTTGATGCTGAGGATAAAAAGATAAACCAAAATATTACTTTTGTTGAAATCAATTTCACACCCATTATGAAAAAGCACCTTTTACTTTCAGTACTAATTTTACTACATTTTTCAATTGCATTTGCTCAAAAGAAGGCAGAAACAGTTACCGTTAATGTGAACGGGAAGTCAATTGTAATCAGAAAAGGCTCTATTTTTTCATTAGGGTTAGGAAGTAACACCAATGGAGATTTTGTTTACATATACGAAGAGAGAATATTACAAGGTGGAGGACGTACTACTATCAATTTAGACAAAAAATACTCCTATACCCAGTTCTATGTACAATCTATTTACTACTACAAAAGCACAAATAAGTATGTCATTTACATTCGTAACAAGTTAACAGCTTTCAACCAAGTATTGATTACTCAAGCTGTTGAAAAAGGGGAACTATTGGCAATTGATGGAATTGAATTGGGCTCAGCTAAAATTTCAAATACACCATCTACAAGCATAAGTACGACTACACATATCCTTTATCTAAAAAATGGAAGTGAAATTAAATGCAATATTGTTGAGCTAACCCCAAATGAAACGGTTAAAGTGATGACTACAGACAAAAGCATTTTTGTGTTTAATTTTAGTGAGATCAAAGAATTAAAAAAAGATGAAACTTCTGTAACTCAAGCACCTGTTAACATAGCTTTTCAGCCTATTAGTGACCCTACATTTGAAGTCAAAAAAGTAGATTCGGCAAAGCTGAGAAAACAAGGTTTTATTGATTATTTCTTTTTACAGATGTATTTTCCTAACAAATCCATTACTAGACAGAGCAATGTAACAAGCAACGCAATTGGATTTGGAGTCAATAATACGTTTGCGTATAAATTCAATCCATACTTTTCCCTTGGTGCAGGTATTGGATATAACATGTTTACCGGCAGCAATGCTACAAACTATAGTTTTGGCACCGTCTATGGGCTGCAACATGTTTCAATCCTCGGTGATAAGATTGTTAGTCCGGAAGTTATACTTTCAGAAGGCTTTGGCATTCTATTGAATGAAGGGAAACGTTACGATCAAAACGCTAACCAAATACATATTGGAAAAAACATTGGAGCCTTTGAAGCACTCCTTGGAATAAATGTAAGACTGACCAAACAAATAAAACTCCATTTAGATGGAGGATATAGTTATCAAATATTTGACACCCAAAATCAAACAGCTCAATACTTTATGTTTAAATTGGGGATTAGTTATTTTAAGCCTCGATTGCAATAAAGAATAGTTTTTCAGGCTTAATTCAGTACCTCAGTAATTTCAACATTCGTTACCATTACCTCTCACCTGCTGTTTAACAAATTAAAGGCGTAATCTCTTTACACTTGAAAGAAATCTTATCTAATTTGTTATTGTTTAATAT
This sequence comes from Chitinophagales bacterium, assembly GCA_044226285.1. Lineage (GTDB taxonomy): Bacteria > Bacteroidota > Bacteroidia > Chitinophagales > LD1 > CALAYL01. The sequence goes on along the minus strand of JBGAHI010000009.1, from coordinate 127,462 downwards.
TTTCCTGCGTATTTTATTTATAAAAACATTAATAACCCTATTTTCGCACACATTTGAAAATACACGATGGACAATTACAGCTACTTAACGAACGCCACTCCCGAATATTTAGAAAATCTGTACTTGGATTTCAAAGCAAATCCGGAATCAGTAGACAAAGAATTCAGAAAGTTTTTTGAAGGATTTGACTTTGCTACCCTAAACTACAACGGAAAATCGGGTTCCGTTTCGGCTGACGAGTTTAAAGTGTTCAACCTCATTAAAGCCTATCGCAGAAAAGGTCATTTGATTGCCGACACGAATCCGCTTCGTAAGCGCAAAGACCGTAAAGCCAACCTCGAACTCGAAGAATTCGGCTTATCGGAAAAGGATTTAGATAAAAAATTCCAAATCGGTAGTGAAATCGGCTTACCGAATGCTTCATTGCGCGATATTTTCACAAAGTTAAAAAACACTTATTGCGGCACCATCGGTTTTGAAATCGGTTATGTACGCGTAAAAGAAGAAGTAGATTTCTTCCGCAACAAACTGGAGAAATCAGATAAACTCATCAACTTCTCTGCAAAGCAAAAAGAGCGCATTCTTCGCAAATTGAATCAAGCAGTAGTTTTCGAGAAATTCTTGGGCACAAAATACATTGGCGAAAAACGTTTCTCGCTAGAAGGTGGTGAAACCACTATTCCTGCTTTAGATGGTATCATTAACACGGCTTCCCGCACTGGCGTTGAAGAAGTAGTGGTGGGCATGGCGCACCGTGGTCGTTTGAATGTGTTGGTGAACATCTTGGGCAAAACTTACGAAGAGGTATTCAATGAATTTGAAGGGAACATGGTGGGCGACCCTACCATGGGCGATGGCGATGTGAAATACCATATGGGCTATGCTTCGCACTATACAACAGATGAAGACAAGCATGTGTATTTGAAACTAGCTCCGAATCCTTCGCATCTAGAGGCAGTAAACCCTGTAGTAGAAGGTATTGCACGTTCACAAGCCGATTACGTTTTCAATTCCGATTACGATAAAATTTTACCAATTCTTATTCATGGTGATGCGGCTGTAGCCGGTCAAGGTATTGTGTACGAAGTATTGCAAATGGCGAAATTGAAAGGCTATTATACCGGAGGAACCTTGCACTTTGTGATTAACAACCAAATTGGTTTCACCACCAATTTTGATGATGCCCGTTCATCGGATTATTGCTCATCGATTGCCGGAACCATTGATGCTCCTGTATTGCACGTAAATGGAGATGATATTGAAGCCGTGGTTTTTGCGGCTGAATTAGCAACAGAATATCGTCAGCAATTCAACAAAGATATTTTCATCGATATGGTGTGTTACCGTAAATGGGGCCACAACGAAAGTGACGATCCGAAATACACCCAACCGGGTATGTACAAGTTGATTGATACGCATGTTAACCCACGCGATATCTATTCTGCAAAACTAGAAGCAGAAGGTTCTTTGAGCGCTGAGTTGGCGCAAAAAATGGAGAAAGAATTCTGGGCCGATTTGCAAGCGCGCTTGGATTCAGTTCGTCAGACCCCACTAACCAACAAGAAACACAAAAGCGAAGAAGCGTGGGAAAAATTACGCAGAGCTACTGAAAAAGATTTCGAAGAATCCCCTAAAACGGCTATCAACAAGAAAACGGTTGATGCGTTAGTGAAAGGCTTATTCACCATTCCTGCCGATTTTCAACCGTTGAAAAAAATCGCCAAGCAATTGAGCGATGCAAAAGCAAGAATTGAAGAAAAAGGAACGATTGACTGGGCTGCAGCCGAATTAATGGCTTATGGCAGTTTATTGATGGAAGGCAAAAGCGTTCGATTAAGTGGAGAGGATGTGAAGCGAGGAACGTTTACGCACCGTCATGCTGTATTAACTGATGAGCGCAACGATGCAGAATATTGCCGTTTAAGCAACTTGAGCGATAAGCAAGGAAAGATGTTCATCATCAACTCGCATTTATCGGAATATGGTGTGTTAGGCTTTGAATACGGCTATGCTATGGTATCGCCTGATAACTTGGTACTTTGGGAAGCGCAGTTCGGAGATTTCGCCAATGGGGCGCAAATTATCATCGACCAGTTTATTGCTGCAGGAGAAAGTAAATGGAACCATTCTACCGGTTTGGTGATGTTATTACCACACGGTTACGAAGGACAAGGTCCTGAACACTCATCAGCACGTTTAGAGCGTTTCTTGCAAATGTGTGCTGAGTTGAATATGGTAGTGGTGAATATCACGGATCCAGCTAACTACTTCCATTGCTTGAGACGTCAGTTAACATGGGAATTCCGTAAACCGTTGATTGTAATGACACCGAAATCGGGCTTACGTCACCCTGATTGTATTTCAGACATCTCGAAAATTCAAACTGGCGGTTTCAAAGAAGTATTGGATGACGAAAATGTAGACGCGAAAAAAGTACGCAAGGTATTGTTGGTTTCCGGTCGTTTGTATTTCGACTTATTGAAAAAACAACGCGATGAAAAGATCACCGATGTTGCCATTGTGCGTATCGAGCAGTTATATCCACTACCGGAAAAACAATTGTTGGCGATTCGCAAGAAATATGCAAAAGCTGATTTTGTTTGGGTACAAGATGAACCGAAAAACATGGGGGCATGGACGTTCTTGTTCACCAACCTTTACGATAAACTGCCAATGACTTGTGTGAGCCGTAAATTAAGTGCTTCACCGGCAACAGGCTTTAAGAAATCGCATGCCAAAGAGAATTTAGATATATTGACCAAATCATTCGAATAAAAAATACATTATGACAGAACTCAGAATTCCGAACGTAGCCGAATCCATTACCGAGGTTACCCTTTCCAAATTTTTGGTGAAAGACGGAGATTATGTGCAACTCGATCAACCGATTTGCGAAGTAGAGACCGATAAAGCATCGCAGGAATTACCTGCACCTGTGGCAGGAAAAGTGAAATTTGTAGCCGCAGAAGGTGACGATTTGAAAGTAGGCGCTTTGGTAGCTACTATCGATGAAACTGCCGCTGCTCCTGTGAAAGTAGAAGCGCCTAAAGTAGAAGTTAAGGCAGTTGAAACGGCTGCTCCAAAAGCAGAAGTGAAGAAAGTTGAAGAAACGAAAAATTCGGCTGCAAGCGGACATCCATCTCCTGCTGCACAGAAAATTTTAGCAGAAGGTGGTGTAAAAAACACGGATGTAAAAGGCTCTGGCATTGGCGGTAGAATTACCAAAGAAGATGCTTTAAAGGCCATTCAGAATAAAAAAGGCGGTGCAGTGCGTGAAGCCTTCTCGAGAGTAGAGCGTGTGGAGAAAATGAGTCGTTTGCGTAAAACCATTTCCGATCGTTTGGTGTACTCGAAAAACTCAACGGCCATGCTAACTACGTTCAACGAGGTAGATATGACCAACATCAACAAGATTCGCGAGAAAATGGGAGAAGCCTTCAAGAAAAAACATGAAGTGAGCTTAGGGATGATGTCGTTCTTCACGAAAGCCGTTTGTTTGGCGTTGGAGAAATATCCTGCTGTAAACGCATACATTGAAGAAGGCAACCTAGTATTCCACGATTACTGCGATATATCTATTGCTGTTTCAACACCAAAAGGTTTAGTGGTACCTGTAATCAGAAATGCAGAATCGTTGAGCTTAGCAGAAATCGAGAAATCGGTGAAAGCATTGGCTATTAAAGGCCGTGACGGTTTATTGACTATGGATGATATGAGTGGTGGAACATTCACTATTTCGAATGGTGGAGTGTTTGGTTCATTAATGTCGACTCCAATCATCAACCCACCGCAATCGGCTATTTTGGGTATGCATAAAGTACAAGATCGTCCGATGGTAATTGACGGCAAAATTGAGGTTCGTCCGATGATGTACGTAGCCTTATCTTACGACCACCGTGTTATTGACGGAAAAGAATCAGTTGGTTTCTTGGTAGCGGTAAAAGACTTCTTGGAAAATCCATCTAAAATGTTGCTAGGCGCAGATCCTGTGGATTTGTTGTTGGATATGTAATTCATTCATTGAAGAAATAAAAAAACGGGACTACATGAAAATGTTAGTCCCGTTTCTGTTTTATGTAAATGACATTTAATCAGCAATCTTTCGAACAGCATGATTATAGCTATCGGTAACATACAATACTCCGTTTTTGTCGAATGCTAAGCCTTTAGGGTAGTTAAAAGCAGCTTCCGACAACAGTCCGTCTACATTACCCGAAACGCCATTATCAACAGTACTTCCGGTTAACGTTGTGACTACCCCTTCCGGTGTAATTTTCCTAATTCTATTGGCTTGAAAAGCTTCGGATATATACAAATTTCCGGCATCATCCACAGCTATATCTTCAACACTTTTGAATAAGGCATCTCCGGTAAATCCATCGCGATATCCCCTTGTAGAGCCCGAAACTGTTGTTACAATTCCACTTGCAGATATCTTTCGAATTCTGTTCCCATCAGCGAGATATAAATTGTTTTGTTTATCAATCCCTAATCCATGTGGAATAAAAAACTGTGCAGCGGAACCTGCACCATCGTTTAACCCTGAAGTACCATCTCCTGCAAATGTAGTAACAACACCAGTTGGAGTTATCTTTCGAATTCTAAAATCATCATAATCATTTACATACAAATTACCTGAAGCATCAATTACAATAGCTTGGGGAGATTTGAATTGTGCATTAGTTCCCGTGCCGTCTGCATAGCCATAGGTGCCACCCGCAAATGTAGTTACATCGCCACTTGGCGTAATTTTTCGAATACTCGAATTACCGGCATCAGTTACATAAATGTTTCCGGAAGCATCCACCACTAAATCTTTTGGACCTGCAAATTGAGCAGCAGTTCCATTTCCATCTACATTTCCGGAACCAGTACCTACTCCACCGCTACCTGCAATTGTAGACACTATACCGGACGAAGTTATTTTACGTATTTTATAGTTGTTGTAATCTGCTAAATAAATTGTTCCATTGGCATCGGTGGCAATCCCAACAGGGAAGAAAAATTTTGCCGAAGTACCTTGGCCATCGGCATAGGACGGACCTCCACCCGCAAGGGTATAAACATTTTTTAAAGATACTTTTGTATTTGGCGGATCCGTTGTTGTCTTCTTACAAGAGGCAATGGCCAATAAGCCAAACAATATTCCCAAAAAGTAAATGCGTCTATTTTTCATGTTTTATTTTTTTGTAAAGGTATTTGTTACTCAATAAAGTGAACTGAATTAGTAAGAATTCGGTAATATTGGGAAAATGAGCCTAAAAAAATAACCATGAACCCAACCCTTAAAGCATCGCTCTGGAAACAGTTTGGAGCCAGTATAGATATGCTGGAGAATGCGATAAAGCAATGTCCGGATGATTTATGGAACACCCCTTCCCTCTTTTGGTATATCAGTTATCATACTCTATTTTGGCTAGATCATTATTTGACTCCGGATCCTACAACCTTCGCTCCTCTGGCTCCATTTACGCTATCTGAATTTGAATCGGCAACAATGCCTGAAAGAGTATATTCTAAAGAAGAACTGCTCACCTACTTGGAATACTGCCGAACAAAATGCCATACTCTGATTGCAAGTCTTACCGATGAAACAGCAAATCAGATTTGGAAAAACGAATATCGAAGTTTCACGATATTTGAATTGTTATTATATAATATGCGGCATGTGCAACATCATGCTGCGCAATTGAACTTGTTGCTACGCCAAGGAATTAACGATGCACCCCGATGGGTTTCGCAAACGAAGAAGGCATTAGAAAGTTGAGAAAATAGATATTCCCTTATTTTAAAGAATGCCGTAAACAAGCATTTTATTTTTCTTTATTTTCAAATTAGAGAACAATTTAAAACTGAAAGCATGAGTCAAACACCGGATAAGAAAACGCAAATTGTATACATCCTATTTATTTTACCGCCCATACTTATTTTGTCAAAACTGGCTGATGTATTGGCAGGACCATCAGGAACGCCAATTCTTTATTCTGCATTGTTAGGCGCACTTGGCGCAATTATAGGCTTTCTGTTCCATCGTCAAATTAAAGACAAGTCTGCAATAATACAAGTAGTTGGATTTATTGTACTGATTGCATTCTGTACATCTATAGCCTTGTTTACGATGAACCATTTCGGAAAAACAAATTAATGTAACATGCATCCAATACTGAAAAACAGTTTAGCCATATTAGCAGGTGCCTTTATTGGTGGAGCGCTTAACATGGCTATTATCATGGTGAGTAGCCATATTATCCCTCCCCCTGAAGGAACAGATTTAAAAACAATAGAAGGTCTCAAAGCCGCTATGCATTTGATGGAGCCAAAGCATTTTCTGATGCCGTTTCTCGCACACTCCTTAGGAACTTTAGTAGGTTCATGTATTACGGCCTATATTGTTCCAAATCAGAAAATGATGTACGCTCTGCTTATTGCAACTTGGTTCATGATTGGAGGAATTATGAATATCTTCATGTTGCCATCACCCACTTGGTTTACCATTACGGATTTGGTTGGCGCGTATTTACCTATGGGATTTTTAGGTGGATACATTGCGACAAGATTAACTAAGGAAGAATGTTAGGAGATTTTATCAGCAACTTATTTGGAAGCAATTCATTCAGTGGAGATCCGTTAAGTATTGAAGATATAGCGCTTTTGCAAAAGCATGTATTCTATTACACCCAATTGCCTGAGCATCGAAAAACCGATTTTGAGCAACAAGTATCTGCTTTTTTAGTGCATGTACCCATTCATTTTGAAGAGGTAAATCCAACACGATTAGTTGAAATACTCGTAGCCAGTTCGGCTGTTATTGTAACATTTGGGCACGCCTTTCATTACAAAAATCAGCTATCGAAAGTAGTGATTGTTAAAGCCGCTGTTTCAAAGTTTGAAAGTGGATTTACCCTAGGTGAAGTGCGCTACAACGGACAATTTACAGACATGTATCTTTCAGAAAGTGCGTTGATACAAGGTTTCAAAAACAACAACGATAAGAGCAACGTTGGTATTCATGAATTTGTGCATATACTCGACAGTGCAGATGGCGTATTGGATGGATTGCCAACGCATTTTATGTCGGATGAATTAATCAAACTCTGGTTGAAAGTGGCTGAAGATGAAATGGCGAACATCAAAGCCGATGATTCTACAATTCGTGCTTATGGAGCAACAAATGAACAAGAGTTTTTAACTGTTTGCTCAGAATATTTTTTCGAGCGGCCTGAGAAACTACTAGAGGAGCATCCGGAAGTGTATGCATTATTAAGTCGAACGTTTTTACAAGATCCGGCTGAAACCTACGATTTTCAGCACAAAGCTAACTTCGGAAAAGATAAAATTAAAGTAGAACGTAATGATCCATGCCCTTGCGGCAGTGGGAAAAAGTATAAGAAGTGTTGTATGCTGAATGAATATGAAAGCTGAACATAACGACTAGAAATAAAAAAGACCGTGAATTTTCACGGTCTTTTTTTGGTACCCCAGGAGGGAATCGAACCCCCACGTCTTTCAACACTCGATTTTGAGTCGAGCGCGTCTACCAATTCCGCCACTGAGGCATTGATTTCGCGTTTCGGATTGCAAATGTATATTTTTTTTGAAAACAAACAACTTCATTATACTATACATTTTCACAATCACTGTTTACAATTACCAAATCGCAAATAGCTATTAGTCTGAAACTATTGAAGACATTTGGCAAGATGGAAAATACAGAACCAAAAAAGGAAAGAAAAAGAAAAGTCCCTACCGAGGAAAACGCTGCGCCAAGTGCTAAAAAAGGAGCTAGTAATGAGGTCGATACTACTGAAGAGCTTAAATGGTGGAACGATGGGCGGATTTCGAAAACGATAGGCTTAGGCTTGCTGATATTTTCGTTTATAGTACTGGTGGCAATTACATCCCATATTTTCAGTGCCGCAGCCGATCAATCGGAAATAAACAACCGAGCCGGAGCTGCATTAATGGATAATGGCGCGAAGGTAAGTAATAGCATGGGACGCATCGGTGCTTTGCTTTCTTACCTCTTAGTAGAGCGATTATTTGGATTCGGAGCCTACCTATTAGCTATACTCAGCTTTGTATTTGGCTTTAATTTGTTTTTCGCTAAATCCAGCTTCAAATTATTAAAATGGTTTGTGTACGGATTTGTAGCACTGGTTTGGGTTTCCGCTCTTTTAGCCTTTATCAATTCGCTTACCGTTCCCGATTCAGTGATTAACTGGGGCGGAGGCTTTGGCAATTACCTTACCGGTAGCGAAGGTATACTCACCGGACTATTGAAACCCATTGGTGTTGCGGCCATTCTTGTTGCTTATTCGTTACTCGTATTAATATGGGCCTTTAATTACGATTTCGGAAAACACATAACGCCAACAAAAAAGATGGAGGGCGATTTAGGAAAAGGCAACGGAGCGCCTATAGTTCCTGCATTTGTGGATGAGGACGAAAACATCTTCGGTAAAGATAAAATTAAAGACGTAGCTCCTGAACCTTCATTCCCTGAAGAAGTGCCTGAGGAAGAGGAAGAAGCCGACTTAGAAATGGAATTAATCAACAATGCTGCTCCTCCCATCAGTAAAAAACCTACCAAGAATCTGGATCTAGAATTGGAGACAGAAGATGATGATGCACTCGACCTGCAAGTAGCCGAAATTAAGCAAGAAGATAAAGGCGAAACGCTAGGCAGTATTGGCACCAACTACGACCCTACCCTATCGTTATCGAATTATGTGTTTCCGAAATTGGAATATTTGGATGAACACGGTAACGAGAAAATTAAGATAGATCCTGAAGAATTAGAGCGCAACAAGAATCAAATTGTTTCAACGCTGAATAATTACTCGATTGAGATTTCAAAGATTAAAGCAACCGTTGGTCCTACCGTTACATTGTACGAAATTGTACCTGCTGCCGGAGTGCGTATTTCTAAGATTAAAAACTTGGAAGACGATATTGCATTGAGTCTTGCAGCCCTTGGCATTCGTATCATTGCACCTATTCCTGGTAAAGGCACTATTGGTATTGAGGTACCGAATGTGAACAAGGAAATTGTTTCAATGCGTTCGCTGTTGCAATCGGAGAAATTCCAGAATACCACAGCCGATTTACCGATTTGTTTGGGTAAAACGATATCCAATGAAATTATTGTAGCCGACTTATCGAAAATGCCGCACTTATTGATGGCTGGTGCAACAGGACAAGGTAAATCCGTTGGTATTAATGCGATTTTAGTTTCGTTGTTATATAAGAAACATCCTTCGCAATTGAAGTTTGTGATGGTGGATCCGAAAAAAGTGGAGTTGAGTTTATACGAAACATTAGAAAAACATTTCTTGGCTAAACTTCCGGGTGAAGAAGATGCGATTATCACTGATACCAAAAAAGTGGTAACCACCTTGAATGCCTTGTGTTTAGAGATGGATAATCGTTATGAGCTACTGAAAAAAGCGAGTGTGCGAAATTTGAAAGAATACAATCACAAGTTTTTGAACCGACAATTAAATCCGAATAACGGGCATCAATTTCTTCCGTACATCGTTTTAGTTGTAGATGAGTTTGCCGATTTGATTATGACTGCGGGAAAAGAAGTTGAGATGCCGATTGCCCGTTTGGCACAGTTAGCACGAGCGATTGGGATTCACTTAATTTTGGCTACTCAACGTCCCTCCGTGAATATCATCACCGGAACTATCAAAGCCAACTTCCCTGCGCGTATCGCCTTTAAAACCACTTCTAAAATCGATTCACGTACCATTTTAGATGCAGGAGGATCTGAGCAGTTGATTGGTAGAGGAGATATGTTGTTATCTCAGGGTAGCGATATCATTCGTTTGCAGTGTGGTTTTGTGGATACACCAGAAGTTGACAGAATCTGCAAACACGTATGCGATCAACAAGGCTTTCAAGAAGCATTCTTATTGCCTGAATACATCGACCCGAACGACAAATCGGCCGGAGATGATTTTATGGCCGATGGCGATTTAGACAGTATGTTTGAAGATGCAGCAAGAGTGATTGTACAAAATCAAATTGGTTCAACGTCTTTAATTCAACGCAGATTAAAACTGGGTTATAACCGTGCCGGTCGCTTAATGGATCAATTGGAGGCAGCAGGTATTGTAGGTGAAAATTTGGGCAGTAAATCGAGAGAAGTTCGTGTAAAAACCGAACTGGAATTAGAACAAATTTTGCTAAAGTTGCGCGAGAAATAAATGGCTCATGCGTTTTGGCATGGATTTTATGCCATTCCATATATATTTAAGCAGATTCAAACCATGAGAACAAGTATTCTATTTTTTTGCCTTATTGCGTTGGGAGCAACAGCGCAAAAGAGTTCCACTATTTCGGATCCGGAAGCAGCTGCATTACTGAAGAGCTCCTCGCAGAAATATAAAGCCTTTCCGGCTATCACTGCCGATTTTCAGTTGACGATGATTCGTCCGAAATTGAAAGCCGATGAACCCGATTCAAAATATACGGAAGTTCAAAACGGGAAAGTGTTGTTAAAGGGAAAAATGTTCAAGGTGTCGATTATCGGAAATGAAGTGTATTGCAATGGTAAGGACATTTGGACTTACATTGGCAAAACTAACGAATGTCAAGTCAACGATTATATCGAAAGCAATGAAGTGTTTTCCCCCAGCAAGTTGTTTAGCTTGTATGAAACAGATTATGCATTTCAGGTGAAGGAGAAAAAGCAAATGGCAGGCAAAAAGGTTACAGTTATTGAAATGGCGCCTTCTAATAAAAAATCTTCGTTCTTTAAACTCGATGTTGGAATTGACGATTTGACAAAAGAAATTTTGGAAGTAAAAATCTACGAAAAAAACGGTACGCGTTACATTTACAAACCACTGAAAGTAACTTCATCGGAACTTCCCGACAGTTCATTTATTTTCGATGTTAAAAAGTTCCCAAAGGTAAAATTAGTTGACTTGAGATAACTTAATTTGATTTAATTCGTACAGTTATCTATGATTCTTCACACCGTTATATCCAATTTAGCCGTTTTAGTAGGCTCAACAGTGAAATTTTCACTGGCAACTTCTGCTGTAATAGCAGCAAACATGGGTATTCCGGGTACAATATCAAATCTTATAGGGGGTATTATAGGTATCGTTACTTTTGTATATATTGATGACTTTGCACAACAATGGCTCATCAAAAAATTCCCGAATAAATTCAACAAAAAATTCTCGAGAAGAACACGCTTTCTTGCCCGTGTAAAACAGATTTTCGGATTGTGGGGAATTGCATTTCTAACGCCAATTGTCCTTTCTATTCCGGTGGGCGTATTCTTTGCGATGGACTTAACCACCAACAAACGAAAAGTAATTACCCAAATGATCGTAGCCTGTGTAAGCTGGTCGATTGTGCTTTATGCTCCGTACTACATTTTCCATATCAATGTGGTGGAGTGGGTGAAAGGTATGTTTTAAACACCTATCGTCCTTTTCTACGCTATTCATTTTACCTCTAGAATATTGCTATTGAAACAAATAGCGAAAAATCCCTATTCTTTAATAACTGTAAAATAAGTTGGAGCTAAAGGAGCAATTTCTATTTTTGAAAAAAATATGTGATGAAAAAAACGCTTACCTTTTTATTCCTTTTGGTTACATCAACAACTGTTAGTTTTGGGCAATGTTCAAGTTTAACACCAACATACTTAACTACTACCCCAGCTTTATACGACATTAACAATGATGGGATATCGGATATACTTCTTGACCCTAACTCTTGCTCTTTGGTTTGCAAAAACGGAGCAAAAGTAGAAACAGATGGATCTCGAAATATTATAGCCTATAATAGTGGTGTAACACTTGGTGTAAATACTTTGCAAGACACCGGAATTTTCAGAGCACCTACTTTCCCAATTAACACCCTAAAATTTGTTGGATTAAAAATCAAGCATAATGGGGCTTTGTGTTGTGCATGGCTAAGAATGAGATATAATTTCCCGACCGGCTATTATCTTGAGTTGAGTGATTATGTTGTTGGATCTGAATTTGCGAATACTTGTTTCTCGAGCTCTCCCAATTTCTGTATTAAAACGGGCGAAGCCGGTGTTGGTGTTGGAATCGAAAAAGAACAAGCAATTGAGGGGCTTCAAGTAAATCAAACGCCAAACACAATTGCAGTTTCATCTTTAAATGAACCAAAGTTCAATGTTTTAATTACCGATTTTTTGGGTAGAAAATTGTATGAAAAAGAAAATTTGGAGAACGAAACGATAATCAATAAAGATTGGCTAGGAAGCAATTCTTTTCTTGTTGTGGTTACTTTCCCAGCTCTTCAGGAGGCTAAGAAAGTATTCAAAATAGCGAATAACTAATAACGTAACACAAAATCTTCTTTAGCTAAACGTTCGGTTCTAAAGAACACAAAACCTAATTGAAAGACATCAATAGTTAAACGCACTTTTTCGTTTTGCTTGATGGTGGTCCAAGCATCCGTCATGGCTTTGCTCCAATAGATATCGTCAAAAATTAAAACTGTATTTGCTGTGCATTGGGGCAACAATAGGTTGAAGTAACGCAATGTAGCTTCATAAGTATGGTTACCGTCAATGTAAACCACATCTAGTCGAGGAAAATCGTTTAATAATTTTGGTAATGCATCATCAAATTGTGCGTTGATGTATGTAATATTTTTCAATCCCAAAGCTTGATGATAAGTTTTGGCGTAATTTTGAACGGAAGCAGAAGCATCAATAGTAGTGAGTTCTATGCCGGGCTTCGCAGCAGCCATATAAGCAGATCCAAAACCAAGAGAAGTTCCTAGTTCAAGTACATAAGTTGCTTCATTCCATTTTAAGAAATGGTGGAGAACTTTTCCATACTTCGGTTGAATGGCTACATTTTTGGCTAAATAACTTAATGAACTTGTGTAAGTCCCTTTTTTCGCACCAAAATCTTCGATTTGAATCGGACTATCGTTGCTTTTTATTTGCATCCAAAGGGTCTCAATCGAAGAACAGGCTTCATCAAAAGGCTCATCCAATACCTTACAATAAAACTCAAACACATATGGAGAATGAATATAATACCGCGTTTGTGCGCTTTTTTGAAACCACAACCAGCTTTTAATTCTGTGCGAAAATGTTTGAAACATTTGTCTTAGCGGTTTATTTTTTAGATTTATGGACGAATTTAAAAGGATATGATTAAAAACGCATTTCTCTTAACCATTGTTCTGATTTTTGCTTTCTCTAGTGACTCTTCTGCGCAATACAGCTACAGAAAGTCGCAATGGACGAGCAATTGGGACGGTGCTTTGCGCAAAGGACTACATATTGGTGTAGTGGGGTCATTCAACAGTTCGTGGATTTTCAATCAAAACAACTACAATACACTAAATTTATTCAACGAGCCGATTGTTCGTCAGTCGGAGATGGATTATGTTTTCACATGGGGAGGGAATTTAGGCATTGAACTTGGCTACCAGTTTCACAAAAACTGGGGGATACAGATAGAACCTTCATTTAGTTGGGCCGGTCAGAAATATGATGATGACTTTCTTGGACCTGTGGCCAAAAACGACCCAACAAACCCAAATTATGTTGGTGTTATACGGTATGTGAATGTTCGTAGGGTAGTTAAATTACAGTATGTTCAAATCCCATTAATGCTTAAGTATCAATGCCGTTTGGATGAAAGAACCAATTTTTTTGTGATGGCAGGCCCCCAGATCGGTATCAGAACATCCGGAACTGAAACGGTATATGTTAATAATGTTGAATCTATAGATGCTAAGAAGTATACAATCGATCAAAAATTCCAAAAAATAGATGCCGGTCTCCTGCTCAATTTAGGACTTGATGTATATCCCAAAGAATGGTTAGTTATTTCTGTTGGATTGCCCACTTACATCGGATTAACTGATTTAAACGGTAAATTCCTTAAAACCATAGATTGGTACAGTAAAAATGACTTAACCTATCAGAAATCAAGAAATTTCAGAATTGGACTACAAGCAGGAGTTCATTATTTCTTTAATCGAGGGAACGCTTATTAATACCAAATAATCTACCATATTTGCGTTCTGATAACTGATGCCATGAGTACAACTTCATCTTTGTTTAAACAACCAACTTCTGATATTCTTGCCCAAATGCAAGCTTACGAGCATGAGCAAATTCTCTATTTCAACGATAAAGAAACCGGTTTAAAAGGAATTATTGCTGTTCACGATACCACTTTAGGGCCTGCCCTTGGAGGTTGCAGAATTTGGAATTATGCTAATGAAACAGAAGCACTTTGGGATGTGCTGCGTCTATCGAGAGGAATGACCTACAAATCGTCTATCAATGGTATTAATTTAGGTGGCGGAAAAAGTATAATCATCAACAGCGACAAAAACTTAAGAACCGAAAAATTCTGGGCTCGATTTGGTGAGTTTGTAGAGAGTTTAAACGGAAAGTATATTACAGCTGAAGATGTAGGTACCTCAACGAAAGAGATTGCCTATATCATGCAAAAAACAAAGCATGTTTCAGGTAAACCTATAGAAATGGGCGGTGCAGGCGACCCCTCCCCCTTCACAGCTTTCGGTGTTTACTTGGGCATGAAAGCCGCTACTAAATTCGCTACAGGCAGCGATAGTTTGAGTGGGAAGAAAATATTAATTCAAGGTGTTGGACATGTTGGTCAATTTTTGATTGATCATCTCGCCAAAGAAAATGCCATTATTACCATTGCCGATATTAATGCCACAAACATTGAAGCCGTTACGCAAAAGCACAATGTAACGGTTGTTGAACCTCAATCAATTTTTGATGTAGATACCGATATATATGCACCATGTGCACTAGGTGCAACAGTGAATTCCGATTCCATTCCAAAATTGAAATGCGAAATTATTGCCGGAGCTGCGAATAATCAATTAGCAGATGAATTGATTCACGGCCAAATGTTGAAAGACAGAGGCATACATTATGCACCGGATTTCTTAATCAATGGTGGAGGGGTAATCAACTGTTACAAAGAAGTAAAAGGCTTATCGGATACGGAAACCAATGCATTAGTGGAGAAGATTTACGAGAAAACATACCAAGTATTGGAGCGTGCCAGAAACGAGAATTCTACACCGCAAGAAACGGCTATTATTATTGCTAAAGAAAGAATTGAACAAGCTAAACACAAAGGATAAATGTTAGGGAGAAGAAGTTTGAGGGTGAAAACCATGCAGGTATTGTATGGTTATGAGTTGAACAAGGAAAGTGAACTATCTTCATTGGAATTGCAGTTGATTCGTAATATGGACAAAACAGTAACCATGTACTTACTGTATATTGCCTATTTGAACGAGGTTTGTCAGTATAGCTTAGTGGATACCGCCCTTAAAATGGCGAAGTACATTCAAACAGACGAGGATAAGAAAGCCAATACTAATTTGGCGGCCCATCCTCTTTTCATTAAATTGAATGAATCTAACGAATGGAGAACACTAATGAGTTCAGAAAAAATCCACTCGTATATCGATAAGGAAGTGGTGCGTTCTCTCTTCATGGTTTTGCGCGACAAACCTAAATACAAAGAGTTCTGCGCCATTGAACAGCCTACTCAAAAACAGTTTAACGACATTCTGATTTATATGCTGAAGAAAGTTTTTTCCGATAACGAAAACTTAGAAGGCATTTTGGAAGAGAAGTTCAATAATCATGATGACGATGCTTTTTTACTACTTCACCTGTTGCAAAAGTATATTGACGGATTGAAAGAAGACATGGACATTTCGGTGTTTATACAATCGATTCGTACTTGGCAAGAAGAGCAACGTTTTGCACGTGAATTGCTGAAATTGTATTACAAACACGATGCTGAATTACAAAAAATCATCGAACCTAATTTGAAGAATTGGGATATGGATCGTATAGCTGTTTTAGACATGGTGCTGATGAAAATGGCCATTTGCGAATTGCTTTATTTGCCCAATGTGCCGGTTAAAGTAAGTATTAACGAATACATCGATATTTCCAAAATATACAGTACGCCTAAGAGTAAGGACTTTGTAAACGGAATTTTGGATAAAGTGAAATTCCAACTCATTGCACAAGACCTTATCAAAAAACAAGGACGAGGTTTAATGGAATAAGCGATTAAGATTGCTTTTAATTGACTTTCCGAACAATTACGTTCTGCACTTGATAATTGGCAATTTTCTTCATGAAAGCTGCAATTTCTTTAGATTCTGCTGCGGTAAAGAACGACTTCTTAAACACCAAATTCGATACATAGGAAAACGACTGTGAGGTGCCGTGGTAATTTCGAGAGTAGCTGACATCCCCATTTAAAATAGACAAACTCGTTTGTGCAGGCAAAAGATAAATCTGGTATTCCTGCGGAAATGAGAACTCCCCTTTCAACTCGTAGTTTTGCAGATAACCAAAATCAAGCGGTGTAGTTCTATTTTCTTCTATCATTTTTAATGTATCAGGAAACTGCAGGAAGTTCACGTTTACTTCGCGTAAATCGTTGTCTTTGGTTACCGGAATCTCCACATCGAATTCTTGCGCCAAAGGTAAAGAATCGACATACTCGTTAACCGCAATAAAATGTTTAACGGAATAAGGCGAACGGAATGTATTCTTAATGAAGTTTTTCACACTATCCTTCTCCAATGCAGCCACACGCAAAGCTTTGGAGTAACTGAAACTATTTACATATACATTTGTTCGGAATACAGCATCATTAAGTAAAGTTCCTAACAAAAGCGTAGCGTTGCGATACTGATTCGTGGTATCTTCCAAAAACAGCCAACGTTCCGGACTCATTGCCACCGATAATCCCCAAGTATTTAGGACATCAGATGAAAGTATTGGATAATCACCAAAGGTTTGTGTTGCATCGAGTGGAATTACTTTATCGTGAAAATAAACAACAGCAATCATTCGATTAAAATCCTCTATCTCTGAAAATTCTTGATTTACTCGACCGTGACTTCTCGTACTAACCATCATCGGATAAGCTTCAAACCCATAATTCATCAACACTTTGACTAATGTTAGATTTATTTCGCTACCGGTGCATTTGCGTTCAGTCCATAAACTTTCAAATGTTTTTTTGCTATCGATAAACAACGAATCCACCTTGTTCCAACGAAAATTTCTGCGCACTAAATCGAAGATTCGACCCAACTTTTCTTCTTGTGTTGGAATAGCATTAATGCGGTAGTCATAGGCTTTAGGCACATCGAACCGCGTTAAAAGTCTAGGCATTACATCTTTGCGTTTAAGCACTTGCTCTACAACAGACTGACCATAATCACCTTGTATTTTCTCGGCTTTATCCTGCGTTGGAAAACGTTTCAAACCTGTAATATGAAATACTATTTTAGGCGCATCATCAAACAGGCTTGGTGTAAATGTTTGCTGGCGGAGTGATGGTATTTGTGTATACGTAATTTGCTTTTCGGTAAATGCAATACTTTGTTCGACACCATTCACTCTAAAGTTTCCCTTACTTGCTAATTGGCTATTCACATCTGCGGTTAATGCATCCGGCATTTGAAAATCAAGGCTCACTAATTCGGGATACGAAAAATGATAACTGAACTTCTCCATAGGCACAGCATGCTGAACACGCACCACCGGCATCTTACGCGTATAAAAAGACTTAGCTGTGTAACTGATCTGAAGCACTTGGCCCTTTTCGAAATTTACTTTCACATTAGTCTGCAACTTCTGACTTATGTCTTTAAAAGAAATCAACAACTGCGGATCTTGATAATAGATTAAAGCCTTAGTCAGCTCAATTGATTTCAAGGTTTTATCGTGGTAAAAGAGCACTTCACTCAACGATTCATTGAAAGCAGTAGGTTTAAGTAACTTAACAAAAACAGTTCGTTGTAGTTCGAGTTCAAAATTATTACTAAATCGAAGTTCATTTTCATCCGATAATACAATAACTTCTCCTTTATCAAAATTACACTTGCTATATTGAAGATAAGACTTCAATACATTTTCATCAACTTCACTTTGTGCTACGAGGTTATAGGAAAAAGAGAACAGAAGAACAAAAAATAGAAACCGCTTTATTTTAAATCTTTTAGCGTTATGGGACATACTCCAACTTTTTTACACACTTTACCTGCCGCAATATTGGCAAGTTTAGCGACTTTCATCAAAGGCAACTTCTGTGCCAAACCCAATGCTGCAATACTAACAACGGTGTCCCCTGCTCCGGAAACATCAGCCGTTTTAATTACGCGGGATGGAACAATGTACGAATCGCCATTTTGTTCGTAAATAAAAATACCGTTGGGGCCAAGCGTAAGCATCAAATTATCGAATCTATTTTTCTTCTTTAATTCTTCTGCAGCTTTTCTAAGGCTATTAATATTTTTAGGGTCTATCTTAATTTTCAAAGCATCCGATAGTTCTTTCAAGTTCGGTTTAAACAAATCGATTTGTTGATACTCAAAGAAATTATATTCCTTAGGATCTACTACTACCGGTATATTCAACTTAGCCGTGATCAACAGAATTTGCTTAATTATTTTTTTTGTCAAAACCCCTTTGTTGTAATCTTGAAGAATGATGGCATTGAATTTTTCTTTCTTCAATAAAGCATTCAATTCCTCTAAAAGCATTTCCTCTTGTTCCTTCGATAAATCAGCATCATCTTCTCGATCAAAACGCACTACTTGACGATCATCATCGAAAATACGGGTTTTAAGCGATGTTGTGCGCAACTTTGAAGTGAGCACATGATTTGTCTTTAAATTATTTTCCTTCATCAAATGAAGTGCTTTTCGTCCAACCTCATCATCACCCAACATAGTAAGCAATGTAGTTTTCGCACCTAAGCCTAAAAGATTCAGCGCCACATTAGCAGCACCACCTAAGCGATACTCTTCGTCTTCAATATCAACAATAGGCACAGGTGCTTCTGCAGAAATTCTGTTGATTTGGCCGTACAAGTAATGATCAATCATTACATCTCCGATGAGCAAAATTTTTATTGCAGAAAAATCAAGGGTTTCAGCCATTTCAGTATTGGATTTGTATTTACTTATGGTAAAAAAATTTAGCTCAATTTTGCTAATGCGTCTTTCAATCGTTTACATACTTCGCGCAACTTTTCTTCTGAAGCTGCATAAGATAATCGAATACAACTGCTATCGCCAAAGGCTTCGCCATTCACTAAACCAATCTTAGCTTCGTTCAATAGGTATGCACTCATATCTTCCGGATTATTCACGGTTTGGCCATTATACGATTTCCCGAAATAAGCGCTTACGTCAAAGAAAAAGTAGAACGCCCCTTCCGGCAAATTCACCTTTAAATTAGGAATAGCCGTTAGTAATTCATAGACCATATCTCTTCGCTTTCTGAATTCCTTCACCATATCATACGTTGGTGTGAGGTCAGTAGAAACTGCTGTTTCTGCAGCTTTCTGCGCAATGGAACAAGTTCCGCTGGTAATTTGACCTTGCATTTTATCACAAGCCTGAGCAATCCAAAGTGGTGCAGCAATGTAACCAACACGCCATCCGGTCATAGCGAATCCTTTTGAAAAGCCGTTAACAGTAATCACTTGATTTTTGACTTCAGGGAATGAAGCTAAACTCACATTCGGCTGGCCGGTGTAATTGATGTATTCGTAAATTTCATCGCAAATCACAAACACATTCGGGTGACGCACCAACATTTCAGCTAGGCTTTTCATCTCGTCAAACGAATATACGGCTCCTGTTGGGTTACATGGAGATGAGAAAATAATCAACTTGGTTTTAGGAGTAATGTGCTTTTCTAATTCTGCAGCCGTAATTTTGAAATTGGTGTCAATCGTTGTAGGGATTTCAATTGATTTTCCTTCGGCTAAATCAGCAATAGCGGAGTAGCTCACCCAATATGGAGCGGGCAATAAAACTTCCTCTCCTTTATTCACCAAGCTTAACACCACATTGGCAATAGACTGCTTAGCGCCTGTTGAAACAACTATCTGATCAAAAGTATAGTCAATATTATTATCGCGTTTTAGTTTAGCGGCTATAGCTTTACGCAATTCAGGATATCCCGGAACAGGGGTATAGTGTGTATACCCTTCGTCAATGGCTTTTTTGGCTGCATCTTTTATATGTTGTGGTGTATCAAAATCAGGTTCTCCAATACTTAAATCAATTACATCATGCCCTTGACTGCGAAGTTCTCGGGAAATTTTTGCCATTTTTAATGTAGCTGATTCTTGCATGGAGTTGATGCGTTCAGAAAGAAGGTTATTCATGTTTTGCGGTATATTTAGGTAGTGAAAATGTCTAATCCAAAATTGCAGTTGCGAAAATAAGTTTTTGAGAAAATAAACCCCGATTATTTCATTGAAATAGTGAATATGTGGAAAGATTTTAATAATTGTACTTTGTTAGCCTAAGGAATGTATCAATTATCTAAAATCTTTTGTTTATTAGAGCTATGCTTTCATATATCCTAATTGCGCCTATCCTTTACCTCTTAAGCTATCTTCCTTCAAGAGTGTTATACAAATTGTCTGATGTTTTAGCATATGTACTTTGCCATATTGTAAAGTATCGTAAAAAGCTGGTATTGCAGAATATCCAGCGTTCATTTCCGGAAAAGAGCGATGCCGAGCAAAAGGAAATTTGTCGAAAAAGCTACAACCATCTTGCCGATCGAATTGTTGAAACGTTGAAGTGTATTTCGATTTCAGAAGCTGAGGTAAATGAACGCGCCACAGTGAAAAACATTGAACTCATCGACAAATGGATAGCGGAGAAAAAAAGCATTGTTGCAATGCTTGGGCACATCGGTGCATGGGAATATGGCGCATACAAAGCTTCGATTATCCTTGAATGTAAAACATTTGGCGTAGTAAGTATGCTCAGCAATCCTTATTTCAACCGCATGGTGCAAAGAACTAGGGGCAGAATGGGTATGACTTTGATAGGGATGCAACATGCCAGTGCTTTCCTTAATGAACCATTAAAAGAGCAATCCACTGTATTTTTTATTGGGGATCAATCGCCCAATCCCAAACGAGCGTATTGGACGCAATTTCTGAATCAAGATACCGGTTTTTTTACAGGTGGTGAAAGGTACGCCAAAGCCCATAATTGCGCAGTAGTTTATATCGAAATGGCGCAAATAGAAAGAGGGAAGTATACGATTGAACTCTTTGAAATCTGTGACGATGCAAATGCGCTTCCGGATAATGAAATCACTGAACAATTCACTAAATATCTCGAACGAACAATCAAGAAGCAACCTTCCGACTGGCTTTGGAGTCATAATAGATGGAAACATAAGAGACTGTAATCAACTTCAGTTACTTTACTTTTTTGATACTAATGCCTATGATATTATAGTATTTTTATTATATATTAGCTACAGTAGTTCGTTGAATTTCATTTCATAACAAAAACTATCCTATTTTGAAAAAACTATTATCCACTATTGCCTATTCATTTTTGTCTTTAGCTAGCTATGCCCAATGTTCAACAAATGTTGACTTTAATACATGGGTAAAAGGTGGGCAACCGGGAAATGGGAACTGGGTTGTACAAGGCGGAGGATCTCAAGTCCATCAAACAGTTAATGGTGATCCATCATTTTATTTTACCCCCTACGACTTGATGAATGTTGACATTAGGGGCAACTTCAAAAGTACAGATACAGATGATGATTACATGGGATTCGTATTCAGTTTCCTTAATCCTCTGGGAGCAACAGATAGTTTTGATTGCTGGCTGTACGATTGGAAGCAAGAACAACAGAATGCTGCACCAAGTGGAATGTCGTTAAACCGCCTTTTAGGAGTGCTCCCACCAGCCACATATACACCCCAATTTTGGAATCACCAAAACTCCCCAGAGTTCACTGTAGTTCAAAATAATTTCGGAAGTAGCGGTTGGAGTTGGAATAACAATCATTCCTTCCAATTAAAACTTACCTATACCAGAGCACAAATATACATTGATGGCGTTTTAAAATTTGACGTACAAGATTGCTTTAAACCTGGTCGATTTGGGTTCTACAACCTTTCTCAAAGAGATTGTTACTATTCCAATTTCCAATACGATTTATACGTAGATTTTACATTAAGCACCAACAAAGTTTGTTTAGGACAACCTACAACATTTCAGTTTACGCCCCCTTGTTTCACCGGTTCACTTGCTCAATATCAAAGTATTACTTGGAATTTTGGCGATGGTTCTCCAAATGTTGTTGTTACCAACCCTACATCTTCTACGGTAAACATTCCTCATACCTATACCACAGCTGGCATTTTTAACGCTACTGTCACAGTACTTGACAATAATAACTGTTCGGCAACAGCTACTCATGCTGTAGAAGTGAGAAATCAAATTTCATTAACCCCAACCTTGGTTAATCCGCTTTGTAACGGTGGAGCTACTGGAAATATAAGTTTAGTTCCCTCAGGGGGGTTTGGACCTTTTGCCTATACTTGGAATAGTGGTTCTAGTGGCTCTTCTAGTGTTGGGCTTACAGCAGGTACCTATTCAGTATCGGTAACAGACGGAATTTGTTATTCGACAGCTCAATATACGTTAAACCAACCAACTGCAATTACGGCAACGGTTTCTAAAACAGACGCCAACTGCGGTATTAACAATGGAACGGCTTCTATAGCCATCACAGGGGGTACACCTCCATATTCAGGAATTAATTGGGGACCCGGACATCCTGGAGCTTCTGTTACCGGTCTATCTCCAGGTACTTTCATTGCCGATTTTCACGATGCAAACGGATGTTCTTCGCTTCTTCAGTATAGTGCAACTATTGGTTCATTACCTTGTGGTATTACTTCAAGTGTTGCCACAACAAATGTAACCTGTTTTGGAGGCTCAAATGGAACAGCTACACTAACGGTTACCGGCAGTACTGCACCTGTTAATATTTCTTGGAGTAACGGTATGACAGGGGCTTCAATTTCAGGTTTAGCTGCAGGCACATATACTTACAATTACACCGATGGAAATGCCTTACATGCATTTTCCGGATCGATTACGATAACTCAACCCGGTGCAGCGATGGTGGCAACGCTATCCACAGTTGGCATTTCATGTTCCGGTCTTACAAACGGATCTGCCTTCGCTTCCGTTCCATCAGGAGGTACTTCGCCTTATAATTATACATGGAGCGGTGGTCAGCCCAATGCCCCATCAGCCAATAATTTGGCCACAGGTCCAATTGCCGTAACGGTTACCGATAATATTGGCTGTACTGCATCAGCATCCAGTACCATTGCTACAATTCCCCCTTTAGCCATTACACTTGAGTCCAATATTGATAGTTGTTATCATTCCGGCAAAGGAAAAGCCACAGCACATGTCTCCGGTGGTAATCCTCCTTACGTTTATGCATGGAGTAATTTTGATATAGATTCTGTTACAACAAATCTGATTTCCGGTTCATACATCATCACTGTTACCGATAAAAATAATTGTACCAGTACCACTACCGCCACTATTGGAGGCCCTGCGGCACCTCTTGTTCCTAATTTAGTAAATACTGATATAAATTGTTTTGGGGCAAACACAGGTGCATTTACACTTACAATGAGCGGTGGAACACCTGGCTATGCTTATAATTGGAATACAGGAGCTACTTCGCAAAATGTTTCCGGATTAGTTGCAGGTAATTACAATTGTACTATCACCGATTTGTATAATTGTACTGTGCTGGCCGGAGATACAATAAATGAACCTGATTCTGCCCTCTCTGTTACCACATCCCACACCGATGTAAAATGTCATGGTGGGTCGGATGGTACAGTAACTATTACCATCTCAGGTGGTACTCCGCCTTATACTTATCTGGGCAATCCGATTCCGGCTGGGACGACTACCATTCCTTCGCTCGCTGCAGGTACTTATGCTGGAAATATCGTAGACAATAAATCGTGCTCGGTGGCGGTATCTGAAACTGTTACTGAACCTGCTGTACAAAGCTTAACTTTAACCAGCACCAACAACGTTTGCTTCGGGGGAGCTACTGCTACTACCACCGCTAACTTTGTGAATGCAACTGGGGTTGTTTCCTACAACTGGAATCCGGGAGGGGTATTGCCTCCAAATCGTACAGGACTTACTTCGGGTACTTATGATGTAACGGCTACTGATGCCAACTTGTGTACTGTTTCGGGAACAACGACTATTACTGAACCTACAGCCATTGTGCATCCATTCACGTCTTCAAATATTGATTGTTTTGGCAACTCCACCGGTAGCATCACTACCAATGTGAGTGGTGGAACACCTGCTTATACCTACACTTGGAATCCGGCTACTGCTTCAGGAGCTGCACCTACAGGTCTTGCTTCAGG
This sequence comes from Chitinophagales bacterium, assembly GCA_044226285.1. Taxonomy (GTDB): domain Bacteria; phylum Bacteroidota; class Bacteroidia; order Chitinophagales; family LD1; genus CALAYL01. The sequence goes on along the minus strand of JBGAHI010000009.1, from coordinate 103,157 downwards.
CACTTACTATTTAACTGTTTCCGATAACAACAGCTGTAGTGTGTATGATACCATTACCCTTTCGCAGCCTGCGGCTGCTCTCTCTGTTACCACATCCCACACCGATGTAAAATGTCATGGTGGGTCGGATGGTACAGTCACCATTACTATTTCAGGTGGTACTCCGCCTTATACTTATCTGGGCAATCCGATTCCGGCAGGGACCACTACTATTCCTTCCCTTGCTGCAGGTACTTATGCAGGAAATATCGTAGACAATAAATCGTGCTTTGTGGCGGTATCTGAAACCGTTACTGAACCTGCTGTACAAAGTCTTTCGCTCACAAGCACCAACAACGTTTGCTTCGGGGGAGCTACTGCTACCGCCACCGCTAACTTTGTGAATGCAACTGGGGTTGTTTCCTACAACTGGAATCCGGGTGGAGTATTGCCTCCAAATCGTACAGGACTCACTTCGGGTACTTATGATGTAACCGCTACCGATGCGAACTCGTGTACCTTGTCAGGTAGTACCACTATCACCGAGCCTGCTTCTCCGGTAATGACCGTTACCGCTGTGGATGCAACTTGTTTTGGGGGCAATGGTTCAGCTACTGCTAATCCTTCCGGTGCAGGGCCATTTACCTTCGCTTGGAGCAATAGTGGAGTGGGGCAAACCATTACTCCGGTGGCCGGTACCTATACCGTTACTGCTACCGATTTAGCTTCGTGTAAGCAAACCGCTACAGGAACCATCAATCAACCTACTGCTGTTGCCATTTCGCCTTCGCAGACGGATGTAAACTGCTTTGGCGCTACAACCGGAAGTGTTGTACTCTCAGTGTCCGGAGGAACGGCTGCAGGGGCTTATAATTATACGTGGAGTCCGAATGTATCTACTACTTCTTCTGCTTCTTCGCTTGGTGCAGGAAGTTATGCGGTTACGGTAACCGATGATAACAGTTGTAGTGCTACCGTTACCGTTACTTTAACACAACCTGCTTCTGCTTTGAGTTACACCGTATCTTCGCTAGATAAGCAATGTAATGGTGGGGTGAATGACGGACGTATTGTGTACACGACTTCGGGGGGAACGGCTCCATATACTTTTACGTGGTCGGCTAACGCATCCAGCACTATTGATTCTGCTATCAACTTAGATGCAGGAACCTATGACGTAACGATTACAGATGCAAAAGGTTGTTCGGTGACCAACAGTGTTACCCTTACGCAGCCGGCTCAGCCGCTTTCCGTGCTCAGTCAAACGCAAACCAATGTATCTTGTTTTGGCGGTAACAACGGTTCGGCTACTGTGGTGGCGCAAGGTGGTACTATTGGCTATTCGTATACTTGGAATCCAAATGTTTCTTCTTCAGCCACGGCTTCCGGTTTAAGTTTGGGTGGTTATTCTGTTACCATTACCGACAGTCACGGTTGCTCGGTGAATACAACCTTTGCCATTACCGAGCCGGCTGCTTTAACTGCTTCGGCTGTAGCCGTAGCCACTACTTGTAATGCCGGTAGTGATGGATCAGTAGCGGTGAATGCGGCCGGGGGAACGCCTGCTTCTTCAGGTTATGTCTACACTTGGAATCCAAATGTTTCTACTACGAATGCGGCTTCTGGTTTAATTGCCGGAACGTATACCATTACGGTCTCTGATTCGCTGGCTTGTTCGGTAACCGCTTCGGCTATAGTGACTTCTCCTACGGCTGTGGGTCTTGCTGAGACCCATACCAACGAACCATGTTTTGGCGATGCAAAAGGTACGGTGCAGCTGAGTGCTTCAGGAGGAACACCTGCTTATACCTTAGAGCTTGAAAACGGTGGCGTGTACAGCGCTTCCCCTAATGGTTTCTTCAGTGGACTTTTAGCGGGTACTTACAACATCCGTGTGACCGACAGTAAGGGTTGTCCGACTACAAGTTCCGTAACCATTACAGAACCTAGTGCTATTGCCATTACCGCTACTTTTGATACCGTGAAGTGTTTTGGGGAAAGCAACGGTGCCATTAGTGCTTTAGCTTCCGGTGGGGCTTCAGGTTACAGTTTTGCCTTTAGTAATGGCGTAACCAACTCTACAGGCTCGATCAGCGGACTACCGGCTGCAAACTATACCGTTACCGTAACCGATGTGAACGGTTGTTCTACAGCGACTACCCTTACCGTTACACAGCCTGATGCCGTGGAGATTACCTTAAGTCCGGTGGATTCTTTAGTGCTTAACTTAGGTGAAGGGCAAATCATTACAGCTTCTTCTAATTACAGCGATGCGGTCTTCAACTGGTCGCCTGCAACAGGACTAGGTTGCACCGATTGCAATAGCAACGAAATTCAAGTATACAACAGTACCGCTTATGTGATTACTGCATCTTCGGCTCCACACGGCAAAGTATGTTCTACTGCGGTTCGTTTGCCGGTGACCGTTATCCCGAACTACAAACTCTACATCCCGAATGCTTTCACTCCGAATGCGGATAACATCAACGATATCTTTGAAATCTTCGGTAACAAAGATGCCCTCAAGTTCCTCGATATTGCTGTTTTCAACCGATGGGGCGAAAAAGTATACGAGTCTAAAGACATCTTCTTCCAATGGGATGGTCGATACAAAGGCGTATACCTCGAACCGGGGGTTTATGTCTACACCCTCAACCTCACTTTCCTCGATAATCACTCCGAGTCTAATCAAAATGGGTCGATAACTATTTTGAGGTAGGGGAAGAAAGAAAATATAACGAAAACGCCCTGTATCAATGATACAGGGCGTTTTCGTTTATCAGAACACTAAATACTATTGAGGAGCACCATTTTGTACCCAACAAGAAATTAATTTAATATCCGCCTCATCAAGAGCCGCTCTACCCTCAGGCATGGCTTTATAACCTGATTTATGTTGAATTGAACCAAGAAATGCCGATTTTCCACTAGCACTTTTTGAAGTCGAATAAGAACTTAAATCGTAACCTTCTTTTTTGGCAGTAGCGCTATGGCAGCTAGATGTAGCACAATTAGCATCCAAAATTGGTTTAATATCAACCGTATACGTTGGTGCTACTCCTGTACAATCGTAAGTGGTAATAGCATCCTTTTTACATCCTGCAATAATGGCCAAAGCGAAGCAGGCGACATATATTTTTTTCATTTTTGTAAACTGTTTTGTTTAATGTTTAAACGAATTTAGCTTTTTATCGCATGAAAGGCAATTAAAAAATGATTAGAAGCAATCGAAAAGAATGAATATGATGAAAATTAGGGAATTACATCTAGCTATAAATTATATTCGCACCCCTAAAAAGGAACAACATGTCCGATACTCAAAAAGAAACAGTCGTTATATCGAAAAACAACGCTTCTTCAGCCATCGAATTAATGGCACCGGCCGGTTCGTATGAATCGATGATGGCCGCAATAAAAGCGGGTTGCAATTCCGTTTACTTTGGTGTAGAGCAATTGAATATGCGCGCACGTTCCACCAACAATTTCACATTGGCCGATTTAGATAAAATTGCGGAGATAGGAAAAGCAAATAATGTAAAAACCTATCTCACGCTCAATACGGTGCTGTACGACCACGATATTCGCCTCATGAAAAGCATTGTACAAGCGGCTAAAAAGAGCAATATTACGGCCATTATCGCATCAGATCATGCGGCTATCAACTGTGCTTTTAAAGAAGGGGTAGAAGTGCATATTTCCACACAAGCCAATGTGTCCAACGTTGAAACCATTGAATTTTACAGCACTTTTGCTGATGTTGTTGTACTTGCACGAGAACTCAGTTTAAAACAAGTAGCTGATATTTGCGCCAATATTAAACGAAAAAATATAACAGGGCCATCCGGGAAATTAATGCAAGTGGAAATTTTTGTGCATGGTGCGTTGTGTATGGCTGTTTCAGGCAAATGCTATTTGAGTTTGCATTCGCATTATGCTTCTGCCAATCGCGGAGCTTGTATTCAAAATTGTAGAAGAAGTTATGTGGTAACCGATAAAGAAGAAGGTATTGAATTTGAAGTAGACAATGAGTACATCATGTCGGCCAAAGATTTATGCACCATCGATTTCCTTGATAAGATAATTGATTCAGGCGTTTGTGTAATGAAAATTGAAGGCCGCGGACGATCTGCCGATTATGTATACACTGCAACGAAATGCTACAGAGAAGCGATTGACGCCTATTTAGATGGCACCTATACACAAGCAAAAATTGAAGATTGGAAAACAAGATTAGCCACAGTGTACAATCGTGGATTTTGGGATGGATACTATTTGGGCAAGAAAATGGGGGAATGGAATAACGAATACGGATCAAAATCAACACAGAAAAAAATATACATTGGCAAAGGAGTGAAGTATTTTTCGAAAGCAGCTATTGGTGAATTCAAAGGTGAAAGCAATCAATTGGAAGTTGGCGATAGAGTGATGATTACGGGACCAACAACGGGTTATATTGAAACCACAATTGAAGAGTTGCGATTAGATGACAAGCCCGTGAGCCAAGTTGGCAAAGGCGATACGTTCTCCTTTAAAGTGGGCGAAAAAATTCGTCCATCTGACAAGCTCTACAAAATTGTTGAAGCTTAAACATGTACAAAATCATTCAATATCGAAACAAGTGCATTGGCTGTAATGCTTGTGTGGAAGCAGCACCAAAACGTTGGATTGTTTCCCGAAAAGACGGTCGTGCGATATTGGTAGGTGCCATCATCAAAAAAGGCATCCACATGGTAGATATTGAAGATTGGGAATTTGAAGAGAATGAAAATGCCAAAAGAAACTGCCCGGTGAGTATTATTGATGTGAAAAAAATTTGAGCCGTTTCAAATTACAATCTTTATCAAAAGAAATAAAAAGCTATTCTCATGAATCAACTAAAACTCATCGCAAATCAATGGTTTGAAGCGTTCAATGCACATAACATTGAAAAATTGTTGGCATTGTATAGCGAAGAGGCCGAACATTATAGTCCTAAACTTAAAGTACATCAACCTGAAACCAATGGCTTAATTCGAGGAAAAGCAGCATTAAGAGCATGGTGGACAGATGCATTTGATCGACTTCCCGAACTCCATTACGAAGTACTGCAGCTCACTGCCGATGAAAAACAGGTATTCATGGAATATATTCGCCAAACACCCAATGAAGCTGATTTGCGCGTTGGTGAAGTATTGGTAATCAATAATGGAGAAATTACGGCCTCGAGAGTATATCATTCCTAATTCTTGCTAAATGAAAAGCTTGATTAACGATTAAGTCGTAGATTTCAAACAATAAAGTAATCATGCAAAACAGATCAATCTATAAAACAATCTACGCACCATTGCTTAACATGGGCGACATACAAGTCCGACAATCATTGCCTTCAAGCGCAATTGAATATTTGGATCCATTCGTGCTTTTACATCACGGACATTTAGTGCTCGACCCAAGCATTGATTTAAAACATGCCGGTGTTGGACCTCACCCCCATCGCGGATTTTCGCCTGTAACCTTCGTGTTTAAAGGTGGTACACGCCATCGGGATAGTAGAGGTAACGATCATAAAGTATATGCCGGTGGCACGCAATGGATGAATTCAGGCATGGGCATAATGCATAGCGAACGTCCTTTGGAACACGAAATGGAAATCATTCAAATGTGGATTAATTCGCCTGCCAAAAACAAGATGGATGCGCCATTTTATTTTCCGTTGGAAAAAGAAAATACACCTCAGTATTTGACAGAAGACAAATTAGTGGAAGTGAATATTGTAACCGGAAGCTTGTTTGGCATTCAAGGTCCAATACCCACCATCACAGCTATACAATCGGCTTCGCTTCATATTCAGCCAAATGGAAAATTATTACTGCCAATTCCACAAGGACATAACGCATTTTTGTATTTGTTAGATGGTAAATTAAAACTAAACGAAACAACAACAGTAGAAGGCTTGCACATGGTAGTTTTGAATAATGATGGCGATGGCATTCAGATGGAAGGATTAGAAAACACTAGAGCCTTATTTATGAGCGGTGAACCCATTGGCGAAAAAATTGCAACACACGGACCATTTGTGATGAATACGCAAACTGAAATTATGGAAGCCTATCGCGATTTAAGAATAGGTAAAATGGGCATTTTAATTGAAGATTGATTATTGTAAAAGTATGTGTGACAATTGTTACACATTAAGCCAATGACAGAGCATAAATTTGTTCTATAAATTATTTAAAGACCAATGAAATATATTATAGTAGGCGCTGTGGCCGGTGGAGCCAGTACAGCAGCAAGATTGAGAAGATTAGATGAAAAAGCAGAAATATTGCTTTTCGAAAAAGGAGAATACATTTCTTATGCGAATTGCGGATTGCCCTATTATATAGGAGATGTAATTAAGGATCGAAATGCGTTATTTGTGCAAACTGCAGCTGCATTCAATAAGCGATTCAATATTGATGTTAGAACACAAACAGAGGTAATGTCAATCGATGCTGCTGCAAAAACGATTGTAGCCAAGAATCAATTTACGGGAGAAGAATACACTGAAAGCTACGACAAATTGGTGCTTTCACCGGGTGCTGAGCCTGTTCGTCCGCCACTGCCTGGGATTGTGAATGAAGGCATCTTCACCCTTCGCAATGTGAATGATACCGACTATATCAAAAAGTTTGTTCAGCAAAAAGAAGTAAAGAAAGCCGTAGTGATTGGTGCAGGATTTATTGGTTTGGAAATGGCGGAAAACTTGCACGAATTGGGACTTCAAGTATCAATAGTAGAAATGGCCAACCAAGTGTTAGTGCCGGTAGATTATCCTATTGCTGCATTATTGCAACAACACATTCGCAGCAAAGGTGTTGAACTGCTTTTAAATACGGCCGTTGCAGGCTTCGAGCGAACAGACGCAGGATTGAAAGTACAATTGAAAAATGGGAATGTTCTTGATGCAGATGTGGTAATACTTTCGATTGGCGTAAAACCGGATACTAAGTTAGCTGTGAATGCGGGATTGAAGATAGGCGATGCCCGTGGCATTTGGGTAAATGAATATTTACAAACTTCCGATCCTAATATTTATGCTGTTGGAGATGCTATCGAATTCAGCAATCCAATAACCGGACAAGCCATGATTACTTACCTTGCCGGTCCTGCGAATAAGCAAGGTAGAATCTGTGCGAACAATATTGCGCTTGGCAATAAACACAGCTATCACGGAGCCATTAACACCGCCATTGTAAAGGTTTTTGACATGACTGTGGCCACAGCAGGCACTGCCGTTAAGCATTTGAAGGCAGCAGGCATAAAACATATTGTTTCCACCACACATAATGGTTCTCATGCCGGCTATTACCCAGGTGCAAAACAAATGAGCATTCAAATTGCTTTTTCACCTGAAGATGGGCGATTATTGAGTGCACAGATAGCGGGTTTCGAAGGTGTTGACAAACGAATGGATGTTTTGGCTTCTGTTATTAAACGCAATAGTAACATTAATGAACTTACTGAATTTGAACATGCATATGCTCCACCTTATTCTTCAGCAAAAGATCCTGTAAATATTGCTGCTTTTGCCGCTGAAAACATTCTATTAGACAAAGCAAAAGTGTTTTATTGGGATGAAATCGCAACATTACCTTCAGATGTGGTGTTGTTAGATGTACGTACACAAAAGGAAGTAGACGCAGGTATCATTCCAAATGCGCTACACATCCCTGTAGATGAAATTCGTGGAAGAATTGGAGAAATTCCAACCGGTAAAGCCATTTATATTTATTGTGCCGCAGGTTTAAGAGGCTATTTGGCGCAACGCATCCTTTTACAACATGATTTTGCTCAGGTCTTCAACTTGTCGGGCGGGTACCAGCTTTGGAATGTTTGTCAAAAAGAATTAGCCTTGTTACCGAAAAACTAAGCAGCGATTATGCTAAATGGAAGCAATAATAAAATTCCAATTTTCAAATACACTTTACCACTAGCTTTTATTGGTCTATGCATTGGCTTTTCATTAGGATTTTCGGATTCAGAAAAAACAAAGCTTACAGAAGTTCAATTGGGCGAAAAATTATTCTTCGAAAAAACGCTTTCCTTAGACAGTACCGTCAGTTGTGCTTCGTGTCATAAACCGGAATTCGGTTTTGCCGATAATGTTCCATTTAGTGTTGGCGTTGGAGGCAAAAAAGGGAAACGCAATGCACCGGCTGTAATGAATATGATTGGTAGAGATTTGTTATTCTTTGATGGAAGAGCTAAAGATTTGGAAGATCAAGTTCACTTCCCGATTGAAGATGCCAATGAAATGAATTTGTCGTACATCATTGCAGTTGCACGTTTAAACAAAAACAAACAGTACCGTAAATGGTTTCGCGAAGTATACAAAGAGAAGCCTACAAAAGAAAATGTAGCCCTTGCCATTGCAGCCTTCGAGCGCAGTATGGAAACTAACAATACACTTTTCGATCACCGTACCGATAAAACAAAAACACAAATGAGCGCTTCGGCAGAGCGAGGGCGTGTACTGTTTGTGGGTTCAAAAGCAAAATGTTTCGACTGCCATTTCACACCCGATTTTACAGGAGATGAATTTAGAAATATTGGTTTGTACGATGGAGTTGTACGAAAAGATCGGGGACGATTCGAAATCACAAAAGACTCCAACGATTTAGGCAAGTTTAAAGTTCCCGGTCTCAGAAATATTGCGGTTACCGGCCCCTACATGCACGATGGCAGTATGAAAACACTGCGTGAAGTAATCGACTATTACGACAATCCATTTAAAACCATTGCAAAGCCAATTAACATTGATACTTTGTTGCAAAAGCCATTGGGTCTTACAGAGCAGGAGAAACAAGATTTAGAGGCCTTTTTAAGGGCCTTAACCGATGAACGATTTATTAAAAAATAAACTATCGTCTATTCCACAAAGATGTGCTATGTAGTGCCGGAACACCAACGCCAACAAGCGCTCCAACAGCATATCCAATCAATACATCGGTCCAGAAATGCTTTCCTGCTTTATAACGCATAAGTCCGGTAGTTAATGGCATAACAGCAGCTGTAGTCCAGACTAAAGGCAGCAATTTATCCTTCGGATTATAGGCCGTAAACACATACGCAAAATAGAACGATTGACTCGCCACGGTTGACGTATGTCCTGAAAAAAACGACTTAAAATTATCGGCACCGCGCTTTTTGTAAATTGGAATTTCGGGGTTGTAAACCAAAGGGCGTGGACGTTGCACCAATTCTTTCACCAGGTTCGTTAATGCTGTATTCAGGGCTATTACTTCGGCATCCATTAACGCAATCTTGCCAAAATCTTTGCGTATCGCTTTATCGCCCAACAAGGTAAATGGCAATGCAAATGACGAAAATAGTAACCCATTACTTATCATATCTGCAGCACCGGAACGCATTCGAATGGCAGAACGATCAAATTTATTCACTTGACCCGGTTTCAAGCTATTTATGTATTCCACAGTTTTTAGTGCTTGCTTTTGTTTTGCGCCATAAGTACCGCCCCACATCGAAAATGTAGCAATAAAAATAGGCGCTTCCACCTCCCCTTTCAAAACAAACGGTCCTTGCGAAAAAACCGGTTGAAAAGAAAATACCACAAAAAGCAAAAAGACTAGTATTTTTCGACTCATAATTGATTGGATATTAAACCGAATATATGTCATCTAATAAGAATAAAGGAAATTCACCAATAGTTTATTCCACAAATCCGGATTTTAAACCTTTGGGTGAAAATGAACATGAAGAAACACTGTCGCCCAATCAGCAGTTATTGTATGTTTCGTTAGAGCGTTTGAAAGGCAATAAAATGGCTACAGTAATTGACAATTTCATTGGAACGGCTGACGATTTAAACGATTTAGGCAAGCTCCTGAAAACAAAATGCGGTGTAGGGGGAAGTTCAAAAGACGGTGTGATTATCATTCAAGGCGAAAAGCGCGACATGGTGATGAATCTATTGCAAGAAAAAGGCTATAAAGTAAAAAAACGAGGTGGGTAAATTCTGTTCTTCATTTCATCATCAACCCCATAAACAGTGGAACTGAATACAGCTACATCCATACTTAAAAAGTACTGGGGCTACAATAGTTTTCGGCCTTTGCAAGGAGCGATTGTTCAATCGGTTCTAGACAAAAAAGACACTGTGGTTCTGTTGCCCACCGGTGGCGGAAAATCCTTATGTTTTCAAGTACCTGCGCTGATATTGGATGGTTTATGCATTGTTATTTCACCGCTGATTGCTTTGATGAAAGACCAAGTAGAGAACTTACAGAAAAGAGGCATTAAAGCTGCTTACATCAATAGTGAACACAGTTCTACTAAACAAATTGAGATCCTCGACAATTGCGAATTTGGAGGAGTAAAATTGCTTTATATCGCCCCGGAAAGAATTCAATCGGAAGCCTTTCAATTACGCATCAGACAATTAAATATATCGCTCATTGCCATTGATGAGGCGCATTGTATTTCGCAGTGGGGATATGATTTTCGTCCGAGTTATTTGAAGATTAGCACGATTCGTGAAATTTGCCCAACTGTCCCAATTATTGCGCTCACAGCATCGGCTACAAACGAAGTATTGAAAGATATCCAAGTTCGATTAGCATTAAATACTCCAGCAGTTTTTAAAGGGTCGTTTGCTCGTCCGAATTTAGTGTATGTCAATCGCGAAACAGAAACAAAAAAAGAAGCCATTCTTGAAATCTTAAAACGTGTTCCTGGAAGTGGCATTGTTTATGTTCGCAATCGAAAAGAAACACAAAACTTAGCCTTCTGGCTTCGTGAACAGGGCATTTCAGCCGATCACTATCATGCGGGATTGGGCATGAGCGATCGCAAAAACAAACAAGATGCATGGACTAATAATAAAACAAGAATCATAGTATCTACCAATGCATTTGGCATGGGCATTGACAAGCCGGATGTGCGCACCGTTATTCACTTTGCTCCGCCTGATAGCATTGAAGCCTATTATCAGGAAGCCGGTCGGGGCGGTAGAGATGGCCAAAAAGCTTATGCAGTCCTCCTCTACGAAAAGCATGATATAGCGCAACTAGAAAAGAAGAAGCAATCGGATATTCCGAATAGCAATGATGTAAAACAAATCTATGACACCTTATTGAGTTCACATCAAATAGCGGTGAATGGTGGTGCCGGAGCGCAATTCGAGTTCGATTTAAGCCAATTTTGCAAAGTGAATAATCTTTCTTTCAACAAAGTAATCAGCACACTCAAAATACTGGAATACCACGAATTGATAAGCTATAACGAATCGACTGTTGAACGACCCAAAGTCCAAATCATTGTCAGTAATGAAACACTTACCCGGTTCATGCAAAACAACAAAAAAGTGGAGCCGTTGGTGAAGTTAATGTTACGTACCAGCCCGGGAATTTTCGAACAGCCTATCAATATTAACGAGCATTTGTTGGGGCAAAAACTGCAATTATCGAAAGCTGATTTCGACCGACAAATGAGTTTCTTGAAAAACTCGTCCATCATTTTTTATTCGAAAAGCGATGAAACGCCAATTATAAAACTGTTAAAAGACCGATTGGCAATGGATGACATGGGCCTTGATGCCAATTTCATTCACAAACGCGGTAATGCCATGATAGAGCGTATTGAAGCTATCAATAATTACGTGTTACAGAAAACGCTATGCAGAAGTGTAGTGATTGCCAGCTATTTCGGGGAAAAATTCGAAAACGTTTGCGGTGTATGTGACGTATGTATAGAAAACAAGAAGTCTGAAAAAATTGATTTTGATGCGCTCTACACTCAACTTACTGATTTACTTCAAACTCCAAAGAAAATCACAGAAATTGCAGATGCGTTAAAAACCTCTACCTTAGTAGCCAATCAATTATTGGAATGGGGATTGAGCATGAATAAAATCAATAAAACGGAAGACGGAAACTATTACAATGTCTAAGCGAATTATCTTTTGTGTAACCAACGATTTGAATACCGATCAACGGATGATTCGTATCTGCACATCGTTACAAGAAGCCGGCTATAACACAACACTCGTGGGCAGAGTACTAACAGATTCGCTTCCTTTAAAAGAAAGAGTATTCAAACAAGTACGACTGAATTGTTTTTTCACTAAAGGAAAATTCTTTTATTTGGAATACAACATTCGCTTGTTGTTCTGGCTTCTCTTTCAAGCTACTGATGCGATTTGCGCCATTGATTTAGATACGATTGTTCCGGTTACAATTGTTGCAAAACTAAAAGGCGAAAAATTGATTTACGATGCACATGAATATTTCCCATATGTACCTGAGGTGATTGAACGTCCGTTTACACAAAAGATTTGGCTTTGGGTAGAGAAAACATGCTTACCGAAGTGTGATTTAGTGTACACTGTATCGGGAAGCATTGCCAATGAGTTTGAAAAGCATTACGGTAAGCCTATCTACACCATTCGGAACGTTTCGTTCGAAAGAGAATGGACAGACATTGAAAAACCGGAAAAACATCTTATTTATCAAGGTGCTTTAAACACGGGTCGCGGGCTAGAGCAATTGATAACTGCTTGTAAAGGGAAAGATTACGTTTTGCACCTCTATGGTGATGGAGATGTAAAACAGGAATTACAAGCCATGGTGAGCCGTTTGGAATTAGAAAAACAAGTCTTGTTTAAAGGCAAAGTTTCGCCTGATGAATTGTGGAAAGAAACTCGGCAAGCCTATATAGGCATTAACTTTGCGGAGAATAAGAGCTTAAGCTATTGGTTATCGTTGAGCAACAAATTGTTCGATTATATTCAAGCCGGTGTGCCTCAAATTATGATGAATTTCCCGGAGTTTGTTGCATTGAACGAACCTAATGCCTTTGGAGTAGTGATTGACGATCTAAAACAGGAAACCATTCAAAATGCGATCGACAGTTTGTTGAATAATGCTAATTTATACAACCAACTCAGGAATAATTGCGTAGCATTGAGGAAAGAACTAACTTGGGAAAACGAATCCGTTAAACTTGTTCAATACTATCATGAGCTTTTCAGATAAATCCATTCACATTGTTTCATTCAACATTCCGTTCCCTGCCGATTATGGTGGAGTCATTGATGTGTATTATAAAATCAAATCGTTTACTGAAATAGGCGTGAAAGTACATTTACATTGCTTTGCTTACGGACGAGAAAAAAGTGCAGAGTTGGAAAAGATTTGTGAATCGGTAACCTACTACGAACGCAAGAAATTCTACCAAGCTATTTATTCATCAGTACCCTACATTGTAGGTTCACGAAAATCGGGCGAATTGTTGGCTACTTTGGCGGAAGATGATTATCCGGTGCTGTTTGAAGGTTTACACACTTGTTTTTACTTATCACACCCTTCTTTGAAAAACAAGAAGAAAGTAGTGCGCATGCACAACGTAGAATGGGATTATTATAAGAAGCTTGGAACTGCTGAACGCAACTATTTGATTAAGTTTTATTACAACATGGAATCGTTGCGCTTGAAGAAATTTGAAGAGCAATTGCAACATGCAGATACCATCTTTACGATTAGTCAGAACGACTACACCTATTTGGCCGACACTTACAAAAACACGTATTACATACCTGCATTCCACCCGAATGAAAAGCTTACAGCTATTGAAGGTCGAGGCAATTACATTTTGTATCACGGTAATTTAAGTGTACCGGAAAACATACAAGCGGCATTATATATTGCTAAGAAAATTGCACCAAAAGTAAATGTCCCTATCATTATTGCAGGCAAAGATCCAAGCAAATTGATTGTGGATGAAATCAAAAAACACAAGAATATTTCGTTGGTGATGAATCCATCGGATGACAGTTTGTATGATTTGATTAAGAACGCACAAATTAACTTTCTAGTTACATTTCAAAATACAGGCATCAAGCTAAAACTGCTGAATGTATTGCACCGCGGGCGTTTTTGCTTAGTGAATTCACCTATGGTTGAACAAACAGGATTAGACACGTTGTGCATAGTTGAAAACGATACGCATAAACAATTGGAGTTAGTAGAAGACCTCATGCAAAAAACATTTACAGCAGAGGATATAGCCTCTCGAAAAGCACAATTGGCCGATTCGTTTTCGAATCACGAGAACATCCTTAAAATGGCAAAAGCAATATGGGATTAAGGATTATTGGCATCATCCCTGCTCGATTTGCATCGACACGCTTTCCCGGCAAACCATTGGTTGATATTGCCGGAAAGTCAATGATTATGCGTGTTTATGAACAAGCAAAAAAAGCATCACTACTTACTGATGTAATTGTGGCTACAGATGATGACCGCATTTTCAATCATGTAGAGGAGCATGGCGGGAAAGTAATGATGACGGCAACAACCCATCAAAACGGAACTGAACGTTGTGCTGAAGTGGCTGAACAATTTAAAGCAGAAGCAGATGCCTTCATTAATATTCAAGGCGATGAACCTTGTATTCATCCCGAGCAAATCAATCAAGTAGCAAAATTATTGATGCAACAAGGTGTCCAAATTGCCACTCTGCAGAAAAAAATTGAAGATACTTCATTACTACAAAACCCAACTATAATAAAAGTAGTATCAACCGGTGGCAAAGCGCATTATTTCAGTCGTTCAGCCATTCCATTTTTCAGAAATGATTGTTTTGACAACTGGCTCAAGCAGCATACCTATTTTAAGCATATTGGCATTTATGGTTTTCAAAAAGATGTGCTTTTAAATGTGGTAAAATTATTACCCAGTCCATTAGAGATGGCAGAGCAACTAGAGCAATTACGATGGTTAGAAAACGGTTATACCATTCATTTAGGTGAAACTACACAAGAAAGCTACTCGGTAGATGTAGAAACCGACTTAGGCAATATTTTGAAGCTTCTTTAAAATGAAGATGCCCGAATGAACGGGCATGACGTTGGGGATTAAAATCGCCATTTCCGCAAGATAAGTGCGGAAATCTTCGCTGTATGTTATTCAACTACAATTCTCCTCACTGTTGCATTTTGGCCACTTTGAACTTTAAGTAGGTAAATACCTTTTGCCAGACCCGATAAATTAATTACTGTTTCGCTAGAAGTTGTATTTATTTGTTTAATCTCTTGCCCATGAATACTCATCAATTGAAGTTGAACTTCGTTCATAAGGTAAGGTAATTTTACGGTCACCTTTCCGTTTGTTGGATTAGGGAAAAGATTTACTGCAAATGGAGGTTCGCTGCCAGCTGCTATTCCAGTAACATTACTACTGCATGATTTGATTTGTTGCTGAAAAATGTTTTGAACATGCAATACATCTTTCAATGCATTCGTTGGATATTCATATCCACACCCTCCATTACAAAACGAAGAAATAAAGGCCATATCAACTTCCTTGCTTTGATTCGCTTTTAACGTGTCTAGAAAAACACTTGAAATAGAGTGAAAAGTTGTATTAAAGAATGTTGAAGAATTCATGACCATCCAAGCGCTATCTGAAAAACAGTAATTTGTTTGATGCCCGGTTCCATTGTATCCGTTACCACCATACTTGTTTGGAGTACCATTTCGGAATAAACCAAGTTGATAATTTCGATATTCATGACATGATCTTGGAAAACCTGAAGGGCTGTTAACACTTTCAAAATACAAAGAGCTAGTCATCTGACGACATAAAAAAGCACTAAATTGGAAAGGCCAGCCTATACCATAACCTAACTGTCCTGTATTGCAACTACTGGGATCGTTGGTTCTTCTATTATACGCAAAACTTGAACTTGAAGCCGAGTCACAACCTATTGCATCATCTGAATAACAGCCAATTTGCGGATTCATTACATTGGAAAAATACACATCATGCAAATCACGTTGAGAACGATTGGATACTTTTATGTTTAAGAATACCGTATTATCCAAAATAGTATCTGTACTATGAAACGCATAACCCATTATTCGCATTTCCACTCCCATATTTGTGCAATAAGAAATTGAAGCATTTCTTACATCGCTCAGAAAGAATAACACGGCCTGATCGCCTAAGATATCTGGGTATTCACCCAATATTGGCTCATATATACCATTATGATTAATATCAACAAACGGTGCTAACTGAGCGGCTTCACCCAATGCTACACGCCCATTTCCGGGCCATTTTTTAATAGCATCAGGAACTATATATCCGGGAACAGTATAATGACTTCTATGATAATCAATATCAACTTTGGACACTTTGAAAACGTGTTTGTACAATGAATCATATTGTGCGTCATAGACATTTGAAATTGGACCTGCAGACCAATCGGCCACAGTTGATAGAATAGTTGCGGCTCCAACCAAATTATTATTCTGATCAAGTCCGCTTAACCAAAATGAATTGCTTTCTATAGCGTGTACCCCAATAGATAGTCCATCACCTTTAGGCACCTCATAAGCTGGCAGTCCTATAAGAGTGTCATTCTTTGCCTTTGCAAAAAGTACTCCGCCCGGATAAAACCCAGCACGAATATTATTTGTATCCAGATAAACCATGTTTTGCGCATGGATAATTGAACTCATGAATAGCAGAATAAAAAGTGTTAGATTTTTTTTCATAATGTGTTTTTTTCTTTTTATTGAACAACTACTCTCTTCACAATCGTATTCCCTTCGCTTTGCACTTTAATCAAATAAACACCTTTAGCTAATGCAGATAAATCAAGCATAGTTTCTTCTTGAGTTATCGTTTCCATTCGTAGTATTTGACCTTGAATACTCATTACGATTATACTTGCATCAGTACCAATACTTGTCAATTTGACGTTTAGCTTCCCATTGGTAGGATTAGGATGTAACTCAATAGCAAAAGGATTTTCAACTTCATTTCGTACACCGGAATAAATTTTGCCACAATAATTAAATTGTTGTTGATACAATGAACGAATATGTTGAATATCGGATAAAAAGGTATTAACCAAAGCTATATTGTCAACAGTTGTACTTAGTGTTGATACAGAGGCAATATCAATTACCTTATGTTGATTCATTTTGAAAGTATCTAAGAAAATGGTACTCACCATACGTCTATCTCCAGGTATTACAGAATCGGCAGTTTGCGTATGGACTTCAGACCAACTCAATGAATCATTCGGATTTCCTGGAAAACAAAAAAGAGTATTAGTGCCAGTTCCTAGGTAACCGTTTCCTCCATAATGAAGCGATGTGCCATCTTTAAATTTTCCGGTTTGATAATTTCGATATTCACTACAAAAAATAGGATCTCCCATTGGTGCACCAGTACTATTGTTGTAAAAATTAAATCCTGTCATCGTCTGATTTAAATAGGAGAAACCATGAACTATACTTGTATCAGTATATCCTTTAAATCCAATAGAGCATCCATCAGGATCTGAGGTAGTTCCATTGTATACATAATACGAATTGGAAAGGGTATCACACCCTACTCTATCATTCCACTGGCATCCTAGATCAGGATCGACATAATTAGAAAAATACACATCATGATAATCGTTCAAGGACTTATTAATGAACTTCAATCGCAGAAAAACTGTATTATTCAAAACGCTGTCTTGATTGCATTGAACTGCATAAGCCAATACATGCAATTCAATATTCATCTTTAAACAATTCGCGTATGAATTACTTCTTGCATCATTCAGTGTAAAAAACACTGCTTGCTCTCCAATGATATCGGGATAATCGCCTAAGTCTGGCTCATAAATCCCATTGCTGTTTTTATCAACAAATGGAGCCATTTGTGCTGTTTCGTTGAATTGAAATCTTCCATTACCTGGCCATTGTTGTATTGCAGAAGGCATACTATATCCTGGTTTGAAATAATTTGCACGATGTATATCTATCTCCTGTCTGGAGACCTTATATACTCTATTATACAAAGAATCATAAAGGGAATCATAATGAGTTGATATTGGTCCTGCAATCCAATCTTCCTTTGCGCCATAACGAGTTACTGCTCCATGTAAACTATTCGTGTTGTCTAATCCACTTAACCAAAGTGAAGAAGTGAAAATTGCATTCTTTCCTGAACCTATGGGCGCCTCATAGCCACTATTATTAATTATACCGTTAGTAACTTTACTAAACATCAACCCAGTGGATGAAAATCCTGCCTTCACATTATTGGCATCTAAATATTCCATGTTTTGTGCGTAGGTATCAAAACAAAAAACGGTCAAAAAAGCCGTAAACAAGAGGATTGCAAAAGATTGAGTATATATCTTCATTGCTTTTCATTTTAGGGTTAAAGAACTTGGGGTAAACTTAAGGAACGGATAAAATCTATTGTCACCAAACTGTAAAACAAAAAATGCGGTTTATCTTATGACGTAAGTGTGACAATTCGATTTCTAAACCAAGAAGTTGTTCCTTGAAAATATTGGTTTATCTTACACAAAAGCAGATGCATGGAAAACAAACCTTCGCTCAAACTCATTGATGCTATTTTAATTGTAGCCGGATCTATGATTGGTTCCGGCATTTTTATTGTGAGTGCCGATATGTCGCGCACGGTAGGCGGCACCGGCTGGATGCTTTTGCTGTGGGTACTTTCAGGATTAATTACAGTGCTTGGAGCATTAAGTTATGGAGAGTTGGCAGGCATGTTTCCTAAAGCAGGTGGCAACTATCATTATTTGAAAGAAGCATATAATCCGCTTGTAGGTTTTGTGTATGGATGGACATTATTCCTCGTAGTCCAATGCGGTACCATTGCTGCCGTTGCTGTGGCTTTTGCAAAATTCAGCGGAGTGTTGTTTACGCCATTCAGCGAAAAAAACATTTTATTTTCTATTGGCAGCTTTTCCTTTTCTGCAGCGCAATTAATAGGCATTTTATTGATTGTCTTCCTCACATGGATGAACAGTAAAGGCATTCAATACGGCAAGTGGATTGTGCGTATTTTTTCATCGTCAAAAATCATTGCACTCTTCGGTATTATTATCCTTGGCATTTTTGTTTTTGGCAATCAAGAGGTATGGTTGGAAAACACAAAAGATATGTGGCGTTCCGGCACCATTACGGAAACAGCTGATGGCATTAGCAATAGTGCGCTTACAACTATCGGATTATTGTCTGCGTTGGGTATTGCACTTGTAGGTTCTTTGTTTTCAAGCGATGCATGGAACAACGTTACTTTCATTTCAGGTGAAATCGAGAACCCAAAAAAGAATATTCCTTTAGCCTTATTGATAGGTACACTTTCGGTTTCAGTGATTTACTTTTTCGCAAATATTGCTTACTTGCATTTACTTCCATTTTACGGCAATCCACATGGTGCATCCATTTTTGAAAAAGGAATTATGTTTGCCGATCAAGACCGTGTAGGCGTTTCAGCTGCCTTCATGATTTTTGGGGGCATTGCTTCTGTGATTATGGCTGTGCTCATTATGGTATCTACATTCAGTTGTAACAATGGCATCATTCTTTCTTCGGCACGTTTATTTCAAGCTATGGCCAAAGACGGTTTATTCTTCGACCGTATGAAAAATAACAACGAAGCGGGTGTTCCCTCTTTCGCCCTTTGGGTGCAATGTATTTGGGCTTCCGTGCTCTGCTTATCGGGCAAGTATGGGCTACTCTTAGATTATATCATGTTCCCTGTGATGTTCTTTTATATCATCACTATTGCGGGCATCTTCATTCTTCGCAAAAACAAACCGGAGTTGGATCGTCCGTATAAAGTTTGGGGCTACCCAATTATACCTGTTCTTTACATCCTATTGGCCGCACTTTTCTGCATTAATTTATTGATAAACAAACCACTGACCACCTACCCTGGTTTTGGCATTGTTTTGCTCGGAATTCCTGTTTATTATTATTGGCAGAACAAACAAAAGACAGTTTAATTTCAAAAACCATTTTCATTTTATGCAACAAGCGCAAAGCATCGAAACCAGACTTCAATCAGCTATTAAAGAAGTGGTGGGCTTCCCAAAACCGGGTATTTTATTCAAAGACATCTCCCCTATTTTTTTGGATGCCGAATTATGTAAAGATGTTACCAAAGAATTTGTGAAGCAGTTGCGAAACATTCCGGATGCTATTTGCGTAATAGAAAGCCGAGGGTTTTTCTTTGGCATGTTGATTGCCCAAGAGTTGCAAATTCCGCTTATTCCGCTTCGAAAAAAAGGCAAATTGCCCGGAGCTGTTCGTTCGTTCACCTACGATTTGGAATATGGCTCTGCAACACTTGAAGTGCAATCGAACATACTGAAGCCGGGATGGAATATCCTGATTCATGATGATGTATTAGCAACCGGTGGAACGGCTATTGCTGCTGCAGAATTGGTAAAAGCAGAAGGTGCAAATGTAGCTGAATTCTGCTTTCTGATGAGTCTTGATTTTCTGAACGGAACCGAAAAACTAGCCGGATATGCAACTCCGGTAAATAGTTTGGTACGCTTTTAGATAATCAAAGGGAAATAGACAAAACAACTATGAAACTACATTCACGAAAAAACATCCTCACTGCTTTAGTATTGGGCAGCTTTTTTTCATTATCCGCACAAATAGATACCACCGTTTGGAATAGCACCAAAAAAGTAGAAGACAACCGCTTTGTAGCTGAAATACCACAAGAATGGAAAGTGGTAACTATAGCCAACGCTTCAGAGTATTCCCACAAATATGAGTTCACGGGCATAGGCATCAAACCAATGGTGTTGCAAAGTCCGGTTACCGCTTTTCTTACCATTAAAAAAGCGGCACAAACGGATGTAAAAGCTATTCTAGAAGAAGAACTAAAAGACTTCAATACCTTTTACGATAAGGTACAAGAAGCAAACTACACTGTAGATTCTTCCATAGTAAAACTAAAAACAGGTGAAGAGGGATTGTACTTACATACCCGCTTCTACAGACGATCAAAAGCAAGTAATTACAGTCGTTACTACCTAGTTGCTCAAAATAAGAAAACAAACGATTATTACGTGTTTACGTATTGGTTTCAATACAAAGATCCAACCTACGATATTGAACGCAACAATCGATTCAAAGAGTATGTATTGAAAGCGATGAGCAACATCTCGTTCCGATAAGCGTTTATCTATCGCCTTCGGTGAACTTCAACAAGTATGTATCAGGATTCGGTAATTGAATGGCAATGGGGAATTTAGCCTGATTCTTCTGAATTGCTGGATAAAGATATTTCGCAGTAGAAGCAAAACCAAGTTGCTCCAAAACCACATAATCTACACTGTTTTCACGGAAATAATCCAATACCACTGTGTCGTTTAACGATGGCTTATCGCCAATAGTTATTCTATCGGCAAAGTACATGAACATATCCGGCTTTCTTGCACTGAACACTGCGTCTTTTGGTGTATTAGCTTTGGCCCATTTCGCCAATTCAAAGTAATTTCTGTAATTCTGTGGCGTTGGCTCTGTGAGTTTATTTTTCAAAGTCTCTAATGGCGAATAATAGTACATGGCAAAAAACAATAACCAATACGGACTAAAACTGGTAATCGATAATTTGCCGAGAACAAATTCAACCATACTGATAATACCATAAATAAATAAGAACAAAAACACAGGCACAAGCACTTCAATGAAACGCAATCCTCCAAAGGCATCCGGCCATGCCAACAAAATGGTGAATACGGCAACTATGTACCCTAAGAAGAAAAACTTGTAATCTTTCAAACGGAAAATCCCGAAAAGAATAAAAGCAATAATCACTATACCGGTTATCCAAAACGAAAGTGGTGTTTTCTCTGTAGTGAGTTCCAATCCAAAAATACTAGTTGGAATATCTAAGGAAACGTAACGAATGAAATTGTTTTCTATCCGCTCAATAAAGGTAGCCATAGTTAAGTTACCCAACTCCGGTTTGTATGGATTCACCTGCATCAATTGCGATGCATACGAACTGCCCACTTGCTTACCGCGAATGTACCACGGCAATACCATCAAAACATAAGCGCCTGTTGACACTAACAAATGTTTCCACTTTTTGGAGAACAAGAAATAAAGAAACATAGCCCCAAAAAGCGCAATACCAATAGATTTGATGTAGTAGCCAATGGCGAAAGCACCAACCGACAATAACAATTTCCAACTCTTCAAAGGATTGTCATCATTAGCAGAACGCACCAAAAAGAAAATCCCTGCTATGCTGGCCAATACGAAAGGAATCTCGCTCATACACGACACCGCACTACTCATCAACAATTGATTCAACAACACAAAAATACTCACCACAAAAGCCAATGCCTTCGATGCTTGAATTTTGGTAAGCGTGAAATAGAACAGGAGAATAGAAACAAAATAAAACATACCCATCGCAAAACTAACATCCATCATATCGGCATTGAATAGCTTGATGCATGTGGCAATGATGAACGGAAAGCCAGGAGGGAAATGGATTTGCGGTGTTGGATGAATGGAAGTGGCATTTACATATCCATGTCCTTCCGCCAATCCACGACCTAAAAGAAAGTAAGCAAAATTATCGCCATTCAAGTCCACATAATTGGAATTGAAAATCCATAAGTAAATCATCCAAAACAATGCAGAAAGAATGAAAACGTGTACCCAATCTACATTCAACGAGAAACTTGAACTTTTTTTCACTACAGTAGTTTCAGCCTTCTTCGTATTACTTGTTTGTACTTTTTTTGCCATAATATATGTCGTTTGAAATTGCTATTTTATAACCAACTCTTATAGTATTCTTTGTCTTCAATATCGAGCGCCTCTTCACAAATGTGGAGCGGACGGAAAGTATCTACCATCACGGCTAACTCATGCGTTGCTTCTTTGCCAATGCTTTTCTCGATTGTTCCGGGATGTGGTCCATGCGGAATGCCCAGCGGATGATGCGATATCATTCCTCGCTCAACATGCTTTCTACTCATGAAATCTCCATCTACGTAATACAGCACTTCATCTGAATCTACATTGCTATGAAAATAAGGTGCAGGAACGGCCAACGGATGGTAATCATACTTTCGCGGAACAAAACTGCAAATCACAAAATTGCGAGCCTCAAAAGTTTGATGCACCGGTGGCGGTTGATGCACTCGTCCGGTAATGGGTTCAAAATTATGAATAGAGAAAGCATACGGATATAAACAACCATCCCAACCAATGGCATCAAAAGGATGATGTTGGTAGTGATACGGAAACAGATGATCCGATTTTTTGATGTACACCAAAAAATCACCTGTTGCATCGTTCGTTGTCAATTGCTCCGGTTCGCGGATATCACGTTCACAGAAAGGTGAATTTTCTAGCAATTGCCCATATTCGTTTCTATAACGTTTCGGATATACAAGTGGTGAAAACGATTCAATAATCAACAAACGATTATCTTCCGTATTAAATTCCATCTGATAAATAGTACCGCGTGGAATTACCAAATAATCACCATAACTAAAGGTTATTTCCCCGTACAATGATTTCAATGTACCACTCCCTTCATGCACAAAAATCACTTCATCGGCTTCCGCATTCTTGTAGAAATAATCGCTCATGCTTTTACGAGGAGCCGATAACGCCAAATACACATCCGAATTCACCAACACATATTTTCTCGACTGCAGAAAATCGTCTTGTGGCTGAACTTTAAATCCTTTGTAACATCTATTTTTCAGATTCTTACGTTCGGCTATCCTAGGTGCGAATGGTGTAGGCTCTCCTACTTCTAATACTGCTGTTGGCGGATGTACGTGATAAACAATGGAAGACACGTCCGAAAAGCCTTCTGTTCCTACTAATTCTTCAGCATACAACGAACCATCCGGTTTTCGAAACTGTGTATGTCGCTTTGCAGGAATACTTCCCCGTTTACAATAATGTGGCATGGCTTGATTATTTCACCCAAAATAAACGGAAATTCGGGGAATACAAAACTTCCTTCAGCCTAAACAATAGGTTGTTAATTGAAGTCTATACGGGAAAGCTATTTAATCAATTGAATTCCTATAAATTGTAGCATGCAAACACAAATCAGAACATCCATTTTCCGAAACACATTGCTATTTGCGGCAATTACATTTGGTGGTTTTCTTTTAGCTGTATACTTTCAGTGGTTCGGACCGGGAACTAATGTAGGTGGTGCCTTCTGCGAAGCCGCACGCGAGGGCATGATCAAACAACCGGCCAACACCTGGAGTAACCTGAGTTTTATTTTCTTTGGATTATTGATCGCCTATCAACTCTCCGGTGCTACATTTGCCCATGCCAATAACACCTTAACCCGAAGCACATTCACGGCAACATTCTTTGCATCATTAGTGGTTTTCCTTGGCCCCGGTAGTATGGCTATGCACGCCACTGAAACCATTACCGGTGGTGTATTAGATATGCTAAGCATGTATTTGCTTGCTGCTTTCGCTACAGCTTATGCTATGCAACGCAGCTTTAATTGGAGCAACCTAAATTTCACGATCACTTTTTTCACTGTTGTTGTAATATGTGAAATAGCCGGACAATATCACGGCTATGTGCCCATTGTTGGTTATGCAGGGAACTTGGCATTCGGACTGTTTCTTATTAATGCCGCTGTATTTGAGAGCTACAATGCCTTTGTAAAGCATTTTCAAATCACACGAAAATACGGCTATTGGAGTATTTTTTTCTTACTGCTGGGCTTTGCAGTTTGGAATATGTGGCTCGATGGAAGTCCGTTGTGCGACCCGGGTTCATTGCTACAAGGTCATGCCATCTGGCATATCTGCTGCGCTATTGCAGCCTATTTCTTGTTTAGATTTTACGTAAGTGAAGAAGTAGGAACAGAAATTTAAATCACTATTTTATCTAAGTCTTTTCACTACCTTTTGTAGCGTTTCAACAAACACGTCTATTTCTTCTGTAGTATTATAGAAAGCGAAAGATGCTCTGCAAGTCCCGTCAATATGCAATCGTTGCATTAAGGGCTGACAACAATGATGTCCGGTGCGGATCGCAATACCATTCGCATCCAACATTGTACCTATATCGAAAGGATGACAACCATCTACCAAAAAACTAATCACTGAACATTTGTTTTTCGCTGTCCCAATGAATCGAATACCATCAATTGCACTCAACAATTTTGTGCCATGTGCTAAAAGCAAATTTTCTTGCTGTTGAATATCATCCAGACCTAATTGCTGCATGTATTTCAACGCTTCACCCAATACTATACCCCCTTCAATATGCGGAGTACCGGCTTCAAACTTATAAGGCAATCGATTGTACGTTGTTTTCTCAAACGTAACCGTATCAATCATTTCACCGCCACCCATGTAAGGCGCTAAGGCATTCATTACCTCGGTTTTACCATACAATATACCGATACCTGTGGGTCCAAAAACTTTATGTCCGGAAAATGCTAACCAATCGCAATCGATGTCTTGTACGTCAATCTGCTTATGCGGAGCTGCTTGTGCCGCATCAACAAAAACCTTTGCCCCTATCGCATGCGCTTTGGCGACAATTTCTTTGATAGGATTGATGGTTCCCAAAGCATTGGAAACATAGGTACAAGACACAACCTTCACATATTCTGTCAACAACTTATCGTATTCCTCCATCAACAATTCGCCTGCATCGTTAATGGGAATTACTTTCAACGTTGCCCCTGAAGCCTCACAGGCCATTTGCCAAGGCACAATATTAGAATGATGCTCCAAAGTTGAAATCAAAATTTCATCACCGGGTTTCAATTCTTTTGCCATACCCGCAGCCACCAAATTCACGGCCTCTGTTGTACCGCGAACAAAGTTAATTTCTGCGCTTGTTGCAGCATTAATATATGTAGCAATAAAATCGCGCGATTGCTCATAGGCCTCTGTAGCAACATTCGCTAAGTGATGCGCCCCACGATGAATATTACTATTATACCTTTTGTAGTAATCTGAAATCGCATCAATAACCACAGTAGGCTTTTGCGAAGTGGCCGCATTATCGAAATAAATCAATGGCTTCCCATTCACTGTTTGGTGAAGGATAGGAAAATCATTGCGCACAGCGGCCACATCTATTGCCATAATATCTAAATTAGAAGTCGATGTCCGACTCTTTCTTCAATTTATCAATCAAATACGCTTTCAACTTTTCATCAGAAACACGCTCATACAATTCCACCACATAGGCATAATTCAAAATCGCAGCCGCTTTCTTTTCATCAATACCGCGTGCCATGAAATAAAAAATCTCGTTTTTATTCATCTGACCAATAGCCGCACCGTGACTACATTTCACGTCATCAGCAAAAATCTCTAATTGCGGTTTGGTATGAATAGTAGCGGTTTCCGACAATAACACGGCCTTTGACGATTGATATGCATTGGTTTTCTGCGCATCTTGATGCACCATAATCTTGCCATTAAACACACCGGTTCCTTCGCCATCCAATAAGCCTTTGAACAACTGATGACTTTCGCAATTCTGCACTTTGTGATCTATCAATACATGATTATCGACTAACGATTCTCCATCGGTATGATAAAAGCCATTCAACGATGCGTATGCGTTCTCACCATTCAATCGTGCTTGTATGGTATTGCGGATAAATCGGCTATTCTGCGACAATGATACATACTGAAAACGTGCATCGCGAGCCACTTGTGCTTCTACATGATTCACCACATTCAATGCGCTATTATCGTGTTGAATAGCATGCCAATTTACATTCGCGTTCTCTTCTAAAAACACTTCAATAACCGCTGAAACATTTGCTGTGGAGGCTGTAGTATAAAACTCGTTCACCACCACACTGCTACTGCGTTTCGCAGAAAGCAATATTCGAGGAAATACAAATTCAGCTTTAGTGATGAGATGAAAAATATGTATCGGCTGATTTTCACCTTTCACCGAAATGCAAAGTGCATCTGTATAGTTTGCAGCATTTAAAGCAGTAAAATAATTTTCTTCTTGTATCCCCGAACCCAATAATGGATGGGTTTTCGAAACTTCAATTGTATTATCGAATTGCGAACGCTCTGCATCGAACACGCCATTCACTAACACAATTTTATTGCCTTCGCAATTGTGGTAATAGGCAGGAAGTTCAACAATAGTTGCCCCTGGAGTAGTTGCATCAGTCAAATATTTTCGCAAATTGGTAAAACGCCATTCCTCATCGCGCGAAGTAGGCATACCATTCGTTTGCAAAAATGCTTTTGCCTTTGTTCTAAAATCTTCGTTTATCATTGTCGCACTCACGTCTTCCTTCTATTTAGTTTGCGGCTAATTCTTCTTTCACCCAATCGTATCCTTTTTCTTCCATTTGCAAAGCCAACGATTTATCGCCTGTTTTCACAATTTTTCCGTCATACATAATATGCACAAAATCGGGTACGATGTAGTTCAACAAACGCTGATAGTGTGTAATCACCAAAAACGAATTTTCCTTCGTACGCAACGAGTTCACACCATTCGCTACAATGCGCAGCGCATCAATATCCAAGCCCGAATCGGTTTCATCCAATATCGCTAACTTCGGATTCAACATCGCCATTTGAAAAATTTCGTTTCGCTTCTTTTCTCCACCCGAAAACCCTTCGTTGATCGAACGCGATAAATAACTTTTATCCAATTCTACAATCTGACGTTTCTCGTTCATCAATTGCAAAAACGATTTTGCATCTAATGGCTCTAAACCGTCATGCTTGCGTTTCGCATTCACAGCGGCTTTCATAAAGTTGGTAGTCGTTACGCCCGGAATTTCAACAGGATATTGAAAAGCCAAAAATACACCGGCCAATGCTCTTGCATCAGGGGTTAATTCCAACAAATTCACACCTTCAAAAAACACCTCCCCACTTTCTACTTCATATTCAGCTTTACCGGCTAAAACCGAAGCCAATGTTGACTTACCGGTTCCATTCGGACCCATAATCGCATGTACTTCCCCTGCATTAATCGTCAACGAAAAGTCTTTAAGAATTTTCTTTTCGCCTATTGCTACGTTTAGATTTCGTATTACTAACATCCTTTGTTTTTGTTTTCTTGTTTTTACGTTTTTGTCTTTGTGCTTCTCGTTGATTCGCCTCGTCTAACAAATCATTATAAAAGGGCTTCAGGAAATTCTGATAGAGCGCCTTACCTGTTTTATAATATCTATAGAGTCTAAACAACATATATTTTATCCTACACTGCCTTCAAGGCTTATTCCTAATAGTTTCTGCGCCTCCACAGCGAACTCCATCGGCAACTGGCGAAACACTTCCTTGCAATAGCCATTCACAATCATATTCACCGCCTCTTCTGTGCTCAAACCCCGCTGATTGCAATAGAACAACAAGTCCTCCCCGATTTTTGAAGTAGTAGCTTCGTGCTCTACATTGCTCGATTTGTTTTTGATATCCAAATACGGAAACGTATGCGCACCGCATTTATCGCCAATCAACAACGAATCGCACTGCGAAAAATTATACGCATTTTCAGCCGTTGCATTCACTTGCACCAAACCCCTGTAAGCGTTCTGCGATTTACCGGCAGAAATCCCTTTACTCACAATTCGACTACGCGTATTTTTCCCAATGTGAATCATCTTCGTGCCCGTATCGGCTTGCTGAAAATTGTTGGTTACTGCCACCGAATAAAACTCGCCAATACTATTATCGCCTTTCAAAATACACGATGGATATTTCCACGTAATGGCCGAGCCCGTTTCCACTTGCGTCCAGCTGATTTTTGAGTTGTTGCCTTTGCACAACCCACGCTTCGTCACAAAATTATAGATACCGCCTTTACCTTCTTTATCGCCCGGATACCAGTTCTGCACCGTAGAATACTTGATTTCCGCATTTTCTAGCGTAATCAACTCCACAACAGCAGCGTGCAATTGGTTTTCATCGCGCTTCGGAGCCGTACAACCCTCCAAATAACTCACATACGAATCGTCATCGGCAATAATCAAGGTACGTTCAAACTGCCCTGTGTTCTCTGCATTAATTCTGAAATAGGTAGAAAGCTCCATCGGACAACGCACGCCCTTCGGAATGTAGACAAACGAACCATCCGAGAACACCGCAGCGTTCAAAGCCGAGTAATAGTTATCGCGCACCGGCACCACTGATCCCAAGTATTGTTTTACCAATTCCGGATGATCTTGAATCGCTTCGGCAATCGAACAAAAAATAATGCCCTTCTCTTTCAACGAAGATTTGAAAGTCGTAAACACCGATTCCGAATCCATCACAAAATCCACCGCCACACCGGCCAAAAGTTTTTGTTCCTCTTTCGGCAAGCCTAATTTATCGTATACTTTCAAGATTTCGGGGTCCACTTCATCCAACGAATTCAACTTCGCCTTCTTCTTCGCCACCGCGTAATAAATAATGTCTTGAAAATTTATCTCCGGAAAGGTCACATTCTGCCAAGTCGGCTGCTTCATTTTCAACCAGTGGCGGTAGGCCTCCAAACGCCAATTCAGCATCCATTCCGGCTCATTCTTCTTGGCCGAAATAAAACGAACGGTATTTTCCGTCAACCCCTTCTCGGCAAACTCTTGCTCGATATCGGTTACGAAACCGTATTTATACTCGCCATCAATCTGTTGGGTTAATATTTCGTCTTGTTCAGCCATGTATTCTTAACAGTCAAATTCCTTTAATGTTCGCTTATAAACAGCAAATATAAGGTTTATTTAGACAACGTCTAAATTAGAAAAGCATTAATTTTTTATCCCATTAGGTAGTATTGTCGTGCATATTTCCCTTTTAGACATTGGAAATTCCGAATTGAAAATTTGAAAATTGTTATTTGAACATTGTGCCATACATCGGGGCGTGTTGCCGCGCTTTCCGTTCCAATCTCTGCTGCTGGGAAGCCGCAGAGGATTTCCTCTGCAATCGCGCACGCGGCATACTGCATAGATTTATGTTAACGAATAATTTATAAGAGCCGTCACTGCGAGGAACGAAGCAGTCTGCGTTTACCCCTTATTAGCGCAAGTGTTTTTCACTTCACTCTTACAGCAAATAAATTACATTCGCAACACAAAATTAAAAATCATGAAAAAGCACTTATTTGCCCTCTTAGTAATCCTTTTTTCAATTACAACGTCAAAAGCGCAGCTAATCTTCGCCAATAAAAAAGACCTCCCCTCCTTTAATTTCAAAGATGGTAAAACAACCGTTCTCCTCACTAATGACGAAGAGGTAAATGCGGCTTTCAAAGCGTCAATCAAAGAAAATTGGAAAATTAACGATGTAGAATTCATGACCTATGATGAATTGCTTGCAGGGAAAAAATTAGAGAAATATTTTCTTATGCTTACAAAACAATATTTCTTTTTAAACGGACCAAGTGAAAACTATTGTTACCTTAGTTTTGGTAAGTCCGACCAAACATACATAGATAAGACAATAGCTAAGTACAATAAGCAAAAAGAAAAGAAGGGTCTACCAAATTTGTTTACCATTGGTGACAATATTGTTGGCTCAACAATTGATATAAGTTCAATTTCAGATTTTAATACAACATCAAGTTTTTACGATTCCAAGCCAACGTTTATTAATAAACAGGAATTTATCACCATGCTTCCCATTCACATTTTAAATGTAAACTGGTTGCTCAGCAATGATATCAAAGTGTTTTACCCTGAAAACGATAATGGCATTAAGAACAACACCTGTTTTGCCAGTTTTAATGCACATTCATGTGACCTTAAAAAATTGACCTTATTAGTTTTGGAAGAACATACATTAGAAAAACACAACGTAGCTAAATCAAGTAATGGATTCAGTTTAACTGAATTCAAAAAATACTACTCCGGTGAGGTTAAAATTGTATCAGATGAAGAGTTCAAAAAGCTATTAAAAAGTGAAAACAAAGAAAAATACTGTATATTAACCCAAGGCGTTTATGAGCATGTTGGTTATACAATGACATACCGTTTAGATGGGAAACCTATGTTTGGTTTTTATATCATGGCCGGTCCCTACGGATACTCCACATCGATATACAAAGGTTTCCAAAAGTACCTTTGTAACAAGCGTTAATTTTATCCTTTGGTTGCTCCTGTGGTCGGTGATAACACCGACCATAGGTAAAAATTACCTAAATCAATCAACCCAAAGAGGAAAAAAGCTTCTGAAGCTAATAATGATTGGAGACGGAACACCAACCAGAGGGACGAGGAATTAGAATGGACCTTGATATTTCACTTTAGCGCCAATAATACCGCCATTGGTACTTCTTAGCCATTCCACAACATACATTCTATAGTAATATAACTGTAGATTAGGGTCGCTATAATTGAAACTATGCTTGAATCTTAAAATATAACCATTGCCAACTTCTACTGCCGACTTATCGCTCCAACCCGATGTAGGCTTTGTTACTAAAGCTCCTAAACCGCTTACTTTGCCCATATTCACCATTTCACCTCCTTGCCCTACTATGTTTCCTCCCCATGGAGTGAAGGTCAAATCAGCCCCCTGTTTAACCCAAAACACAAAATTTAAATCTGCATCGTATATTCCACAACGTACATAAACATAAGGGTATGGCGAAGGACCGGTAATCCCCTCATCTAATCCTTTATATAATGGAATACACCAACCATCGGAAACAGTATTATTCAAAATCATGGTATTGGTTCCGGCAGGATCTACAACATCGGTATCTTGCTTTTTACAACCCGAAAACAATACACTTATTAGCATAACACTAAACACAAACTTGTACTTCAACATAGTATTAATTTTCAACAAATTTAGCTATGTTCTCAGCGCAAATGTATGACTACAATCAACATGCAATCTGAGTGAAATCAAGCTTGGACATAGATTTGATGGAATCTCGTTTACCACCATCAACCAACACCTTCAGTTTATAGCAAAGTAAGAACATAGAATGGTTGTGATAACACCAACTAAAGATAAAAAGCTAACTATCACAAAAAAAAACGCTGTCAAACCGATTATTTGCGCAAAACCCAAGTATAGTTTGCAATACTGCTGGATGGAGTTCCTTTTAAGAACACCGTTGAATTTGGAAAATTAAGATAGTAGGCGATGTAGGCACTATCGCTGACTGAACGAATATAATAGGCACTATCCGTATTGAATACCTTCTCCAAAAAGAAAAGATTATCTAGCCGTTTTTCGCTTGTCTTCTCCTCAAAAGCAATATAAGTACCGGATCTACCATTTCTATCCAATACCCAATTCCCCAAATTATTTCTCCTCGGTTGGCATCCCTGCCGACCGAAAAAATGGCTGTATTGCACCTCTGGTAAAGGACGGGAAACGGTTCTATTTCTGCAACACCCAAGTATAGTTTGCAGTACTGCTAGACGGAGTTCCCGTTATAAACACAGTTGAATTTGGAAAATTAAGATAGTAAGCGATGTAAGCACTATCACTAACCGAACGGATATAATAGGCACTATCGGTATTAAATACTTTCTCTAAAAAGAAAAGATTATCGGGGTGTTTTTCGCTTGTCTTCTCCTCAAAAGCAATATAAGTACCGGCTCTACCATTTCTATCCAATACCCAATTCCCCAAATTATTGATGGTAATGTAATATTTCCCGCTTTCTGCTTCAATCAACTTAATTTTTGCAATCTGACCAGTGCCCACCGCTAAACCATAAGGCGAAAAGCTAGCGCTCCCCGAAGTATTCGTATAAAAGTTCAATGATTGATTGCTTGGTCCTATAGGTGAAAAAAGTGAGATAGACCATTCACCGGCTAAAGAACTTTGTGCAGGTGCAGGTGTCTCTTTCTTGCACGACCAAAACGCAATAGCCAAAATAACAACAACAATACTAATACGCATATGTTTCATGGGCGAAAAACTTTTTATGCAATATAGTATTTCTGTTGTAATTACAATAGGATTTTACATTTATGAAAATTGTATTTCAGAGGGTTGGACATCGGGTTGAATAATGCAATGATTAACGTTGGCGTTTAAATGTATTCATCAGAATAGACTAATTGAGAAACCTCTCTAACTCTTATGCATTCAAGTTACATTAAGAATAAAAATTATATTTACGAAAACAATAAAAGATATGCCTAAAATCAAGCTTTTCAGTAGTTTAATATTAGTGTTTCTATCCGTTCAACTAACTTTTGCATCGCACTTTATGGGTGGAGAAATCACTTATGAGTACCTAAGCGGAAATGATTATAAAGTGAGGTTAAAAATTATTCGAGATTGTAGTGGTATAACACTACCATCAACAGTATCCTTGGAAGTTTCTAGTCCGGGAATAGCGGCTGCTTCTTTTAATTTAAACAGAGTATCTCAAACCGATGTAACGCCCCTTTGTCCGGGTCAACAATCGCGATGTACTTCAGCCAACGGAGTTGTAGGATGCGAAGAACATATTTTCGAAGCCACCAGAACCTTTCCGCCATTAGCGAACAATGGTTCTTATACGATTGCATTTACAAGTGGATGCTGTAGAAATAATGCAATTACAAATTTGCAAAGTCCCAGCGGTCAAACCATGTATCTTAGCACCACGCTTAATCCTAATTTAACGATTAAGGATAACTCTCCTAAAGTTCTAAATCGCCCTGTAGCTTTTTTCTGTAGTAACCGCCCGGCAGTAATTTCTCCTACGGCATTTGATAAGGATGGTGATCAACTAAGATACAGTTTAGTTAATCCATTAGGCAACGCATCTAGTCCTATAGCATACACAACAGGGCTAAGTGTAACGAACCCTTTGTATAGTGCTACTCCTGTAACTATCAATGCGAGCACCGGAGAAATAAACTTCACTCCTACTCAGCCTCAAGTAGCTGTCCTTTCCGTGCTTATCGAAGAGTTCCGCGGGGGTGTGAAAATTGGTGCAATGGTACATGAAATGCAACTTTGGATACAAAACAGTAGTAACACGCCTCCAGCTCTTACATCAATACCTCAACAAATTGCAACTGTAGGCTCCAACTTATGTATTCCTATTCAGGCCACAGACATAGATAATAACAACATTGCATTAACTGCTGTTTCCGGACTGCTTCCTCAAGCAGCTACATTTACCGTAAACAATTCAACGCCTGGTGTTGCATCGGGCACTTTTTGCTTTACACCAACAGCGGCACACTTAGGACAAACCTATACCATAACTATCAATGCGCAAGACAATCAATGCCCAATATCGGCTACCACTGCTACCTCCTTTAATGTTACGGTATCGGGCAATTGTCCGAAAACAGGCGTTAACTTTGTTGCTACGCCTGCAACATGTGGCCTTAACAGCGGAACTGCAAAAGCGACAATGAATCCGGTTGGCGTTGCACCATTCACTTATGTTTGGTCGGGACCAAATGGATTTACGGCTTATTCCCAAACCATCACCGGCCTTGCATCGGGAAATTATTCTGTAACTGTTATCGATGCAAGAGGATGTATTGGTCAGAACACGGTAAGTATAGGACGTGCAGATCAGGTACAATTGTTAGGTACAGTAACCAATGCAACTTGCAAAGCGAAAAATGGCACCATCAATGTGAACGCTGTTGGGGGAACAGCGCCTTACACCTATAGACTCAATGGAGGCCCTAATCAATTGATTGGCAATTTCACCGCATTAGGCAATGGGACTTATACTGTAAATGTAGTGGATGCAAATGGGTGTAGCGGACAAGCAACTTATACCGTAATCAGTGAATCCGATACCACAAAACCAACAATTGTTTGTCCTGCGAATATAAGCAGGTCCATGAGCCCTTCTACGGCTAGTAGTATGGCATTATCCATAGGCAATCCAACAGTATCGGATAATTGTGCTGTGCAAAGTGTTGTAAAGAATGCCCCTCCATTGTTTCCGGCAGGAATAACGAATGTGATTTGGACAGTTACTGATGCTTCCGGAAATCAAAATACTTGTACACAGAGAGTAGAAATAAAAACTACAATACAGAGCTTGCCAATAACTAAAGAAGCAAAGTAACCGTGCTAGTGTTTGGTGCTAATTACTTCACAATACTAATGTTCATATGGCTTCTATACTTCACGCGGAGTTTGTAGTGTGTAGTGTAACAGGAGTTTACTATTACCTGTAAACACCATTACATGCAGTATGCCGCGTGCCGGATGGCAGTGAAAATCCTTTGGCCATTCCTAAGGACAAAGATTGCAACGAACAGCCGGTTACACGCCTCAAAAAAAGAGGTAAATGAAAATAAATTA
Source organism: Chitinophagales bacterium (assembly GCA_044226285.1). Taxonomy (GTDB): domain Bacteria; phylum Bacteroidota; class Bacteroidia; order Chitinophagales; family LD1; genus CALAYL01. Next base: position 68,126 of record JBGAHI010000009.1, on the reverse strand, counting down.
TTTCGTTCTTGCCTTAAACGACCAGGTCACATTGAACTCGGCTTCTATTTCTCCGGTTTTAGAATAGCCCACCGCTTTGCAAGTAATAGTTCTGCCTTCGCCTGTTAGCACAGATTGCTGAATGGCTTCACGAATAGCTTTACCACTATCGCATTTGAACGTTGTAACACCTGTTGCTTTTTTAATAAACGTTGCGTCTAGATTGGTTACCAACATGGCTATTGATGGTTTTGCGTTTTGCGTGTACATCAGGGCAATCATTCCGCTACTCATTTCTGCAGCCATGGCTAACACAGCAAAGTATGTAGAGCCAAACGGATTTTGGTTCAACCAACGAAATGGAACTGAAATCTCACAAACATCTGCATTCACCTCTTTCACTTTTACAGAAGCTAAAAAAGCCATCGGCAATTTGATCAACATAAACAAGCGAAACAAAAACGGATTCTTAATACGCTTAATAAATTGTTGTGCTTGTATTTCTTGGTTTGCAATGTATGCGTCTACTGCGGCCTGATTCATTGTGATTTGTTTAAATTTTTTGCAAAATATCAATTAGTATTTCATTAATAACTTTTCGGGCCATTTCTTCATCGGCAACACCGCTAGCTAAATTACGTTTTACAACATTTACCTGGTAGAATGGCTGTCGCTCAAACATGCACGGATAAACAAATCCAATACCATTACTTGTAATCGTATCGAGTGTATATTTTGATTGAAGTTCATTACTTGGCATACTTGTTAATGTACCCGAAACCACCTTCTTCAAATCTAAAAAAACATTCATATAGCTGTTGTTCATATTCACGAATGCTCCTTTGAAATGCGGATAATCATTAGCATTCAGCATACCCGATTCGTAAACATCGTTCCCCTCTGCATTCAACAATATCGGTTTTTCCTTAATCACATTCACTACTGTACCAACAGCTAAGTCGGCCTTCAAACTATCGCAGAATCCCACTTTCAGGGCTAAATGATATTTCTGCTGAATGGCTTTAGTTACCTTATAATTCACTTCAAATAAACTTTCACCGATGAATGCTACATCTACATCGTGCTGCAAAAACCGAGTAGAATACAGGTATTGAACGTCTTCCGTTTGTTTCGGCAACATAGCACTTCCGTGTTGATTCAAATAATCAATAACAGTGCTGAATGGAGCCGGAGAAGATAAACAAAGTAATAATCGCATAACTGAATTTATTCGCTGATAGCTTGTGTGAGAAAGGCATTTAATGGTGCCATCACTTTGAACGCTTTCAATAATTTTTTATCGAAATCGTCAGCCAATACATCTTCTTTACTAAAAGAAGTTACAACATAAAATTGTTTATTGGCAATATAGGGTTGCTCTTTCACGAAGGCCTTATAATCTTCAGGCAACACTTTGTTTTGCTCGCCCTTGATTTCGCCATACAATTGTTTGAAGTCTTTTTTACTCACAATCGCTTTCAGTGTATCGCTGTTGTAATAAATCTCTTGGCGGATTTTTTCAATTTCTTCTTTCGATGGACTGTACATTCCACCTCCGATAAAAATTTCTTTGTGTCCTAAATGCAAGAAGTATCCCGGGCGAGTATCTTTTGTTCCTCCCTTCCCGAAAACCGCAGCACAATTGAGTTTGTAGGGCGACTTATCTTTCGAGAAGCGAATATCCTTGTTGATACGAAAAATACATTTTGACGCTTCGCGATAGATGGTGTCATCGTCTTTCGCCAATTCAGCAATAATATGTTCTACAAAACTTTTGAACGGTTTCTTCAAAAACTCTTCATAACGCGAACGATTGGCATCAAACCAAACTTTGTTATTATTCTTCTCCAATTCGGAAAAAAACTTGAAATACTCTTTTGTGAAAAACGCCATGGCCAATTATTGAATTGCAAATAAATAAATGTTTATCGAATCACGGTTATACTGCCTTTTAAATCGCTCACATGTCCATCTTCAAACACAATCTTTAAAAGATATGGATAGGTACCGGGCTGAACAGTTGCTCCTTTGAATGTGCCATCCCATCCGGTTTGTGAGTCGTTGGAATGATAGACCTTTTCGCCCCATCGGTTAAAGACACTGAAATCAAAGAACTTCACGCCATTTACAATGGGCTGCAATACATCGTTTTTGCCATCGCTGTTTGGCGAGAAAGCATTCGGCATATATACTTTTGGCTCGGGATATATACGGATGTAGTTGTTCTTCGTCATTGTATCTGCACAACCGTAAATATTTGCAGCAATCAACTGAACAGTATAAATTCCGGCTGTTGTGTATTGATGTGTAGGCGATTTGGCATTCGAACCCGATAGATCACCAAAATCCCATACCCATGTATCTGAATTTTTGGAAAGATTCGTAAACGAAATAGGATTATTACCTGCATCGTAACCCAATTTTGGTGAGGCTTTGAAGTCGGCTACAGTAGCAGGATAAGTAATGGCCGCATGCGTAACAGTATCAAAACATCCATTTAACGCCACAATCAATGTCACATCAAACGTATCTACCTTTGTGTAGGTATGTGAAGGATTGTCGAGTGTAGATGTAGCCCCGTCTCCAAATGTCCAAGCCGAAGTAATGCCTACATTCGGATTAGATGTATTCAAGAAAGAAGTAGACAACCCTAAACACACATCACTAGCCGTGAAATCTGCTATTGGATTTGGTTTTACAGTTACTGTAACGGAAGAAGAACTGCTACATGAATTGTTATCCGTAACTGTAACACTGTAAGGTGTTGTACTTAATGGTGTAGCTACCGGATTGCTAATATTGGCATTGTCTAAGTCTCCACTTGGCGACCATGTGTATGTTTGTCCGCCCGATGCCGACAATTGTGCCGACTGGCCTTCGCAAATAGCAGCAGGTGTTGCCAAAAGTATTGTTGGTAAAGGGTTTACGGTAAACGTCAAACTATCAATACCGGTACAACCTGTTACAATATCAGTATAAGAATAATACAATGTTGGCGTTCCCACACCTGCTACAGCAGGGTCGAAATCGCCTGTGGCATTAACAATACCTGTACCCGTCCAATTACCACCCACCGGATTATTGCCCGATAAAGTAATAACAGCAGCATCCACACAAGCACTTTGATTTGGACCTGCATCTACTGTTGGTGCCGGCTGAATAGACGTAACAATAGCATTACTCACCGGACTTTTACAATTCAAGTTAGTGGCATAAACCGTTACATTGTTTCCGGCCGGAAGTGTAGTGGTAGCATATGTTTCAGAAGATCCTGATTGTAATAAGGTAGCACCATTATAAAACTCATAAAGGGCATAACCTGCCGGGCTTGCTGTAAATGTTATTTGCTCGTTCTGACAAATCGAGTTATCTGCATCAGAGCTCGTTAATGTTACCGAAGGAATAGGATTTACGGTTAACGCAGGTAATGTTTGAACGCTGCTGGTACAACCATTTGCAGAAGCAACAACAGCAACCACATCACCAGTAACAAACGTTGTTGAACTGTAGGTATTAGCCGCTGAACTTTGAACGGACGAACCATTCAAACTAAAATCGTAGTTCGTGTATGTGTTTGGATTAGCGGTTATGGTTATATTATCGCCAACACAATAGCTTGGAGAAGGCGAGCTTATGGTAATTACAGGAATAGGATTTACTGTTGTTACAATTGCAGTACTTTGCGGACTGTTACAACCCTTATTAGTTGCCACAACAGTAATAGAATTTCCGGCTGCTAATGTAGTTGTTGAATAGGTATTGGCCGCATTGGCTTGTAACACAGTTGCTCCGTCATAGAACGTATAAGTATCGTAGCCGTTAGGCGTTGCTGTAAACGTAACATTATCGCCACTGCAAATGGAGTTATCGGCATCGGAACTCGCCAAACTTACTGTAGGAATTGGATTCACCACAGGATGTTTTACAGCACTTGGATTAGAGAAACAAACACCATCAAATGCAGCAACAATAACACTATCACCTGCATTTAATGTAGATGTAGTAAATGTATTGGATAGTCCGTTTTGCACCGGAACATTATTCACAATAAAGGTATAGCCTAAATAACCTGTTGGTGAAGCAGTGTAGGTGATTGGATCACCGGCACAGATGGTATCTTTTGTAGCAGCTAGCGACACATTTATCGAATTCGGTTGTACATTCACCAACACAGAATCTTTTACAATACCACAACAAGGAGTTGTAACATAAACGGCTACCCATTGCGGACCGGGTTGAAGAAAAACAACCGGAGCCGATTGATAACTTGCTCCCGAAATAACCGGTGGTTGTGCATTTGCACCAAAGGTCCATTGATATAATGAACCGGAAATTGTTGTAGTAAATGTATCAGGGCAACCATTGATGGCCGGTGCATTTTTCCCTGTGATTGTTCCTGATACAGATTGTGAAGTATAAATATCCACGAAATCGGTAAATGAAGTTCCTGAAAAAGAAATTGTTTTTCGTCCGGTATTACTGTACGTTACAGCAATTGGCCCTGATCCGCTTCCTGTTGTAGGTGTTGCGCCAATTCCGAAATTCCAAGCTCCGGATGTTGGTGATGTAAAAATTACTTGCGCATTGGTACATCCATGATTATCGACTGCTATTACCGGTGGATTTCCGGGCACAGATGTAATATTACTTTGTGTTACAGGTGTTCCTCCATTTTCAGAAAGGGCTGTGCTTGGTCCGTTTGCTCCGGCACCACCTGCTCCGCCCGCTCCGCCTGTTCCTCCTGCACCACCTGCGCCTCCTGGGTTTGGTCCGCAACCGGCAGCACCTCCCGGGCCACCTGATCCGCCTGATCCGCCTGATCCACCATTTCCTCCAGCGCCACCAATACCTCCTAAACCTGGATTAAGCGCACAATCGGCAATACTGCCACCTGCTCCATTGTTATATAAAAAAACTGCAAAAGATCCTCCACCGCCTGTGCCACCCGTACCTCCTGTACCTCCGAAGCCGCCTCCGCCTCCGCCTCCACCGCCTCCGCCAACATCATCGGGGCCACTGTTTTGTCGGCCACCGCCACCGCCACCACCACCGCCTCCGCAACCAGGAGTGCCTGTAGTACCTGTTCCTCCTGCCCCACCCGGCACAAAAAAACCGGGAATAGCAACCGTTCCTGCCGGACCTGGTGCTCCAGCATTTCCAGCTGTGCCGGGGCCTCCAGCTACACCGGGTTGACCGGCTGTTGCACTCCCGCAATTAGGACTTCCAAAAGCACAACCCGCAGTACAAGATGGGCCTGTTCCGCTTGCTCCTCCGGCACCCCCACATGCTCCTGCACCTGGACTTCCGGGTCCGGTTCCACCGCTATGTCGGCCATTGGTAGAACCTGTTCCGCCATTATTGCCTCCAACACCTCCGGTTCCTCCGGGAAAATATTGTTCATTCCCATTTGCAGCCGGACCAGCACCTCCTGCTCCACCTGCTGCACCCGCAGTTCCTCCATTACCGGGCACACCTGCACCGGCATTTCCTGTTGTAACATTACAACGCACTATATTGTAGTTACTGCATCCATTCAAATAAATTCCGTACACCGAAGTTTGCGCACCTACTGCATTCGCTACTGTTATGGTTAAATCTTGTAATCGAAAATTACTTACTGCATTCCCAGCAAAAGCCACTAATGCATTTGCTGCAACAATTACATTGCTGTTATCCTTCGCAATAACAGTTGGTGTTGCATTGCTCTTAATCCAAGTTGTTGCATCAAAACCACCTTCTATGGTTACATTGCTAATCAGTTGAATAGGTTGTGCTAAAGCATAATTACCTTGAGCCATCCAAATTTTATTGGAGGTCGCAGTTACCAATGTTAATGCATAGGTTAAACTTGCAGGATTGGCTTTGGTGCCGGCTGCACCTGAAGATGCACCGCTAGGGGTTACATAGATAACATCACACTGTTGTGCCGTTAATTGCTTATTCCCGAAGAGAAAAAAAACGGTGATTAGAAATAGGTGAAAATTTTTCATGAGTGAATTTTATTGAATATATCTGTACCGATAAATTTATGAAAGAAAAGGATAAAACACAACGTGCATTAAACCTGTGGAATAACTTGTGGACAAACAACAATCAATATGACTTTTCTTGAAAAAAACAAGGTAGTTGATTTTACTTTATATCTGTTATAGCTATTCTAAAGGTTTACAATAAAGGTAGCTAAAAACAACATTTCATTATATTTCGCAAAAATGTTGAACATGAGGAAACTAAACTTACACTTATCATTCGCGCTCTTATTCATTTCAGGTTTAATAGTGGCGCAACCCAAATGCTTTAACTTTGATGATTCGATAATTGGAATAACAGCCAATAAAGAAAACGCCATCGACCTTTTTAGAGGAGTTGGACAACCTTTCGAAGGCTGGGTTTCTGTTAGTGGTAGTCCTAGTATTTTCCCTAATAATGCGAGCGTTAATTATCCTTCGGGAAAACAATGTTTGTTGATGGGCGCTTGTGGGAATAACAGGGCTGAAGGAGCAGCTTACAGTTATGCTTTCCAAACCGGAAAACAGTATAAAGTTTCATTTAAGTACAGATACTTCAGTTTACAATCAACGAATTCACCTATTCAAACTTTTGATGTGGTGCTTACGGATGGATTGGGGCATATCAATCAAGGAGGATGTGGTACAATTTCAGTACCCGCTATTCCTTCAGGAGCCACAAACATTTTATCGGTAACTAATTTTAATGATACAACTTGGCAAACAGCTTCTTTAACGGTTTCAGGTCTTTCACAATCGCATACGCAACTTTGGTTTAGAGTAAATATTTCATCGCCTGTTGCTAATTCACCGTATCTTCTTATGGATGATGTGTGTGTTGAAGAGCTTACAAGTACCATCTGCATTAATTTTGACGATTCAATTGTAGGCATCATTCAAAACAAAGAAAACGCTGTTGATCTGTTCAGAGGAATCGGTCAGCCGCTTGAAGGATGGTCTTCTGTGAATGGGAGCCCAAGCATTTTACCGGATGTTGCGGGAATTAATTACCCTTCCGGAACCCAATGTCTTTTACTTGGCGCTTGTGGAAATAATAGAGCGGAAGGAGCAGCGTATGATTACAATTTCCTTTCGGGAAAAAACTATAAAATCACATTTAAGTACCGCTACTATACGTCTCTGGCTACTAATGTTCCTCTCGATTCTTTTGATGTTGTTTTAACAGATGGATTAACACACAACAACCAAGGGGGGTGCGGAAGTATCAATGTGGTGAATATTCCCGCTGGGGCCAAAAACATTTTCAGTAAACCAAATTTCAGCAATACTACCTGGCAAACAGCAACAGTATTTGCTTCAGGGTTAAGCAAAGATTTCGGTCAAATATGGTGGCGTGTAAAAATCAAAGGGAATACTGTGGCATCTCCTTATCTTTTATTAGATGATATTTGTATTGAAGAAAGTCTTACAAATGCGATCGAGTCGCAAGCTTCAACTTCGCCTTTCCAGCTATATCCCAATCCTGCATTGAATGAGGTGTTTATTGTATTCGCACAATCAACTAACAGTAAGGATGTAAAAGTTCAACTATTGGATATGTTAGGGAAAGAAATATACGCATCAATTACCCCTCTGCAAGGGGATAAAATTCGTATAGAAACTTCCGATTTAACTAACGGTAACTATTGCGTTCGCATTACTTTAGCCAATGGAACATCGCAAATGCAACACTTATCAATTATCCGATAAGTAACTATTGCAAATAAAAACAGCCGATAGGGTAAATCTATCGGCTGTTTTTATTTAAATGCTGTTGTATTAACCCAGTACAATCGCCAAACCGCCCATAATGGTGGTAGCTCCAATACCCGTCATCCCATATAATGCGAAGTGAAAACCTGCGCCTCCTGCATCAGTTGTTAAGATAGTAACAACACAGCCCAATACACAAAGCATAGCTCCAATTCCAATTAAAGGAAGGCCTTTTCTGCGTTGCGATTCATAACGTTGATCTTTTACCTGCTTCATGACCGAATCAACATCTTCAGCCGATAATCCGGTATCATTTAACAACGCCTGAATTTCATCAAACGATTTCCCTTCTGCTAACCAGCTTTGTGCAGAGGTTAAGCCTATTTCTGTAGTAGCAGTATTCATCTTGGTTTGGTTTTGGTGAAGAAATAAAGCAACTGTATACTCGATGAATTTAACATATTCATCCTCCCGCACCAAATTAAACACACTAGTTTTCAACGAACAGAAAAAAAAGTAGTTGCTGTTCAAACAGTTACATTTTTCAACTGCTAAAAAACTAAATCAAATTACTCAGAAAGTAAAATCTTATAATCCTGCAATCGGAACTGATGAACCGATTCGTTGGTGTAGTACTGAAACACAGGTACTGTATCTGTTTTGCTTTTAGCATAGTATTTCCTGATTGAAAAGTTATGCCCTAAGCCTGTGTATGGAGCAGTTATTCCCTTTTCAGGAAATGCATAACCGTTAAGTTTCATTGAGAATAGAAGATACTGCGCAACATCATAACCTAGATAGGATGTTTGTGAAGGATTATGTTCGTAGTTTGCCATATAACGTCTTCCAAAGTCTTTCACTTGATTATCGGAAGTATCGGCAAAAAACTCATCGGTAAAATGCAAATCAGCATTATTCATATAATCTACTCGAATCAGTTCCTCGTTCAACCAAGTCGGCATTCCAAAAATAACGGCACTGCCACGTTGGAAGCTTTTGAGTGTTTGCTCTACTGTGCTTGGATCATAACTACAGTATACAATTACAGTTTTCCCGGCTGTAACATTTGCACCAAGACTTCGAGCTGCGGATGATTTGGTAGTATCTCCGTTATTCACAAAAACGTAATTCAACTTCCGTTTAGCTGTCAAATTATATTGCTTAAACAAAGTATCTATAGCCGAGGCAGCAACAAAATCACGTTCACGCTTCGAACAATAAATCACTGTTTTGTATGTCGGAAAAGAGTCCACAATGGTTTTGAAAATTCGAGCCATGTGCGCATCAATAGAAGGGGCAAGTTTAACCAAATACGGGTTTTGTGAAGCAATATTTCGAGCAGCAATAAAAGGTTGAATATTAATAATCTTATTCTTTTTGCAGTACTCCGAAACAATGCGTGCACCCGATATAGAACCTGGACCAATGATAATGTCGCTATGTTTTATGGAATCGTTTTTCAATACTTCTCGCAACAACGAATCGCTTTTAGTGGCATCAAAAACTTGAAGACGAATGTTAAAGAACGGTGCGCCTTCATTTATAGCCGAAAGGAATCCCTCGTAGAAATCCATCGCCTGTTGTGAAGATTCCTTCATTTTTATGCCTCTTGCTTCAATGGGGTCTTCTGCTTTCATGTAAGATGACATTTTCCATGCTGCATGTGGAGCATCAAAAGAAAGTAATAGAGTAATCGTTGTTTGGGAGATTGAACTGGTTTCGGCAGGTGTATTTTGTGAAGTTACTACTGAATCTAGCGGCTCTGCAAACAAAGCTTCTTTATTAATTTCTTCGGTTGCCTTACGAATTTCATCGTTGGCCATTCGAGGTTTGGCAAGACTTTGCGATTTCATTGGACCCGCTTTTGAGGCAGGTGTTTGAGAAATAACATTCAGGCAAAATCCTGCAAAAAAAATAAAGAGCACAATTGTCCGAGCAAACATAATTCGACAAGCTGATTTAAGGCTAAAGATATAAAAATAGATAAGACGCCTTCACCTCAAAGGAAAATAGGATTTGAAAGCAATTGTATACTGAACTTACCACTTAATTTCCTCATCATCGCTGATGGTTCCGGTAGAAATATAATCTGAAGTTGGATTTTCAGCCGGTGGTGTTTCTGTGTGTTTCGTCTCAGACTGTTGGTAATAATTACTATTGCTTTCTTGTGTAGGAATAAACCGATCTGCATCGTAATCAAAATCAGGCATTAACTCTGTTTTCACATGATTAACCGTATCGTTCAATGCCTCCATAAACTTCTTGAAATCTTCTTTGTAGAGGAAAATTTTGTGACTTTCGTATCCATCGCCATCAAATTTCTTCTTGCTTTCGGTAATGGTTAAATAGAAATCACCTTGTTTAGTATCACGAACATCGAAAAAGTAAGTTCTTCGCTTACCTGCTTTTAACTTTCTACTATAAAAACCATTGTTTTTTCCACCTTGATTCTCCACGTTTTTTCGTTTTATTGGTTATAGTTAATAATCTAAAATAGAGCTTTTAATAAATAATCGCCAACAATTATGCCAAATAATATTACTTTTTAAGAATTATTCTGCCGTTTGTTGAATATAAAGATGCGAATAAAATCCATTGCGTTGCATCAATTCTTCATGTGTTCCTTGCTCAATTAAAACGCCTCCATCCAACACAAATATATTGTCGAAAGAAATAGAAGAGAACACACGATGTGTAATAACAATAGTGGTTCTGGCTTTCATTTCATCCAGCAAATTGTGCTCAATAATTTTCTCTGTACGGGCATCTACTGCCGAAAGACAATCATCTAAAATTAACATTTTAGGATTCCCCGATAAAGCTCGAGCAATGGAAATTCGCTGTTTTTGTCCACCGGAAAGCATCACACCTCGCTCCCCTACCATTGTATCATATGCCTCGGGGAATTTTTCAATCTCTTCGTTAATAGCTACTTGTTTGGCTAAAACCGGAGCCCGATTATCGGTGTTATTGCCGAACAATAGATTGCTGGAAATAGTGTCTGAAAAAAGAAAAACATCTTGCGGTACATAGCCTACCGACTGACGAAGCGAAGCAGTATTTACCTGTTGAATGGGCTTCCCGTCAATCAATACTTGCCCCTCCGTGACATCGTACATTCGCATACACAAATCGGCAATGGTAGATTTTCCGGAACCGGTTTTACCAACAATGGCTACCCGCTGCCCGGCTTTGATATGCATATTCAAATGACTGATGGCTTTTATGCCTGAATCGGGATAAACAAAGGTTACATCACGGAATTCAATATCTCCATTCAACGTAAATGCCGGAGCATCTTGATTTAAAACAGAAGATTGCTCACCCATGAAGGCGTTTATCCTTCGCATAGACACTGCTGCCTGTTGTGTTAAAGCAACAGCCCAACCCAAGGCACTCATAGGAAACGTAAGCATGTTGAGGTATAACATAAACTCTGCAATATTTCCGATGCTTATTTTTCCATTAATGTTGAAATAGCCACCCACCAAAATAATAATCAGCAAACAGAAGCCCACCAAAAACATAATTAATGGGAAGTAGAAAGCTTCTATTCGTGCAAGTTTCAGCGATTCTGTTTTGTATTCTTCACTGGCATCTTCAAAAAAACGAGCCATCATTTTCTCTTGCACGTATGCTTGTATCACGCGTATACCCGAAAAGGATTCTTGCGCCATCGTAGTAAGATCCGACAATTTCGCTTGCAACTCTTCACTGGTTTTGTTAATGCTGCTGTTCAAGCGATAAATAGTATAAGATAAAATGGGCATTGGAATCAACACAAATAGCGCCAACTGCCAGTTCACACGCACCATGTTCACCGTACAAAAAATAAACATCACTAATAAGTTAAGTGAGTACATAATCGATGGACCAATAAACATGCGCACTCTGGCTATATCTTCGGTCACTCTGTTCATCAAATCACCGGTATTGTTTCTTCTAAAAAACGCCTGATCGAGATATTGATAATGATCGAACAATTTTGCCTTCATGTCTTTCTCGATGTAGCGCGAAACCACGATAATTGTTTGTCGCATGAAGAAGGTAAAAATACCTTCCAGTATAGCAACCACAAAAAACACCAACGAAAATGAAAGAACAATCTTCGTTACAGAAGTTGCGTCAGTAGGTTGTTCTAACTGTTCTACCAATTGGTTGATGGCATCCCGCACAACAACGGGGTTGTAGGTCTTAAACAAATTCGCTAATACTATAAACAAAATACCTAATGCGGTCTTCAGTTTATAGTTCGAGAAATAAGGCAATAATGTGCGAAGCGACTTCAAGAAAAAACAATTTAGTGTGAATAAAGATTCCACGTTACAGCAAAATCAACGCCACAAAGAAAACAATAAAATCCGAATCCAATTTCCTCTGTTTCAGTCTGTTCATAAGTTTTGAAAACACGGATTCATCCTTCAAAGAATAAAATAAAAAACACTGTATTTCCTCGCATAAAAACTTTATAAAACCGAAGTTTTCCTTTATCTTTAATAAGTTAATGAACGACCACGAATTACTCCGCTCCATTGCCGTGAAAGACCCGCAGGCATTCCGTTACATCTACAGTATGTATTTCGGGATGGTGAGTTGTTTTGTGCAGAAAAATAAAGGCAATGAAGAAGATGCAAAAGATGTTTTTCAAGATGCCTTAGTAGTGGTATATGAAAAAACATTGCGCAGCGATTTTAGTTTACAATGTAGTTTGAAAACGTTTCTCTATTCTGTGTGTAGGAATATTTGGTTGAAAAAACTATCAAGAACTACATCCACTGCGCACCTCACTGATGTGGAAGAGTATGTGAGCATCGAAGAAGAAAACACCGCCAATACTGAAGAACAAGAAGAAAAGGTGCATGCTGCTTTACAGCAATTGGGTGATAAATGTCGACAAATATTGACGCTCTTTTTCTATTACAAAAAAAGAATGGAGGATATCGCCACTGAATTGTCGTATGCCAATGCCGATACGGTGAAGAACCAGAAGTATAAATGTATCCAGCAACTTAAACGAATCATGACGAATGGATGAGGAAAGAGAAATACTAGTCATTCGTTACCTTGCCGGTGAATTGCAAGGTGAAGAATTTTTGCGTTTTGAAGCATTGCTCCAAAGCGATGAGGAACTGCAACTACTGGTAAAAGAATATTCCTACATAGGTTCCGGTATACAATCATTCGAACGCAAAAATGTAAAAGCGGAAATTGGAGCTATCATTGGAACAGTATCTCCTGCCGACATTCAACAGTACCCTCCACAATCGAACAGTTTTTTTAAGTTCATTAAGAAACTATTTAAAACAGTAATTGGATTGGGAGTTGTAGCAGGAGCAGTAAGTGTTGTGCTTATTGGATTAAATAAGTTCCCTGTTAAAAACAAATACACCGAAAAAGTAAAGCAAACTTTGATTACTGTTGAACAAGCCACCGGAGAATCGGTGCATGTAGATACTGTTTTTCATACTGTTTATGTTACAGATACTATTGTTACTACTGGAACAGTTAAAGGTTTTGCTCCTGAGCAAGCTACACCGGACACCATTGTTGTATACGAAAACGAGCTCAACGGAAGAACCGTTCAGCAAGCCATTCGCGATAAAATGAAAATTGCGGCTCACAAATGAACCGCATTGCAAATCAAAAAATACCATTTAGATTTTACTGACTTCTTCGCTCAGCTTTTTGTGATCCACTTCTTTATAGTTTAGTTTTACTGCATTGAGTTGACTCGTATTTACTTTTTGGATATCATAATAGTATTTATCCCCTTTAATTTGGGTGGCGATTAATGTTACAGCTTGATTTTCAGGCACACTGAATTGAACACTTTTCCCTTCTGATCGACCTCCCAAAACTGAATTTTCCTGCGTAAACACCAATCGAATCATCGCATCCTCACCAGTTTGAATTTGTTTAACTGATACTGGCTCAGACATAAATCGATCGCAATTGATCCATTGCAGTGATTGAGTTGCGATTTTTATTTCTTTAAAAGCAACAGCTTCCTTGGCTTGATTTTCAATTGCTTTACGCTGCTCAGCGTTTAGCCTTGCTATATAAGCACGCGTTTCTTCTAATTGCTTTTCATATTCGATTGAATCGGCCATTCGTTTTACAGCAGCCAACTTATCGAGTTGCTTCCCTTTTATCACCATAGCAAAATCATCAAATTGCACTGTTGTTTTAGCTAAGGGTTCTAATTGTCCTTTTGCACGCTTGTCGGTGCTCACATTTCGAACACCAAACTCAATATGTGGTTGGTCTTCATAGTTATAACTCGCATTTTTTTGAATAGCATAGGTATGATCGAAATATTGCTTCACCTTCGATTGAAAAAGTTGTTCGCATTCGCAGCTTTTGTCTTTCAAATTCGTTACCACACGTCTTAGTTTACCATCTAAATCTATATCTAAATAGACTTTTGAATCTTGAAAACAAGGCACATTCGCCAATGCAATGAACGTTTTGTCATCCGTAATTTTCTTCAAGCTACTCAACAATGAACCAACTAAATGGGTTCCATTGTAGCCATTCGCATCAATTTGAAACTGTCGCAAATAACCTTCGTCATAATTTTGTTTTGTTGTGCCGGATGTTGTCCAATTCATACTCAAGTCTTGATTGTATTCCCCTTTGAAATACTTGAAATCGTTGTATGTTGTTCCTTTGTTCTTAAAGGTAATGTCCATTGGCTGTTGCAATTCCAATCGATTGTAATCGTTATCATATGCCTCAACATAGACCATACCGCTTGTTTCCAACATTCGTCCATCCGATAGCGTGCTCAAATTGGCGCTCAGAATGCTTTTCGTATCGGTATATTCTCGAAGTTGAATGCTCACATTTTGTTCTTTAAAACAATGTGCCGGGAAAAATAATTTTGTTCCGTTTTCTCCAACTACTGTTGTATCGCGGTAATTGTTGATAGTGAATAACTGAACAGGAACATCATAGACCAAAAGTGGATCTGCGATATAGGAAACCACTACCCTTCTGTTTTGTGATTTTTGCTCTTCAGTAAGATTGGGATTTACAGGCTGTCGTTCGCCAAAATAATTGGTGATTAATTTTGTTCGATCAATGCGTTTTTTACTTCGTAAATATGTAGCAACAGCGTCTACTCTGCGTTTCGACAGCGACTGATTATAGTTATCATCGCCATCATTATCGGTATGGCCCATTAAATAAAACATTTGGGCAGGAAGCACATGATTCAACTGCTCCTTAGAGGCTTCCGTTAAAGTGCTTTTGTCTTTTTCAAAAAGTACAGTAATTTTTTGTGTCGCTGCTTTGCTGTAAAAAGCGAAAAGCAACGTGGTCAGTAGCAAGATTATTTTTTTCATGGTATAAGTGATTTACTACTTAATACCAGTAATGATGAAAAGGTAACCCATTAAAAAAAATAAAATTGGGATTCGTATTCTTCCATAGTGAAAACATATACATTTACAGGAACACAATTACCGATATATGCGCACTCCATTTGTTATTTGCTTATTTTCATTCTTTTTACTTGCTGGCTGTAATCAGCATTCCGCTACAGAAGCAACTACCGTAAATAATGCTACGGATACAATTGCATATACATTAACCTCTTCGCAAAAGGTCTTTTCGAACACTAAGGATAGTGCTTCTGTTTCCATGACCTACCCGATATTCAAAGACAATAGTCCTTTTGAGAAATTGTTGACCAATACTGTTGCCATGCAATTGAGCATGTCGGATTCCATTATAATAAGTCCTGAAGCATATATGGACAGTTTTTTAGGACAATACGCCAACTTTATTGCACAGAACAAAGACTATACTATTGGTTGGTACGAAGATGTAGATATTAGTGTTTTAGCCAACACAGCAATCCACTTTTGTATTGCGCATAGCCGATCCTCGTTTACCGGTGGTGCGCATGGCAATACCTTTTTAGGGTATACTAATTTCGACCGTAAAAGCAATCGAATCATTCGTTTAGAGGATGTAATTGAGGAAGGGACTATAGATAAACTTACAACGATAGCAGAACCGCTATTTCGCGCTGAACAAGGAATTGCTGATTCTATTTCATTAGAAAATGCCGGATACTTTGTGTTTGACGAAAAAGATAAAGGAAAATTCAAGCTGAATCGCAATTTCATTCTTTTGAAGGATGGAATACAATTTTTCTACAACGACTATGAAATTGCACCACACGTAGTAGGCACGTCATCTGTTTTAATTCCGTACACAAAATTGAATGGAATTCTTAAAAAAGACTTTGTGCTGTAGGTTTTAAGTATAAGCTACTTCTCCACCACAATAATGATCTTCCCGTAAACGATTTTATCGCCTACACGGATTTTCTTACGTTTCTCTGAAACCGTTGCTGCATTGAGTTTCACTTCGCCATTCATAATGCGAATATTGGCTTCGCCTCCTGTACTCACTACGTCCACCACTTTCATTAGTTTATTCAACTCGATGTACTCGTTTTCGCCTAATTGAAACTTTTTCATATTTCTGATTTAAAAAAGAAATGCTGGCACATGGGCCAACATTCCTTTATTGTTTTATTCAAAGAGAATTCGAACGATTATAGTTTTTCTATCACCACAGCACTTGCTCCGCCACCGCCATTGCAGATGGCCGCTACACCGTATTTACCGCCTTTGTGCTTTAATACTGAAATCAACGTACCGATAATTCTTCCACCGCTCATCCCTACCGGGTGACCCAATGCTACTGCACCGCCAAAAGCGTTTACTTTCTCAGGGTTCAAGCCTAAGATTTTAGTGTTAGCCATGGTTACGTTGGCGAAGGCTTCATTGATTTCAACATAATCCACCTGACTCAATTCAATTCCCGCTTTTTTAAGCGCCAAAGGAATGGCTTTAGCCGGAGCTGTTGTAAATTCATCAGGCGTTTGTTCTGCATCGGCATAACCAATGAATTTCGCGATTGGTGTAGCATTTAATTCTTTCACCTTTGCACCGCTCATCAACACTAATGCAACAGCACCATCGTTGATTTTAGAAGCGTTTACTGCAGTAACCGTTCCTTCTTTCCCGAAAGCCGGTTTCAAAGAAGCTACTTTATCTGCTCTTAACTTTTTGTATTCTTCATCATCACTTACAAAGGTAGATTCACCACGACCTTTGATTTCTACCGGGAACAACTCATCGTTGAACCAACCGTTTTTGTGTGCCTCAGCCGCTCTGCGATACGATTCCAATGCAAATGCATCTTGATCTTCGCGCGAAAAACTGTATTTCGCAGCACAACGATCGCCACTGCAACCCATCATTTCTTTGCTGTACGGATCTTGCAAAGCATCTTTCACAATTGAATCAATCAATCCGCCATTACCGTAACGATAACCGTTTCGTGCATTTTCTAACATGAAAGGTGCGTTGGTCATACTCTCCATTCCACCGGCAACAACAATATCTTTATCGCCCAACATAATTGATTGCGCACCTAAAATCACAGCTTTCATTCCTGAAGCACAAACTTTATTGATTGTAGTACATGTTGCATTCACGGTAACGCCCGCGCCTAAAGCTGCCTGACGAGCCGGTGCTTGTCCGTTGTTCGCCTGAATCACATTGCCCATGATCACTTCTTGCACATCTTCGCCTGTAATGCCTGCTTTTTCAATGGCTTTTTGAATAGCCTGTTTACCCAATTCCACAGCCGTTACACCCGATAACACTCCACTCATACTTCCAATAGGCGTTCTCGCCACGGCAACTATAAATACTTCGTTCATATTGTTTTGATTTTTGTGAGTCAAACCTACATAATTTTTGCTCAGTTTATATATCCTTTACTACAAACTAAGAAAAATTGGGAATGCCGCTAAAATTGAATTTCTACTGTGCCGCTTCCGCCTTCAATTGCTTGGCCAAATCGTGTCCCAAATAACGCTCAATAGCTTCGTGAACGGCATAGATAACAGGGGTCATGGCCAGTGCCATAATGAATTTGTAGATATAATTCACCGTACAAACCGCCAATACTAACTGAATAGACCATTGTTGTGCGGTACCCGATTTCGCTAAGTAAAAGGCATAAAAGAGCACAACAAAGCTGTCGATGAGCTGAGAAACAAGCGTTGAGCCCGTGCTCCGCAACCAAATCCACTTCTCCCCTGTTTTCTTCTTGATCCAGTGAAAGGTAAACACATCCAATACCTGTCCAATCAGAAACGCCAACAATGAACCGACAATGATGTTGTTCCCTTGTCCGAATACCGCAATATAAGCCTTGTTGAAATCGAGTTCCGTGCCGTAGTTACTGCTATACGTCCACCACGAAGAAGGCGAACTGTGCATCGCCAAGGTCAACATAATATAAGCATAGGCAATTAAACCTGCTGCAATAAAAGAAATGAAACGAACGCCTTTCATCCCGAAATACTCGTTAATGATGTCGGTCATTACAAACACAAAGGGCCACAAAATAACGCCACAAGTAAGGTTGAAGCCTTTGATTTCTTGTCCGAAGAAATTGAACACATATGGCGTCCAACCCAAAGTATCGTCCAACGAAAACACTTTTACGCCCATAAATTCGGCTACTACTGCATTTACAATGAAAAACGCAGCTAAGAAAATATAGAGTCGGGCTGATTTGTTGTTGATTAGAAGCATATTGCAATATAATTAAACTATTGAACGATAAAACAATGAAATCGGGAAAGAGTTCAGAAGAAGAGAACACAGATTGCTTCTCAGTTAAGAATCACTTTTATTGTAATACGCCCATATTGCTGAGGTAAATACGCGGACAATTATTCACAAAGTTTATTTCTCCAGGTTTAATATCGTAGTTCACGATAATACTCCGTTTGGTGAGTGTTGGAACATCATCCAAATTCGGGGCAGTAGAATGCATGATTTTTTCTTGTTGAACAACTTGCTCTGCATAGCAGTTAGCAATGGTTTCATCGGCTAATTCGGCATACAAAACCTTTGTGTTTTTGGTATAAATAATCGCCACAACAACGAGTACAAACCATAGCACTCCAGAAGCCGGAAACTGCAAAGCAAAGGTCTGTAAATAGTTTTTTCTAAGACAAAGCAAGAGATAAAAATAACCTAACAAGAACATAGGAGTAACCGCATTCACTGTTCGCAATTGACCTATAATGCCTTGAATATAGGTGGGAACGAAAACTGAAATCAATAATAACATCGCCAAAAACAAAAGTGTAAACACAATTGGAACCACCTTGATTTTCAATTGTTCTCCAAACAATAGAATGCCGAAAGCCATCACCAATGCAAAGGGATTAAACATCCAAGCTCTGGCAAAATCAATACTATTCACAGTTGAACGATAAACTATAGCGTACACATCGCGTTGTTGTGAGAACATGCTATTGCGGTGAAAATTACCCGGTGCTACCACCAGTAACAATACGAACACCAACAAAATATATGTAACCAAAAACCAATCACGGTGTACTGTTTGGGCATGCAAATGATACAATAAAATCAGCACCAAAGTGCCGGTGCACAGCATTAAATGCAATTCGCTGCAGGTAGAGCAGAGCGTAAAGGCGATAATCACTGGCAACGCTGCAGATAGCTTTTTATTCGCTGAAAAGTGCATCAAACTCCATAAAAACGGGAAGAACAAAATGGTGCCGAGCGTGTACGTCCATGCTCCGGTGTACCAATAAAAGGCTTCTGCTAAACAAGGGAATAATGCAAACGTACCACAAGCAAAAAGCAAGGTGATAAGCGCAGTTGCTAAGTATTGGAATCGAAATAATTTTTGAAAAAAGAAAAACAAACTTCCCAAAAACAACAGCATTAAAACAATGGGTGCAAGCCTATAGCCCAATAAAGAATGCACATTCAGCGGTGCGAAATAGAGGAACACATCGCTTGTCATACGGCTGTGCACATCACGATAACTGTACAACAAAAATTTATATAAGGGTAATTGATGTTTTACTACATCCCACGACCAGCAGTAATCATCTGCTGCAGGGAAAGCGTAAAGCGAAGCCCAGAAATAAGGAACCAACAAAAGAAACAGCACAAAAAGCGCAATCCATTTTGTTGATTTACTTATTTGTATGGACATACATTTATTTAAACCACAATGTTTACGATTCGGCCCTTCACGAACACAAATTTCTTCACCGGCTTACCTTCCATCCATTTTTGCACCATTTCAATTTCCATTACTTTCGCCAAAGCATCTTCTTGTGATATATCGGCAGGCAATGCAATAGAGGCACGTGTTTTTCCGTTGATAGACACCGGATATTCAAATTCGCTTTCTACCAAATATTTTTCTTCCAATGCCGGGAATGCGGCTTGATGCACAGAACCATTGTTGCCCAATGCTTTCCACAATTCCTCAGTAATAAAAGGCGCAAACGGAGCCAAACACAATACCAACGGCTCAAGAATAGCGCGTTTACTGCATTTCAAATCTTGCAATTCGTTTACGGCAATCATAAACTGACTTACAGATGTATTGAACGACATTTTCTCTACATCTTCATTGATTTTCTTAATGGTTTTGTGCAATACCTTCAACTCTTTATCGGTAGGCGTTTCATCGGTTACTTTCCATGCGGTTTCGCTGTAGAACAAGCGCCAAAACTTACGCAAGAAACTCGACACCCCGCTGATACCCTTATCATCCCATGGTTTTGATTGCTCGATAGGCCCTAAGAACATTTCAAACATACGGAAACAATCGGCTCCATATGTTGCGATAACATCATCAGGATTGACAACATTGTATTTCGACTTGGACATTTTTTCGACAACACTCATTACATGAAATGTTCCATTTGTACGCTCAAACTCAAAATCTTTATACTCTGGCCGCCACTTAATGAAAGCATCTACATCTAATTCATCTTTACTATCAACAAATTCAATGTTCGTTCTGACAGAATCAACTTTAACTCCATCATGTAAATATCCATCCACTAATCTTGATGAAACAAATTTGTTTTCATTCTCAATACGACTCAAGAAGTTTGAAACACCCTGTATCATCCCCTGATTCACCAACTTCTTAAACGGCTCATCGAAAGGCACGTAACCAAGGTCGTACAACACTTTCGTCCACAAACGCGCATACAACAAATGCCCCACAGCATGCTCATTTCCGCCTAAATACAAATCCACATTTTGCCAGTAGTCCAATTTATCTTTAGCGGCAAAAGATTCTTTGTTTTTCGGATCCATGTAGCGCAAGAAATACCAACTACTGCCAGCATAGCCCGGCATAGTATCAGTTTCGTAGTTTTTCGCTACCCATTCGGCATTGTTGGCTAATGGCGAACGTCCGTCACCACTCGGTTTGAAGGAATCCACTTCCGGCAATACCAATGGCAATTCGTTAGCCGATAAAGCGTAAGGAATATCATCACTTTCGCCTTTCAACGGAGAATCGGGCTCGCCCACCACTTTGTAACGCACCGGAATAGGTTCACCCCAATAACGCTGACGACTGAAACTCGCATCACGCAATTTGTAATTCACTTTACGCGAACCAATATTGCGACTTTCCACTTCATCCAACATTTTGGCAATAGCATCTTTCACCTCCATTCCATTCAAGAATTCAGAGTTGATCATCTTGCCTAACTTATCTTCAATGGTAGCTCCCGGATACATTGATTTATCGATCACTTCAATTACCGGTAGACCAAACTTCTCTGCAAACTTTTTATCGCGCTCATCATCGGCCGGCACTGCCATAATAGCACCGGTTCCATAGCCTGCTAACACATATTCGGCAATGTAAATCGGAATAGGTGTGCCGTTGAACGGATTCAAAGCATAGGCTCCGGTAAATGCACCGGTCACTTTTTTCTCTTGCTGACGTTCCACATCCGAGCGGCTTTTCACATACGCCACATACTCATCGATGGTTGCCTTCTGTTCGTCAGTAACCAATTGCTCTACTAATTCGTGTTCGGGTGAAAGCACTAAAAATGTTGCTCCAAAAATAGTATCGGCACGGGTGGTGAACACTTTAATAAAATCTTCACGATCT
This sequence comes from Chitinophagales bacterium, assembly GCA_044226285.1. GTDB lineage: Bacteria > Bacteroidota > Bacteroidia > Chitinophagales > LD1 > CALAYL01. The sequence goes on along the minus strand of JBGAHI010000009.1, from coordinate 46,416 downwards.
TTCACTTTGAAATCAATCAACGCCCCTTCGCTCCTACCAATCCAATTGCGTTGCATTTCCTTCATGGATTCGCTCCACTCCAAGGTTTCCAGGCCTTCCAACAAACGATCGGCATAAGCAGTGATGCGCAAACTCCATTGCTTCATCTTTCTGCGCTCAATGGGGAAACCACCGCGCTCGCTTTTTCCATCTTTCACTTCATCGTTCGCCAACACACAACCCAAAGCCTCGCACCAGTTCACTTCGGTGTAGGATTGAAACGCCAAACGGTAATGCATTAATTGCATTTGTTTTTCGTCTTCTGTTAATGAGTTCCACTGTTTCGGTTGTCCATCAACATCAACAGTTCTGTTCTCTTTTTCAAAACGAGCTAATAAGGTTTCGATTTTCTCGGCTTTGTTGCTTTCCTTGTTGTACCAACTATCGAACAATTGCAAGAAAATCCACTGTGTCCATTTATAATAATCGGGATCGCAGGTTTTCACCTCGCGCGTCCAATCGTAGCTGAAGCCAATTTTCGCTAGCTGCTCCTTGTAGGTAGCAATAGCTTTATCGGTGGTTACTTGCGGATGTGTTCCGGTTTCAATCGCATACTGTTCAGCCGGCAAACCGAAAGCATCAAAACCCATAGGATGCAATACATTAAAGCCTTTCATGCGTTTGTAGCGCGAAAAAATATCGGAAGCCACATAGCCCAGCGGGTGCCCTACGTGCAAACCTGCTCCACTTGGGTACGGGAACATATCCAGCACATAATACTTCGGTTTAGTGCTGTCTTCCGTTACGGTATACACCTCATTTTCAATCCAATACTTACGGTACTCCTCCTCAATTCTTCGAAAATCAAACTCCATGATGCGGTATTTCTATATAAAAAGTCAATAAATGTGCGTTCAAACGGGCTTAAACTACAAAAACAAACCCAAAGAATGTTTAATTAAATTAAAATGCTGTATGTAGCGGTGCATTTTTTTCTAAATTCGCACCCGTTTATTTACAACGCAATTATATAACTCGCAAATGAGATTAATAAGAAATTTCGCACTACTTTTTGCATGCACCCTGTTTACTCAAACATTTGGTCAGCAGAAATTAGATCAAGGCGAGAAGTTGAAAGAGATGATGCGCCTCATCAACAGCTATTACACCGATACGGTTGACAATGAAAAAATTGCCAATGCCGCTATTGTGAAGATGTTGGAGGAGCTCGATCCACACTCTACTTATATCGTGCAGAAAGATGTAAAACGCAACGAAGAGCCTTTAGTAGGCAACTTTGATGGCATTGGCGTTACCTTCCAAATTTGGAAAGATACCATTATGATTAATGAGGTGATTTCCGGTGGACCCTCACAGAAAGTGGGTTTGATGGAAGGCGATCGTATTGTAAAAATTAACGATACGGTAGTGGCGAACATCAAAATCGAAAACGAAGGTGTAATTAAACGTTTACGTGGTCCGAAAGGCACACAGGTAAAGGTAGGTGTGGTACGTAGAAGTGCAAAATGCCTGTTGGAATTCACGATTACCCGCGATAAAATCCCCGTGTACTCCGTTGAAGCATCGTATATGGCTGCTCCGGGAATAGGCTATATCAAGGTGGTACGTTTCTCGGCTACAACGATGAACGAATTCCGCCAAGCCATGGAAAAGCTGAAAGCGCAAGGCATGGAGAGTTTGATTATGGACATGGAAGGCAATTCGGGCGGCTATTTAACTACAGCTATTCAATTGTGTAACGAATTTATCCCGAACGAAAAGGAACCTATTGTTTATACAGAAGGCGTACATTCTAAGAAGGAAGAGTATTTCAGCGATGGACGAGCTTCATTTCCGAAAGGAAAATTAGTGGTGTTGATTGATGAAGGATCAGCATCAGCGGCTGAAATTTATTCGGGTTGTATGCAAGATTTGGATAGAGCCATTATTGTGGGCAGACGTTCATTCGGAAAAGGATTGGTACAGAAACCGTTTGGCTTTGCGGATGGTTCGTTGGTGCGATTGACGGTTGCGCACTATTATACTTCAAGTGGAAGATGTATTCAACGTCCTTATAACGAAGGCAAGAAAGACTACTACGATGAATACAGTAAGCGTTTGAAAAGCGGTGAATTGTTTGGTGCCGACACTACACATTTCCCGGATTCGTTGTTGTTTTACACCAAAAATAAACGCAAGGTATTTGGCGGTGGCGGTGTAGTGCCGGATGTGTTTATTCCGATTGATACTTCTGTAAATTCGGAGTACTATCAGCAAATAAGAAGAAAGGGTGTATTGAACAATTTCTGCACGGAGTATGTTGATGTAAACAGAAGTAAACTTAAAGAGCAATACCCAACGGCAGAGCAATTTGTTATGAACTTTGATCCAAAAAAAGAAGTAATTGATTTACTGTTTGCGAAAGCCGACAAAGACTCGATTACCCGCGATAGCGCTCAGATAGCACGTTCTATGCCTTTGTTCTTGAATCAAACGAAGAGTTTAATTGCGAGAAATTTATTCGACAATAATACCTTCTGGGAAGTAGCGAACCAATCGAACACATCGTACAAAAAAGCAATAGAGCTAATTAATACCGATCAATTCGCCATACTTACACCCACAAAAAAAGAGCAGAAAAAAGTAGAAAAAGAACTCAAACAAAAAGAGAAAGAAAAAGAGAAAGTATTCAATAAGAAAAAGAAATAAACGCTTCTAAACAAAGCGACAACCATACATACACATGAAAAAGATAGGATTATTTTACGGGACAGATACAGGGAACACAGAAGTAGTATCGAAAGATTTGAAGAAAAAATTAGAAGCTATTTTAGGCGCTGATACGGTGGATTTGAAAGAAATCTACAAAAAGAAAAAAGAAGATTTTGAGGCCTACGACATTCTTATTTTGGGTATGCCAACTTGGTACGATGGTGAATTACAGGGCGACTGGGAGGAATTTATTCCGGAAATGGAGCAAGTAGATTTCTCGACAAAAAAAGTAGCCTTCTTCGGATTAGGTGATCAGTACGGCTACGCGTCTTATTTCTGTGATGCATTAGGTGTTTTTGCCGATATTGTGGAGAAGAAAAACGGAACACTGGTTGGTTTCTGGCCTACAAAAGGATACGAATACGATCATTCTAAAGCCCTTCGTGGCGATATGTTTGTGGGGTTATGTATTGATGTTGACAATCAAGACGAGTTAACCAACGAACGTTTAGACAAATGGATTGCGCAAATTTTGGGTGAATTAGGTTTAAAATAACTACCGTGAAATCCTTGTCAATCCTAATTATTGTAGCACTTCTAGCCTTATTGGGCGGAAGTACGTTTTATATCTTCAAGTTATCCAAACAAGTAAGTACGCTACAGCAACAAATTAAGGATTTGGAAAAAGAGACCTCCCCATTTACTAAGATTCCCGAAGATCCTTATTATGATTTGAAGGAAAATCAGCGAGGTCCTATTACAACTATAGCTTTTGACAAAAAGGAATTTGATTTTGGCACAGTGAAAGAAAACGTATTAAGTAATACCACATTTAAATTTACCAACACCGGAACTGCTGATTTATTGGTGAGCAATGCCATTGGTAGTTGCGGTTGCACTTCTCCGGAATGGCCGGAGAAACCAATAAAACCGGGAGAAAGTGGGGAAATTAAAGTGCAATTCGATTCTAAAGATAAATTCGGCACGCAAGTAAAAACGGTTACTGTGAAAACCAATACTGAGCCAAACCAAACGGTGCTCATTATCAAAGCCAACGTTTTAGCTAAAGGACAATAAGCAAAGACAGTAACTGTTTAATTTTAGTGGATATTAACTTAGCCCTAGCGCTAGTTTTTCCCATATTATAGATTATTTTCGCGACATGGAAAACATCCGTAATTTTTGCATTATAGCACACATTGACCACGGTAAAAGTACGCTTGCCGACCGTTTAATTGAAACTACGAAAACCATTTCGGAGCGCCAGATGATGGACACCGTTTTGGATAACATGGATTTGGAACGCGAACGTGGGATTACCATTAAGAGTCACGCCATCCAAATGGATTACTTTCAAGATGGACAAAAGTATGCCTTCAACTTGATTGATACCCCGGGCCACGTAGATTTTTCGTATGAAGTTTCGCGTTCACTAGCAGCTTGCGAAGGCGTATTGTTGTTGGTGGATGCCTCACAGGGTATTCAAGCACAAACCATTTCAAACCTTTATTTGGCGGTTGAATTGGGCATGACCATTATTCCTGTGATCAATAAAATTGATATGCCGGGAGCCGATCCGGAATTGGTAGAAGATCAAATGATGAACCTTACCGGCTGTAAACGCGAAGAAATTATTCGCGCCAGTGGTAGAACCGGACAAGGTGTGGATGAAATTTTGCGCGCTATTGTAGAGCGTATCCCTGCCCCAAAAGGAAAACAAGACGCGCCATTCCGTGCTTTGATATTCGACTCTATGTTCAACTCTTTCCGTGGCGTTATAGCCTACTACCGAGTAGTAGATGGCTCGATTAAAAAAGGAGATCAGGTGAAATTCTTCCACACAGCCAATGTCTACAACGCGGATGAGGTGGGCGTTTTACGTATGGATATGGAACCTCGTCCGGAAGTGAAAACCGGAGATGTGGGCTATATTATTACCGGAATCAAAAATTCGAAAGAGATTAAAGTGGGTGATACCATTACATCAGCTACAAACCCGTGTGAAGAAGCGATTCACGGTTTTGAAGATGTGAAACCAATGGTATTTGCTGGTATCTATCCGTTAGATAATGATGATTATGCTGATTTAAGAGATTCTTTAGAGAAGCTGCAATTGAACGATGCATCATTGGTATTTGAACCGGAAACATCGATTGCGTTGGGATTTGGATTCCGTTGTGGATTCTTAGGCTTGTTACACTTAGAAATTGTTACAGAGCGTCTGGAGCGGGAATACGACATGTCGATTATAACCACCGTTCCTCAAGTTTCATACAACGCATATCTTACCGATGGTACCCAACTGGTGATTAACAACCCGGCCGATATGCCAGAAATTCAGCGAATTGAAAGATTGGAAGAGCCCTATATTCGTGCACAAGTGATTACGAAACCGGAATATTTCGGAAGTATTATTTCGCTTTGCATGGATAAACGCGGTATTCTAACCAGTCAGAATTATTTGACGGAAGACCGTGTGGAGATGATGTTTGAGATGCCAATGGCTGAAATTGTTTTTGACTTTTACGATAAACTAAAATCCATTTCGAGAGGTTACGCTTCTTTCGATTATCACAGAATTGATTTTAGAAAAGGCGATTTAGTAAAACTAGATATTCTATTGAATGCTGAACGTGTAGATGCATTTAGTGCCATGATTCACCGTACTAAAGCGGAAGATTTCGGCAGAAGAATGTGCGAAAAATTAAAGGAGTTAATTCCGCCTCAACAGTTCTCTATTCCAATTCAGGCTGCTATTGGAGCAAAAGTAATTGCCCGTGAAACCATTTCTGCCTTGCGTAAAGACGTTACCGCAAAATGTTACGGTGGTGATATTTCGCGTAAACGTAAGCTCTTGGAAAAACAGAAAAAAGGAAAGAAAAGAATGCGTCAGTTTGGTAAAGTAGAAGTGCCGCAAGAAGCCTTTATTTCTGTATTGAAGCTGAACGATTAAGAACAGCATTCAATATTTTCGGCTGTTTTTCGTTATATAGATTAACAAACCCATCAAAATAAATTACCCATGGAACCACTTCTCCTCGATGGAAAGAAATTAGCTGATGAATTGAAACAGGAAATTGCTGCGGAAGTTGCGACATATGTTGCCAAAGGCAAACGTGCTCCACACTTAGCTGCTATTTTAGTGGGAAATGACGGAGGAAGTGAAACTTATGTTGGACATAAAGTAAAAGCCTGTGAGCAAGTAGGTTTTAAATCGACAATGCTCCGTTTTCCTGATACCATCACTGAAGCAGAATTGATGGCAGAAATCACCAAACTGAATAACGATGATACAATTGATGGATTCATTGTTCAGTTGCCTTTACCGAAAAGCATTTCAGCCGATAATGTTATCCTTCACATCGATCCGAAAAAAGATGTGGATGGTTTTCATCCCATTAATGTTGGCCGTGTGGCATTGGGCATCGATGCATATGTATCGGCAACACCACTAGGCATCACGAAAATATTAGAACGTTACAACATTGCCACAGAAGGCAAAAACTGTGTGGTGATTGGCAGAAGCAATATTGTGGGCCGACCGATGAGTATCTTAATGTCGAGTGCCGGAAAAACAGGCAATGCCACGGTTACGGTTTGTCATTCCAAAACCAAAAACCTAAAAGAAATTTGCTTACAAGCCGATATCATTATTGCGGCATTAGGTAAGCCTGAATTTTTGACGGGGGATATGGTGAAAGAAGGAGCCGTGATTATTGACGTTGGAACAACTCGCGTTACAGATGCTACAGCCAAAGCCGGTTGGCGTTTGAAAGGCGATGTGAAGTTTGCAGAGGTGGCACCTAAAGCATCGGCCATTACCCCTGTTCCGGGCGGTGTTGGTCCAATGACCGTTGTTTCTCTTTTATTAAATACACTTAAAGCCTATAAACATGAGTTTTAAATATTCGAACACGAATGTCATTTTCGGCATCCTAATCTTATTAGGGATTCTGTTAAATGCCTGTAAAAACGAGACTTCTACAACAACGAGTGGAGGTGATTCAGTGTATGAAAAGAATATTCCTTCTAAAATTTCGGTAACGAAAAAAGACGGAAAACTGTTCTTCTCCAAAACCGAAAGCAAGTTCGATATTTTAGAATTGGCAGGTAAAGACAGCGCTAAAGTACTATTGAGTATTGAACAAAGTGAAAGCAGACAATTATCCCAAGATGCCAATACAGCAAAGCAATTCAAGATTTCATGCAAAAGTTTAGAGGGCACAAAAATCGATTGGACAAAAGACATTGAAGCCGCTGATATAGATTACTCACTCAAAGTGGTGAACGTCCACTACCCTACTACCGGTGAGCAAGAAGACACCTACACGTATTTCGACATCAAAAACGGTGAAAAGATTATGGATTTCACCTATGGCGAATTAAAAGCCATTATTCCGAACACCAGCGAGAAACGTTTTTTCACTTATTTATCGAAAAACAATTCGTTAAAAGATGCTGTGGAGGGTGATGGTGTGGTGCAATTTGCCAGCTCATCAAAACTTTTACAACGCATTGCCATTAAAGCCAAAGGAGCTGTGAAAGTGCCTACTTACACACCGGAAATGCAGGTGTTAACGATGCGTGAATCGGGTAACCAATTAGCACCGGATGGCAAGGTGATTATTTTGATGAAACTCAACGAATCGTTCACATCGAAAGATGTTACCGGCTTTGCCTTTCAAGTAAGCTACTACAAAGAAGGTGAACAAGAACCCTACACAATTGTGTTCCCTGTGGATAACGATAAGATTAATTTGGAGCAAGCCATCTACGATAAAGCTATATTCGAGCTGAAATTAATTGATTAATGCTTTGCACGCAAAACTATACTGCAAAGCATAGTTTTGAATACTGTTATCTGTGAATCTAACTTCTTCTTTGTTGCCCGTTATGGAGCACTTCTACACCATCCAGGGAGAAGGCTATTATCAAGGCAATGCAGCTTATTTTGTTCGCTTGGGAGGTTGTGATGTGCAATGCCCGTGGTGCGATGTAAAAGAATCGTGGGAGGTAGATGCGCATTCGAAATTCTCCGTTGATGAAATTGTTGGATGGGTTAAGGAAGCAGAAGCCAAGCTGGTAGTGATTACCGGAGGCGAGCCCTCCATGCACGATTTAACACCTTTAACAGCTGCCCTGCATGCTGAAAATATTCAGGTCAATATTGAAACAGCCGCATGCTATCCAATGCGCGGACAGTTTGATTGGATAACCATTTCACCGAAACGCTATAAACTTCCATTATCGGAAAACATGTTAAAAGCGCATGAATTGAAGATGATTATCAACCATAGGAACGATTTTCGATTTGCTGAAGAATATGCAGCACAAGTTTCGCCACAATGCAAACGCTATCTTCAACCCGAATGGGAACAGGAAGAAGAGTTATTGCCGCTTATCATCGAGTATGTTAAAGAGCATCAGCAATGGAAAATTTCGTTGCAAGTGCACAAATACATGAACATTCCATAACGCATTTGAAATCCAAAACATGAATAAATTTTTTGTTTCGAGCCTACTGATTTTGCTTTTAAGCATGTGTTCCACTGCGCAAGTAGTAACACTGAGCAATGCCAGTAAGAATTTGAAAGACGATTACCAACAAGCCGATAATGCTTATGCTTTAGGTAAAAGTGTGCAAGCCATTGACATGCTTAAAGGTATCGTTAACCGTCAACCTAAATTTGTTGACGGTTGGTGGTTAATGGGTAAAGTGTATTTTGATAACTTAAAAAAATATGATTCGGCTGCTATATGTTTCGATAAGGTAAAAGAATTGAAACCTAACTACAATAAGAATCTCGACATGATGCGTGGTGATGCGTATATGTATGCAGGAAAATACAAAGAAGCCAAAGCCATATTCAACACTGTTGAAACAGGTGCCTTATCGGAAGGCGAAAAAAATGAAATTACTAACCGCGTAAAAAGTTGTGATTTTGCCGCAGAAGCGTCAATGGTTCCGAAAAAATTCAATCCAATTAACTTAGGGGAAGGCGTTAATACAGCAGATGATGAATTGATGCCATCCGTAACTGCCGATGAGCGATTTGTGTATTTCACGCGTGATGAAAAAATCGGACGGGTGATTGATGAAAATATTTTTTCCAGTGAAAATAGAGGCGGAGCATTTCAACAAGCCGAGTTAGTGGGTCGACCAATTTCAACCGATGAATATTTTGAAGGCGCTACGTGTGTTTCGCCAAGTGGTAGATATTTATTTTTCACCTCGTGTGGTAGACCCGATGCTGTTGGCGATTGCGATATTTACTATACCAAAAAAGTTACCGGAGGATGGGATCGTCCGAAAAACCTTGGTAACAAAGTAAATTGTCCGGGTTGGGATATTCAACCCTGCTTATCGGCTGATGGGAAAACCGTATATTTTGCTTCGCGCAGAATTGGTGGTTATGGTGGGCTAGACATTTATAAAACAACGTTAGGAGACGATTTTATGTGGTCGAAGCCGGAAAACTTAGGACCAACAATTAATACTGAAAAAGATGAAGAACGTCCGTTCATTCACCCGGATGATAAAACATTGTACTTCTCTTCCGATGGACACCCAGGCTTCGGACATGCCGATTTCTTTTATTCAAAACGTGATGCAGCAGGCCATTGGGGCGCACCGGTTAATTTAGGGTTCCCCATTAATACACCCGGAGAAGAGATTGGAATATGTATTACTACTGATGGAAACACAGCCTACATTGGCTCTGAACGCCCAGGTGGATTTGGAGGTATGGACATTTATAAATTTGAATTGGATGAAAGTGTTCAACCACAACACGTAACCTACATCAAAGGAAGAGTGTTTGATGAAATGACGAAAGCGCCTATCAAAACAAACATTCAATTGTTTGACATTAGCAATGGAGGAAACCTTTATGGTTCGTTAACGTCAGACAATACAAGTGGTGAATTCTTGGCTACTATTCCGTATGGTAACGACTATGCTTGTCAAGTAAGCAAAGAAGGATATCTGTTTTATTCCGCAAACTTCTCGTTGAAGAATTTCACCAAAAACGAACCTTACCAATTGGATATTTATTTAAAGAAAATTGAAGTGGGAAAATCGGTGGTATTGAACAACATTTTCTTTGAAGTGAATAAATACGAATTGCGCGATGTATCAAAGACAGAACTGAATACCTTAGTAGATTTAATGAAAAAAAATCCGACCATGAAAATTGAGTTGAGCGGACATACCGATAATTCAGGCATTGAAAGTGAGAATAAAATACTTTCGGAAAATAGAGCAAAGGCTGTAATGGAATACTTGATTACCAATGGTATTGAGGCTACCCGAATGAGTGCAAAAGGGTACGGTTCATCAAAACCTATTGCCGATAACAAAACGGAAGAAGGCAAACAGAAAAACAGAAGAACCGAGTTTGTTGTAACAGGATTATAAGCTTTAGGTTGCGATGCGAAAAACCACTAAAAAAATCCTTTCTCTAACCCAGCAACAATTCCAATCGTTTGCGCAAATATTAACCGCATCGGGTAATATTGTTATCACTAGCGCTATTATTTCTTTGCTGTTGGCGAATTCTATTTGGAGTGATTCTTTTGCAGCCGTTTGGCACAATTCATTTCAAATTAGCACACTACAATTTACTACTGAAGCATTCATCAACGATGTATTGATGAGTTTCTTCTTCTTATTAGTTGGCTTAGAAATAAAACGCGAATTACTGAGTGGTTCACTTTCCGATTTTAAAACCGCTGCAGTGCCCTTTGCCGCTGCGATTGGAGGCATGGTTTTCCCCGCACTCATTTTTTTGCTGTTTAATATTGGAAAAGCATCAGCCTCGGGTTGGGCCATTCCAATGGCAACAGATATTGCCTTTGCGTTAGCGGTATTGCAATTGATTAAACACCGCGTGAACAAAAACCTAATTGTTTTACTCACTACTCTGGCTGTTGTAGATGATTTAGGCGCTGTGTTGGTGATTGCCATCTTCTATACTGCACAATTGAATTACATCGCATTAATTGCAGCAGCTGGCATTCTTTTATTGCTTTTCATTTTAAATAAAGCCGATATCAAAACACTTTGGGTGTATTTAATAGCAGGTCTATTTTTATGGATTACTGTAGCCATGAGCGGTGTGCATGCAACAGTTGCAGGTGTGTTGTTGGCTTTTTTCATTCCGTTAGATGAAGAGAATGAACATTCATCATTCCAACAACTTACACATTTCTTGGAACGACCAGTTAATTATTTCGTTTTACCTCTCTTTGCTTTTTGCAACACAGCTATTCATATTCAACCGCAATATATTGCTGAAATTGGCTCCCCTTTAGCCTTAGGCATTATACTAGGATTGGTACTCGGTAAAACCATTGGTATTTTTCTTTTCTCCTACCTAAGTGTGAAAATGAACTTAGGCAAACTACCGGAAAGGGTAACATGGAATCAAATAGCAGGAATGGCCGTATTGGGCGGAATAGGGTTCACCATGTCGATTTTTGTAACCTTATTGGCTTTCACCAATAATACGCTCATTGAGCAATCGAAACTGTATATCGTAATTGGTTCTTGTATTTCATCCATCGTAGGGATTGCTTGGCTTTTGTTTACATCAAACCTAGCAGAAAACAAGCTTACTTCTTAGGAAACTTCATCTTGTAATTCACATCTACCATACCTTTAGAAATCTTTTCCAGCTTACCTTTTAGCAAACTCTTTTTCAATGGCTTTAAATGGTCAATGAACAAGATACCTTCTATATGATCATATTCGTGTTGAATAACACGTGCTGTTAAATCATCGAAAGTACGCTCTTGAAATTTGAAATTGCGATCGTAATATTGAATCGTAATTTTCGGCTGACGACTAACATCTTCACGAATGGTTGGAATACTCAAACATCCTTCTTCAAATCTCCACTCCTCTCCTTCTTCATCAATAATTTGCGCATTGATAAATACTTCTTCTAATCCTTTTTCTTCTTCCCCTTCATCGTACATCTTACGACTATCGATAATGAACAAGCGAATAGCCTTGCCGATTTGCGGAGCCGCCAAACCCACACCACGCGATTTGTGCATGGTATCAAACATATCATCAATTAACTTGCTTAACTCGGGATAATCTTTCGTTATCTCTTCTCCTTTCTTTCGCAAAACAGGATCGCCATAAGCCACTATAGGAAATATCATATCAGTATCGTTATTTTCGGGTACGAATATAGTTATTTGGAATTGCTTAAAAAGGTTTATTACTGCGCATTTCCATATACGACTGCAAAAGTATCGAAGCGCTCACTTTATCTACTGTTGCTTTATTTTGTCGGTCTTTACGATTCACTCCGCTTTGTAATATAACGGCTGTAGCCATTTTGGAAGTAAAACGCTCGTCTACTTTGTGAATGGGAATGTTGGGGAATTTGTTACCCAATTCATTGATAAATTGTACCACAAACTTCATCACCTCGTTTTCTTGATGGCCAAAGTTATAGGGCATACCTACCACGAAGGCTTCAACATTTTCTTTGGCTACATAAGCCGAAATAAAAGGGAATATAAGTTTAGTCTCGACAGTATCGAGTGCAGTTGCAATAATCTGTGAAGGGTCGGTAACGGCAATGCCTACACGCTTTTTGCCATAATCAAATGCCATTATCCTTGCCATCTTACATCTCGGCTTTCACGCGATCGAGCGCAGTGAAGAATTTTTCAAAATCTTCTTGAAAAATCATCACAGTCGAACGAATGAACTCGCCTTCATTTTTTCTGCTTTCTGTAATTTTCAATACACGATCGCCATTCTGCTTCTCTTTCAAATCAATGAAATACGTCCGCTTTCCTGCGGCAACCTTCTCGGTGAAGATGTCTTTGTCTTGTGATTGCATGGTTTGGTCTTGGTTTTGATACTCCAAAATAGAAATATTTGACCAAAACAGCTATTCCCCCTAAAATAAATCGCCCTGCTGACCTTTTTTCTTGGCTATCTCGCTCGGTTGAATATCCCACTCAATGGTTGTAGTTGGCTTTGTTTCCTCCACAACCTCCGGCTCAACTACCTTCACCACTTCTTCTAACTTACCGGTCACCAAATGTTGCGAAAGTCTATTCCCTAGAGCCTTCCATCCTTTTACATCAATCATTTCCGATAAGTTCACTTCGGTTTCTAACTTCTCTTTTTCCTTTCCCTTTAAGAAATGGAATTTCACAAATGCCTCTTTTGCATCGGAGAAAATGGCCAACTTTGAATCTTTGTGTTCAGTGACAATAGGTACTTTATTGCGCTCCGTTTTCAACTCCACTAAAAAGCGCTTCACGTAATAGTTTTTAGAAGCTCCATCAAAATATACCGCATTATATGGCTTTTGAGGATCGAACTTGCCGATGTACAACATATCGTCCGGCTCATATTTATTGGTCTGTTCGAAGTTCGTTAACTCCACATTACCATCTTTGTAAGCCACTAAAATACGATCACCAGTGTTGAATTCTCCCAAATACAATTCTTTCTCTTCGGAAGCCAAACGTCCGAATTTCTTATCGAACCACAATTTCAAACCTCCAATAGAAGATGAACCTTTCTCTTTCAATTCAATTTTGCGCACCGGGAATTTGGTGAGAATATTCCCCATAGACTGACGACCTTTAATATCCAAGGCAGCAAAGTCGAATTCAAACTCTTTGATACGAGCAGAAGAATTCGGGTGCAATTGCACTTTCACAATTTCCGTTTCTGCATTTTGATTAGCCGTAAAATACAACACTTTTGAACCTGCTGTACCTTGCGCTAAATCGTATTCTTTATCGCGCGTTACTCCTGAAACGTTGAAACGCTTAGCATACGTACGTTTCGAAGCACCATCGTAATACACATAGTTGTAGGTTGTACGCTCATCGCTCTTATTCCAAACTGCAATGTGGATGATGTCTTTACCGATAAACTTCTTATCGCCAACTTTCACCACCATCATTTTGCCGGAACGCGTAAAGGCAATAATATCATCGATATCTGCACACTCGCAAATGAACTCGTCTTTTTTCAAACCGCTTCCAATGAAACCTTCGGCTCTATTGGCATACAACTTAGTGTTGTTGGCTACTACTTGTTTTACTTCAATGGTTTCAAAGCCTTTAATTTCAGTTCTTCGCTCGCGACCTTTACCGTATTTCTTCAACAACGTTTCGAAATAATTGATGGCATATTCCACCAAGTTTTCCAAATCGAAAGCCACTTGCTTCAAGCCTTCTTCAATGCCTCTAATTTCTTCATCAGCTTTAAAGGCATCGAATTTCGAAATACGTTTGATTTTGATTTCCGTTAATCGAACAATATCTTCTTGGGTGATAACGCGTTTGAACAATTTCTTATAAGGCGTCAAACCTTTATCAATCTTAGAGATTACAGCCTCCCAGGTTTCCGCTTCTTCAATGTCGCGGTAGATGCGCTTCTCAATAAATATTTTTTCGAGGGAAGAGAAATGCCATTTTTCGTTTAAGTCGCTCTGCTTAATCAACAACTCTTGTCGTAATAACTCTTTTGTATTCTCGGTTGAAATGCGCAACATCTCATCCACAGTTGTGAATATCGGTTTATCACCAACAATTACACAGGCATTCGGTGAAATGGAATACTGACAATCCGTAAAGGCATACAAAGCATCAATGGTCACATCCGGATCGGTGCCCGGCAATAATTCGATTTGAATATCGACATCCTTAGCCGTACTATCGGTTACTTTTTTAATCTTGATTTTGCCTTTATCATTGGCTTTCAAGATCGAATCAATCAACGATGAAGTAGTTGTTCCAAACGGAATTTCACGAATCGATAAATTCTTTTTATCAACGATTTCAATCTTCGCTCTTACTTTGATTTTACCACCACGTCCACCGCTGTTGTATTCGCTCACATCTACCAAGCCACCAGTCGGGAAATCGGGATACAGCTTAGGTTTCTTGCCTTTGAGAATATCCATCGAGCCTTTCAAAATCTCCACAAAGTTATGCGGCATTACTTTCGTTGAAAGCCCTACGGCAATACCATCGGTACCATGAAACAACAACAACGGAAATTTCATCGGCAACACAACGGGTTCTTTCTTCCGTCCGTCATAACTCAATTGCCAAGTCGTAGTATCGGGGTTGAAGGCCACGTCTTTAGCGAATTTCGACAAACGCACCTCAATGTAACGCGGAGCAGCAGCGCTATCGCCTGTGCGTACATCGCCCCAGTTACCTTGGGTATCGAACATCAATTCTTTCTGTCCAATGTTCACCAATGCATCGCCAATACTGGCATCCCCGTGCGGGTGATACTGCATGGTTTGCCCGATAACGTTCGCTACTTTATGAAAACGACCATCATCCATTTGATACAATGCATGCAAAATCCTTCGCTGCACAGGTTTCAAGCCATCTTCAATAGCCGGCACCGCTCGCTCTAGAATAACATACGATGCATAGTCCAAAAACCAATTTTTGAACATGCCATCTACATGTATCACCTTTGCTTCGTTATCCCCGCCTTCGGGTAAATTCGTATTCTCCATTTGCTCTATTTTCTAATTCGTTTATGCTAATTCCATTTCTACTTCCAACTCGGCATCGTCTTTTTCGATACGTAAATTGTCGATGATGAAATCTTGACGCTCTTGCGTGTTTTTTCCCATATAATAATCGAGGATGCTCTTCAAATCGTTGTCGTCATTGATAATTACGGGCGACAAGCGAATATCTTCCCCAATAAATCCGCCAAACTCTTCCGGTGAAATTTCTCCCAACCCTTTGAAACGCGTGATCTCGCATTTATTATTGAATGAGGCAATGGCTTGCTGCTTTTCGGTTTCCGAATAACAATACACCGTACGTTGTTTGTTTCGCACCCGGAACAACGGTGTTTCCAAAATTTTCACATGCCCGTTACGCACCACATCCGGAAAAAACTGCATGAAGAAAGTCAAAATCAATAAGCGAATGTGCATACCATCCACATCGGCATCGGTAGCAATAACAATATTGTTGTAGCGCAATTCATCTACCGAATCTTCAATGTTCAACGCGTGTTGCAACAAGTTGAACTCTTCGTTTTCGTACACAATTTTTTTCGTGAGTCCGTGACAGTTCAACGGCTTACCGCGCAAACTGAATACGGCCTGTAAGTCAGTGTTTCTAGACTTAGTAATCGATCCACTTGCAGAATCTCCCTCGGTGATAAACAAGGTGGTACGCAAACGATGTTCGTATTTCAAATCGCCTAAATGCTGTTTGCAATCGCGTAATTTTTTGTTGTGAATGTTCGCCTTCTTCGCACGTTCATTCGCCAGCTTTTTAATCCCTGCAATCTCTTTTCGTTCCCGCTCCGATTGCAAAATTCGTTTCAACAACGCATCAGCCGTTTCCGCATTTTTGTGCAAGTAATTATCGAGATGCTGCTTCAAAAACTCATAAATAAAGGCTTTCATGGTTTTCTCTTCGCCCAACAATTTCTCGGTTCCGAGTTTTGTTTTGGTTTGCGATTCAAACACCGGCTCTTGAATACGAATGGAAATGGCAGCTACAATGGCTTCTCGAATATCGACTGTGTCGTAATCTTTTTTGTAGAACTCACGTACCACTTTCACAATCCCTTCGCGAAATGCTTGTAAGTGTGTTCCGCCTTGCACAGTATACTGTCCGTTCACAAACGAATAGTACTCTTCACCGTATTGGTTACTGTGACTTAATGCAATTTCAATATCATCGCTCACTAAGTGAATAATTGGGTAGCGCAAGTTTTCAACGGCTTTTTTGCGCGACAATAAATCGTGTAATCCCTTTTGCGAAATGAAACGTTGTCCGTTGAAATGAAAGGCCAATCCCGTATTCAGATAGGTGTAGTTCATCACCATCTGCTCCACATAATCATTGATGAAATGATAGTTTTTGAAAATGGTGGTATCGGGAATGAACTCTACATACGTACCATTCTTCTCGTCTGTTTTCACCACTTTATGGTCCTTCACCAATTCGCCACGTTCAAATTCAGCGCATTTCATTTCGCCCTCCCGAACAGCATATACTTTAAAGTAGGCAGAAAGCGCATTCACCGCTTTGGTACCCACCCCGTTCAAACCCACCGATTTTTTGAAGGCTTTAGAATCGTATTTTCCACCGGTATTGATCTGCGACACACAATCGATTACTTTCCCTAATGGAATACCGCGACCATAATCGCGTACCGTAACTTTTTCGCGGGTGACGGTGATTTCTACCTTGTTACCATAGCCCATCACATACTCATCTATTGTATTATCTACTACCTCTTTAAGGAGAATATAAATTCCATCATCTACCGAAGAACCATCACCGGTTTTACCGATGTACATCCCCGGACGAATACGCATGTGTTCTTTCCAATCGAGCGACCGTATATTGTCCTCATTGTATTCCACCTCTATCTTTTCCCGTTCTTTTGCCATCTTTTTCTCGTTTATCGAAATTCGATGCTAAATTAATTAGCAAAATGAATTTGGCAGAAATAGTAATCCACAATGGAGAGAAAAGAAGACAATTCAGACTAAAGTCATATAATTTTAGGCGCATTTAGTGTATTTTCGGTAGCGAAACTTACTCCATTATGAAAAAAGCCCCCATTTTGCTCCTTACGATTTTAATTGTATATGCTTTAACCGGCTGCAAAGAATATACCCGTAACCAAATTATTGGCGATTATAAATGCAATAGAAGATATACAAGTAACTTCAACGGGCCGGATAGTACAGGGCATTGGAATAGCAGCAGCAGCGATACTACTATTTATTCCGTTTACAATACCGTACATATTGAAAAAGGAGGCGCTAGTGATAGGATAAGAATAGATAATGTTGAATTCTACCCCACCGATTCGCGACTCACGGAATTCTATGTAGTTGGTGAATATCCCGGAGGACCGGTACGATCCATCACCTTCGATAAGTCGCACAAAAAAATTCAATACGTGTATTCTATTTCTGCTACCAAATTCTCCTCAGAGTCAAAAACGTATATTGGAGAGAAAATTCAATAATGAAAACAATAGTAAAATGATTAGAACGATTTTTTTGTTAATGACAGCATTGTTGATGATCATAAGTTCATGCAAGAAGAAGGAAATTGTAAACAACAATAATTCAAACAACAATACGCCTAAAGATACTATCGATTTTCGAGATGCTATTGTTGGAAAATATAGTTGCTACACACATTACTACAAGCACAATGTTTGGATGGATAGTACAGGAAACTTTAAAGACTCTTATTGGGATTCTGTTGTCAATAGCCCATTAGTAACTTTTGAATTTGTTAAAGACAATTTATCTGGTGACAAAATTAATTGTCAGGGTTATTTATTTTACCCATTAAGCGGAAATAAAAACAGTTTTAGACTAGAAGGAGATATTATAAGTCCACCCTCAAAAGCTATAGATTTTGATACGAGTAATAATGTCGTTCGATATCTTTACTCTGCAATGTATACGAAATGGGGAGGTTCTACAACATGTACCTATATTGGCAACAAAATTCCATAAAACAATTAATATGAAAAACCTTAACGCCATCGGATTAGACAGTGCTAAATCCAAAAAATTAGCAGAAAAATTGAATGTGTTGTTAGCCAACTATTCCCTTTTTTATCAGAATACACGTGGGTATCACTGGAATATTAAAGGTGAAAAATTCTTTGAACTGCATTTGAAATTTGAAGAGCTCTACAACGATTTAGTGTTGAAGATTGATGAAGTAGCGGAGCGTATTCTTACCCTTGGGCATTCTCCGAATCACAAGTATTCCGATTATAAGAAAGTGGCCAAAATCACTGAAGCCGGTAAAGTAACCGATGGAAAGAAAGCGGTGGAAGATATATTACATTCCTTCAAAATTGTGATTGCATTGCAACGCGAATTGCTAACGTTATCGGGTGATGCAGGCGATGAAGGAACAAATGCCTTAATGAGCGATTATATCCGTGCACAAGAAAAATTAGTGTGGATGTACTCTGCTTTTTTGCAGAAGTAATCGTATTTGCTCGCCAATATTTAAAACCCAAAATGAAAAGTACCCATCTTATTGTTGCATGTGTGATTTTACTATTCACATCGTGTAAAAAACAAAATCAGTACATCATTGATTTCGATTGTATTTCGCAGTTCAACAATGAAATTGATTTGCATTTAAAATTTAATGTAGGTGAAATTTCAGAACGTGCGTTTGTTTATAGGAGCACCGACAATAAATTTTTCGGCTTTGTTGGAGAAGTAAGCTTGTCCGACAGTAACAACAGGACAGTTACCTTTAGAGACACTAAAAGCAACTACAATACGCTGTATTACTACAAAATAACTTATGGTTTGTATACAAGTAAAACAATACAATTTAGAGCAGACAATGCCATTGCATCTATTTTCGTTCCACAGATTGTAAAGGATACAATCAAAATTGTTTGCAATTACACTTGTTCTACATACAATATTGCAGTGTATGATTTGTTGGGTCGGGAGCAGTTCACCCAAAAAGATTTATTGGGCAACCAAACAATACCCGTATCTAGCTTGCCGAACGGAGCTTACGTTATAGTCTTTACCATTGAAGGAAGAACAATCGAAAAGAAAATCGTTGTAGCGCGTTAATAGTACTAGAATTTCATCACTTCATGTCTTTCTGCAAAGCGGAAGTTGGATAAGTCGGTATTCGCTTTTGAAAAACATAGAATAAAGCCACCTCCACCGGCACCACAGATTTTGAGGTAATATTCATTATTGAGCAAGCCGTTTTTCCATACACCGTGAAATGCTTTTGGTATAAAGTCTTGCATATAATCGAACTGCAATTGCGAAATCAATTTCAGCGATTTCCAGAACGGAACATATTTCAAATTCAACATCGCATCAATACAAATTTGATTGGCCGGAAGCATCGATTTTTCAACGATTTCACCAAATGCATGTTGCTGTGTTCGCTCCATAAATAAACGTACCCAATCGGCTGTTTTACGCGGCACACCGGTATCAAACAAACTTACATCAAACACCGGAGCCGGACTTTTTTTGAACAATGCCACTTGTGTTTCCTTCATAGACACCAGCAAAGGTTTCTGTAAATAAGCTACAATAGGATCAAGCCCTGAACTTCGTCCATGAAAGCAACTTTCCATGGCAGCTAAAAAGTTTTTAATGGATTGAATATCACTATCCAATATTGCAGCATGTCCGTATGCAGAAAGCACAGCAGCGACCAGCGCCCCTGAACTGCCCATGCCATAACCTTGTGGGATATTAGAATCGAAAACTAAACCGCGTTCAATGGCGGTAAGAAAATCGTTGATGGCAATATGTTTTTCTAATTCAGGATTTGCAATAATGTAATTGGCTAATTGCGCTAACGAATGATTGGAGTTTTTGTCTTCCTCCGAATCGTTTTTCGAATACGTGAGTTTTCCACTATACAAACGAGAAGGAATAGCCAAGCCTTGTGCGCCTTTATTGATGATATGCTCACCAAACAAAAGTACTTTGGATGGAAATGTTTGAAATGCTATTGCCTTACGTTGCATAGACTCTGAATTGTTCGTTGTTGTTACTTAATCAATTTCGGACCCTTGCCTACGGCATCAAAAATAACGCGACCGTTTTCGCAGAATTGTTTCAATTCGAGTTCAATAAACTCGTGCACTTTGCTTTTGAATTTATTTGGATACAACAAGTGAATATTCGGACCGGCATCTAAAGTAAAGTACACCGGAATCTGAGAGCTTTCACGGAAATCGCGAATGGCTTCAATCATCGCCAATGTGTTCGGTGTCATCAATGTAAATGAAGGCGTAGAACACATCATTAAAGCATGAAGTGTTAGTGCTTCTGTTTCTACAATTTCCCCGAAGGTGTCCAAATCGCCTGTCATTAAGGCTTTGATCAGTGTATTCAAATTATCGTTGGCTTGCTTGTAACGTGCGGTAGCAAACGGATTGGTTTCCATCAACGAATGCCCCACGCGACTCGATACTTTTTTCTCGGATGCCGAAGCAATCAAAATCGAATTCTGAAATGTTTTGAAAATCGGATGGATCCAATCGCTACAATCAGTAGCAAATTTATCGGATGAATTTTTAATGTGTTTGTTCTTACCCCACGAGGCCATCACCGGATATACCGAACGACAAGCACTGCCTGAACCTAAACGTGCAAAGTGAGAAGCACGAGCGAAGAAGTCGTCTTTAGGCGTTTTGCGTTTGTTCAACATATCGTCCATAGAACACAAACACAAAGCCAAAGCGCTCATGGATGATGCCGAAGATGCAATACCTGATGAATGCGGAAACGAATTCATCGAGTGAATCACAATCGAGTAATCACGCAAAAACGAAAACTCTTTGTGGATAGATTCGAAGAATTGCAAGATCTTCAAACGAAACGCAAGGTTCTCTTTCTTATCGAAATAAAAACGCAATTCGATTTCATTGCTTGAACCTGTCTTAGGCTCAATGGCCAAAGTAGTTTCAGAATAACACTCCTCCAATGTGAAACTAATGGAAGGGTTGTTCGGCAACTGATTGCCGTGCTTGCCCCAATACTTGATGAGCGCAATGTTTGAAGGACTCTGCCAGGTTACTTTTTTTATCGTATTCATACTTATGATTTCAATATTAATTCGCTAAAGCTAAAAACAACATCAATATTTTTTTGCTGTAAATAATCGCGTAGTTCTTTTTCTGTTCTGTTATTCGTTAATAAAACAAAATCGCCACCCCATGCACCTAACGATTTCACTTTTCCCCAATAATCAGGGAACACACTTTGCTGCACACGTTCCATTCCCAACGCATTGCTAATAATGAGTTCGTGCTCTTCTAACAATGTTTCAAAAGCATTCAAGGTAGAGCAGTTGAGCATTGCTGTGGTGATAGCTGTCAATTGAAGTGCAATTGCGGCTTTATCTTGTGCTTTGTCTTTATAATGCTGAATGCCTTGTGACGACAATTGCTTCTTTCCCAAATAAGCAAAATAGAGTTGTTCCGAAAATTTAGGTTGGAAAACAACAGATTTCACAACCGGCCGACCGGCTTCAATGCTATACAAAACAGGTGTTTTGGCTAATCCACAAGCTACATCATATCCTGAACCGCCAATAGTTGCTTTCAACAATGTATACCAATCGATATTAAGCCATTGCGCTAAACAAGCCAATAAAGTAGAGCTGGAACCTAGGCCCCAGGCATTAGGAAATTCAAGGTATGTAGCAACTTCTACATCGCTGTCACTCAGCAAGAAATCGGGTTGTTGTTCGCGTATTTTTTGGAGCATTAACGAGAGCATATTGGCTTCTTTGCAATCGGTAGTTGCTTGCAATGTTTGTTTATCAAACACCAAATCCAACCATAGTGTTTGAGTGGATGTAAATGCTTTCCAATACAAAGTATTGGTATGTGTAGGCAAGTTCGTTACATCCATTCGTTGTCCGTATACAGTAGGAATGGCAAGTCCTTGCGCACCATCTAAGATAAAGTATTCAGAGGAGAGCAGTAATTTGCCCGAGGCATAAAAAGTGGCAGCACTCATTTTCGGATGTCTAACAGGTATTCACGAACACCGGAAACGGAAACGGTTTTATCTTCAAAATATTCACGCGCCTTTTCCATTTCTGCATCTGTTGCTTGGAACGATGCCAAAATATTGGTGAGGTGCATTTTCATGTGCCCTTTCTGAATACCAACAGTAGTCAACGATTTCACAGCAGCAAAGTTTTGCGCTAAGCCAACCGTTGCAATAATTTCCATCAAGCGATGTGCAGATGGATTGCCCAATACTTCCAATGAACGCTTTGCCAATGGATGCAAAGAAGTTAATCCACCTACTGTTCCAACCGCTAATGGAATGGTTAAACTGAAATTGAAAATATTGTTTTCAATGGTGCATTCCGATAAACTTCTATACTGTCCATCGCGCGCTGCATAAGTATGCGCACAAGCTTCAATCGCCCTGAAATCGTTACCTGTAGCCAACACTACGGCATCAATGCCATTCATAATTCCTTTATTATGTGTTGTGGCGCGATACGGATCGATTTGTGCAATGCGAACAGCCTTTGCAAAACGAGCAGCAAATTCGCGGGCTTTCATCTTGCCATCATCGAAAGAACCGAGTTCATCTACATTGCATTCTACTTCTGCTTTCACCACACATTCCGGTGTGTAATTCGAAAGAATACACATAATTACTTCTATGCTTTGCTCTTCCAAATTGAAGCGTGCATCGTTCGAAATAATATCTACCAAAGACTTTCCGAATTCCTCCAAGCATGAATTAATAAAATTCGCGCCCATAGAATCTACTGTTTCAAAATAGCAACGAATCTGATAGTAATCGGGTTCTATAGATGTGAAATCAATCAATTCCAAGTCTTTCACACCTCCTCCTCTTTTCTCCATGTTAGCCGTAATGGGCTTCACCGCTTGAAGAAGCTTAGCTTTTATTTCTGTATTGAAAAGGAAAAACAATTTTTCTTTATCGCCATCAAATTGAAAATGCACTTGTCCAACCTTTGTAGACGAAATCACTTTCGCTTTGAAGCCACCCCGACTTAACCAGAACTTAGCGGCATTCGAAGCAGCAGCTACTACCGAGCTTTCTTCAATCACCATTGGCACAGCGTAAATCTCGCCATTGATCATGAAGTTCGGTGCGATACCGAAAGGCACCGGAAAGTTCGTTAATGTGTTTTCGCTGAATCCATCTAAAAGCTTTTGTGCTTCGATGTTATCGTGCCAAAAACCGGCAAACTCTTTCATCACATCAATTGGATTCGCATAAAGGAAATTCTTCGCCATCCACTGGATCTTCTCCTTTTTGGACATCTTCGAAAAACCTTGTATTTCTTTACTCATATTCCTTAAACTAAATTCGTTCGAGTTGTTGCAAAATTATGAATTAAAACAATTAATTAAGCCCCTAGCCTCTAGAAGCTAACTGATCACTTTATTCGCAAAAAAGCATTGGCAAAAGTTAATCCTTTTATTTGACTTTCAACGTAAGCTTTTAAACTTTCGTACGATTCTCCTGCATATTGCAACAACGCACTTCCCTGACCATAAACAGCAGGAAGCTTCGATTTGCTTATCAGATAATAACCATCGAGGTAGTTTTTCACTCCACCGGAAATTATTACTTCTTTCACTTTCACCTTATCGCCTAACTCAGCAATAGCGGCATTCGTAAAATCCACCATTTCTGCTGCAGAGTGCCCCACTTTCGCAAACGCATCAAAAATCTGTTGCTTCTGCATATCTGAACGCAACAATTCAATTTTCGCAAAATTGGTTCCTCCCGCAGCAGCAAAATCGATAGCCGCCAAAGGCATTTGCAATAATGCTTTTATACTTTCCGGTCCGAAACCCTGACCGACTTCTTTTACAATCACAGGTTTAGCATACAAACTCAATACTTCAGCAATGGTTTCGAGTGGCGGACGACTGATATGATCCCCCTCAGGTTGCAACCATTCCTGCATCGGGTTCACGTGAATGAACATACCATCGGCTTGTAACTTATCGGTAAGCGCAATTGCTTTTTCAAATGTGCCGGAAGACAATAATTTTTCGATTTGTGCAATACCTAAATTAATAAAGAAGGGATGATCGTTGCCAATTAACTGACGTAAATCGAAATCGGCAAAAAACTGATCGCTATCCAATAATGCACGCGTTGAACCTAAGCCCATACCTAAACCAAATTCACCACAAACGCGTCCGAGGTTTTGGTTAATGTGTCGTGCCGGTCCGGTTCCCCCCGTCATAGACGAAATCCAAATAGGCGCCTTCATCGTTTTTCCTAAAAAAGAAAAAGGTGGAAGGGCATTGGAAGGATGTGCAGATAACATCGGCTCGTAGAAAAAGCGATGGTCTAATTCGCTAGTTTGAATCTGCGATTGAAACGCTAAATCGATGTGATCTTTTTTCCGCTGCTCGGCTGTTGGGTCTAAATTCATGTATTTATTTTCCGAGGCGAATTTACGCATAAAGCTTAAGGTTTCGATTTTTTGAACCGTTTTAAGTTCGGATAAACCAAATACACGCCCCAAAACGACCTCGTTAAAGGCTTAGTTGGTCAAATTTACACACAAATGATTATCAACGCTTTATAAATATTCATTTGTTGGTTCCATTTCGTTCGAATACGCAAAATCGCTCCATTCGACCGCTAAAAATAAATTCACAATAAACTGATATTCAGTTTTTTGAGTGTTCGTTTAAACAAAAGTGGGATAAGCATACGTCTGCTGCTCGATACATACGCCAAAGGGCTACCCCTAACCTAGGTTTGCATCACTAAAACACAACGTATGAGCACACTAAAAAACTTAATAAAATCGGCTTCGCATCCTTCGGAGTTGAAGGCATTACTTAAATTTTCCATCAGCGAAAAACCCAAACAGGGTGAAATCAATTTAGCAGAAGCTGCGCTAACTAGATCTGATATGGCGTTCTGTTTTGATGCCCTCACAAAGGTATCGCGTTCGTTCGCCATTGTGATTCAACAATTACCGCAAGAATTAAAGGAAGCGGTAGGCATTTTCTATTTGGTGCTTCGCGGACTCGATACGGTGGAAGACGATATGGAGCTAGATGAAACGGAAAAAGAACGTTTACTGCGTAATTTTTACAAATCGTGCTACTTATCTGATTTCACATTAACAGGCATTGGCGACACAGAAGATTATCGTTTGTTGTTGCAACATTTCGATAAAGTAACGCGCTCGTTCATTCAACTGAAACCGGAATATAAGGAAGTGATTTCCGATATCTGTTTCCGCATGGGGAATGGCATGGCCGATTCGGGTTCTTACAAAATTACAACCATTCAGGACTACGATATTTATTGTCATTATGTAGCCGGTTTGGTGGGACAAGGTTTAAGTCAATTGTTTTCCGCATCAGGTTTTGAAGCAGAAGGATTGGCTTCAGAAATGACCATCGCTAATTCTATGGGTTTGTTTTTGCAGAAAACGAATATCACACGTGATTTCTTAGAAGATTTCGAAGTGAACCGCATTTTCTGGCCCAACGAAATTTGGGATAAACATCATACAGCGTTGTCGCTTTTCAAATCCATGCCCGAAAGCAGCACTTCACTAAAAGGCTTGAACTGTATGATTGAGGATGCGATTCGCCATTTACCCGATTGCATCAACTATTTGAGTCAATTGCAGAACATGCAAATTTTCCGTTTCTGCGCTATTCCGCAATTGATGGCCATTGCCACACTTGTTGAATTGTATGATAACCCGGAAGTGTTTCGCAAAAATGTAAAAATCAGAAAAGGTCTATCGGCTAAAATCATGATGGAAACGCGTGATTTCGAAAGTACAAAACAGATGATGCTTCACTTCATCGAAGAGTTGGAAGAAAAAATGCAAGACAGTAAAAACACTCCGGCTACAATGTGGGGAAGCATCTGCCAAATTAAACTGGCACTCGGACAAAGATTAACGAATCCAATAATTTTTTAATGATGAACGAAACAAATCTTATTCACCATGATGCTGATATTTGTATCATAGGTGCCGGGGTTGCAGGAGCTGCCTTGGCGTGTAGCTTAGCGAATCAAAAGCTAAAAGTAATTATTGTTGAGAAAGACTGGCGCGAACAAGATCGCATTGTTGGCGAACTGATGCAACCCGATGGCGTTGAACAACTGAAAGCGATGCAATTAGAGCATTTGCTGGATGGGTATGATGCCCAACGCATAACAGGCTACACCATTATGAAAGACGATACG
Source organism: Chitinophagales bacterium (assembly GCA_044226285.1). Classification (GTDB taxonomy): domain Bacteria; phylum Bacteroidota; class Bacteroidia; order Chitinophagales; family LD1; genus CALAYL01. The sequence continues at coordinate 19,966 of JBGAHI010000009.1, read as the reverse complement.
CCATTACACATTGCTTATCCGGAAGGGAAATTCGGCTTGGGATTAACGAATGGAAAATTTGTGCAGAAAATGCGTGATGAATTAACAAAAGGCAATAACATCAAGCGAATTGAAGCGGAAGCGCAAACGTTCATCCACGAAAAAGGAAATCGAATTGCAGGTATTTATTGCAGAGATAAAGCAGGACAATCGATCGCAATAAATGCAAAACTAACCATCGTAATGGATGGCTTCTTTTCTACATTTCGAAAACAAACCACTGAAGTAGCAGCAACCGTTACCGGTTACTTCTTAGGTATTGTTTTGAAAGATTGTCCGCTGCCAGTTGCTGAACACGGACATGTATTTTTGACTGAGTCCTCACCGTTTTTATGTTACCCCATAACGAAAAATGAAATCCGATTTTTAATTGACTTCCCGGGCCATCAACCACCGCGAAAAAGCGAGGAGTTGGTACAATACCTCCACCAACATGTGCGCAGTCGTATTCCGGAAAGTATGCACAAAGCTTTTGATGTATGCATGCTAGAAGGAAAATTCAAGGTAATGCCAAACCATTATTTGCCGGGCAAACCGATTATGCAGGATGGTGTGGTAGTGCTTGGTGATGCGCTGAATATGCGTCATCCGCTCACCGGTGGAGGCATGACGGTTACCCTTCGCGATGTGAACAGCATACAACAGTTATTGAAAACGATGTCAATAGAAACTACTGAAAACCGAATGGAATTGATTCGTGCATTCTATGCTTCGCGAACACAAAATACTGCAGTAAATATTTTAGCAGATGCGCTTTACAAAGTAATGAGCAATCATGATTTGAAAGAAGCCTGTTTTAATTATTTAGCAGCGGGAGGAAAGCAAGCAGAAGAGCCTATTGCCTTACTTTCAGGAATCGATAAAAGCAAAACCACTTTAGCCAAACACTTTTTTGCTGTAGCAGCGAAAGGTGGAATGAAGAAAGTAAATAAAAATCCAGGAATAGCTTCAATGGTTGATGCGTATTACATGGTAGGCGATGCTTATGCCATTATTTATCCACTTTTAAACAATGAAGTACAAAACAACACAACAAAAATGTGGTTACGTTTGGGCAATAAAATATTTAGAAAAAAACAGATTGCACTTTAAAATTTAGATATGCTAAAAACTATTTTCATTCTCATCGTTACGATTATTGTAGTTCCCTTTGTAGCCATACAATTCGATCAGCCGCTTTCTGCATTACAAATTCAAATGCTACAACATTCGGGGTTATTAATGTTAGGTGTTGCATTAACATGCTTTGTTGTAAGCGAATTAACGAACAATTGCAGTCAGGTCGATAAATTGTGGAGCATCACGCCTATCCTCTATACATGGCTCTTTGCTTACGAAAGTGATTGGAGTCCGCGATTAGTGTTGATGGCTGTATTAGCCACTATTTGGGGCGTTCGACTTACCTATAACTTTGGCAGAAGAGGTGCTTACAAGTTAAAATTCTGGGAAGGCCATGAAGACTATCGTTGGGATGTTCTACGCAAAAAGCCATTCCTGCAAAATCGTTTTACATGGACCATCTTTAATCTGGGGTTTATTTCGCTCTATCAAAACACATTAATTTGGCTGTTCACATTGCCTGCTGTGATGGCATTTCAGGCCGATAGCCAGCAGTTAACGATTGGTGATTATATTTTGGCTATCGTTTACCTAGGCTTCGTAGCGATTGAAACCATTGCCGATCAACAACAATGGAATTATCAAAACGAGAAACACCGCAGAATGAATGTCGGTGAACCATTGGGAGAGTATTACGGAAAAGGCTTTGTGCACTCGGGCTTGTGGAAACACGTTCGTCACCCGAACTACGCCTCGGAGCAGAGTATTTGGGTTACCTTTTTCTTGTTCACCATTGTGGCAACGGGGAGATATTTGAATTGGTCGGTAACCGGAGCGTTATTGCTTATGCTGCTCTTTCAGGGCAGTGCCGATTTTAGTGAGAGTATTTCGAGCGAGAAGTATGAAGGCTACAAAGATTATATCAAAAAGACACCACGATTTTTGCCAAAACTATTTTGATGCAAAGGAAAAGCGTGGGAAACATAAATACAAGTCAATATTTTGCTAAAATTGAGGCGAATTAATCATCCTCAATAAAAAAGCATGAAATCGTACACCGAGTTAGTCGCTATGTTTGAAAAATATTATGCAGAACAATCGTTTGATGAACGTTATGATGTTTATCGTGCCATGCAATACATTATGGCGATGAGCAGTAAGCGTATTCGTCCGGCACTCACCTTAATGGGTTGCGATTTGTTTAATGGCAATTTGAAAACTGCATTACCGGCTGCGTTGGCGGTTGAAGTATATCACAATTCTACTTTGGTGCATGACGACATTATGGATAAGGCCACTACACGAAGAGGGAATCCAACCGTGCATAAGATTTACGGTAACAATGTAGCCATCAACACCGGAGATATGATGTTTACTCAATCGTACGGCTATTTGGGTAAAATCAAGAAAGACAACATTCAAGAGTTGTATGCAATTTTCAATGATACGGTAGTGAAAGTAATTGAAGGCCAATCGAAAGATATGGAATTCGAAACCAGAGATAATGTTTCAGAAACGGAATACTTGGAAATGATTAAAGGCAAAACGTCTGTGTTATTGGCCGGTGCGTTGCAAATGGGAGCATGGATTGCAGATGCCGATAAGAAATCGCAAAAGAATATTTATGAATTTGGATTGAACTTAGGCTTATCGTTTCAAATTCACGATGACTTTTTAGATGCATATGGAGATCCAAAGAAAGTGGGAAAGCGGGCAGGTGGTGATATTATACTCAATAAGAAAACCATTCTTTTGTTGAAAGCCATTGAATTAGCCAATCCAACGCAACGCAAAAAAATTGCTGCATTGCTTACAGAAAAAGACAAACGTAAGAAAGTAAAAGAGATGTTGGTATTGATGGATCAAACTGGGGCAAAGCAATACACGGAAGATTTGATTGATGCCTATTATAAAAAAGCCATCAAGAATTTAACGGCCATCACCGCTAAGGAAGAAAACAAAAAACCATTGTTTGAACTAGCCCATTTGCTTCGCAATAGAGAAAAGTAATTTAACAAACATGAAATACTTTTGGATTGTTTTATTGTTCTTATCTATTGACTGTTTTGCACAAACGTCAATTACAGAAGGATTATGGACAAACGAAACCCAAGATATGCGCATCCAATTTTACGAGAAGAACAATCTGATTTTTGGGAAACTGGTTTGGGTGAAAGATTCTTTAGATGAAAATGGAGAAATCAGAAGAGATATCTACAACGAAAATCCAAAACTACGCAGTAGAAAGATAATAGGCATAGATGTATTAACCGGCTTAAAAGGTAAGCGTAACGGCACTTCATGGAACGATGGAAATTACTATTATTTTGATGGAGGTAGCGATTATAATGCCATAATGTATATCGAAAACGATGTACTCTACATCAAAGGCTATTGGTGGTGGTTCCGCTTTTTAGGCAAAACACGAAAATGGACAAGATATAAATAGGTGATTAATAACATTACCATATTCAGCTACATTGGACTGTCGCAAGCGCTGTTCTCTGCTTTTCTTTTTTATACTAAAGGAAAAAAGAAAACGTACGACCGCATTCTCATCTTGTGGTTGTTGACGATTGCGTTACGTTTCTTCTTAATTGCAACGGAACAAGTACACGGACAATTTTTCGATGCAGAGTTCTCCATTGGCTTAATTCCTTTGACGTTTGGACCATTTTTGTTCCTATATACTAAATATTTAAGCGACCCGTCTAAACGTTTCTCGCCATACGAGTTGTTACATTTTGCACCGTTTCTAGTATTAGTGTCGATTTACTTTATCGTTTTTAAAGATCAATTTTCCATTCAAGCTTTTGCATTAAGCATTTCTATTTCTACTTTTTTCTTAATTACATCTATTATTTACACTGTGCTTGTATTCCTTTGGTTGCAAAGCTTTCGGAATTCGATTAAGATGAATATGTTTTCTTACGACACTACATCAAATCGATTGTTTTGGTTGAATTATATATCCGTAATTTATGTTGTAACCTATATTATTTATTTCATTACGCGCTTCTACTCAGCCTTTGCAGGATCCGATTCAAAGGATTTGGAAGTGATACCGAGCATAGGTTTAATGATTCTCACCTATTCGGTGAGTTACTTTTCTATCAAGCAACCCAACCTGTTCAAACACGAATCGGAATTCAATGAAGACGAGGAACCCTATCGCAGAATGATTAGTGATACTGTAAATCAGCAATTCACCAAACCCGCTGCTGTTGTTACAGAAAAACCGATTGAGCAAAATCTTCCTACAGAAGTAAACCAAGAAAAACAACCCGACTTAACACCTGAAAAACAGAAACAGATTGAGAAAATCAATCAGTATATGGCCGAGCAGAAACCCTTTCTGAATCCGGAATTGACACTCATGGATTTATCCCAGAACTTAAATATTCCGAAACATCAGATTACATTATTACTCAATAATCATTTAGGCAAAAACTTTTTTGAGTACGTAAACGAATTTAGAATTGAAGAAACAAAGAAGCGAATGATTGATCCGCAATACGAACATTTAACGCTTGTTGCGATTGCTTACGAATGTGGCTTTAACTCGAAATCAACCTTCAACACGTTCTTTAAAAACGCAACAGGACTAACGCCTACCGAATGGCGTAAAGAAAACAAAACGAAAGAAGACTAATTGTATTTTCGTTTGTAACGTGCCAAAGCCCATATGGGGAAAACATTTCTATATGATGTATACGTAATCATGCAATTGAAATTAAACACACCGCTGATAGCTTCCTGTGGCCAATCTCCATTTCGAACTTGACGTTGAATCAACAACTGTATTCCTTTATCGATGAGTTGCTTATTCGGATAATCGGCAGCCATTAAAGATAATAGAGCCCATGCCGTATTCACACATTGTGAAGTTCCATGCTGAATATATTCTTTACGAACACAAGATTCAAAGGATTCGCCCCATCCGCCATCTTCTTTTACTTTTGCAACAAGAAAATCGCATGCTGCTTTCACCGATTTTGAATTAGCATAGGTATACCCCTGTTTCGTTAAACTTTCCAACGCAAACCATGTGCCGTAAGTGAAACAAACAGCCCAAGAGCCAATCCAAGAGCCGTCTTCTCGCTGTTTCGATAATAAAAATCGCAATCCGGTTTCAATAGCATTTTTCACTTGGTTCGTTTTGTATTGCGGATAGTGTTGATGAAAAACATGTAAGGCTTGAATACATGAAGAACTGCATTCCACATACGAATAATCAATCATTATATCAGCAAAAACAGCTGCAGGATTAAGGACTTCCAACCATTTCGGTCCGCGTGATAATTCATAGGAAGCCCAACCATTGTCTTCATTCTGAAAAGATAGAATCAAATCAACCGCCTGGCACATACGTTCATAACTCACCTTTTGTTGAAGCTCCGGGAAGGTGGAGTGGACAGCCATTGAAGCCAACAAGCCTTCTGCGGTGCAATCAGTGATTGGCCAACTGTGATCGCGTGTAGAGAATGGCCACCCTCCTACTGATGCATGTCGGAAGTAAGTATTGAAATCACGAACCTCAGTTTTGATTTGGGAGTAATCGATAAAATCATATGCCCTTTCTATTGAAGATTGAAATGAATTCGCCATATCTGATTCACAAAACGCTTGCACTGCAAATGCGGTATCCCAAAGCTGTGATCCATTGTAACCATTCATTTTTAGGCCATCTTCAGCTAGCCACAAATAATCGTACCAGCGCTCAACATGTTTTTGAAATTGTTCGCTCTCTTTGCCATACTTATGCCACACAGCAATAGAATTAACTACTTGATTGACCGGACCAATATTGATGTAGTTCGTTTGCTCATCCTCTGCATCAATGTATGTACTTACAAAATCGAGCGCTTTTTTACGCCATCGTTGAATTGGAGAACGTTCATAGAAATTCGCGAAAGCATTAAACACATTTAGGATTGACGATGCTTTGTGATAGACATCAAGAGCATTGACTTCATCTTTAGCCTTTGTCCAATTTATTTGATTATATGGCGTAGTATAAATTTCTTTCCGAATAGCATGAACCAATTCCGATTCGGCAATTTGAATGCGATGGGCATAGCAATAACTCATAGGCAAATATACCATTCGTGTATGGCACCAATAACGCCATGGATGAATAGGTAATCCCTTGGGAAGTAGCCACAACTCAGGCAGTAATGTGTTATTCCCTTCCCATGCATACACGTTCAACAACGACAAATAAAATTTCCCCCACGATGGAATGCCTGTAGCTCCACCTGTTTGCTGAATCCAGGTTTGCGCCAATAGCATACGCTCATCAGAAAGATCAAAACCTAAAAAACGCAAAGCAACATAATTCATTACTGTTCCGAATACAGTTGATTTATCCTCGATGTGTAAGCCCCAACCGCCATCTTTATTTTGCTGATTGAAAATATACTGTGCTATCAATCGTTGATGAACAGCGGGTAGTGAAGTATTCGTAACAACAGATGCCACTACTAAACCTGGCAACAAAAATAATGGCCCGCCATAATCGCCTGTCCAATGGCCATCTTCCGTTTGTATAGCCGAATAAAAATGTATGGCTTGTTGTAAAGCATCTTCAACGGAATCAGAATTTCGTTCTCCAATATCTTGGCCTTCCAATTTTGCATTCCGATAAACCAAATCGGCTGCATTGGGATTTATATGTTTATTAAAATCAAACGCCTTTACTGCATCTTGAAGATACGCATTGGTAACCGTATCCTGTTTTGTAAATCGCCATATCTGTCGGCCTTTGTGCGTTAACAGTGTCCAATCTTTCCAAAAAGAATTCATTCCGAAAGATGGGAATTTCTATCGATATAAAATCGATTTTTACAGCATTTTATCTATTTTACAGAAAGCATTTATTACCACAACTATTTACATGACACTTTTCAAATCACTACAGCTCATCCATATCGCAGGAGGCACTACAAGTTTACTGTTAGGCATTATTGTGCTTTCCCTCAAAAAGGGAGATAAACGACATAAATGGCTGGGCAACATTTATTTTTATGCCATGCTGATAGCATCAATTGTAGCCATCCCTATGTCTTATTTACACCCAAACTATTTTTTATTCATCGTTGCCATTTTCACTATATATATGCTTTTAACCGGTTATAGATATTTAAGCAAAAAGAAAATACAAGATGTTAATTACATCGACTTGATTCTAACAGGAAGTATTTTAGTTTTTGGATTTGCCTTTATTGGTTTTGGGATATATCATATAGTTCAGCAAGATTATTTTGGAATTGTACTACTAGTATTCGGTACTATTTGTTTACTGTTTGCCAAAAAAGATTACGAAAATTTCAAAGGGAAATCGGATATAAAAAATTATTGGTTAACCGGCCATATTCAACGTATGATGGGAAGCTACATTGCTTCTACTACTGCATTCTTAGTTGTAAACAATACTGTTATACCCAATATTATTGCTTGGCTTATACCAACGTTTTTAATTGCTCCGCTTATTACTCGTTGGTCGAAGCAACATGAAATAAAAAAATAATTATACATCTTATGTCAAAAAAAATAAAGGCTATTATCACAGGTGCAACCGGCATGGTTGGCGAAGGTGTGTTGCATGAAGCACTCTTAGATTCGAATGTAGAATCGGTGCTCGTTATCAACCGAAAAGCTTGTGGTATAAGCCATCCAAAGTTGAAAGAAATTATTCATGCCGATTTTTTTGACTTAAGTGCTATCGAACAACAATTGCAGGGATACAATGCTTGCTTCTTTTGTTTAGGTACAACATCAGTAGGTGTAGATGAAGAAACATACTTCAAAATGACTTACACACTTACCCTTAATTTCGCATCTACACTCAGCAAATTAAATAACGATATGTGCTTCTGCTATGTTTCAGGTGCAGGAACCAATTCAAGCGAAAAAGGTGGTTCCAATTGGAGTAGAGTGAAAGGGAAAACAGAAAACGATTTAATGAAACTGCCATTTAGTAAAGTCTTTGCCTTCAGACCCGGCTTCATCAAACCTACTGAAGGCTTAAAAAATACGCTTTCTTTTTACAAATACATTAACTGGCTTTTCCCAATCGGCAGAGCATTAGCCCCCGCCATGTTTTGCACGCTTTCAGAAATCGGTAGAGCCATGCTCAATTGTGTGAACAGTGCTGAAAATCGGAAAGTATTGGAGGGGAAAGACATTATTGCTTTCGCTAAATTGCTTTAACATTTAACCAAAAGATTACATCGTTGCATTCAGCTATACTTTGATTTTTAAATATGTTTGCGTTTCAAAATAATGTATGTCAAATTTCCCAACCGATCTTGAAATCGCCCAAGCTGCTGATATCAAACACATTAAAACCATTGCCGCAAAAATTGGTATTGCAGAAGACGATTTGCAATACTATGGTAAACACAAGGCAAAACTTCCCCTTCATTTCATTGATGAAGAAAAAATTAAAAAAGCAAAACTCATTTTAGTTACAGCAATTAATCCTACTCCTGCAGGAGAAGGCAAAACAACTGTTTCGGTAGGACTTACAGACGGATTAAATAAAATAGGGAAAAAAGCCATTGCTGTTTTGCGTGAACCATCACTAGGTCCGGTATTTGGAATGAAAGGTGGAGCAGCCGGTGGTGGCTATTCGCAGGTGATTCCCATGGAGGATATCAATCTGCACTTTACGGGTGATTTCTCGGCTATTGAAAAGGCGAACAACTTATTGGCAGCTCTCATCGATAACAATCTTCAAAACAAAGAACACTCTCTGAACATCGATCCAAGAACCATCAAGTGGAAAAGAGTGATGGACATGAACGACCGAGCGCTTCGTCAAATTATTATCGGCATTGGAGGTACAGCCAATGGAATCCCTCGCGAAGATGGATTCAACATTACACCTGCTTCGGAAGTAATGGCTATCTTATGTATGAGCACAAGCATCGATGACTTAAAAACCAGACTGGGCAATATTTTCATTGGTTTCACATTTGACAAAAAAGCTGTATATGCGCGCGATCTAAAAGCAGAAGGTGCAATGGCTCTCTTGTTGAAAGATGCCATCAAACCAAACCTAGTTCAAACATTGGAAGGCAATCCTGCATTATTGCATGGAGGACCGTTCGCCAATATTGCACAAGGAACAAACACCATCATTGCAACCAAAACCGGCTTATCGTTAGCCGACTATGTAGTAACAGAAGCCGGATTTGGGGCGGATCTTGGGGCAGAAAAATTCATGAACATCAAATGTGGTTACGGGCAATTACAACCTCATGCCATTGTTTTAGTGGCAACCATTCGCGCACTCCGACATCATGGTGGTGCGAAAAAAGAAGAATACAACACACCTTCATTAGAGCATGTAGCTAAAGGTTTTTTGAACCTCGAAAAACATATTGAGAACTGTAAACATTTTGGAATTACACCTGTAGTAGCCATAAATCACTTCCCATCTGATACAGCTGAAGAAATCGAATTCGTGCAACAACAATGTTCATCACATGGTGTAAAAGCTATAGTAGCTAAAGGTTTTGAATTGGGTGGAGTTGGAACTACTGAGCTTGCACAAGCGGTTTGCGACAGCATAGAAAGTGGTGCAAATCAATTTAAACCTTTGTACGACTGGTCGCTTTCCATTGAAGATAAAATCATCAAAATTGCAACTTCGATTTATGGTGCAACAGCCGTTGAGTTTTCATCGAAAGCGCATACACAACTGAAAACCATTAAAACCTTGGGCTACGACAAACTTCCGGTGTGTATGGCAAAGACGGAAAAATCACTCTCTGACAACATGGAACTGAAAGGTCGACCGGAAAACTTTACCGTCCATGTTCGCGAATTTGAATTTGCGGCAGGGGCCGGTTTTATTATTCCAATTCTAGGAGAAATTATGCGTATGCCCGGATTACCTGCTGTTCCCGCCTCTGAACATATGAATATCGATAACAATGGAAAAATCAGCGGACTGAGTTAATCTCATTGCTGTAAGCTTTACTCTTTCATTATACGTCTAACCATCACTCGATTGCCGGAATAAAACTTTAAAGTGTACGTTCCGGGCGATTTTTCACTAAACGGCATTGTAATGATGCCCAACTTATTTTCAATATTCAATCGCCCAACTTCGCGACCAAGTTGATCATAAACTTCAATTCTATCGATGTTTTCTGCAAGTTGAATTTGTACATCATTCACAACCAAGCTTGGATAAACGTTAACTCCCATTTGGTCTTTTTCATCAGCAATATTGGTTACATTAACATTGTAACATGTAGAAGTATCAATACACCCGTTTAAATTGACTTCCACTGCAAAATTACCGGAAACAGTTGGCGTATAAACAGATCCATTTTCGTTAGGAATGGTAGCATATCCAAAATCACATAGCAACCAATTGTAGGATGTTGCACCCATTACAGCATTTAGGATGTTACCTGTTTTTAATACAGCAACATTTGGTGCCGGATTCACAGGCAAAACTGCATACATCACATCTTGAAACTGATTCACTGTTCCAAAAACACTGAAATAAGCCGTAATATTTACTGCAACTGTATCATATGCTTTTAGTGCATTTGTTGGCGTTCCAAACACATTAATGCAATTCTGATAATAATTACTACTTGGGGAATATATTTGTTTTGGCATATTCACAGCATAAGACAAACCTGGCCGCAAATTATCGATACGTGTAATGAAAATAGAATCTATAACCAATGTCATTCCAAAAATAACAGTATCCTTTCGGTAAGTAAAAAATAAAGTTCTTTCATATCTAGAGTTTACACATCCAGGAGTCGAAACCTTGGGAGAAATCCCTTCGATGTTAATCGTATTATCCGGTGTACACTGCGAGAAAAGCTGTAAAGAAAACAACTTCATTGAAAGTAAGATCGACAATAAAATACCTTTTTTGATTTTCATAGCTACTAATTTGCAGCGAAGTTATACTGCATATATTGAGTATCAAATGACATCCCTCATACATTGTAGTAGAAAAGGTGATTTTGCTTATCCATTTACTTTAGTACAAACCTAAAACCGGCATATACCATAGCCCCACGAATAGGCCCCCAAATTAAAGTAGCATCAAAGGCCTTATTAAAAGGCTGTTCAGCCGATAGTATTGGATTGTGTTGCATTTGATTCAACATATTTTCTGCGCCAACATATACCTCCCATTGCTCTTTTATCTTTTTCGTGATTTGCATATTCAACGTGTAAAGATAGTTGGCATGCACGTGCTCATCTGCATGTACAGCGGGGATTCTACTCTTGCTGTACCAAACAAAATTAGCGGTAAACAGCAACTTAGGTTTCTCCCAATTGTAATCTAAAACTACTAACACTTTGTGTTGCGGTTTCAAGGCCTGTATAGCCAAACCCGCTTTATAGTTCACTTTCACGTTATCCCACTTGTAAGCCAATTTCACATTAAAGCCTTCAGCTACTTCATAGCCAACTTCTGCTTGTAAGGAATTTGAAAACGATTTTCCATTGGCGGTATAGATATTGAGTTCATCTCGTTGCTCTAAATCAACTACTAACTGTCGCTCAAAATCGGTGCGATAAAAATCTACATGAATCCATCCCTCACGAAAGGCTAAATTAAATTTGTACGCTAATGAAACACCGTAGTTCCAAGCAATTTCAGGTTTTAGTTGCCCAATTTGAACCGTTCGGTTACTAAAGAAATAAGCATAATTATCAGCAACTAAATTGGGTGTTCGATAACCCCTTCCGGCACTTGCGCGAATAGTTAGCGAATACAAAGGTTCCCATTTTAAATGCAATCGTGGCGATAAAAATGTTCCATACAAATTATGATGATCAACCCGCAAACCGCCAACAATATTGAGTTTCTTTAAAGGATTGAAGGTAACTTCCGAAAAAATACCGGGCACAATTTCTGTACGTTTCGATGAATATGCTGCTAAAGATTCACTTACTGCATTCACCATTACTGAACCGCCTACTTTGATCGTATTACCTTCAGTGAATTCGTTTTGATAGATAAGATTCAAATAACCGAAATGTTCTTTGGAACGCAATGACTTATCCGCAATAAATCCATGTTGGTCCTGAAATGTGTATTTCCACTGAATCCCAAGACTCGACTCGTGCGCAAAATTAAAAGAGGTCTTTGAAAGCAAAGCCACGTGATTTGTATTTAACTGATTTCCCCATGCATGTTGTTTTGCAAAATCGGTTCGGAAATCATATGCTAATTGACCTGTTTGACGTTGCTCGAAATTCACATCGCCCACCAACATAAACATACCGCCATCTTTCTTCAAATGAAACCATCTATTCATAGCAGTGAAACGTTTATGTAGCGGGTTATCCATAAACCCATCTTTATTCATGTCCATCTTTACCCAATTCACAGAGCCATGCACTAGCCCCATTACATACCATGGCTTATCGCCAAGTTTTGTTGCCCCATACAAATTCACTTCGGTTCGTGCATCTTGATTCATGTATACATTCGCAAAAAATCGCTCGGCACTTTGCGGCTTTTTTAGCTCCAAATTCATTTGCCCTGTTATAGCTTCATAACCATTGACCACGCTCCCAGTTCCCTTGTTGATTTGAATCGACTGTAACCAAGGTCCGGGCATATACTCCATGCCGAATGTGGCGTTTATTCCACGGATACCGGGCATGTTTTCATATAAACTTTGCAAATAGTTACCGGCAAGTCCAAGCATACGTATCTCCTTCGCTCCCGAAATCCCATCGCTGTATTGTACATCTACGGCACCGGTGCGCATGAAACTTTCACTCAAATTACAACAAGCATCTTTCTTCAAATCTGCAGACGAAATCAACTCCACATTTTGCGTTTTCATCTCCATGTGTGTAGCTTGTTTCCGCACAACATTCACCTCTTTCATCTGATTCACGGAATCAATATGTTGAGTCATAGCATAATTCATCAACCCAAATGAAAGAATAAGAACGGCACTACTTCGCTTTTCGTTCATACTTACAGCATTTATGTAATGAAGAATAGGAAGTATCTGTAGCAATGTATTTATCGGTATCGTAACCAACAGCAATAATTCTTCGGTGAATAGAATCCAACGAAATTTTCGACTCGTCAAATTTTACTTTAATCACTTTGGTATCGGGATTCCAATTTACAGCTTTCACACTTTCGATGTGCAAAGCGTTTTCAATCGTTTTCTTGCACATTTCACATACACCATTAACCTTAAATGATGCCACTTTTATTGTGCTTTGTGCATAACAAGAAATTGTAACAAAAGTAAATAGAAACAAAAAGAATTTAGTTTTCATATCCATAGATTTTAAAGAATAACAATAGGATGCCATTGCGTGGCAAATATACATAAATAGATAATAAATCTAAATTCTAACATTCCTGTTCAGCAGATAAACAGGACATGGAGGTGGATATACAAAATGAGTTTCAAATGGAGGATTGATGAAACTATAAGTTGATTTAGAAACAAAACAATTGGTTTTACGCTGAACTGGGAGCAGACATTGATATTCAGACCAAGTGTAGGTAGCCGTTTTAATTTGCTTACTCTCAATTTTTAAAACGACCTCTTTATTGGAACAACATTTACGTTTAGTAACCTTTTTGCAACAACAATCATCTTTGCTAAATCCAATACTTACTGATGCTAGTTTACCATGACAGTAATGCACATTAACCCCTAATCCAACAGCGCAGAAGCTGTAGAAAAAGGTAAGCAAAACAACTGCTGATGTCTTTAAACCATTTAAGTTCACCTAACGAATATAACGATAGCTCGCCTACTATTCGAATATTTATTGACAAAACTACTTAAATCAAAAAAGCCGTATCCTTTCGAATACGGCTTTCAATGTGTCAATAGTCAATTATTACCATTTTTTTGAAATAGCTTTGAAGATTTCTTTAGCTAATTTCTCATAGGCCTCCGACATACGTGCTCCTGTGTCAACATCGCCAAAACCAAAAGCTTGTCCCGGACAATTGGAAATCAAATATTTCGCAATAACAGCACCCGATTTATCGGTGAAAGTACATTCCACGTTGATAATGGCAGGCGTTTTATCGATGCCAATAAAATAGCCGGGCTCAATATAATTAGTGTGTAAGGTAAGTGTAATTTCTGCATCCTCTGAAGTGGCTGAACTTCCGGTTTCTTTACCCATTTCGTTATACTTCACTTGAAAAGCATTAGGATACAAATTCACTTTATCTGCCTCCCATTTTGCAGCCCATGCATCGCCTTTACCCGGTTCTTTATCGTTGATTTTCGCCTTTTTGTCGTCAATAAACTGACTTTCAGGAATCTTTTTTCCGAAACCCACTTTGTACTTCGATACTAATGCATCATTAAACGTAAATACCGTTTTCACTTTTTTGCCTTTCAACGAAGATGGATCACCTTCCAACAATTTTACCTTTGCAACAACAATCTGAGTGCCCACTGCGCCACCCATCATACCAAACTGTGCTGAAGCAGATATAACTACCATCACAGTCAACAAGAGAGAACCAAATGTCTTTTTCATAAATTTTTGAATTTAATTTACGACAAAGGTAGTGTACAACAGATTAAAAAAAAGACGCATTTGTGCGAATTCTTACTGATTTTTGTCAGAATAAGGATGCAATCTGTTAAAAGGAAACCAGACTAGATGTTGAGTTTCAAAACGTTTTGAACGAATTTAATCTCCGTAAAAGAAACGGCATCACCTAAACTCACTTTTATAGCGTTCAATGTCTGATCCGGATTGCGTTTCAAGTAATTTGAAATAGCTTCTACTTTCTCTTTGGGCACAAAGGTATATACATCCAAATCGCCTGTTCCCACAAAATGCGCAAGGTGCCCTTCAATAGTTACCGGAGATAAAGCTCGCTCCTTTGCAATCTCCTCAATTTTCCATCCGGCTTTATATAAATCGAACGACAGTTTTTTGGTGTCTACTTTCTCTACCTTGACTTTCGGCTCTTTCTTCACCAACTCCAACTGCGGTTTTACAATGCCGTTGTTGCGCACATAATCGGCAATAATCTCTATCACCTCGCTACCGAATTGTTTGATTTTAATCTTTCCAAAGCCTTTCACCACTTCCAATTCCTCTAATGTTGTGGGCAACAAATTCGATAAATCGAGCAATACTTTTTGGGGCAAAATCATGTACGAAGAAGCATCTTTCTCGGCTGCTGTGGCATCGCGCCATGCTTTGAGTTCGGAGTACAACTCGCCATGCGCCATGTTTTCGGTATGTGCCGCTTTCTTGGCTTTGGCGGGTTGCAATTTTACCGAAGCCTGGAAATCGGCATCTGCATTGGCGTTGGCTTGCAATAGATTCAAGGTTTGAAAACCGTTCGTACACGCCTTAAAGCCTTTCACTTTCAGAAACACTTCGCGCTGTAAAGCCGCTAAAGCATCGGTGGCCGATTTTTTCACCTCTTTATTATCGGTTTCAATAATTAAATCATACAAACTGTGCAGCAATTCCACCTCCAACTTCTGCACAAAATAAGGCACTGCACGTTTGATCCGATCTTGCAATTCGCCATGCATTTCGGGCAATGTGCCTTGTTGCACAAACTGCTGTAATTGTGGTTTGAAGCGCTCAGTAACTTTTACACTGTGTTCCAGAAAATCATTAAACAATTTTTCCGTTTCATCCAGCACAAAGTGTGTGACCGTATTGCTATTGTCGCGCAGTATTTTTCGGAACTGAAAGAATCGTCTTTCAATATCTGTCAAATCAAACAAGTCTTGCACCAAGGCCGTCTGAAACCCACGTTTTGCAGCATTCAAATGCTCTGCATCGGGTGAATTTTGATTGGCTTCTTTGGTGTATTCCTGAATGGTTCTATCGGTCTTCACACTGTTAGAAACTATAGGCGAACGCAACACCACACCTTCAAAACTCTTGCACCTGCTGAGCGCCACGTATACTTGTCCGTGTGCAAACGAAGCCCCCGCATCAATAATGGCGCGCTCAAACGTCAACCCCTGACTTTTATGAATGGTAATGGCCCAAGCCAATTTTAACGGATATTGCAAAAAGGAACCAATGACTTCCTCCGTAATTTCTTTCGTTTCTTCGTTGAGTTTGTAGCGAATGTTCTGCCACTCGGCAATGCCCACAGGGATTTCGGCATAATCGCCCGGACATTTGACATAAATCACCCCTTCGGCAATGCGCGTTATTTGTCCGATTTTTCCGTTGTAGAACAGCTTCTCTTTTGAAATATCGTTTTTCACAAACATCACCTGCGCATTCACTTTCATTTCCAGCTCTTGCTCTGTGGGATACATGTATTCCGGAAATTCGTTTTTCACTTCGGCTGTAAAGAAATACGATTTCCCTACCAGCGATTCCAACTTGTTTTGATTCGTGCGCTGTGCCGTGGCATTGTGTGTGGTGAGGGTAATGTAACCTTCATCGTCACGCGGTTCGAAATCGGGTTGGTAGCGCTCGTTCAACTCTTGCAGCGAATGATGATCGAGTTGATTATCGCGCACCTTATTCAACAAATCAATAAAATATTGATCGGCCTGACGATAGATATGTTTCAACTCAATGGTAATCGGATCGGTTTGCTGCAAGGCGCGGCTATTAAAGAAATACACCGATGGATAATAGTTTTTGAGCAAGTTCCATTCTTCGTCTTTGATTACGGGCGACAACTGATGCAAATCGCCAATCATCAGCAACTGCAAGCCACCAAAGGGTTTGGTGCGATTGCGAAAACGCTTGAGCACTGCATCAATGGCATCGAGCATATCGGCACGCACCATACTAATCTCGTCAATCACCAATAAATCGAGGCTTTTGATGAGTTTAATTTTCTCGCGACTAAACCGCATTTGGCTACTCAGCGAATTCTGCGAACCCAATGCTGAAGGCTCGGTGCGATCCGGAATAAACGGACCAAAAGGCAATTGAAAAAACGAGTGAATGGTCACCCCACCGGCATTGATAGCCGCCACGCCAGTAGGCGCCACCACGGCCATGCGTTTCGGGCAGTTTTGCCGCAAGTTCTTTAAAAACGTGGTTTTCCCGGTTCCCGCTTTTCCGGTAAGGAAAATGTTCTTATCCGTAAACTGAACAAAATCGTGTGCCAGAGAAAGTTGCGGGTTGGTCATTCGGCCGTTTGGTATTTAAAGGGTGCTAATATATACCGATTTAAATAGCTTTTAGCCATTAGCCCCTAGAGGCTAGAAAAGGAATATGAAAACAAACGAATACAAATGTTTGGGGAGGCCTCTAGCCTCTAGTTTCTAGCTTCTAGTAGCTAATTTTGGGCGTTTCCCGGGCTATCCACTCCAATCTCTGGGGCTGGGAAGCACCAGAGGATTTCCGTTCCTATCCCGAACGCGGGCATTGCGGTGGGGTTGATTTTTTGTGGAAGATTGTTTACTTTAGTTTTGGTTGGTGGAAGAACTCAAACCAATGGTGGACATAAACAAATGGCTAAAATATGGAATCGTTAGAGCATATGTATTACAATAAATTTAAAGCTTTGTTTGAATTCAGAAATAAGGAATATGAATTGGAAAAAGAATCTAATTACTTCTTAAAGTATTGGATTAGGAAACGTGATGTTCCATTAGGTAAATGTGAAAAATCTTTTTTGGTTGATTTTCTTCTAAAATATGAGTTTTCTGTACTTGATACCTACAATATTATGTTTGATTTAAAAGTGAGATACCAAGATGGCTTTTATGTGGTTGGACATATATCAGAAGGTATTGCTATTGTAGAAAATGATACACTTAAAGTAGTCGATATTTATGATGTAAGTGTTTTGGATAACGATTATCCACTATATCAAATAAAAATTAATGAGTATGAACAAGTACTAATGGAAGTTTGTAATCCGGCACATAAAATCTTAGATATTTTACTGCAAAAATTAAGTAAAATTAGTTCTATTCCAGCTGATATAGACCCAATTGAAAACTTAGTAATTAGTAGACAAGCTTTGGATTATTTTAAATGATGTTTTCGTGCGATCAGGTGTTTCCACCTGACCGTCAAACAGAGATTTGAAAGCAAAAAATAGTTGAAGCCAGGACTTTAGCAACGCTCTAAATGCCGAGTAGAAATATCCTACATCACTAAAATGCTCTCTTTCTCAACCAACAACCCCAACTCTCAACCTCCTTGGGCGTTTACGGGCTATCCACTTCAATCTCTGGCGCTAGGAAGCACCAGAGGATTTCCGTTCCTATCCCGAACACGGGCATTGCGGTGATGTTGATGTTTTGTGGAAGATTGTTTACTTTGGTTTTGGTTGGTGGAGGAACAACAATTCAAGGAGAAAAAATAGAGTGGAAAAAAATAAATTATACATCGAGTTTGCCTTTTTAATAATTGGGATTACTGCAACATTTATTGGTTTCTACTTTGTAAAGGGGATTGGTTATAAAGAAAATGGATTTAACCTAGGTTTTAATTCAGCAGTAAAAATGTTATTAACTGGACTAAGTTTTATAGTTTTTTCAGTTTTAATGTTTTTGGGTATATTGTAGAGTGTCTATTGCCTTCGTCCGTATCGAGCCACAAGTGTTCGAAAGAAAAATTTTCCGTCTTTTCGAACGAGTCTTCGAGGAGAAATCTCCATAAGATTTAGTTAGAGACTTCCATTTGTCCTCGGTTGGCATCTCTGCCGACCGAAAATTGCACTACGGTTAAGTAGTAGAAAAAACACAGACTGCTTCGTACCTCGCAGTGACGATAAAAGGTAAACATCTTCGCCACCGATCTAATAAGTGGTGCGTGTCGACACGCACCACGGGAAAGGAATGCAGCAAAGCTCTTTGCATTGGGTTCTTGTGCCACTCATGCTAAACCGCATTTAATCCTTGAACGCTGAACATTACGTACAAATTACTATATTTGCACGTACAAACAACAACCATGGACACTAAACTGACATTAAAGCTAGACAATACAATTATTGAACTGGCAAAGAACTATGCGAAAGAAAAGAACACCAGCCTTTCTAAATTGATTGAATCGTATCTCGGAAAACTTGTTGAGCCTACCGACACGCACGAAGTTACGCCACTTGTTAAAGGTTTATCGGGAGTTATTGACTTGCCAAAGAACTTTGACGCTAAAAAAGAATACAAGAAGCATTTACTAAACAAATACGCAAAATAGCATGACAAAAGTATTTGTTGATACAGATGTTTGTTTAGACTTATTATCCGGTCGTAAGCCTTTCAATAAAACGGCTGAGATTTTGTTTTCGCTTGCCGACAATAGAAAAGTAAAAATCTACGTTTCATCTCTCTCTTTCTCAAACATAGATTATGTGCTACGTTCGCAATACTCTTCTACACATTCAAGACAGCTAATTGGCAAGTTTAAAACGCTTGTTAA
Organism: Chitinophagales bacterium; assembly: GCA_044226285.1. Lineage (GTDB taxonomy): Bacteria > Bacteroidota > Bacteroidia > Chitinophagales > LD1 > CALAYL01. Next base: position 496 of record JBGAHI010000009.1, on the reverse strand, counting down.
TGTTTTACCCGTTGACAGTAAAACAATAGATCTGGCAATAGCTTCCGACTTCAACGACTTTGAGGATGCAATACAGTATTCGTGTGCACTTGAAAACAATCTGACAACTATTATTACGAGAAACGTAAAAGACTATAAAAAAGCTACTATTGCGATTCTGACTCCAGAGGCATTTATTGCGCTACCGGACTAGGAATTCTAATCCGTGGTGCGTGTCGACACGCACCACGGGAACGAAATGCACCCTCCTCGCCTTCGCTCGCATCTTGCGAGCGAATCTTAAAACTGCCTCCGGCACTTCATTTACCCTCACTCGCGGGACGCGAGCGAGGGCGAGATTTCTCCCTCGCGGACTTGGTCGAAATGAACTGTGTTAAATTCCAAATAAATTATCAAAAACTTATTTCTCTGTAGAACTCTTTTCTTGTGGCTAAAACAAAGGCCTGTTTTAGAAGTTTGTTAGCAACAGCAATAAGCGCGACTTGTTTTGGTTTTC
>JBGAHI010000008.1:0-291023 GCA_044226285.1 Chitinophagales bacterium | reverse complement strand
CTCATAATGGAACAGGAACGCTAAGCCCAACTTCAGCAAATGCTTCACCGTTTAGTTTTACGTATACACCCTCAGCAGGTGATGTTGGCAATACGGTTACCATTACAGTAACAACGGATAATCCATCTGGAGCACCGTGTACAGCGGCAACGGCTACATATACACTAAATGTAACAGCAAAACCCAATGCAGGTGCAGATCAGTCCGTATCATGCTTTAGTACAGGCACAGCTACTATGGCAGCTACCGGCATAGGTACGTGGACACTTGGTGCAGGTAGTGCAGGCACTGCCACTATTAATAATGCTACCAGCCCAACCACAACAGTAAGCAATTTTTCTGCTCAAGGGATATATTATTTGATATGGACTAATGGAGTATGTGCTGATAGTGCTACTATAACGACAGGAAATAGTTGTGGCTGTGTGAATGGACCAACCGTAACGTTATCTTCAACAAGCGGAAGTACATGTGGTACAACAGCAAAGACAGTCAGCGGCAATACATTTGGAGGTAGTACTACCGCAGTAACACTATCTCATAATGGAACAGGAACGCTAAGCCCAACTTCAGCAAATGCTTCACCGTTTAGTTTTACGTATACACCCTCAGCAGGTGATGTTGGCAATACGGTTACCATTACAGTAACAACGGATAATCCATCTGGAGCACCGTGTGTAGCGGCAACGGCTACATACACATTAAATGTAACTGCAAAACCAAATGCAGGTGCAGATAAGGTTACTTGTCAATATGGAAATGTTGCAATGTCTGCAACTGCAGTAAGTGGAGGTACTTGGTCTTCAAGTAGTGCTAACCCAAACTCTACTTTGATTATGAATACTGCTAGTGCTACAACAACGATAACCGGATTTAGTAACGCAGGGATATATAGCTATTATTGGTGTGTTAATGGGTGTTGTGATACTGTTCAAGTAAGTGTCACAACAAAACCAAATGCCGGTGCTGACAAAGCAGTTACATGTAGCGCATTTTCAACTATCATGTCCGCTTCGGGAACAGGTAGTTGGTCGCTTGGGGGAAATAGTGCAGGTGTAGCGACAATAGCAAGTATTAATAGTGCAACTACTTCCGTGAGCGGTTTTTCTGTGCCCGGGAGTTACTATATGATATGGACTAGTAATGGGTGCAGTGATACAGCGATTGTAAGTGTTGGCGTAGATTGTTCTTGTCCAATAGTAAACGACACATTTTATATTGATAACGATGGCAATCCGGCTTATATAAGTTATCTGAGAAAGGCAACAAATACGGCTTTGAGGACAGAATATTTCAAAGGATATTCAAATACACCATACGCTTGGGTACACGCAAACCCGGTACCTAATCATCCAGTGTATTCGATTGAAAGTAGCAATGCCTATTATCTTAATGGAGCTACTCCTTCGATCGGAACTAACGTCCCTGGGAATCTTACACAACTCACACCAGGAGCAACTGCACCAGGCCAATATTTAGAGTTTGGACAATATCCAAATCCTTCTACTCCTAAGCCAACTGGTGTAACCGATAAATTAGTACGATTAACTATTCCAACAAACTATTATGGTTGGGCATCTTTCGATTACAACTACGAATCTTGTTACCCGTACACATGGTATGATACCTATTGTTATGCTTGTTGTGCTGGGGGAACGTATAGTACATATACAAATTCATCAATTTATACTGGTCAGGTTTATTCTTTTATTTCAACATATACTTGTGCTTTTTATGGTGGTGTTTGCTCATCATATTCTTATGTTACTACAGGTACCACATACACATATGGACCCTACCAAAGTTATGTTTGTACAACTACAAATAATTGTTGCGTAGGTACTAACTATTATACTAATTATAATGCATGTGCACCATCTAATTCCCCAGCGCGTTCCACCTGTACAAAGAAGATATACTTGTATGTACGCGCCCCACTAGATGTGGTGTTAACCAAAGCTTGTGCTAAGAGCAATTATGCAGCTGATGAGTTAGTTAAGTTTACTGTTACTGTTAGTTCACCATTGTATTCTGAGGTGGTGGATAGCGGCTATGTTACGGATATACTTCCTTCGGGTTTGAACTTAGTTTCTTATACAACGAATGGAGGAAGTTATGAACCTACAACGGGTATTTGGACTTTGCCCCCTATTGGTGATGGAAAATCCTATACGATGACAGTAAGTGCCCTGGCCACAGAAACAAAGAGCTATACCAACACGGCAACGTTTCGTTTTACAAATAGGCTAGATTTCGATTCAACCAATAACACAATGTCGTGCTCGTTTACAGCCACCGCATCTACAAAAGCAAGTATTAAGCCTCCCTATGCCTGTAGTATTTTTACAGCCGGCAACACCCCTGTATGCCCCGATAGTTCCGGATTGGTGTTTACAGTAAATCCTATAGCTGTGCAGGGTGTAACCTATCAATGGACAGTACCCACAGGCTTTAGCATAATATCGGGTCAAGGAACAAATAGTATTAGTGTTAAATCGGGTCAAAAGGCTGGAGTTGTTTCTGCCAATGTATTTATACCGGCCACCGCCACCACCAGTGCTACCACCTGCGAGCGTAGTTTTCCGGTAAGCATAATATCAGTCAACAGCGATATCAGAATAAGAAAGCCATAATCATAAATATTGAATAAAGTGCGAATACAAAAATATAAAGGAATGAGAAAAGTTTTAGCCGTAATTTTATGGATGTTAATAGCCCTAACAAGCGAAGGGCAACCAAGCCAATGGGAGTCGATGTATGGCAATAAGGAAGTGGTTCAACTTCAAGCCGATGCAGAGGGTAAAATATGGGCAGCCACTTGGGGAGGCGGAGTAGCCAAGCAAAATGGCAATGGGTGGGATGTTTATACTACGGCCAATTCACCACTACTCAGCAATTACACACGAGCATTAGCCTGCGATAAAAGCGATGTGCTGTGGGTTGCTACCGCAAACGGTTTAAGTTGTTTCAAAGATGGAACTTGCAAAACATATACTACAACAAACTCAGGTTTGCCAACTAACAATTTGATGGGAGTATCCACAACTCTACAAGGAACGGTGTGGATAGCCACGTGGGGCGGAGGTTTAGCTGCATACGATGGTGCAAGATGGTTTACCTATACTACCACTAATTCAGGTTTAGGCAGCAATCAACTTTATGCAGTGGCTACAGATGCACAAGGTAATGTGTGGTGCGGAACAAATGGAGGTGGTTTATGTAAATTTGATGGTACCACTTGGTCGTCCTTTACAAGTAGCAACAGCGGCCTTATCAGCAATAAGGTGCGAAGTGTAAGTGTTGATGCGGTAGGTAATGTATGGATAGGAACAGATATGGGCGCATGTTCATATAATGGAACACAGTGGACAAGCTATGCAATGCTCCACCAACTCAATGTAAATCATATAGCTCCGGACAACCAACAAGGGGTTTGGTTTAGTACCGAAGGAAATGGTGTAATGTATTATGATGGAATAGCAGAATGGAAGCATTACACAAAGCAGCATACGGGCTTATCTTCCGATAGAGTGAATACGGTATTCATTGGCAGCAACAGGAAAGTATGGATGTGTACCAGTAATGCACTTCAGTATTTAGATGGAGTTAACATGTTGCCACAACCTTTGGCAAATACTGCTTTGACAGATGATTGTGTGCAGCATTTAGCAATGGACAGCAAATTGAATCTGTGGATAGGAACAAGTAATGGCGTATCAAAGTATGACGGTAAAAAATGGATAAGTTATCGTACTACAAACAGTATGTTGATGCACAACTACATTAATGACATTGCCATTGATGCACAAGATAAAGTTTGGTTTGCTTTGGGCGATAGTAGAAGCGGTCAAGGAGGAATTTCTGTGTTTGATGGCGTTCAGTGGACAAATTATAACACATTGAACTCAGCCATTAGTACAAATATTGTTGAAAGTATTTGTATTGATGGAGAGGGAAACAAGTGGCTTGGAACAGCAGGAGGAGGAGTAATAAAATTTGACGGTTCAAAGTGGACAACATTTACTACAGGGAACTCCGGATTGATAGATAACGTAATTTGGGATATAGATGCCGATGAACATGGAAATATATGGATTGCTACTCCTAAAGGTGTTTCGAGATACGATGGTAGCCGTTGGGAGAGTTATACGAGCAGTACCGGTCTTCCAAGCAATAGTGTATTTACTATCACGCACGACAAAGTAGGTAATGTTTGGATGGGAACATTTGGAGGCGTTGTGAAGTATGATGGTGTCAGTTGGACAAGCTATACCACAAGTAATAGTGCACTACAGAGCAATGCTGTTTATGCGATTAGCTTAGATAATCAGGGCAGTGTTTTATGTGGTACCGATAGAGGCTTATCTGTATTTGATGGTTTGCAGTGGACAAATTACACCAATGGTAACTCAGCGTTATTGGGTAGCGATTTTGCTAGTGTTCAGAGTGTATTGGTGGATAATCAAAATGCTGTATGGATAGGTACAATGGGGGGGGTGTCTAGGTATAGATTGAAAGGTATAACTAGTCAGTTATATGGAAAAGAGTTAAGTAAATGGAATAGTATTGCTGTGTATCCTGTACCAGCACATGACAAACTGATGTTAAACACCCCTTTTTCGGCTGATGAGGAGATAACTATACAGTTGATAGATAACATGGGGAAGTTAGTGTATAGCAGAACAGCCCTGGGAAGTAGTCATACAATTAGTGTGAGTGAGTTGCCAATAGGTGTATACAGCGTAGCGGTGGTGGATAAGCGAGGGAATACATATCAAAAGCGTATTGTAGTAGAATAGGGTATAGCGAAACTACAATATTGTTAAGCGTATGTAATGTGATGATGGATTTCTCGTTAGTGCTATTGTAAATGAAGTTGCAGTTGGTTAACTTTTTTATTGAAAATGTTTGCGTGAATGGGTTGTAATTGAAGTTTTATAATTGCTAGAAAACAAAGCGTTTCAAAAAGACACTTTTTCCCCTTATAAAATTTAACGTACTAGATAGCGAAACAGCTAACTAATGAGTCAACCCAAAAACTATTTTTTCCTTTGTTTATAGTACTCAACTATAGGTTTAAATGGTCCGTATTTGTGTTGTATTATTGGGAACGTATCTAAAAATGGGCCACTTGGGAAATCTATAGGTTTGTTTTCCAAATCAGGACAATCAACCTCTAGTTTTCTATAAGGGCGTGGATGAATTTTATCATCATTTATATATGCAGCAACATCAAAAGCATCCTCATCGCTTAACACCGGATTAGAAGGGACAGCATTATAGGGCATACTCCATTTAATAAAACGAGAAGCTGTAATAACTCTGTGCATGCTACTACCCGCTGCATAACTGTATCTACCCCAAAGCGGAGGATATTGATAAGATACCAACGTGGAATCCATTTTTCCTTGTCCATTTTCACCATGACATCGTGCACAATTATTTTCATAAACCTTCTTCCCATTTTCAGGGCTTGCAGCTCTGTCAATAAGGCTTATTTCACCAAGATGAAAAGAGTCTTTCTTAAAAGAGGCAATGTGTCCATCACTTAACCATCGGATATAGGCAACAATCGCACGCATTTCTCGCGAGTCGTATGGTAAAATCTTTCCATTCATAGGTCGTTCGAAACAGTTATTCACCCGGTCTTCAATAGTTAATACTTTGCCTTCTCGTGCTCTATACTGAGGATATTTTAAATATGTCTCAATGAAGTTATTGCTGAAAAGTCGTCTACCTTCATCCAAATGACAATTTTTGCAGTTCATCTTATTTCCGGTAAGCTGCATTACTGAGCCATTAGGGCCTAAGTACTTTGCTGTTTTCGTAATTAGTTCCAAGCCATAGCGTATCTCATTACCTGTTTTATCGTTTGGTATAAGCGAGGTATCAGGAATAACATATTCATTTGTTTTGGCTGCGTAAAAACTATTACTTGCTGTAGACGAGTTATTAGGCCGGCACGATTCTAAAGTTAAAAAGAAAAAAACAGCACAAATGCTTGCATAGCAATAGTTATTGAAGAAGTAAAGTTTCATACTACAACTATTTTGTAATTATCTTTTCTTGGAGTAGTCTTTCAAGTTCAGCAACGGTAGGGTTTTTGGCAATAATGACTCCTCTCTTGTCAACTAAGAAGCGGGTTGGTAACAATCTAACATTCAGCAATTGGCATACCCCCGATTTCCATCCTCTTTTATCACAATATTGTTTCCATGTTATTTGATCTTCTTGCTTTGCTTTCTTCCATGCATCTAAATCGTTGTCGAGTGAAAACGAAACGATGTCGAAGCCTTTTTTATTATAAGTGTTATACAATGCACGAAGCGATGGATGTTGGATTCTACAAGGCTTACACCACGATGCCCAAAAATCAATAAGAGTGAGTTTGTTGTGTTTGTAATTAGTAGAAAAACTATCTAGCTGTCCGTCTTTACCTGGCAACATAAATTCTTGGATTGGATAACCTTGGCTTGTGTTTTTTAAACTTTCAATACGTTGAGCTACAAAAGCACCTCTTTCCGATTTTTTAATTTGCTCATCAAGAGTGTTAAACACTTTCTTAGCTCTGTCGTAATCTCCATTGATTACCACAAATGCTTCTGTAAAAAGGTGAAGAGAAAAAAAATTGGACTTGTTTTCAAGTATATAATTCTCTTGGGCTTGAAATTCTGTTTCGTCAATTTTCTTTTTTAATGAATCTAAGGCCAATAAAGAAGCTGTGTCTTCATTCTGTTGTTTCTCTTGAAATATTTTTTCAAACACACTCCTTTTATTTGTAAGTTCGGGCATTATGTTCTCAATGTAATTAATAAATGCATCGGAGCCTTTTCCTCCTTTAACAGTTGCTGATGCAAGGGCTGAACTTTTTCCTTTAATGGTGTAGCATTCACCAACTTCTGCGAAGAAAAGCAATGGTTTTTCCTGTGGATTTGATTTGGCCAACATATAAATGCCGGGTCCAAACTTAAGATTACCTACATAGTCGAACTCGTCCTTAACAACCGGGAATAAAGTATCCTGTACAACACGATTTAAGATTGCATCCTGATAAAACAAAAGCAATGGCTCGTTTCCATGGTTTTCGAGTTCGCCTTTAATACGTATTTGGTTTTTATCTACCGAAGTGTTACAAGCACCAAGGGTAAGCAAAAAAAGAAGTGTTGCAAATTGTGTTTTTTTGATCATTATTATTGGTTCTATTTTTTTACAAAAACTAATTTTTCAATATCAGTAGGGCGCTTTTCCGGGGCATCGGGTTGTTCGTGAAGGTTGTATTTTCCTATAGATAATTTACCATCGTTTACCATGCAACATTGGTATATAGCGGGCTGTTCTTTTATAGGAGCCATAACTGCACAGCCTGTAGTGCTTATATCTACTTCTGTATTAAGTGGTAGATAGCAAATACGTAAGTAGTAATTATCCATGGCTTTAGGAACCGAGTCGAAAAGGGTAATATATTTTTCTTTTACCTGTAATTTAAAGTTAGTTAACTCAGGGTCTTTCTCGTTACGGCCTTCACAAACCCAAGTGCCATTCATTCTTAAAGTAAAGATTTTATGTTGTTTTTCTATATCTTGAAAAACAACATAATGCCATTCGAAGGTAGTGTCGTTAAATATAACGGAGTCGGCTTTATTAAAGCCTTCTACAGTAGGCAAAACACCAAGTTGGTTCCAATGTCCAAGCATTTTTTGTTTTCTGTTTTGGCAACCAGTTATAGCCAAAATAATACAGAAGAAAATAATATTTACACGCATACAGCAAATTTATAAGAATATGCTAAAATATAAGAAAACCAAGGCTATATTTGTTCCATGCAGTTATCTCTTCCAAAATATATTTTTACTCCACTTGTTCAAGTTGCAATTGTTATTCTTGTTGCTTTACTTCTACAATCAAATGTTCTTCGCAACCAGTTTGCAGTTGACGATGGTGTTGCATACGCTAATAATGCATATGTAAAAAAAGGTGTCTATGGATGGAAAGAGGTGCTTACGCGGCCTTACTTTGAAGGAGAACGAATTAACGACCCGAAAAAGATGGCTGCACAGTCTGATTTACCAGGAGATAGATGGAGACCTTTGCTATTGCTCATTTTTGCAGTTGAGAGAGAGTTTTTTGGAAGTAATCCGTTGGGAGGTCATGTGCTTAGTTTAGTGTTTCTTGCGCTGAATATCATTGTTATCTACTTTTTTTTAAGACGGCATGTTTTCCAAAAAGAGCTTGATTTTCGAGCATTTTGGGCTACATTGATGTTTGCACTTTTGCCCATACATGCTGAAGTAATTGCCAATATCAAAAGTCAAGACGAGTTGCTGTGTTTATTTTTTGCTGTGCTTTCAATTTTGTTTGCCTTTAAATATGTTTCAGGAAAATGGCACCACTTGTTCTTTATGTTGCTTACCTATAGCATTAGTTTGTTCGTTAAAGAAAGTGCATTAACTTTCTTCTTTGTTATTCCGCTCACACTTTATTTTTTTTCAAGCGCCTCAAAAAAGCAACTCATATTGGTGGGAAGTTTGCTGTTGCTGTGTTTTAGTTTATATCTCTATTTAAGGTTTCAAGTAACAGGCGTTAACTTTAAGCCTTCAAAGGCACTGTATAACGACCCCTACTTATTAGCTAATTTTGAACAAAAGTGGACAACCATTTTCTACGTTAATTTGTATAACTTAGGGCTATTGGTTTATCCCATTAAATACGCTTGGGATTACCAGTATAATGTTTTCCCATATTTAACTTGGACTAGTCCGAAATTTTTGTTTTCCCTTTTCTTCTTCACAATGCTTGCTGTAATTGCAATTCTTGGTTTGAGGAAAAAAAGTGTACTCGCATACGCTTTGATTTTTTTTGCAGCCAATTTTGTGCTAGTGAATAACATGGTAGTAAATCTTGGTTCATATTTAGATGAACGCTGCCTATATCTTCCATCCATTGGGTACGTTATTTTTGCAGTGAAAGTGTTATCTATGCTTTTTAATTGGTTTTTGTCTAAAATCGGAAGAAGGCTGACAGTTATTGTTTATCTGCTCGTTTTTATACCCTATTCAGTGCTATGTGTTAGTAAATTCCGTGAAAGAAATGCTGACTGGTACAATTCATTTACATTGTTTAAAGATGGTTTGAATTTCCCTGAAAATGGAAAGCTTCAGCGTTCTGCGGCATCAACATATATTGGTTTTGCTATTGGCGAAACACAGCAACGTCAATATTACCCTGCAAGTTGTAATGCGTATATTGATTCTGCAGAAGTTTATCTAAGACGAGCCGTTCGGATTTATCCAGACGATAAGCAATCGAAAAACGATTTAGCAGCAGTGTACGACTTTAAAACACCCGGCACAGACTCTTTCACCAATGCGCTTCTGCAAAATGGAATACTAGTAGGTGAGTCAACGGAAAAAATAGCTACTCTTTACCAGTTAATTGCGCAACCTTACATCTATGGCAAAGGCTATAGTACAGCCGACTCGTTAATGAAAATAGCCTATAAACTAAATTCGTATGACGCCCAAATAGCCTATAATTATGCCCTTTCAGCTTATTACAATCAGAGGTATTCTGCTGCTATGGAAGCCGTTCAAAAGGCATTAAACTTAGATACAAAAGATAATTTTGCTACACAAAAATTGTATGGTGCAATTGTATTTAAGTTAGATTCTATTCAGGCACCAAAAGATTATGCACGTTTGCATAAAGAGATACAAAATATACAAAGCGGGAAAGTAAACTATTAGTTATATGTTCAGTAATACAAGTTTTACAATTGAAAAGCAATTACAATTCAACGCAGCAACACCTTATAAACATATTGTGCTTGATCGTTTTTTAGATGATAGCGTAGCCAATGAGGTGTACAATAACTTCCCGGATGTAGATACCGAAGGTTGGATACATTATCTACATTTTAATGAAAACAAACACGGTTTAAACAAACGCGATTTGATACCTGAACCAATTTTGAAGGTAATCGATTATTTGAATAGTCCGGAATTTGTTAGTCAACTTTCACTTTTTACCGGTATCCCTAACTTAATACCCGACTCTTCGCTCGAGGGAGGTGGAATTCATCAAACCAAACGCGGAGGAAAACTAAATATTCATGCCGATTTTACAGCCCACCCGCATCATTCTACTTGGCGAAGAAGATTGAATGTGTTGATATATTTTAATAAAGATTGGAAACCTGAGTATAATGGCTATTTAGAGTTGTGGTCAACAGATTTAAAGATATGTACACATAAAATAAGTCCCGATTTTAATCGATGTGTAATGTTTGCAACAGCCAAAGATTCTTTTCATGGTGTGCCCGATGAATTGTTATGCCCTGAGAACAACTCGCGTAAATCGCTTGCATTATATTATTACACTATTGAGGAAAAGGTAACAGAGAAGGCTTCAACAAATTACCAACCTCGCCCAACCGATGGTTGGGTAAAACGACTTTTGATAATTGCCGATAAAAAAATGGTGGCAGTATATACAGCTATAAAAGGTAAATTTGGAATTAATGACGATTTCGTGAGCAGGCTCTTAAGTTTTTTCAGTAAAAGAAAATAGAAATTTTGAATAACTGTATCTCTATAAACCTATAATAGTGTTACTAAAACAAATGGCTTAAGTATATCTTTGTTCGTATGTGTTATTGGTGAGGGTTAAGCAAGTAAATAGAAGAAAATACGATTGTTTCTTCTAGTTCAAAAGTAGTAATGCGAATCACACTAATAGTTGTATTTTATATGTTCTGCAATTTTTTTTCCTATAGCGTAATGAACTTCAGCACTGTAATGGCATTCAAAATAATGGTTTATAGGTTTATTGGTAATAGCAATTGCCTCCGATATAGCACAATACGGATGTATGAAATCGATATTTTCGTTTTTACAAAATGTTTTCCACTCGCCACCGGCAAACGATTCTTCATATTCATTATTCAGAAAATCTCCGCTACCTTCGCTAAGATACAAAATCATAAAACGTATATTTTGCGCTTTACAAGTATCGCTAATTGCCTTTAATATAGCCATACCTGTGTTTGGGTTGGCAATATTATTGTTTATATGTAAGCTATAGTTAGACAATAGAAAGTTCAATGTTCTAAGATTGAAACGCTTTATGTACTTTTCTGGGCTTTCAATGTGAGCGTTATGAAGCGTTAACTGTCCGTTTTTATGTGTAAAATAAGGCTTTAGGTAATCGCGAAACCATAGATTATTTCTTGGCAAATCTGCTGAAACTCCTCCCAGAATAACAATGTCGGGTTTGTATTTTAAACCTTCATTAATGAGTTTCAGATATTGTTGGTCTGTGCCATAACCATGTATGCCTAGATTCACAACTTCGTAGTCTTCCAGTAAACTATCGGTTACATAAGCAAATGTTTCATTGTTGTTCACACATTCGCCAAATGTATAAGAATCGCCTAAAAAAACTATTCGCTTTTTTTTTGTTTTGAAATAGGGTAAAGTATCTGTTGCTCTTTCGCCTCTTGCATTTGTTGTTACTGTATAATAATGTCGCTCAATTTCATGCATACTTACATCTGCAAAGGGTATAGAATTCCATCCATATCTACTGTCAAAAGTATCGTGTTTTTGATAAAGTATTTCTGATGCCCCTGTTTTATTTTGCAACCAACGTTGCTTATTATAATATGAATCTCTTATACTGTTTGGCGAAGTAAATGGGAATAAAAAAAAATATGTTTCACTAATAGCAATTACTAGGGAAAACATTATAGTTGCAATAATTGCAGAAAACAATAGCTTTTTTCGTAATGGACGTGTTGTGCTTTTTTGTTTTAGCATGGATTACTTTTTGTTCAAAACTATTCGGATGAGGCGTAATTAGAGTTTGATGACTTTAACTAAAGTTCGATAATAAGTTGTAGCATATACTGCAATAGAATATTGAGGTAATAGTAACTTTGAATGCAATGTTATTGTTTTATTCGAATTAGATAACACGGTTTGATTTGACTCCCAAACAATATTACCTTTTGTATCGGAAATAGATATAACATATGTTTGCTTGTTGTTAGCTTCGTTGGCAATGTATAGAGAACGCTTATCTAGTCCAACATAGCTATAACTAGGGTAAAGGGAATTTACAACATGTGAACGGTAACTACTTCGGATAGGCTCCCCAATAATCTTACCATCTTTTAAATATTGTATGTTCAGCGACCAATCAATTTTTCCGGTCTTTAAATTTTTAACTATAGTTCTGTTGTTTGTGCCTAAATTAATAAGCAATAAACTATCATTTATTTTGTCAACTCCTCCCATGGCATGCACAAGTGTATTCTGATCTTCGTCACATACTATTTCCCATTCTTTTTTTGCGAAAGGCGTTAACGACAGGCAAACAACAGCGCTTGGTTTAGCTGAAAAGCCATTATCTACTTCGCCACATGCATTGTTACTAAATACCAACAAGTGGTTGCTGTCAATAAGTTGCATTTCGTGCTGATACATAAAAAAAGAATGTCTACAGTTATTGTTTGGAAGAATATTCGTTGCTTTTCCTGTGGCTTTATCTATTTGTATTATACGACTTATGTCTCTAAACCCCAAATATATCTGGTTCGTTTTTTCATCAATACAAAACGCATTTGAATGAAAATTTCCGTTCGGGAAACCGTTTTTGGGTTTACGAGTACAGTAAAAATCTTGTTCGTTAAACAAGCTGTCAGTACACCAACTCCATACTTTTTCACCTTTAATATTGTATTCTTCGATACAAGAGTAGTCGTACAAAATACTTTGCAAAGAATCGGGTATGGGTAGATACTTCGCAAAAGCAGAATCCAAGTAAGTTACTCCTTTTGTAATGGGTTGGGAAATTACTTTCTCTGCAAGAAAAATTTTGTTTCCATTAGCCAACGTTTTAAAATCGTGGTGGAAATAATATTTATCTGTTGGCGTTTTGTGCCAAATGAGGTTGCCTCTTAGGTCAATTTCTTTGGGTTCTCCGTTGTGTATAAAGCTGATATGTCCATTAGGTAACATTCTAAAATCTCTGTAATCTATTCGCTTATCGCCCTCTTTCTCCGCGTAAGGCAAACTCCAAATTACATTAAAGTTTTTATCCACCAGCGATTTAAGTCCATCAATAAAAAAAAGTGGATTTATTTTTTCGGAAAGATGATTGCTGAGCGTAATGTTGTAAATGTTTTTATCTGAACACTGAAAGTTAGCAACTTCAAAGGTTATCCAATTGCTCCATTCCGATTTTGATTTGGCGGGAAACAAAACTCTGTAACGCCAGTGGTAGGTTTTTCCGGGGAACAAGCCACTCACATAGTGAAAGCAATTTTTAGACTGAAAATGGTCAATAACAGAATATGGATTACGAAGCTCAAACTCGTATCCTTTAGCGGTACAATTAAAAGGTGCCTCTAAGTATAAAGCGGTATATGAGATAGTATCGTTTGGCTTTGGAAAAAACATAACTTGGCTAGGCTTTCCATTAATGCAATCGAACATACTTAAACAACAGATAAGCAGATTAAGTCTTTTGCGTAAATTAGTATAAATACACATGTGTAGCAGTTTAGAAAAATAAAACTAAAAAATCTGAACAATGTTTTTTTAGAGGAAGTAATTTGTTGATTTTTACAAGACGAGAACCTTTGAAATAAACTTTGCTGGTTCGATTTTGAAACTAGCAAAAGCGTACCTAGATACAATATATCAACACGCTAAATGGTTTTAAGTTCAGTCACTTTTATGCTACATATGTAATATCCCACAATTAATTTATTCCATGCCTCTTGCGATAGTGGGTAAAATTTGGATAAAATAAACCAAGCATTACAATCAGTTACAAGGATTTGAGTGGGAATATCTTGCCACTAGTGTAACTTTTTGGTATTCCCTGCGTAAACAAAAAACTGCAAAGAAATTAGGGGTCTAAAATTAATAGGTTTTCAACTATAGCTTCTGTTTTTTTGTGGGTAACTTTTTCTCTCTTTCTGTAATGTCTAAAAAAATGTAAAAATGAATGGCAATCGGACTAAATTTAGGTTGACTATTAAAATGTACACTTAAGCACTGGAAACATAAAAAGTTTGGCATATTTATTGACAATAATGGGTTTTTATATTATTATTGCTTCGAAATGGGAAAAAAAATACACGTTACATATCTTTTTGCAATGTTGTTTACCTTGGCTTCTATTGCTCAAGAGGTGAAAACCTATCATGCACTAGCCTTAGGTACTTTAGATATATCGGAAAATAGACCCATACAAAAGGGAGATACTATTTTCGAATTTTCACTGTTTGGTTATTCGAAACCTAAGTTTAATGTTGATAGAGCCACCAGAGTAGCACAACAAATAGAGCAAATTGCTTTCCCATCGCGGCCCACAGGTGTTGATGCGCTTTCGCTAACAGGCTTTTACTCCGAGGCTAATTTTAACTCACTTTTCAACAAAATTGCAAAGGAACGGCACTACAAATATGTGCTGTCTGCCCCTGATGAGGATGGGCATATTGCAAGTGCATTTATATACAATTCAAACCTAGTTTCGGTTAGTTATTCAAAGTCATACACTTTTAGTGTTAAATTCAATCGCTCCGAATCGCGTAATCTTGAAATTCATAGGGTAGATATTGTAGCTGAAAACGATTCGTTTTCCGTTTTCAGTATGTTCATGCCCTATAACATATATATTGATAGTGTAAAAACCGTGGTTCAAAAAGCCTTTGTTAAAAAGCAGGTAGAATTGTTGGATTCTATGTTGCTGAAAAACCCTAATACAAAATATATCATTGTTTCGAATTTTGAATATCCGCGCGACTTTCCTTACATTCTTATTAATTTCGAGCAAGTAACACCTCGCTTCTTTACCTCAGTAAAACCTAGAATAAACGCCAAAACCGGGCAAGTTATAGTTCCAAGTATTGCTGATACGGCAAACAAATATCATGCTACTAACCCCGATATAAGAACTAACATCACACCAAGATATTTCTGCTATAATACAATGTTAAAAGCTAGAAATACTTTTTTTGATTTTCCCAATAACGATCCTACAAACAAAAAGTTCAATTTAATATGGGCTTCTTCGTTGATGTATGATTTGGGCGATAAGTTCTATAACCCTTTTAAGTTTTTTGCCGAGAACAAAAACGAAGAGAATATTTTTGTTGAAAACTATAAAAGGGAAATGGAAAAGCTAAAAAAGAAAGATTTTACAATTCCTAAATGTAACGATTGTGGAAACCGTTTTGCATCTTATGTAATTTTATTGAAAGACGTAGGACTAAACGGCAATTAATTAAATAGATAAACGCATTAGTAGAATAATAAAACACTAAAAACAAGGTATGAATAAATTTTTATCTAAGCTTTTGTTGCTTGGCATCTGTATTACAGCTATAATGCAGTCGAACGCACAGTGCCCAATTGTAAACGATACCTTTTATATTGATAACGATGGGAATCCGGCATATATTAGTTACCTTCGCAAGTCTACAAATCAGGCTTTGCGAACTGAGTATTTCAAGGGATATTCTAATACACCATACGCATGGGTACACGCAAATGCTGTACCTAACCATCCCATTTATTTAATCGAAGGAAACAACGCATATTACCTAAATGGAGCTACCCCTTTGATAGCAGCAAATATACCTGGAAATCTTACTCAACTTACCCCCGGTGCGGTTGCACCAGGTCAATATTTGGAGTTTGGTCAATACCCTAATCCATCTACTCCTAACCCAAGTGGTGTAACCGATAAGTTAGTTCGATTAACAATTCCAACAAACTATTACGGTTGGGCTTCGTTCGATTATAATTACGAATCGTGCTATCCATACACTTGGTATCAAACGTATTGTTATGCATGTTGTGGTGCCGGTACTTATAGTACATACACGAATTCTGTAACCTATACAGGGCAGGTTTATTCGTTTATCTCAACATACACATGTACATATTATGGTGGGGTTTGTTCCTCTTATTCGTACGTTACAACGGGTACAACCTACACCTATGGTCCGTATCTGTCATTTGTTTGTACTTATACCGATTACTGTTGTGTAGGTACAAATTATTATACCGATTACAATACATGTGCTCCATATAGTTCTCCTGCTCGCTATACTTGCAGCAAAAAGATTTACTTATATGTTAGAGCTCCACTTGATATTGTGCTAACAAAGGCATGTAGTAAGAGTAATTATGCAGCCGATGAGTTAGTGAAGTTTACAATTAATGTATCATCGCCATTGTATTCTGAAGTTGTAGATAGCGGTATAGTTACCGATATACTTCCTCCTGGATTGAACCTAGTTTCTTATACTACGAATGGAGGAAATTACGACCCCACAACTGGTATCTGGACATTACCACCAATTGGCGATGGAAAATCATTTACAATGACCATTGCTGCATTAGCAACAGAAACGAAATCGTACACAAATACAGCATCATTTAAGTTTTTGTTACGAAAAGATAAAGATTCAACAAACAATACTATGTCTTGTTCATTTAATGCCACGGCTTCTACAAAAACAAGTATTAAGCCTCCTTATCCGTGTGCGAATCCAATTGTAGGTACAACACCGGTGTGCCCCGATAGTAGCGGAATTGTTTTTGGTGTAACTCCGGTAACTGTTCCGGGAACTACCTATACTTGGACTGTTCCTTCCGGCTATACAATACTTAGTGGGCAAGGTACAAGCAGTATCACTGTTAAAACAGGGAATAAAGCCGGTATAATTTCAGCTAATATTTTTATTCCTGCCACTGCAACCACAAGTTCAACTACTTGTGAACGTAGTTTCCCAGTTACAATAAACACTGTTAATTCGGATATCCGTATTAAAAAGCCATAGTTCAATTTCATACATAAAGTTTTGTTAAACGATAACATAGTTAAAATGAGGAAGTTTTTATTATCAACATTAGTGTTCTGTTTTGGTTTTGCGAGTGTGTTCGCACAAACGCCTGTAGCAGTTAACGATAACTACATTGCATATGCAGGGGCATCCAAAACAGTAGATGTCAGAACCAATGACTTGAATTATGGTTCAAGGGTAATTATTCCAACAGTTTCAGGCCTACCATCCGGATGGACAGCTACTGTAAATGCCGATGGAACGGTTACGTTTACGCCTTCGCTTACATCAGCAGGTTCATACACATTTACCTATACAATAGGTACTTGTTGTTCGCCCTATGTGTACTATACGCCTCGCGAAGTATGTACAACAACTACACCGTGTGTCGCAACAGGGCAGTCGTGCTCTAATGTAATTTCCGAGCAACAAGTGCCATGCCCCGATAATAGTTGTGGGGCATGTTTTTGTGTGGCTAAAGTTAAAACCGAATCGTGTGTAACGGTTTGTACGCAGTATGGTGACCCTGTAACAACATGTACAACAGTTTATGATGCTAACTATGTTTATGAATTATGTGCTGATGGTTCAACAGAACGTTACTGCTCATCTGCAACTGTAACGGTTTATGTTTTCCCAGCTGTTCACGATATGGCTATTACCAAAGTAGGCGATAAAACCGCGTTTAATATTGGCGACACCCTTACCTATACTATTACTGCTACAAACACCTCACAGTCTTTACCTGATACTAACGTAGTGGTTTATGATACTATTGATAATTCAGCGTTTACTTATATATCAGCTACTGCTTCAAAAGGTTCATATAACAATGCAACAGGTGTTTGGACGGTTGGGAATGTTGCTCAAAACGAAGTTAACACTTTACAAATTAAAGTAAAAATTAAAAAGCTTGGTTTATTGACGAACTGTGTTCGTGGGTATGCTTCAACACGAGATGTTGACAGTACCAATAACTTGGGTTGCTATACAATTAATGCAACTGGCGACCCGGGAGGTGGGGGAGGTGGTGGAGCTTGCCCCGGCTGTCCGATTACAAATTTAAGTGTAAATAAATATATCGATCATAATGGTGCTTATTATGTTGGCGACACAATAACATATCGCATTGTGGCTAAACGCTTATCGGGCGATACCGCAAACGATGTTTTAGTTACAGATAAAATTCCATCATCTTTAACCTATATAAGTCATACTGTTACAACAGGAAGCTATACGGTTTCAACAGGCGATTGGAATATTGGCTTATTGCCCGATAGTGCAATTTTAACTATTAAAGCATCTATCAATAGTCTTCAGGACTCTTTAGTAAATACGGCAAAAATTTATTCTAAAATCAAGGTGGATACCACTTTGAATAATAATGGTTCAACGGTTAATATTTCTGTAAATCAACAACAAGGCGATGTTTATGTTGATAAGAAAGTGGATGTTAAATTTGGTACCACAAAAGATACTGTTGTTTACACTATTACGGCTACAAATGCTGGTCCTGGTACTATGCGAAATGTAAAGGTAAACGATTTTAAACCTTATAACATTATCATTACAAGTTTAAGTACCGGAAGCTACGACTCGTTAACAGGGATATGGACTATAGGTGATATGGTGGCAGGTACTACTCAAACATTGGTTGTTAGTTCAATTATTACGGGTGGCGCAGAAATTTACAACACCGCTAAAGTAACTACTACCACATATGATGTGAATATTCATAATAACACCTCGCATGGCGATTTTATCCGTTATGTATGTGATAATACTCCTTCCACACAGTTTAAAATCGATTCTTTGCCGGGGGCAACATATCAATGGTTAGTTCCTGCGAGTTGGACAATTGAATCTGGACAAGGTACTACATTGTTATCTGTAAACACAGGTAGTACAATATTCACTGGTAAGTTACAGTGTTTAGTTACTGTAGGTTGTGTTACCGATACAGTGTATACTTATATCAAAATGGATAGCTGTAATTGTGCCGATCCTGCTATAGTTAATGCCGGACCGGATACAATTCTTTGTTCAGGAAATAATTTGAAGTTAAGTAAAGCTACTGCAACTGGTGGTTTTACCAAACTTCAGTGGTTTACCAGTGGTACAGGTGGGTTCGATAACGATTTAGTCTTGCGTCCTACCTATTTTCCAAGCGCATTAGATATTGCTAATGGTTCGGTGGTACTTACATTAACCACTAATGATATTGATTCTTCCGGTCCATGTCATGAGGGTTCGGATGCCATGTTGGTTACCATTTTGCCAACTCCACAATACGATAGTGCCAAGGTAACTAACCCAACTCTCTGCGGAAAGTGTGATGGCGTTATCCGGTATTTCGGATTGAAAGCATTCACTACCTATGTTGTAACATACGATTTGGATGGCGCTGCACAGGGTCCATTTAATATGACAACCGATGGTACAGGGAAGTTGGTGTTAAATAACTTGTGTGCCGGGGCGTATACGAATATTAAATTAAGTATTGGAGCTTGCGGTGCTAATGGTGGTGCTTATACATTATCGGTTTCACCATTTGTTACAGTAAACATTCAATCTGCTAATAACCCAAGTACTTGCGGTGGTTCTAATGGCTCAATAGTGTTCACCAATCTAGCACCAAACACAACGTATAATCTTACTTACGATTATAATGGTGTTGGGGTTACAGTAACTGCCACTACAGATGCTGCAGGTAGCTACACATTAAGCGGTTTAAGTGCAGGAGATTATACAAATATCTTATTTAAATCAGGCGTATGTACTTCTAACAAAAACGCACAAAGTTTGTATGAACCGGGCGCTCCAATTATTACGCTTAAAGGGAAAAAAGACGCAACAAGTTGTAGCGCACCAGATGGTTACTATATTGTGTCTGGTTTAACACCAAACACTTCGTACTCTTTATATTATTCAAAAGACGATACTGCAAAGGGACCATTTACAGCAGTTAGTGATGGTTTTGGCGTAGATACAGTATTGTTGCTTCAGTCGGGCGTTTATACAAACATTAAGTATGTTACCGCAGCCGGATGTTCATCAAATCAATTGAATACCGTAATTAGTACTCCTGCGTCTATTTCTATTGCTTTTGATTCTTTGCAAAATACAACTGGCTGTGGTGCCGGTTACAATAATGGAAGTATTTATTTACATGGAACTAGTATTAATGCCGGAACTACATATACAGTATATTATAAAAAGGATGGTGGTGCTTACGTATCCGCATCTGTATATTGTAGTGTTGCTACTCGTTTAACTTTATCTAGTTTAGCGCCTGGTATTTATGATGATATATATGTTTATAATTCATCAACGGGTTGTTCTTCAAATAAAATAGGTCCTTTTACAATTACTCAACCGTCCATAAATGTAAGCCTAGGTACTGTTAAAGCACCTACTATTTGTGGGGGCACAGATGGATATATTGATATAGGAGGTCTTACGCCAAGTACAGCATACACTGTAAATTATCAAAAGAATGGCGTTTCTCAAAGTGCTTTGTCATTAACTGCATCTGCTGTTGGTGTTGTTAGGATTAGTAGTTTAACAGTTGGTAATTACACTAAGATAGTACCATCACGCAACGGTTGTGCGCAAGATACTTTGCAGGCAGCAATTACTGATGGACCACTGGTGATTACAATGACTGGACAAGCATTAGCAACTTGTGGTACTACTGGTTCATTAACTATCAATGGATTGTTACCAAGTACTACTTATAATATATATGGATTTTATAATGGGGCTCCTATTCAGTTTCTAAACAGAACTGCTAGTGCTTCAGGTGTTATTACTATTACTGGGCAATCTGCTGGGGCATATACCGGATTCTATGCTGATGATGTTTCTCATGCAGGTTGTACTTCAAATACTGTTGCGGCTAATATTACAAATCCGGGGACACCAATTTTAGCGTCACCTCAAGTTTTAGATCCTTCGGCATGTAATATGAACGATGGTTTGATTACATTGTTGGGAACTGGTATAGCTGCAAGTACAAGTTATACCATCACTTACGATTCTAATGGAATAGCGAGAACCAGGGTGGTAACTTCTACAGCATCGAATAAAATTTTCTTAACAGGCTTAACTGCAGCTTATTATACCGATATTGTTGTTGCACTTACTTCAAGTCCGAATTGTAAGTCCAATCCGGTAAGTGGAGCTGTGAACGATCCATCAGGAACGTTTATTGCTATAGATTCTACCTTTGATAATTGTCAATCTTCTTCGCCTTACAATGGTAAATTTGTTCTGAGTGGAGCAAAACCAAACAAAGTTTACAAAGTGTATTACTCAAGGTATCCTTTATCAGGTGGTGCTGCAACTAATTCTTCAATGATTGTAACTTCTGATGCTGCCGGATTGTTCTCTATGACAGGTTTACAATCGGGTTCGTACCAAAATGTAATCATTGAAGACACAATAACAAAGTGTAAATCTAATGCTACACAAGGAACAATCAATGATGCAATTCTTAATTCGACTGCCATTGGCTTGGTTACTAATCCAAGCGGTTGTAATACATCGGATGGTAAGATTACAATTAATGGGGCAGTTGCCTTTAAAACCTATAAAGTAAAATTCTTAAAGAATGGAGTTGCAGATTCAATAACTGTTACTAGTAACAATGCCGGCCAAGTAATTATGACCGGATTAACTGCGGGGAATTACACGAACATAAGGTTGAATTTTGGGCTTGGTTGTCAATCGAATGCCTTGTCTCAAAGTTTAAATGTATCTCCACCGCCTGCACCGTTATTAAGTTCTAATTCTCCAATATGTTTAGGAGACACAGTGTTTTTCTTCTCTTCTGGTTACGCATCTGGCTCAGTAGTGGCGTGGACAGGTCCAAATGGATTTACGTCTAGTTTGGAAAATCCATTCCGGGCTAATGTACAATTAGTGGATGTTGGAACATACTCCATGACCTATCAGCTAGGTAGTTGTGTAAGTTATCCTGGCACAGTTACTATAGCTCTTGTTAATGCATTTACCACACTTTCAGTTTCTAATATTACAAATCCATCTTCCTGTGGAGCAACAAATGCAAGTTTCAGAATTAATAATTTAACAGCTGGTTCTTATACGCTAACATATAAAACGCCAGCTGGTACAGATGTGTCATCACCAATCACCGTTACTGGTACTACATATACAGTAACGGGTTTAACGGGAGGCACATATACAAATATCTCTGTAGCTAAGAATGGATGTCCTTCAAACCTACTCACTGCTGTAATTCCATGTAATAACTATCCGGTTGTACAGGATACTACTTTGCAGATCGACTATAATTCTGTTGGAAATGTTGTATGTCTTCCTATTAACGACATAGATACTGCGCAGACCCATACAAGAACTGTGTTGTCCGGGCCTTATCGGGGCGTATTAAATTCAAGTACGGTAGACAATACTCCAAATCCTAATTTATATTGTATTGACTATACCCCAAATCCAAGCTATGTTGGAAAAGACTCTTTATTTGTTAGAGTGTGTGATAATGGTGTTCCTTCACCTGTATTATGCGACACTTTTGTTATTCGATTTGTTATTAAACAGAGTATATGTGCTTCGCCACCTTCAGTTACGGCACTTGCGGATACACTTTCTACTTGTGGTAGAAGTTCATTACCTGTATCATGTATTGCTATAAATGCCAATTCTATTACATGGAAAACTAATGGTAGTGGTACATTTGGTAATGCTACTAGTCAAAATACAACATATACTCCTTCTGTTGCTGACAGTGCTGCAGGATTTATTTCTATATATGTTTATACGGATGATCCAGATGGCGGAGGTATTTGTCAAGCAGATACAGACGTTGTTTTTATTCGTATTCGTCCAAATGTGAATGCTAATGCTGGAAGAGACACATCAATTTGTTTAGGAAAATCTGTTGTAATTGGAGGTACTCCTGCTGGTTCAGGTGGATCGGGTACTTTAAGTTACGGATGGAGTCCATCAACTGGATTGTCCTCGCCTAATATTGCGAACCCTACAGCTACACCTTCTACGAATACAACATACACAATTGTAGTTACTGATATTTATGGTTGTTCAGCATCTGATCAAGTTGTAGTTGGAATGAGTGCTAATCCTATAGCTGATGCCGGAGCGGACAAAACTATTACTGCTTGTAGTGCAGATACAGTTATGCTTGGTGGATCACCAAGTGCATCAGGAGGTACACCTGGCTATAACTATAGCTGGTCACCTGCCTCAGGATTAGTTACATCTGCAACGATAAGTAATCCGCGTGTTGCTGGTTTAGGCTCAAGCACAACTTATACATTAACAGTTACTGACAGTAAAGGTTGTACTGCTGAAGATCAAGTGTTGATTTCAGTAACAAATCCTACACTTCAAGTTTCTGTATCAGCTGGAGGAAGTACAACTTGGTGCGAAAATAGTGGTAATTCTGTTAGTTTAACAGCAATTGTAACTGGAGGAACACCTTCGTATACGTATACATGGACCCCAGCTGCTGGTCTATCATCAACTACAGCTTCAATTGTAACAGCTAACCCACAAACTGCTGGAAACTACACTTATACAGTTAATGTTAAAGATGCAAACGGATGTCAAGCATCTGCTAGTATTGACTTAAAAGTTGACTCTCTACCTTCAGCTTACAATATTACAGGTGGTGGAGAATTCTGTTCAGGTGGTACAGGTGTTGCTGTTGGTTTAAGCAGTTCTCAAACTGGTGTAAATTATCAGTTAAAATTAAACGGTTCTATTAATATTGGTTCAGCTTTAGCAGGTACAGGAAACGCATTGTCGTTTGGAAATCAAACGGCAGCTGGAACGTACACGGTAGTTGCCGCAACACAGAAAAATTGTGTTAATACAATGACAGGAAGTGTTGTAGTAACAGTTAACCCACTTCCAACTTCCGATGCAGGTACAGATAAACAATTGATAGGTTGTTCTAATGATACTGTTGTGTTAGGAGGTAGCCCGGTAGCCACTGGTGGAACACCGGGGTATACATATTCTTGGTCTCCAAATACTGCAATGAGTAGCAACACTGTTTCGAATCCAAAAGTTTCTGGATTGGGTGCCACTACAACATATGTGTTAACTGTAACAGATAGCAAAGGCTGTTCTACAACAGATGAAGTAATAGTAAGTGTCGCAAATTCAAATTTACAGGCAAGTATAGGAGCAAACGGACCTGTGGAGTGGTGTTCTAACTCTGGTTCTTCGGTGCAGTTTACAGCCAATGTTATTGGCGGAACTGCTCCATATATTTTTGATTGGACTCCGAAAACAAATATTATTCCTGATAATACGCAAATTGTTACTGTAAATCCACAAAGTGCAGGTGCATACACTTATAATGTAAATATTACAGATGCAAAAGGTTGTATCATTAGTGCTACTGCTAGCGTAACTGTAAACGCAACTCCTAATTCGTTTTCTATAAACGGTGGTGGTAATTATTGTTCAGGTGGTGTAGGTGTTGACGTGGGGTTAAGCGGATCTCAATTAAATGTAAGCTACCAACTTATTAGAGATGGTGCGATTAATGTTGGTTCTCCTTTATCTGGTACTGGTAATGCGTTATCGTTTGGGTATCAAACAACTGCTGGAACATACACTGTAAAAGCAACTTCTGTACCTCAAGGTTGTGTTGCAATTATGTCGGGAAGTGTTCCCGTGATTGTGGATGCATTACCAACAGCTGATGCAGGTGTGGACAAAATAATTGTTGCTTGTTCTTCTGATAGTATTCAATTGGGAGGAAGTCCAACCGCTACATTTAATGGAGTAGCGTGTGGTACTTGTACTTATTCTTGGGCTCCTAATTCTTCTTTATCAAATAGTTCTATTGCTAATCCATGGGTTAAGAATTTAGGTGCTACAACAACATATACTGTTACAGTTTCAACAACTTCAGGTTGTACTGCACAAGATGCCGTTATTGTTACTGTCAATAACTCATCCTTAAGCGTTGGAATTTCTGCTAATGGCACTCGCACTTGGTGTGCAAATTCTGGAAGCAGCACACAGTTTACAGCTAATGTTACTGGAGGAACCGCTCCATTTAGCTATAGTTGGACTGGAAGCGCATTGTCATCACCAAGCACCCAAATTGTAACAGCTAATCCTCAAGTTTCTGGAACATATGTTTATGTTGTAGTTGTTACTGACGCGCATGGTTGTCAAGCTTCAGCAAGTGATACTGTTGTTGTAAATCCGTTACCGATAATATATAATGTTACAGGTGGTGGTAGTTATTGTCAAAATGCTGGAGGTTTGGATGTAAGTCTTTCGAATAGTGAAACGGGTGTTAGTTATCAATTAATACTTAATGGAACAAATATTGGTTCTCCAGTTGTAGGAACAGGTAGCTCAATTTCATTTGGAAATCAAATAGGAGCAGGAATATATACTGTAAGGGCGATAACAAATAAGGGTTGCACACAAATGATGAATGGAAGTTCAATCATTATTGTTAATCCTTTGCCAACTGTTGATGCAGGAATAGATCAAACTCTTGTTGCTTGCGCTAGCGATAGTGTACAATTAGGTGGCTCACCTACTGCTGTACTAAATGCAACGAATTGTTCAACTTGTACCTATTCATGGTCTCCTAGTACTGGTATTACGCCAAGTACAACAGTAGCTAATCCATGGGTTAAAAGCTTAGGAGCAACTACCACATATACAGTAACAGTTACAACTTCTAATAATTGTACTGCACAAGATCAAGTTGTTATTAATGTTACTAATTCTTCACTGAATGTTGCTGTTGCAGCTAATAGCGCAAGACAATGGTGCGCTAACTCTGGAACTAGTACTCAATTTACTGCTAGTGTTACTGGAGGTACAGCACCATATACTTACGCATGGACAGGTCAAGCTTTGTCTAGTTCGTCAAGCCAAATTGTTACTGCTTATCCGCAGGTGTCAGGAACATATCCATACACAGTTGTTATCAGTGATGCTAATGGATGTCAGGCAACTGCAAATGACACTGTTATTGTTAATCCATTGCCCTCTTTGTTTGGCTTAACAGGTGGTGGTAGCTATTGTCAAAATACAGGAGGTTTATCAGTAGGGTTGAGCGGAAGTGAAACAAATGTTGACTATCAATTGATTCTGAATGGTACTAATGTTGGCTCTCCTGTTGCTGGTACTGGGTCTGCGATTTCTTTTGGAACAAAAGTTGACTCGGGAACATATACCGTTCGCGCAATTTCGTCAAAAGGCTGTTCAAGAATGATGACAGGAAGTACAAGTATCATTATTAATCCATTGCCAACTGCAGATGCTGGAATAGATAAAACACTTATAGCATGTGCTTCTGATAGTGTGCAACTAGGAGGAAGTCCAACTGGTTCTTTAAATGCATTACCTTGTAATACTTGTACATACGCATGGTCGCCAAGTTCTGGAATAACACCTCATTCGAATACTAGTTTAACAAATCCATGGGTTAAAAACCTTGGTGCAACAACTACATATACTTTAACAGTAACTACCACTTATGGTTGTACTGCTCAAGATCAAGTTGTAGTTGATGTAACTAATTCATCACTTAATGTTGCTGTCGCTGCAAATAGTGCGCGACAGTGGTGCGACAATTCTGGCTCTAGTACTCAGTTTACAGCTAATGTTACTGGCGGAACCGCACCATATCAATATAGTTGGTCTGGGGTTTCTCTTTCACCAACAAATACTCAAATTGTAACTGTAAATCCTCAGATTGCTAATACATATCCTTATACTGTTGTAGTTACGGATGCTAATGGATGTCAAGCCTCTGCAAGTGATACTGTAATTGTACGACCTCTACCTCGCAAATATAATGTTACTGGTGGTGGAAGTTATTGTCAGAATTCAGGAGGTTTACCTGTTGGATTAGATAATTCTGAGATTGGAGTAAGTTACCAGTTACTTTATAATGGTACAAATATTGGTTCACCAGTTGCAGGAACTGGAGGCCCTATAACTTTTGGAAATCAAATAGGACAAGGAGTTTATACTGTTGTAGCTACAAGTACATATGGTTGTAAATCTAATATGAACGGAATAGCAGAAATTGCAGTTAATCCATTACCAACTGTTGATGCAGGAATTGATAGAACAATATTTAATTGTACTGGCGACAGTGTTCAATTGGGGGGAAGTCCAACGGCTAAGATAAACGGTAATGTTTGTTTAACTTGTACGTATGCATGGTCACCGTCAACCGGATTATTACCACATTCAAGCATTGGAGTTTCAAATCCTTTTGTAAAAGGTATTAGCACTAATACGAGTTATACAGTAATTGTTACAACACTTTATGGTTGTACCGCTTCTGACGTTGTTGATGTAAATGTGCAACAATCTAATTTGTTGGTAAATATTTCTGCGAATGGTGAGCGAGAGTGGTGTGCGAACTCAGGTAGCAGTATTCAATACACTGCAAATATAACTGGCGGCACTGCTGCATATAATTATTTATGGTCAGGCTCAGCTTTAAACAATACAACAACCCAGATTGTTATTGCATCTCCACAAGTTGCAAATACCTATCCTTATTCTGTTACAGTTTCTGATGCTAAGGGCTGTTCTGCAGTTGCAACAGACACAGTAATCGTAAATCCACTTCCAAATATCTATAATGTGTTCATAAATGGTACTAATGGTTATTGTCAGGGAGATTCAGGTATTATTGTCCGATTAAGTGGTTCTCAAGTAAATGTTTCTTATCAGTTAAAGCTAAATGGGACTAATATAGGCTTGCCAATCAACGGTACAGGTTCGGCTATATCATTTGGTTATCAAACATCTGCAGGTGTTTACACCGTTGTTGCAACTAGCAATAAAGGGTGTATTAGCAACATGAGTAGTTCAGCTACAGTAATAGTTTATGCACTTCCAACTGCAGATGCTGGCATTGATAAATCAATTATTAACTGCCCGAAAGATAGTATACAGTTGGGGGGCTCTCCAACTGGAATTTTCGGTGGTGTTAATTGTTCTACTTGTACTTATAATTGGTCTCCATCCACTGCATTATCATCTGTAAATACCCCAAATCCTTGGGTAAATGGATTGGCAACAACAACAGCTTATACTGTTACTGTTACTACTACTAACGGTTGTACTGCTCAAGATGTTGTTTTAGTCACAGTTACCCCTTCTACTTTAAGTGTAGATGCTGGTAATGGAGGTGCTTTCTGTGATAGTTCTAATAGTTCTGTTAATTTGAATGGAACTTTAATTGGGGGTACTGCGCCATATGCAATTACTTGGACGCCAAGTAGTGGACTTTCATCTCCAACAACTTTGGCTACTATTGCAAGCCCATCTACAACTACTTTATACACCTTGAGTATTATTGATGCGAAAGGATGTACAGTATCAGACACTCTTAGTGTGTTGGTTTATCCAAAAATTAAATTACTTTCTGGGCCTTTCATAACTTGTGACCCATCTGGAGTTTTCTATACTGTTAAGTACACAGTTAGCGGTATAGCTCCATTTACAAATGTTGGAAGTCCTGGTAACTTTAATGGGTCAACATTTACATCTGCTCCAATTTACGGTGCAAACCCTTATAGCTTTAATATACATGATGTAAACAACTGCAATACGATAAGTTTTAGTGGTACAGCGCCTCTGTGCCCTAAGCCATGTGTTGGCTTTACTGTTGCTGCAACTGGAACGAATCCGACAACTTCTGGAGGAGCTAATGGTTCGGTAACAGCTGCAGTTCTTATAGGTAGTAAAGCTCCGTTCAATTATAAATGGAGTACTGGTGCTACTACAGCTGCTGTTAATGGTCTTAGTTCAGGTATTTACTTCGTAACAGTTACCGGTGCCGATAGTTGTCAAACTATCACAAGTGTGATATTGACAGATCCAGCATGTTCTTTGCATATAGACAGTATTAAAGTTACAGATGTTTCTTGTTATGGTGCAGGTGGTGGATCTGCTAAAGTTTTCTCTACTACTTCAAATACTCCTGTTACATATTTATGGAGTAATGGTCAAACGGGACAAACGTTAGCAGGAGCTATACCTGGTTCTTATGCTGTTACTGTTACTGATGCTTTGGGTTGTTCTGCTTCTAGAACTGTTGTTATAGATCAACCAGACCCATTAACGGATACTATTGCTAAAACAAATGTTTCCATTATTGGTGGTTCAAACGGAACTGCCACAGTTACTCCGAAGGGAGGAACCACTCCTTACACTTATTTGTGGAGTAATGGACAGAATTCACAAACTGCTACAGGTTTAACTATTGGTACATATACTGTTACTATTACCGATAAAAATGGTTGTACTGTTAAAGACATTGTAACTATTAAGAATCCGGTATGTGCTTCATTTGATATTACAACTACTGCTATTGGTGTTAAGTGTTTTGCGCAATGTAATGGTGAGGGTCGTGTATTCCCAACAGGTGGAACTGCCCCTTATACTTACTTCTGGAGTAATACAAATATTACGCAAACAGCTACTGGCTTGTGTGCTGGTTACAATACTGTTACTGTAACCGATCAACTTGGATGTACTGCTGTTGCGTCAGTTAATGTTCCAACTCCAACGCGATTGACATCTGCTGTAGCCGTTACAAATCCTCCTTGTTACGATGCTAATAACGGAGTTGTAAACCTTACTCCTGCAGGTGGTACATCTCCATATATTTTCTTATGGTCTAATGGTTCAACATCAGAAGACATAACTGCTTTGTCTTCAGGAGCTTATGCGGTTACTATTACTGATGTAAATGGGTGTTCTTCCACTAACAGCACTTTGATTACTTCCCCTTCAGCTCCTTCTGTTATTAATATAGTTGAAAATAATCCAACTTATGTAGGAGGTGCAAATGGTTCAGCAACTGTTACTGCAGGAGGAGGAACCTCTCCTTATACATATAAATGGAATACAGTACCAGTACAAAACACACAAACTGCTACAGGATTAAAGGCGGGAAGTTATACGGTTACAGTTACAGATCTTAATGGTTGTACTGCTTTACAAGTTGTAACTCTTGAAGATCCTACTCTTTGTTCAATGAACATTAATTTTATTAATACCGAAATTAAGTGTAACAATGGAACTGATGGTGCAATAAATACTTCTGTTATTGGAGGATCTTCTCCGTATACTTATCTCTGGACTACTGGAGGAACTACATCTTCTATATCTGGCCTATTGTCTGGTTCTTATGCGTTGACTGTCACAGATAAATATGGTTGTTCGGTTTCTGGTTCAAGTGTTCTAGTTAATCCAACAGCTGTAACCCTATCTATTGGACATACGGATCCAACTATAAATGGTGGTTCAAATGGAACAGCAACAGCAAATCCGGTAGGAGGAACTGCTCCATACACTTATAAGTGGAGTTTCTTAGGTCAAGCTACAAAAACTGCTATAGGTTTAGTCGCAGGTACACACTGTGTAACTGTAACTGATGCCAATGGTTGTACAACATCTGGTTGTGTTACTATTAATAATCCTTCATGTAATAGTTTGTCTGTTATGGTGATTGGAACAAATGTTAAATGTAATGGTGGTGCTGATGGTTCTGCTTCTGCATTTATCACTGGAGGTATAGCTCCGTTTACTTATAATTGGAGTAACGGACAAGGTACACAACTGGCAATTAATTTACCTGCTGGTTTAATTTCGGTTACTGTTAGTGATGCTAATGGTTGCTCAGCAGTATCAGATATTACAATTACTCAGCCTGCTAAACTAAAATCGAGTATTTCTACCTCTGATGTTTCTTGTATGAATAGTAGCGATGGAACGGCAGACCTCACTCCTACAGGAGGAACATCACCATACAGTTTTGTATGGTCAAATGGTGCAACAACCGAAGATCTGAATGGTGTTGGAGCAGGAAGATACTCAGTTGTTATTACTGATCAAAACGGATGTGTTGCTTATGACACAGCTAATGTTGTTAGACATAATTGTCCTCCAACTGCCGATACTTTAGAGTATACTGAATATGTAAACACTCCTCATCCAATTAATATTTTGTCTAGTGTTAGTGATCCTAATGCTGACCCACTTACAATTACCTTAGGTACAATACCTAATGGCTCAGGTCTTAATGTTGTGAAGACTGGAAATGGTGCTTATGTTATTACTGGCTCAAATCCTGGTAATTATAGTATTCCATATTATGTTTGCGACACTTCTAAATTTACAATTAATGTATTATGTGATACAAGTGTTCTTATTATCCATATTTTACCTATTAATCCACTTGATACTTTAAATCATAGGCCAGTTGCAAATAATGATTATGTTACTGCTTCAGGATTGAGTCCTGCTATAATAAATCCGCGTAGCAATGATAGCGACCCGGATGGCGATAGTTTAACAATACCTAAACTTATTTCGGCTACAATCACACCACATGGTATTTGGTCTACTACAAGCGATGGAAACGTTAAATTTGTGCCAAATGCTGGATTAACTCCAGGTATATACATGGACACTGTAACTTATGTGATTTGTGATACCTTGGCCGCACATAATCCAAAACCATTGTGCGACACGGCTAAGATTATCGTAACAACAAATGTTATCGATACACCGTCTAACCGTCCGCCATTGTCAACTGATGATTACGTTACTACACCTGAGGATGTACCTGTTACGATTCAAGTACGTGCAAACGATAACGATCCTGATGGCGATAGTTTAACATTGCCTAAGATTATTACCGGCCCAACAAATGGAACAACAACTGTAAATTCGAATGGAACAGTTACGTATACACCGAATGCTAATTTCTTCGGAAAAGATAGCTTCAAGTATGTAATCTGTGATACCTTGGCCGCACATAATCCAAAACCATTGTGTGACACAGCATGGGTATATATAACAATTGACCCACGAAACGATCCACCTGTTGCGGATACTGTAGAATATACAGAACAAGCTGGAACACCACATGCTGTAAACTTGCTAGGTAATGTAAGTGATCCTAACGGAGATCCTGTTAAGATTACAATAAGTTCATTATTACCACCAAGTATTACAGCTGTACAAACCGGTAATGGAGCGTACATATTTACAGGAACAACACCTGGAACATACACTGTACCATACTATGTATGTGATACATCACCGTATGTAGTACATGTATTGTGTGATACAAGTGTGATTATTATCCATATACTTGATGTGGCTGATACATTGATTAATCATGCTCCGGTTGCGAACAACGATCAAGCAACTACAACCGGCACTACTCCTGTAACAATTAATGTTAAGGGCAATGACAGTGATCCTGATGGAGATAACTTGAGTACACCAGTATTAATTGGTTCACCAAGTACACCATCTCATGGAACATTTAGTGTTAACCCAGATGGAACGGTTAAATTTGTGCCAAATGCTGGATTAACTCCAGGTATATACATGGACACTGTAACTTATGTGATTTGTGATACCTTGGCCGCACATAATCCAAAACCATTGTGTGATACGGCTAAGATTATCGTAACAACAAATGTTATCGATACACCGTCTAACCGTCCACCATTGGCTACGGATGACTTTACAACTACACCGGAAGATCAACCTGTAGTTATTCAAGTTAAAGCTAATGATAACGACCCTGATGGAGATAGTTTGACATTCCCTACGGTGATTACTACACCTAAGAATGGAACTACAACAGTTAATCCGGATGGAACAGTGACATATACACCAAATCCTAACTTCTTTGGTAAGGATAGCTTCCAGTACACTATATGCGATACGTTAGCAGCTCACAACCCTAAACCATTGTGTGATACGGCTTGGGCGTTTATAACAATTGCTCCACGTAACGAACCACCGGTTGCTGATACAGTTGAGTATACAGAACAAGCTGGTACACCACATTCAGTTAACTTGTTAAGTAATGTAAGCGATCCGAATGGTGATCCTGTTACAATTACAGTTGGTGCAGTTCCTCTTGGAAGTGGATTGACGTATGTTGTAACCGGAAACGGTGCCGTAACAATTACAGGTACAATTCCTGGAACATATACTATACCATACTATGTTTGTGATAGTTCGCCTTATACAGTACATGTATTATGTGATACTAGCGTAATCATTGTACATATATTGGATGCAAATGATACATTAATCAATCATGCTCCTGTTGCAAACAACGATCAAGCGACAACTACCGGAACTACACCTGTAACTATCAACGTTAAAGGAAATGATAGTGATCCGGATGGGGATAACCTAAGCATGCCAACATTGTTAGGTTCTACAACAACAGCACATGGAACATTTAGTGTTAACCCTGATGGAACTGTTAAGTTTATTCCAAATGCTGGTTTAACACCAGGTATTTACACCGATCAAATAGATTATGTTATTTGTGATACACTTGCAGCGCATAACCCTAAACCTTTATGTGATACTGCAACCATCACAATTACAATAAATGTGATTGATACACCACATAACCGTCCGCCTTTAGCTACTGATGATTACACAACAACGCATGAGAATGTTCCTGTTGTAATTCAAGTTAAAGCTAATGATAGCGATGCTGATGGAGATAGCTTAACAACTCCAAAAGTTATTACTACTCCTACAAATGGAACAGCTACAGTTAACGCTAATGGTACGGTTACTTATACTCCTAATCCTGGATACAGAGGCTCTGATAGCTTCCAGTATGTGATTTGCGATACTTTGGCTGCCCACAACCCTCAACCATTGTGTGATACTGCTTGGGCGCATATCTTTATCTCTAACGACCCTCCGGTTGCTAAAGATGATACTGCTACTTTGTGCGAGGATAGTTATGCAAATGTTAATGTTTTGGCTAACGATTCAGATCCAAACAATGATAAGCTTGTAGTTACTATTGTTAAACCTGCAACACATGGAACATCTTCTGTTGTTGCCGTAACACAAACTATTGCATATGCTCCAACACCTAATTTCTTTGGAAAAGATACAGTAATATATCAGATTTGTGATAATGGAACATATCCTCAATATACATTATGTGATACTGCGATCTTAGTATTGACAGTAAATAATGTAAATGATGCTCCATTTGCAATTAATGATACATTATCTGTGAAGTATCAAACTTCTGGATGCCAAAATGTATTGATAAACGATAATGATCCGGATGGAGATTCATTGTTTATTACAATATCTACACCTCCTGCAAATGGTTCTGCTACAATTAACGGAAACAAGATTTGCTATACTCCTGCGAATGGATTCGTAGGTACCGATACTGTTTACTACCAAGTGTGTGATGTTAAGAATCCGGCATTGACTTATTGTAACAATACTTTCGCATCTATTTGTGATGTAGGTAAATTGACAATCTATGTTGGACCATCTAATAATCCACCTGTTATTGATACACTTAGAACATCTACACCTAAGAATACTCCTGTAGCAGTAAATGTTGGAACCGTTACTTCTGATCCGGATGGTAATCCATATACTATTACGTATGGACCTGTAACAAATGGTACTTGGACTCCAACAGGTTCTGGAACAGGAATATTTACACCTGCACCAGGATTTACTGGAACGGCTACTGTTGTAACATATGTTTGCGATAGTTCTCCATTCCCAGTACATGTATTATGTGATACAGCTGTTATTATTATTAATGTTGTAGATACAGCAAATAATTTGGTTAACCATCCACCAGTTGCTAATAACGATTACGCAGTTACACCTAAAGGTAACCCAGTAGTTATCAATGTTAAAGCAAATGATAGCGATCCTGATGGCGATGGTTTAACTAAACCGGTAATCATAAGCGGATCTACAACTCCAAATGGAGGAGCTGTTTCTGTAAATCCTAATGGATCAGTAACTTATGTTCCTGCTCCTGGATTTGTTGGAAAAGATTCATTCCAATATGTAATCTGTGATACTTTAGCGGCTCATAATCCTAAACCATTGTGTGATACTGCTTGGGGATTTGTGTTTATTACTGATACAAACCCTAACCCAGTGAACCATGCTCCGGTTGCTACTGATGATTTTGCAAGTACACCAAAAGATGTAAACGTTATTGTTCCAATACTTGCAAACGATTCTGACCCTGATGGAGACAGTTTAACAATACCTAAGGTAATAGGATTGATTGGCGGAACTACAACACCTAATGGTGGTGTAGTTACCATTAATCCAAATGGAACATTGACTTATGATCCTGCACCTAACTTTGTAGGAAAGGATACAATTAGATATGTAATTTGCGATACTTTGGCGGCTAATTTACCTCGTCCATTGTGTGATACAGCAACTGTAGTGATTACTGTAGGTCCAAACTTACAGAACAATCCTCCGGTAGCTGATACGGTTCGCACAAGTACACCATTGAATACACCTGTGGCTATTAATGTTGGAAGTGCAACATCAGATCCTGATGGCAATCCAACAACGATTTCATATATACCTGGAACTTTACCAAATCCTTCAACGCAAGGAACATGGACACCAACCGGTAATGGTTCTGGCGTGTTTACTCCAGCAACCGGATTTACGGGTACCGTTATATTCCCTTATGTAGTATGCGATCAAAGTGCATACCCTATTACTGTATTATGCGATACTTCATATGTCATTATTACAGTAACAGATACTACACCTAGTTTTGATACGGTTAATCACGCTCCGATTGCGAACAACGATTACGCTTCTACACCGAAGAATAACCCGGTAGTTATGAATATTCGTGGAAATGATACTGATCCTGATGGTGATGGTTTAACATTGCCTACTATTCAAACAACACCTGCAAATGGTACTGTGAAGGTTAACACTAATGGAACTGTAACATATACACCAAACCCTGGATTTATAGGTAAGGATAGCTTCAAGTATGTTATTTGTGACACATTGGCTGCACATAATCCTAAGCCATTGTGCACTACTGCTTGGGCATATGTGTTCATTACAGATACATTAACCAATGTTAACCATCCACCAGTAGCAACGGATGACTTCTCAACTACGGATGATAAGACACCAGTTGTAATCAAAGTTAAAGGAAACGACAGCGACCCTGATGGCGATAGCTTAACATTACCTAAGATTACAGATGCACCAAATCATGGTACAGCAGTTGTTAAACCAGATGGTACGGTTACATATACACCAACACCGGGCTACACTGGAAAGGATACATTGACATATGTAATCTGTGATACATTGGCAGCGGATAATCCTAAGCCATTGTGTGATACTGCAACTGTAATTATTACAGTTACACCATCACAATACAATAATCCACCGGTAGCAGATCCAATTGTTACAAGTACACCATTGAATACGCCAGTGGCTATCAATGTTGGAAGTGCAACATCTGATCCTGATGGCAATCCAACAACGATTTCTTATATACCTGGAACATTACCTAATCCTTCAACGCAAGGCACATGGACACCAACCGGTAACGGTACCGGAGTGTTTACACCTGCAACCGGATTTACGGGTACTGTTACCTTCCCTTATGTAGTTTGTGATTTATCTATCTATCCTGTAAATGTATTGTGTGATACATCATTCATTACAATTATAGTAACAGATACAACACCAAGCTTTGATACTGTTAACCACGCTCCAATCGCTAACAATGACCTAGTTTCTACACCTAAAGGAAATCCTACGGTGATTAATGTGAAAGGAAATGATAGCGATCCTGATGGCGATGGATTAACTAAACCAGTTATCTTGGGAGGTACAACTACACCAAACGGAGGAACAGTTACTGTAAATCCTGATGGAACGGTTACTTACAAACCTACAGCAACATTCACTGGCAAAGACAGCTTCCAGTATGTTATCTGTGATACATTAGCAGCACATAATCCTAAACCATTGTGTGATACTGCATGGGTATTTGTGTTTGTAACACCAGATTCTACATTGAATGTGAATCATCCACCTGTAGCTACTGATGATTTTGCTACAACACCTGAGGACTCTTCAGTAGTTATCAAAGTAAATGGAAACGACAGCGATCCTGATGGTGATAGCTTAACTGTTCCTGTTATTAATGATACTCCAAATCATGGTACAGCAGTTGTTAACCCTGATGGAACAATAACATATACTCCAAATCCTAACTACAGCGGAAAAGATACCTTAACGTATGTAATATGTGATACATTGGCAGCGGATAATCCTAAACCATTGTGTGATACGGCTACTGTAATTATTACTGTTGTGAATAAAGACAATGACCCTATTGTTGCGAATCCGGATACAGCTACAACCCCAGCTAATACACCAATAACTATTGGAATTCTAGGTAATGATAAAGATCCTGAAAATCAAATTGATACTGCTGGTATTACGATTCCAGATTCTACAAATCATGGAACAATAACGGTAAATCCAAACGGAACAATTACTTATACTCCAAATCCTGGATATGTAGGCAAAGACACGTTAATTTATCAGATATGCGATAAAGGAATGCCGGTAACTTGCGATACAGCAATTGTAATTATTACTGTAACTCCACCGATGAACAATCCACCTGTTGCTGATACATTACGTTACACTACACCGAAGAATACTCCTGTAGCAGTGAATGTAGGAAGTGCTACATCTGATCCTGATGGTAATCCATTAACATACAGTTATGGAACTTCAAGTAATCCAGCAGCAGGAACTTGGACACCAACCGGAGCTTCTGGTACGGGCGTATTTACACCTACAACAGGATTTACCGGAACAGTTACAATTCCATACTATGTTTGTGATACATCACCTTATCCGGTGCAAGTGTTGTGTGATACATCTGTTATCATTATCACAATAGTTGATACAACTAACAATGATGTAAACCACGCACCAATAGCAAACAATGATTACGCTACTACACCTAAAAATGATCCAATTGTAATCAATGTGAAAGGAAACGACTCAGATCCTGATGGAGATGCGTTGAATACCCCTTCTATCTTAACTCCGGCTGCAAATGGAACAGCCGTTGTGAATCCAGATGGTTCAGTTACCTATACACCGGTTTCTGGCTTCGTAGGAAAAGACAGCTTCCAATATGTAGTTTGCGATACTTTAGCTGCACATAATCCTAAACCATTGTGTGATACTGCTTGGGCATTCATCTTCGTAACAGGAGATACTGCAACTCAACAGAATCATCCACCAGTGGCAACGGATGACTTTGCAAGTACACCTCAAGATAGTTCGGTGGTTATTAAACCATTGTCAAACGACTCTGACCCTGATGGAGATAGTTTAACTACTCCAGTAATTATAGATCAACCTAACCATGGTACAGCTGTTGTAAATCCTGATGGAACTATCAAGTATACACCAACACCTGGTTATACAGGAAAAGATACATTAGTATATGTAATCTGTGATACATTGTCGGCACTTACACCAAGTCCATTATGTGATACAGCTACTGTAATTATCACTATTGGTGCTGAGAAATTCAATAATCCACCGGTAGCTGATACTGTAAGATATACTACACCTAAAGATGTACCAGTTGCTGTAAATGTTGGTGGTGCAACATCGGATCCGGATGGTAACCCATTAACCTATACTTATCCTTCAACTGTTAAACCTGGTGGTCAATTTATACCTACAGGTGGTGGAACAGGAATATTTATTCCAACGCCTGGATTTACAGGTACGGTAACATTCCCTTACATTGTTTGTGATACTTCACAGTATCCTGTACATGTATTGTGTGATACTTCGGTTATCATAATTACCGTTATTGATACCGCTGGAAGCAATATAAATCATGCTCCTGTTGCGAATAACGATTACGCTGTTACTCCTAAGAACAATCCTGTTGTGATTAATGTTAGAGGAAATGATTCTGATCCTGATGGTGATGGTTTGACTACACCGGTTATTTTAAGTGGATCTACAACTCCAAATGGCGGTACTGTTACTGTAAATCCTAACGGAACAGTAACTTATGTGCCTGCTCCTGGATTTGTTGGTAAAGATAGCTTCCAGTATGTTATTTGCGATACATTGGCAGCGCACAACCCTAAACCATTGTGTGATACTGCATGGGGCTTCATATTTATCACCAACGATACTGTAGTTGATGTAAATCACACACCAGTAGCAACTGACGATTTTGTAAGTACTCCTAAAGATGATACCCTTGTAATTAATGTAAGAGGAAATGACTCTGATCCTGATGGAGACAGTTTAACAATTCCTACAATTATTACAACACCATCTCATGGAACAGCTACTGTAAATCCTGATGGAACAGTTACTTACGTACCAACACCGGGATATGTAGGTACAGATACCTTCACGTATGTAATTTGTGATACGTTGGCAGCGTTACAACCTAAACCTTTGTGTGATACTGCTACTGTACATATTACTATAACGCCTAAGAATTCGCCTCCAACAATTGAGGATACTACGGTTACTATTCCGGAGTTAACTACCGATACTATTTGCCCTGTTGCTTCTGATCCTAACTTAGGGGATGTACTCAACTACCAAATAGTGAATTGTAGTCCTTTAACTTCGGTTACAGTAACTTCAATTAATCCTACCACCGGATGTTTTGTTTACAACACTTCTGATGTAACAAAAACAGATACCAACAAAGTTTGTGTTGTAGTTTGTGACGATGGAAATCCGGTATTATGTGATACTGCTGTGATAACTATCATTGTTACACCAACACCATCTTGCCCGGTTGCAATGGATGATTATGTTGCGGATACGGCTGCTACTCCAGTAGTAATTGCTGAATTAGGAAACGACAATGTTGTGCATACTGTAGGTACAGGATTGACAGTAACTATTGTAGACAATGCTAATCATGGAACGGGAGTGTTGAACGCTAACGGAACGATTACCTATACTCCAACTTCTGGATTCTCAGGAATCGACTCAATTACATATTTAGTATGTGATACAGTTGAAGGCTGCTGCGATACAGGTTTAGTTCAGGTTTATGTTGGAAATATTCCATTTGCTCCGGTTGCGTTGAACGACTATGATACTTTGTGTGAAGAGTCTATTAAGTTTGTAAATGTACGAGCGAACGACTTTGATGCGAATGGCGATAAATTGGCAGTTACTATCATTAAACCAGCAACTAATGGTCTTTCTGTAGTAAGTGCTACTGATTCAACTATTCTATATGTTCCGAATACTAACTTCTTCGGTATTGATTCTGTTGTCTATTCAGTGTGCGATCCATCTAACAGATGTGATACAGCTACTTTATTCTTAACAGTATTGAATAGAAATGATGTTCCGGTAGCAATTGACGATACTGCCTCTGTATTAGAAGACCATAGTGTTATTGTTAATGTAACGTCTAACGATACTGATATCGATGGTGATTTCTTAACAGTAAGCTTATTGTCACAGCCTAATAACGGTTCGGTTGTTCTTTCAGGAAATAACATTAAGTATACACCTAAGAAAGATTTCTGTGGAGTTGATTCATTCGCATACCGTATTTGTGGTGGCGAAGGAACATCAACATGTCCAGGAATGGATCCATGTGACTTAGGTCTTGTGTTTATCAATGTACAATGTGTGAATGATACTCCGGTTGCACCTCCTGTATATGATTCAATTCCTGAAGACAGCTTTATTGTGATTTGTCCTCCGGTTTCTGATGTAGATGGAGATGACTTGATTGTTATGCCTTACGCTTGTCATGGCTTGCATGGTACATTAACACCAAGAACACCTTCTGATTCTTGCTTCATCTATACTCCGGATACTAACTGGAATGGTATTGATACGATATGCTATGTTGTTTGTGATACAAACGCTTCATACAATCCTAAACCATTGTGCGACACTAGCTTTGTTATCATTAAAGTGACTCCATTGAACGAGCCACCTATTGCTAACAATATCTATACAGGTACACAAGTGAATACACCGGTTCCGGTGAATATAGCTTCGTCTACTACAGATCCTAATGGTGATCCATTGACGTATTCATATCCTGTTTCAGATACTGCTAAACATGGTACTTGGACTCCTACTGGTAACGGTACAGGCGTTTACACACCAAATACAGGATATACTGGAGTAGATAGCTTCAAATATGTTGTATGTGATAATTCACCATACCCTGTTCACGTATTGTGCGACACGGCTTGGGTATTCATCACTATCATTGACGGTAAGGTAGATACTATGAATCATGCACCAATTGCAAACGATGACTATGGCGTAACAAACCCTACAACTCCAATTGTAGTGAGTGTTAAAGCTAACGACTTCGATGTAGATGGTGATGATTTAACATTACCTGCTATTTTAGGAACGCCTTCATTAGGTGGTACTGTGACTGTGAATCCGGATGGAACTGTTACTTATGATCCAACTGGAGGTACATTCCCAGATGCAATTAATGTTGTTACATTCCAATACGTAATATGTGATACTAATGCTGCTCATCAACCTAAACCGTTGTGTGATACTGCTACGGTTCATATCATTATCAATAAAGTGGATAGTCCTACATTGGATCCTAACCATCCTCCTGTAGCCACTAACGATTACTCTTCTACTACTTATGGAGTACCTGTAGTAATTGTGGTTAAAGGAAATGACAGTGACCCAGATGGTAATCCTACCACAAATCCGGTTGTTGTTACAGGACCTCACGCAGGTACTGCAACTGTAAATCCAGATGGAACAGTTACATACACTCCAGACTTCGGTCCGGGTAAAGGTCCTAATGCTAATCATCCTGATACTTTCACTTATGTGATTTGCGATATCACTTCGAAATTGCCAAATCCATTGTGTGACACAGCTACTGTTGTTATCACTGTACCGAACTCTGTTCAGGCTACTAACGATACTACATTAACCGGTGTTAATCAGCCTGTAGTAATTAATGTAAAAGCTAACGATTGGGATCCTGAGTTAGATTCGTTCTCTGTAATACAGATTCTTGGAAACGGAGGAAACGGAACTAGCAATGTACCTACATTGTATGGTAATGCAACCATTAATGCAAATGGAACAATAACGTATGTTCCAAATGGATCGCAATGTAATGTTACTGATACATTCAGATACATTATTAGAGATACATTAGGTGCTTTGGATACTGCAACTGTATATGTATTTGTTGATTGCTGCTCTAAACCATTAGCTGTTGATGATAACGTAACTATGATGCAAGGCGATACATTATATGCAAATGTTATTACGAATGACATTTATAAATCTACTTACCCTCAACATGTAAGTGTTAATGTACAACCTACGCATGGTACTGTTACAGTGGTGAACGATACAACAATTATGTATATTCCTAATGCCAACTATTGTGGAACGGATTATATCGAGTACATCTTATCAGATACTTGTGGTATAGATACGGCTAACTTGAGTATAACTGTTGATTGTAACTGTAAAACTCCTGTAGCGGTTAACAACTATGTATTCACTACTCCATCTACATTGGTTACTACTAACGTAGTTACAAATGATACCTTGTTCAATACAACTTCACCACATTCAGTAACTATTGGTTCATCTGCTCATGGATCTGCAACTGTAGTAGGCGATAGTATTCGCTACACTCCAAATGCCGGTTTCATAGGTGTTGATTCAGTACCATACAGATTGTGTATTGTATGTGCAGGAGACACATTGTGCGCTCAAGCGTACTTGATCATTAATGTAGACAGTATATGCAAGGCGCCAATAGCTAAAGATGATACTTTACAGATGGGTTATGTTTGTTCTCGACCTAAGGCGGTTCTAATTAACGATTTGAATGTGTTTGGTGGAACACTCAACATTGTACAGAACCCTATCTATGGTACTGTTACAATAAGTGGTGACTCTCTTGTATACACACCTAGTGGAGTTAATCCGAATGTAAATGATGTAATATTATATTCTGTTACAAATGTTTGCGGATTAACCGATACTGGTGCATTGTATGTGAACATTAGTAACTACCCATGTAATGTACACCATCCACTTGCAGTTAACGATACAGCTAAATTATGCTTGAGTTCAGGTATTACTTTAACAGTGGATGTTCTTGCTAATGATTTCGATCAAGATAACGATAGTATCAGAATCACGTTTGTAACAACTCCTTCTCATGGAACGGCTACAATCGTTGCGGGTAAGATAGTGTATACTTATACTACTCCAGGCTTCATAGGAAAAGATACATTTGCATACTCTGTATGTGATAACGGAACGCCTAACTTATGTCGTGATGCTGCTGTGATTATCACAATAGATTCTTGTAAAAACAACTATCCTGTGATATTGCCACCGGTGGTATACGATACTACTTATGTTGATTCTGCGATTGTTGTTTGTATTAATGCACCTGATCCTGATGGAGATGTAGTTGCTATTACTTCAATTTG
Source organism: Chitinophagales bacterium (assembly GCA_044226285.1). GTDB lineage: Bacteria > Bacteroidota > Bacteroidia > Chitinophagales > LD1 > CALAYL01. The sequence continues at coordinate 247,781 of JBGAHI010000008.1, read as the reverse complement.
TGATCCACAAAACGGAACAATTAGCAACATCAATGGATTGTGCTTTACTTACACACCAGATGCAGGTTACGTTGGAAACGACACCTTCTGTATTGTAGTTTGTGACAACGGAACACCGGCAGCTTGTGATACAGGTCTTGTAATTATAACAGTAATACCTTTCGATACTACTCAGTTTGTGAAAGCAAATCCTGACGTAGCAAATACTCCGAAAGCTACTCCTGTTGTTATCAATGTAATTGGTAATGATACTTATGGACCTAAACCTGGAGATGGATTTACTGGTGATACAATTAAGGTTACGCAGGTGTTCCCTGCAGGACACGGAACTACAGTAATAAATCCTGATGGAACAGTTACGTATACCCCAGATTCAACTTTCTGTGGAGTAGATAGCTTCCATTATGAAATTTCTGATAACGGAAAACCTGTTCAGAAGGATACTGCAACTGTGATTGTTTACGTTTGTGATACACCTGATATTATTGCTGTGGACGACACTGCTTCAACACCTCAAGGTAAACCTACTGTGATTAATGTGTTGAACAACGATATAATTCCAGCAAATAATGGTGTTACAGTTACTGTTAACTGTGATCCTAACCATGGAACAGCTACAGTAAATACAGATGGAACAATTACTTACAGTCCTACTGCAGATTACTTTGGTAAAGATACATTCTGCTACATTGTATGTGCTAATATTGGTGGAAACACCTGGATTTGTGATACAGCAATCGTTGTAATTACTATTCCTGGAATTCAGCCATGCTTCTTCCCGAATGCCTTCTCGCCTAACGGTGATGGATTAGATGAAACATTCCAATTCCCTTGTAATTATGATTACCCTAACGCGGTATTGAAAGTATACAACAGATGGGGAGATGAAGTTTGGAGAAACGTGGATGGAGGTTACAAAAACAATTGGGATGGTAAGAACTTATCAGGTGCTGATTTACCGGATGGAACTTACTACTATGTATACCAATACAATGATGGAACTAACAGAGCTGAAGCTAAATTTGTAGTGATACAACGATAAAAATGAAAATGAACTGTCCTGCGGGTCAACTGCAGGACAGTTTTTAAGAAAAAGACCAATAAAATTCAAATTTTCAACACATGAAAAAAGTAATATTGTTTTTGACTGTGATTGCAGTTACAGGAATTGCAAAAGCTCAACAAGATCCGGAATACAACATGTATATGTTTAACGGATTGTATTTGAATCCTGCCTATGCAGGAAGTCATGACGTAATAAGTACTATGGCGATTTACCGTCACCAGTGGGCTGGTATTGAAGGTGCACCGAGAACTGCAAATCTGAGCGTTCATTCACCATTAAAAAAGGATCAATATAATTTAGGATTAAGTATTTCTAATGACCGTCTTGGACTTACAAATTTGTTTACAGTAACACCTGCCTTTGCTTATAAGATTAAAATTACGAGCGACATCAGATTGTCTTTAGGTGTGCAAGCTACATTAGCCTATTTTCAAAATCGTTTGGGTGAGGGGATTACTTATGATGCGTTGAACCCTAATCAAGTGGATAATGTTTTCAGTGGTAATAAAAATCTTTTCTTGCCTAATTTTGGTGCCGGTCTATATCTTTATGGTAAGAAATTTTATTTCGGATTTTCTGTTCCGCACTTGTTACCATCATCATTGGCTAAGCAACTAAAAGTTGAAACTACTTCCAGCACATCTGTTTCAAAGTTGTATAATCAATACCTACTTACCGGAGGTTATGTGTTTGGGAAAGATGCTGCTATTGTAAAAGTAAAGCCATCGTTCTTAATGAAATACCAAAAGGGATTGGTTAAAAATATTCCTGATTTTGACTTTACTTTAGGCTTATTGTTCATCGACAGAATTTGGCTTTCTGCTACTGCACGTACTGGAGGTGAGAAGTTCAATTCTTCAGGAAGTAAGAAAAAGGATTTTAATCTTGAAGGTATTATAGGAATTGTACATGCCAAAATCACACCACAGCTTAGTGTAGGCTATGGCTATCATTATGCTATAACAGATTTACGAAAATACCAAACAGGAACTCATGAGGTGATGTTAGGTTACGATTTCTGGTACAATAAAAAACGTTTTGTTACTCCACGTTTTGTAAAATATTTCTAATTAGAAAAGAAAAATCAGGTTATGATAAAAAGGTATACAACTCTTTTGGTTGCCGTAGTTTTGATTTCGTCAAGTGCAATTGCTCAAAAAGCATCAACACGAATGGGCGATTTATATTTCAAGCAGTTTGATTTCAAAAAAGCAATTGAATATTATTCTGCAGCCATTAAAAAAGATAGCAGTCAAATTTATGTGCGTCAACAAATTGCTGACTCCTATAGATTGTTGAATGATTGGCAAAATGCTGAACCTTGGTATAAGCTTTTAGCTCAGGATCAGACAACTAATCCCATGAATCGAATGTATTATGCTGAGGCATTACGTGCCAATCAAAAATATGCCCAAGCTAAATTGGCTTACAAAAGTTATCTTTCGGCTTCACCAAATGATGCAAGTGTAAAAGAAAGAATTTTAGGGGTAGATAAAGTTGCAGATTTGAGTGTTGATAAAGGGCTTTATTCAATTGAGAATTTACCAAGCAATTCTGATAAATCTGATTACTCTCCAATGTTTTATACTTCCAATCAATTGATATTCGTTTCAAATCGAGCTACTCCAGGAAGATACAGAGTTGAAGACAATTGGACAGATGAAGGATTTTCTCAAGAATTTGTTTCTTCTCCTGATGCTAATGGAAATTATACTACAGCAACTGTTCTCACAGGCAAGGCTCCAAACGGGAAATATCATGAAGGGCCAACTAGTTATAATGAGAAAATGCAAGAATTGTATATTACTAGAAGTAATTACATCAAACGCCCTCAAACGAGTAGTGACAAAACAGTAAAGTTGAAATTGTATCGTTTAGTTTATTTACCAAGTGAGCAAAGATGGGGTAATGATTTGATTGAAGCTGTACCATTTAACAATAAGGAGTATTCAGTTGCACATCCTGCATTAACCGCTGACGGGCAAGTTTTGTATTTTTGTTCAGACATGCCAGGTGGCTACGGAGGGATGGATTTATATAAAACTACCCGTGATAAGTCTGGTAATTGGCAAGTTCCTGAAAATTTAGGAACAACAATCAATACTTCTAGTGATGAAATGTTCCCTTTTGTAAGTAATGATGGTGTTTTGTATTTTGCTTCAAATGGACATTTAGGATTAGGAGGATTGGATGTGTTTTCAGCTACTCAATCTTCAACAGGGAAAAAGGAATGGTCTCAGCCAGAGAACTTAGGTTATCCTATCAATACTAACAACGATGATTTTGGTTATATTATTGATAAGGATAACAAAACAGGATATTTTACATCAAATAGACCTGGTGGTCATGGAGATGATGATATCTATAAGTTTGTAAAAAAAGGCATAACTATTTGTGGACTTATTTATGATGCAAAAACTAATGATCCAATTGAGGCATCAAAAGTGGTTATGTATGAATTGAAAGATGAAAAAGGCAACAAGTTAACTTCTAAAGACGGGACTTTCTGTTTTACAGGAACGCCAAAACGTACATACAAGATTGTAGCAACCAAAGAAGGGTATCTTCCTAATGAAATTGTTGTAGAAACACAAGATCAACCTGTTTCGGTGAAAATTCCTTTGGTAAAAGAAGGAGGCCTCAATCTTGAAGTTCTAGTGATAGATAAGAAAACTAGAGAGCCAATCGATATGGCATTAGTTAAGTTGATAAATATTGCTACAAATAAACTTGAGCCACAGAAGACCAGTCCAGAAGGTAAAGTGTTTTATACTCTTGATCCAAACACTCAATATCGTATTGAAGCTTCTAAAGATTTAAATGATCCTGAAACAAAATATTTAACAGTTTCAACTACTACATCAACCGTAGGAAAAGTAGCTCCTGCAACATTATATGCAACACTTGAATTAGAGAAGGTTAAGAGAGGAATTGCGATAAAGATTGAAAACATTTACTATGATTTGGACAAATGGTTTATACGTCCGGATGCTGCCAAAGAGTTAGATAAGCTAGTTAAAGTTTTGAGCGATAATCCAACAATTGAAATTGAGTTGAGTTCTCACACCGATTGTAGAGCAACAATAAAATACAATGCTACTTTATCTGCGAAACGTGCTGAAGCAGCAGTACAATACATTGCTTCAAGAGGTATTTCTCAAACGAGAATGGTGGCTGCCGGATATGGAGAGTCTCGTTTGGTAAATAAATGTGCTTGCGAGGGAACACAAGTTGTACCTTGTACAGAAGAGCAACATCAAGAGAACAGACGTACAGAATTCAAGATCTTGAAATTCTAAACGTTGAAAAGATATTTTGAAAAGGGAGTAGCATTGCTGCTCCCTTTTTTATTTTTATCTAATGATTAATCGTAGAGTAACTATTACAGGAAAAGTACAAGGCGTGAGTTTTCGTAAGGCTACGTTCGAAATGGCTGTTCGTTTAGGCGTTTTCGGGTATGTGAAAAATATTGACAACGACAAAGTTTTTGTTGAGGCAGAAGGAGATTCAGATGCTGTTTTCAAGCTGATTGATTTTTGTCATCATGGGCCGGAACATGCAGCAGTTGAGCATGTTAGCATTTTGATGGGGGATGTAGTGAATTATTCTTCTTTTGATATCGTATATTCTCGATGATGGCTATAAGTTGGTCGATACGTTTAAATCATTAGTTTTAAAAAAATTAGCGAATGGATGCAGAAACTATTTTAGTTACCGGTGCTTGCGGACAAATTGGGAGTGAATTAGTGATGGCGCTAAGGGCAAGAGGCAATAATGTGATTGCTACTGACTTGAAAGTGCCTTCAGGTGAGTTGTTGGAGAGTGGAGCGTTTCAGCGATTAGATGTATTGAATAAAAATAGTCTTGCTACCTTAGTTTCGAAATTTAAGGTGAATCAGATTTATCATTTAGCGGCATTGCTTTCAGCAACAGGTGAGCAGAATCCAGAGTTGGCTTGGCGTGTAAATATGAAAGGACTACGGAACATTCTTGATTGTTCTGTTGAATTAGGCGTGAAGCGATTGTTTTTTCCGAGTACAATTGCAGTGTTCGGTCCAACTTCACCTAAGCAAAACACACCACAACATTGTGTAATGGAACCGAATACCATTTATGGAATTAGTAAACAAGCCGGTGAGCGTTGGTGTGATTACTATTATCAGAAAAGGGGTTTAGATGTTCGTTCACTTCGTTATCCGGGCTTAATTGGCTACAAAACAAAAGCTGGAGGCGGAACAACAGATTATGCTGTTGAGATTTTCTTTGAAGCGATAAAACATAAAAAGTACAGTTGTTTTCTTACAGAAAATACTGTTTTGCCTATGATGTATATGCCTGATGCTATAAGAGGTACGATAGAACTCATGGAAGTAGCAGCCTCCAATTTGAGTATACGAAGTGCCTATAATTTTGCTGCTTTTAGTTTTTCGCCCAAAGATTTAGAGAAATGTATAACGGCTGAAATTCCGGATTTTTCAATGCATTATGCACCGGATTTTCGTCAATCTATTGCGGATAGCTGGCCGGCAAGTATTGACGATTCTTTTGCTCGAAATGATTGGGGGTGGAAACCGGAGTTCACACTCGAAAAAATGACAAAGGACATGCTGTCAAATATTATGCGTATGGATGAAATAGCTATTTAAAGATGGAAAGTGGATTAATTCAAAAGTTTTCACCAATTAAACAGGGTGGCGTTAGTTTTCTCTTTGGAGTGGTGTTAATTCTTTTGAGTAGAATATTGACTGCCGACACGATGTATTCCTTTCTTTTTGCTTTTGTTGCCATTGTTGCATATTGTATTACTAATGCTTTTTTTTCGTTGTTTCATGATTCTTTTGCGCGCTATGTGTGGCCATCATGGGGTATATTTGTTGTATTAACGGCTTTGTTACTCTTGTTTGCCCGATTTATTTCAAACAGTAGTATCCAGGAACATCGAGAGTTTATTCAAATGTTATTTAGTGTTGTTATATTTTATGTGCTGTTTAGTTTGATGATGCGATTAATGCGTTTGCTCTGGCAATATGCAGAAGCTGATAAGAACTAAATATTTACTGTTTAATAATGCTCTATGTCCACAATTTGACATAATATTGAACTCGGTTAAACGATACAACTATGAGCGAATCAGAAATAGAAAACAGAAGAAAAACAGGCGAAATGTTCACTGCTTCTTTTTTAAAAAAAGCATCACCACTCTATCAGTTTTTATTTTCACTTGGATTTAGTTTGTTAGTAATGTTTTTAGCTAAAGGTATTTGGCATTCCGATGAGATGATAAAATACGGAGGCTCATTCGGTGTTGTGTTTTTTGTGATGTTTAATCCATGGCTTTCTTTGTTGCATGACGACAACAAAAAGTATTTTATTCAATCGTTAATTTTCTATGCAATTATTGCAGCAGTGCTTTATGGGTTAGTTTATTTATGGACAGGAATTTCGTTTTCTAATTCTATGGAAGTGAGTATTACCCTTATCACCACAACATTCTATATGATAGTGGCCTTTGGTATGATGACAGCCTTGAAATATCTTTTCATTGATCAAAGTGGAGGAGGGTTATAGTTTTTTGTGCTTTCCTTAATTGGATTTTAATCCATTTTCCTTCCCATTGTAGCGAGGAATATCCAATTTTATACAATGATAAAACACAAAATTTTAATTGCGGAAGATCAACGTAAACTCTCGGATGTATTGTATGAGGAATTTAAAAAGCAAAGCTATGATGTAGTTGTTGCAAGCGATGGAAAAGTGGCCGAAGAAATGTTTGCTCAGCACAAATTCTCAATAGTACTACTTGACATTAATCTACCTTATAAAAACGGGTATGAACTGTGTAAGCTATTTCGAAGTATAGATAATAAGGTGCCTATTATTATGCTAACCGCATTAGGCGATTTAGACGATAAAATGGAAGCGTTTAACGTAGGTGCTGATGATTATATTGTTAAGCCTTTTCACATGCAAGAATTATTGGCAAGAGTTCAAGTGTTTTTAAGGCGAAGAGGTTCAAATGCGATTGCCGAAAATGAAAAGTTTATGGATGGCGATATTGTAATTGATTTTGATAATAAGTCGGTGCACAGAACCGGGCAAGAGATAAATTTGACATCGCGTGAGTTTTCTCTTTTGGAAGTACTTGTACGAAATAAGGGTCGTGTTGTATCAAAGGCGCAACTCAGCGAACAAGTTTGGGGAATTAATTTTGATACAGGGACAAATACCATAGAAGTATTTATTTCATTTTTGAGAAATAAAATTGATAAGCCTTTTAATACAAAACTCATTCATACAAAGCCCGGTTTCGGGTACTTCTTTGGCGAGCAATAAGGATGATCATAGCAGAGTAAGTTTTATTTGTAATTTGGAAATTCAATTCGTATTGTGTCTATAAAAAGCCGACTTACTTTATTGCTTTCCTTGTTGTTTATCTTGATAATGACAGGCGTCTCCTTAGTAACTTACTATTTTATTGGACAATATCGAGAGAATGAATTTATGCAACAGTTGGAGCAAAAAGCATTTACTATTGCCGATATATTATTTCAAAGTAATGAAACAGGTGTTGGTTTTGTTGATGAAATCCAAAAAAACACAAAGAACGATTTTCATGAGGAACGAATTTTAGTGTTCAACGAAAAGCATAAGCTCATTTACAATAGTGGTAGTAATTTACCTGTTGAATATTCTGAAGCGATGCTCTCAAAAGTTGAAAAAAACAAAGCATTCCGCAAGCAATTTCCTGAATACGAAATATTCGCCAAAAGCTATGAAAATAAAGGAAAGAAGTTAATTGTTATGATTTCTGCATACGATAAATATGGGATGGCAACATTGAATCGTATGCAGTATATTCTTTTGTTCTCTACTGTTTTAGGGATTTCGTTTCTGATTTTTTTCAGTTTTATTATTGTTGAAAAATCGTTGTTGCCTATTTATTTATTGAATGACGAAATGGAAGACATTACCGAAAATAATTTGCGAAAAGAGATTGCTTTTCAATCGAGAAACAATGATGAAGTGACAAGACTTTCTACTAGTTATAATAAAATGTTGTTGCGTTTAGCCGATGCTTTTGAAACTCAAAAACTCTTTGTGCAACATGCCTCTCATGAATTGCGTACCCCTCTTTCTGTAATGCTTTTAGAACTCGATAATGCTTTGGTTGCTGCAGATGATGTGTCAAAACCAGTGCTGATTTCTTTAAAAGAAGAATTGCTAAAGCTAATTGATCTAACCAATTCATTGTTGTTATTATCAAAACTGGCGAATGAACGAAAAGGTGTTACCGCATTAACTGAAGTAAGAATTGATGAAGTGTTATTTGATATTGCTGAAGAAGTAATGTCGCATGATTCAAAAAATAAAATCAAGATTGAATTGAATGGTTTTGAAAACGAAGAAATGTTACATGTTAATGGTAACCCAATTTTATTGAAAATTATGTTCAGAAACTTAATAGAAAATGCTTGTAAATATGCGCAAGATAATACCGCTATCATTCGAATTACCTTCCATACATCCAAACTAGCGATTCATATTTCAAACGGTGGTCAAACGATAGCCATATCCGAGCAGCCTCTAATTTTTAATCCGTTGTTTCGCGCATCAAATTCATTGGAATCTAAAGGGTTTGGTGTAGGACTTTCAATCGTAAAGCGAATTGCGGAATATCATCGCGCTGTAGTTGATTATACGATTAATGAAAAAGGGGAAAACCAATTCTCCGTATTGTTTTAGCTCGCTTTTGTAAATTTGTCGTATTGTTTGCTTTTAGGCAAGTTAATGGATTGCAAAAAAATGTAAAGACAAATTATCCGCATTAAACCTTAGATGTATTGTTAGTGTCATAGCTACATAAAATCAAGAGCAATGAAAACAACACTTTTTATTTTGTCATGTGTCCTCACTATGTTGACCTTGACCACAACAGCAAAGCCAAACGGCTATTATCATCATCGACATCATCGACCGGTTGTAGTATATGCGCAGCCAACACCACCAGCATATTACCAGCCTGTGCCACCACCAGTTTGCCAGTATGCACCACCACCACCTGTTGTTGTATACAGACCCGCCCCATACTATCGCAATCAGTATCGTCATAATGATTGTCATCGTGGCGGACACGAATACCGAGGAGATTATAGACATCACCGATAGTATATTGAAGAATGTGTTTTGGGTTATCAGCGTGTCGCAATGAATTGCGGCACGTTTTTTTTGATTAACCGGTAAGATTCATTTACTTTATCTATTTCCAAAAGCATTATGCGCAAGCCTTGGTTTATTACTTTAAAATTTTTACCCTATTCCGGTATGGCCATTTTCCCGTTTGTGCTGATTAAGCAAGCCGATTTCAAATGGAGCAAAACACTCGTTTATCACGAAAGAATCCATTTAATGCAACAGTTAGAATTGTTGATTTTGCCTTTTTATTTTTTCTATGTGTTTAACTATTGTGTGAATTTGGTTCGATTCCGCAATCACGACCGCGCTTATCGAGAAATTGTTTTTGAGCGAGAAGCCTATCAAAATGAGTCGGAAACAAATTATCTCCGCAAAAGACCATTTTGGTCCTTTTTGCGTTATCTTTAAAAAATGCATTTTATGAAATATATAACTATAATGTTGCTCATTGCACTTTCTGCTTGTAAACTCAATCAAAGCAAAACAATCGAGGAGGATTCTCCGAACAAGAAAGTGCATGTAACTTTATCGGCTACTAAAATAATGGTTGGCGAACCTTGGGAATGCCAATTGAAAGTAAAAGCCTATTCGTTTGAAGAAGGTTTACTGAAGTTCGAAATCAGTGCCGATGAACTTAGTAGCGAGAATGTACACTTCAATTGGGAGCCCAATGGGAATTGCAAAATCGAAATTACACAACGAGACAAGGATATCCGAACATTTCAGTTGATTGCCAACGAGCAAGAATTACAGTTGGCAGAGGTTAGCAATTAGTTTGTAGGTTTTTTTTGTCTAAAGTTTGAATAATTTAAAAAAGTACTATATATTGTTTTAATTACTATCTTTGATACTTAATTTTTTAATTTCAACAAAATGAATCTTTACATTGGAAATCTTAACTACGCAGTTAAGGAACAAGAACTACAAGAGCTTTTCCAACAAGTTGGCGAAGTGTCTTCAGTGAAAATTATTACTGACAAGTTTACAGGACGTAGCCGTGGCTTCGCTTTTGTAGAAATGCCAAACGATGCAGAAGCAAAAGCAGCTATTGAATCATTGAATGGTCGCTCTTTGAAAGAAAGAGAATTATCTGTTACTGAAGCTCAACCTCGTACAGAAGGAGGAGGTAACCGTGGTGGTGGATTTAACCGCGACCGTGGAAACGGTGGTGACAGAGGAGGAAATGGTGGATATAACAAACGTTATTAATAACTATACTGAATCTTATAAAAAACCTGCTTTTTAGCAGGTTTTTTTATTCCCTTAACTCAATTATAACGTTGAATGCAAAAAATTAAGTGTGCTTTTAAAAGCTATTGCTTTATTGTCTTCTTTTTTTCAACCGGATTTTTGTCTGCGCAAACCAGTTATACCATTAGCGGAAGTGTAACTGACGCTGGGAACGGGGAGGAGTTGATTGGTACTTCAGTAACTGTGAAAGGGAGTGCCGGAATAGGAACCATAACCAATGGATATGGATTTTATTCACTTACACTTCCCAAAGGCAACTATGTAATAGTCTATCACTACCTTGGCTTTAGCGATATTGAAAAAGAGGTTAAACTCGAATCTAATCAACAATTTAATGTAAAGCTCCAACAAGCACAGCGTGAATTGAAGCAGGTTGAGATTTCAGCGCACAAAAACGACAATCTAAAAAAAGCCGAAATGGGTGTTTCGCGGCTCGATATGAAAGAGTTGGAACGAATCCCTGTTTTTTTTGGAGAGCGCGATATACTTAAATCTATTCAGCTATTGCCCGGTGTGAAATCTGCCGGTGAAGGAAATTCAGGCTTTAATGTAAGGGGTGGTGGAACCGATCAGAATCTAATATTGTTAGATGAAGCTCCGGTGTACAACGCGTCACATCTTTTGGGCTTCTTTTCCACGTTCAATTCCGATGCCGTAAAAGATGTGACACTTTATAAAGGAAATAGTCCAGCAGAGTTTGGCGGACGATTATCCAGCACCCTCGATATCAAAATGAAAGAAGGGAACGATAAGAAGTATGTTATCAGTGCAGGTATTGGTATCGTTTCATCGCGACTAAGTATTGAAGGCCCGATTGTAAAAGAGAAAGGTTCATTTATTATTACAGGACGAAGGACATACGCTGATGCTTTTTTACCACTTATTCCTGCACGAAATGGGAATACCAGCTTTAAAAATAGTACGCTTTATTTCTACGATATTAATGCAAAGGCAAATTATCGGATTGGTAAAAAGGATAGAGTGTTTCTTTCCGGCTATTTCGGACGCGACAAATTCGGCATTAAAAATCAAACAAGTTTCAGTATCGATTACGGTAATCTAACAGGAACCTTACGATGGAATCATATTTTTTCAAGTAAACTATTTTCTAATACATCCTTTATAGTGAATGATTTTGACTATACCGTTGAAATCAATAGCGCACTTACTGATCTGAAAATACGTTCTGTGATTTTTGATTACAATTTCAAACAAGACTTTTCCTATTACTCGAATGCAAAAAACGCATTCAAGTTTGGATTACTTTCTACATTCCACACTATTCAGCCGGGAAACGTGGTATCTAACGATACTTCACGCGCTAACCGACTAACACTGACTAAAAAATACGGCTGGGAGAATGGTATTTATGTTCAACACGAATGGACGCCAAACAATAAATTACAAGTAAGCACCGGTATGCGATTGTCTACATTTTCCTCTACCGGACCAAGCACTTTTTATACCTATAATAAGGAAGGTGTTGCAACAGATTCAACTTATATGAAGTTAGGTAAAATTGGGAAAACACATGTGAATTGGGAGCCACGTTTTACTTTGAGTTATAATTTTCTGCCCGACCATTCCATTAAATTCGCTTATGCGCGAAACACACAGAATGTACATCAACTATCGAATAGCTTAATTGGTTCGCCTACCGATCAGTGGATTTTAAGTAGCAATAATGTAAAACCGGAAATTGCAGATCAAGTATCGTTAGGGTACTATCTAAACTTCTGGAAAAATCGTTTCGAGTTCAGTATTGAAGGCTATTACAAGCATTTGTGGAATCAAATCGATTACAAAAATGGAGCCGTTTTGCGGGCTAATGAATTGGTGGAAAGTCAGTTGATTTATGGCACAGGAAGAGCCTATGGTGCAGAGTTTTTCTTGAAAAAGAAAACCGGAAAATTCACAGGTTGGATTAGTTATACCTTCTCGCGCACCGAACGTACTTTCAAAGAAATCAACGATGGAAAATATTATCCTGCCAAACAAGACCGAACGCACGACTTATCTGTAGTGCTTTTGTATCAAGTGCTTCCGCGCTTATCACTTTCCGCCACCTTTGTTTTCTATACCGGCAATGCGGTTACATTCCCAAGTGGAAAGTATTTCGTGAATGGTACCATTCAGAATGTATACACAGAACGAAATGGGTATCGCATGCCTAATTATCACCGATTAGATTTTGGTTTAAACTACGATTTGAAAACGCGCAAAACGTTCGAACACAGTATTGCCTTCTCTATTTATAATTTGTATGCCCGTAAGAATGCTTATACCATTCAGTTTCAACCAAACAAAGACGATCCACGTCAGTCGGAGATAATTATGACCTATCTTTTTAGAATTGTTCCATCACTCACTTATAACTTGAAATTCACGGTTCCTTCACCAAAGAAAAAAGTAAAAGATGTACAGTAGATTATTTATAATGGCCATCGTTGCCTTGATAGCAGGGGCATGCCAAGAAAAGATTGATATAAAACTCAAAAATGCAGGACCTTATGTAGTTATCGAAGGAAACTTGAGCGATAATATAGCTGAGCCGGCACGCGTATTCGTAACAGAATCGGCAGATTATTCTGACACTATGTTCTTCCATCCTTTACATGACGCCATTGTAACCATTTCAGACGGTTTGCTCACCGATACGCTAAAGGAAATCAATACTACTGGAATTTATCTGTCGCCAAATATCCATGCGGTAGTAGGTAAATCGTACAAACTTTCCGTTTTTGTAAAAGGGCAACTATACGAGTCCGTATCAGCCGTAAACCCTCCTGTAGCTATCGATAGTATTTATAAGTCAACTTCCAATTCTAATAAAAATAGATTGTCTTTCAATTTTCGCGATCCGCTGGGTGTAACCAATTATTATAAAGTAGGCATTCAAGTGAACGGCTTGGAACGAGGAATAGACAACGTAGCAGATGATCGTTTAACAGATGGAAAGTTGAAAACCTTAACCATTAATCCGGGGTTTGAATTTCAAGCAAACGACTCTATAAATCTTTCGCTGTTGTCGGTAGATCAAGGCGTTTATACTTATTTTTATACTTTGAATCAAAACACTGGTAGAAATAGCGGTGCTCCGGCTAATCCCGTTTCCAATATTACGAACGGGGCACTGGGTTACTTTAACGCCTATTCCGTTACTACGAAAAAGTTTATTTATCCTTAAACAAGAGTAAACTTTTCAACACATTTATTTTTTTGGTTACATAAAAATATCTTTGGCTTCATTCCATTTCACTTTTAATTCTTATACCTATGATACCTACAGAAGTAAAACTTTTTGCAGGGAGTAACTCGCTTTATTTGGCAGAGGAAGTCGCTAAATATTATGGCGAAGATTTAGCCAAAATGCAACTCCTTAAGTTCAGCGATGGCGAAATGCAGCCCGAAATTCAAGAATCGGTGCGTGGTTCTTTTGTCTTCGTAATCCAAAATACAAATGCACCTGGCGATAATTTGTTGGAGTTGTTGATGATTGTTGATGCTGCACGAAGGGCCTCAGCAGAGTACATTACAGCCGTTATTCCTTATTTTGGTTATGCTCGTCAAGATAGAAAAGATCGTCCGCGTGTTGCCATTGCTGCAAAATTAGTAGCCAATCTTTTGACTGCAGCAGGTGTAGATCGGGTAATGACCATGGACTTACATGCTGCACAAATTCAAGGCTTTTTCGATATTCCTGTAGATCACTTAAACAGTTCCGCTATTTTCATTCCATATATTCAAAATCATCAGTGGACCAATCTTTGCTTTGCCGCACCGGATGTAGGTTCTGTGAAACGCACAAGAATTTATTCGCAGTATTTTGGAGCCGATATGGTAATCTGCGATAAGTACCGCAAACGTGCCAACGAAGTGGCTGAAATGACACTGATTGGAAACGTAGAAGGTAAAGACGTGGTGATTGTAGATGATATGATCGATACCGGAGGTACACTTTGCAGTGCAGCTAATTTATTAATGGATAAGGGCGCAATTTCGGTTCGCGCATTAATTACCCACCCCGTACTATCCGGAAAGGCCTACGAAAACATAGAGAAATCTAAACTCTCCGAACTCATCGTAGCCAACACTTTGCCCATGAAACAAACATCACCGAAAATCAAGCAACTATCAGTTGCCGAGTTGTTTGCCACTTGCATCCGCAACACACACGAGCATAATTCCATCAACTCGCTATTCTTAACGCCTTCAGTGTAAGAATCACGCATAAAATAATCGAAATGTCCATGCACCGTCATGGACATTTTTTTTGGCGTACCCCTCTGTTGTCGGGTCGGGTGTTCCGTTGCAATCTTTGCCAATAAGAATTGCCAAAGGATTTTCACTTCACCCCCTTACGCAGCATTTCGTTCATTCAGCTAATGAGGAAGCGATTGGATAAACACTCTTCCTACGCCCGATTTAAACCATTTTTCTTTTTGCATAGCTTCCGATTTTGTTTCAAATGTTTCAGTGTGAATGAGCGTCCATGGTCTGTATCGCACCGTAAACCCTTTTGTAGCAAGCGAATTATGAGAAAGTAATCTAGATTCTAAATCTGAGGTAAATCCAACGTAGTGTTTGTTAAATAGTGTGGAATACAAAATGTAAACTGTGTAGTTCATTTGGGGTGTTTTTTTAAGAGAACATTTGCATAAACAAAAAACCTTGTAAGTATTCTTACAAGGTTTAGCTTCTGTTGCGGGAGCCAGACTCGAACTGACGACCTTTGGGTTATGAGCCCAACGAGCTACCAACTGCTCCATCCCGCGATGTGGGTGCGAATATAGTCTGCTTTTACCCGATTCCAAATATTATTGACTTTTATTTGCAAATAGATTTTTGACAGCAGCGCATTTCGAACTGACGTACGTCTATGGCGGATATGCGCCCAACAAGCTACCAACTGCTCTAGCCCTGCTATGTGTGTGCTGTATAGTCCGCATTTATTCGATTCCAAATATATTTTGCTTTTATTTACAACATGATGCATAAAGCAGGTTTTGTAAATATTATCGGATTACCCAATGTAGGCAAATCCACGTTACTCAATGGTTTGATAGGAGAACGATTATCCATTATTTCTCCGAAGGCACAAACCACGCGCGGTCGGTTGATTGGATTAGTAAATCAGGACGATTGCCAAGTTGTGTTTTCCGATACTCCCGGCTATGTGAACGAGCCGGCTTACGAATTACACCGCACCATGAATAATTATATTCACGAAGCGTTTGAAGATGCAGATGTACTGATGTTGATTACCGATAAATATCAATCGGAAGATGAACAACAGTTTTTGATTAAGCAGTGTAGTCAGTCGAAATTGCCGGTGATTATTGTGTTGAACAAAGTCGACTTATGCAAACCTGCCGAAATACCTGCTATTCAAGCACGATGGGAGAGTCTCATTCCGGGTGCACGATTTATTGCAGTTTCTGCTAAAGAGAATTTCAACACACAAGGTATCATTGAAATGGTGAAGCCTTTCATGCCCGAATCGCCCGCCTATTATAGCAAAGAAGATTTGACGGATCGCAATATGCGCTATTTCGTAGCAGAAATTGTGCGCGAAAATATTTTTCTGCAATATGAAAAGGAAATTCCGTATGCCTGTGAAGTTGTTGTGGAAGAATACAAAGAGTTAGAATCTATGGACCGCATTCGGTGTGTAATTTATGTGGAGCGCGATTCACAAAAAAACATCGTTATCGGGGCGAAAGGTTCAGCCATCAATAAATTAGGCACAGCTTCGCGCAAACAAATAGAAGGCTTTATCGATAAAAAAGTGTTCCTGGATTTATTCGTAAAAGTGCGTGACGGTTGGCGCAACAACGAATTAGATTTGAAGCGTTTCGGCTACAAAGGGTAATCGCTTTTCCTGAAATTGGCGAATTTCCCAATTGTTTTATCTTGCATAAAAATTGATATCATGAATTACGATTTGATAGTTATTGGAACCGGACCCGGTGGATATGTAGCAGCTATTCGAGCGGCACAGTTAGGGTTGAAAACAGCAGTAGTAGAAAAAGAAAATTTGGGTGGTGTTTGTTTGAACTGGGGTTGTATTCCTACAAAAGCATTATTGAAAAGCGCGCAGGTATTTGAATATTTAAATCATGCATCTGAATATGGTATTGAAGTTGGAGGAGGTGCAAAAGCTGATTTTTCAAAAGTGATTTCGCGCAGCCGTGGTGTTGCCGATGGTATGAGCAAAGGGATTCAGTTTTTGATGAAGAAAAATAAGATTGATGTGATTACCGGTGCCGGAAAATTGAAGAAAGGCGGTATTGTTGAAGTAACGGATACAACAGGTAAGAAAACGGATTATGCTGCAAAACACATCATCTTGGCCACCGGTGCTCGCTCACGCGAATTGCCGAATGTGAAGCAAGATGGCAAAAATATTATCGGTTATCGCGAAGCGATGACTTTAGCAACTCAGCCAAAATCAATGGTGGTGATGGGTTCAGGAGCTATTGGTATGGAGTTCGCTTATTTCTATAACACTATGGGAACGCAAGTAACTGTAGTAGAGTTCATGGATAAAATTTTACCGCGCGAAGATACGGATGTGTCGAAAGAGGTAGAGAAAATCATGAAAAAGAAAGGGCTACAAATCATGACCGGAGCAGCTGTTGAGAAAGTAGAAGTGGTAAATGGACAATCAGTTGTTACCGTTAAAACTAAAACCGGAACAGAAAAAATTACTTGCGATGTTGTGCTTTCGGCTGTTGGAATTGCTACCAATATTGAAGGCATTGGCTTAGAAGAAGTGGGGGTGAAAACCGATAAAGGATTGGTGGTTGTAGATGATTTCTACAAAACAAATATTCCGGGTGTTTACGCGATTGGCGATATTGTGAAAGGTCCGGCTTTGGCGCACGTTGCATCAGCAGAAGGTATTACCTGTGTAGAAAAAATTGCCGGCAAAAATCCTGAACCTATTGATTATGGTAACATTCCAAGTTGTACGTACTGTATTCCGGAAGTAGCTTCCGTGGGCTTAACCGAGGAAGAAGCAAAAGCAAAAGGCTATACCCTTAAAGTTGGTAAATTCCCATTCTCTGCATCAGGCAAAGCTTCGGCTAGTGGTGCAAAAGATGGTTTTGTGAAAGTGATTTACGATGCTAAATATGGCGAATGGTTAGGGGCTCACTTAGTGGGAATGAATGTAACCGAAATGATTGCGGAGGTGGTTGTTGCACGTAAGCTAGAAACTACAGGGCATGAAATCATCAAGGCAATACATCCGCATCCAACCATGAGCGAAGCGATTATGGAGGCTACTGCGGCCGCCTTTGGTGAGGTGATTCACCTGTAATCAAACGGCTATGCCAAAATTTATTTTACTTATTCGCGAAGATTTAACGCGCTATCCCATGGAGGATGCGCAACTTCAAAGCATTATCAATGCACACCGAAATTGGGCGAAAAATCTTTCGGGAAGAGGCCTTTTTATTGCCGGAAACGGTATGCCCGAACAAGGAACAATAGTTGAAATTATTGGAGATAAAGTTGTTGCATCTCCTTTGCGCGATGTAAAAGAAGGGGTTGGTGGGTTCTATATTATTCAAGCAGAAAGTTTTGATGCAGCAGTTGACATTGCGAAAGAATGTCCCACCTTTTCAGATGGTGATAAAATTGAAGTTCGTCCATTAATGTAATTCTTCCCAAAACAACAGTTATGCAAAAGCAAGCATTGGCAAAGCAACTCACCGAAAATCATCAATCGTTTGTAAACTATGTGCTTTCGTTAAGCGAAGCCGATTTTGTAAAATCTGAAAACGGAAAATGGACAGCCGGGCAGCAACTCGATCATTTGTATAGAAGTGCAAAGCCTTTGGTATTGGCGTTTTCGTTGCCTCCATTTATAGTGAAATTGCTTTTTGGGAAAGCAAATCGTCCTTCTAAAACCTACGAAGAGATTGTACAAAAATACGAAGATACTTTAGCGAATGGTGCAAAAGCATCCGGTTCATTTGTTCCGAAAACTATAGCATTCGAGCAGCGCACGGCATTAGCCAATTCACTTCAACAAGTGGTTCAAAAAATTGCATTTAAAGTTGCGAATTACAACGAAAAACTCCTCGATGAAGTGGTGTTACCACATCCGTTGTTAGGCAAAATGACGGCTCGCGAAATGTTGTACTTCACTATATATCATGTGTCGTTGCATCAAAAAATCACACAACGAAATTTAAGTTAAATCAAGTTTTATGTTGTATAAGCGGATAGTTTGTTTTGTTTGGATTTTTCTTTGCATTACTCCATTCGCTTCCGCACAACAATGGAGCAAAGAAAAGGCGAACCAATGGTATGCTACGCAACCTTGGATTGTAGGTTGTAATTTCATTCCGAGCTCAGCCATCAATCCGCTGGAAATGTGGCAAGCGGAAACATTTGATTCTGTAACTATCGATAGAGAACTCGGTTGGACAGCCGATCTAGGAATGAATACTTGTCGCGTTTTTTTACACGACCTTGCTTACAAAGTCGATCCGGATGGTTTTAAATATCGAATCAATTGTTATCTCCGAATCGCCCAAAAACACGGCATCAGAACCTCTTTTGTGTTCTTTGACGACTGTTGGAATCGAAATCCAAAATCTGGACCGCAACCGCAACCTACACCAGGTGTGCATAATTCAGGTTGGGTGCAAAGTCCGGGGGCCGACATTGTGATGGATTCAAAAAACAGAACCGAATGGAATCGTCTAGAGTTGTATGTGAAAGATATTCTTACAACTTTTAAAAACGATGAACGCGTTTTGTATTGGGATTTATACAACGAGCCGGGTAATGGAATCGCCAATCAAAATGTGAAGCCTCGATTTTTGAATCGTAAATCGTTGCCGTTGTTGAAAGAAGTCTTCCGGTGGGCACGTGAGGTGAATCCTTCGCAACCGCTCACTTCAGGCACTTGGATTTTTTTCGCTGCCATTAAGAACTTTCAACTAAAGAACTCCGACATTATTACGTTTCACAATTACTTCGATGCGAATTTGCTTTCCGCTCAAATCAACACTTTACAGAAACAGGGACGACCATTGATTTGTACCGAGTGGATGGCGCGAAAGATGAAAAGTAAAGTGCAAAGTTGTTTACCTGTTTTCAAGGCAAAGCATGTAGGCTGTTTGAATTGGGGTTTTGTTTCCGGGAAAACACAAACCATTTATCCTTGGAATTCGAAGCCGGGAACTGCTCCGCCAAAATTGTGGTTTCACGATTTGTTATATCCCGATGGAACTCCTTACAATACAGAAGAAATCAATACTTTTAAACGACTAACTGCAAATCCGGTGATGAAGACAACATTGAATCCAGACAATTTTGAAAAGTTGATTGACGGGAAACAAGTGCATCTTTTCTCGTTAGCGAATAGAAATGGGCTGTTGGCCACTATTACCAATTATGGCGGGAAAGTGGTTTCGCTTATAACACCTGATAAGCAAGGCAACTTAGCGGACATAGTGTTGGGCTTTTCATCCATTGACGATTATTTAAAAGCGAAAGAACCCTATTTTGGTGCATTGATTGGACGTTACGGCAATCGTATTGCAAATGGAAAATTTACACTCAATGGCAAGGATTATACTCTGGCAACAAACAATGGTGTTAATCATTTGCATGGCGGCAAAAATGGTTTCAATGCAGTAGTTTGGGATGCGAAGCAAATCAATGCCCAGACGCTTGAATTGAGCTATTTGTCGGCTGATGGCGAAGAAGGATATCCTGGAAATTTGAATGTAAAAGTTGTTTACACACTCACCGATTCTAATGAACTGAAAGTAGACTATTCGGCAACTTCAGATCAGCCAACGGTGGTGAATCTTACACATCATTCGTTCTTTAATTTATGTGGCGAAGGCAATGGAACCATTAACGATCATGTGCTACACGTCAATGCCGATGCCTATACACCGGTAGATGCAGGATTGATTCCAACCGGAACATTAGAGCCTGTGGATGGTACCCCATTTGATTTTAGAACGCCAAAAACGATTAAAACAGATATTCAGAAAGAAAACCAACAGCTCAGTTTTGGGAATGGGTATGATCATAATTTTGTGTTGAACAATACAACAAAAAACGCTGAGGGATTAAACTTTGCCGCTAAAGTAGCTGAACCTATGAGCGGCAGAACAATGGAAGTATGGACGAACGAGCCCGGTCTTCAATTTTATGGCGGAAATTTTTTGAATGGGAGTGACATAGGAAAATGCGGTAAGCCTTATTCCTTCAGAACCGCATTCTGTTTAGAAACACAGCATTTCCCCGATTCTCCCAATCAACCGAGTTTTCCATCTACTGTTCTATTGCCCGGAGCAACCTATCACTCGGTTTGTGTGTACAAGTTTGGTGTAGAATAGAAACACCATACGCTCACGTTTAATTTTTGTATATTCAGTTGTAATTCCCCAAAACAAACGAGTAGACTATGCGAAAGTTTCAAATGATATTCCCCTGCAAAATGCAACTCAGCGACATGAAAGCCATGGGTGATGGAACATTCTTTTGCAATAGTTGTGCCACACATGTAACCGATGTACGAGACAATAAAGTGCCAATTCAAAACAAAAAGTGTGGTATTTTTAATGCTAAAGATGTTGTTTATAATTCCTTAAATATTCGTGTGCCAATTCATCATAAGGTAAAAATATCTATGCTTGCACTTGTTGGACTTACAACATTTTTGGAAAATAATATTCAAGCACAGGATACATCTAGTGTTGTGAGGAATGCCGAAATTTTATCAAATCTGAAACTCCCTTTAACTATTAAAGGTCAAGTGTTGGGAGACGATAATATACCTGTATTTTCAGCTACAATCGCATTGTATAAAGAGGGACAAAAGACAAATGTTGGAACTGGAACTGATTTTGACGGCAATTTTAGTTTGACAATCAATGAAAGCGATGTATTCAATGGAATGGTTGAGTTCATAGTAAATAGTGTTGGTTTTTTGCCAGACACTGTGTCTACAGAAACGAAATCTACAAAGCTTTTAAAAATCAAATTGACGCCACAATACAATTCAGTGGAAGATATTCTTGCAGTAGGGGGAATAGGGAGTAAAGTATCAACGAAAAGAAAAAGTATAACTTCAACGCGAAGAACTAGGAAGAAGTAATTTACTTCTCAATCTTCACATCCACATCAATCCCCGTTGCGTTCACCGGATTTTTTCTAGCTATTGAACCTTCAGGGAATTTCACGGAAAAGGTAGTCCAGCCACTGTCAATTCCACCTCTTGGATCAGGCTTATAATAATCAGTCGAAGTAATTTGCGCACCGCTGCTAAAGGCATTGTTCATATCGGTATAATCGCCAGTACGAGCTTCTTGAGTGTCGGCATCCGAGCGTGTTCTTACTATGTAGCCTTCCTGAACGCGTTGCGTAATCGTTGCTTTTTGTGAAGTTGGATTATTCAAAATCACAAAGGCTGCCTCAGGTGTTCCGGGTGCTGAATATACAAACATGGTTCGACCTTGCAGAGAAGGATGACCTGCTTTGTAATAGCTCTCTGCATTTCCCTGCATAATTAAAATGATTTTTCCGCGGCTGTCGTATAAGGTAGGCCATTTCTTTTGTTTAGCTGCATCTTCAAGTGTAGCTAAGTTGCCACGTAGTTTATCCGGAGTAATTAATTTATCTGTATTTTCTCCAAAGACCGCCTTAACTTCTTCATCCAATTTATCAGCTGCGCTTGCACTCCAAGGTATGGCTTTTTGAAAGCCGAATCCTGCCAAAGTTGAGTTGTCACCGGGAGCATCCTGTTTTGTTTCTACATTAATAAACAACGGCAAATGGTGTGGGTGTGCATCCGACCAATTTCGGACAGCCTCTAATGCTTTTTTAAATGTGAAATAATGGGTATTATAATCTACGTCTTTAATGTGTAATACTTTAAAGCCTGGCGCATTTAAATCAGCCACACCCGATTCAATAGGCAAATTCACAAAGTCGTTTATTTTTCTGTTTGCAAAATCGCCTCCATTCGGGTCGTTATAAATATCAATTTCCAATCCTCGTATACCATAGGTGCTCATTTGTTCATCAAAATCAACATGTGTATAGTCTAAACCATCTGGATTTAAATTGGATGGTAACAAGCTTTGGATTTGGTATAGATATTTGAACACAGTGTCGGTAGTATGTAATCGGTAGCTGTTATGACTAGCAATAATTTGAATCTCGTTCAAATGCAGTAAATCGTCTTGTGGTGTATGCGGGTAGTCGGAAGCAGCCGTTTTGGTGTCTTTTTTACAACCGGCCATTATCAATAAAAAGAATAGCAATGAAGAAATTGGTTTGGACATGATGGATTGGTTTTAACTTCAATTTATATCCTTTTCTTAATAAAGGCTTTACGATTTATTAATAATCAATGAAACGCTATTTTTATCCAATCAGTTCTAGAAATAAAAAAATAATTACATTGCACTAATCAAAACAAACACATGGAGAGATTTACGGGATTATTGGGTATCATCCTTATTTTGGGGGTTGCATTTTTGTTTTCAAACAATCGAAAGGCGATTAATTACCGCTTGGTCTTGAGTGGTTTAGCATTGCAACTTGTACTCGCAGTTTTCATTTTGAAAGTACCTATGGTTACAAAGTTTTTTCAATTGCTTGGACATGGAATGGAGAAAATTGAAGGCTTTGCGCGAGAAGGTGCCATGTTTGTTTTTGGAGGCGTATTGCCAAATCCTGCCGAGGCGGGAAAGGTATTCGGGCCTAACAATGCCTTTATTTTCGCTTTTAACATTCCTGCTACTATAATATTGGTGTGTGTTATTGTAGCCGTGTTGTATCACATTGGATTGATGCAACGATTAGTAGCTATTGTGGCACGTGGAGTGCACTTTATTATGCAAGCGAGTGGAGCCGAGGCCTTATCCAACGTTGCATCCGCATTTGTTGGTCAAGTAGAGGCGCAGGTAATGATTCGTCCGTATTTGGAAGGGATGACGAAAAGCGAATTGTTGGCGTCTATGGCCGGAAGTATGGCCTGTATTGCTGGTGGAATTTTAATTGTGTATGTGAATATGGGTGTACCCGCTGAATATTTGATTGCGGCCAGTTTGATGGCTGCACCGGGTGCATTAGTGATTTCGAAAATTGTTTATCCAGAAACGGAAGAATCGCAAACCAAAGGAAAGGTGTCGATTGAAGTGAAAAGTACCTATGGCAGCTTGATTGATGCGGTTTCTCACGGTGCGAGCGATGGAATGAAAATCTCGATAAATGTTATTGCGATGTTAATTGGTTTCATTGGTTTGATTGCATTTCTAAACTATATTCTTGGACATGTTTATACCGGTTTGAGTTTAAATATGATTTTTAGTTGGATTTTTTGGCCAATGGCATATGCGATGGGTGTTCCACAACAAGACGTAACGAATGTAGCAACGATGATGGGGCAGAAATTAACCATTAATGAATTTGTAGCTTACATGAATCTAACTTCTTTAAAAGCATCCTTAACGCCAAAAGGATTAGCTATAGCGAGTTTTGCTTTGTGTGGTTTTGCTAACTTCTCGTCAGTAGGTATTCAAATTGGGGGTATTGGTGAAATTGCACCCGGACGAAGAGCTGATTTGGCTAAGCTAGGACTAAAAGCCTTGCTTTGTGGTACATTGGCGTCTTATCTGTCGGCCACTTTAGCGGGTTTGTTATTATAATCTTTAACCACGAATTGCTGCTATTTCGGTAGCCATCAATAATTTGAAAGGTTTGCTTTTTTAGCAAGCCTTTTTCTTTGTTCGTTTCAGCCTCAATTTGTTTATATTCGCCACGCAAAAAATACTACCATGAACTTTTCATTAACAGAAGAACATTTGATGATTCGTAAAGCTGCTCGCGATTTCGCTAACAGCGTTTGTAAACCCGGAGTGATTGAGCGCGATAGCGATCAGATTTGGCCGGCAGAGCAGGTGAAAGGCATGGCGGAGTTAGGCTTTTTAGGTATGATGGTAGATCCGAAATACGGAGGAAGCGGATTGGATACGTTGAGCTATGTAATCGCTTTGGAGGAAATCTCTAAGATTGATAATTCATCATCGGTATTGATGTCGGTGAACAATTCGCTTGTTTGCTGGGGCTTACAAGAGTTTGGAACGGAAGAGCAAAAACAAAAATATTTAACGCCATTGGCGAAAGGGGAGAAGTTAGGTGCTTTTTGTTTGAGCGAGCCAGAAGCCGGTTCTGATGCAACATCGCAACGAACAACGGCTGTTGATAAAGGCGACCACTACATTTTGAACGGAACCAAAAACTGGATTACGAACGGAGGTTGTGCTTCTATTTATTTAGTTATTGCGCAAACCGATCCATCCAAAGGCAGCAAAGGTATTGATGTGTTGATTGTGGAGAAAGGCATGGAAGGCTTTATTGTTGGAAAGAAAGAGGATAAACTAGGGATTCGTTCTTCGGATACACATACGTTGTTGTTCAACGATGTGAAAGTGCCGAAAGCGAATCGTATCGGTGAAGAGGGATTCGGTTTTAAATTTGCCATGAAAACATTGGCAGGAGGAAGGATTGGTATTGCCGCTCAAGCATTGGGTATTGCTGCCGGAGCTTATGAATTAGCAGCTGATTATGCAAAACAGCGTAGAGCATTTGGAAAAGAAATTATTCAGCACCAAGCCATTGCATTTAAATTGGCGGATATGGCTACCGAAATTGAAGCTGCACGTTTGTTAGTATACAAAGCGGCTGCATTGAAAGATGCACACGAAAATTATGATGTAGCTTCTTCTATGGCGAAAGTGTTTGCTTCGGAAGTGGCGATGCGCACAACAGTTGAAGCTGTTCAAATCCATGGTGGATATGGTTTTGTGAAAGAATACCATGTAGAGCGTTTGATGCGCGATGCGAAAATCACACAAATCTATGAAGGAACTTCAGAGGTGCAACGTATTGTGATTTCAAGAAGTGTGTTGAGTTAATTCTTCATTCTAAAATAATTAAAAGCCGACTCAATGAGTTGGCTTTTTTGTTTCTACTATTCATTTGTTACTTTGGAGAAATGCGATTCCTTAAAACCATATGGGCAATTACTGTAGCCAAAAAGACCTCCACATCTGTAGTGTTAGGATTGCTATTCGTTTTTGGCGTCAACCCACTTTGCTCTGCGCAAAATCCTTTCATTACACATATGTACACAGCCGATCCTTCAGCACATGTGTTTAATGATACGCTTTATGTTTATCCTTCTCACGATAAAGAAAATGCCAAATGGTTTAATATGAGCGATTGGCATGTATTCTCTACAACAGATATGAAAACATGGACCGATCACGGTGTTATATTAGCCCTAGATAGTTTACGTTGGGCGGAAAAATGGGCATGGGCACCCGATTGTGCTGCTCGCAACGGAAAGTATTATTTCTATTACCCCAGCGATAAGAATTATATTGGCGTTGCTGTGTCGGATAAACCTTACGGACCGTTTAAGGATCCGCTTGGAGCACCTTTAATATCACGTAAAACGCCAGGTGTAATTGCTAATCGCGGTCTCATAGATCCTTGTATTTTTATAGATGAGGATAGTTCTGCGTACTTATTATTCGGGCAGAATACCGTAAATATTGTGAAGCTGAATAACGATATGGTTTCTTTCAATGATACAGTCCGCACAGTTAAAGGCGTAAATCATTTTTTTGAAGCGGTTTGGATGCACAAGTATAATGGCAAATACTATATTTCATATTCCGGTAAAGGCAAAATATTGTATGGCATGAGCAATAGTCCTTATGGGCCATTCACCTACAAAGGAGTGCTGTTAGATAAAGTGAACAGTGGCACCAATCATGCGTCAATGGCAAGTTATAGAGGGCAATGGTATTTGTTTTATCATACTTCCGATTTGTTTTTTCGCAACCATCCAAACGCTAACCGCTATGGCTTAAAGAAATGGTATAGGCGTTCGATATGCATGGATAAATTATTTTACAATGCTGATGCGACAATCCAACAAGTAATTCCCACAAAAATTTCAGCGCGTTAATTATTAAATGCGGATTTTTATTTATTCCAAATTTCTTTTATCGTAACGTCATCTCGTTTTGCACGTGCCCAAAGTGAAAAGTTAAATAAGTTGAGTTCGTTTTTTTGTCCTTCGCCATGAATGACTTCTTCCATTTTTTCGACTAAAGAAGCGTAATTCAATTTTCCTTTGCTTGCTTGTTGAATGTGTTTGATTACAAGTTTGTGGACAGGCAGATTTAGTTTTTTTTGAAGCATCGTTTTGCGCAACGATTGAATGAATGATAGCACTAAAAGCATTTCATTTTTCTCGAAGAAACAGAGCATTTGCAACATTCGGGCTCCAAACTGAATATCTTCTACTACTTTGGTTTCTTTTTCCTGTAAGATGGGTTGAAGTAGGTCAAGGGCATTGTCATAATTTCCAACGATAAAACAACCGTAAGCCAACAAATACAATAGCGTGAACCTTGTATGGATTACAATTTTTTGTTCAAATCGTTTTATTCCATTTTGCACTTCAGGTATACTTTGGATTATGCTATTGAAGTTTCCTTGTTCCATCCAATAGTTTAACTGTAACTGTGTACTGAGTCGAAAACTGTTGGCTTCAAAATTCGAAAGTTTTCGGAATGTGTTGATTTTGCTGAGTCCTTTCAGTTTTTCCAGGCCTTCTTCTAGTGTATTGAATTCTTTCAGAATAAAGCAGTCAATCAAAAAATTGTTGAGCACAGAGAAATAACGATCGGCATTGATTTGCATTAATAGAGGTGTTGCTTCTAATTCTTCGAGCAGCTTTTTGTTGTATTCATAAGCCTTTTGCGGCTCCGAATTGGTGAAGTGATATAATGCGTTGATTTGAAAATAGTCTAATCGTGCGCGCTGTGTTGTTGCATTTTTGATATCCCTAAACGCATTTTGCTTTGTAATACTTTCCATTCGTTTGGCTAACGCAGAACCCCGAACGCCACTAGCGTACTGCATTTGATATACTTTGTTACTTAAGTATTTGTATTGTATTGATGTTTGCGTTTTTTGAAGAATAGATGCTGCTTCTAGTTGCCATTCATCTATGGTTGATTCTTTTGTATGTCGGTAATAGTTGCGCGCTATCAGTTGTAGTTTAAGTTGATGGATTTGCAATTTTAATTCTTGGATGTCCATTTCATCTGCTTTTTTAGACAGCGCGTTAATCCTATTTTCCGCCTGTTGAAAGAGCCCTTTCTGCATTAAAATTCTACATTCATAAATGCCTCTCGATAACTGTTGTTCGGGGTTGGCAAACAAATCATACGTTGCTAAGCCATGGAGTATTTGTTCGTAGAGTTGCTTTTTGAGTACTGCAAAATCGTTTTTTGTTGTCCCTTTTGGAAATTGTGAAAAGAGCAACGCTTCGTTGTATGTTTTTGTTTCGCTAAGATGTTCAAACAGTTCAGTATAGCGGTTTGTAGCCTCTTTACTGTGTTTGGTAAGGTATAATTGAATATATCTTTTCTCGGAAAGACTCATCGATTGAACGAGGTCAAAAAGAGCAGAAGATGCTTTTTTCATGACTTTTAATTTATTGCTCTTTCAAATAGCTTTTATTTCGCTTCATTTTGTGTGCTAAAATACTTATAATTATTGAATTGTAAGTTATTATTGATGTTTTAGATTGGGATGTGTATAATGCATTTAAGACTTTTAAGATAAAACGATAAACAGATTGTGTTATATTGCAAATGAAGACTTCCTTTACAGTTACAAAATTCAAAGAATATGAAAACAAAAAGCAATTTCTTTCCTATTGCAGTATTATCACTGCTTATGGTAAGCAAATCTTTTGCAGCTGGCTGGGAGAATTTTTCCAACATTAGCTCCACCACGGATGCCTTAGTGGTTAATAATACCTTATGGATAACAGCAAAAGGGGGAATCATTAAAATTGACCAAACTACTGGGCAGAAGACATTCATTCACAAAGGAGAAGCCGGGTTATTGTCGTCTTCGGTAGAAAAAGTGCTTACCAATGCACTCACGGGTGATACTTGGATTGGTACCTACGACAATGGTTTGGCCCGTTGGAATGGCACTTCATTCGAATCATATCCTTTTCCACAAAACATGTTTTTGACGAACATGCGTTTCGATCATTTCGGTAAAATTTGGATGGAATCTGATTTAGGACTTTTTCGTTTTGACCCGGCCAATGGCTCCTATACAAAAATCAATGATGCGCCTACTAATACTTGGACCTACAATGCTTGGGGTTATGATTTTCTAAGCGCTTCTAAAGTAGCTGTATTTAATGGGAGTACAAGTGTTATTACAGATATTGTTACAGGCGCAGTAATTGATTCGTTTCAAAATCCAATTGATACAACCACACTAGGGCCGGGTGAGTTTGGATTGAATATCATTTTTCAAGGTTGTTCCCCAAATGCAGTTTCTCTCTTTACTATCGACAGTAACACCTGTTTGTTACAAAACGCAAACTTAATTGTACTTCACCCTAAGAATGGAATTCTACGAAAAGCCACTATGGGTATGCAAGCAGGTGAAAATGCAGGCAATATTATTCGCAATGAAGCCGGGGAGTTAATACTTTTTTCAGATTTGAATAACCTGTATAAATGGAATGGCAATGGTTGGGATTTTATTATGACAGTTCCTCTTCAATCTAATGCATCCCGTTTATTGTATGTACATAACAGCACATATTACTTTAATACCGGAGCTGAAGTTATGCTGTATACGATTTCATCTTCATCGAATAATACTGTTGATGCGCGACAGTTTCCGTTTGCTTCGAATCATATACGCGATGTAGCTGAAACGCCATCTGGGGAGATTATTGTTGCATCCGAAAGCCAGCTGTTAAGTTACAATGAAACGTTCCATAATTGGACCCCTTATTTGACCATTCCATCGAGATATAAAATGGCCGGAAACATTAAGTTCTTGAATGGCAATATGTACTACATCGATTACGGAAACATGATGTATAAATACGATGGCGTAAAATTCGATTCTATTCCTAAACTTTTGAATGGATTGTCGAATGATGTGTATGACTATGATGTGATGCCGAATGGAACAATATGGATAGTAAATGGTGATGGGCTGTTGAAATACGATGGGACAACCACAACCAAAATTATTGGCAATATTTCGAATCGATATTTCTTATCTGTAAAATATGACGATCAAAGACGTACTCTTTGGATTGGGACAAATAAAGGGGTTATTCAGTATGATGTTGATTTCGGAACATCAGTAATGATTGACAACACTGTGGTGCCTCAAATGCTTGGCGCAGAAGCCATCCAAACAATTACAGCCGATAAAAATAATACGATTTGGTTTGGGGCGAACAATAGCAGAGCCATGTTTTATGATGGAACACAGTATACTGTTATTGGATTGCCGAATGCACAAACTAACGATTTTGTTGTTGATATTGATTTCAATCAAGATACGGTATACTTCAATATGACCGGTGGTAATGGAGGAGTTTACAAATATTTTAATGGAAATTTCCAGTTCCTTCACCCTACCACAGTACCTCAATTGTTGAGTGCACAAAACGATGCCATTCTTATAGACAAAAGTGGTTCTTTGTGGATTGCACATGCGGATGCTGGAGTTAGTCTAAATCGAAGTGGTACGGCAACAGGTATCGGAAATGTTGAATTAAGTGGTTTGTCTTTCTATCCTAATCCAACGAATTCAATTGTTACTATTATCGGCAATTTTGAAAGGAATGCTGCATATCAAGTGACAGATATGCATGGTAAATTATGTGGAAAGGCATTGCTTGCCAATCATCAAATTGATGTAAGTAATTTGGATGCCGGTATTTATTTTATAGCAATCATAGATAGTCAGCATACTTATATAGGTCGATTGGTAAAGCAGTAATTAAAGATACATTACAATCAAAAGGAGTCAGACACAGTATGTTTTGACTCCTTTTTTGCGTTTAATGGAGAAATAATGGCGCTTGTTGAAGAACGAAGCAACGTTTTATGAATAAAATCATCTACCTTTTTAGTTGATACATAAAATTATAGTTTTAAGCATTATCCCAATCTAAGTAAACCATGATGAAATTCTTACGTTTTTGTTTTTTATATCTAGCCACATTAAGTGCTATTTCTATTGAAGCTCAACCCGGTTGTCCCAATGTAAACGCAGGCGCTAATATAAGCTTACCATGTGGAACGAATTGTACAAATTTAACGGCCACTCCTTTTCCTTCCGGGAATACAACAAGTTATGGAGTAAGTGCAATTCCATATACACCATTCAGTTATACAGCAGGAACACCCGTAATTGTGAATGATGATGATGTTTGGACGAGTCCGATTAACCTCCCGTTTACATTTTGTTTTTTTGGAAATTCCTATAATCAATTGGTAATTGGGGCAAATGGCCTTATCAGTTTCGACTTAGCCAATGCCGGAACTTACTGTACTTGGGATATTACAGCAGCCTCACCTATTCCGTCTACTTCAGTTTATACTAATGCTATCTTCGGTCCTTATCACGATATTGACCCGTCACAAGGTGGAACCATTAAGTATCAAATTATTGGCACTTTCCCATGTCGTATTTTTGTGGTTTCGTATTATGACATTCCAATGTATGATGATATATTTTTAATTGGAAGCTGTTGGGGAACTGATCATGCAACACATCAGATTGTACTGTATGAGACTACCAATGCCATTGAAATATACACGCAACGTAAAGAGTCTTGTAGTGGTTGGAATGATGGTTTAGCAATTGAAGGTATTCAAAATGCAACGGGAACAGTTGGTTTCGCAGTGCCCGGAAGAAATTTAACGGTGTATAATTCAACCAATTCTGCCTATCGTTTTACACCAAACGGAGCGAGTATCGTTTCTGTTGATTGGTTGGAGGGCGCTACTGTGATTGGTACAGGGAATACGGTTAACGTTTGTCCTTCGAATAGTTCTACAACTTACACTGCTCGCGCTACCTACATTCCATGTTCAGGTGGTACACCTGTTGTTGTAACCGATGATGTTGTTGTTACCTTACCGGGAACACTTAATTCAAATATCACAGCATCTACAAATGTGAGTTGCAATGGCGGTAATAATGGAACTGCAACTGCAACGGTAACCGGAGGTAATGCGCCTATAACATATGGTTGGTCTACCGGCTCTAGCGCATTATCCATTTCGGGCTTATCGGCCGGAACCTATGTATTTACTGCGAATGATGCTGCAAACTGTGTAAGACGCGATACCGTAATTATTACACAACCGCCAGCTTTATCGTTGAATGTGCCTAACGTGTCGTTTAATAATTGTTCCGGAACCGGCACAGGTTCGCTTTCTGCAATACCTTCCGGTGGAACTCCGGGTTATACCTATGCATGGAGCAGTACTGCTCAAACGGATTCCGTTTTAGATAATGTATCGGCCGGAAGCTATACTGTTACCATGACAGACGCTAACGGTTGCACAGCAACTCAATCCGGTACGATTACGATTACTAATTCGCCTATTGTATTTGGAACACCAACCCTTACAGGAGCAACCTGCTCCACGGGTGGGTCAATTGTTACCAATGTGAGTGGAGGTGTAGGAGCTTTAACCTATGCATGGTCAACCGGTGCTGTAACAACTGGATTAACCAATGTACCGGCCGGAACCTATGACTTAACAGTTACCGATCAGAGCAGTTGTTCAGCAACAGTGTCATATACTGTTCCAAGTGGGGTAGGCGCAGTTATCTTGCAAACGCCAACGATTACCAATGTTCAATGTAATGGAGGAAACAACGGAAGCATTACTGTAAATGCTACTGGAGGAACAGGGACGCTTACCTATACTTGGGGTGGCGGACAAACAACGCCTACTATTTCTACGCTAACAGCCGGAACTTATTCTATTACTGTTTCCGACCCAACAGGCTGCAGTGCAACAACAACATATACTGTAACTCAACCTGCTGCAATTGTTGTTAATGCACCTGTTATTACATCCGCTACTTGTAGTACCGGTGGAAGTATTGCTACTAATGTTACCGGTGGTTCGGGAATATTTACCTACTTGTGGTCGAATGGGCAAACTACTGCAACAGCAACAAATTTAGCCAGTGGTTCTTACTCAGTTACCTATACTGACCAAACGAGCCTATGTACAGCAACGGGTACTTATAATGTAGGTTTGATAGGTGTCTTACCAAATATTTTTGTGGCAACACCTGCTCCAATTACTTGTACCACAACATCACAAACATTAACGGCAACGTCTGTAACCCCGGGCGCAACATTTACATGGAGCACAGGAGCAACAACTGCAAATGTTACAGCTACAACAGGTGGTACCTATACAGTAACGGCACTTGACCCTAACAATGGTTGCACGGCTTCTTCTTCTGTAGTAGTGAGTATGGATACTGTTAAGCCGTTAGTGTTGATTCCGGATCCGGATACGCTTACATGTTTGGTAACTACTTCCACTGTAGGTGCAGCAACATCTGCGCCAACACCAACTTTTATTTGGAGTGATGGAAATACGAACCAAAGCTTTACAGTTACTGTACCTGGTCCATTTTCGGTTACTGTTACCAATACGGTGAATGGTTGTACGGCCTCCGCATCAACAGCTGTTATTCAAGATATTACCGCACCAAGCCTTACCGTTAGTAATAATGGTAATTTAGATTGTACTCATCTAACTATTGACGTAACCGCTACAACTAACGTCAGCAATGCTACCTATGTGTGGAGTAGTGGTGGAACTGCTGCTGTAAATACAGTTAGTACACCCGGGCCATACAGTGTAACAGTTACAAATCCTTCCAATGAATGTACTTCCACAGGAAGTAATACGGTTACTCAAGATATTACGGTACCAACCTTGATTATTGCACCTTCCACTTTGCTGACGTGTTTGCAACCAAGTCAGACATTAGCGCCTACTACTTCTGCAGTAACCCCGAGCTATAATTGGTCTGATGGTACCGCTGCAGCAAACAATACAGTGTCGAGCGGAGGTTTGTATAGCTTAACAGTTACTGATTTAACGAATGGTTGTACCGCTTCCGCATCTGAAAATGTTGCTGAAGATAAGGTGGCTCCATCGGTTAATTTAACCACTCCAGCTCAGCTCACTTGTGTAGTCACTTCTGCTGATATTACAGTGTCAACAAATGCAGTAAACGCAAGCTATTTATGGAACACAGGGGAAGTTACTACGCTGATTTCGACTACATCTCCTGGTCAGTATACTGTAACAGTTACCAATACTGATAATGGTTGCACGGCTAGTAATGTTTCAACGGTAACTCAGGATATTATAACGCCTTCGATTTCTATTTCAACACCTCCATTATTAGGATGTGCAATCACTTCCGTGAATTTAACGGCTACTTCTAATGCAGTAAACCCATTCTATAATTGGAGTACCGGTGCTTCCGGAATCACGTTAAATGTAACTACTTCGGGAAGTTATACGGTTACTGTCACCAATCAGCAGAATGGATGTACTGCCTCTGCTTCCCAGTTAGTGGGTGATGCTCCGCCTTTAGTGGTGGATGAAACGGTGGTACAACCATTGTGTAATACATTCCCTAAATCAGGTTCTATTGTTCTGAATGTAACGAGTGGTTCACCGCAGTATACCTATACTTGGTCCACCGGTTCTTCGCTTGTAGGTTTGAATAATCTTACCGAGGGAACCTATTCTGCAACAGTTGTCGATCAGCAAGGTTGTACAGTGGTGAAAACCTATACCTTAACGTATCAATACAACTACTCAATCGATGCAACTTCAATGCCAACCATCGATATGGGAGAGTCGGTTGATTTAGGCTATACCATTACCGGCACGGCAGGCACATTAACCAATGTTTGGAGCCCGAATATTAGTTTATCGTCTACTACCACCGATGTTGTTACTGCGTCTCCATTATCCACTATTCGCTATCGCATAGATGTGACCAATCAAGTAGGTTGTTTGGCATACGATACAGTAACAGTAGTAGTTATCCCTGATTATCACTATTATGTTCCGAATGCTTTCTCCCCTAATCAAGATGGGGTAAATGACGAATACGAGATTTTCGGCAAAAAGAAAAACTGGAAGTTTTTGGATATGCAAATTTTCAACCGATGGGGCGAAAGAGTGTTCACTTCGAACGACATTAACTTCCATTGGGATGGTCGATTCAAAGGCCAGTTATTGACACCACAAGTGCTTGTATACACCCTTCAAATCACCTTCATTGACGGACATAGCGAGATGATGCAAAGGGGCTCTATTACTTTGCTTCGTTAAGTATTGTTGAAACACAACACTAAAGCGTTGTGATTCATGAATTAAGCCAAAGTTTGTTTTCTTTGCGCCCGCTTTCATGGAGAACAAAAGACCTATACGGCTATTGCTTATTGCGAACTCTATTTCCGGGGTGTCTCAAGGTATTTCCATGTTGGCTATTCCTTGGTATTTCACAGGCGTTATTCACGATTCGAATTTATTTCAATCTATCTACTTGGTCACTGCTATCATCTCCTTGTTTTGGGGTTTGTATGCCGGAACATTAGTGGATCGGTACAGTAGAAAGAATTTATTTCTGTGGATGAACGTGGTAGGTTTTTTTGTTTTATCGACAGCTACTGTAGCCGGCTTTTTCGGAGGGAACTATTCTTGGATTTGGCCGATGCTCGTTTTCGCCACAACGGTATTCATTTATAATATACATTTCCCCACCCTTTATGGATTCGCACAAGAAATTACGGCTGCCAAAGATTATGCACGGGTAACTTCAAAACTTGAAATTCAAGGACAATTCACTTGGACAATAGCAGGTGCGCTGGGAGCTGTTTTGTTGAATGGGATTGAAGGCAAAATGAATCTTTTGGGATGGGAAGTAGCTGTTCCGTTTCAATTCCATGCAGTGCCCATTCATTGGATATTCGGGTTTGATGCGCTTACTTATTTAGTTTCGTTCATACTAATATATCGCATTAAAACCATAGCTGTTGTAGACCGAAATATTGATACTGCTGATTTACTAACGCGTTTGAAAACAGGCATGAATTATTTGCGCAAACGCCCGGCCATTTTTGTTTTCGGGAATGCTTCTCTTTTTCTGTTCTTGTGTATTATCGTTCAAAGCACATTGGTAAATCCTATTTATGTGAGCGAATTTTTACACCGAGGAGGTGATGTATATGCTATGAGTGATATGGTGTTTTCGTTTGGTGCATTACTCGCTGGATTCTGGACAACTAAAGTGTTGGGCGAACACCGCACCATCCGCAGTATTATTTTACTCAACGGGATTGCCGCAACGCTATTTATGGTACTGATATGGAACCAAAATCTATTTTTATTTTTCTTCTGTATGTTCATTATCGGTATGTGTAATGCAGCCGTTCGGATTCAGCGTGTTACCTACATGTTTAAGACCATTCCAAACGATATTATCGGGCGAACAGGTTCTGTTTTCTTTATGCTGAATGTGTTATTCCGTTTAGGTTTAACGGTGCTTTTTTCAATTCCTTTGTTTGGAAAAGGTGAAGGTGTTGCCTTAACCAATGCCGTTTTGGGTGTTACCTGTTTAGCAGGAGCTTTACTCATATTTGTAACACGAAAAGAACTTCGATTAATTAAAAATGATGAGTAATTCTGAGCAATTATATAATGATGTTGTTTCCTTTGAAACCGATTATAGCGAAGAGCTGGCTTTCAAACAGCGTGTATTGGAATTGCTACAACAGTCGGGTGATGAGGCTTTATCAAGATCTCATTATGAACCGGGGCACATTACAGCATCTGGTTTTATAGTGAATAAAGACGCTACAAAAATGTTGCTGGTACAGCATACCAAGTTGAATTTATGGCTACAGCCCGGAGGTCATTTAGACGAGGGAGAAACCACCTATGCGGCTTGTTTGCGCGAAGTGGCAGAAGAAACTTTTTTAACGAAAATAGTAAGCGATGGGCAGTTGTTTGATATTGATATTCATTTGATTCCGACCAATAAAGGCTTGCCTGCGCATTTCCATTTCGATATACGCTATTTGTTGTATGTCGATGAAGCGTTGCCGGTAGACATTTCGGAAGAGTCGTTGGCTATTCAATGGGTGAAATTAGAGGATGTTCAAAATTTTAACAAATCGGATTCTATGGTGCGTCCGGTCCAAAAAATCCAAAAAATACGACAAAACGGGTAGTCGAAAAGGTCATTTATGGGAAAAATACCCCCTTTTGGTTCCGTTTCTTTTGATTCGTATAATTAATTGTATAAAAAAATTTTGGAGTGTGTGGATAAGTTATATATTTGCGTTC
Organism: Chitinophagales bacterium; assembly: GCA_044226285.1. Taxonomy (GTDB): domain Bacteria; phylum Bacteroidota; class Bacteroidia; order Chitinophagales; family LD1; genus CALAYL01. The sequence goes on along the minus strand of JBGAHI010000008.1, from coordinate 210,959 downwards.
CCTTTTAAAAAGGGGGATATTGCATGGCTAAACAGGATTTGATTGTACAAGACGGAATTATAACAGAAGCGTTAAGTAACGCCATGTTCAGAGTACGATTAGAAAATGGACACGAAGTAATATCGCACATATCAGGTAAAATGCGTATGAATTATATCAAAATTTTACCGGGCGATAAGGTGCAGTTAGAGATGAGTCCGTACGATTTAAATAAGGGAAGAATCACTTTTAGATACAAATAATAAAGACCATGAAGGTAAGAGCATCAGTTAAGAAAAGAAGCGCAGACTGCAAAATCGTTCGCAGAAAAGGCGTGGTATATGTAATCAACAAGAAGAACCCTAAGTTCAAACAAAGACAAGGTTAATTAAAACACTAAACATTTATTAGCAATGGCAAGGATATCCGGTGTAGATTTAAATAAAAACAAACGAGGCGAAATCGCCCTTACTTATATATATGGTATAGGTAAAGTAACCGCAAAGAAAATTTTAACGGCAAACAACATTGACGTAAACACCAAAGTGAAAGATTGGACGGACGAAAATGTGAACGGTATTGTTAGATATTTAGCGGACAACCTAAAACTAGAAGGGGAGCTTCGTGGAGAAACACAACAAAATATCAAGCGTTTGCAAGATATCGGTTGCTACCGTGGTATCCGTCACAGAAAAGGATTACCGGTACGTGGTCAAAGTTCTAAAACGAACGCAAGAACTCGTAAGGGTAAACGTAAAACAGTTGCTAACAAGAAAATGGTAACTAAATAATAATTAGTCAATGGTCTGTTTGCGGACCACTATAATAAACGAATAAATCATGGCAAAACAACAAGGAGCAAGTAGCGCAAAAGCAAAAGCGAAGAAAAGAATAGTTAAAGTTGATGCAGAGGGTAAAGTGTTTTTGAACGCTACTTTCAACAACTTGATTGTGACTTTCACTAATCTTTCAGGACAAGCAATTTCATGGTCAAGTGCCGGAAAAGTTGGGTTCAGAGGATCTAAGAAAAACACTCCGTATGCAGCTCAAATGGCATCTATCGATGCAGGAAAAGTAGCTTACGAAGCAGGTTTGAGAAAAGTGGAAGTATTCGTGAAAGGACCAGGAGCAGGACGTGAGTCGGCTATCCGTTCTATCCTTGCTAGTGGAATTGAAGTAACGGTAATCAACGATACTACACCAATTCCTCACAATGGTTGTCGTCCACCGAAAAAGAGAAGAGTATAGCCTTCATCTGGATTTAAACAAAATGTTCAACTAATTAGAATTTTTCAAAACAAATGGCAAGATATACAGGACCTACAACAAAGATTGCACGTAAATTTGGCGAAGCCATTTACGGACCTGACAAGAATTTCGACAGAAGAAACTTCCCTCCGGGACAACACGGGGTTTCTAAAAAAAGAAAACAACCGTCAGAGTACGCTGTGCAATTAGCTGAAAAGCAAAAAGCAAAATATACTTATGGTTTATTGGAGCGTCAGTTCCGTAATCTTTTCGAAAAAGCAGCTCGTAAAAAAGGTGTAACCGGAGAGAACTTGCTTAAAATGTTGGAGGCAAGATTAGATAATACTTTATACCGTTTGGGTTTTGCTGCTACGCGTAGACAAGCAAGACAATTGGTAGGTCACAAACACGTAACTGTGAATGGTGAGGTAGTAAATATCCCTTCATATTCTTTACGTCCGGGAGATAAAATCGCTTTACGTGAGCGTTCTAAATCATTGGATGTTGTACAAAGCGCTATCAACCGTAAACCTAAAAAATTCGGATGGTTGGCTGTGGATGACAGAGCTATTGAAGGAACTTTCGTGGAATTCCCTGAGCGTGATCAGATTCCGGAAAACATCAACGAACAGTTGATTGTAGAGTTGTACTCTAAATAATTTTTAAATCGTTAAACCGAATATACGTATGGCAATATTGAGCTTCCAAAAACCCGATAAAATTGTTTTACAGAAATCTACAGATTTCGAAGGAACGTTTGAATTCAAACCCCTTGAGCCAGGTTTTGGTGTTACCGTTGGTAACGCGTTGAGAAGAGTTTTGCTTTCTTCATTGGAAGGCTATGCTGTGAGCGGTGTGAAAATCACGGGTGTTGACCACGAATTTTCTACGATCAAAGGTGTGAATGAAGATGTTACTGAAATCATCTTGAACTTGAAACAAGTTCGTTTGAAAAAAGTAATTGACGATAACAACAACAGCGACAAAATCTATTTGACACTTAAAGGTGTTGATCAATTTAAAGGCGAGCACATCGAAAAGCAAACGAATGTGTACCAAGTAATGAATCCGGATATCGTGATTTGTAACTTGAACCCAAGTGTTTCTTTGGAAGTGGAGTTAACAATCAGTAAAGGACGTGGTTATGTTCCAGCTGACGAAAATAAACCGAAAGAAGGTGCACCGGCTGGTTTTATCGCTATCGACTCTATCTACACACCAATTCGTAACGTTAAGTATTCAGTAGAAAACTTCCGTGTTGAACAACGTGTCGATTTCGAAAAATTAGTTTTAGATGTAACTACAGATGGTACACTTCATCCTGAAGAAGCTGTTAAAGAAGCATCAAGAATTTTGATTCAACACTTGATGTTGATTACAGACGAGAATATCACTTTCGATACACCTCAAACTGTAGAAAACGAAATGGTGGACGAAACAGTTCTTCACTTGAGAAAATTATTGAAAACACCATTGGAAGATATGGATCTTTCAGTTCGTGCCTTCAATTGCTTGAAAGCTGCTAAAATTAACTCTTTAGAAGAATTGGTATCTTTCAATACTAACGATTTGTTGAAATTCAGAAACTTCGGTAAGAAATCTCTAGTAGAAATCGAAGCCTTGTTACACGAGAAAGGATTGTCTTTCGGAATGGATTTGAGCAAATTAAAATTAGATGATTAATAAACACCTTTAGCAGGTGATAAACGATAACATAAGAAAAAAATAAGCCATGAGACACGGTGATAAGGTAAATAACCTAGGTAGAAAAACAGCACACAGACATGCATTGATGAGTAATCTTGCATCTGCATTGATTGAGCATAAAAGAATCATCACTACGCTTGCTAAAGCAAAAGCGTTGAGAGGATATATTGAACCGCTAATTACAAAATCAAAAGGCGACACAACGCACAACAGAAGAACTGTTTTCAGTTATTTGAACAATAAAGAATCGATTAAAGAATTGTTCGGTGTTGTATCTGCGAAAGTGGGCGATCGTCCGGGTGGTTACACACGTATCATCAAAATGGGATTCCGTGCCGGTGATGCTGCTGAAATGGCAATGATTGAGTTAGTTGATTTCAACGAAATCTACACACAAAACAAAACTGCTGCTAAAGCATCTGCTCCTAAAAAACGTACAAGACGTGCAGGTAAAAAAGTGGAAGGAACAACATCTACTGAAGCTACTGAAACTCCAAGTACTGAAGAAACTACAGATTCAGCTGAATAAGCCAAAATCAAGCTATAAAGAAAAAGCCCAATCATTTGATTGGGCTTTTTCTTTGCTCTAAGGTCGGAGTATTTTAATGTTTAAAGTGTCTTACACCTGTAAAGACCATCGCTTGACCGTTGGCGTTAGCCGCATCAATGGAGTCTTGATCTTTAATACTTCCTCCCGGTTGTGCGATGGCTTTCACACCAACACTATGCGCAATGTTCACACAATCCGGGAATGGGAAGAATGCTTCTGAGGCCATCACTGAACCCGTTAAATCAAAGCCAAATCCTTTAGATTTTTTAATAGCCGATTCTAAAGCATCTACACGCGATGTTTGTCCGCAGCCCATGCCAATCAATTGTTTGTTTCTAACAATGGTAATGCCGTTTGATTTTAAGTGTTTCACGGCAATAATGGCAAACTCTAGATCGGATAATTGTGCTGTTGTTGGAGCCGCTGTTGTTGCTGTTTTGAAACTTGCACTTAACTCTACACTTTTATCTGTATCCTGTTCTAAAACCCCGTTCAAAAGCGATTTGAACATCTTAGGGTTATTAATCGCTATTTTCTGTTTTATGATGATTCTGTTCTTTTTGCTTTTCAGAATTTCTAGTGCATCTGCATCATAATCAGTAGCAGTAAGGACTTCAAAGAACAAGCTGTTCATTTCGTTTGCAGTGGCTGCATCTATTTTTTTGTTGGAAGCCAAAACACCACCAAATGCAGATGTTGGATCGCAAACAAAAGCAGCTTTATAAGCTTCAACAATGGTATCGCGAGAAGCTAATCCACAGGCATTGGTGTGTTTGATAATCGCAAAAGTAGGTTCAGAAAACTCAGCTACTAATTGTACTGAAGCTTCTACGTCAACAAGGTTGTTGTACGACAATTCACGACCATTCAATATTTCAAAAACCTCATCCAAGTTGCCATAGAATGTGCCCTGTTGATGAGGGTTTTCGCCATAGCGCAATGTCTTTGCATCGGTGAAACTTTGTTTAAACGAAGGAATGTTTTGTGTTTGATTAAAGTAGTTGAAAATCTGCGTATCGTAATGCGAAGAAGTCATGAATGCCTTTACTGCAAAGCGTTTTCGGTCTTCGATATCACTTTCGCCATATTTTTCATCTAATAATGTAATCAGCGAGCCATAATCTTCTCTACCGGCAACAATAATGGTGTCTTTGAAATTTTTTGCCGCGGCACGAATCAATGAGATACCACCAATATCGATCTTCTCGATAATGGTTTGCTCATCAGTGGTGCTTTTCACTGTTTCTTCGAAAGGATATAAATCCACAATCACTAAATCGATTTGCGGAATGTTATGTGCTTCCAATTGTTGTAGATCGGTAGGATTGTCTCGTCTGGCTAAGATGCCACCAAATACTGTTGGGTGAAGTGTTTTCACTCGTCCGCCTAAAATTTCAGGGAATCCGGTTAAGTCTTCCACCGCTTCCGCTTTAATGCCTAGGTCAGTAATGAATTTCAATGTTCCTCCGGTGGAGTAAATGGTTACGCCTAAAGCCGACAATTTCTTTACGATTTCATCTAATCGATCTTTGTAGTAAACAGAAATAAGTGCAGATTTTATTTTGGTACGCATAGGTGAGTGTGTTTTGCGCGCAAAAGTATTCTTTTTGATACAGAGAAACCGATTACTTATTCAACAAATTTTGAATGCAAAGTGGATAAAACTCATGTTCTAATTTAAGTACTTTATTGGCAATACTTTGCGGAGTGTCATCTGCATCTATAGTCACTTTTTGTTGGAAGATATAAGTTCCTTCATCATAGTGTTCATTCACAAAATGAATAGTGATGCCGGATTCTGTCTCTTTTGCTTGGTGTACTGCTTCATGCACGCGCATTCCATACATTCCTTTTCCTCCATATTTCGGTAACAATGCAGGGTGTATATTAATGATGCGATTGGGAAATTGTTTCACTAAAAAAGATGGAATAAGCCAAAGAAATCCGGCTAATACAATAAAATCGACATTCGATAATTTTTTTAAAAAGAAGTCCTCATTTTGCAAATCTTCTTTCGAAAAAATAAACGTGTCGATATTATTTTGTCTTGCGATTTCTAGAACACCTGCATTTGGGTTGTTGCTTGCAATCATAGTAATTGCAACTGTTTCATTGTTCTTAAAGTAATCAATAATGGCCTTTGCATTACTTCCTTTTCCGGATGCAAAAATGGCGATACGTTTTTTCATTGCCGCTAAATTACGTTTAGTTTTTATATAGCATCAAGCTATCTTTTTCGTGTGAAGTGTTAATCCACATTTGGTTTATAACTTTATTGTAGTATATTTGCACCGCATTAGCAAACAGCAAGCCTGTTATTCTTCTCCACAGCGAGTTAATTTACGTTTTTACGAAGAATGGTTGGGCGAGTTGCCGCGACATTTTTATTAACTCGGGAGGAATACAACACTATTCCCTCAAAACATTTTTACGTAAAATGGAATTATTCAGAGCATTAGGGCTCAGCGAAAGTACGTTGGCTGCCCTAGAGAAAAAAGGTTTTTCGAAACCATCACCCATTCAGGAACGCACCATTCCTACATTATTAAGCACCGACAAAGACGTTGTTGGTCAAGCACAAACCGGCACCGGCAAAACAGCGGCTTTCGGATTGCCTTTGATTGAGCGTTTGGACGAAAATTCTTCACAAGTGCAGGCATTAATTCTTTGCCCTACCCGTGAATTAGCGGTTCAAGTGGCTGAAGAAATTATGTCGTTCCGCGGTGGAAAAAAATTATCGGTATTGCCGATTTATGGCGGACAATCATACGAAATTCAAATTCGTGGATTGCGCAAAGGCGCACAGATTGTGGTTGGAACACCGGGTCGTGTGCAAGATCACATCAACAAAGGAACATTGAAACTCAACACCGTGAAATATATGGTATTGGATGAAGCCGATGAGATGTTGAACATGGGATTCGAAGAAGAAGTTCGTGAAATTTTGAAAGATGTTCCGGAAGACAGACGTATGTTATTGTTCTCGGCAACTATGCCTCCTAATATTTTGCGTTTAGTGAAAACATTCATTAAACCGGGTTACGAGTTAGTTGAAGTTCAGAAAGAACAAGTAACAACGGTAATGGTTGATCAAATGCTTTACGAAATACGCGATAGCGATCGTTTCGAAGCATTGTGCCGTATCATCGACACTAATCCTGATTTCTACGGTATTGTATTCTGTAAAACCAGAGTAGAAACCGATCAGTTGTCGAGCCGTTTGAACGATAGAGGCTATGAAACTGAAGGCATTCACGGAGATGTGACCCAGTCTCAGCGCGAATTGATTTTGAAAAGTTTCAAAGCAAAAAAACTAAGAATATTGGTGGCTACAGACGTAGCTGCGCGTGGAATTGACGTAAACGATTTGACACACGTAGTGAATTATCAATTACCGCAAGACCCTGAAGCTTATGTACACCGTATCGGAAGAACCGGTCGTGCAGGTAAAAAAGGTATTGCAGTTTCATTGGTATCTCGTGGTGATATGCGCGACATTGCTATCATTCAGCGAATCGCTAAAACTGTTATCCGCAAAGAAGTTTTGCCTACAGTGCAAGATGTAATTGCTGTGAAAAAACAAGCGTTCAAAAAGAAAATTCAAGTGTTATTAGAGCTTGGAGCTACAGACGAATATGCTGAATTAGCAGATGAGTTGTTAGGCGAAAGCACTACACACGCTGAATTAGTAGCAGCATTGTTGAAATATGCTGTGAAAGACGAATTGAGTGAAACAAATTATGCTGAAGTAGCTGATATGTCGGTGAATGGCGGACGTGGATCACATGGTAGTATTCGTTTGTTTGTAGCAAAAGGAAGAAATCATGGTATGAATCCGCAAGCTTTAGTTGAATTTTTAGAAACCGAAGGCGGTGTAAGTGGTAAAGCTATAAACGATGTTCGTTTGTTTGATGAGTTTTCATTCATTACAGTTCCGCACAACGAAGGCGAACAATTGCTAGCAGCATTTGCAAAACCAAGAGGTTCAGGAAAACCATTGATTACTCGTGCGAAAGAAAAAGATGGCAGCGGAGGCGGAGGCTTCGGCAGAAGCGAAGGAGGATTTGGCAGAAGCGAAGGCGGACGTGGAGGTAACTTCGAACGCAGAGAACGCAGCGATTTCCCACCACGTAGAAACGATGGCGATTCTCGCGAACGCAAACCTTATGGAAAATCTGCAGATAGCGGAAGAGGATCATTCGAAAAGAAATCATACGGTGGTGATAAAGGAGGCGATACAGGTTTCAAAAAACGTGAGCGCAAACCTATGACTAACAGTACTTCATTCTCTGATCGTCCGAAAGAAAAAACGTACGATTCAAACAGCGCACCGAAAACAAAACCGAAGAAATCAAATCCAACAATCTTCGAACCTAAGTTCGATAACGATTTGAGCTGGTAAGCAATAATCATTTAAAGCATAAATCCCATCGCGTTTGCGGTGGGATTTTTTTATGTGTTAGAATTTAGGGCAAGCCCATTTTTGTTCGTTTTGCTTGTGTTTCCAACCTGCCACTAACACCAACGAAATTTCTAATCCACCATTTAATTTTCCTGTGCGCGATAGCTTTGAAATAATCACATCGTAATTAATCAACAATCGACATTGTTTGTAGGAGTAGCCAACAATTGGCGACCACGCATCTATCATACGAAAATAACTTCCAATCCAAAAAATGGAATTATTTTCTTTACGATAAGCTTCACCCGATTTAATACCCACCATTGCGCCAAACACAGTCTCCCAGGCTTTTTTCTGATAGGTGTAGTACACATCTGTTTTTAAAACAGTAGACCTGCTGATATCAAAATCACCACTTAAACTTCCTGTGAATCGATAGCCGAGTTGATTATTGGAGCGATTATAAAATTGATCGTTTGGTTTGTTCAAATGTAACATAGCAAAGGTGCTGCTCAAACGCGCGTTGTTCGTAGGTTTTGCATCGAAGTTTACGCCAAAACCCATGTCGAATCCGGTGATGCGTGTTTGATTCGGGTTCTCAAAATTGTTGAGTGAGCGATTGAAGCCTTCATCTTCTACCCATTGGTTGTTGTAGTAGTACTTCTCGAAATCGGCCGTTTTAGAAAAATAATTGGCTTGAAAACCCAGCGATAAAATGTAACGATTCTCACGTTCGAACGATTGGTGCCAAGCTACAGAGGCCCCAAAGCGCATATAACGCAAACGTCCGTCACCGGCTTCATCATTCAAAAAGTTTACACCTAATCCCATCCAGCCTCGCTTCACACGATCTTGTAAAAACGAAATATCTGCATAGGCATTTTGTGTATGATAGTTGAATACCTGCTGATCTGTAGCCCATGGCCATTGGTATTTATAGTTAACTCCTCCTCTAATATTGCCTTGGAAATTTCCGGTGGAAGCAGGCGAAAGAATAAGTGGATTAGTGAAAAATTGCGTAAAGTGAATGTCTTGCGAATGAACAGTTTCAGGGAGTTGTAATAGCGTACAAAGCAAGAATACTAAAACAAATTGCAGGGGTCGGTTTTCTTTATTTCGGAAAAAACAAATACACTTATTCCAGCTAGGAACAATGTTCTCTATGCATGCTTTATTGTTGTTTGTATTTTCTCCTTTATTGTTCATTCTCAAATCATCACATCTGCATTATCGCAGCAAAGTAATATTCCCTTTCAATTGCACCGGTTCTTTATTAATAAATCGAGCAATTACCAAATAGGTATACACTTCCATTTCTTGCGGAACTCCTTTATATGTTCCATCCCAGCCTTTCTTAGGGTCAGTGCCGTAATATACTTCCAACCCCCAACGATTAAAAATTCTAAATTCTAATTCAATGATTCCCTTGCCTTCCACACGCACAAAATCGTTAATGCCATCTCCGTTTGGTGTGAATGCATTGGGTACTCCTATGAGGGGAGTGAATAAAATGTAGAGGCTGTCGCAAACCGTATCTTGACAAGGAGCGCCTTCATAATAGGCTAGTAAACAGGCCTGATGCCAACCAAAGGTATGGTCGTAGTAATGTGTTGGAGAATATTCAGACGAAGTATCCCCATCCCCAAACGTCCAATGAAATTGATCTGCATTCGTGCTCTGATTGGTAAACAGCACAGGCGTTTCGAACTTATACGTATCTTTTTCCAAATAGAATTTTGCTATCGGAGTGGCATACACGGTTACTGTTTTTTGGATTGTATCATACACATTGCAACTGGAAGTATCTTTAATAAAGAGTGTTACATTGTAATCACCGGAGGTTGTATAGGTGTGTGTAGGATTTTTCAACACAGATGTCTGGCCATCGCCAAAATCCCAAACTGATTCAGGATTTACAATCGAGCCATTCGAAAATATAACTGGATATCCATCACACACATTCATCAATTCAAATTGGGCTACAGCATTGGGTTTCAGTGTTACATAATGGGTAATGGAATCAATAGGATGACAACGAGAAGTATCCGTAACAATTAAAGTAATTGGATATGTACCCGGCAAGTAATAATGGTGATCGGGGTTAGGCAAATGAGAGGTGTCGCCATCGCCAAATTGCCAATAGTAAGTTACAGCATTAATACTTTGATCTACGATTTGAATGTGAAGGTCTGAATCGCAAGCATTCAGCGTGTTTACCGAAAAAATAGCGTTTACAGAATCGTCAATAACAACAATGGTCGCATAATTTGAATCGATGTTAACACAAGAGTTGGAATCGATAGCTACTTGGAGAACGGTATATGTTCCTTTCTGCGGATACGTATGCTGAACATGTCCTCCGCTACTCGAATCTCCATCACCAAAAAACCAGAAATATTTAGTCGTAGGTAAGTCTGAAACGCCTGTGAAATCAGCAGTAAAAGGCATACAACCAAGCGTGTCAGGAATAGAATAGTCTGTAGCGAGTGGACTTAAACTGATGATAACATAATCGGTATCTATGGGTTTGCAAATCATTTTTGCATCATAAAGGAAATGGCGTAAGGTGTCAAAAGCAGGAGCAATATAGGTGTGTGTGGCAGGATTCGCGGTAGTTGTAAAGCCATCGCCAAAATCCCAGAATTCATTGTCTTCACCCGTATATGCCGAAAACACAGTGATTTTCACAGAGTCGCAACCATAAAATTGACGTTGTAAAGTAAAAGATGCATCAGCAGAGGAATCGATAGCTACAACCGTGAAATAGGCTGTATCGTGCTTGTTGCAGGTGTTTGTATCGTTCCAATAAACAACAACAGGGTATGTACCTTTACTTAAGAAGGTATGCGTTGGTTGTGGAAGTGACGAACTATCGCCATCACCAAAGTACCATTTGTAGTCTCCTGCTGTGTAAGACGTAAGATTGTTGAATTGCACTGTTAGTGGCACACAACCCAGGGTATCGTTAGGCACTATTTTCAAATCAACAAGAGGTGGAATAACGATGCGTGTATTAAACGTGTCTTTCAAATTACACTTCGAAGTATCACTCAGGATGAGGCTTACATTATAGGAGCCGGAATTCAGATAGTTGTGATTTACGGATGAAGTGGTCGCCTGTGTTCCATCCCCAAAATCCCAGTTATAGCTTGTTGTAGCATAACTGAAGCTTGAGATGTTGAGGTTTTTATTGTAGCAATCTATTGTAGCAAACGGCAAATAATTGGCCACTAAACTATCATCCCTAACCCAAACATCAACATAGGCTGTATCTAAAAGATTACAAGACTTTGGATCTTGTCCAATGAGCATCACATTATAATGTCCCGTATCAGTAAAAGTATGTACTGGATTTGGGAAATTTGTTGTTGGGCTTCCATCTCGAAAATCCCAAGTTACATTGGCAACATTATAGAGTACACTATTGAACTGAACGGTAAGTGGGACACAACCTGTAGCCCGTGGAGAGGCATTGATTTTTACTTCTGTTCTACCTAAATTGAATTCCATTTTCAATCCAAAAAGGTTACAGTTAAAGCTTTGATTGGTTGGCGACCATACTCCCGGTGTAGAAGGAGTAAGAGAGTTCTGCCCACAGCCCGCACAAATGGCTTCATAGATAATGCCTCTTGAGTCAAAGCGGTTAGTGCCCCCATCAACATGTTCAATTCCTCCATTTCCTCCAAAGTAAGATGCATACAGTAAACTGGAAGCATCTTTTCCTAAAACAATATTGTAGAAATCGGTACCATCTGTAGTCTTTTGTTGTGCATCGTTTGTAAGCGGCAATCCTGCCATTACAGTGCTGAAATTTCCAAAGGTACCTGAAAGAGCACCCCAACCGGTAACGTATATATTCTTACAAGTATCTACAAGAAATGCAGTTGGTGAAATATTGGGTCTGCTGTTTCCTGTTCCAAAAACAGTTGAATAGTAAATACTATCAAGTGAGCCTTTGAGTTTTGAAACAAATTGACCACTATTAGGATTGGAATAGAGCGCGCTCTGCACCGGATAGGAACCGGTAGTTTGACCCACAAAATATACATTGCCTTCACCATCTACTTTTACAAAGTAAACTTGGTCGTGCCCGCTTGTTCCTATATAGGTTGAGTTCACTAATTGTGTTCCGTTGTTTCCAATTCTTGCTATAAAGCCATCAAATTGTCCGCCTTGATAAAAGGTATGAATTGTTCCACCGGTAATTGGAAAGTTGGAACTCATAGTTCCTCCACATGCATATACATCACCGGTTGAAGTAATATCCAGCGCATAACAAGCGTCATCGCCTGAACCACCTAAATAGGTTGACCACAGTAGTTGAGAGCAATCACTATTTAGTTTGAATGCACAGCCATCTTGAGCTCCGCCACTTGCATTCTGATAAGCGGATGGAGTAACCGGAAAGTTACTCGAGTTTGTACAACTTGCTACATAGATATTATTGGCGCCATCAATATTAACTTCTCCTCGATTTTGATCACCATAATTAAATTTTAAATTGCCAAATCCAAATTCTGTTGGGTCGAAGTTGATGCCGTCTCGAATAGAACCTCCAATGTATGTTGAACCAATTAATGCTGTTCCTCCGCTGTTCAATTTTGTAACAACAATGTCTGCATCCCCATTCCATGTTTTGTCGTACGCATTTGAAGATATAGGATAATTTGCGGAATACGCTACACCGTATATAATTAAATTGCCTTGTGCATCTACTACTAACGAATGGGGCGTTTCATTATCGCTACCACCGATGTATGTAGAATAAAGTAAGGTTTTCCCATCAGCTGAAAATTTCGTTATACCCATATCACAGGCAAATTCAATTCCATTCCCCCCTCCTGAGTTACCTCCTGTTCCTCCTCCGAACGTTGCTTGAAAAGCTCCGGGAGATGTTGGATAAGCAGGATTGGTGATACTTCCTTGTGGAGGTGTCGCATTAACATAGCCTCCAATATACATACATCCTGTATTGTCATATGTTGCTGTATAGCCCCAATTATCTGCTGTTGAGCCGGTATATGTTCCAAAAATAATAGTAGGGTCGATTACCAAATCATATTGTGTGTTATATCCGTTTGGAAATTCGTATGCCACAGCATTTGCACCCACTTTCTTAAATCGGCATTTCACCAAAAGCTTGGAGCCGTTTATGATTTGATAGGCTTGCAAATCTTTTTCAATGATTTCTGTAATCGCAGTATGATAATGGACTTCGTTTTTTTCGACAGTTATTTTTTCAATGCCTTCATAGGTTTGAAGAATGCGTGAAGGATCGGCTCCGGCTTTTACTTGAAACTCATATTTCATGCCGCTTCCATCGCCAGTAACTGCTAAATCGATACCCGGATATAATTGCTTGAAGGTAGATTTTTGAAACAATCCAACATTCGAAGCCCAATGTTTTGGGTCGTTTCCAATGAAGTAATTACGATAAGGGGCTACTTTGTTTTCTGGAACAATGCTATTGGCATTGGCTCCTGTGAATGCAATCTTAAAAAAATGACAATTCACCAGATCCTTCTTATCATTCACATCGTGTGCATGTTTGAAATGGTCGAAATCGTGAATCAGGAAATCAATTTTATTGCTTTCGAGATAGACTTTGCCCATATTTAAGTCGGCACAGTACTTGACATTGCTGTTCCATTGTCCTTTGTTTTCGGCAAAGAGCATCACATCGTCTTGCGCAAAAAGTTGCGTGGTAAAGAGCAGAAGTGCTAAGAATATGGAGTGAGCTTTTCTCAATGGACATCTAAGTTAATAATACTGCAGGAAACTTGTATTAAAATAGACAGAAAAAAGACCTATTGGGTTGGATGCTATGCTTTTAAACCACACCGGCCATGTCGGCTTCGTGTTCTTTGTACTTTATGTTGCCTACCCAATCCTCTTCGGCATCTACAGGCGGCAATACTATCGGATTTCCCAAATAGTCTAAACGTTTACCGGGGTATATATGTGTTTCCCAAAGGTATGGCAATAGCGATTCCCGATTCAAATTGGGGTGAATAAATGGCTTTACTTCTTTTTCATGATAAGCCGGCAACAACGACCAATGGAGCGATGGCCTATCGTGGTGAGCGGTGTGGAAGCCGTTGTTAAAGAGGAAAAAATTCAAAAACGGACTCGTAAAATTACGTGTATGATTGTATGGATGTTTTTCATCGCAGCCATCGTGCTGAAAATAGTTGGTGCCCACAATGCCCCATGCTGCAAAGTAATGCGGAATAACCATGAACAGCAAAGCACATTTCCAATTAATAATAATGCAAATAATTTTCACGCCCAACACCAAAACAATTTCCAATAAGTATTGATGAAACCAAGCCGGATTATCTTTCCTCATTTTGTTCGCAAAACGAAGTTCACCTTTCAAAATATCGCCCGAAAGGGTAGGGAAAAATAGCAATTGATTTAGGATGTTGAATTTATAGCGCAATTTGGTGGTGCGGATAGCATCTTTCGGGAGTTGCGTATATTTATGATGACTGAAATTATGCCCCGGAACATAGGCGCTTGTTGAATGTCCGTAGGTGAAACCCAATACAATTTGCATAATTCTGTTCATGAATCGTGCTTTAAAAATGGGTTTATGAATAGTGTTGTGAATGATAACTGCACAAGTAAATGATAGGTAACAATTCACCAATACCAAAGGCACAATTTGCCAAGTGGTGAGTGTATTCCAATAAACCCATGGCGTAATGGCCGCAACAAAATAAAGGGCAACTGCAACCAGCGTTCGTATGTCGGCTTTGTAATGTAACATGGGTTGAAATTAGGAATTGATTTCGGAAACAGAAATAGTACAGGTAAAACAAAAAGAGCTACCCAAAGGCAGCTCTTTTTATTGTAATCGTTTTAAGCTTTTATTTATCAAGAATATGTCTTACCACACGTGGACCTTCAATGCCATTCGCGTTAAGCGCTTTTTGAATGTTTTCTAAAGAGTTGAAATATACATCCCAATAGTTCGCAACGGTAGCTTGTGGACGAACACATAACACCACAGCCCCTTCAGCATAATCAAATACATTAACGGTAGCAGCCGGGTCTTTCAATACTTTTGGATCAGCATTCAACGTTTCCAAAATAATGCGTTTCACTTTGTCTACATCTGCTCCAAAATCCACCTTCACTCTTAAGTCTACTAACAATCGACCTTGTTTACTGTGGTTAACAATTACTCCGTTAGATACAGCACCATTCGGTAGAATCACAGTTTTGTTATCAGGTGTAACAATAATGGTATTGAATATTTGAATTTCGCGTACTTCACCAAATTTATCCATCAAAGTAACTAAATCTCCAACTTTATAAGGTTTGAAAATTAGCACTAACACTCCGCCTGCGAAGTTAGAAAGCGAGCCCTGCAACGCCAAACCAACGGCTAATCCTGCTGCACCTAAAATGGCGAATAACGATGAGGTGGGGAAGCCTACCATGCCTGCAACAGAAACGATAAGAAAGAGTTTCAGTCCGGTTGTCGTTAAACTTCGAAGGAAAGTTTCAAGCGATACATCAAAATCTTTACGTTCGAAGTATTTCGTAATTCCTTTTTCTAATTGTTTAATTATCCATAGTCCGATGATAAGCACAACAATGGCTCCAACAAGACTTGGAATAAAATTAAGTAGGGTAGAAGTGTAGTTGTGAATCATAGATTCGATTTGCGATGTTTCCATTTTTTAATTTTCCATTTACTTAGCAACTTATGTACCAAAAACAGAAAAGCCACCGAATTTCGATGGCTTTTCAAACGAATGTAAATTATTGATAATGTTTACTTAATGTTCAATTCTACCCGTCTGTTTTTCTGTCTGCCTTCAGCCGTGTTGTTTGTTGCAATCGGTTTGCTAGGACCATAACCTGAAGCGGCCAAGCGGTTTTGATTGATTCCTTTTTTCACCAAATAGTCGTTCACGGCAATAGCTCTGCGCATTGATAAGTCCACGTTTGCCGATTCTTTACCTATGTTATCCGTATGGCCGTCAATATTTACTTTTAAGTCTTTGTACTGATTCATTATAGCCACAACATTATCCAAATCTTTAAACGATGTTGTTCTGATTCTGTCGCTTCCTGTTTCGAACTCAATGTTTTTAGCTGCGAAGTTCAATTTGTTTTGTACCTCGGTTTTTACTTCCGGTGCTAAGTCAGTGGTAGGGCAGCCATTGTTAGCTACAACACCCGGAACAGTTGGACACTTATCTTCATTATCTGAAATGCCGTCACCATCCGAATCAGGGCATCCATTGCTCACCATTGGTCCTTTTTCATTCGGGCATTTATCATCTTTATCCGCTAAACCATCGCCATCACTATCAGGGCAGCCTCTCAATGAAGGGACTCCTTTAACGGTAGGGCATAAATCATCTTTATCGGCAACACTGTCTCCGTCTTTATCAGGACAACCTTTCAATTCTTTTGTTCCTGCTTCGTTCGGACATTTATCTTGGCTGTCGATGATGCCATCACCATCTGAGTCCGGGCAACCGGCAAATGCTGCGAGGCCTGGAACTAAAGGACAAAGGTCAATTGCATCTGTAATTCCATCACCATCAGTATCCGGACAACCATTCAGTTCTTTCAATCCCGGTACATCAGGGCATTTATCGTCAATATCGGCAACACCATCTTTATCGCGGTCTTTACCTTGGCCAAAGCGTGTAACAAAGCCCATGGTATGGTGCATATATCCTCTGAAATCTTGTGGGTTAACAGCATCAAATTTATGCGGCACATAATTGTAGGATGCTTGAATGAACACCCCGAAATTTTTGAAAATCCAAATGTTTGTTCCTAATCCCAAATCCACGTCACCACCCACTTTGCCTAAAACGTAATTCACACCACCTCCAATCACAATGTATGGATCAAAGAAGCATTTTTCTTTCAAAATATAGCCGTTTGCAAAACTGTATTTTATGTTTAAATCGAAGTCAACAAAGGCTCCACCTTTATTGTCGATTTGCGGACGTCTTTCTGCATATCCTACAGATAGCGTAGCTTGAGGAGAAAATCCATAACCTACGTGACGACTAGCTTTGAAGTGCAAGCTCGGAACAATGCTCCAGTTTTTTGCTCTGAAATATTCTTTGTAAAATTTATCGTCACCGATGGTGAGTTGGGCTCCACTTAAGCCATAAGCTACCATCCATGGGTACGTGCCGTTTTGGGCAAAGGTAATTCTGCTGGTGAGTAGCGCAAAAAATGCAAGGACGAGTATTCGTTTATTCATGCGTTTGGTTGTTAGTTTATCAAATATATTGTTTTCGTTGAAGCGAAACGATTTTTGAATCGTTTCCAATCAGCCGGTAATTGCTTTAACACCAGGCAATGTTTTGCCTTCGAAAATTTCGAGTAATGCACCTCCACCTGTCGATACATAACTTACTTTGTCGGCCAAGCCGAATTGGTTCACCGCTGCTACAGAATCGCCTCCTCCAACAAGCGAGAATGCCCCATTTCCGGTAGCTGCAGCCACAGCATTGGCCACAGCTACTGTGCCTTTCTGAAATTTTTCCATTTCGAAAACACCCATTGGCCCGTTCCAAAGAATTGTTTTAGATGCTGTGATAACGGCACTATATTGTTCAATCGTTTTTTCGGCAATATCAAGCCCCATCCAGCTATCCGGTGTGTCGTCAACACTTACCGTTTGTGTATTTGCATTTGCATCAAATTTATCGGCCAACACATGGTCTATAGGCAAATAAATCTTTACCCCTTTGGCTTTGGCCTTCTCTAAGATAGTTAACGCCAATTCCAATTTATCTTCCTCGCAGAGCGAGTTGCCAATTTTTTTACCAAGTGCCTTCAAAAAGGTATACGCCATTCCTCCTCCAATGAGAATATTATCGGCTTTATCTAACAAGTTTTCTAGGATCAAAATTTTATCGGATACTTTCGCACCTCCAATAATAGCGGTAAATGGCTTTTCTGCTTTGTTATATACTTTATCGGCATTCGCTACCTCTGCAGCCATTAAGTAACCGAACACTTTTTTATCATCCGTAAAATAGTTCGCTACAATTGTTGTTGAAGCATGTGCTCTATGGGCAGTTCCAAAGGCATCATTCACATAGATATCTCCGTGTTTTGATAGTTTTTCGGCAAAAGCAGCATCTCCTTTTTCTTCTTCTTTATAGAAACGGAGGTTTTCAAGCAATAGTACTTCGCCTGCTTTTAAATGAGCAGAAAGCGCAAATGCTTCTTCGTTGGCACAATCTGTGGCAAACTGAACGTTTACACCTAAAAAGCCTTCTAAAGTCGAAATCGTGTGCTTTAAAGAATGTTTCTCGAAGTTTACTGTTCCGTCTTCGTTTAATTTCTTTAGCGGACGACCTAAATGGCTCATTAAAACAACCGAACCTCCATCGGATAATATTTTTTTAATGGTAGGAATGGCTGAACGAATACGCGTATCGTCAGTTACGTTGTATTGTTTATCGAGCGGAACGTTAAAGTCTACGCGGATTAGCGCACGTTTTCCGGCAAAATTAATGGTGTCTACAGTTTTTAATGACATATGCTAAAATTGTGATTGCGAAAATAATTTTTTTAAAGTTTTTGGAGAATTAAAGTGAAACTCTATATTTGCGCTCCGATTCAATACGGCTCGTTCGTCTATCGGTTAGGACAAGCGGTTTTCATCCGCTAAAGAGGGGTTCGACTCCCCTACGAGCTACATCGAAGCAAAATGGCTGACAGCAATGTCGGCCATTTTTGTTTTTGGACTGATGATTAATAACTTTTTAGAAAGTGAAACCCAAGTAAATAGCTTATAGCTGTTCTGCTATTGGCTAAGTTTAATAGTTTTTTAAAGGGAATGTTTTACAGATTTTTCTTTTTGAAAATGCGAACAGATGCCAAAAGAGGTAGCGTAATCCAGAAGAGCATTATACCTATTGTATAAAATAATCCAAAACTACTTCCGAAAAACTGCTTGTATACCGCACCTGTGAAACCCATTAGTGCACTAATGTCGAGTTTCATTAACACCATTAAGCGCGCCATATCTATAGGGTTGAGCGATGCTAGGGCTATAACTGCACGGTCGAGGGGATAATCGCTGAATGAAAATAAAAACGCAAGTACAATGGCATCATAAATCACCGAGAAATAAAACCATAGAAGCAACGATAGTCCAATTCCTTTGGCTTTATCGCGCATGGCTACTGAGGCAAAAAAAGCAATAGAAATAAAAGACAGCGTTAAGACAATTCCTGCAAGTAACAGTATCATTCCGGTGGATGAGGAGGCATAAATTAGAACCGGGATGCCTATGCCGATAAAAAATGTAGCCGCCATAGAAAGGGCTACGCCTAAAAATTCGCCCAATAAAATAGTGTTTCGGGCCAATGGTTGCGCAACGAGTAATTCAATAAATTCGTAAGAGTTGTAGAAATAGGTAGTAGTGAAAATAATACTAATGAGCGGTACTATAATCAATACAATGCTTAACAAACTCACAATGCTTTTTGCTCCATCTGTTTCTAGTGCAAAAAGCGAAAATGAAATCACAAGTAAGAACAGTGTATATGCAATGAGGACTTTGCTTCTCAGTATATCATAAATGACATATTTGGCAATCTTAAGCATGGCTTTGACTTTTCATGATTTTGGCAATGGCTTTTCCTAGTTTTTCTTCTCCGGTTTCTTGCTTTAAAATTGTAATCGTTTTATAAAAGTTAACTTTCCCTTCATAGAGATACATGATGCTATCCGCAATTTCTTCCACTTCGCTCATAATATGTGAAGTGATGATGATGAGTTTCCCTTCCTCTTTTGCTTTTGTTATTTTGGCTTTAAGTATTTCAGCGGCAAGAGGATCTAAGCCAGCAGTGGGTTCATCCAGTATCAATACTTTTGGGTTAAATAGAAAGGCGAGCGCTGCACTTACTTTTTGTGTTGTTCCTCCTGAAAGCGTTCGCATGGGTTTGTCTTGCATAGCCATCAATTGGTATTCATTGATAAGTTCTTCATCCAACACATGTGCCGATTTTCGGAGGTCTTTCATCATCGCAAAAAGCTGACCCATTTTCATGTTTTCTGGATATCGACCAATTTGCGGCATATAGCCCAACTGCTGTCGATAGGAATAATCGTTAAGAATGTTTTTGCCTGCGAATTGTATACTGCCATTATCGGGAACTACCATTCCTAAAATACATTTAATAAGTGTTGTTTTCCCCGAACCGTTCGGGCCAATAATGCTCACCACATTACCGGCATTAAAGGAGGCGTCTACTCCTTTGAGTACCGATAAATTACCGAATTGCTTTTCTATTTTTTGTATTTCGATCATCTTCTCTTAATCATTTTCATAATGGGCTTATTATCGATGAATGTTTCCGGTACTATGCTCGGAATATTTTTCTCTGCTTTGTTAAGCAAATCAATGGTAAAACTTCTCATCAGCATGATTGCATATGGCATTTGGTCAACTAATACGGAGTACAAACTCACCGGGCGATAGGGGATATCCCCTATCGCATCGCGGTTCAAATCGTACCCTTCATATTTATCCCAATAATTTTTTTCGAATAAATTTTCTTTTAATTCTCCGTTAGTAGAAGCATCAAAAGTATTGCCGGAGAAGTTGTTCAATACAAACGTATCGAGTCGGCAGTTGGCCATAACTTTCAATCCATAACCATTTTGACCAAAATCATTCTTTTCAAAACGCATATTTGTACCACCTTCCATTGTTACTCCAATGGTGTTGTTTTGGAAGATGTTATTTTTAATTATTCCATTGCTCATGTCTTTAAGTAACAAGCCGTAAGCAGCATCGCCCCAATTATTCAAGAATTTATTGTTGAACATATGAACGCCTTTGCTGTACATTACCGCTACACCTGTTCCATTTCCGGTGAAAGTGTTATTCGAATAGGTGTCGTTATCGGAAAACATGAAATGCAAACCATAACGAAAATTACGCTCACATAGATTAGATTCAATGGTACAGTGTTTTGCAAATTCTAGGTAAATCCCATCCCGATGTCCTTCCAAATGATTACCTGTAATGCTAATACTATCGCACTTCCAAAGGTGAATTCCGTTACCGGTATCGCTTTTACCATAATGCGCTCCTTTCCCCGAACAATTTTTTACGGTTATACATTTCGAATCGCTGAGATAAATACCAAAAAATGTATTGGTAAGCTGACAGTTTTCTATAATCACATTACGCGCTTTGAAAACTCTTAAACCTGCGTAATCTTTCATACTGCCACATTTGCTGTTAGCAATAGCTAATCCAAACAAATGCACATCGTTACTCATAACTACAAGTATTTCATCCATTTGTTTCCCGTCCAAAACAGGAAGGCTCTCTCCAATAATAGTTATGGGTTTGTATATCGTTTCGTTGATGCAAGTATATGTTCCTTTTTTGATAACAAGGGTGTCGTAGGGTTTTATAACTTGTAATGCTTGTTTGAAGTTTTGAACCGGACAATCTTTACAAAGTGTTACTGTTGTTGCTTTACAGAACAATGAAAAAAAAAGAGCATAGAACAAGCATCGAAGTTTCATGAATATCAGAATTTTATTTCGAGTACTTTATTCCAAAGGATTAAATCGCCTTGTAAAGTTTTTTGAAAGCGTTCCGCATCTTCACTTGTTTTGAACGATGCAATGTTTCCTCCCATAGGGCTTTTAATATTTTCACCATAAAGGTAATGTGCTTTTTCAGCATCGATGAGTATTCTAGGGTTGCAGTAGTCTATCGTTAATATTTTTTCGGGATGAAAATCTTTGTCCATCTTCATGTAATTTACCATGCATTCAGTGCAATCGAAGCATAATGTTTTCCCTTTGTTGTTGATGAGCAATGCACCGAATTTTTCATCAATCACTGTCATTTTACAAAAGGCACACATGTCTTTCCCGAAATTAATTTTTGGCGTTTCGTTGTTGCACGATTCAATACTTATAGCTGTAAATACAATAAAGAGTAATGCTTTAAGAAATTTATACACTGCGTTTAATTTATTTTTTTCTGAATTGTTCGAATACTAAAACACCCACAATAATTACCGATGCACCAATAATCAACCAACCGCCTATATCTGGGAACGATCCGGCTAAAAAGTTCAACAATTGTTTCCAACCAATTAGTGGGGGTTGATAAGCCATGCCCGGAATTTTGATGGCTGCATGCGGATTTAAATTATGTCCGTATTGGTATTCCCAATTCCAAAAATCGTAGATCCCCCAGGCTCCGCTAGCAGAAAGAATAATAACGTATATCCAGAGCAAAAACCGTTTGCCTACTAAAGCAGTAAGTAGTCCAAATGCAACAAACAACCAAATCAACCAGGGCATAACTTTAAACTCAGGAAAGTTTTCTTGCTTTATTTCTGCCATACCGATATAGTGATTCAAGCCATTTATCTTGTCGAAATCACCTGCAATTTTATTACTCCAGATTTCCATTTTTAATCCTTCCGGATATTGTGGTGCCTCGAGTTGAATCTGCCACACAGAAAGAAAGTTGGCAGGAATCATCGCTAATGCACAAACAAAAATGATGATTCGTGTATATGTTTTAAGTTTCGACATATAAGAGTTTGAGCGTTGTACGTTTCATGAACTTGCGTACAATAAGTGGAGAAAAAAAGGAGGAAGCCTAAACAGACCTCCTCCTTGTCAATTATGAACCTAGTCGCCTGTAGAGAATTTTATAGCAGTATTGGTGCCGGCAGGCGAAACCCGCACATAACCCTGCATTTCTTGGTGTAGAGCTGAACAGAAATCGGTGCAATACATTGGATAAACCCCTGCATGATCAGGAACCCATTTGATTGTAGATGTTTCACCCGGAAGAACCAATAACTCAGAGTTAAGCGCTCCTTTTACAGCAAATCCGTGCGGTACATCCCAATCTTGTTCAAGGTTGGTTACGTGGAAGTACACCACATCTCCAACTTTTACCCCTTCAATATTATCGGGTGTAAAGTGTGAACGAATGGCTGTCATGTACACGTGTACATCATTTCCGTTGCGAACCACTTTTGCTTCTTTTTCGTTTTTCGCAGCATATTTGTGATTGTTGTTGTCTAATTTGTAGAACTTAACTTCGTGACGTGTTACCAACTCAGCCGGAATAGCTTGTGCATAGTGCGGTTCGCCAATGGTAGGGAAGTCAAGTAACAATTGCATTTTAGGACCATCAATGGAATAGAGTTGAGCCGATTGAGTTAACTCAGGCCCTGTAGGTAAGTAGCGATCTTTCGTAATTTTGTTTAATGCAATTACATATTTGCCATACGGTTTGATGTTATCGCCCATTGGCACACACAAGTGGCCAATAGAGTAATACGTTGGAACTCTATCTAAGACTTGTTTGCTTTTTACATTCCATTTTACAATTTCTGAAGAAACAAAGAAGGATGTGTATGCATTGCCTTCGTTATCGAATTCAGTGTGTAATGGACCTAAACCCGGTTTTTCAACTTCACCATCTAATGCGGCTTCGTACTTAATTACCGGAATACCATCATAATCGCCATCAAATGTTTTCGCATCAATAGCCTTAATCATTTTGCTGAATGAGTATACAGGAATAACAGCGGCCAATTTTCCTGAAGCACAAATATATTCACCTGTTGGATCAACATCGCAACCGTGTGGAGATTTCGGACATGGAATAAAATAACAAACACCCGGTAAATCTTTCACATCTAAAACGGTTACTTCTTTTTCCATTGTTGAAGTAGCAGTATGTGTTTTTTCATCCATTACGTTATGCGCATAGTTAGCTGCCCATTTCATGCCTTTTCCTTGAGATAGATATTCCTCTGCTTTTTTCCAGTTCACGGCCATAATGAAGTCTTTGTCGCGTTGCGAAGCATTTACTTCTAAAAGCGTGTGTGCTTTTTCACTGTTGTAGCAACTGAAAAATACCCAACCGTGTGATGCTGCTTTTCCTGCTCTTGCTAAGTCGTAGTCTACACCCGGCACAAGCAATTGGAAATTCAATTTCATGTTACCCGTTTCTTTATCAACTTTTACAAACGAAATAGTGCCTTTAAATTTGTCTTTGTATTCTGCAATAGAGGCATCGCCATCTTTATCGTATGGTACCGAGAATCTCGAAGCACCAACAACATACTCTGTGTTTTGTGTTGTGAATGGGGATGCGTGATTTCCTCCACAGTTAGGCAACTCTATTATTTCTGTTGTTTTGAAAATGCCTAAATCCATTCGCGCTATACGTGGTGTATTGTTGGCATTAATGAATAACCAACGACCATCATCTTGTCCATCGGTGCGCGATAATTGGGGATGGTGGCTGTCATCCCAAGGAGTATACCCGTGCGAAGTCATTAGCATCGGTTTTGTTTCTTCGCTGTAGCCATAACCAGTTTCTGCATCTTGAGAAAATACAGGTACGTTTTTCAACATTCTGCCGGAAGGCAATCCATAGACCCCAACTTGACCACTGAAACCACCTGAAGTGAATAAATACAATTCATCCTTCTTGCCAGGAGCTACATATACTTTTTTGGCAGCGTCTCCTGCCATTGCTGAATCTACTTTCGGTGGCTTGCAACTATTGAAGAGCCCTGCCGATAGTATCCCGACTGCAACAAGCAGTCCCTGTTTGATCGAAATATTTTTCATTGTTGTTTATTTATTAAATTATTTAATACTTATTTTTTGGCTTCCGCAGTTGTTTCATCCGCATCGTTTTGGCGGAGGTATTCCAAGATTTGTTTTGCTTGCTCATCGGAAACATCTTGGAATGTCATTTGTGTAAGATGCTCCGCTAACAGTTCTTTTGCAGTTGGATCTTTTTGCGTCATTTCTATAGGGTTAGTCATCATATTCAAAATCCAAGCCGGCTGACGTCTGGTAGTAACTCCTTTTAGTCCAGGTCCAACCACTTTTTGATCGGTTGTTTTGTGACAAGCGGCACATTTTGATTCAAAAATCGCCATCCCCTCAGCTGCTAATTTGCTATCTAAGGCTGTTAAAGTCACATCTTTAAATTTTCCGATACCCTGTCCATCGTCTTTTGGAGTGTCTTTAATCATACTTTGCGGAGCCGCTTCAGTACTTTCATTTTCGTTTTTTGTATCGCCATTTCCACAGCTATTCATAAAAACTACGGCAGCTAGTGCCACAATGGAAAACATTTTGTTACGCATATATTTATATTTTTTGTTACGATGCAAAAGTGCTCAGTCCCCAAAGGATATTATATGAGCCTCGTTATGTAAAAGTATGATTAAAATCAATAAAAAGACCTTTTAGTCTTTTATTGAAACAAAAAAATAGAGTTAATTGTTGAGGAAAGCTTTTCCAGTCTTAATTTCAGCCGCGAATTGCTGTATCGTTTTGGTTTCCAATAGTTTTTTTAATCGCGATGAGTAGCTCTTAAATTCGTTATGAATAGGGCATGGATGATCTTCGCTACATTCTTTTAGTCCAAGGCCGCAGCGGTTAAGGGCATCTTCTCCATCCATAAGGTGAACAATATCCATAACATAAATGGGCTTCTTCTTTTGCTCTACATAGAATCCGCCCCCCGGACCTTTGGCTGAGGAAATGATTTTATGTTTCGAGAGTGTTTGAAGAATCTTTGCCGTAAAAGGTTCAGGTGAATCAATGGCAATGGCAATATCGTTAATGCTTAAACGTCCACCTGCGTGTGTTTCCATACATAAATGAATAACTGCTTTAATCGCATACTCACAACTTTTGGAAAACATCATCTTTTAGCGGTTTATGATGTTGCAAATCTAGTATATAAGCTAAAAGAAACTGCAAAAAAAGCCTTTTTCTTTTTATTAATTTGTGTATGTAAATGTAGAGTCGATATCTGCAAGTGCTTCGTTGACCTTTTTAACAGAAAGCTTTGATTTTTCCATATCACTGCCGTGAAGTATATTCACTTCAACACTCATTTTTTCCAATTTCGAATGGAGTATTGCTTTGCTTTTTTTGTCTAACCCACAATTATTTAATACTCTTTCAATATGCATGGCTATTAAATCGCCAAACTCTTGGTAAGCTTTTAAATTCTCAAACTTTTTTTTGTTGAGCAAAGTGAAGTTTTCAATAGTGTTTCGCATCACTTTTAATTCTTCAGCAGTTTTAAAATCGGTAGTCCATTTCCCATTTATTTGTGTTGAAGAAAATATTTCTTCTTTTGTGATAAGCCCATTTTCACTTGCTTCTGAGTGGTTACAAGAAGAAAAACAAAAGAGAAATAAAGGCAACAATACAATTTTCAAAAAAGTATTGTTAGGTACGAGACGGATGTGACATGACATAATTTGTAGTGTTTTATGAGATTACTCATTTGTTTGAAAAAAGAATAAAAGATACTTTTGTCCTTTATAAAACAAATATATGAAAAAATTATTTTTTACGCTGATGGTTGCAGCAGCTTTTACATCGTGCAACAATAATGCAAGTACAGAACAAACTTCAACTGAGGCAGAAGCTTCAACTCCTGCTGTAGGCCAATCGGCTGTGCAAGACGACCAATCACAAAAAGATGTGGTAAAGGTAGCAGTGGGTTCAAAGGATCACACAACCCTTGTGGCAGCTGTTAAAGCAGCTGATTATGTCGATGTATTGTCGAATGCCGGTCCTTTTACTGTGTTTGCGCCAACGAACGCAGCTTTCGATAAATTGCCAGCAGGAACGGTTGATGGTTTATTAAAACCTGAAGCCAAAAAAGATTTACGCAATGTGTTAGAATACCATGTAACTACTTCTGCATTAAAAGAGGAATATCTAAAAGACGGTATGACCATTGGTATGGTAAATGGTGGTAATGTGAAAGTGAGTAAAGGTGCCGATGGTAAAATCAAAATAAACGATGCTAATGTGTTGGCGGCTGTTCCTGCTTCCAATGGAATGGTATATGTGATTGATGCGGTATTGTTGCCACCAGCAAAATAATTACCTGTGACCCAACCCCTACAAAGGCTCCGAATTCGGGGCCTTTTTTATTGCCTATTCTCAAAGAATTTCCACACCACTTCCTCCGGTACAGGTGCTATAATTTCCACCGGCTCTTTTGATACCGGATGTACAAAGGTGAGTTTTCGTGCATGTAACGAAATAGAAGCATCAGGATTACTGCGTTTTGCGCCATATTTCAAATCTCCTTTTATCTTACAACCGATGGTTGACAATTGTACACGAATTTGGTGGTGGCGGCCTGTGTGCGGATTCACTTCCAACAAATGATATTTGTCGCTGCTGTCTTTGTACTCGTATTCCAACTCACATTTCAAAGCGTCTTTGCTTTCGGTTTTTGAAGCAAACGACATGTTTTTCGCTTCATTTTTTTTCAGCCAATGCACCAATGTTGCTTTTTCGATAGTTGGTTTTTGCTCTACTATCGCCCAATAGGTTTTTTGAACAGCACGGGTTTTAAACAATTCATTCATTCTTGATAGCGCCTTACTCGTTTTTGCTAAAAGCACCACACCGCTTACAGGACGGTCGAGCCGGTGGATGACGCCCAAAAATGCTTCTCCCGGTTTGTTGTATTTTTTGACTAAGTATTCTTTCACAATGTCTGCCAATACTACATCTCCGGTCTTATCGCCCTGCGAAAGTACACCTGCAGGTTTGTTCACTGCAATCAAGTGGTTGTCTTCATATAAAATGGCTAAGTCCAAGGCGATGTATTATAGAGAACGAATATGATAATTTGCATTTAAAAAACGAGCGATGTTTACTTCTTTTTCTATAGGAGTGCCATGTACAATGAAATCGACTAATTGTTTCGCAAAGTATGGTGCAAGTGAATAGCCTTTCGTTCCCAAACCATTTAAAATATATACATTCGAAAGCGTAGGATGCCCTCCCAATATAGGCCTTCGGTCATCGGAAGTGGGGCGGATGCCTACCATTACAGCTTCAATAGTAAATGGAATACGAATGGTTTTCTTTAAATTTTGTGTGAGTAAATCTATTTGCATTTGCTCCGATTCGTTATGCGCAAATTCCCATTGATAGGTAGAGCCGATGCGGTATAAGCCATCTTCTTGCGGGATTATACTCACTGCGCCTTGAATCACTTCTTTGGCATTTAAATCGGGAATGGAACACACTAAATAATGGCCCTTTACCGGAATAACAGGCAGGTTGGAAAGCCCGTCAATACTATGAACTGCTGTGCCATTGCAATAAATAATGCGCTCGTTTTCTTTATAAGAAGTTGCAGTGTACGCCTCGTTGACGAGTTTCTTTTTCTGTTCAAAATAGCCTTTGATGCCTTTTAAAAGAATTGCGGTATTGATTTTTGCCCCTCCTTTAATATTGAATGCCCCTTTTGATTCTGACAGTTTTCCAATGATTTCAGTGGAGATAGTATGTTCGCCAATGTATGGTTTGAAGGCATCGTTTTGTGCACGGGCTTCCCAGTCGTTCACCTGACTAATTGTATCGGCCAAGCGCATAATATTAATGGGTTGAAAAAACGTCTGCCCGATAGTTTGTTGAATACTTTCGTAAGTGGCTATGGCGAAAGGGAAAATTTCATCGGCCATCCAAGTTTTAGCAAATCGCTTTCCTGTAATTGGATTAATGAGCCCCGCTGCAATGCCTGATGCGGCTTGTATTTCAGGATTGTTGTGTAAAGTTACATCACAGCCTTCTTGGTCTAAAAACCAAGCGGTGAGCAAGCCGGCAATACCTGCACCAACTACATGATATGCGTTTTTATCGGAAATAGGAGAGGTCTTTCTTTTCTGGTTTCGGCTCTTTGTCCTTGTCTAAGTCAGGAAAATATTGATCGTTGTCGTTATATGAATCGTTATCTGCATCTTTTTGTTTCAAGATTCTTGAACGTAAAAACATAAACCACAACACTAAAAAAAGGAGTACAAAAGGCGTCCAATTGCGAAGTACATCTTGAATTTTATTGATGTCTTGAAAAGCATCCTTTCCGTAAACAATAACCAATGCCACCGAAATTAAAATGCCGAAAGCAAAATAACCCGAAAGGAAATTAGTTACCCAACGCCAAGCAGAAAGCCCTTTTTCCAGCGCCATGCGGTAAATTCTCCACGCAAAAAGTACAATCAAAACAAGTTCTATCATGCTTCGAAGTTAGTCAATTGAATTCAATTCTGCTTGTAATTTTTTGGTGAGCTTTTTCACCACTTCCGCGTACGAGTGGTCTATCATCCATTTTATCTCTTTCACACTCAGGTCGGAGTTTTCTACTAAAACCGTGTTCCACAGTGATTTATTCATGTGATAACCCGGAATAACGCCACTATACTTTTCACGATACTCGGGCACCAATTCGGCATCCATTTTTAGATTAATTTGCAATCGCTCTGAATCTAATGGCACCAATGCAAACATTTTGCCCATTACTTTGAATACCAGCACATCCGGGCCAAAAGGTAAATCTTCAGTAGCGCATTTTTGCGAAAGGCAGTATTCTCTTAATGTTTCAATATCAAACATAAATCGGTCGTTAAGAAATGTATCTGCAAAATAGGAATATCTTGTTTTATAGCAGAAATTTTTACTTTCGTCTACATAATCAATACACTATTATGGATTTAAAACAGGTACAAGAACTGGTGAAGTTGGTGACTAAGTCCGGCATCGCAGAATTGAAAGTAAAAGAAGGAGATTTTTCGATTACAATCAAAAGTGTTTCGAATGGAACACCTATGGTGCACATGCCATACCAGCAGGTTGCTCCGCAAGCTATTGCCGATACTGCTAAGAAAGAAGAAACGGTTGTTGCCGTTGCAGCAACTGCAGCACCTGCTAACGATAATGTGTTTACATTCCGTTCGCCAATGATTGGTACATTCTACCGCAAACCTGGAGCCGATAAAGAACCTTTTGTGAAAGTAGGCGACTCTATTAAGAACGGAGATGTACTTTGTATCGTGGAAGCGATGAAGTTGTTCAACGAAATTGAGTTTGATGGCGGTGCTGGAAAAATCGTAAAAATATTGGTAGATGATGCATCTCCGGTAGAATACGACCAACCGTTATTTTTGATTGAGAAAGCCTAATCCATTCAATTTACAGGATGTTTAAGAAAATTCTAATCGCCAATAGAGGCGAAATTGCTTTGCGGATTATTAGAACCTGCAAAGAAATGGGCATCAAAACGGTAGCTGTATATTCTACTGCAGACCGCGATAGTTTACATGTGCGTTTTGCAGATGAAGCAGTATGTATAGGCCCTCCCAAAGGAAGAGATTCGTATTTGAACATGCAGAATATTATGGCTGCAGCCGAATTAACCGGTGCGGATGCTATTCATCCGGGCTATGGTTTCTTGGCAGAAAATGCCGATTTTGCTGAGTTGTGTGCGAAGTATAGCATTAAGTTTATCGGACCAACTGCGGCTCAGATTCGTAAAATGGGCGATAAGATTACGGCCAAAGAAACGATGATAAAAGCAGGTGTACCTTGTATTCCCGGTTCTGATGGTTTAGTTGATTCTGTAGCTGATGCCAAAACAATAGCGGCTCAAATTGGCTACCCAATCATTTTGAAAGCTACTGCCGGAGGCGGAGGTAAAGGAATGCGTATTGTGCGCGATGATGATGGTTTGGAGCGTGCTTATGATGCTGCTAGAACTGAAGCCGGTGCATCGTTTGGTAA
This sequence comes from Chitinophagales bacterium, assembly GCA_044226285.1. GTDB lineage: Bacteria > Bacteroidota > Bacteroidia > Chitinophagales > LD1 > CALAYL01. The sequence goes on along the minus strand of JBGAHI010000008.1, from coordinate 180,450 downwards.
CAGTGCTGTGTATATCGAAAAGTTTATTGAAGAACCTCACCACATCGAAATTCAAGTAGCCGGAGATCAATACGGTGCCGGTTGTCACTTGTCGGAACGCGATTGTTCTGTGCAGAGACGACATCAAAAGTTAGTGGAGGAAGCTCCATCTGCTTTTGTGGATGCCGATTTGCGTAAACGTATGGGTGATGCTGCGGTGAAAGCGGTCACCGCTATTAGTTACGAAGGGGTAGGTACCATTGAGTTCTTGGTTGATAAATACAAGAACTTTTACTTCATGGAAATGAATACCCGTATTCAGGTAGAACACCCTGTAACGGAGGAAGTAATGGACTTCGATTTAATTAAAGAACAAATTTTAATTGCCTCCGGAACGCCTATTTCAGGCGAATTATATTTCCCTGATAAAATGCATGCGATTGAATGTCGTGTGAATGCAGAAGACCCGTTGAATAACTTTGCACCAAGTCCGGGTAAAATTACAGCTTTACATACGCCTAAAGGATATGGTGTGCGTGTAGATACGCATATCTATGCAGGTTATACTGTGCCGCCATACTACGATTCGCTGTTGGCCAAAGTAATTTGCCGTGCGAAAACTCGCGAAGAATGTATTGTGAAAATGGAGCGTGCGTTGAGCGAGTTTATTATTGAAGGTGTGAAAACCACGATACCATTCAGTTTAGCGCTGATGAAAAACGAAGAGTTCCGTTCCGGCATTTATGATACAGGATTGTTAGAGCGATTCGATTATGTTTCGGCTATCAAAGAAATGCACTTGGATGAACACCATCATTTAGGGCATTAAGCAGATGCGCATTCCTTTACTGTAATTCTATTTTCAGAAATTTGGAAAACGAACTTCCGCTAGGTGTTCCATGTACCCAACAGTTACTTCCATCAAAGGCAATGGCATCTAAACGATAATGTTCTAAACGCCACGATTTTTCTTCTACTAATGTACTCGCATTTATTTGATGTATGACACTTGAGCCTTGGTCTACAGTATATAATTTTCCATCATAGTAGGCCATCTCGGTTATATCTCCGGGTCCCGGTTTATTGGAGAAAACACTTGCCGAGATATCGTAAGTGAAAAAATTGTAACCGGAAGTGAAAACTAAATCATAGCCATTAAATGTCATTGCGCGTATGTAGTTGAAAGCCCCGCTGGCACCACTTGTGGCCATAACAGAACCGTCTAGCTCGCTAATTCGCTCTAATTTTTCATCTACTTTTCGAGCGGTAAACAAATAGGGACCAACAAATTCACATGCTGTATATTCATTTGTTAGATTAAGACTACCTGTTTCCATTAAGCTATTCACATCAAAAATCTTAATCCGTTTCGCTTCCATTGAAATTAACGAATAGATTTTTCCGTTATAGATAGTGATTGCTTGTGAAGAAAAGGAGTCTCTTATTTCAGCTTTTATGGTAGCTGGTTTTATCCATGCATCGACAGTCTTTGGAGCAATATTGCTGCGTAAAGCTCTCTTTACACTTCCGCTATAGGCATTGGTTAATGTGAGGGTATCATTAGTAATAGAAAAGGAATAAAGGTCAGTTGAATACAAGCTCATTTCTAAAATGTTGCCTTTAATATTAAAAACACCTTTTTGATAATCGCGAAATTCAAACCCTGATTCTTTGGATAAATTATAAACGGTTTTATTGGTTGAATTAAATAGGTAGTATTCATTCGAAAAAACGCCAGCAAAATTGAGTACTTGCCATTGTCCATCAATTTCTGGTGCTGTAGTTTTGGTTTCTTTCTTGCATCCGCCCAAAAGAAGAAGAGCAGTTGCGAAAAGTAATGATATTCGTTTAATCATATTGCTGCACATTTTAGGGTTAGTTTAATGTTACTTTGAAGTACTTGGAACTGCCGTAGTAATTCCATCCCACTACATAAAAATCAACTCCATCTGTGGCGATGCCTTCTGTGAAGTAATCCGGCATTGTGTAGGTTTTCTCTACTTTCCATGAAGTTGGATCAATGCGATAGATGTAGTTTTGAGCAATTGCATAGAGCTTACCTCCTTTGAACGCCATATCCATAATTTGATCACCCGGAGCGTCAAATTCAGGTCCAAAAGTGTTCGTTAAAATGTTGTATTCAAAGAGTTTTGGCGTTGAGCCGGAGTAGGAATAGCAATACACACTATTGGTTCCGTTATATGCAATCGCATAAATAGTGCCTGGTGCGGCACCGGATACCACACTTGCAATTCCTGTGCTTGTATTGATAAGTTTCAAGTCGCCACCTGTTGAAACCCACCATTTACTTCCGTTATATTCGATACATCTATAGGCTACCCCTAAATCAGTATTTGATGTTATTGTTTTGGTTGCGAAATTGAGGAGTTGAGCACTTTGCTGATTTAAGATGGTTAATTTTCCGTCTGTCCAACATAATGCAGATTTTACAATGCTGTTCATTAGTTCTGTGCCACTGACTTCTACAACCCATTCTTTTTCACTCGGAGCACTATTATCCTTCAACAACCATATATTATCTAAACTCGATACATTGTTTTCATCAGCTAAAAGAAAAAGGGTATCACCGGAAAATTTTTTTCGAAAATGGTACAAACTGTTATCAATATTGGTGGTTAACAATTCGCCATCTTCCTTGTAGAGTGTTTTTTTCTTTTCGTGGCTAAGTGTAGTTTGATTTTCGTTTAACAGCCAAAAGCTACTTCCATCAAAGGAAACAGCGTATTTCAATTCCGGGTAATCGCTTTTTATGACACGCCAATTTTGTTGAATAGTAGGGCCTGTCGGATTGTCCTTTTTACAGGAGTTCATCGTTACAATGCCCAACAATAGTGAGCAACTGAGCAATATATTTCGAAATTTCATTGGGATTAGTTTAAGGTGATTTTACTAACTGAAATTGTTGCGTTACTTATACTTGATGAGCCATTTTGCGTTTCAATCACGGTCCCCCACAATTCACCATTGAGTTTCGTTATGCCGGTAATAAATGTATTGGGTCTGAAATATGTTGAGGTAAACGTATTGGTTGTTAAGTCCATAGCCATTAAACCTTGAAAGGTAGAAAAATAGAGTGTGTTCCCATCAATTGCAATATCAAGGAACCCTCCTCCTGCTAAAAAATATTGGAGGTAAGGGAAACTTGCTTTGGTTTCAAAAGTATTGGTAACCGGGTCAAATGTTTGTAATTCCATATTAGTAGTAAGCAACCAAACTTTGCCCCCACTACCGGTCATTGCAATTGCGTTATTTGTTAACACGGGCGAGTTGTTTACTACAGATGCTGCAACATAATTGTATTTGAACAATCGATATGGGCTTGCACTTAAATCGTTTATCCATAATCCTCCTCCGGCATACCCTGTGCCTGATCCACTTTGAACTAAGGTGACTGAATCTTCAATTTGATGTGTTGTCATGGAAAAGCGATATAGCCGTTTGGTGCTGGAATAGGTCCGAATAAACAAATCAGTTCCGTCCGTTTCTACTGAACCATACTGTCCGTAATGGCCTAATAGATGTTTATCTGATAGGGCTAAATTTCTCACCCAGTTTACAGTGTCGGGTGGAGTGGTAGCTTTTGTATAGTAGGTAATGTTTGCTCCATCTTCTAAATAAAGCGTGTCGCCACTAATAGTAATGTTGTAAAGGGTGACATTACTACCAGGAGAGGTGGTTAACTCAACCTGTCCGTTCGAAGATGAATAATGGCCATAAGATTTTGCATGGAAGTTATACAAGAAGCTAGTGAATTGGCTAACATTTCCGTTGGATAAGAAATAAATGTAGCTACTTCCAAAAATCTCTTTGCGCTCCCAAACATTGGATTGAATGGTAACAGGTGGTTTGTCTTTTTTACATGCACTAAGTATACTGATGAGCAAAATCAGTATCAGTTTTTCAGGGAGTTTAAACTTCATAACGATGTTTTATATCTTAAATATAATAAAAATCGTATATACAAATATCCAGTGAATTGTTTTTTTATACAGTCCTTAAAACCATTTAAACTCGATTAAAGTGTTTTTCGCTTTGTGGAAAACCAAATCTCAATCATCATCGTGAAAAGAAATGCGAAGTAAAGCGCAAAAAAGGATAAGATAAAGGCATTGCTTTTCACGCCTTTCATTAATCCCCAATAAAGCATCCAGCCTAATGCCGCAAAGAATTTAATGGCGAAGGTAGTACCAAAAAAGGTCATGAAATGTTGTTGTGATGCCATTTTTAAACTTCGGTTCAGTAGGACGAAAACAAGTAAAAACAACAAGTTTAGAAAGGCAAAGCTGGCCCACAAAGGAAATTGAATGCTACTGAAGACTTCAAACTTTGCAATGGAAAAGGTAAGCAAAAATGCAGCTACAAATGCTACAATGCCATGTTTAATCAGATAGGAGCGCATATCAATTAGTTTTCGTTTTTTGAATCAAGAAGAATGGTCACGGGACCGTCATTGAGTAATCGTACTTTCATATCGGCTCCGAAACTGCCGGATTGGATAGGTTTGCCGAGTTCTTGTTCCATGTGCGTTAAAAATTGCTCGTACAGTTCGTTAGCCATTGTAGGCGGAGCAGCTCTTATAAAGGAAGGTCGGTTGCCCTTTTTGGTATCGGCAAACAAGGTGAATTGCGAAATCGCCAATACTTCACCGTTAATGTCTTTCACTGATAAATTCATTTTATCGTCTGCATCACTAAAAATGCGCATCGCTGCAATTTTACGAACGGCCCATGTAATATCTGATGCGGTGTCTTCTTGTCCGATGCCAATCAGCAACAGCAATCCTTTACTGATATTGCCTTTCACCTGCCCATCAATTGTAACACTGGCTTCTGTAACGCGTTGGATGACTACTTTCATTTTTGTTCCCAGTGTTTATAGTGCGCCTTAATTTCTTCGTAAATATTTAAATAGCTTTTGTAGCGTTCATCGCTAATTTCGTGATTCATCCACGCAGCTTTCACGGCACAATCCGGTTCGTAGCTGTGCGTGCAATTGTTGAATTTACATGCGTTGAGTCGTTCACGCATTTCCACAAAATAATGACTTACTTCTTCAGGAGCAATGTTGTAATGCCCGAATTCGCGCACCCCCGGTGTATCGATAATTTTATCGCCATTTTTTAGCAAATACATTTCAGCAAATGTGGTGGTGTGCATCCCTCTATTTGAGAAACGAGAAAGCGTATTGGTTTTCAATTGCAAGTTGCTGTCGATCGCATTCATGAGGGAAGATTTGCCCACCCCCGAATGGCCAAAAATAAGCGTGGTTTTATCTTTCAATAAAGCTTCTAATTCAGTAATACCTTGCTTTTCAGTGGCAGAAGTGAAAACTGTTCTGTATCCAATAGAGGAATAAAGATTAGCTGTAAACTCTTGTTTTTTCAACCCTTTTTGATCCAACAGATCTTGTTTGTTGAATACAATAATCACCGGAATGCGAAATCCTTCGGTAGCCATTAAAAAGCGATCGATAAAACCGGTGGATGTACGAGGGGCATCAATGGTAGCAATCAACAAGCATTGGTCGATATTAGCTGCAATCACTTGCCGTGCGCCTTTGTGTTTTGGTGAGGAGCGAATGATATAGTTATCGCGCTCTTCCACTGAGGCAATCATCCAATCTTGACCGTCATCTTCTTTTTGCAAAAGTACTTTATCTCCAACAGCAATGGGGTTCGTGTCTTTGGTTTCTTCCAAACGCAATACACCCTTCAAACGCGCGTTGATGCGTTCGTTCTTTTCGGTAAGTACTTCGTACCAACTTCCTGTAGATTTAAGTACTAGTCCCTTTGTCATTTCCTAAGTTCAAACATAATTTCGTTTAAAATAGTCACATCTTCTTCCAATGCATTGCCAATAACAATAACATCAGCACCTGCTTCAGCTATTCGTTTTGCATCTTTAGCGTTTCGAATTCCTCCGCCTGCAATTAATTTCACCGGAAGTTGCGCTTTTATGTTGCGAATCAAATCAATATTTACCACATTGTTAGCACCGCTGCCTGCTTCCAGATAAATTGCTTTCATGCCTAACAGGGTTCCGGCCATGGCTGTAGCTATGATTTCGGAATCATTTTTTAGTGCGGTTGTATTCGAAACCTTTGCTGTAGTTGCTTCACGACCACCATCAACTAAAATATAGCCGGTAGGAACAACGGGAATATTATGCTCAAAAATATAGGGAGCAGATTGCACTTGTTTGTTGATTAGATATTCCGGGTTTCGACCACTAATTAAACTCAAAAAAAGTATTGCATCGGCATTAGGGTGTAGTTGCGTTTCGCTACCCGGAAAAATAATCACCGGAATAGCGCTGAACTTTTTTAAGAACGTAATCGTGGAATTAAACTGCTCCACAGTTACGGTGCTTCCTCCTACAAATAGCCAGTCTACTTTTTGTGCTTCGGCAATTGAAATGAGTTTAGTCAAATAAGCAGTATCCGCCTTTTCAGGGTCGATAAGCACAGCTACTTCCACCGTTTTTTGGTTAGATAGAAAGGGTTCGTAAAAAAGGGAGGTCTTGTTCAATGCGCTTGTTTTATGTAATGCTTTGAATGTAACTCATCAAATATATAAGTTTAGGGGAAAATAGGGGATAGTTGCTTCTCCAATCATACGCAATGCGAATGATTTAAAATCTTGAATTTAATATTTAGCTTCATCAATAATCTAAAGTGATGGAATCAGTAATTTCATTTTTTCGTTTGTATAACGAGTATTTAGTGCTAGGCATTTTAGTGGTATTCGGTTTGATTGAATTTATTGCCGGGCATCTTTCCAAAAACAAAAGATCAACGGGCGATTATATTCAAGAGTTTTTCAGTTTCTTATTGTTAAGTGTAGCCACAAAGCCCTTCATTGTTGTGTTGGTTGTTTTTTTAGGCGAAACGTTCTTTCCAAGTGGCAGCACATTGTTGAATGCAATGCCGTTCTATTTTCAATTACCCCTTTTTTTGTTGGTGGATGATGTGATGCAGTATTGGTATCATCGATCGGCACACCAATATAGATTTTTATGGAAATTGCATCGGGCACACCATGCGTCTACAGAAATGGGTTTGCTAGTGTCATACCGCAATGCTGCATTATATTATATGTTAATGCCCAATATTTGGTGGTTGGCCTTATTCACGTTTTGGGGAGGAGGGAGTGCGGTTGTTGTTGGATTAGTGCTGAAACAATTGGTGATTATTGGTGCGCACAGTACAACCAAATGGGATCGGTGGTTATATCGTTCATCTTGGCTCTCACCATTGGCTTGGGTTGTCGAGCGAACCATTGTTACTCCTGCTTTTCATTTTGCACATCATGGCGTTTCACAAGTAGATGAAATTAGTGAGCCCAATGGTAACTTCGGGAATATGTTTGCCTTTTGGGATATCCTTTTTGGCTCGGCTCATTTCACTCGTCAATACCCGGAAAAGTTTGGTATACAAACCGACACCCATGATACATGGTACACGCAAATGTTTTTTCCGGTATTGAAAAGTCAGGATGAAAATAGTCCGTTGTCTGGAAAATACAATGTCAAGGATACAAAGATTGATGCGCCTACTTTTATTGATTTAGCACAAGGAAATTATTTGTGGTGCCAGTGTGGATTAAGTAAAACACAACCGTTTTGTGATGGCTGTCACCACGGTACAAAATACAAACCGCTATTGTTTAAGTTGGAAAAGCAACAAAAATGTACGTTGTGTAATTGCAAGCGAACGAAGAAAGCGCCATTTTGTGATGGGGCGCATAAGTGGCCTGGGGAAGTTGGGAGTTGAGGGTTATGGGTTGGGTGTGGGAGCGTTGGGTGTGGGGTGAATGTCAGTTGTATTTCCAATGAGTGAACAAATTCAAGTTATTAATTTTCGAACTGATGGCATGAGTGTAAATCCAATTAATGGGATAGTCTTGACAAATGAATATCTTTTATGTTATTTAAAAACTGCTTTAGATTTATTGGATTTTTAAGAAGTGATATGGTAGCCAAAGAATTTCTTTATAAAACAGAGTTAGATAGCTTTTGTAAAATGTGTGATGTTGCATTTGATGCATACAAGCGTTTTAAACCTGAAGGATTTTCGGATGAGGATGTTGACTCAATGATAATTATGCTTAAAAGTATTAGGGATGATACTGTTAATGCCAGCAAACCGTATCGTACTATTAAAAATATACAGATAGGAGTAAATATGATTCTTACATACTTTCAAGAAGCATCAGGAGAGACTGTAGAATTTTTTTGGAAAGAGATAAAGCGATTGGGTTTAGGTTATAAGCGCAAAAACATGATGGTTAACATTCTTAGATGTTCTAATATAAAAGATGATATTGAATATGATTTTGTTAAGGATGTTATTATGTCTTATCTAGATGAAGGCTTAATAACTGATATGGAGTTTAAAAAGCTGAATGATATGATTTTTACTTTTGAACAAAAAAAAGAAGATAATTTTCCGGTTATGCTTCAGACTACGGGCATTAGGATTCGCACAAACGTGACGCTTGCTGAAGCAAGGGCCATTTTGTCCTCGGTTGGCATCGCTGCCGACCGATAGAAGATTATTCTCACTTTCTGGTGAAAACACCCAACAGCACTATAATTTGCAATGAACCGAAATGCCCCTGCGAGGGATAGCAGCGGAAATCCTTATCCCGCTTCAGAGCGGGATAAGATTGAAGCGGATAGCCCGACCCGCTTCTTAGTGGGGCGCAGCCTAGCCAATAATTTCAGGTTTTGAATGTGCATTTCAGCCATTTCGTTCCTTTTTTGGAGCCGAATCTGTCAAAATGTACTAAAAAGAAATTTGGTATATGCTTTGAACTGCAATATCCGTACAAAAAACTATTTTAGCGGACTTTTAAAAAACCAAACATAGCGTTGTTCTTCGTGCGATTCGCTTCCTTTCAAGCCACCCACTTAAATCATCGCCCAAATGTCAAAATAAATTGAGATGGCAAACTTTATAGAAAAATTCCTTACCTCCGTTTTCGGGTCGAGAAACGATCGCGAATTGAAAGGCATGCAATCGCGGGTTGTTGAAATTAATGCCGAGTATGAAAAGTTGAAATCGCTTTCGCACACTGAGCTGCGCAACAAAACAAACGAATTCCGCGAGCGCATTAAAACATATTTAGCCGATGTGGATGCGCAAATTGCGAACATCAACAAGCAAGCAGAAGCAGAAGAAGATTTGCATACCAAAGAAACATTGTACAAAGATATTGACGTACTAAAAAAAGAACGCGATAAACAAATCGAAGAAATCTTGGATCAGTTGCTGCCGGAGGCGTTTGCGGTGGTGAAAGAGGCGGCTTTCCGCTTCGCTAATAACGAGCAAATTCGTTCTAAGGCTACGGATTTAGACCGTTTGATTGCCATGAAAAATCCGAGTATCAAAATCGAAGGTGATGATGCGATTTACGCGAACGAATGGCAAGCAGCCGGTACAACCGTGAAATGGAACATGGTGCACTACGATGTGCAGTTGGTGGGGGGTATGGTGTTGCACTCCGGAAAGATCTCGGAGATGGCAACAGGAGAAGGAAAAACGTTAGTAGCTACATTGCCGGCTTACCTTAACGCCTTGGCGGGTGAAGGGGTTCACGTAGTTACGGTGAATGATTATTTGGCAAGACGGGATGCCGAGTGGAATGGCGTTTTGTTTAATTTCTTGGGCTTGCGGGTGGATTGTATCGACTTGTATCAGCCACATTCGGAAGAGCGTAAGAATGCTTACAATGCCGATATTACGTACGGTACCAACAACGAATTTGGTTTCGATTATTTGCGCGATAACATGGTGAGCAATCCGGCCGAGATGGTACAACGCAAACACCATTTTGCGATGGTGGATGAGGTCGATTCGGTTTTGGTGGATGATGCCAGAACGCCTTTGATTATTTCGGGACAAGTAGAAAGCGATGATGAGCAACAGTTCTTTGAATTGAAGCCGCGCATCGTAAAATTGTATGATACGCAACGTAAAGTATGCAATCAATTTTTAACGGAAGCGAAGCGATTAATCAACGAAGGCAACACCGGAACGAAAGAAGGAGAGGGCGGAATGGCTTTATACCGTGCCTTTAGAGGTTTGCCGAAAAATACTGCATTGATTAAATATTTATCGGAGCCGGGTGTAATGCAAATTATGCGCAATGCCGAAAATTATTTCTTGGCAGAGCAGCAAAAAAATATGCCGTTGGCCGATAAAGAATTGTATTTCACGATTGACGAAAAAAACAACTCGGTAGACCTTACCGATAAAGGGATTGAGTTAATTACGGGCGCGGGAGAAGATCCACATTTCTTCGTTATTCCGGATGTAGGCGCTACGGTTGCGGAAATTGAAAAGTTGGGCTTAAGTGCTGAAGAAAAACTACATCGCAAAGAAGCGCTGATGAACGAGTTCTCTTTGAAAACGGAGCGTATTCACTCGATTCAACAATTGTTGAAAGCGTATACCTTGTTTGAAAAAGACATTCAGTATGTGGTGATGGATGGCAAAGTGAAAATTGTGGATGAGAATACGGGTCGTATTTTGGACGGACGTAGATACTCTGATGGTTTGCACCAAGCGATTGAATCGAAAGAGAATGTGAAAGTGGAAGCGGCTTCGCAAACCTTGGCTACCATTACGTTGCAGAACTACTTCCGTATGTTTCACAAGTTGTGTGGTATGACGGGTACTGCGATTACTGAGGCAGGTGAGTTCTGGGATATTTACAAATTAGATGTTTCGACTATTCCTACCAATCGTCCGATTATTCGTGACGATAAAGAAGATTTGATCTACAAAACGAAGCGCGAAAAGTATAACGCAATCATTGACGATATTCAGCAATTGAGTGAGGCGGGTCGTCCGGTGCTGGTAGGTACAACCAACGTGGAAGTATCGGAATTGTTGGGTAGAATGCTTACGATTCGCAAAATCAAGCATAATGTATTGAACGCGAAACACCACAAACGTGAAGCAGAAATTGTGGCTGAAGCGGGGAATCCATCGGCTGTAACGATTGCAACGAACATGGCGGGTCGTGGTACAGATATTAAAATCAACGACCAAGTGAAAGCAGCAGGAGGTTTGGCGATTATTGGTACTGAGCGTCACGATTCCAGACGGGTTGACCGTCAGTTGAGAGGTCGTGCCGGTCGTCAGGGAGATCCGGGTTCTTCGCAATTCTACGTTTCGTTGGAAGATGAGTTGATGCGTTTGTTTGGTTCAGAGCGAATCTCGAAAGTGATGGATAGCTTAGGTTACAAAGATGGCGAGGTAATTCAGCACAGTATGATTACAAAATCGATTGAGCGTGCGCAGAAGAAAGTGGAAGAAAATAACTTCGGTATTCGTAAGCGTTTGTTGGAATACGATGATGTAATGAACAAACAACGTGAGGTGATTTACGGTAAACGTAAACATGCTTTGTTTGGAGAGCGTTTAGCCTTGGATATTCAAAACTCGTTTTACGATTTGTGCGAGGAAATAGTGTTGAACCACTTGCCGGTGAAGGATTTGGAAGGGTTCAAATTGGATGTGATTAAATTCTTCTCGTTTGAATCATCGATTACAGAAGCTGAATTTGCGAAAGGCAATGCAGGCGATTTAACGCAGAAATTGTTTGATGAAGTGGTAGAAGCCTATCAAGCTAAAAAAGAAGCAGTGCAAAATCAGGCTTTCCCGATTTTGAAAAGTATTCATAAAGAAAGAGGCGATGTAATTAAAACGGTAGCCATTCCATACACAGAGAACAAAAAGGGGTTGAATGTGTTGGTGCCATTACACGATATTATTGAAAGTAATGGTAAAGATTTGTGGACGTATTTCGAGCGTTCGGTATCTTTGGCCTTCATTGATGATGCCTGGAAGCATCACTTGCGTTTAATGGATGATTTGAAGCATGAAGTACAAACAGCGCACTTTGAGCAGAAAGATCCATTAGTGATTTACAAAATTGAATCATTCAATTTATTCAAGGGATTGATGTCGCACATTAATCAAGAGATTGCTGCTTTCTTATTCAAAGGGCAATTGCCATCTGAAGAACAGAATCCACAACAAGTACGTGAGGCTCAATTGCCAAAATCGGATGTGAAAAATGTACAGACGAACAAAGCTGAAGTGGAAGCCAATGGTAACCCTGGCGATGTTCCTATGCAAGAGCAACGCAAACCTGAGCCGGTGCGTCTTGGACCACAAATTGGCCGAAACGATCCTTGTCCTTGCGGCAGTGGTAAGAAGTTTAAACAGTGTCACGGAAAGGAAGCGTAATTGCATTCAACGATAAACAAGAAAGGCATCTCAAAGAGATGCCTTTCTTGTTTTATGGTGTATTCTTTTTCAGCATAATCGTACCTAATTCGTTTTGCGCTTCTATAAGTGAATTGGAGATATGCTCTCTTTCTTTTTTACTCTTATTCTGACTGAGCTTTTCTTTGCATTCTAATTGTGCAACATGAATTTTAAAGGCTACCAAATCCGGGAATAAGTTGGATTTGTAGCGTTCGCTTACTGTCTTCCATTGTTCGAAATATTCGGGTTCGTAAGTGTGAATCATGCGTTCCAGAAGTGTAATTTTTTCAGCTTCTGAATCCAATATTAACGCATTGCCGGATGCATGAACAGCAACATAATTCCAAGTTGGAACATTGTCGTTTTTCTCGTAAAGAGAAGGCGAAATATATGCGTTGGGGTTGCTGAATACTACAAGGCATGAACCTTTTTCGAATTCTTCCCATTGCGGATTATCTTTCGCCATGTGTGAATGGAGAATAATTTTATCGTTTTCTACTTCAATCACAAAAGGTAGATGTGTGGCGCGCGGTGTGTTTTCAGCTGCAGTAATTAATGTTGCAAACGAATACTTTTTCATGTATTCAATTGCAGTAGTTTGATCGGGCTGTTGGAATTCTTTAGGGATATACATGTTCTGTAATTTCTAATGGCTTATTTTCTAACAGCTAGCAACTTATTATCGACTTAAATACATACTCTTCATCTTATACAACTCACGGAAAGTTGGGTCGTACAAGTCTTTAATGAAACGTATAGATTCACCGGTTGATTTCATTTCAGGTCCTAATTCACGACTTACATTCGGGAATTTATCAAAGCTGAATACAGGCTCTTTAATGGCATAACCAATCAATCGTTTATAGTAGGTGAAATCCTTTAATTTATTGGTGCCCAACATTACTTTGGTCGCATAATTCAAATACGGAATGTTATACGCTTTGCAAATAAATGGAGTAGTTCTCGAAGCACGTGGATTCGCTTCAATCACATACACTTTCTCTTTTTTAATCGCAAACTGAATATTGATAAGTCCTCTAATGTTAAGCGCTCTAGCGATTTTCTCGGTGAATTCTTTCATTTGTGAAATCACATTTTCAGAAAGATTGTATGGTGGCAACACCGAGTTCGAATCACCCGAGTGAATTCCGGCTGGCTCGATATGTTCCATGATACCCATAATCTCTACTTGCTCACCATCAAAGATAGCGTCAATTTCGGCCTCTTCGGCACGGTCGAGGAAATGGTCAATCAAGATGTTGTTATCCGGGAAATGTTTTAAAATACCTACAACCGATTTTGTCAATTCTTCATCGTCAATTACAATACGCATACGTTGTCCGCCCAACACATACGAAGGACGTACCAACACCGGATAACCAATGGCGTGTGCAATTTCAATAGCATCTTGTGCGGTTTGAGCAGCTCCATATTCAGGGTAAGGGATGCCTAATTCTTTTAATAAATCGGAGAAGCGTTCTCGATCTTCTGCAATATCCATACTATCATAAGAGGATCCGATAATCTTAATGCCGTTATCCTTCAGGTTTTTTGCGAGTTTCAATGCTGTTTGTCCGCCCAATTGTACGATTACGCCTTCCGGTTTTTCGTAATCAATTAATTCGCGCAAATGCTCCCAGAACACCGGTTCAAAATATAACTTATCAGCAATATCGAAATCAGTAGAAACGGTTTCCGGATTACAGTTCATCATAATGGCTTCGAAACCGGCTTCTTTTATGGCTAAGATTCCGTGTACGCAGCAATAATCGAACTCAATACCTTGCCCGATTCTATTCGGTCCTGATCCTAATACGATTACTTTTTTCTTGTCCGTTTTTGGTGATTCAGAAGCTTTTACTCCTTTTTCAAAAGAAGAATAATAATATGGTGTAAGCGCTTCAAATTCTGCTGCACAAGTATCCACTAATTTGTAAATTCTATTTACGCCTAGTTTTCTTCTGTAGCTGTACACTTCGTCTTCACTCACTTTGAACATATAAGCTAGTTGCAAATCAGAATATCCTTTTTGCTTCAGCTCGAACATCGTATCAACATCAATGCTTTCCAACTCGGTTTTACGCATACGTTTTTCAGTATCCACCAAATCCATGATTTGATATAAGAACCATGGGTCGATACGCGTTAAATCTTGAATGGTTTTCAATGGCACTCCCAATTTCAGGGCATCGTAAATTCGGAACAATCGATCCCAGCTTGGCGTTTTTATGCCTTGCAACATATCATCTGTACTTACCCATGTTTTACCATCGGCTCCTAAACCAATTCTATTGTTTTCGAGCGATTGACAAGATTTCTGTAGCGCTTCTTGGAAGCTTCTGCCGATGCCCATTACCTCACCCACACTTTTCATTTGTAAGCCAAGAGTATCATCGCAACCAGCGAATTTATCAAAGTTCCAACGTGGAATTTTTACGATAACGTAATCTAATGACGGTTCGAAAAAGGCTGATGTAGTTTTGGTGATTTGATTTTTCAATTCATCCAAAGTATAACCAATGGCTAGCTTTGCCGCAATCTTTGCAATCGGATAACCTGTTGCTTTTGATGCAAGGGCAGAAGAACGCGATACCCGAGGATTCATTTCAATAGAGATAATATCTTCTGTTACCGGGTCAATCGCGAACTGCACATTACAACCGCCTGCGAAATTACCTAATTCTTGCATCATACGTTTTGCATAATTACGCATGCGCTGATAGGCCGTATCGCTCAGAGTTTGTGCAGGAGCAACTGTTATTGAATCTCCCGTGTGCACACCCATCGGGTCGAAATTCTCTACCGAACAAATCACCACAAAGTTGCCTAAGCGGTCTTTCATTACTTCTAACTCAAATTCTTTCCAACCCAACACGGCTTTCTCAATTAATACTTCGTGTGTAGGTGAAGCCGATAAACCGCGTTGCAGTTTTTCGTCAAATTCTTCTTTAGTATGCACGAATGAACCGCCCGTTCCGCCTAAGGTGTAGCTCGGACGAATCACCAATGGAAATCCGATTTTTTGTGCGGCCTCTTTACCTTCCAAAAATGAATTGGCGGTGATGGCCGGAGCTACGCCAATCCCTAATTCGATCATCCATTGGCGGAATAGTTCTCTGTTTTCCGTTTTCTCAATGGCATCAAAATCGGCTCCGATAACTTTCACTCCGTATTTCTCCCAAATGCCCATTTCATAGGCTTCCATGCATAGGTTAAGGGCTGTTTGTCCGCCCATTGTAGGCAACACGGCATCAATTTTTTGCTCTTCCAAAATCTTCACTACAGAATCGATAGTGATAGGCAATAAATAAACGTGGTCGGCTACTACCGGATCCGTCATAATCGTTGCCGGGTTGGAGTTCAGAAGGGTTACGATAATACCTTCTTCGCGAAGGCTACGTGCAGCTTGGGAGCCGGAATAATCAAATTCACAAGCTTGTCCAATAATGATAGGTCCGGATCCGATGATTAAAATGGATTGGATAGAATTATCTCTCGGCATGTTTAGGGAAGATTTGGGCGAAATTAAAAAAAGGAATGATACGTATCATCCCTTTTTCATATTGGTAGTAAATTGTGCAAAACTATCTTACCGAGGTGGTAGAACTGCTTTCCGTTTTCTGCTGCATAGCTAAAAAGTTATCGGCCATTTTGGAGCCTACAACGGTGAATGCTACAAGTACAAAACAGAAGATAACTAGGATGTAGTTGATTGAATTATCTGATTTCATAGTCGGGTATTTTAGTTAGTTAACGTGAAATACCAAAAAATGTTGCATATCTAATTATAAATCAGCACATAGTTATCCACAAGGCCGATTTTACTTGGCTGCTCGTTTTCTGTCGTTCTCGGAAAGCAATATCTTTCTCAAACGAATACTTTTTGGTGTAACCTCTACGTATTCATCTTCCTGGATATATTCCATTGTTTCTTCCAAGCTCATTTTGATTGGTGGAGCCAAAGACGATTTATCATCA
Organism: Chitinophagales bacterium; assembly: GCA_044226285.1. Classification (GTDB taxonomy): domain Bacteria; phylum Bacteroidota; class Bacteroidia; order Chitinophagales; family LD1; genus CALAYL01. The sequence goes on along the minus strand of JBGAHI010000008.1, from coordinate 164,193 downwards.
GTTCCTGAAGCACGGAAGTTTGTTAATTGCTTAGTTTTAGAGATGTTGATACACATATCTACCGGGCGAATGTGTTCCCCGATAATTTGTCCTTCATAGATATCTTCTCCGGCATCCAAGAAGAATTTACCCCTATCTTGCAATTTGTCCATTGCATACGTTACCGATTTTCCATTTTCCATAGAAATCAATACCCCGGCAATACGGTTAGGGATATCACCTTTCCAAGGTTCGTAGCCTTTCAAACGGTGTCCCATAATAGCTTCACCGGCACTGATATTTAAAATTTGAGTTCGCAAACCGATAATTCCTCTGGATGGAATTTCAAATTCTACGTGCATCAAATCGCCTTTAGGCTGCATAGCAGTTAAGGAACCTTTACGTTGTGTAATCAATTCGATACATTTACCGGCAACGGTTTCAGGAGCATCAATGGTTAAAACCTCTATAGGCTCACATTTCTGTCCGTCAATGATTTTAGTAATTACTCTTGGGTTACCGATTTGTAACTCATAACCTTCACGTCTCATGGTTTCAATCAAAACCGATAAGTGAAGGATACCCCGTCCGAATACGACAAAAGTATCTGCAGAATCAGTTGGGTGAACACGCAAGGCCAAGTTTTTCTCTAATTCTTTCTCTAATCGTTCTTTCAATTTTTGAGAAGTAACGAATTTTCCTTCTTTACCAAAGAAAGGCGAGTTGTTTACCGTGAACACCATACTCATGGTAGGTTCATCGATAGCGATTGGAGGTAAAGCCTCCGGATTTTCAAAATCGGCAATAGTATCCCCGATTTCGAAGCCATCTACTCCTACAACTGCACAAATATCACCACATTCTACGCTTTCTGCTTTCATTTTACCTAAGCCAGAAAAAACATACAATTCTTTAATTCTTGATTTTTGGATGGTACCATCGCGTTTTACTAACGAAATAGGTTGTCCGTTGGTAATTGTTCCTCTTGCTACACGTCCAATGGCAATTCGTCCAATAAAGCTCGAAAAGTCCAATGAAGTAATCTGCATTTGGATAGTTCCTTCCACAATTGGTGGAGCTGGAATATACTTCAAGATAGTTTGTAGTAAGTAATCTACATCTTCAGTTGGTGTTTTCCAATCCGGTCCCATCCAACCTTTTTTCGCTGCACCATATACTGTAGGGAAATCTAATTGATCTTCAGTGGCATCTAAGTTGAACATTAAATCGAACACATGTTCATGCACTTCATCAGGTCTACAGTTCTCTTTGTCTACCTTATTGATTACCACAATTGGCTTTTTCTTCAAAGCAATAGCTTTAGAAAGTACATAACGTGTTTGCGGCATTGGCCCTTCAAAAGCATCAACTAATAACAAAACGCCATCAGCCATGTTCAATACACGTTCAACTTCTCCTCCGAAGTCAGCGTGTCCCGGAGTATCAATAATATTAATCTTAACTCCTTTATACTCAACAGATACGTTTTTCGCCAAAATCGTGATTCCACGTTCTCTTTCTAAGTCGTTATTATCCAAAATCAACTCTCCTGTTTGTTGGTTTTCTCTGAATAATGAACAATGGTGAAGTATTTTGTCTACAAGAGTGGTCTTTCCGTGGTCAACGTGAGCAATAATTGCAATATTTCTTTTTTCCATAACAAATTTAAGGGTGCAAAGCTAAAAAAGCATTTGATATTTCCTCGTCAAATGTGGATAGTGGGACTATCGACTGAAAAACGTTAGTTTGAACTTTGATTAATTATCTTAAATTTGTCACTATATATTTCATTTATGAAACAAACACTTACTTTATTCGTACTCACCCTGTTTTTAGTTCCTCTCATTGGTTTTGCCCAAGATAAGGGAGGGGATAAGCTGAAATATCAAAACCAAGACCAATTCTTTAATTCTGATAAAGAGTCTAAGACGTATAATTACTACGAGCGAAAAAAAATCAGTCAACCGTTACAACCAAGGTATGATACAGACTCTATGCCTTTCCAAAAGGGAAATAAGAAAAAAGAAGCACAGCAGAAAGCATACTTGGCTAAACAATATCATTATCCTGCTAAACCACGCGATAAGTGGGAGTTAGGATTGAATTTTGGTATGGCTATGATAAGTGGAGACGTTAAACCCTATTGGCAACATCCGGAGCAAAATTTTGGTGTTGGTATCGAAGTACGAAAATCGTTAGGGTATATTTTTTCTCTACGTTTGGGATATAATTTCCAGTTAATGACTGGTAGAAATTGGGAGCGCGACAATAACTTACAGTTTAATAGAGCACTGAATCCGTCCCCAAACACAAATTTTACCGCTTTCCTTGATTCTGTTGGTCCTAATTATTACGATAATCCAAAGTTGAAAGCGGATCGCACAAAACTTGGCTATGATTTGAACAGAATGTGGGTGTACAATTATCGCACATTAGTTCATCAACTTTCATTGGAAGGGGTTGTTAATTTAGGGAATTTGCTTTTCCATAGAGAACGAACACGATGGAACATATATGCTTTGGCAGGTGTTAGTGGATTCTTATTCAATACAAAATATGATGCATTAGATAAGAATGGTGAAGTTTATGATTTTTCTGAAATTCAAGATATTTGGATAAAGGGGAAATCAAGCCCTTATGTAAATAACGACAAGAATGTTCGTAAATCAGTTTTTGCTTCATTAAAACGAACCTTAGATGGAAAATATGAGACACAAGCAGATAACGATGCTAATTTACCGGGAATTAAGTTTTGGACGTTTATTCCTGCATTTACCGTTGGTGGCGGGATTAGCTTCCGACCTACAAACTTTATGTCTATTGGTATAGAAGAACGAGTAACGTTAACTTCTAACGATGTACTTGATGGTTACAGATGGCAACAAGATGAACACAATGGAATGACTCGTGACTATGATAATATTTCATACACAAGTATTAAATTAGGCTTCTTTGTTGGGTCTAAAAAACGTACTGAACCTTTGTATTGGTTAAATCCTATGGATTATACATACAAGAAAATTAGCGATATGGATCCTGAAAAAATCGCTAATGACTTAAATAAAGATGATGATGAGGATGGTGTTCCAAATCGTTTAGATAAAGAGCCGGCAAGTAAAAAAGATTGTCCGGTTGATGCAAAAGGGGTAATGTTAGATAGCGATAAAGACGGTATTGTAGATTGTGAAGATAAAGAGCCGTTTTCTCCTCCGGGATATCCTATCGATAAATTCGGAGTTGCTCAAGTGCCACCTCCTGCATGTTGCCAAGAAGCCGGAAAAGGCGGAGGTAATGGTTCAGGAAAAGGAGCATACGATTGTTCTAAAATGGAATTGCCTAGTATCTATTTTGATGATGATAAATACTATTTAGATCCAAACAACGAAGGTACATTACATACTATTGCCGAGCGTTTACAAATGTGCCCTGATGTAAGATTAGTGGTAACAGGTAAAGATGAGTCTAAAAACGACAGAAAATACAACGAGCAATTGGCGTATAACCGCTCTTCAGGAGTAATCGATTACTTAGTAGAGAAATACGGTGTATCTCGCGATCGATTTATCGTTAAATACGAAGGTGGAACGAAAGCTAAAAATGCAACACCTTTAGAGATTAAACGTTCTCGTAAAGTAGAATTTAAATATGCTGCTGATGGCGAAACAGGAGAAAGCAATCCTCCTGCACCACATCCGGGCTTAAAGGCAGGTTCAAATAAATAAGAACCTTCCATAACTAAAAAAGGCTTCGCAATTGCGAAGCCTTTTTTAGTTATGGAAGGAAAGATTAAGAAATAGAATTTCTAACCCTTTGTGTATAGTTCCTGAGAGCCGTTCTATGGTCAACTCCATTGGTAGCCATATCTTCCAAAATATTGATGGCAGCTAACACGTGTGTCAATCGTTCGCCTTCGTCTTTCCCTTCTACAATGATCTCAGGCGATTGTTCTTCATAAAGCGCTTCTTCGGCTTTCTTTAAAAGTTCCAAGGAATAGGTTTCCGATAAATGTTTGATTACAGCTAATTGCATAATTTTCTTATTTAATTTCTTCAATCAATTTTACTACAACGTCTTCCAATGAGGTGGCTTCTCCTTTCACTAATTGTCCATTTTTAAACGTAGCCATAAACGGAAGGTTATTTACTCCTGCCATTTTGCGAGCTTCTTCATTTTTTTCGGCATCTACTTCAATAAAAGTAACTCCGGTAAAGCGCTCATCATTCGATAGTCGTTTGAATTTTGGACCGAAAAGTTTGCAAGAGCCACACCAATCGGCAAAGTACTTCACAATAACTTTATCGTTGCTGTTAATGAGGGTTTTAAAATCACTGTCGGTAGAAAGTATTACGGCCATTTTATCTTATTTATTTTTTGATTACGATTAATTATTTAGAAAACAAACTTAGTTATCTTGCACATATATTATGGAAAAAATTCTCAATTATATTAACGGACAACTTGTTGAGGCAATAGAACAAAATCAATTCGAAGTTGTTCAGCCGGCAACCGGAAAGCCATATACAACAGTACCATTAAGTAAAAGCGCTGATTTGGAAAAGGCCATTCATGCGGCTGATGTTGCATTTGAAAAATGGGCAGGATTAGCATTAGACGAACGCTGTCAATGGTTATTGAAAATTGCCAGTGGTATAGAAGAACATTTTGATGAATTTGTGCAAGCAGAATCTATGGATAACGGTAAACCTGTTTCCCTTGCGGCACGTGTTGATATTCCACGTTCCATTTCTAATTTTCAGTTTTTTGCTGGAGCCGCACAACACTTTGCTTCGGAATCGCACTATACACCAAATGCAGGCATTAACTACACCATTCGAAAACCATTAGGGGTCGTGGGTTGTATTTCGCCATGGAACTTGCCATTGTATTTGTTTACTTGGAAAATAGCACCCGCTTTGGCAGCCGGGAACTGCGTGGTAGCCAAGCCTTCTGATGTAACACCATATACCGCTTTTTTACTCTCAAAAGTATGTGTGGAAATTGGTTTGCCGAAAGGGGTATTGAATATCGTTCATGGTGGGGTAGATACAGGAAAGGAAATTGTAGCACACCCACGCGTGAAAGCTATTTCGTTTACAGGAAGTACCCGAGCCGGTGAAGATATTGCGCGAACGGCTGCACCTATGTTTAAGAAAATATCGTTGGAACTGGGAGGTAAAAATCCAAATATCATTTTTGACGATGCGGATATTGATGATGCGGTGAACACCTCTGTATTATCCTCTTTCAGCAATCAAGGCCAAATTTGTTTGTGTGGTTCACGCATGTTTATTCACGAACGTATTTATGCCACATTCAAAGAAAAGTTTGTTGCAAAAGTGCGCGAGTTGAAAGTGGGCGACCCGAATGAAGCGGAGAGCAAGGTAGGAGCGGTTGTTTCGAAACAACACGAAGAAAAAGTGTTGAGTTATATTGCATTGGCAAAGGAAGAAGGTGGAAGTGTTTTATGTGGAGGAGAAAAGGTAAATGTACCCGGGCGATGTGCCGATGGTTACTTTATAGCCCCTACTGTTATTGAAGGGTTAGCCTTTAATTGCCGCACGAATCAAGAAGAAATTTTTGGTCCGGTGGTAACGATTACGCCTTTCTCTTCAGAAGAAGAAGTGCTGCAAATGGCAAACTCTGTACAATACGGCTTGGCAGCTTCGGTGTGGACGAACGATATTAAGCGTGCGCATCGTGTGGCAGATAAATTAGAATGCGGTATTGTTTGGATTAACTCGTGGATGGTGCGCGATTTACGTACCCCTTTTGGGGGTGTGAAAAGCTCAGGTGTAGGGCGAGAAGGTGGTTGGGAAGCCATGCGTTTCTTCACGGATGCGAAAAATGTATTTGTAAAATATTAGTCGATTTATCAATTAGCAATATGAGTGAAAATTTACCGAAACCAATGGGCTTGTATCCGATGACCAGAAAAGTGGGTTCTATTTTGTTTGTGAGCGGCATTGGTCCGCGCGAAGCAGGCACCGATAATATACCAGGTTTGAAGCTCGATAAGTATGGAAATTACATCGAGTTTGATTTTGAAGCACAAGTGCATTCTGTTTTTAAGAATGTGAAAACTGCATTAGAAGAAGCCGGGAGTAGTTGGGATAAAATGGTGGATGTAACTGTTTTTCTAACGAATATGAAACGCGACTTTCATACCTACAATCGTTTGTATGCCGAGTATTTTAAAGAAATTCAACCAACAAGAACAACAATCGAAGTGGTTTCATTACCCTCGCCAATTGCTATTGAATTGAAAGTGGTGGCTTCGTGTGGCGATTGAATTCCGCTAAATTTAGTAACTTCGATATGATGAACATCAAACAAAAAACAGGGGTTTGGATTTATGGAGTAATTGTGTTTTTCTCTTTATTGGGAATGCAATCATGCACCAAAAAATCCTGCCAAGCAAAAGCTATTGAGGGTTGTTTCTCTACTAAGGAATACTACCCCGTTTGTGGTTGTGATGGTAAAGCATATGGCAATCCAAGTGAGGCTGCTTGTGCTTCTATTACACAATACACTATAGGTTCTTGTAAATAATATTAAAAAGAGTGTAATGAAAAAATATGTTTTCTCTATAGCAATGGTGATGATTGCCTGTGTAGGTTTTGCACAAACCAAAACGCAAGGTTCATTTGCACCACCTCAAGTGGTAAACTTTTCCGATACGAGTAAAAAGGATTTTGATCCTGCACTTCTCCCTATCGATAAACAAGTTATTCCTAGTTCTGAGTATGGCGATAAGAAAGAAATGCTACATCGTCAGCGGATGGAACAGCGAAATGCAACGAGTAACCCTCAAAAAAAAAGTGCAAGAGCCAATGTAGCCGTAAATCCGCAAGTGGTGTTCAGCTTCGAAGGAAACGTTGCCAACGGAGCGCCAAGTGATAATGATATTGCCGTTTCCGATAGCGGGAAAATATTAAGTGCGGTTAATACAAATGTGCGTGTGTATTCTGATTCAGGGGTGTTATTGCTTACTCGATCACTTACCCAACTTACTTCTCAATTAGGTTCTTTTACAAAAACGTCTGACCCAAGAGTGTTGTATGATCCGGCAAAAGATCGTTTTGTGTTTGTTTGTTTTTCCGGTTCATTGAGTACTGAATCTACCATTCTAGTTGGCTTTTCGCAAACAAATGATCCGGCCGGTGCATGGAATTTCTACAAATTGAATGGCAATTCATTTAAGGATTCTACATGGAGCGATTATCCGATTATAGCTGTATCCGGAAGCGATTTATTTATCACCTTTAATCAAGTGAGGGACAATGTGAGTTGGACGGTTGGCTTCAAACAATCTGTAATTTGGCAAATTGATAAACAGCGAGGGTACGATGGCGATACGTTGCAGTACACGCTTTGGAGCGACATCAAAACAGATGGACGAAATTTGCGAAATATTTGTCCGGCTAAACAACATACAACTACTCAAGCCGATAATATGTATTTCTTATCGGTGCGAAATGTCGATGCTTCGAATGATTCTATTTTTCTTTTAGAAATAGACAACTCGCATGCATCGGGTGCTGCACAGCTTATAACTCGTGTGTTGAAGTCGCCTAAACCATATGGCTTTCCGCCCAATGCTTTACAAGGAAAGAATGCAGGTGGTATTACGCAGCAGTTGATGACCAACGATGCACGAGTATTAGCGGCTATTTATGAAAACGATTATATTCATTTTGGCTCCAATACCATTAATCCTTCCTACATTAATGCTGCCGTTTTCTTGGGAACAATAAAAAATGTAAGTAGTGCAACGCCAACAGTATCTGCAGCTTTGTTTTCTTCTGCAACAACTGAGTATGGCTATCCATCTGTAACCTACATGGGGAATGTGCCTACCGATCATAAAGTGTTGTATACTTTTTCGCATTGTATCACCGATAGTTTTCCCGGTACGAGTATGTTGTATAAGGATGCCAATGGCGATTTTTCAGACATCGTGGAGGTAAAGAGTGGACTTTCCATTATCGATAATTTCACCGATTCTATAGAGCGATGGGGCGACTATACCAACGTTCAGCGAGTATACAACACACAGCATCAGGCGGTTTTAGCCGGTTCATTCGGACAAACACGTAAAATGAAAACGTGGATAGCGAAGATTGATGTGAATGATCCTACTACATTAATTAATGCCTTTCAAAAGCAAAATTCGATGGAGCTTTACCCGAATCCGGTGCAGCAAAAACGATTCGTTACTAAATTTACATTGGTAGAAAACGAAAAGTTGAGTTTTTCTTTGTTGGATCAAAGCGGAAGACTAGTGTCTATGCTCCTTGAATCTAAAGGGTATAAAGGCGTAAATGAATTTTCCATCAATACAGAAGATTTACCGCAAGGGAATTATTGGCTGAAAGTGAAAGGGGAAAACGGAACCAACTTAAGCAGGCAAGTGGCTGTTGAGTAAAAGATTAAGGCGCTAATCGTCCTACTTTCCAAGTTCCTTCCATCAACTCATAAATAATTCTATCGTGCAATCGCGAATGACGGCCTTGCCAAAACTCAAAATAATTCGGTTCTAAAATGTAGCCGCCCCAATGTTCGGGCATATCAAGTGTATTCTCGGCTAAAACTGTTTTTATCTTTTCTTCAATCACAGCACGGCTTTCAATCTTTTGACTTTGTGGTGAAGCTATTGCACCTGCTCTACTTTCAGGCGGACGAGTATCAAAGTAAGCTCTACTCTCATCTTGGCTGATTTTTCTCACATTACCGCCAATACGCACTTGACGTTCCAATGCATCCCAAAAAAACAGAATCTCTGCTTGTGGGTTTTCAGTTAAATCCATTCCTTTTTGGCTGTTGTAATTCGTGAAAAAAACAAAGCCGGTTTCCGTAACTTCTTTCAATAAAACAATACGGGCAGAAGGTTTTCCGTCTTTGCTGGCTGTAGCCAAGGTCATCGCATTGGCTTCTAAAATTTCGGAATTTTTGGTGTCCACAAACCAATTCTTAAACTGATCGAAAGGATTGTGTTTCACACTTTCTTCATGCAACTCGAATTTCTCGTATACTTTGCGTTGATCTTTTAAGTCCATGGTATTCTATTTAATTCGTTAACCCGCTACTTTCTTAGCCGGAGCTCCGCCAAATTTCACGATTACTTTTTTGCCACTTGGTGCCATATATTTTTTGAATACAGCCGCTAAACTTTCCTTTGCTTTTTCTTTGTGACTTGTGTTAGTTTCTAAGTCGGCTCTGGTTTTCAAGTACAATTCTTTCTGGGCTTTGAGGTAGTTTTCAGAATCTTCAGTAACCAGCAAACCCGATTTGGCAAAGCCTTGCACCTTGTCTAATTTCATTTCTAAACTCAATAACATTGGCTCTGGTAAAGTGACAATAATCACCGTATCCATTGACGTTATACCAAATGTATCTTTGTTTAAATCGATGCCGTATTTAGCGGTGTAAGGAATGTCAAGGCGCACCGTTTTTTCGAGTACGGCATTGCTTAACCAGCCACTCCAACTGCTTTCGTCTTGTTTGTTTGAAAATTGATATTGCGTTTTTCCATCCACCTGTAAAGCCGCCACCTCAGCGATATCTTTAATCATTTCATAGTTCTGTACAAAACTCTCCGTGCCTTCCGATTTTCCCTTGTTGAATGCATAGTGATAGGTCAGAAACAACAGCAGGGCAAAGAACAGAACAAGAATGAAGGTTGTTATTTTTTGCATTGGAATTAGCCGTTGGCTACAATTTTAAACTCTTTCGGGTAGATTAATTTTTGTGCTTTGAAAGTAGTTTTGAAGCGTACTTTGTCGAACAATTTAATGGTGTCTGGCAAGGTGTAAGCTCCAACGTAGTTGTATTTGTTACTTGGTGCTGCACCCGTAGAATCAAAGTTCAAGTAGAATAATGTATCAGGATAAGTGTACACGTGATTGGCATCGCCTGTGGTATCTACTTCATACAAAATCTGCACATAGTTAATCGGACGATCAGTGGTGTATTTAATATCGATTTTTTGCGTAGTTCCGCGTTTAATGAAAACCGTAGTAGAATCGGGAGAGACAAGTGTAATCGGCTCCAAAATCGTTTCAGTAGTTTCTTTTTTGCAAGAAGAAATCGCAAAAGCAATAAGTGCTATAGTAAGAAGAGAAAGCGTTATTTTTTTCATTGTGTTCTTTGAAAAGCAAATTAAAAATATTTAAGCATAATATTGGTTACCATTCTGGCCAGTTTGCCATAAGGGAACCATAAAGGTGTAGCGATACTTCCACTGTGTAAGGCTTTCAGTACGGCACGTTCGTTCGAAAATTCTTTGAATCCGAAATAGCCGGTAGATTTTCCTATACCTGAATTGTTGATGCCGCCAAAAGGGAGATTCGGTTGTGAAATGTGAACTAAGTTATCGTTGATACACGTTCCTCCGGCACTAGTATTGTTCACCACATAGTCAGAAACTTTTGATTTTCCGCTGAAGACATAAAGTGCCAATGGCTTTTCTTTTCCGTTCACAATTTTCAATGCTTCATCCATAGTTTTGAACGTCACCAACGGCAATAATGGTCCGAAGATTTCTTCCTCCATGATTTTACTATCCAACGGAACGTTTGAAAGTAATGTTGGAGAAATATAATTCTGACTTTCATCTAAATCGCCCCCGTATTCTACTTTCGCACCACGCAAAACGGCATCCTCCAATAATCCTTTCAAACGGTTGAAATGCTTGTTGTTTACGATACGTGCTAAATCGGCACTTTGTTTTGGTGTAGCGGTGAAGAACTTCTCGGCATTGGTTTTGAACTTCGCAATAAACTCGTCTTTTTTCGATTCGTGAATCAATATATAGTCGGGTGCGATGCAGGTTTGCCCTACGTTCACAAATTTACCCCACGATATTTTTTTCACTGCCGCATCAATATTCGCACTTTCATCGATGATAGCCGGAGATTTTCCACCTAGCTCTAAGGTAACAGTTGTAAGGTGTTCAGCTGCTGCACGCATTACCACTTTGCCTACATTCGGTGAACCGGTAAAGTGAATATGATCGAATTTCAATTTCAACAATTCCGATGAAACGCTGTAATCGCCAAGCACAACAGCTACTTCATTTTCATTAAAAATTTTGCCAATAATTTCTTTCAATAAAGCCGAAGTATTTGGTGTGAACTCAGAAGGCTTAATAATAGCGGTATTTCCGGCTGCTACACAGCTTACTAAATGCTGCATGGGCAATTGGAAAGGATAGTTCCATGGAGATAAAATCAGACAAACACCCTTAGGTTCAAAAATAATTTTTGACGATGAACCAATGTACATTAATGGTGTTTCTACTTCCATTGGTGTCATCCATTCATCAAGGTTGGAAATAGCATATCGAGCTTCAGTCACAACATTGTACAATTCAGTGTAATCTGCTTCCACAGCAGCTTTGTGTAAATCGGCAAATAGGGCTTCTTGGATTTTTTGTTGATAATCCATGCACACATTTTTCAGCTTGCTTAGTTTCTCTTTTCGCTCTTTGGTTGTTGAGTTTTTTATCGCTTGTGCGTTTTTTAGCTGAAGATTGTATAGTCGGAGAATTTCCTCCAAAGAAGAATTCGGGCTCATAGGAACCGCTTTTTGAACAGGCGGAATTACCGTTGCAGTTGCTTCCATCACTTATTTTTTTTGAAAAATAATAATTCTTTAGGATTATTCCTATCTTGATTTTCATGTCAACACATCTTAAAAAATCGCTTTCCCCTATTTTACTTTGGGGACTTGGAGTAGGTTATGTTATCTCCGGCATGTATTTCGGCTGGAACATAGGATTAGATAAGGGCGGAACGCTCGGGTTAGGCATAGCCACCGTATTTATTTTAATCATGTACATAACGTTTTCGTTATCGTATTCCGAGTTGGCGTGCGCCATTCCAAAAGCCGGTGGAGTGTTCGATTATGTGGGACGGGCATTCGGAAAGGACTTAGGTTTTGTGGCCGGAATGGCTCAGTGGATTGAGTTTGTGTTTGCTCCCCCAGCTATTGCATTGGGCATTGGGGCTTATTTTCACATTCTTTATCCGGCAGTAGATGAGCTCGTTTTTGCCATAGTCGCTTACTTTATTTTCACAGCCATTAATATTATAGGGGTTAAAATTTCCGCCACGTTCGAGCTGATTATTACCATAATTGCCGTTGCCGAATTAAGCTTGTTCGCATCGCTTACTTTGCCGCATTTTCAGTTGCAGAATCTACAAACAAACCCCTTCCCCCATGGCATTGAAGGCATTTTTGCCGCTATTCCTTTCGCGATTTGGTTCTTTTTGGGCATGGAAGGTATAGCCAATGTGGCTGAAGAAACCATTGATCCGCAAAAAAATATTACGAAGGCCTTTATGTATTCCATGGCTACATTGGGACTTTTAGCGGCTATGACTTTCTGTGCTGCAGTAGGCGTTGGTGGTTGGGAGAAAGTAGTGTACGACAAGGCCGGAAATGTGTCCGATTCACCATTACCAATGGCTTTGGGACAAATCACCGGAAACAGTGGATTGATGTATCATATGTTGGTGAGTGTGGGGTTGTTTGGTTTTGTGGCTTCCTTCAATGGCTTGCTGTTAGCGGCCGGACGAGTAACCTACGAATTCGGGAAAGTGGGTCAATTTCCACGTGTTTTAGGCGAAGTGCATCCAAAATTCAATACTCCACATTGGGCATTAGTGGCCAATATGGTGTTGGGTATTTTTGCATTATTTACCAAGCGAACAGGTGATATTATTACGCTTTCGGTGTTTGGCGCTATTACGCTCTACATCTTTTCTTGTTTAGCGATTATACGTTTGCGCAAAACCGAGCCCGATATGCCTCGTCCGTTCCGAACTCCTTTTTACCCCATAGTTCCAATAATTGCGTTAACCATTGCATCGGTGGCTTTGGTGGCCATGAGTTATTTTAATAGTAAACTCGCCATTATTTATTTTGCAGTGATTACATTTGCATTCGTTTTATACAAACTGTTTAACTCATCCGATAAGTCTTAATCATGGAGAAAAAGCAAATTTTAGATTACGTTCGAAAACATCCTTTAGGTAAAGTGAAGTTGGCTGTCACTGATATCGATGGTGTGTTGAGAGGGAAATATATGTCGGCAGAAAAATTTCTTTCTGTTGTAGAAGATTCTTTCGGGTTTTGTGATGTAGTATTTGGTTGGGATATGGGTGATGTGGCCTACGACAACGCAAGCTATACAGGCTGGCACACGGGCTATCCGGATGCAAAGGCAACTATTGATTTATCTACGTTTCGAAAGATTCCTTGGGAAAATGATATTCCGTTTTTCTTAGGCGAATTCATTGATGAGAAGAATAAACCCTTGGCTGTTTGTCCGCGTCAGTTGTTGAAAAAAATCACCAACGAAGCTGAACAGGCGGGCTACACGCCTTATGTAGCGCAAGAATTCGAGTGGTTTAATTTTGAAGAAACACCGCAAAGTTCGGCCGATAAAAACTACAGTGGCTTGAAACCCTTAACTCCTGGGATGTTTGGCTATTCTATTTTACGCAGCACCTTACGTAACGATTTCTTTTCCGATATTTTTGATGAATTGAAAAAGTTCGGTATTCCTATTGAAGGTTTGCATACAGAAACAGGACCGGGTGTATATGAAGCGGCTATTCAATACGGTAGAACGCTAGAAACTGCTGATAGAGCGGTGTTGTTCAAAACTGCAATTAAGGAGTTGGGCTACAAACGCGGTATTATGCCTACGTTCATGGCTAAGATTAGCGAAAATTTACCGGGCTGTAGCGGACACGTGCATCAGAGTTTGTGGGATAAAAAATCGACAAAGAATTTATTTCATGACGATAAAGACAAGCAAAAAATTAGCGCAGTAATGAAGAGTTACATTGCCGGTCAGTTGCATTGCTTGCCACACATTTTACCAATGGTTGCACCAACGGTGAATTCTTACAAGCGATTGGTAGAAGGTGCTTGGGCGCCAACAACTGTAACTTGGGGTATCGATAATCGTACGGTAGCTTTGCGTGCATTGCCGGGTGGAAGTAAATCGTGTCGCTTAGAAACACGGGTGGTGGGTTCCGATACCAATCCTTATTTAGCTATGTCTGCTTGTCTTGCAGCCGGTTTGTATGGCGTGAAAAATAAACTTACGTTGAAACAACCCATGACATTAGGCAATGGTTACAAAGATGAAAGCAATGGCCGTTTCCCTAAAAATTTAATTGATGCTACAGTGAAAATGCGCGATTCTAAATTGGCTAACGAATTGTTGGGCGAGCAGTTTGTGCAGCATTTCAGTCAAACGAGAGAGTGGGAGTGGCGCCAGTTTAGCCGTGTAGTTACCGATTGGGAGATGAAACGTTATTTCGAAATTATTTAAACAAAAAGTATAAAGTAAAAGCATGATCTCACAATTTAATTTTCCAACTACCATTCGTTTTGGAGCAGGCGTAGTAAAGGAACTTGGCGATTATTTAAAAAAGAACAATTGGGTTCGTCCGTTGATTGTTACCGATCCAACGGTTCGTGAATTGCCTTTCTTTAAAGGCATTGTCAGTGATTTACAAAATGCTGGTATCAGTGTAGAAGTGTTTTCTGATATTCATAAAAATCCCGTAAAATCTGATGTTTACAAAGGTTCAGATGCTTATGATCAAACACAACGCGACAGCATTATTGGTATTGGCGGAGGAGCCGGATTAGATGTAGCACGTGCTATTTTGTTGCGTATCAATCACCGTGAAGATTTATTTAAGTACGATGATTTAATAGGTGGCGATGTGTATGTAACGAACGATGTTCCGCCATTCATCACTATTCCAACTACAGCCGGAACGGGAAGTGAAGTGGGTAGAAGTGCCATAATTGCGGATGATGAAACCCATCAAAAGAAAATTTTATTCTCCCCGAAACTATTAGCAAAAATCGTTTTTGCCGATCCATTATTAACGATGGAATTGCCTGCGTTTATTACGGCTGCAACCGGTATGGATGCTTTAACGCACAATATGGAAGCGTTCTTAGCGAAAAACTATCATCCGATTTGCGATGGTATTGCTTTGGAAGGTATGCGATTAATCAACGAGTCGTTGGAAACTGCCACTAAAAATCCGGATGTTGAATCGCGCAGCAAAATGTTGTTAGGTTCTATGATGGGTGCGATTGCTTTTCAAAAAGGATTAGGTGTGGTGCATTCGTTGGCGCATCCCATGTCGTCATTACTTGATACACACCACGGCTTAGCTAATGCGGTGAACATTCCTTACGGTATGAAATTCAACATTGCCGGAAGTGAAGATAAATTCAAACGCATGGCACAAACCTTGAATTTAAAGGAGTTGAGTGGCGAAGCAGTAGTGAATTATTTGTTCGATTTGAATTCGCGCATCAACATTCCGCATAAATTAAGTGCGGTGGGTGTGAAGCCGGAGCATATTGAAACCCTTGCAGATTTAGCTTTTGCAGATTTCGCGCATCCAAACAATCCGAAACCTGTAAGCCGAGAAGATTTTAAACAATTGTATTTAGAGGCTTTATGAGCATCAAAATAGGAATTACAGAAACTGCTACGAACTACGCCAATTATGTGAATTGGATACGTTCGTCTGCTGTTTTAAATGCACAAGAAGATACGTTGCCATTGGAAGTGGAGATTGTAGAGTTGTCTTACACAAAATCAAATGCACATGATTTGAGTTTATGTGACGGCATAGTGTTTACGGGCGGTGTGGATATTCATCCAGGGTTTCATAGTTGTAATTATTCGTTGCATTATCCTTTTGCTCCTGAAGATTTTAATGTGAAGCGTGATGAATTCGAATTGAATTTATTAGAGCAGGCTTTATCACGAAGAGTGCCTATTTTAGGGATTTGTAGAGGCTTACAGCTGATTAATTCGTATATGCGAGGTACATTACATCTCGATAATGGAAGTGATAAGAATGCGATTCATAAAAAGGAAAATGATATTGATAAGCAACATATGGTGTCTGTCGATCGCGATTCACTGTTTTATGACATAGTGCAAACTGAACAAGGAATGGTAAACAGTGCACATCATCAATCGATAGACAAATTAGCTAAAGAGCTTGTGGCTGTAGCGTTTTCCGATGATGGTGTGGTAGAAGCGATAGAACTTCGCGATCCGAAACACCAGTTTTTATGCGCAGTGCAATGGCATCCGGAGCGTATGTTGGATGTACACAGTCCGTTTTCCATGAACATAAAAAAGGCATTTCTAGCTGCTGCTTGGGACAAACGAAAAGTATTTTAAAAATTATTTAGTACATATAAATTATGAAAATTACCAATCCGGCTACGGCTGAAACTATTGCAGATATTGCATCAGATAGTAAAGAAACATTAAATGAAAAGTTTGCTCAACTGAAAGCAGGTCAAGTGAAATGGAATCAAGTTTCTATCGATGACCGCGTACAAACCTTGTTGCGTTTTCACGATTTGTTGGATACGCACAAAGAAGATTTAGCAAAAACGTTGACCAGTGAAGTGGGTAAGCCATTGCAACAATCGTACAACGAATTAAATGGTGCACGTAATCGAATCAAATGGTTAAGCGAAAATGCAAAGGCCTATTTGTCGAACGATTGGATGGTAGAGCAAGATGGTATGGGCGAGAAAATTGTATACGAGCCACTAGGTGTAGTCTGTAATATTTCGGCATGGAATTATCCGTATTTAGTGGGGGTAAATGTGTTTGTACCGGCTTTGTTGGCTGGTAATGCAGTTATGTATAAGCCTTCGGAGTTTTCAACATTAACCGGATTGAAGATTCAAGAACTCTTATATGCTGCAGGTGTTCCTAAAGATGCATTTGCGTTAGCTGCCGGAGCAAGAGAAGTTGGAGAAGCCTTATTGCACATGAATTTCGATGGCTATTTCTTCACCGGTTCTTATGCTACCGGAAATTATATCTATCAACAAGTGGCGAAGAAAATGCTGCCTTGTCAGTTAGAATTGGGCGGCAAAGATCCATTGTATATCACGGATGATATAGCTGATGTGAAGAACACAGCCATTGGTACAGCAGATGGAGCATTTTACAACAACGGACAAAGTTGTTGTTCTGTTGAACGTATTTATGTTCACGAAAAAGTATTTGACGAATATGTAACGGCTTTCGTAGAAGAAGTAAAATCGTGGAAGACGGGAGCACCTACTGAGGAAGGCGTTTACATTGCTGCATTAACAAGAGAAGCACAAATTCATGTTTTAGAGAATCAAGTGAAAGACGCAGTGGCAAAAGGCGCGAAAGTATTGTGTGGGGGAAAACGTATTGACCGTGCAGGCAATTATTTTGAACCCACTGTGTTGGTGGATGTAACGAATGATATGTTGGTGATGCAAGAAGAATCGTTTGGACCAATTATCGGCATCATGAAAGTGAGTTCAGATGAGCAGGCTGTAACGCTTATGAATGATACGGCTTACGGTTTAACGGCTGGTGTGTACACCGCTAGCCAAGAGCGAGCTGAAAGCATTTTATCGAAAGTGAATTCCGGTACCAGCTATTGGAATTGCTGCGATAGAGTTTCACCGGCATTACCATGGAGTGGAAGAAATCACTCGGGTTTTGGAGCAACCTTGTCGCATGCCGGATTGAGAGCCTTCACAAAACCTAAAGCTTATCATTTGCGCGGAAATTGGTCGAAATAAAACGAATTTGTTGATACCAACAGCAGTAAGCAAAACCAGAAACTTCGGACTCGATGTAATGCGAGCCACGGCTATATTGCTGGTGTTGGGGGCGCATGCTTTCCATATTATTGCTCCACAAATTCCTAAATCTATTTCCTTTATTTCATTACCCGATGGAGTAGATGTGTTTTTTGTGCTGAGTGGATTTTTGGTAGGCGGCATTTGGATAGACATGCTGGAACGCAACGAGAGCGGACTTTTGAAAACCTTTTTTTGGAAACGTTGGTTGCGAACATTACCCTCTTATTTTATTGTGATTACGCTACTGTTTCTGTTGCGCCTTTATTTTTCAGCCGGAACATTTGCATTTCCATGGCGCTATTTTTTGTTTGTGCAGAATATGTATGTACCCGAATGGGATCCATACTATTTCTATCCTGAAGCGTGGAGTCTATCTGTAGAAGAATGGTTTTATGTATTGATGCCTTTGAGTACTTTGTTTTTACTGCGTTTCATCCAACAACCCAAAAAGACTGTGTTCCTATTCGCGACAGTGATGCTTGTTGTTCCCTTTCTATTACGGATTCTTTTTTTTGTGCAACATCCTATTGAGTCGCTTGATGATTGGAACCGATATCTGCGCCACATTATGGTATATCGGTTGGATATGATTGGCTTTGGGGTATTGGCGGCATGGTTGAAATATTACAAGAGTAGCATATGGACAGTGCTTTACAATTATAAATGGTTGGGCATATTGTTATTATTGGCTTCTACCATTGCTTATCACTTTTACGCCTTTGGTTTTATGTTTCTATCGTTATTCTACTTCTCAATTGTAGGTGTTGGATTGCTGTTGTTGTTGCCAACTATTGAAGCGCTGAAATGTACTTCTTCACGAATCATCAATGTTGTGACATTTTTAAGTGTTATATCTTACGCTATATATTTAATCAATCGTTCGGTTATTCTCTATCCATTAATTTTGCCTTTCAAGCCGGTATTTGCTTCATCTGTTGTGTTAACGCTTGGGGCTTATGTAGGTTATGTTATCCTTGTAATGCTTATTGCTTATGGTTTTTACCGATTTGTGGAGCAGCCGATTCTAGCATTTAGGGATAAGTTGGACATAAAAAAAGGGCAATGAAATTCACTGCCCTTTTTAAAATTAAAACTGAAAATCTTACTTTCTAAAAGCATACAAATAGCTCATCGGTTTATTTGGGTACACACCTTCAAGTAAAATTTTACCTGATTTACTTTTTATCATATTCAAGAAATCGTTGGTGTCGTTCACCGGTTGATCGTCAATTTGCGTGATGATAAATCCTTTTTTGATATCGGTGAATTGCGCTAACTTACCATCTTTCAGCTCGATTACACGGACACCACTTTGTAAGCCAAGCGTTGCTTTCTCTTTTGCTGAAAGGTTTTCTACTTGCACCCCTAACTCGTTCAAAATATCTTTTGAGTCGTCTACTTTAGCGGTAGTGTTGTATTTGTTTTTCAATTGAACGCTGGCTACACCAACTTTACCGCTACGTAAATATTCCACACTAATTTTATCTCCCGGACGATACTGTGCAATTTGCTCTTGTAATTCAGGGGCAGAATTTACGTGCACTCCATTGATTTTTGTGATCACATCTTCTTTTTTCAGACCGCCTTCTTCGCCCGCAGAACCTGCATTTACGGCATCTACATAAACGCCTTGTGGTTTATCGAGTCCTTCTTTCTTGGCTAATTCATCATCCACAGTGCGTATACTCACCCCTAAGAATCCACGTTGTGTGATTCCGAATTGTTTTAAATCCAATATCACTTTGTTTACGATGTTCACCGGCACAGCAAATGAGTAACCGGCATAGGTTCCGGTAGGAGAGGCGATAGCCGTGTTAATCCCCACCAATTCTCCATTCACGTTCACCAGTGCACCACCACTGTTTCCGGGGTTTACAGCCGCATCGGTTTGAATGAACGATTCAATAGCTGTGTTCGATTGTTGTGCGCCATTCTCATTTAGAAGATTTAAGTTTCTTCCTTTCGCGCTCACAATGCCTGCAGTAACGGTCGAGGCTAGGTTAAATGGATTTCCAACGGCCAAAACCCATTCGCCTACTAACAATGAATCGGAGTTGGCAAATTGAGCAGCCGGTAAATCTTTAGCTTCTACTTTCAATAGGGCTAAGTCTACATCGGCATCTTGGCCAATCAATTTGGCTTTATACGATTTGTTGTTGCTCAACACTACTTCGATATCGTTGGCATTATTGATCACGTGGTTGTTGGTCACAATGTAGCCATCTTCCGATACAATAACTCCGGAGCCTGTTGCCACTTGCGGTTGACTGCGATACGGATTTTGTCCGTGGAAGAATTGCGAAAAATCATCGCCAAAAAAATCCTGCAGCGGGTCACGACCTCTTCCGCCACGGAATGCCACCGGTTCTGCTTTAATGGTGCTTTTTACGTGTACCACAAAAGGTGTAGCCGCTGCGGCTGCGTATCGGAAGTCGATGGGCTGACTGGTGTTCTTAGGCGAAGGCAGATAAGCAAAACTTGCTTTAGCCTGATTGTCTATAGTGGCCACTTGAGGTGTGTCTTGCAGAAAGTGATTATACACCACTACTGCCCCAAATGCGCTCACGAAAGAAAAGAGCGCGGTGATGAGCAATTGTTTTGTTTTCATATAGCTGAATTTTGTTTTTAAACGATATGTACTGCAAATTTATTGCAAGAGTTTTGGATACTATCAATAGAAAAACCTTACTTTAACTGCATTTAACAGCGAAAAATTAATGAACGTTAAATTCCATAAATACCAAGGTGCGGGCAACGATTTTATTGTGCTCAATAACCGCTATAACACTTATTCAGCGCTAACTACAGCCCAAATTCAATGGTTGTGCGATCGGCATTTCGGTATTGGAGCCGATGGGTTGATGCTGCTGGAATCCTTACAGGGCTTTGATTTCAAAATGGTGTATTTCAATAGTGATGGCCGACAAAGTACGATGTGTGGGAATGGCGGACGATGTATTATTCGATTCGCGAACGATCAAAAAATTGTTGGGGAGAGCACTCAATTTTTAGCAGTGGATGGCCCACACGATGGAGTAGTGAACAACAATGGCACTATCAGTTTGAAGATGATTGATGTATTGGGTGTAGAGCAAGTAGGTGCAGATTATGTATTGCAAACCGGTTCCCCGCATTATGTTGTTTTTGTAGACAATGCCGATGCTGTTTCGATTGTTGAAGAAGCGCGAAAGATTAGATATAATGAGCATTTCAAGGCTGATGGCATAAATGTAAACTTCGTTCAAGTAATGAGCGAAAATGAAATTTACGTACGCACTTATGAGCGTGGTGTAGAAGATGAAACCTTAAGTTGTGGCACAGGCGTGGTGGCTTCGGTATTAGCTTTCGTAGTCAAGCAAAAATCTTCGTTACGGGAAGTTGCTGTGAAAACCAAAGGTGGAAATTTATCTGTAAAATTTAATGCAGCCGAAACAAAGTATACGGATGTGTGGTTGACAGGCCCTGCGGTAAAGGTGTTTGAAGGGAGTGTGGAGCTATAGTTGGTATACAGTCAATGCTCTTTATTCAATGTTAACTACTCATTGAATTATTGGTATATTGCTTTAAATTATTGACTATGAAGAAACTTATCCCACTTCTATTGCTCTTGGTTTTTATGGTTTCTTGTAAAAAAGAAAAGGTAACGCCACCCCCACCACAGCATGTTCCTGATCGGAGAGAGTTGCTAACTGCCTTGGTGTCAAAAATATGTGGAAACTATTCAACTACTGTTATTTGTCGGACAACCGGTGAGCCTGCTGATACAACTTATAATTACCCTTTAACAATTGTAGCTTTAAACGATACCACAATATTCACATGTGGTAAGCAGTTGTTTTTTGTTGGTAATTTTGATACAAAGTCGTATTACTTTGTTCATTATGAATTTGGACTGACTTATAGTGCCTCTATTGATTCAATGATTACCGGAATACATGTTTCGACATATGAAGGCGGGCAGCCATATGGAACAGGTTGTGAATATCAGCCGAATTAAATTTGATTGTTTAGCGGTTTTGTGTTTTAGATGTGGAGCAAAGAGATTGTTGAATGCAAAGAACTGAGGTTATTTTATCTCACACTCAAACACTTTCTCCTCTTCTAAAAAGCCCTCTAGCTTATCTCCAATTTGCACAGCACCAACTCCAGCCGGTGTTCCGGTGTAAATCAAATCGCCTTGTTGCAAAGTGAAGAATTGGGAAATATACACGATAATGGTATCGAATGAATAGAGCATTTGTGTGGAGTTTCCTCGCTGCACTTCTGTCCCGTTTTTTTTCATGGAAAATGTAATTCCATTTTCTTTATTGAAGGCTTCAATGCTTTTTAATGGACTAATCACTGCCGAATTATCGAAGGCTTTGGCAATTTCCCAAGGTAAACCTTTCGATTTTTGATAGGATTGTAAATCGCGGGCGGTGAAGTCGATGCCCAATCCAATTTGATCGTAATAAGTGGAAGCAAATTTTTCTTTGATGTATTTGCCTTGCTTGCAGACACGCAGCACCAACTCGGTTTCGTAATGCAAATCTTTCGTCCACTCCGGATAGAAAAATGGCTGATTATCTTTCAACAAAGCCGTTGCAGGTTTCATGAACACCACCGGACTTTCCGGAGTTTCGTTGTTCAACTCTTTCGTGTGTTCGCTGTAGTTTCGTCCGATGCAGAAAATTTTCATGGGTAGTTATTTATTGAATTTCGTCATAGCATTTCCAAGCCCTTCAAATAGAAAGCTCTCAGTTGCTTGTGTTGCCAGAATAATTTTATCGATGAGTTCTTTGTTTTCTTCAGCCGACCATTTGCCTAAAACATAATTCACTTGCTGGCCTTTGTGATAATTATTCCCGATGCCAAATCGCAAACGAGGATAGAGGTTGTTGCCCAACGTAGCGTCTATATCTTTTAATCCGTTATGTCCGCCATCGCTGCCTTTGGGACGCAAGCGAATAGTGCCGAATGGAATCGCCAAATCATCCAAAATGGCTAACATATTTTCGGGTTTCACATTGGCTTCCTGCATCCAGTAACGCACTGCCTTACCGCTCAAATTCATGTAGGTAGTGGGTTTGATGAGGGTGATGTTTTTTCCTTTAAAGCGAAACTGTGCTACATAGGCCAATTTATCGAGACGAAATTCTGCTTTGTGTTGAGCCGCTAATGCTTCCACAATTTTGAAACCGATATTGTGGCGTGTGTCCACGTACTCTTCTCCAATGTTTCCCAGTCCGGCAATTAAAAAATTCGACATGCTTTTTGTTGTTGTCCAAAAGTAAAAAAGCTACCCGATTTGGATAGCTTTTTACAAAAAGTAAATAACCGATTAAATTATTTTTTGCCAGTTGAAGCTGCTGCTGCCGCTGCTGCTTCTTTAGAAGCACGAGAAGAGGTTAATCTTGCTACAGGGATAGATGCAGAGTGCAATAAAGTAATTCCTTCGATTTGGATGTCTTTAATTCGTTTGTTTTGACCAACAGTTAAGTCGCCCACTTCAACAACGATTACTTCAGGTAAGTGTTTAGGCAAAGCGAAAATCTTCAATTTACGCATAGTTTGCTCTAATTTCGCACCCATAGCTACTTCTGCAGGTACTCCGCTTAATTTCAAAGGCACTTCTACTTTCACTTTGATATCGTCCACCAACTCTTGGAAATCCACGTGTTTAACGGTGTCTTTCACCGGGTCGAATTGCAATTCTTTAGTGATTGCTTTGATTTTTTTACCGTTCAATTCAATTTCTGCAATTTTAAATGCAGGTGTGAACACGATTGGTTGAAGGCTAGTGTAAGGAGCTGAGAAGTTAATCGTTTCCTTACCGCCATAAAGATTACAAGGAACTAAGCCTTGTTTTCTCAACGCTTTAGCCGCTTTTTTTCCTAATTCGGTACGCGGTTGCGCTGCGATTGATACTGTTTCCATCTTTTACTTCGGATTTAAGGTTAAAAAAAATTTGGACGGCAAAGATAGGCTTTTAATCGAGACTTCAAAGCTGCTTTCAAGGCAAATCCCATCGATAACCCCGTGCTTCCACTTACCCAACAAAATTATGTACGTTTGTGGCAATGGAAGAAACAATAATTTTCGGTCGGAAACCGATTTTAGATGCATTGCAGAGCGATAGGCGCTTTGACAAGATTATGGTGCTGAAAAGCTCGCAAAGTCCTGAGCTGGAAGAGATAAGCAAGCTGGCGCGCCAGAAAAAGGTGGTGCTTCAGGCCGTTCCCAAAGAGAAAATTGAGGATGTTTTATATAAAAATCGAATCCGAGAGGCAAACCACCAGGGGATAATCGGTTTTATGCCTTTGATTGATTATTGCACGATTGACGATATTATTCAATACGCCCACGATCGAAAGGAAGATCCCTTAATTATAGTGCTGGATGGCATCACAGATGTACATAATTTGGGTGCTATTGCCCGTTCGGCTGAAAGTATGGGGGCGCATGGTATTGTGATGCAGCAAACCGGTTCTGCTCAAATTAATGCAGTAGCATTAAAAGTATCTGCCGGAGCATTGATGAATATTCCGGTGTGCCGCGAGCAGAGTATTTTGACAGTGATTAAATATATCAAAGCCAATGGTATTCGTGTGGTGGGAGCCGATTTAACGAATGCGGTTCCTGTTGCGCAAGAAGATTTGAACCAGCCGATTGCCATTGTAATGGGTGCTGAAGGCGAAGGTATCGCTCCGCAAATCAAAAAATATCTCGATGGTTTTGTGGCTATACCTATGAAAGGAAAAACCGAATCGCTGAATGTATCGGTGAGTGCGGGGATTATTTTGTATGAAGCAGCAAAGCAGAGAAGTTGAGGGTTGAGGGTGTGAGAGTTGTCGGAGATTAGAGGATAGAACAATTTAACAATGAAGCAATTTAACAATACTGTCCGAGTAATGTTCCATTAATAGATTGTAGAATTATTCCATTGCTCCATCGTTAAATTCTTTCATTAATTCATCGTTAAATTGATTTAAGCATTAAAAGAAAAGGTATGCAAAAAAAGATTTTGGCCTTAGCCATCAGCGTTTTAGTATTGGCGCTTTTTCTTTCCCTGATTGATTTTGAGGGCATTTGGTCGATGCCGGAAAATATGCTGACTTTAATCCGTTTATCGGGTTTGTTATTGTTAGGTATTTATGCGTATCATAAAAAATCGCTTACTGTTTGGACCTTCACCGCTATGATTGGCGGAGTGATTATAGGGTACGATTTTCCGCAGTATGCAAAGGAATTGAATGTGCTCGGAAAGATTTTCCTTCGACTCATAAAAACCATTATTGCACCATTGCTTTTTGCTACATTATTGGTGGGCATTGCGGGGCATTCGAATTTAAAGCAATTGGGTAGAATGGGCGTAAAGGCTATTATTTATTTTGAATTAGTGACAACGGTTGCTTTGTTTATTGGATTAGTGGCGATTAACGTATCGAAAGCCGGAGTGGGCATTGTGGCACCTTCTACTATAGAAAAACCGGAGGGTTTACCTGATCCCGGAAAGCATTTTCAACTTTATGAGATTGTGCCTGAAAACATTGCCAAAGCCATTGCAGAAAACAATGTGTTGCAGGTGGTAGTGTTTTCGATTTTGTTCGCTATTGCCGTTTCGTTGTGTGCCGAAGAAATTAAAAAACCGGTGTTGCGTTTTGGCGAAATTTTGAGTGAGGTGATGTTTAAGTTCACGAACTTGATTATGTATTTCTCGCCTATAGCCGTTTTCGGAGCTATTGCGTTTACCACTGCCACTATGGGAATAAGCATTTTTGCCAATTTCGGCTGGTTATTGTTGACCCTATTCTGTGCATTAACGGCCTTCTTGTTTTTTGTATTGTTGCCAATCGCTTTGTACTTTAAAATTCCTGTTCGGAAATTTTTATCGGCCATCAAAGAGCCTGTTTCTGTAGCTTTTGCAACCGCTTCTTCGGATGCAGCATTGCCGAAAGCTATGCATGCATTAGAAGAATTTGGTGTGCATAAAAAGGTGTCTTCGTTTGTGATTCCATTGGGTTACAGTTTTAATTTGGATGGGACTACGCTTTACCTTTCGTTGGCTTCCATATTTGTGGCACAAGCTGCCGGCATAGATTTATCGATTAATGCGCAACTCTATATTATGCTTACGCTCATGCTCACGAGCAAAGGCGTTGCAGGTGTGGCGAAGGCTTCATTCGTGATTTTATTGGGTACAGTGGCTTCGTTTCACATTCCGGAATGGCCGGTGTATATGATTTTCGGTATTGATGCCATTATGGATATGGCCAGAACATCGGTGAATGTTATAGGTAATTGTTTGGCGGCTGTTGTGATTGCGAAGAGTGAAGGGGAGTTTGAGGAATCAATTTGGTGATTTGGTAATGAGTTGATTTGATAATGTACTAATTTGATAATGTAGGATTTGGAAATTGAGATTCAGAATTTGATAATTTGGACGATAGAGGATTTTTTAATAGAAGATTTGGAAATGAGCTTTGAACTTTAATGATTTAAGATTTATGCTTATAATGTATACTGTTTTTGGGATTGCAGATAATGATTTACGAATAAATGCGAACAGTATAAAATTTGAAGGAATAATCTCACAGCCCCCTTTATACACTTCCAACCCTCAACTCATAACCCTCAACCCATAAACAATGAACGATATAACCACCGAAGCAGATGTTGAACAACTTGTTCAAGCGTTTTATGCCAGTGCTACAAAAGATGAGCAAATTGGTCATTTTTTTGAGCATACAGATTTTGTGAAACACTTACCACGAATGTATGCCTTCTGGAATTTTATTTTACTTGGCAAGGAAGGGTATAAAGGGAGTGTGCTGGAGAAGCACTTGCACATGGCACTAACGAAGCGTGATTTTGAGCGTTGGGTATTCCTGTTTACTGAAACCATTCTAGCCAATTATGCAGGCGAAACGGCTGATATGGCGATTCAACGGGCGCAAACTATGGCTTGGACTTTCGCCACAAAATTCCCTGAACAATAAGGTCTCTTTTTTTTCGTTTCAATCTTTCTATTTTTACCCAAAACACAATCGCATGTCTAAAACAAAAGCAACTACCGGAACTACGAAAAGCGTTAAAGCAGAATCCACTTCAGCGCCTTCTCCATTTTCGCGTTTGCTTCCTTACGGAGTAGCAATCTTATCGTTTATTGTTATCACTTTCATTTTCTTTTCGCCTATGATAACCGATTCGAAGGTGATTCAGCAAGGTGATATTGTGCAGTTTGAAGGTATGGCACACGAAGTAAAAGACTTCCGTGAAAAGAACCATGCTGAGCCGCTTTGGACGAACTCTATGTTTGGCGGGATGCCGGCTTTTCAAATATCAACGGCCTACAAAGGAAATATGATGCAATATGTAAATCAGTTGATATCATTGAATTTTCCTGAGTATTCAGCTTACACATTCATCGCTTGTTTCAGCTTCTTTATTTTGTTGTTGGTGTGTAGAGTCAATCCATGGTTGGCCATTGTAGGCGGAATTGCGTATGCGCTTTCATCTTACAACCTCATTATTGTTGAAGCGGGGCACAACTCAAAAATGCACGCTATTTCTTTAGCTCCGTTTGTATTTGCCGGTGCGCTTTTAATTTGGCAACGTAAATATTTATTAGGAGCGGCTTTAAGTGCAGCTGCCTTCTCTTTGTTGATTTATGCCAACCACGTACAGATTGCTTATTACGCCATCATCTCATTGATAGTGTTTGGAGTAGCTCAATTGGTGTACACTGCTGTAGTGGAAAAAGACTGGAAGCATTTTATTATCTCCTCATTATTATTGGCTTCTACAGGATTAATAGGTGTGGCCTCTAACTTATCGATGCTATGGAGTACTTATGAATACGGCAATGCAACGATTAGAGGTAAATCGGAGTTGACCAGCAACAAAGAATCTAATGGTGGATTGGATAGAGATTATGCTTACAAATGGAGTTTAGGAAAATTAGAAGCTTTTACATTAATGATTCCGAATTTTAGTGGAGGTTCATCGCATTACGAATTAAGTGAAAGCAGTGCCTTAGCGGAAAAGATGCAAGCAGGCGGTGTTCCTCAAGCACAAATTGAGCAGTATCGCAGACAAATGCCTACCTATTGGGGCGATCAGCCGTTTACATCGGGTCCGGTGTATTTAGGGGCAATCATGTGTTTCTTGTTTGTGTTGGGTTTGTTTATTGTAGAAGGCCCTATGCGTTGGTGGCTGGGCGTGGCAACATTGTTATCGGTGTTGTTATCGTTCGGACATAATTTGCAATGGTTTTCCGATTTGTTTTTCAACTTCTTCCCGGGGTACAACAAATTCAGAACAGTAACCATGGTGTTGGTGATTGCGCAACTAACAGTGCCTTTACTTGGTGTTTATGCGCTTTCTAAAGTTTTGTCGGAAAAAATGGATAAAGAAAAATTAATTAATGGACTCTACATTTCTCTGGGTATTACTGCAGGTTTGAGTTTGTTGATTGCCATTTTAGGCCCATCCTTATTCAGTTTTACCAGTGCAGGTGATGCTGAATTGAAAGGGCAGTTCTGGGATATGGCTTTGCCTGCGCTTCGCGAAGACAGAGCTTCGTTGATGCGTGGCGATGCATTCCGTTCGTTTGTATTGATTGCGTTAACGGGTGGTTTGATTTGGGCATACGTTCAAGATAAATTAAGTAAAAATTTGGTGATTGGAGGTGTTGCAGTTTTGGTGTTGTTTGACATGGCCGGAGTGGGTAAGCGTTTCGTTAATGAAAATGTTTTTGTAGAGAATAATCAAATGAATGCTCGTTTCCAAAAATCACCGGCTGATGAGCAAATTTTAGCAGATCAATCGTTGGATTATAGAGTATATAATACCACTGTCAATTCATTCAACGATGCATCTACTTCCTATCATCATAAATCGATTGGAGGATATCATGCTGCAAAATTGAGAAGATATCAAGAGTTGATTGATGCACAAATTACGAAAGGGAATATGGGGGTGTTTGATATGTTGAACACGAAATATTTTATCGTACAGGGACAAGGTGGAGCTCCAATGGCACAACAAAATCCGGGTGCATGCGGCAATGCTTGGTTTGTGCCTGCGCACAAGGTTGTGGCGAATGCAGATGAAGAGTTGAAGTCGTTAGACAAAATTGATCCTCGTCAAATTGCATACGTTGATAAACGTTTTGAAGATAATCTTAAAGGCGTTCAAGAGGGATTGGATTCTTCGGCTTCTA
Source organism: Chitinophagales bacterium (assembly GCA_044226285.1). Lineage (GTDB taxonomy): Bacteria > Bacteroidota > Bacteroidia > Chitinophagales > LD1 > CALAYL01. The sequence continues at coordinate 135,308 of JBGAHI010000008.1, read as the reverse complement.
TCCAGTTGGTGGCTTATCAGCCGAACGATTTGAAATACAAAACCAGTAATACAAAACAGTCGTTAGCGATTTTCTCAGAGATATATTACACTCCGGGTTGGGTCGCAACTATTGATGGTAAAGAAGTCCCAATCTCAAGAGCCAATTATGTTTTACGTGCATTAAATGTGCCTGCAGGTGCGCACGAAATTGAATTTAAATTCCAACCTAAATCGTATTACACAGGCGAAACCATTGCAATGGCGAGCTCTTCATTGATTCTGTTGTTGTTTGCTTTCGCTTTGTTCATGGAGTTCAAAAACAAAAAGGGTAAAACAGAAGATGCAGCGTAAACGAGTGCTCATCATATCCTATTACTGGACGCCTGCCGGAGGTGGTGGTGTGCAGCGATGGGTAAAGTTTGTGAAGTATTTTCGCGAGTTTGGCTGGGAGCCTGTGGTATACACGGTTTCCAATGGCGATTATCCTATTTTAGATCCTACTTTAGAGAAAGAAGTTCCGGAAGGAGTGGAGGTAATTCGTACCCCAATATGGGAGCCTTATGATTTATATAAGACGATTACCGGTAAAAAGAAAGGAGAGAAAATAGATGCAAATTTTTTGTCGGAGGGTAAGAAATGGAGTTGGAAAGAGAAGATTGGTGTGTTTGTTCGCGGTAATTTTTTTATTCCTGATGCACGCTGCTTTTGGGTGAAACCTTCGGTGCGTTATTTATCCGATTATTTGAAGAAAAATCCGGTTGATGCTGTTGTTTCAACAGGTCCGCCACATTCTTGTCATTTAATTGCTTTAGGCGTAAAAGAAAAGTTTGGCTTGCCATGGATAGTAGATTATCGCGATCAATGGACACAAATTGATTTTTACAAAGAGCTGAATTTAACTTGGCTTGCCGATTGGCGACATAAATCGCTCGAGAAAAAAGTGCTCGATACTTGCGATGTGATAACACCGATTGGGAAGACCATGGCTGAAGACTTAAAGGAGATATCTCCTACTCGAACCGAAGTGATTACCAATGGTTTTGATGAAAGTGATAAAGCCGATTTGAATTTAGCCTTAGATGTGAAATTCACTATCACTTATATAGGTACCATGAACAATGCCCGCGACCCAAAAGTGTTGTGGAAAGCATTGAAAGCGTTGAAAGAAGAGCAGCATCCACTAATTGCAGATGTAGAAGTGAAACTAGTGGGAAAGCCTGAATCTTCGGTGCAGCAATCGGTTCAGGAGCATGGCATAGAAGCGTTGGTAAATTATGTGGGTTATGTGAAACATGCTGAAGCGTTGCGGATGCAAAATCAATCCCAAGTTTTGTTATTGGTGATTAATAATACCTGGAACAACAAGTCTATTCTTACCGGAAAAATATTTGAGTATTTGGCGTCCAATCGTCCGATTTTATGCATTGGGCCCAAAGATGGCGATGCTGCAGAAATTATTGATAATGCGGGCTCAGGGATTGTTGTAGGCTACGATGATGTAGAACGAGTGAAGCAACAATTGAAAGAATGGTACTTTCTCTATTTAGAGAAAAAACTAGTAGCTACATCGGCTAATATTTCCCGTTATTCAAGGCGTGAATTAACCGGAAAAATGGCGAGATTGTTAGATGAGCTAACGAAGAAATAGCGCTTCCGTTTCCTTTTTTTATTATTGCAGTCAAATCTAAGCGATGAAGATTTTAACGATAGTAGGGGCAAGACCTCAGTTTATTAAAGCTTCGGCATTCAGCAGAGCAGTTAAGAATTATGCCGATGTTGAAGAAGTGATTGTACATACCGGACAACACTTCGACAAAAACATGAGCGATATTTTCTTTGAAGAAATGGAAATTCCTACGCCAAAATATAACTTGGAAATCCACTCTTTATCGCATGGGGCGATGACGGGCCGTATGCTGGAAGAAATTGAAAAGGTGTTGTTATTAGAAAAGCCGGATGTACTGTTGGTGTATGGGGATACGAATTCAACATTGGCAGGCGCTTTGGCTGCAAAAAAGATGCATATTAAAGTGGCGCATGTGGAAGCAGGACTTCGATCGTTCAACATGCGAATGCCAGAGGAAGTAAACAGAATTCTAACTGATAGAATTTCCGATTATTTATTTTGTCCGACCGATACAGCTGTTAAAAATCTAAAGAATGAAGGTTATGCTAATATTCCTTGTGATGTAGTACGAACAGGGGATGTAATGTATGATGCGGCTTTATTTTATGCGAAGAAGGCGGAAGTTTCGTCAACTATTTTGAACGATTTAGGTGTTGCAAAAAACGAGTATGTTTTAGCTACAATTCACCGTCAGGAGAACACCGATGATGAGAAAAACTTGAAGAATATTGTTGGTGCGTTAAATGAAATAAATGCACGTGTTCGTGTGGTAATTCCATTGCATCCTCGAACCAGAAAAATTTTGGAGCAACATAGTATAATGCCTGAGTTTACTATGATTGATCCGGTTGGATATATAGATATGGTGCAGTTAACTGCCAATGCTAAATTGGTAATGACCGATAGTGGAGGACTGCAGAAAGAAGCTTTTTTCTTTCAGAAGAATTGTGTGACCATGCGTGAACAAACGGAGTGGATTGAGCTAGTTGAAAACGGATTCAATGTTACTACTGGAGCCGTGAAAGAAAAGATAGTAGCCGGTTTCAATACTATGTTGACGAAGGAAAACGATTTCTCGGTGAACCTATATGGTACAGGAAAAGCTTCAGCAGAAATTGTGGAGCATTTGTTGAGTAGAAAGTAAACTGTTTTTTATTTGTCGAAGAAGTTCTTAAGCTCTTTTGTTTCGTGAGCTTTCATTCGCCCTGCTAAAACTAAACGCAGTTCTCTGCGTTGCATTGCTCCGTCAAAATGCTTCTTATCTTCTTCTGTTTCCGGAACTAGGGCCGTTGCTTTTTTAGGCTTTCCGTTACTGTCAAGCGCTACAAAAGTATAGTAGGCTTCGTTGCATTTATAGCGCGTTTGTGTTGGCAGGTTTTCAGCCCATACTTCAATATGTGTTTCCATTGAAGTGTTGAATACGCGAGTTACTTTAGCCGTAATGGTTACTACATCTCCCAATTTTATTGGGTTTTCAAACGAAACATTGTCAACGGAAGCAGTTACCACCACTGCATTGGAATGCTTTCCTGCAGAGATAGCCGATGCGATATCCATCCAATGCAAGATTTTTCCTCCTCTTAAATTGTTCAAGGTATTGGTATCGTTCGGTAAAACGATTTCGGTCATGGTAACAATCGAGTCTTTTGGTGTCTTCGTTTGCATAAGGCTATTTTTTGTTTCAATATGCGATATTACAATTTTTGAGAAGTTCTGATGCTAAAATCAGTTAACGAGCTTAAGATTGTCGGTTTAATGCTCGATGTCCTCGTCTTTTCTTCACGGTTTTAGTTTTGAATTCATCGGATACAACGCTGATGTTGCCGTCTACTTCGAGCACTGCAATGGTCACCTGTTCACATGATTCAACACCATGTTCGCGAACAGCGGCTTCTAACTCCGATTGGCTAATCATAGCTGTTTCAAGATTTTTTTGAATGATTTTTCCTTCGTAAATGAGTAATAAGGATTCGCCCTGAATAACTTTGCTGAATTGTGGGAATTTATAACTCACTACTTTGAAAATACTATTCACTAAAAAAAGAGCGGTTGCAGCAGCTATTCCTCCCAATAATGAATTATCTGCACCCACCATTGCATTTTGAACAGAGTTGCTAATCAGCAAAATAAAAACTAAATCAATTACTGAAAGTTGTGCCAATTCCTTTTTACCGAAAAGACGTATGGCTAATAGAATGAAAATATATACCGCAACAGATTTTGCAGCAATGATGAGCAAAGATGATATTACTAAGGGCATACGGTAATGTGTTATTCAGTTACGAATATGAAATGATGCAACCAAAATACCTCTTTTTTCTATCTTTACCCACAAATCCCCTTACGCATGAAAAAGCATTTATTGTCTATAATTTTCATTTCTATTTTCAGTATAGTTTTTGGGCAGTATAAAGATGGACAAGCCTATTTTAAGCTAAAGCCAAATTCCTCAATTGGTAATTTAGAAAGAACTGATGCTGTAAAATTTTCAGCATTAAAATCTACGTTTATGGTGCGTAGTATCCATCGAGCTTTCCCACACATACAAGATGGGATACTTGATCTCATTTATACAATTGACGTTCCTTTGTCCGTAGACGAAGATGCCTTGGTTAAAGCATTACAGGGCATTTCGATTGTTGATTATGCTGAAAAGGTTCCAACGTTTGATTTGTCGTTTACGCCCAACGATCCTTTGATAAATCAGCAATGGTATTTGGGGTCAACGTATGTTAATGCCTTCAATGCATGGAATATCAGTACCGGTTCAACCGCTGTAAAATTAGCTATTGTGGATGATGAGGTGCGTATCACCCATGAAGACTTACAACCTAAAATTTACACCAACACTGCTGAAATTGCCGGCAATGGAATAGATGATGATAATAATGGCTACATTGATGACCGTAATGGTTGGGATGCAGGAGATAATGACAACAATCCTAATCGTCCGCTTTCTGCTCCGGCAGGCTCAATGATTCATGGAACACACTGTGCGGGTATTGCAGCCGCTGCTACGAATAATGCAAAAGGAATAGCTTCAATTGGATATGGAGTGAGTTTAATTCCCGTTAAGGTGAATCGAGACGCGAATACCGGTAATTCACTTGATAACCCCTATGGAGGAGTAGAATATGCCATTGCCGCAAAGGCGAATGTTGTAAGTATGAGCTGGGGTGGTGGAGCTTATTCGCAAACGGGGCAACTTTTGTTTGATTACGGGCATTCGCAAGGTATTGTTTTTGTGGCGGCAGCAGGCAACAGTTCTAGTAGTTCACCACATTATCCATCTGCCTATAATCATGTAATTGCAGTTGCGGCATCAACTACAGGTGATTTGAAATCGGGATTTTCCAACTATGGTGCATGGGTTGATATTACAGCACCGGGTTCTAATATTTACAGTTGTATTGGGAATGCTGATAATACTTATGGCATGTTGAGTGGAACTTCCATGGCCTGTCCAATGGTAGCAGGGCTTTGCGCATTGATGCTGTCTAATTCGCCATCGCTAACACCGGATGCGTTGGAAAGCTGTTTGAAGTTATCAGCCGACAATATTGATGCAAAAAATCCTTCTTATATCGGTCAGTTAGGAGCAGGAAGAATCAACGCGTTGAATGCTTTGAAATGTTTGCCTTGTTTGGCGAAAGCCTCGTTTAACATAGGTTCAAACAACCAACAGAATTATGCAGTTAACAGTAATATTTCTTTTACCTCCACCGGATTCGGCAATAGTTATCAATGGATTTTAAATGGTGTGGTTACATCTACATTGCCTTCATTCTCGAAATTATTCAACACCAAAGGGAATTATACGATTCAATTGGTAGCGCTTGATAATGCTGCTAATTGTAGGGATACGGTGACAAAGTATTTTACTGTGTTTGATTCCATACCCACAGTTTGTCGTCCTTTACAAGATGCGAACTGGTATTTTGGTGTGAATGCTGGTGTATCTTTTTTGACAGATCCCCCCACTGTAATGAGCGGGAACGTAAATATGGTAAACGGCAGTAGTACACTATCTAACGATTGTGGTGGAATGCAATTTTACTCCGATGGACTTACTATTTGGGATAAAAATGGAACAGCTATGCCTAATGGAACTGGATTGTTCGGAAGTACAACGGCTTGCAGATCTGCAATGATTATTCCAAAAACAGATAGTGCGGGAGTATATTATGTTTTTACAATTGATTATAATGGAGGCAGTAGAGGATTGAGGTATTCAATTGTCGATTTACGACTTCCCGGAAATGGAACTGTATTGAATCCATTTGGTGATGTTAGAGTAAAAAATATTCTTGTAGAGTCGAGAGCTTGTGAAAAGCAAAATGCAATTCTGCATGCCAATGGAAAAGACTATTGGTTGATAACACATGATTGTAACAATAATAATTTTTACTCTGTTTTAGTGACATCTACTTCAGTAATGCCATCCATCGCTTCTAATATAGCGAATGAAAATTTTGCAAATAACAGTACAGATGGAGAAATTGAATTTTCGCCAGACGGTACAAAGATGGCAACAACTTTTTTTCAAAACACTACACACAACTTGTCCGTTTACAGTTTTGACCGTAGCACAGGATTGATTTCTCCAACTACACAAGTTATAATGGGGGATCCCTATAATGACTGCGCATATGGCTTAGAGTTTTCTCCCGATTGTTCAAAGTTATATGCCACAACAATGTGCAGTCCTGCTTTGTATCAATATGATTTTAATACAGCTACACTTTCATTGATTGCAACAGATGTGAAAAATAATCCCTACTACGGATTTGGAGAAATGAAATTAGCTCCCAATAATAAGATATATGTGAATCGTTGGGGATATTCCACAATGGGAGTAATACATAATCCCAATGCAGCCGGATTAGCTTGTAATTATTGTAGTAATACTTCCGGAAACTGCGGTTCATTGGCTCTCACGGGATTGCAGCTTTCGAGTGGTGCAAGCATGAAAGCGGGTATATCCGGTTCTCCCAAAACAACTTTTGGAGGGTGTAACCTATCATTTCAGCACAAAGATTCGTGTGTTAATTATCCAGTTTCGTTTACTACTGTAGATCCTATTCGTTACTGTAAAGGTGCTACAAGATATGAGTGGAATTTTGGTGACACATCTTCGACTTCAAACTCGTCTACACAACAAAATCCATCACACGTATTTTCTAAAACTGGCAATTTCTTAGTTACATTGAGAATAATAAACCCTTGTGATACTGTTTCAATTTCTAAAACGGTTACAATAATTTGTTGCTCTACAGACGATAATGTAGTTACAACAAATATATTATGCTTGGGTGACACTGCACAATTAGTGGCACCTCACCTCGGTTCTTCCTATTTATGGGCACCCACTACTTATCTGTCTAACCCTACTATTGCTAATCCGAAAGCTTCACCATCAGTTACAACTGTTTATGTAGTGAGAATTACTGGGGCATCAGGTTGTATTTATTTTGATACTGTAAAAGTCGCAATTGCACCTAAGTCGAATTTTACAATTACAGAATCGAAACAATGTGGCAGTGATACACTTTCCATTATTCCAACACCCCAGTTTTATGCTTGGAATTCCGGTCAGATCAATAAGCCATTAACAGTAACCCAATCGGGCGACTATTGGGTAATAGCAAGAAATACTTATGGTTGTTATGATACTTTGCATGTATTGGTAGATGTAAATTCAAGTTCATCTGGAAAAATAAAGGGTGATACTCTAGCTTGCATTGGAGACTCAGTTTTATTGACTTTTAACGTTGGCGCGATCAATATCGTTTGGACTACCGGAGCTACTAATGATTCCATTTTTGTAAAATCAACTGGATGGTACGGTTTAACTTATACACAAGCAACATGTAATGCTAGAGATTCAATATATGTTCGTTTTGTTACAAAAATAATGTCATTTGATATAGGGAAAGACACCTCGTTTTGTGGACCTTTTATAAAAACACTTTCAACAGCTCCAGCAAATAGTTTATGGTCTACCGGAGTTAGTGCAATGCAGCTAGCTGTTAATACTCCAGGTTTGTATTGGGCAGAACAGACTAACGTGTGTGGTTCATTTAGAGATTCAATTTTAATTACACAGAAAGCATTACCGATTTTTAGTTTAGGTAGCGATTCAAATATTTGTGTTGGAGACAGTTTAAATATTGGAACAACATTTGCCTACGATAGTCTTCTTTGGAGCTTTGGGAATCAGAATCTAAGCCAACTTTATGTGCATGGTGGAAACTATTGGCTTGAGCTATATAAGGATGGATGTAAGTTTCGTGATTCAATACAAGTTATAGAGGTCACATTACCTGTTTTTGCTTTGCCTTTAGATACTCAGATTTGCGAAAACGAAAAATTGTTTTTGATTGTTCCAAGTGCACTGAATTTTGTTTGGGAAGATGGAAGCAAATTGCAAAATCGAACAGTGACAGAAGCTGGTCAATATTGGATAACTATTTTTTCGCCTTGCGGAAATTATAACGACACTATTAATGTAACAACCGAAAGTTGTGAGTGTAAATTTGTTGTACCAACAGCCTTTTCTCCAAACAAAGATGGTGTGAATGATATGTTTAGAGTGCTTTCTACATGTGCATTGAGTAAGTTTCGACTTTCAGTATATAATCGTTGGGGGGAAAAGGTATTTGAATCAAACGATTTTCAATTTGGCTGGAATGGTATGTATAAAAACGAGCTACAACCTATGGGAACTTATGTTTGGACCTGTTCTTATTACGACAATTTTGAAAAACGGCAAAAAGAAAAAGTAGGAAATGTGACGATTATCCGCTAGGCGTTTTTAATCATCCAATCATTCAAACACACTAGCTTCCAAACCATTTTAGCGTTTGATTTGTTGCCTTGTTTAAAGGCCTCAATTTCCTTTTTCGCTTGACCAACATTCAGGAATTCGAGATTGCTGTAATCTACGTCTAATAGCTGTTTTAAAGGGCCATCCAGCCATTTTACTTCGCCTGGGGTAACAAAACCTTTTTTGTCTTTTCGTTCATAAACAGCCTTTGGTAAAACCGATCTCATGCTTTCTCTCAGTAAAAATTTTGTTTCTGCTTTAGTGTTTATTTTGTCGTTATTGTTCAGTGTGAATGCAAATTCAACTAATCGGTGATCTAGAAATGGAACGCGCGATTCCAATGAAAAGGTCATCGAATTTCTATCCTCAAAATGCAGAAGCGTTTGTAATGTAGTATTGAATAAAAGTTGATACAAGAAGTCGTCTAAGCCATTGTTTGATTTCTTTTCGAAAGCAACGGATTGAAACGATTTAAAGTATGCTTGCTTTTGCTTGTACTCTAAATTGTAAATTTTGGATTCGTCAAAAAATAGTAAAGCTCCCGTTTTTGCTAGAATTTCAACAGCTTTCCCAAAGCCATATTTTTCTCGTTGTAAATGATGGCTGAATGTTGAAGCGAAAGCGCCAAGTTGAAGCGAAGAAGCTTGGCTTGCCAATAATCGGTAGAACGAATGCAAATAGCCCCCTAAATATTCATCGGCACCTTGTCCATCAATGGCCACAGTCACTCCTTTTTCTTTGGCTAATTTCATGAGGAAATGTTGCGAAATAAAAGTAGAACCCAACAAAGGCACATCAGCATGATAGGCAACCTTGTCGAACGAGTCTTCAATTTGTTGCTCAGTAGGCGAGAAGTAAAAAGGGTCGACTGTTTTATATTTGTCGACTACTTCACGAACAAACGGACGTTCATCTACTTCGTTTTTACCATCATAAAAAATGGAAAATGTTTTGATGGGTTGATTCGGGAAAAGTGTTGCAAATAAACTAACGATGGAGCTACTGTCTAATCCTCCGCTCAAACAAGCACCTGTAGGTACATCTGCGCGTGAATGTTGTTTTATAGATCGTTCAAAAAGATGATAAAATTGTTCGCTTTTTTCTTGGAATGAAAGATGCGCATTCGATTTGTTTTGCGTATCGATGTCCCAATATCTGTAGATTTTTTTCTGGCCGTTTTCTATCACCAAACTATGTGAGGGTTCAAGCGACTGCAACTGTTTGAAATAAGTTTCGTTCTTGTACGTAACCCAATTCAATGCTAATCCTCGTTGAATTTGTTCGACATTCAATGTTTTATCAAATGCCGGAATTTGTTTGAACACTTTATACTCCGACCCAAAATAAAACCCTCCATTTTTTTCGATGTAATAAAAAGGTTTGATGCCGAAACGATCGCGAGAACAAAACAGTTTCTTTTTTGCTCTATCCCATAATGCAAAGGCCCACATCCCCATGAACTGTTCTACACATCTTTCTCCGTATTCTTTGTAAGCCGCACAAATCACTTCTGTGTCGCCTTGTGTAGTAAAGCGATGACCTTTCTTGATCAACTCTTCCTTGATTTCGATATAGTTGTAAATCTCTCCGTTAAAAGAGATCACTAAATCTTCATACAAAAAAGGCTGATTCGATGCTTCCGAAAGATCGATAATACTCAATCGATTTTGTCCGAGGAAAACATGCTCTTCATTCCACTTTCCACGTGCATCAGGTCCGCGATGTGCAATAGATGCAAGCATATTCTCCAACAAGTCTAAACCTGTATCTCGAGAATAATTGGAGTCAATAAAGCCTGCTATACCGCACATATAGAAATATAATTTTCAAAATTTAAAGTACAATTTTCAAAAGGAAAAATGTATGATTTTCAAAACGCAAAATACAATTTTCAAAACAGAGGGATATATTATCTCCAATGCTTAGCAACCTAATTAGAAAAAGTAGTCAAGGTTCTTTGCTCGATTTTAGAATTGAGCTGAAAATTTTCACAAGTTCCATTCCTTCTTTTTTAAACAACTCGATATCACCACTATACTCTGGAGCTATGTTACCTTCAAGCAGTCGAAGCCAATATGTACTTTCCTTAGCTTCCTTTCTAGCTATTTTGATACGATAATAGAAGTCTTTTTGACTAGTTGCTTCGTTTGCTTCTATGTAATTTGCTCCAACTGAGCCAGATGATCGTAACAATTGTTTAATGTCATCGAGATTTACAACTGTTAGCTTTACTTTTTTTACGAATTGTCTCACATCTCTTGCGAAAACAAACGTTCGATTTTCCAAATCGTAAGCCATTGGGGTGGTTTTTGAATGCAAATTTAATTCCCCAATTCAGATTGCCTAATTCATTGTTAATTTAAATCTTCAGTTTTTTTTAGCAATAATCCAAAGTGTTTAATCGTTGGACTTTGGAAATTGGTAATTGAGATTTGGAAATTGCTGTTTATACCCGTTAAAATCCGTCTCCGTCTAATAAATTACCTAATCCGCCTAATAATCCGCCTTCTTCTCTTCGTCCACCGTTTTGCGGTGCATAAGCAATTACGCGGCTTGCTAATCTTGAAATAGGTAAGGTCTGTAACCATACTTTTCCGGGACCACGTAACACAGCAAAGAAAACGCCTTCGCCTCCAAAAAAAGTATTTTTAATACCGCCAATAAATTGCACATCAAAGTCAACGTCTTTAGTGTAAGCTACAATACATCCGGTATCAATACGCAACACTTCTCCTGGTCTTAATTCGCGTTCCAAAATATGTCCGCCCGCATGCACAAACGCCATACCATCACCCTCTAGTTTTTCCATAATAAACCCTTCGCCACCAAATAAACCGGTGCCTAATTTTTTCTGGAAATTGATACCAATCGACACGCCTTTTGCAGCACACAAAAACGCATCTTTCTGGCAGATGACTTTGCCTCCCAATTGTTGTAAATCCATTGGAATAATTTTTCCCGGATAAGGCGAAGCGAAACTCACTCTCGATTTGCCTTGACCCAAATTGGTGAATGCCGTCATAAACAAACTTTCACCTGTTAAAACTCGCTTACCGGCTGATAGTAATTTTCCCATTAAGCCACCGCCACCGCCATTCGAACCATCGCCAAATACCGTTTGCATTTGAATGCCTTCTTCCATAAACATAAAAGCTCCGGATTCCGCCATAACTGTTTCTTGCGGGTCGAGTTCAATTTCTACACATTGCATTTCTTCTCCGAAAATGCGATAATCGATTTCTTGATTTTGTCTCATCGTATTTAATTTGAGGCTTAAAACTAAGTAATTTTTGAAGGAAAGGGAGTTTGCGGAATTCTTTTGGAATAATTAATAGTTAGAAAATAAGCAGCCTAATTTCAATAGCCAATTGATGATTTATTGCTATTATTGTAATCATGCGTAGTTGGATATTCATATTGCTTTATCTGCCTTTGTGCTTGTTGGCGCAAACCGAAACCAAACCTGCCCCAAAAAAGGTGATCGACTACATGTATAAACACGAGTTTTCAGGCGGATTAAAAATCCAAACCAACGGTGTTTCACTTTACCTTACCAAAGGCTGGATTAAAAATATTTACGTTACCAATTTGGTGCAATTGGAGTATCAGTATTTCTTCAATTATAAGGATAAGTTGAATGCTACTAATCCGGCATTCGGACAAAAAGGTAAGAAGTATTATTATGGTTTACAGAATCGGTTCCATGCTATTCGCGCTAGTTATGGTTTGGAACGAATGATTGCCGATAAATCAGATCGCAATGGTGTACGATTAAGTTTCATTGGATTTTTAGGCTTTTCGTTAGGTTTACAAAAGCCGTATTATTTGGAATTACTCACCGGTCGCGATACGATTACCGGTGAATTTTTACACGAGTCGGTGAAGTATTCGAATTCAACCGATTCCAAGTTCATGAACAAAGATTCGATTTATGAGGCGTCTCCTTTTTATAAAGGCATCGGACAAATGATTCCTGTGTTTGGCGGACATATCAAGGCGGGATTAAATTTCGATTGGGGCAGTAAAGATCGTTTTGTGAAGGCTTTGGAAGTGGGCGTGATGTTGGATATTTATTACAAGAAAGTGCCTATATATGTAAATAAAGATGCCAATTCTTTCTTACATCCCGCGCTTTATCTTGGTTTCCATTTCGGGAAACGCTGGTGACGGTTTAATTTCCGCAATCTAATTTCGCATCTATTTTATCGCAATGACCGGCTTTTGTGTTTAATGTATAGGCTTCCAATAAAGAATCTCCAAATACTTTATCGCAGGTTTCAATAGTATCGTGAAATTCTGTTATACACTGCAGACATTGAACGCTCGCAATAATTTCTGCATCCGTTTTGCAATTGGACTTACATTTATAGTTCGCAATTTCGTTGGAGGTAAACGGGTCGCGAATGGTGCAGTCTTTTTTCATACAACTTTGTAATACAAGACCAATAGCAAATAACGCGGTTAATGTTTTCTTCATACTTAAAAATACAAAAGCCATTCAGAATTTGAATGGCTTTTGTAAATATAAAATCAAGGGCTTACTGTATTCGTGTGTTGAATGTTACTTCTACATCCGTGTCACCGGGATTATATGTTCCATTTTTCACTCCCGGCTGATGACGTAAAGTGATTTTTGTTGTTCCTGAACCTGCAGGTCCTGTTGTCCATTTCGACAATAATCCTACCGGAAGATTTTTGGAGTCTTTATCCTGAATGGTAACATTAACAAGTGATGCAGGCGTTGATTCAAAGAAAAACAAATGATCATCTGCTTCTTCCGCAATTTGAACAGAGGTGCTATCGATTGGATTTTTCGATTCATCTAAAACAATCAACGAAACAGTGTACGTTTTATTTGGAGATAGTTTAATGGTATCAAATACAGATGGTGGAGTAGGTTTATCGCCATCTAAATCTTTGAACGTGAAAACACCAGCCGGTAAGCCGGAGGCAGAATCTGTGGCAACGACTTGTAGTGTGGTAATGACTTCATTTTCGCTGTTGGTAACAGGTTCCTTTTTGCAAGATTGTATGCTTAATGTTGCAATAGCCAATAAGGCAATAGCAATACTCAATTTATTACTTCGTTTCATAATGTTATTTGTGTTTTAAAATTAATATTTAGTGAAAGAATAATGGAATTTTAATTCTCGCCATCACGTTTATGCCGGGCTCGTCTGTGAAATAGCGAAACCGATTCATGTATTCGCGATAGGTTTTGTTGAGCATATTTTGAATGGTAAAGCCAACGGATATTTTCTGGTTTTTTATAGGAATTGTTGTGCCACAGTCGAAATTCAATAGCCAATAAGCTTTTGGAGCAGGTAGGTAATCGGCATAGTTTTTTGGCAAAAGATTTTGACGCAAAACATGAACAACAGATATCGCTAAATATAGGTTTGAAAAGTCTTTTGTTCCGTTAATGGTATAACGAATGCTGTAGTTAAAACGCTGTGATGGCATTTGTTCTAGCCAATCTTTTGTTTTTAGATTAACTGCCCATAGGAGTGATGCTTTAGCGGAAAGTTCAAGTTGACGAATCGGAAAAACAGCTAAATTTATATCGCTTCCACTAATCGCTGCATCGGTTTGAACATAACGCAATACCGGAAAATAGCCGCGAATAGTGAGGATGGGTTGTGTGTCAGGTTTGCCGTAAATATAATTCTTGAAAAGATGAGAATACAAGCTCACATCAGCATGTAACCATTGATTTCGGTAGGTTATGCCGGTAGTTATGCTCAGCGATTGTTCTGCTTTTAATTGTTCATCGCCAATTTCCACAGTAGCAGTGCTATGATGTAAACCGGAGATAAACAACTCGCTCATGGATGGAGCTCGCCATGCCAAACCTATATTGGCATTGTATTTTAGCTTTTCTGTGATGTGATAGTCTAATCCCAACGAGGCTGTTGGAATAATGTATTGATAAATAGGTTCACGTTTTTTACCACGCTCCACTAAAATAGCTTGCGTCCAACGGTAATCTATTCGTGCTCCAAGTTCTACTTCCATTTTTTTGTTGCTCCAGCGTTCAACGGTAAACAATCCACCCGCAAAATTCCAGAATGCCGGAATCAGGTATCCATACTTATAACTGTTGGTTTGGGTGAAAAATTGTGCCCCGGCTAAATTTTGCCATTGTTTAACTTTTTTCTCCCAACTGAATTCACCGGTTATTGTTTGAATTTCTAAACGTAATGCCGGATGATTCAAAGCCGCAAGGGTATTGTTTCGTGGAGGATATTTATCATACTCATCGCGAATATTGTACTGATAGGTAATGTCGAGCGCAAATACTCCCTTTTTAGTATTTAAATACGAATGTAGTTTGGAAAGTATGTGCTGCACTTTTTGATATGGACGGCCGATTGTGTAAGAAAACTCAGCAGACTCTTTAGGTTGAGAAGCATGAATGGCTGCTTCCAAATCTGCCAAACTTCCGGTATGTGCAGCCGAGAGTATTCCGATTTTTGTGTTGAAGTATGAGCCGAAAAGTTCAAATCCGTATTTTTCTTTTTTCCAGCCTAGCGCTACAGAACCGTTACCTTCATTGAAGCCTGTGTTTTTTTGAAAATAATTAGGCGAATGTACATTGCCTCCAAAGCGGTATGTTCCTTGTGTTCGCCAACTAAAGGCAGGTTGTTTTTTAGCATTACCTTGAAGTAAAAACGAAAAATCGTTTTGTCCATTCACACCGCCCACTGCATAATTGAATTCTGCACCTATTCCCGGTTTTGAAGGTAATGCCTCCGGGTCAATCAGAATAACTCCACCAATAGCATCACTCCCATAACGTATGGCCGAAGCGCCTTTAATGACGGTTATTTTTTTCGCTAAATAAGCATCAATTTCCGGTGCGTGTTCTGATCCCCACTGTTGACTTTCGAGCCGCACACCATTGCTCACCAAAAGAATTCGATTGCCGGTCATTCCGTGAATCACAGGCTTTGCAATAGTGGCTCCGGTTTTCAGTGCACTTACCCCCGATAGTGTTTTCAGTGCATCCCCTAAATTCATTCCTCTCGTTTCAAACAACGTTTGATCTTTGAGCGTTTCCACTTGTTGGGTTGGTGCACTTTCGCGTTTGTGTTGTGCGATGGTTACTTCATTTAAATCAATTTCGTTATGATGTAAATGCAATTGAAGGGTTTCATTTTTTTCAAGATTGATTTTTTGATATTCCGTTTTACAGCCAGGGTGTGTGTATGCCAATGTGTAAAAGCCTTTGCACAGATTCTTGAATTGAAAGTTTCCGACCGAATCGGTGGTTGTTATTATATTAAGTTCCAGTATTTGCAACGAAGCAAAATCTAGTTTTTCGTTGGTATGTTCCTCGTTGATGGTTCCTGAAATACTAAAATTACATTGTGCCGCTCCATCGATTGATAATAGAATCAATAGAAGTAGCAAGACAAATGGCATAACCTGCTTAATATGGAAGCGTGGTTTAAGCATTACAATCCGGGCAAGTGCCGTATACAGTATAATTAAACTGCTGCGCCTTGAATCCTTTTGGCATTTTTAAATCGATTACACGATCTTCAAAACAATACATTTTGCCACAATCGTTACAGCCAAAATGGAGGTGATTATCTTTGTGATGCAAGTGTTCTTGGCAATTCTCTTTGCAAGCTGCATAGCGAGCTTTACCATCGTTCCCAACTACTTTATGCACTATGCCCTGTTGCTCGTAAGCCGATAAAATTCTGTATAACGTAACACGATCAAAATCAATTTGAGCTGTATTTTCAATGTCGGTGTGCGATAGCGCATAGCTTGAGCTACTAATTATGCGCAACACTTCGTCTTTTGTTTTGGTATTTCTATTTTGCATCTTATTGCAATTAAGTTGCAATAGTAATTAATTTTAGCAATTGCAACACTGTTGCAATAATAATTTAACATGAAAATTGTATTAATCCGCCATGTCAAATCTGATTGGAGTGCCGATAAGACGGATTTCGATCGCCCTATCCGCGAGGATCGTAAGGCTGATGCGCTGAAGATTGCACAGGCGTTGAAAGCTAAAGGAATTGCTCCCGGTTTAATGATTACTTCACCCGCCAAGCGAACGTTGCAAACAGCAAAACTTTTCGCAAAAGTTTTTGATTATTCTCCTACGCCAATCGAACTTGCTGAAAGTTTGTATGAATGTACTTGCGATGAACTTTGGCGAGTGATACAACTTCCCAGACCTACTTTGCCCAGTTTGTTTGTTATCTGCCATAATCCTGCAATTACCGATTTTATCAATACATACACAAATGCACGGATCGACAATGTACCCACTTGTGGCTGTGCTGTGTTGGAATTAAAAGGAGGGCAATTTACGTTGGAAGGGTTTTATTATCCTAAGCAGTTCTGTTGAAAAATTCGTCTTCTGCCTGTAGCACATCCCCAATCATCTTTCGCGTTTTATCACGCAAAGCATCAATATCGTTTTCGGTCATGCCTTTCGTGGGAATGGGATCTAAAAAACGCATCGTTACTTTCCCCGGGTAAAACCATATCGAATCTACCGGCTGTAAACCCCGTAAATTAATTAATGCGATAGGCGCGATGCTTGCTTGTGCTTCAATAGCCACGCGGAAAGCCCCGTCATACATCTCTTTCACCGGTTCCGGTGTTCTGTTGCGTGTTCCTTCAGGGAAAATCAATAAACCAATACCGCTTTTCAACCATTCAATCATTTTCTGTGTACTGGCTTTTCTGCTTTCCGGAGATTTTCGATCAACAGGCAAGGAAACAATTTGTAATAACTGTCCAAGTACCGGGAACGATAAAAGTTCCTTTTTCACCAATGGTTTGTAATACTGATCAATACAAGAAGAGGTATAAACAATATCTAGCATGTTGCTGTGATTTGGGACAAATACATAGACTACATCATCTTTAATCTTCTCTCGACCTTCTACTTTCACAGGTAGGAAGGCAATGTTTGTCCATATTTTCCAAATAAATAGTTTGTTCAAGAAAAAAATGATGCGCATTCGTTTTCGATCATTTTTTATTAAAAGCAGTGGCGTATAAATGATAAGTAGGAGGCACAATACCAAGAAAAACGATACTGCTACATAAATACTATAGGGTATGGAAAGAATTTTTTTCATCAGTTTTTTGCATTTGATTTGCACTTCGATTTTACGAAAATCATTTTATAGTTTATCATTTATTCAAAAAAGAAATAGGTTTGTACCATCATGGCATACGATCATCACCATATTCATTCCAATGAAACCCGAACCATTATTGCCGTTGCGCTTTCGTTAGCGGCTATGTTGTTGGAACTGTATTTTGGCTACACCATCAATTCAATGGCTTTGGTCATGGATGGATGGCATATGCTTACCCATGTTATGGTTTTATTATTGGCTTACTTCACCTACAAAATCATAGACTGGAATCTTTTACCGAATACCAGTGAGCACCGAATATTATCGGCTTCGGGTTTTTTTAGTTCTATGTTGCTCCTGGGGGTAACCATCTGGATGCTCATTGAGTCGTTAATGAAGTTTACTAATCCGCAAATAGATGTAACCAACGGAGCATTAATTACTGCAATTGTAGGATTAGTAGTGAATGGCATTGCAGCCTATCTTTTGCATGAAGGTCATGTGCATGATCACAAAGATATGAACTTAAGTGCAGCCTATTTACATGTTTTAGCAGATGTGATTTTAAGTGTGTTCGCCATCTTTGCGTTGTTATCAGCAAAGTACTTCAATGTTACATGGATGGATGCTGTATGTGGCGTTTTGGCTTCTCTTATCATCTTGAAATGGTCGGCAACACTGCTACGTAAGAGTTGGTTTGATTTAAATCAGGCTTGATTTTTCTTTTCAAACGGGCGAATAATCAATCGGATATTTCTGTCGTAATTGATGTAGTTCCATACCCAATTGATGAATACAACAATTCGGTTTCTGAATCCTACCAATTGCATTAAATGCACAGCCATCCAAGCAAACCAACCAAACATTCCACCGAATTTAATCTTACCTGTTTCAACAACTGCGCGGTTTCTACCTACTGTTGCCATCGAACCTTTATCATTATACACAAACTTTTTTAAGCCTTTTTTTTCAGTTAAGGCTAGAATGTTTTCAGCAACTAACGTGCCTTGTTGAATAGCTACAGGAGCAACCTGTGGGTGTCCTTTAGGGAAGGACTCTGTGCAAATGCATGCTATATCTCCAATGGCAAAAATGTTTTCAAATCCATTGATTTGACAGCTTTCGTTCACCAAATATCTTCTGCCGGGTGTAAGTGTTGTTGCGTCAAATCCATTAATTTCATTGCCTTTTACACCTGCTGCCCAAATCAGAGAATATGTGCGAATTACTTTTTCATTAGCTGTTTTGATTACACTTCCATCATACGAAGCAACACGCGTATTCAATAAAACCGTAGCACCTAAATCGTTCAGGTAACGAATCGCTTTTGCTTGATTTTCCTTACACAAATTTTGTAATACTTCTCCGCCTGATTCAATCAATAACACATCCATGTGCGTGAAATCTAATTCAGGATAATCATTGGGGAGTACATGTTTTTTTAATTCACACAAAGCACCGGCTAGTTCTACACCTGTTGGCCCTCCACCTACAATGGCGTAGGTCATTAACGCCTTGCGTTCTTCTTCGTTTTCAGTGAGCGTTGCTTTCTCTAAATTTTGTAAAATCAAAGAACGTAGGTTAAGTGCTTCAACAACAGTTTTCATTGGCATTGCATTTTCTGCAATAGCGGTGTTATTGAAAAAGTTGGTAGTGGTGCCGGTAGCAATTACAAGAAAATCATAATTACATTCCCCAATAGATGTGCTGATTTTTTGTTCTGTTGTATTTATATGTTGCACTTCCGCCCAGCGAAAAAATACATCTTTATTATCTCTGAAAATTTTTCGAATCGGGTAGGCAATGGAATCAGCTTCTAGTCCGGCTGTGGCAACTTGATACAGTAAAGGTTGGAATGTATGGTAATTGTTTTTGTCGAAAAGTACAATCTGGAACCCTTTGCCTGATAGTTTTCTGGCCAATTCTAATCCGCCAAAACCACATCCTATTATTACTACTCTTTTTTGGTTGGATACTGGAAGTTGTAATGTCATACGATTCAATTTATGATGTGGTGATGTAAGTTTTATCTCACGTAAATATCTTCTCTGGATTTTGGTTTTCTTTCGATTTGCCAAGAAAAGAGTTTCAAGTATTTTTCGTCTTCTGTTATCATTTTAAGTGGCGTAAAAATAGCATCCGGTTTCTCAATAAACACCACCTTGTTTACTTTCTTGTCTTTAAAGTACATCCACATTTTCACGCAGGTAGCTTTGTTCATGCCAATGTATTTTCCTTTATCGTCTTTACCGTAATAAATACTTTCTGCATTTGCATCTACAAACATTTTTTCCAGTTCATTGTCTTTGAAATAGCCGAAAATGTTCTTGCCCTGAATTTGGTTGTAGTATTTTGTTTCAGGCGAAATGATGATGGCTTTATCGAACAACGTCAAGAAATCGGCCTTTTTATTTTTGATGCGAAGATGAATGCTATCGCCCGTCATTTGTGTGCTATCGGCCCAAAGTACAGGGTTGTAGTAAAAACGGAAAAGGGAATCGGCTGTGGAATAGAAAAACGAATCGCACACCCCTTGCATGTTGCGCATGTAGAAGCGCACATGATGAAATGCGGAAAAATTTTTTGAAGTGTCTATTTCAGAATGTTCTTTCGAAAACAACGTATCTCCCCGAAGAAATAGCGAATCGTTATCCATTTTGTAGATAGCGAAGGCATTATCAAAGGCATAGATGCGTTTGCCCACTTCATAATAATCGCCTCTATGGCCATGGAGCTCAAATGCCATTGAAGAATCTATCCAAACAAAGCGATTCATGGCTTTACCGAATTTGCTTTTACGATCATAGTACAAACTATCGGAATTCAATACTTGTTGTCCATTATAAATAGTTGTATTGAGTCCGAACGAAGCTACATCCTGTTTCGTATCGAACCAGCCATTGTCGCATTCAATACGGCTATCTTGGTTATAAATAGTTGTGTTACCATAAAATGTAGTAAAGTCGGTATTCAGATTATACTTCAGTGTATCTGATGTAAGTTTGTAATCAGGATCTTTAATGTCTACATTCTTGTTGAAATACACATCACCTGTATTTGAGTAATAATAGGCCATTCGACTTCTTATCACTGATTTTTCGCGTAAGACTTTCCCTCCAACTACATAATAGGCTATCTTATCTTTCGAATTGTAGAAAAGTTCTTCAGTAAATATCGAAGCTTTATTGTCTGTAAGTCTAACGCCATTGGTTAAAGTAGCCAATTTTGTGTTTCCATTATAGTTCAGAAAAGTGGAATAGGCGTGAGTAGAATCTTGCTGAATGTGAATATGGTGCCAAGCCACAAGCGTATTTGAATCTTTATCGAGTAACGCGCTATCACAAAACATAAATACCTCGTCTTGTTTCAGCTGCACATTGCCAATCAGCTTAGTGAATTTTTTGCCGTCAATTTCAGTAAATTTCAAGAGGTCGGCATTGAGGATTTCTACTTCCTTATTCTCTTCTTGTGCAAAAAGAAAACACGGAACGAAAAACAATACAATCCACAGCAATTTAAAATCCTGAAATTTAAAACCTATCATTTCAGTTCAAATATATCTATTCATCCCGAAATGATAGGGTTGGAATGGTTAAAGAAATGAAAATAGGCGTACCTATACTTGACGCTTCAGCAGAATAGGTATTTAGTCCTCTTATTATTCTATTGAACATTATAGCGAACAAGTCTTCTTTCTTTATAATTAGGATCGTCTGCAAAGAAAGAGAGTGTTTCTTCTACAACGCCAAACCCTTCACTTCTTTTACTATGGGTTTTTCTTGTTTTGCCACCCGAAGAATATGGTGGAAACATGGTAAATGTTGTTTGAAAGTCAGCAGTAAAAAAGTTACCGGCAGGAGTGCTCGTTATTTGTCCTTTATTCATCATTTTACCACTAAATGTACACACTGTATCCAAATTGTTTATTGAACATTTAGTCTCAAAAGTGCTACTAAAGTCTTCCGATGAAAATAAAATTCCTTCTGTTGCAGAAACAATGTAATGCAAAGAATCTCTCTCAAAATCGAACCCAGTTGGGTCGCCTTCGAATCGAGGTTTATAAATTTTAAAATATGTTTTGCCATTAATAGTGGTGTCTTTTTCAACATAACAACTGTCGTATGTATTTGTAGCGGTTGCATTTCCTAAGCTATCAATATCGAAATATTGGTAAATCCAATAATTCCCAACTTTTAGCATGGCGAAATCAGGGTAAACTACACTTTTTTGATTTTCCTTACAGCAGCCTATAAGAAAGACAGCCCCCACAATGGCTAGCAATAACATTAATTTGTTTTTCATGGCAAATAGATTTTGGGAACCTAACGTGCCTTGATTACAATTATTGTATAACTTCTCAATAGAATTGAGGGAACGTGTCGTAACTCACATAATGTTTTTATTTTATCTGATTGCATTGTTTCAAAAAATACTATAAAAAAGTATCAGATTAATGCTGCATGGCTCAGAATTGTTTTTCTTTAATGCGTAATTTTAAAAGTATGAAAAATCTATTTGCTCTTATTGCAGGAATTGCATTTCTAATCACAACTACAAACGCACAAACGATTATGAGCAACAAAATCGATCAGCCGTATATTGATGTTACGGGTTCTGCCGAAAAAGAAATTGTACCGGATATTATTTACATCGCTTTTACATTGAGCAAAAACAGTAATGA
The DNA here is from genome assembly GCA_044226285.1 of Chitinophagales bacterium. Classification (GTDB taxonomy): domain Bacteria; phylum Bacteroidota; class Bacteroidia; order Chitinophagales; family LD1; genus CALAYL01. Next base: position 113,077 of record JBGAHI010000008.1, on the reverse strand, counting down.
AAAGAACAAGCCAACCATTGAGGCGCAAGAGAAAACAATGTTGGAGCAATTGCGAAAAGCTGGTATCGACATTAAAAATTTGCAGCTAAGCAATACAAATGGGTCGGATTATTTTTATTGGAAAAGCAAAGAACGATACCAAGAAAGTAAAGAATTTCGTTTGAAAGTTTCCGATGCGCAAACAGTGGGAAAAGTGTTTGATATCCTAACCGATTTGAAAGCTGTGAATATGTACATTGCCGGTACCAACCACACCAAAATGGAAGAGTATAAATTGGAAGTAAAACAAGCTGCAGTAAAAGCTGCTAAAGCTAAGGCAGTTTCCATGGCCGGTGCTATTGATGAGAAAGTGGGCAAAGTGCTTTATATTCAAGAGATTGACATGGGCGATTATATGCCTCAACCTATGTATGCTAATATGCGAATGGAAAAGACGGCTGCTGTTCAAGATGCATCTTATGAGCAGGATCCAGAAATTAATTTCCAAACTATTAAGCTCACATTCCGAGTGAATACGCGCTTTGAGATTGTTCGATAAACGCTAATTTCTTGAAAACTTATTAGTCTTTACTTTTTTGCTATCTTCAAAAAAAAGTTCGAAAGGCTAATGGCTGAAATGGTCCGCAATTTTTTATCGCTGCTGCGCATTAAACATTGGATGAAGAACGCATTTGTTTTTCTTCCGGTTTTTTTTGCAGGAAAGATTGGTCTGGTACTAAGTACTAACGTTGTTTTTGTGTTTCTTTCTTTTTGTTTAGCGGCATCTTCCATCTACATATTAAATGATATTATTGATGTTGAAGAAGATAGAAGTCACCCACTAAAGCGCTTCCGACCTATTGCTAGTGGTTTTTTCAGCAAAAATACAGCCGCAATTATATTAGCCGTATTGGTACTTCTTTTTTTAGCATCGCTCACGTTTATTGAACATGCACGTTGGTATGTATTAGGCTATTTTTTGCTCAATATCTTATACTCGTTTGCACTGAAAAAAATATCCATTGTTGATGTGTCCTGTATTAGCATTGGGTTTGTGTTGCGCGTAATTGCAGGCGGTGAGGAAGCGCAAGTATTTGTGTCGAACTGGATGATTATTATGGTATTTCTACTTACCATTTCATTGGCTTTTGCTAAACGCAGAGACGATTTAGTGATTGATGTGCAGAAAGATGCTTTACGCAAATCACTTTCCGGTTATTCCATTGCTTTTCTCGATATAGCGAAAAGTATCTCGTTTTCGATTACCCTTATTTCTTATGTTTTGTACTCAATATCGCCTGAAGTAATTGCCCGCATTGGGTCCGACAAATTATATTTCACATCACTTTTTGTATTCTTGGGCATTATGCGCTACATACAAATTACTGTGGTCGACAAAGAATCGGGCTCGCCTACAGATGTGCTTTGGCGCGATCGATTTCTTCAGATTACTATTTTACTTTGGGGATTAACATTCTTATTTATTCTGTATGGAAAGAATATTTAACTGGGGAATCTATCCAACTATAGATGCGGAATGCACAACGTTAAATGCTGTCGATAAAGTAGCAGCGTATGTAAGAACTACTAATGCCTTTATCCCTCGTGGCAACGGAAGATGCTATGGCGATAGTGCTTTACAGTCAAAAATACTTTCAACCCTCGCATTGAATAAGTTTTTATCGTTCGATACCGTAAATGGAATTATTAAAACGGAAGCAGGCGTTTTATTGAGCGAAATTTTAGAGGTGATAGTCCCGAAAGGATTTTTTCTGCCTGTTACTCCCGGTACTAAATTTATTACCATGGGAGGAGCTGTGGCTTCCAATATTCATGGAAAGAATCATCATAAAGATGGAGCCATTTCGCAATACATCGAATGCTTTGATTTGATGATTGAAAGTGGCGAAATAGTTTGCTGTTCAAGAACAGAAAATACTGAGCATTTTATCAATACCATTGGCGGTATGGGTTTAACCGGTGTGGTGCTTACGGTTACACTCCGTTTAAAGAAAATAGAAACGAGCTACATCAAACAAAAGGCCATTAAGGCAAAGAATATACATGCCATACTCGATTATTTCGAACAATATCAACACTATACCTATTCAGTGGCTTGGATAGATTGTTTGTCGAAGGGCGGTAATTTAGGGCGTTCTATTCTTATGTTAGGGGAACACGCTACTGTAGCGGAACTCAACACTGAACAAAGCAAACAGCCTTTGCAATTGCATTCATCAAAACAAATTGATGTGCCGTTTATGTTTCCTGCTTTTGCGTTGAACGAGCTGTCGATTAAGGCCTTTAACTTTTTGTATTACAACAAGCAACAGCAACAGGAAATAAACAATGTAGTACATTATAACCCATATTTCTATCCCTTAGATATACTCACGAATTGGAATAGAATATATGGTAAGAATGGATTCACGCAGTATCAATTTGCCATTCCATTTGAAAATGGGAGAGAAGGTTTAATTAAGATCTTAACTAAAATTGCCGACTCAGGTTGTGGTTCATTTCTGGCAGTATTAAAGACTTTTGGAAAAGGCGATGCATTTTCTTCTCCACTTTCTTTTCCCATTGAAGGCTATACTTTGGCACTCGATTTTAAAGTAAGTCCAAAAGTTTTTGCTTTACTGGATGAACTCGATAAAATTGTATTGGAATATGGCGGTCGCTTGTATCTCACTAAAGATGCTAGAATGACAAGTTCAACATTTCATCAATCTTACGGAACAGCCTTTTCGCATTCCACTAAATTTCAATCATTACAATCGAATCGGTTAACGATATAAAATTATTTATGGGAACATTACTATTGCTAGGGTCAAATGCAGATGTGGGTAAGGCTTGTGCATATCGTTTTGCAAAAGAAGGGTATAACATTCTTTTAGCGGCTAGAACAATCGATGATTATCAAAAAAAGCTAGCCAGCGATATTGCAATTCGACACAACGTGAAAGTGGAGAATGTGCGTTTTGATGCGCTGCTAACAGCAGAACACAAAGCCTTTTACGAATCATTGTCAATAGCACCCGATGTTGTTGTATCTGTGTTTGGCTATTTAGGAAATCATGAAAAGGGACTGGCTGAATTCGAAGAAGCTAAACTGATTATTGATTCCAATTTCACGGGCAATGTTTCTATTTTGGGCATTATCGCCAATGCAATGGAAGCTAGAAAGCATGGTAGTATTGTTTGTGTTTCTTCGGTGGCCGGAGAGCGCGGACGGAAAAGTAATTATCTTTATGGCGCTTCAAAAGCTGCATTAACAGCTTTCTTGAGCGGTTTGCGCGGAAGAATGTTTGCTTCAAATGTGCATGTGGCAACGGTTATTCCCGGGTTTATCAAAACAAAAATGGTGGCCGATTTGCCGCCAACGCCTAAACCTATTACGGCCAGTGCAGAGCAGGTTGCCGATGCTATTTGGAAAGCCTTTAGCAAAAAGAAAGATGTAGTGTATGTATTGCCTGTTTGGTGGTTAATTATGTTCATTATAAAAAGTATTCCTGAAGCAATGTTCAAGAAAACGAATCTATGAGCGAGCAAGCAAAAGGCGTTGCGTTTTTCGATTTTGATGGCACCATCAGTTTTGAAGATTCATTCTTGGAATTCCTTCGGTATACTGATGGCAGTTTCAAACTCTATTTATGTATTGTATTAAACAGTCCATTTGTTCTACTCTACTTCCTGAAATTATATTCCAATCAAAAATTGAAGGAGCGCTTTTTTACTTTTTTCTATAAAGGTCGTTCTGTTGCTGAACTGGAAGAAAAGGGACGATTGTTTTGTATCGAAGTATTGCCTAAAATGGTTTATCCTCAAGCGCTTCAGCTTATACATTGGCATCAGGAGCGCGGACATGAAGTCTATTTATTGACGGCCTCATCTCGATTATGGCTGGGTGAATGGTGCCGACAACAGCACATAAAAATTATTGACACAACTTTTGAAAACGATGGGCAATACTTTACCGGAAAAATAGCCGGTGAGAATTGCTATGGTAAAGAAAAGGCAAAACAAATTCAATCGATTTTAGCCGCCAACAAAGGTGTTCCTAGTTATGGTTATGGACATGGAAGAGGTGATGCCTACTTTATAGCAGAAGTGAAGTATGGATTTAATATGCCGTTGAATTCGTCAAATCTGACATCGCAATGGTTTGCTGCGTTAAACAAAGACTAGTTTTCAATGTCATTTTTTGCGCTTATATTACCTCTCTAAAATTCACCTATGTTGAAGAATAAACGAATTACCTTACTTGCAGTTGCAGCTTTTTTGATTCTAGCACCGGTAGTTTTTCTGTTTGTAAAATCTTCCGGGAAGCCCGAATTGCCTAAAACTGCAGAAACAGTTACGCAAACATCACAAGTCGATTTATCAGCGCTTGAGCAAACTGCGAATACGAATCCTACATTCGACAATTTGCTGGCCTATTCTATTGCCTGCATAGGTGCCAACCGTCCGGGTAGAAGTATTGAACCGCTGAAACAGGCTATTTCGCTTAATCCCCAAAGTGCTGCTGCCTACAATAATTTAGGCTGTGCGTATACTATGCTAATGCAATATCAAGATGGTATTGATGCCTGTACAAAAGCATTACAGTTAGACACAGGTTTTCAATTGGCTAAAAATAATTTAAAATGGGCCAGCGATGAGAAGGCGAAAACCCTTGCAGTTATTAAGGCGCAAGAGAATACACCTGATGCACAGCGCGATGTGAAGTTCTATATCAATTATGGATTGAATTATCAGAAAATTGGACAATACGATAAAAGCATTTCGATATGGAATAAGGTGCTTGAAAAAGAGCCCAACAATGCCGATGCAATGAACAATATAGGCGTAGCGTATATGCTTAAGAACAGTACAGATGAGGCGATAGCCATGTTCCAAAAAGCGATTTCAACAAATCCCGAAAATACATTAGCTAAAAACAATTTAGCTTGGGCACAAGATGTAAAAGCAAAGGCTACTTTGAAGTAATACTATTATTGCGTTTTATCTTCTGTCTCTTCTTCGGTACCCGTATCAATATGTTGTTTAATGATATTGAATAAAAGCACGGTCATCATCACAAATAGTAACAAGGCCGGAATTACTCTATCGGCTCGAATGAGTGTAATAGCATTACTGTTCAATGCTGATTTGCGCACTATACAATAAAGGCTTGGAAGGCAGAAAAATAAGCCAATGCCGAACATCACCGGTATATATTTTTTGTAAAACACGTCCTTTTCTTTTAAGATAGGCAACAGTGCGATTATCGGTAAAGCTGAAGTGAATTGATATTCCCACACCGTGTTATAGCTTAAAAAGAACGTCAGCGAAATGGCCATAATCAATAGTAATGTGGCTTCTAATCTTATTTTTTTATCGTTGATAAACAGCACAAAAAATGACAACAGCATACTTAAGTAAATAGGTGTTTTGTATATGCCGGCAGGTGTTTCACGTCCTGCTATAGTATCTACGAATACCGGAAGAGAATAAACATCCACGTGCATTAGTTTGTATTCCGACTGCGCAATAAGATTTAACCAATGCATGGCATTGTCTTTCATAAAAGCATTCAACACAAAATTATTTTTGTAGATGTTCATGTTTTGTTTTATGAAGTCGGTGTTCAAACTCATCAGCTTTTGTAGTCCAACACCTTCCGGATTAAACATCGGCACAACAATGAAAATGAGTGACACAATTCCGTAAATCACTAAACTCTTTATAGTTGTTTTTCTGGTCTCCTTAGTGAAGAGCAGCAACGGTAACATTAGTAGCACTACTGGTTTAGAGAAGAACGAAATGAGTAAGCCTGTCAATAATTTCTGCTGTCCCTGTTGTTCGTTTTCGGCATAAGTAAGATCGAAAATGCCGAGTAAAATAAAGGTGATAGCAACGACCAATACTGCGTGAATATTGCCTACAAACAAAAGCCAATAGGTGGGAAATGCACAAAGTAATACGGCAATGCTTAATCGCTGATTAAAGGTGTCGGTCGATGCTCTTGAAATCATCCATCCGCTAAATGCCATCAATGCAACAGAAAAAAGCGTAAAAAGCCAATAGCTGGTCCATGGCGTAAAAAACGAAAACCACGAACCTACAAATACACTGAAAGCCGGATGTGCTAAATACCAAGTAGCATGAGGTCCATATTGAGCCCCACCCCAGGTATCAAACATGCTTCGCTTCTCTAGTAAATTCAAATATGATTTAGGTGCCGAGAAATAATCAATACCTTGTACATCCGCATGTTCGGTGTCGAAAAAGAAAGCGTTCAACCAACCGAAATGTAACGACAGCAACATAAAAACTACAACTCCTACGACAAGAAAGGGTAATGCCTTTGAAATTTTTTCCTTCATATTGAATTCGTTTTAATGTTTCAAGTTTACAGTTTTTAATTGTTTAACTCAATTTCACGTCATGTAAATACAAAGGTGTAGTAATGCAAATTCAACAAAATCTGCACGGAATTTCCCACGATAAAATCTAAAAATGGTAAACTTTATTTTGCTGCTTTTGCTTTAGCGGCAGCTTCTTTTTTGGCTAGTTTCTCTTTGTATTTGGCATCTCGTTTTTCGCCTCCAAATACCGAAACATTCACGTAACGATAAGGATGCGCTTTTACATCAACCAATAATTTATCGAGATTAACGATAGCAGAATCTAAGTGCTGATATACTTGCTCGTCTTTCACCAACTTACCTACAGTGCCTTCCCCTTTATTGATTTTATTCAAAATCAGCTGAAGTGCTGCAATGGCTTCTTTCGCATTGTTTACAGTAGTCTTCAAATCGGTGTCTTTCAAATTATCGGAGAACGTTCCCAAGTTTTTCAATAACTTATCGATGTTCGCATTGTTGTTGTTGATATTGGTGGTGATGCTTTCAATGTTTTTCAAACTTTTGTTTAACGAGCCTGATGCTTCGATATCATGTGTAATGGCTTCAATATTGGCTAATGAAGCATTCAAAGAACCGATTGTGCTTTTTGGGTCGTTTTTATTGAGCGCAATAGCTACAGAATGAAGAACAGTATCTAAGCCGGCTAATGTGTGACTGATTTTTGCCATTAACGGGTCAATAGCTGCACTAATTGTTGATGTGAAATCTTTTTTGAAGCCGGTTTGAAGTGTATCGCCACTTTTTAAAATATCTTTCGAATCGCCCAAAATTATCCCTACTTGTTTTCCTCCCACTAAATCTGTCGATTGAATCTCAGCGATGGAATTAGATGGAATAGGATAATCATTCTCCGCCATGATTTGAATAATCACCTTTCCTGTTTTTTGATCGATGCTCATATCGCTTACAATACCAATCTTGTAACCATTGATGGTCACCTGATTCGATTTGTATAAACCATCTACACGATCGTAAACGGCAAAGTATCTGCTTTTAGTAGAGAATAAATTTATTCCCTTCAAAAAGTAGAATCCCAAAACGAAGATTACAATAGTAACAAATGCAAAAATTCCGACTTTAGCTTGATTGGTCACAGCGTTGCTTTTTTTCAAAAATAGGGAATAAACTAAGAAATGCAAGTCTTCATAACTGGAAGAAACCAATTGGACGTTTAATTATTACTTCAACAGGTCATTCAGTCGGTTATTATCGGCCCTTTTCCCGTTTTCATACACTGCGATAAAGGCGTCTTTAAAGCCTGCAGCGCGTACATTATTCAATTCAGACTTCACTTCAACAGCAGAGCTAAAATTCCCAACCATAATACGCATCACACCATTGGGCAGTTTTTCAGTGTAAATTTTACCGAATTTAGCAGTGATTTCAGGTGCATTTTTGGGTAAAACGACAGCCGCGGAAAGTTGAATGCGAAACACAGGGTCTTTGATTTCAGCTGTTGAAGGGGACTTAACGGGTACAACTTTGTTAGGTTCAGCTCCTTTTTTTACAGAAGAAGGTTCATTCACCTTTCCTGAAATTTCCGTATTGGTGGAATCCGCTTTTACAATCTTTTTAGGGATATTAAATTGCCCGAAATTAATTTGAGAACCTGTACCTAGTTGTTCCTTTTTATACTTAGGTAATGATGAAGAATCAACAGTGCTCTCTACCGGTTTGAAATCAGCCTTCACCACACGCACACATGGTGTGGGTGTAGTAGATTCGGTAATTTCGGTCTTGTTGTCTTCCTTCGTAACTATTGTTGGTTTATTTTCTAATGGAGCTGTTTTCGTTGGTTCAGTTTTGTCTTCAATTAGTATTTCTTTACTTCCTGTAGGTATATAGTCTGATAAATCGATATCAATGTCTTTCCCTTCAATGTTATTTTTGTATTTCACAAATGCTCTGAAAAGGGAAGCTGCTACTAGTTTTTGTCCATTTTCTGAAGCTAGAAATTGAGCCTCAGTAGCGTTCGAGATAAATCCAATTTCAGTGAGAATAGATGGCATTGATGTTTTATACAAAACATAAAAACCGGCTTGTTTTACGCCTCTTGTTTTTCGTTTGGCAACGGCCGCCTGCTCATCTTCAATAAGTGAAGCAATTTTCAAACTTTGATCTAAAAAGGCATTTTGTTTCATGCTCATAATGATATGCCCTTCAGGTGAATTCGGGTTGAAGTCGTAGTTTTTTAATCCCCCTTGTTCTAAATCAATTACTGCATTTTCGCGTTTTGCCACTTCTAAGTTCTCCTCCGTGCGGTGCAACCCAAGGGCATAAGTACTTGAGCCGTATGCCGTATGTTTGGGTTCGGCATTCAGGTGAATACAAAAAAACAAATCGGCTTTTGCCTTATTGGCAATTTCGGCTCTATCGTTTAAAGAAACAAATACATCTGTTTTTCGCGTGTAAACAACACGGGTATCTTTGAAGTATTTTTCGACCAAAGCCCCAAATTTTAACGAAACCGCTAATGCCAAATTCGCCTCGTGGTGGCCTAAGGGACCAATGGCTCCCGGATCGGTTCCTCCATGCCCCGGATCGATCACTAAAGTCTTGATAGCAGTGCCTTGTTGGGGGGCTGCTTTGGAAAAAGAAGTTAAAAGGCTCAGCAGTCCTATAATAATGAACTGGATGAAGCGTTTGTTTTTCTTAAATTCGCCCGTTTTTCTAATTTGTTTCATAATTCAGTTGCAAAAATATATAACTCTTCCGGTAAGTCTAAAATTGTTTATTAGCATCCTTGCGGTGTTAATGTCTACTATTTTAGCTAATGCCAGAAATATGGCAAAGACTGAGCCAAACCATTTTTATTTAAATCCCGATTCTTTAAAAAATACAAACAGACCAGGGGCAACCTTTGTTCCGGATTCTTTACTCGCTCGGTACGATAGCTTGAATAAACTGGCCGATACGGCAAAGCGCGCTGTAGTGGATACCGTAACTATGAAGGAAGAAGAAGGTGAAATCAAAGAAAAAATCTTTTATCAAGCTGAAGATTCCATCGTTTACGACATCGATAACAAAAAGATGTACCTGTTCACCAAGGCTGCAATGAAGTATCAAAAAACGGAATTGGAAGCCGATTCTGTGCATTTCGATTGGAATACCTTTACCCTTTATGCCAATGGAAAGCCCGATAGTACAGGTGAAAAAACAGGGAAACCCATATTTAAAGAGAGTGATAAGGAGTATAAGGCGGGCAGAATGGCCTATAATTTCAAAACCAAGCGTGGAAAAGTGTATGAAGTTTATACCCAAGAAGGGGAAGCCTATTTACAAAGTCAAGCGGTGAAACGCACTGAAAATGAAGAGTGGTATGGACTCTCTAACAAATATACGACTTGCGATCTCGAGCATCCACACTATTATTTCAGAGCAAAAAAAATAAAACTGGTTCCCAATAAGTTAATTGTAACCGGACCTGCAAACCTCTGCGTGGGCGACATTCCAACCCCATTGTACATTCCGTTCGGGATTTTTCCGGTGAAACAGGGGCGTAGATCGGGAATTATTTTTCCGCAGTTTGGTGAAGATGCCCGAAACGGTTTTTTCATCAAGCAAGGTGGCTACTTCTTTGCCATTAATAATAATTTGTCGCTAAAGGTGTTGGCAGATGTATATACCAACGGAACCTTTGGTGTATACCCAACCCTGAGCTATGTTAAAATGTATAAGTTCTCGGGCAATGTAGGTTTTGCCTATATCCGAACCATGCCGGCCGATCCGGATTTGCCCAATCAGAGCGCACAAAATGATTTTCGTTTTTCTTGGACATTTAATCTTGACCCGAAAGCAGCTCCTACAAACACATTTGCCGCATCAGTAAACTTCTTGACGAGTTCTTTCAATAAAGCTCAACGCGTTACCGATAATACCATTTTTCAAACCTCTTTCAATTCGAATGTCAATTACCAAAAAATATTTCCACGAGTACCATTTCTCTCATTATCACTGTCTTTGAGCCATGCACAGAATATTGCAACCAAGCAATTCAGTGTATCGTTCCCGGTATTTCGCTTAAATGTGTTGCGTGTAACTCCTTTTAAATCAAAAATTTCAACCGGCAAACCTAAGTGGTACGAATCCATTGGTATCTCCTATAATTTCGAAGCGAAAAATATTTTGAACACGTTCGATTCATTACTCCTTACCTCTGAAAGTTTGAAGCGAATGCGTTTCGGTATTCAACAGAACTTGAATATTGATGCGCCTTTCACTGTAGCTAAATATTTGAATATCACTCCGGCATTCCGCTATACAGAGCGTTGGTATTTCCAATCGGTGAATAAAAAATGGCAAGAGCAAGACTTAACAGTGATAAGACCCGATGGCTCTTCTTTTCAGATTCCTTACTTAGGGAGTCACGTTAAAACCGATACCACCTTTGGCTTTCATGGGGTGCGCGATTTCGATGTGAATGTAACCATGAGCACAAAAGTGATTGGTATTTACAATTTCAAAGGGAAGTGGATAAAGGGAGTTCGACATATTTTTACACCATCGATAAGTGGCGTTTACCACCCTGATTTTGGCAGTAGTTATTGGGGCTATTATCAAACGGTACAAACCGATTTGATGAATCAAAATCCGCTTACATACTCGCATTACGATATCATGAACTCGTTATATGGTGTGCCTTCTGCCGGTATGGTAGGGGCTTTGAATTTTTCGCTGGCGAATAATTTTGAGATGAAAGTGTTCTCAAAAAAAGATTCAGTAAAGCATGAACGAAAAATCGCCCCACTTGAGCGGATAAATATTTCCGGTGGTTATAATTTTGCGGCCAAAACCAATAAACTCAATGTGTTTACCATCAACGGAAATTTAAAAATTTGGGAGAATATTGGCGGTGCCTTCAATGTTGTATTGGATCCCTATGCACTCGATTCATTGGGAAAACGCAGCGATAAATTTCAGTGGACAGAAAAGAAACAATTATTGCGCTTTCAAACCGGCAATATTTCTTTGAATGCTACGTTTCAAGGAAAAAGTAAAGCAGTTCCTCAAAATACGGATAAAGGATTCAAGAAGGGCGATTATGTTTCTTATGATCCCTATCAATACTACGATTTCAACATTCCTTGGCGTGTTACTGCTTCTTACACCTTTAATATTTCATCTTCGAAAACAACCGATTTGCGTGATACCCTCATTTCAACACAATCACTCTATATCGATGGAGATGTAAACCTTACTCCGAAATGGAAAGTGGCGTTGAGTTCCGGTTTCGATTTTCGTTTGAAACAACCTACATTAACTACGGTTCGTGTAATGCGCGATTTGCACTGTTGGGAGCTGAACTTCAACTGGACTGCCTATCCTGTGGCCTACCAACAATTTATGATTGAGCTTCGTGTGAAATCTTCGATGTTGAAAGATTTGAAACTGACCCGAAGGAAATCCTATTTAGATAACGCATTTTAAAGTCTATTCTATGTACTGTACCATTATTACCATTGGCGATGAATTGCTGATTGGACAAACCGTTGACACTAATTCCGCATGGATTGGACAAACATTCAATGCCATTGGTATCAAAATATACGAACGTATTGCGGTAGGCGATATCGCTGCCCAAATTGTGAAAGCTATTGATACTGCACGTTCACAGTCGGAAATTATTGTAATTACCGGAGGCCTCGGACCCACAAAGGACGACATTACCAAAAAAACACTACGCACCTATTTTGAGGCAGGTGAAGTGTTACACGAACCCACATTAGCGAGAATAAAAACCATTTTTGAAAAACGCGGACGACCATTATTGGCCATCAACGAAACACAAGCACTAGTGCCCGATAACTGCATCGTGCTTGAAAATGAGCGAGGGACCGCTCCCGGAATGTGGTTTGATGTAGATGGAAAAGTTATTGTGTCTTTGCCCGGTGTCCCTTATGAAATGAAACATCTCATAACGAATAAGGTGATTCCAAAATTGAAAGAACGTTTCACATTGCCGGAAATTTATCATCGAAATTTATTGTGTGTAGGCATTGGCGAATCTTCAATTGCTCAAATGCTCACCAATATTGAAGACAGTATGCCTTCGAATATTCAGTTGGCGTATTTACCCGATTTAGGGATGGTGAAATTGCGTTTAAGTGCATATGGAATAAGCGATGTAGCACAAAAAGAAACGTTAGATAAAGTGTATGATGAAATGAAAGGCATTATGCAAGCTTATGTTTTTGCGGAGGAAGATATTTCGCTGCAAGAGGCAGTTGGACGTTTGTTTCAGGCGAAAGGAAAAACATTTGCAGTGGCTGAAAGCTGCACCGGTGGCTATGTTGGACATTTAGTAACGAGCATCCCCGGCAGTTCGGTGTATTTTAAAGGGAGCTTGGTTACCTATTCGTATTCTATGAAGGAAGCTATTTTGGGTGTGAAGAAAGAAACGCTTGAAACCCAAGGAGCAGTGAGTGAAGCCTGTGTGCATGAAATGCTGGAAGGTTTGTTGCGCGTTTCAGATGCTGATTACGGTGTGGCCATCAGTGGAATTGCAGGCCCAGATGGAGGTACAGCCGCAAAGCCGGTAGGAACGGTATGCTTTGCTGTGGGTTCGAAAAATGAAATAGAGACTTATACTTTACAGTTTTTCCCGTCACGTATGGAGAACATCCGTGCATCGGCTATGACGGCTCTAAATCTATTGCGCAAAGCAATTATTTAGTCGAATTGATTATACTTACAGCCCGAAAACACAAAGAGAGGTGTCCGAGTGGTTGAAGGAGCACGCCTGGAAAGCGTGTATACGTGAAAGCGTATCGAGGGTTCGAATCCCTTCCTCTCTGCATCATTGAATCCATTGCTTAAAAGGTGATGGATTTTTTTGTATAACAGTACTACTCTCTACATTTCTCCAAAATCGTCTGAATTGCTCTTTGTTCTTCCTTATTAAAGTCAGGTATATTACTAATTCGCTTTGCATAATTAGCGGCTTCGGCACAATCTCCGGCTCTGTATGCAGCAGTGGCGATGTTCAATAAAATTAATGGGTTGTTTGGATTCAATCGGTCGGCTGATTTATAATGTTGTAACAACAAGGTATTGGATGCTTTATCTACAACCATTAATTGGCTGTAGGCATTGGCTGCAAAGAGATGTAGGTTAAGTTCATTCGGATTGTTTTGAATGCCTTCTTCAAATTGTTCCGCAGCAGCCCTGAAGTTTCCATTTTGAAAGTAAACGGCTCCTATTCCTAATCGAGCTAATCCATTTTTTTCGTTTTTTGAAATGGCGGTCTGATAGGCTTGAAAGGCCAATTGCAAATCTTGTGTTTTTCCCTCAGCCGTTGTTGCCGATTTTGAACGGTTGTAGTAAATATCGCCTAATGTGGTGTAGCTTTCGTCCGGTGCAATACCTGAAGCAATAGAAAGGTTAGATTCTTTTAAAGCCTGTTCAAAATCCAACACATTTAGAAAATAGGTCGCAGCGATTTTATGTTCGTCTATGCTTTTTAGTTGGAATCCTTTGTATAACGGATATAAAATTTTGTTTATGGAGCTACAAAAGGTAGAAGTAGTGCTTTGCTGACAAGCAGAAAATTGAAGATTTTGAGTTGTTGTGTCGCGTAAATAGACCACGGCTACTGCATCTGCAAAAGCTGCGTGCCATTTACCGGAAGTATACAGATAGCGATGTAAGGTGCTGAACTCAGGACGAAACAACACAACGGCATCGAAGTGTTGGAGGCTGTCTTGTTGCTCAAACACTTGCGGAATTTGAACCATAGCCGCGAACTCACTAAACGATGTGTCGGAAAACACATCTAAATCGCGCAGATCGATGTAGGTTTTAAAATCAGGTTGTAACTTCCAAAGAAGATAGGATGAAGTTAGGTAGTCGGAAAATATTTTTCCTTTGATGTTGTGTTTCGATAAATAATCTCCTGCTCCCTTGGGATTGTTGATGCTCAACACTTCCATGCCAAAATGATCGAGGCTTTTAGTGGTTGTGTACCATTTGTCGGATACAACCAAAATATACATAAACATCAACAAAACAAGAGTACCTATGCTTAGTGGAGATTCGAACTTTGGCTGCTTCTGCAATAGCATTTGCAATACTTTGTTTGTAGCAAACGCTAATGCCGGATACAGCACTAACAAAAGAAAAATGATATTTCGGTGGGCAGTTATGGCAAGATACAAGAAGGCAATTGCAAGTATAACATATGCGATAGCGTGGGTATTCAATTCCTTGCGTATTGCTTTGAATTTAGTTGTCCAGGCAGTGTAGACAATAAATCCCACTAATAGCAACAAAAAGGACAATCCAATCCAAGCTTCTTTTGTCCAATACTTATAGCTAGATATGGAAAAGAGTTCAGTCGTGTATTTATTCGCTTCTAATTGCCCGAAAATGGCAAATGGCCGAAGAAGTAAGTCGATCCCATTGGGGTTAATAATGGTGGCAATTGTTGATAAAAAAGTGATGGCACCAAGAAGTGCAGTTTGTTTTTGATGTTCTTTTTTCAGCAAGGCATCAACAAAGGAAGCGATTGTGAAAATGGCGGAAATTACGATGCCAATAGCAAAGGCTTCATGTAAATTGGCCCAAAGGAATTGCAGGGGCACAATCAACCAGATCCATTTATCGTTTGTTTTTAAATGTCGAGTATATAAGTAGCTGAAAGTAACTGTGAGTAGGTGACTGTACATCTCAGGTCTACCGGTCATACGGTATTCGCTGCCCACTAAGAGAACAATAAGTAGGAGCGTAGCTGAAATCCAAAAACTACTGCTTTTTGGGGTGAATAGTGCTGTCCATTTCAATAGGAAAAACACCATTAGGCAACTCACTAGCGCTTGAAGAAGCATCACCGCTTCCGGCCCTGAAAGTTTTGTCAGCAAAGCCACGAAGACTTCCGACAGCCATTTAATATTAATCCAACGAACACCATCGCGGGTAAATGAAAATACATCTTTGAGTGGAACTTTGCCGTGTTCCAATATCCATTCTCCGGTTCGTATTTGCCACCAAAGGTCGGGTTCGCGTAGCGATTTAATGCTGAATGCAATGGCTAGTCCATAGAGAAGCAACAGCGAAAATTTTCGGAGTAAGTGAATGTGTTTTTCCTCCATGACTCCAGGGTTTAGTTGTTTAAAGGTAAAAACTCTTTTAAACGTTGAGTAGTAAAGTAAGGGAAATGTTAAACAAAAAAGGCCTACTCGTGAAGAGTAAGGCCTTTAATTGTTGCCCGAACAGAACAGATTTTTAGGAAAAATTATATGTGTAATTGCTTGTAAATATGAGCAATAGAAACAAAAGATAGCTCATTTAATAAATCTTAAACTAAAATTTACACTAAAAAGGAGCAATAATAGGAAGCAAAGTTTGTGTAGTTTCTTGTGTAACTAGGATGAGCGATTATTGTATCTATCAATTGTTTGATAAGATTTATCTCATTCTTTCTGTCGTTACACTTTTGTCCATTTTTTGCAATGTCTTGGTAAGTTTGCTGGGTGCACTTTTGCTTTTTTTGTATGGAATTTGTGTTAGCATATTATGCAAATGTGCCACCCAAATCATGTATGTTACAACTTATAACCTCTTTTGTTTAGGTGGTAAGACAGAGAGCTAACATAGCTAGACAATTCGTTATTTTCGTTTAGGTAGCGAATTGATTCCTCGTTACTGAATGTAGTATGTTTTTCAAGCATATTCCAATAATGTTCGTCAAAGTGGAACTTGAAAATAGCGATATACTTAAAATCCGAAGTGTCTATTTTTAAATTTTCAACTTCAAAATATTCCCTTTTTTCAGGATGTTCAAAATCAATATCCTCGTAAAAAAATAATGCAAGATTATCGCCAGTCTCTTCATGTTTAATCAACCATTTTAGCAGCTGTTGTTCGTTGTTCTTGTCAATGGTTTTAAACTCTTTTATTGCATCCTTTGCTAAATTGCTCGATTGTAAAAAATCATTTAGTAAGCTAATTTTGTAATAAAGATTATGGAACTTATTATAATCTGAATAGAAGAATGGTGGTAAGTCAAATGATTTATACAAATTATAGAATTTGTCTAACCATTCTAAATACAGTTCTTTATTTAAAATCTTGTTTTGATATTGATTAAGTTCTTCGTAAGCCAATTTGCATTTTTGACTTTTTATCAAGAAATCAATGCTAGGCTTAAAATCCGCTCTTTCATCATTCTTAATATCAATGGCAATTAAGTTTTCAGTTTCTACAGAAATGTCATTGGTTTTGAAATGACTACAATGATAAATGTCGTTTATATCATCATCTAGTTCTTCAAAAATCAAGTCAATGTGTTGTTTAGAATTATTACCTACAAACGAATATCCTTTACAACCTTTGTTGCTACATTCCTCTGAGTTGCAAAAGCCTTCATAAGGCAATAAAATAGTATCATCATGCCTTTTTAGAATAGAGAATGCCTCCTCTATTTTTTCAAGAAATACATCTTTTTTCGCATCTTGATATGTTTTGTTTTCGTCCAACAATATGTCTAGCATGTTCCAATCCATTTTTTGGAAACTGCCAATTATGAACTCCTTTTTACTATTCTTCATTTTTTTGAAGCCATTTTTTAAGTATGTATCGTAATGATGAATATCTATTCTTACGTGGAAATGCTGCCGCTTTCTAAAGTCTATCTATATCTTTTCCTAACTCATTTAAAAGATTTTGTTTCGCCTTTTCACGTTCAACAACAAGTGGATAATCGTTTCTCAATTTAATTAATTCGCTTTGAAGTCGTTTTTTTTCTCCTAAAATTTTATTGGTCGCAATTTCTGCTGTTATTGTTTTGGGGAAGTTAAACGTACCATATACATTATAATCTAATACCTCTTGAGTATGCTCACGTATGACTGTTTTAATGTGTTTACCTTCTTTTGTTTCCGGGTTCCAAGCATCAATTTGAGAAAGCATCTGTTCGCACTTATCTTTTATATTTTGCTCCCAGCTATTTAATGGAGAATTTAGCACCTTGTTTACTCGAGCCATTTCTGCTTCAACAAGTGCTTCCATTGGTCTGTTTTCGAGATCTTTCAATGAGGCTTCACATCTTTCTATCCTCTCTAGTATTCCTTCAGGAGTATCACTATTACCCACTTGCTTAAGTTCTTCAGGCAATAAATCACTCACACTGTCTTGAAAGTATTCAACCAAATCTTTCAGGGTGCAATTATCTTCTAATACTTTAATACTCATTTTACCTATTTAAAAACACTATTGTCTTATTGTGAATTAGTAACTCCAATGTAGCTATTATTTAGCTTATGCAATATTTGATTGATTCTTAAGGGGTTGGCATGGTCAATTTGGTAAGTGGATGAATTTAGATGTAAATTCAAATGGGATACTTACAATAATTGTTACATCACTTTATAATAAGATTAAACCAATTAAACCTGCCCGCTTACTTAATTTAAAGAAAAGGTGAAGAATATAGGGATATGGTCAGAGATAGTTCTCGCTTCTTGAAGAACTGGAAACTTTTTAAAAAAAGCAATTACACCAGATTTAATAAAAGTCACTTTAGCTGTATTGAAAAACATATTGTCAAATTCTGAAGAAAGGCATTCATCGTTTACACACTCCTGTTTCAATGATGTTTTTTGTCCAGTAAAAATTGGTTTGTAGCCCATAGTTTTTAATGGATTAAACACCGTGTGTGATTGAGGACAGTTAAAGTCTCCACAAAAAAGTAAGTTTAAATCAGGGTACTCAGCAGGTAAAAACTTAAAATACTTAATCTCTGTTTCAGGTTGTTTTGACTTAGTAATTGCATGGAAATTAACTAATGTGAAAAGCTTATCACTTGATTTAAAGGTGGCAAAAAAAGGTTCCCTGTCAATCTCCATACTATATTGCTTTTCAAGCCATGCATCACCTATTTTTTTTAGTTTACTCGTCTTCCAGATGAAAGCATAGCGTTCCACTTTATAAGAATTATTGGAGGATGTTGGGTCGCTAACTGTATAATCCCATTTAGCACCTTTTCTATTAAGCACGTCACATAATTTAGCTACAGCTTGTGAACCTCCATAACCTGCAACTACTTCTTGAATTGCAACAACATCGTAGTCTTTTACTGTATTAGCAATAAATTCAATTGTAGTATCGCTTTTTGATTTTCCAAAATTCTCAAGATTCCAAGAACAAACTGAAATTGGAGCATTGGCAAACGCACTTAAAAAAATGAAAAATAAATAAGTAGTAGTTGAAATCTTTTTCATTCAGAGGTAAATATCTACCATTTTTATCTAGATTTTTCCAGACAAAATGTAGCAATTTTCTTTTCAAGAACTGAGATCCGAATATTTTGTTTTTGAATTATTTCTTGTTGTTCTTGAACTGCTTTCACGAGTGGAACAACAAATTGACTATAAGCGATACTGTAATTGTCATTTTCATTTAATGGAATATGAATGCCATCAAAATTATAGTTGCATTCTTTCATTGCAACTTCTACTTCCTGAGCTATAAAACCGCTTTGCTGTGCTGGGGTATCTGTTTCATAGTGCTTTCCGTCCATTATCTTAGACTGAATATTTACTGGTAAATTCGAAAGTAGAAATTCATCAAACTTCTTATTATTGAAATTATATAAAACTGGGCGAAGGCGGGTTATAAAATCGAGCCCTTTTACATCTTCACTTATATTAAATTTAAACCTTCCATCAGAAGGGAATGAGTATGCAACTTGCCCTTCTATGATAGTAACACTGCTGTTCCCAATTCTAACTTTATTACTAACATTTACAATTGCAGTATTTCCTAATGCCGTTGCATTATTTAGATTGCTGGTTGAGGTGTTTGCAAAATAACCCAATGCGGAATTGCTAAAACCAGATACGTTTGAATACAAAGCTGAATCTCCGATAGCAGTGTTTCTGTTTCCTATATCATTACTATAAATCGCACCTACTCCAACAGCCACGTTTGATAATCCAATAGTATTTGAGTACAATGCATTTCTGCCTATTGAAACATTATTTGAACCGCTAGTGTTTTGATACATGGCATCTGCCCCTTGTGCAGTATTAAAATTTCCAGTTACATTATTCCAGCCACAGCCATCACCAAAGAAAGAATTAAAATTTCCTGAAATATTTTTTAAACCAGTTGCATTTCCAAAAAAACTGTTGTTATTCCCAGATTTATTACTAGCACCTGACTGATATCCAAAAAAACTATTGTAGTCGCCAATAGTATTATCGTACCCTGATCTAAAACCATAAAAGGAGTTATCTACTCCAGTAATATTTGAGTATCCAGTTCTAAATCCGATTGCAGTATTACTGAAACCTGTTGTATTTGCAAAAAGACTTTTGCTACCAATAGCCGTATTCCCCATGTTTCCAGTAACTACGCAATTATACAAAGCAGAGTCACCAATAGCAACAAGACAACTTCCGTCTATGTTTAACTTCAAAGCATCTTTACCTATAGCTACATTAGTAAATCCTATAGTATTTGAAAACAAGGACCCAGAGCCTATTGCAGTGTTGTTTGAGCCAGATATATTGTTTTGCAAAGTCTGTGCCCCTAAAGCATTATTGTGAACTCCTGATAAATTTAAATACAAACTACTTTCCCCTATACCAATGTTATATTTCGGATCTATTTTACCCCAATAGTTATTAAATATTTTAAGTACTATTGGAACGGAATCTATTGTACCTAAAAAATTTACTGCAGAATTCAACCCACTATTGCCTGATGTAAGCCAAGCACCTTGAACACTGTTTATACTCTGTGGTAAATTTGTTGAAATATTTAAAGTTCCTGTAGAATTAAACTCCAATCCCGATATTGTCCAATTTGGCCCAGTATTACCTGTTACGCCCGTAGTGCCTGTTACTCCTGTTGTTCCCGTTGCTCCTGTAGATCCAGTACTTCCTGTTGCACCTGTTGCACCTGTTACGCCCGTAATGCCTGTTGTTCCCGTTGTACCCGTTACGCCAGTGGTTCCATTAGATCCAGTACTTCCTGTTGCACCAGTATCACCTGTTACTCCTGTAGCGCCTGTTACACCTGTTACTCCCGTTACACCAGTGGTTCCAGTTGCACCCGTTACTCCTGTGGTTCCAGTTGCACCCGTTACTCCTGTTGAGCCTGTTGAGCCAGTAGTGCCTGTTACGCCAGTGGTTCCAGTAGCACCAATAGATCCAGTACTTCCTGTTGCACCAGTATCACCCGTTGCACCAGTCGAGCCTGTATTCCCAGTAACGCCAATGGTTCCTGTTGAACCCGTTACGCCAGTAGATCCAGTACTTCCCGTATCTCCTGTTGAGCCAGTGGTTCCAGTAGATCCAGTACTTCCTGTTGCTCCAGTATCACCTGTTACGCCCGTAGTGCCTGTTACTCCCGTTACGCCTGTAGCGCCCGGTACGCCAGTAGTTCCAGTAGCACCAGTTGATCCAGTACTTCCTGTTGCACCAGTCGAGCCTGTATTCCCAGTAACGCCAATGGTTCCTGTTGAACCCGTTACGCCAGTTGATCCAGTACTTCCCGTATCTCCTGTTGAGCCAGTTACTCCGGTTGTTCCTGTAGAGCCAGTTGATCCCTTACTTCCTGTATCGCCAGTTGAACCCGTTACTCCGGTCGCACCTGTATTTCCTGTAGCACCTGTTAGCCCAGTGTTTCCCGTAGGACCGGTGTTACCAGTTAAACCTAAATTTCCAGTTGCTCCAGTGTTTCCAGTTGCTCCAGACGAACCCAAAACCTGACATAATGAAATCCATCCAGAGGAATAATAGTAAAAGCAGTTAAACGAAATGTCGTATACTAATAATCCATTTGCAGGTAAAACTATTGCATTCCTTTGTGCAGTAGTTAACCTAGTTATTAATAGACCCTTATCTTGAGCATCTAAATGTAAAATAGCGGTTGGGTCTGGATTTATTATGCCTATTCCGACATTATTTTGTGCATTAATAATTAAAATAGGATTTACTAATAACATAAATAGCATTATTTTCTTCATAGTGCGTTTTTTGATTGTAAGCTCTTTTTATAAGAAAATTCTGCTTGATATATTTCTCAACTTCAATAATTTAAGTAAATCAATATGCCCTTAATTTATTCAGAATTTAAAAATAGTAGATATCGAAAATTAATTTTATCAAAATAGTATATTTAGCAAATGTAAATAAAAGCAGAATGATTGTGCAAAACATTTATTGTGAGATATAATGGCTGCAAATTAGAACCTAAAAGTGCAATTATTTTGACAGGAGATGCTAGATATAAATGGATGCATGGGATTAAATTAGTTAATTCTGATTTAGTTAATAATGTAAAGTATTATAGGCAACGAAGGGTATCTTTAACATTTAGAAAGGTAATCATAAATTGAAATTTTAATTTAGATATAATAATTTACGTAATTGATTACAACAATATCCAATGTAGAAAACATCCCATTTTAAATTGGGGAACCAATAAATAATTTATAAGATTTAAAAAAATGAATATCTTCTAATTTGAAAACCGCACTCCAGTGAAGCAAAGGCAATACGGCTCCTTAAAACAAGACCCCATACCTTTAAAATTTTGTGGATGTATTTGTTTTCAAAAAGTGACAATTATTCGACAACCTAGACGCCCATTGATTCGACTATTTTTTGATATAGAATCATGGCAAGAAAACAACTGGTTGAGATTGATTTCCACACTAAATAATAATTACACAGAATGAAACAAGACATAATCAATAAAATCCAACACATAATCGCCAACCAAGAAGCCGATGAAAAGGAAATGTTATTTCAACTTAAAGGAATCCTTTATGAAGGCGAATTGCATAACCAAATTGAACGAGAATCAAAAAATATTGCAGACCTAGTTTCTGAAAACTTGACACAGTTAAAAGAAGAAACACATCAAGGCAATGCAATCAAAACGGGCTTCACCGAGTTTGATAAATTATTTGGTGGTTTTGGTTTAGGTGAATTAATTGTAATTGGTGGAAGACCTTCAATGGGCAAAACTCAATTGCTTGTAAATTTATCTCTCAACATTTCTGTAGCGACACCAGTTCTTTATTTCACTTTTGACTTGTCAGAATTTTTATTGACCTGTCGTTTCATTTCTTCTTTTACAGGTATTCCAGTAAACAAAATATTACAACAAGAACTTACTGACGAACAGAAGGCTAAATTAGCTTCTATTGGAAACGGCTTAAACAAACACAAAATATTTGTGAATGACAGTTGCAACAATTCTTTCACAGCATTGAAAGCACATTGTCAAAAGCAGATTGAAGAGCACGGAGTAAAAGTGATTGTAGTTGATTATTTGCAAATGATGAGTTCAAATAAATATCGCAACAGCAGAGAACTTGAAATAAGCCATATCAGCAGAGAGTTAAAGAACATTGCAAAGGACTTTAATGTTTGTGTCATTGCTGCCAGTCAATTGAGTAGAGCAGTTGAAACAAGAGGAGGTTCAAAGCATCCACAACTTTCTGACTTACGAGAAAGCGGAGCAATTGAACAAGATGCTGACAAAGTAATTTTCATTTACCGACCAGAATATTACGGAATTGATTGTGATGAAGAAGGAAACAGCACAGCAGGTTTGACAGAACTTATTCTTGCAAAAAACAGAAACGGAAGTTTAGGAAAAGTTAAACTTTTGAGAGATGCAAACTTTACCAACTACAGAGATTTTGACGAATACAAAAACGATTTTTCATTTTCAAAAAGCAGATTAGACGAAATAGAACCACCATTTTAAACACAAAGACATTGAGCCGTTGTTTCAAAAATTATGATGTCAAACATTTACGACATGGAGGTTGTGTTCCTGCAACCCATGAAGGAGTGGAAGAATTGAATTGTCGCTATTTATTGCGATGCTCACTTCGTTCCGCTTCTCATAAACAGCGATTAAATCAAAGATAATTTTGCAACGGCTCTTTTTAGAAAAAAATGACATCAGTAGAAGAAATATTGACAATCTCTAAATCCAATAAAAGCAAAATTACAAAATACTTTTATGGTGGTTTCTATCATTTAGGTAAGGCATTAGAGAAATTCAAGAAGCATGAATTGAATACTTTACTCATGCACACTATTGAAACACCATCAGAACTTTGTGGATTTCTAAGAACACCTTTCTTTAAGTTGGAAGAAGTACTTAATCATCCAAGTTACAAGCGATACACAATCAAGAAGAAAAAGGGAGGAGAAAGACAAATATTTGCACCTGAAAAAGACTTGAAAGTAATTCAAAAGCGACTTAACTATTTCTTGCAGGCATACTACTTATGTATAAAACCAAAGGAAGTTCACGGCTTTGTAGTTCATCCTCATTACTTAGGAACTTATTGCAATATCGTTGAGAACGCAAAAGTACACACAGAAAAAAAGCATGTATTGAACATTGACTTGAAAGATTTTTTCCCAAGTATCACAGCTAAGCAAGTTAAGAGTATTTTTACTTCTCACTTTTTTAATTTCAATGATCAATTAGCAAATGCCTTGACCTTGCTGACAACTTATGAAGGTAAACTTCCAATCGGTGCACCGACTTCACCCGTCATTTCAAATTTCATTTGCTATCAACTTGATAGTGACTTGATAGATTTTTGTGGGGAGAATCATCTAACTTTTACCCGTTACGCAGACGACTTAACTTTTTCATCTGGCACAGTAATTTCAAACGACAATATACTTGACATCATTAACTTGATTAAGAAAAACAACTTTGAAATAAACCAGAAAAAACTTCGATTAAAAACTTCCAACCGCAAACAAACAGTTACAGGATTGACAGTTAACGAGAAAGTAAATGTAGATAGAAAGTTGTTAAAGAAAATTAGGGCAATGCTTCACGACCTAACAAAAAATGGAATAGAGTTAGCCGTTAAACGTCACTTTCACACTGACAATGTTGATCAAAGACATAGTGCAAAATTTATTCATCGTTTGGAAGGTTACATTAACTTTGTGGGACAAGTAAGAGGCAAAACAGACTCACTTTATATACAACATAAAACAGCATTTGACAAAGTATTCGAACTGGAAAATTGATAGCCGCTCATAAAAACAACGGCATATCACCACTCTTACAAACTTTGACAGATAAAGCTCTGAATAGAAATCGCTTTGAAAATAGTGGGGGGGGCATCATACTATTAAGTTGACGATTAATTCTTTTAGTGTAGATTTGAGAGAATGGGGGTAAAAACTTGTATATGGTTTCAATTTTTGCAGGTGTTTTTTTAAAGTAGCTTTATTTGATAAATCATTGCAAGTATAATGACAAACTAAAAAAGCTATTCTTTTCACTTTAATTCCATAAATCACATATTAGTCTAAATCTTAAAAACAGTGGAAAAAGAACTCTTAAACCTTGTAAAAGCAAATACTAAAATCGTTCAGATTATCAGTTTTGAATCTCTAAGAATACATGCAATGCTAGTCAGTGTATCTAAGGAAACTGAAAGGGAATTGTACATATGGAATCGAGTTGAAGGGATAAAAAAATGGGATTCAAAAAAACGCAGTTTTACAGATGAAAATGAGGAGGCTCAAAATCCTGATATGGCTCTTAAGTTTTTTAACGAGAAGGGAAACATCATTCTTCTTTTAGAAGATTTCCATCCTGACCTTACAGAGGATAAACCGAGAATTGTAAAAACATTGAGAAACATTGCTTTGAGCAATGACAAAAGTAAAACATTGGTTTTATCACAACCATTTCACCAACTTCCACGAGAATTGGAAAAGGAGGTTCACATTATGGACTTGCCTTATCCTGAATTTAATGATATCAAAGCCATTTACAACAAAGTTTGCTTAGAACTTAAAATTTCAAATTCAACAGAACCTGACACTGACTTAATTGAAGCTGCTTTGGGCTTAACCATAATGGAAGCTGAAAAGGCTTTTTCATTAGCATACATTGAAAATGAAAGTTTATCCAGCAGTGAAGTTCCATTGGTCATAAGAGAAAAAGAAAATGTAATTAAAAAGAGCGGTTACCTTGAATATTATCATCCTAAGGAAACGATGAGCGATGTAGGTGGATTAACCAATTTAAAAGGTTGGCTAACCAAGAGAGGGCGAGGATTTGATAAAGGAGCCAAAGATTTTGGATTGACCTATCCAAGAGGTATTCTTTTATTGGGTATTCCAGGAACAGGAAAAAGCCTAACTGCAAAAGCAATTGGTAATTTATGGCATTTCCCATTATTGCGTCTTGATATGGGTAAAATATTTGGCGGTATTGTTGGTGAATCAGAAAAGAATATTCGTGAGGCATTGAATATTGCTGAAGCTATTGCACCGTCTATTCTTTGGATTGATGAGATAGAAAAGGGAATGTCTGGGATCTCTTCATCAGGAGGGTCTGATGGTGGAACAACTGCTCGTGTTTTAGGAACATTTCTGACTTGGATGCAAGAGAAGTCCAAACCTGTTTTTGTGGTTGCAACAGCCAACGACATTTCGCAACTACCTCCTGAACTTTTAAGAAAAGGTCGTGTAGATGAAATTTTCTTTGTGGACTTACCTTCTGAAAAAGAGCGTGAAGAAATTATTAAAATCCATTTGAAGAAGAAGAACCGTAAGCCAAAAGATTTTGATACAAAAAAATTGGCAATAGAGAGCAAGGGCTTTTCTGGCGCAGAATTAGAAGAAGTAATTAAAGAAGCATTATTTCAAGCTTATGATGAAGAAAAGGAAATTACAGATGAACATATTTCTACTGCAATTGCAAAAACGTTTCCTTTATCAAGAACAATGCACGAAACCATAGATAAAATGAGGCTTTGGGCAAAAAGCAGAGCAGTATCGGCTTCGACAGAAGAACCTGACAAGTTGGATAAGGAGAAAGACAAAGAATTGCCAAAACTCAAACAGGAAACATACAACAACCCTTTCATCAGCTAATAGATGCTATCCTATTTTTTCAACTTACCTAAAGAGAGAGAGCGAGATTTTCAAGGAAATCTTAGTGCTTCATTCGCCATTCAAAAAACGGCTAAGGTTGCATTTGAACCTTTTGAAGGATATTTGAAAAATGCCATTGCTGCTTTAGAAAAGAAAGAGAATATAAAAGCCAGTTGGAAAAAAGTAGGAGCAGATAATGTTGCTGAAATAAGAATTATTGGAGCACTCTTTGAAATATCAAAGGATACCATCACAATATTTGAAGATGGTGCACTAGATACAGCCAAAGTAGGCGATAGGGTAATGGGAAGTGCCAATACACATAAAATAATTTCAATAAATGATAGCGAAGTTGTTTTTGATGTGATTCCTGAAACAGATGAAATGTTGTTCTGGAATAAAAAACAATTGAACTTCAGCGTCAACCATTCTGCTAAACCTGACGGAACAATAATCAGAGAAGAAAATCATCGATACATAGTTTATTCCGAAAAAACAATTAACAATACAACACGAATACCAGATAACAAACTGAGTTCATTCATTGATTTTGACAATCTGACTTTTGAAAATGGCAATAAATTATTTGCTACTCGGAATGAGTTGTTAAGTATCACTCTTTCTGATAGCAATGATTATGGGAAAAGAGTTATTTCAAATCAGATAAAGTTTTTGATAGAAAGAACAAGAAAAAATAGCAAAGACGCTTTTTGGATTCAGTTGTTAGAATTGGATGAAAACCGAGGTGAGGACATTCCCGGATTTTCTCCATTACGCTACTTTTTTGATGACGATATTACAATTACTGATGACAAAAAAACTGAGTATCAAGTAGCCGCAGGAATAGAATCAGAAAACAAAATCGTTTTAAAGCGTAAAGCAGAATCTAAAAAAGGCGTTTTCTTTTGGGAATTTTGCTTACCTCCTGAGAATTCTACTTTAACAGTTAGAGTAAATACATACTCATTACGCAAACAAAAGGAATCTATATCAACACTTTTGCAAATGCCTGTTGGAGAGCAATCAAAATTGATAAAGCTGTTTGAAAATCGAGACAGAACAGAATGGCAAGAACCTGAAAGGAAAAGAATCAATGAATGGTTTGTGATTACTGATGAAACTCGAAGCGGTTGTGTTGAACAACAAAGGTTTATAAGTCAGGCGATAAATACTCCCGATTTTGCTATTTTAGAAGGTCCTCCAGGTTCAGGAAAAACGACAGTTATTTTAGAATTGATTTGCCAATTGGCAAATCAAGGTAAACGTGTTTTACTCTGTGGATCAACACACGTTGCTATCGACAATGTGTTGGAACGATTAAAAGAACATCGCAACGGAACAAACTTACTGGAGCAATTAAGTATTTTACCTGTGAGAATTGGTGATGAAAAAAGAATTAACGAAGACATTCGGGAGTTTCAAATCAATAATCTTACTGTGGATAATGGCATAGACCAAACATTGCTATTGGAAGCATCAAACCTTGTTTGTGGAACGACAATAGGAATTTTACAACATCCAAAATTTAAAGAACGAAACAAAAACTGGAGGGATACACCAATAGCTCCTGAGTTTGATTATTTAATCATAGATGAAAGCAGTAAAACAACCTTTCAAGAGTTTCTAGTTCCCGCCATGTATGCAAAAAAATGGGTGTTAGTTGGCGATGTAATGCAGCTTTCACCATTCACAGAAAGACAAGAAATTGTTTGCAACATTGAACAATTAGTTATTAATGGAGAACCTTTGCCTTACGAATTACAACAAGCAGTTTTTTTTCTCCATAAGTTGAAAGACTGCCTTCATAGCAAGAACAATAAATTTGTTTTACCTGCTTCTGCTAACGCAATTAAGTTCGTAGTTCAGGAGTTAGAAAAAGGACGAATTTCAGATTTCCATAATAAAGCAGTTTACATTATTTCTAACGGAACCTTTAATAATAATCAGCTTCAATTTCGCAAACCCAATGAGCTAAACACTTTAGAATTAAGTGCTGCTGATTTAATCATTATTGAAGAGAATCAATTAGACAAATCATTAGATTTTATTCCCGAAAGCCACGCAGTGCTAAGAAGTATTAAGTGGTCAGAGTCTGCACACTCTTTTATTCATAATGCCTTCCAGAAACAGCATCAATTTCGATACATAGAAAAAGGAAGAGAAATAACAGACAGTAATGAGATTGTAAAACAACTCAACAGTTATTTCTATGAAAAAAACTGGGCAGAAGAAGTGGCTTGGCGAGTTGACAGAGAGCATCAATTAAGAATGGTTCGGAAAAGCCGAATAAAAGGAAACTATGGAAAAGTCATAGAAGAATTGATGCCTAAATCCATTGACAAAGAAATGGTTGAAGAAAAGATAAATCTGATAGCATCAATTGCTTTCCCTTCTATTCTTGAATCCATAGTAAAAGGTATCTCTGGAAGAAAATTGAACTTTGAGAGTACAATTTCAGAGGGATTTAAAAAAGAAGACTTGCAGCATCGAAAAACTACACTTGTCTATCAACACCGAATGCATCCTGAAATTTCAAAATTCCCAAGAGAACGATTTTACCAATCAGAAAATGCTCTTTTGGATTTAGAACACCCTAAGCATATTGAGGAATTAAGAAAGTGGAATTATTCAAAATACGATTATAGAAGCGTTTGGATTGATGTTAAGGGTAAAACTAATAAAAACTATAATCTAAACGAGGTTGAAGTTTTAATACAACATTTAAAATCGTTTCTAGACTTTGCTGAAAGAAATCCACAACCGGAAGGCAAGGAATGGACAGTTGCTTGTTTGACCTTTTATAGAGGTCAGGAAACGCATATCAGAGAGAAATTGCAACAACTAACAGGAAACGAAAACGGTTTTTCGAGTTTCAACATTACTAAAGGAAAGAGCAAAATCAATATTAAACTACACACAGTAGATAAGTTTCAGGGACACGAGGCTGATATTGTTATTCTATCTATGGTTCAAACAACCCGAGATGGATTTATGGATAATCCCAATCGCCTGAATGTTGCCATTACGAGAGCTAAATTTCAGTTAGTAATAATTGGGGATTATGAATATTTTTCAAATAAATCCAATTCAGATGATTTAAAAGAATTGGCAAAGAATACTTACAAGCAATCGAAATGAAAGTTACACTTGATAAAAACATACAACTAAACTCTGCCATAGTTTATCTCAGATTTGAAAAGGAGATAAACAGAAAGGATATTCAAGAATACTTGAAAGGGAAACAATTTGACAATCACTTGATTGAAAACAGAGTTAAAGATTATCTAAAGAACATTAAAATATTTGACGAAAAGTATCAAATCACAGCACTAGGGCATTTGGTAAATGAAACTGGAATGTTGCCAACAGTTGAGGAAGGCAAGTACCAGATCTGGTTTTCGAATAGAGATTCATACTTTGGCAATAAGATCTTCTATTTCAAAAGAGTTCAGCCAATTAGAGAAGGTTCAGACGAAAAGTTGCAGTTACATTTTGATGATGTGGGGCATTTTTATTTGCCCACTGAAAGCAATTCTTTTTCAAACTTGAAACTTTTACCACTCAAAGATTTTTTCGGACAAATGAGGAATCACTCAAACCAAATTTCTCTGCGTTGGACTTGGGAAAATCTTGAAAAATCAAATTTTGTTTTTGACGGACAATTAGGAAAGGGCGAAAAGGAAATGAAGTTAAAACCTACAAACATTCCCTGCCTAGATAATTTAAAGGACTTGATAGAGCAATTGCTCCCAAACTGGGATAAGAAAAGCGAACGGTTAAAAATTCATTTTGGTGATGTAAGCGAACAGAGTAGAATTTCATTTGAGGATAATCTACAAAATCAATGGAATAATTTTAAAGTTAATTTTCAAAAGATTCCGTTGATGCCTTATAACAAAGAAGAAGCAGTAAAATGGAGAAACTGGCTAATTAGCGAAAATCTAAAAAAGGAATATTTCAGTCCTTCTGACTTTGAAAGTACGATAATTGAAATAAATGAAAGGGAAGGATTTAAGTCTTATTCCCAATTATTAGATATTCCAAATCCTGAAACCTTTAATAGCATAGTCAAGAAAGATCCACTTGCTTTTTGGCATTTAAATGCACCTTTAGACTTGAATCCAAATTTCAAAGTAAAACTAAAAGCAAAACCAATTGAATTGAGAAAGGATAGCAAAATATCCTTCAATGATATTGCTAGCAAGTTTGGGTTTGCTAGCCTTGATAATATTTCTGTTCTTGCATATTATGACCGCTATGTTGTAAATCTGAATCAGCAAAAATATGTTGCTACTTTCTTTTCCACGGTAGAATGCAAAAACAAAATTGTCATTACTGATTTAACCCCAAAAGATAACAGCAGCAATTTTATTCAGAAAAATCATCCTGAAATTAAATTGAAGGATTGTGAGACTATTTTCAAATCAAGATTCCCACACGATAGATACATCGTATTTGGTAACAATGAAGAAATACAAATTTGGAATATCAGTAATTCCATTGATTACATCACTTTTTTAGATAAAAACATTGATAAAAACACACAAGGAACCATCAGACAAAGCGTTGTTTTTACTCCCGTGAGTAAAGAATTACTTGAAAAAGATTTATTGAATTTCATAGAGAATGATTTAAGAAATGGCAAATAAGATTCTACCCATAACCATATCAAAGATTGTTGATTACAGCAATGAGCCATTACAAAATATTTGGCTCGTTAAGGATGACAAGCTACAGTCAACTACTATAAACTATAAAGAAAGCGTTATCTCATTACTGAAATCTGTTTCAGAAGGAATAGTGTGTATTCAATCTACTTCAATCACTGACAAACAAGTTATAAAACAAATTTTTGATACGGCAAGAGGCAGGGAGGTTAAAATCTATCTTCTTGTTAATCAGTATTCACCTGAATTGGATTTGCTAAACGGAGTTTGTTTGATTCGCTATGACTTAAATATTACTGGTTCGTTTATTTTAACTAATCCAAATTCAGACCAATCAGGTGGAGTGTTTTTTGGGGGGCCACTGACAGAGCAGTCTTTGATATCACCAAATCAAATTTTAAATGAGCTAAAAGGAAAAGAAATTGCTGAATTGTTTCGTCATTTCTGTTTTCACTTTTGGGAAACGGCAGAAAAAGAAGTTAAAGATGATGGAAAACACTACAGCATAGATTCTAAGCCAATTGATGTATTTCACGATACGTTAGCATACGGTGAAAGGGATTTTGTTTTTTCTACTTTGTTTGACTTCGTTGAAACCACAATCCGAAGCAAATTATCTGGAAGACTTATTGTGCCAGTGAAACAAGAAAATCAAAATCCGATATTGATAAAAGCAACAGCGATAGATGAAATTGGCAACTTTAATTTGGAAGAACTACCATCATACCAAGAGTTCGAAACACACACACCGAATTTACCTGACAATGGAACATCTTGCATGATAGAGTATAAATGGAATAATGTGCCTTATTATCTTCCTGAAAAAAGCAATGAGAGTTCTTTGTATGAGAAATGGAAAAAGGAATCTGAAAAAATCAATAATCATCTTGATTCAATTTTGGAGAGAATTAAATCAGGAGAGAATCAGGAAAAGACAATATCAAAGGCATTATCACGATTTTTTCTAGGGAAGAAAACTTCATTCAATAGCCTAAAATCAGAAGTCGAAGATTTAAAAGATGTTGATTTTGCTAATCTCAGCGAAAAGCAACTAAAAGAGCGAATTACCACAATCAACCAGATATACAATCAGGTAGAAGGCGAAATTGGAGAAATTGAACAAGAAGATCGAAAAGCCAGATTAGATGAAGATATCACAACTCTAAAGGAAAAAGAGGTTGAGAAAAATAATCTTCTTACCGAAAAGAAAACCAACTTAAATGAAAAACAAAATGAGATTAACGAAAAACTTAAAGATTTTCTAGAAAAGTATAAAATCGAAGAATCTTTGTTGGGCAAGATAAAAAGTGAATGGCAACAGCAATCTGGTCAGAAATACAAACAAAGGAATCCAGAGGAAGCACAAGAAGCAGAGACTAAACTATCTGAGTTAAATGAAATTCTGAATCAGGTTTTTATTGAAAAGATAAAAAGTGAAATACAAAATTTAGAAAGAGAGATTAATAGAAACAATGATGAGATAAAGCGAAAGGAAATTGAGAAATCCAAATCTAATCAGAATTTTGATGCTAAATCCTCATTAGATGAATTTGTTACCAATCAATCTTCTAAGCAGAGTTCAACTAACAATAAATCACTTGCAGTTCCTAATTTGCCTCAATTACCCCAAATTGGCAAACTGTATCAATTGAACAACCAAACTTACCTTGCAATTGAATATTGGGAACAATTCGACCTAGGTAAAAATGAAGCAGAACGTTTGAACGCAAATTTATGTGCGATTAAAAACTAAAAATTATGGCAGAACAACGTATCGTTATAACCATTGATGAAAATGGTAAAATCAATGCCTCAACTGAAGGTATAAAAGGTGAAATCTGCCTTGATGAACTGCAAGAATTACTTGGCAATATGGAAGAAATTCAATCCATAAGTAAAACAGATGAATTCTACCAAAGCAATGAATTGAAATCTAAAAACAAAATTCAAAACAAAAAGCAATGAGTGCAGTTATAAAAACCATTACACCATTCTTGAATTTAGAATTGCTTTTACAGGCTCTAGATGCTATTGACTGTAAATACACAGTAAATATGCAAGGCAATGAAATAGTAACTGAAAGAGTTGATTACTATGGTAACCAAAATTTTATTTTGATTAGCGGTAGGTATGTTTTACAGCACGATTCAAGTGCTAATAGAGAACTTTATCCTTGGAGAAATCTTAATGTGAAAGATTATAAAACCGTTAGTAATTTTTTGGAAGCAGTTGAGATTAATTACAATTTTTTCTACAACAAAAAAATGGAGGAATTAGAAAAGCTAAGTCAAGAAGCAGAACGAATCAGACTTGAAAATGAAAGACTTGCATTTGTTGAACAGCAGAGAGAAAACATTATTTCCAAAGCAAAGGAGAAAGGATATTCAATTCAAGAAGAGAAAGTAAATGGCAAAATCAAATTAATTCTTATTCGCAACACATACTAAAAATGAATATTGCTCACATTGAAGAACAAAGTTTCATTTATGGACCCGGATGCAGATTTGTAATTTGGGTTCAAGGATGCTCTATCCATTGCAAAGGTTGCTGGAATTTGGAGATGTGGAGTTTTACTGCACGAAATACTTTATCTATTGAAGGACTTTTTTCTAAAATTGAAAATGAAAAACATTTAATTGAAGGTATAACGCTTTTAGGTGGCGAACCCTTAGACCAATTTGAAGAAGTTTGTCAACTACTTTCAAAGTGCAGAGAAAATGGTCTTAGCACTATGATTTTTACAGGATATGAAATGAATGAGATAGTCGAAAAAGGAATGAGTGAAATAATATACCAATCGGATATTCTTATTACTGGACGATACGAAGAAACTAAACGTACACTAAATCATCAGTGGATTGGCTCAACAAATCAAGAGATACATTTTCTTTCTGATAGATATAAAGCCTTTGTTCAAAAAAATTCAAACTATATGGAGATTTCCATAGAAGAATCTGGATGCACAACTTTTCTGGGATTTCCAGATGATGACTTTATAAATGAAACAGTTATAAATACCTCCCCCTAAACCATGTTTACTAACTACAATTTCATTTTGAAAAACGTAGTGAGGCAGAAAAAATTTGATAGGTATATTAATGTTTTTATCAAAGATAAAGATGAAACAGAAACTGATTCAAATCCACCCATTTCACTCCAAACGCTAAGTTGCGATCAGCAATCTTTAACGCAAGCAGAATGAAAAGTAATATTGTACAACTACCTCTATTCAATAATTTCGGTTTAGTCTCAGCCTGGCATAGTGAAAAAACAATAGAAGTTAACCTCCAAAATCAAGAGCAGCTAAAAAGAAACCTAGTGAATCTTGACTTCGGTATAATTGAACTCAAATCTCACATCAGATATGTGGATGAGACTATAGAAAGCTATTATGAAGAAAGATTGTTTCTAGTGTCTGAGGTCAACTTATATGAATTAATACTCCTTGGTGTGAAGTTTCAACAATCATCTGTAATCTATAGAGAGCAGACTACCATTAAAGTGCTCGACACAAAGGTTGGGCGGGTACTATCATCCTTTCCATTTAATTCTTTTAATCAGTTAAACGATTTAAAGAGTGTTTATATAGCTTATGTTCAAAGTAGGAATAATACAATTACTGGTGTTTTGGATGTAACTCTTGAGAAAATCCAGGTTCTTTAAATTCTGACTTTTTATTCCAAGTAATTGTAAGCCAGGAAATTCTTACTTCTGAGTAGGCAGAACTATTTTATTAGAGATAAATAGATAAAACAAATACACATGGAAATAGCAACACAAAAAACGGAGACAGGCTGGAATGTATATGTTGAAGGGGTATCATGGAATGCAATTACTGTTAACTTCATTGAAGAATTCGTAAACATATATCTACTCACTTTTATTGTAGATGGTCGCTTTACAAGTTTCGATGACAGGGTAACACAAGAGGATAACAAGTTAAGTTTCTGCAAAGAAAACCTGCGTATAGAGGAATTAATCAACAGATTAGCTGAAATGGAATTCGAGCAGCCGAACGATGTAAGGTTTGGGAACAAAAAGTTCTTCTTAAATCAACTATTCCCAGGTGCATATACAATCACTTTTTTTGAAAGGGAAGAAGCAGTAAAATTTGTAACTGCTATTTCAGAACTCTATTTGACTGATGTCATTAACTCATTAAAAGCAGGGAAGCCATCCTCTACCATTGGTGTTATTGAGGATTTAGTGCATTCATTTAACTTCGATTTATTTTTAGAAAAGCGATACAATAGATGGAATGAAATCGTGGTGCATGAATATGAAGAAGGTCTCAAAAAAGGTGAAGTTACTTGTCCGAATTGCAACTAGAAGGTAGAATTGCTTTATAAGTCATTATTTTGTTGGACTTTTTTGGTCTCTCCTGAGTTACTTACAATAATTGTAACTATACGTATAAAATGAAAGTGAATGCGACTAAGGTCTCCGTTTTTTGCTTTAGATAGAATTTGAACAAACAACTACGAGCGAATTTCCAACACTTAATCTAGCTTAAAAAAGGAAAGGACGCCACCCCTAGCGCCCTTTCGTGGAGTTGAGACTCCTATGAAAATCATTGCAAAAATAGTCGTATTTTTTAAAACGTAAAAATTATTATTACCTCTCAGTCAAGTGAAACAAATTTATTTTCCTAAGAAATGGATTAGTCGTTTTCAATCCAAAAGAAATGGAGTGTTATCGTTAATGAAGTGGCTTAAATTTTCTTGATGTTTGTAACACCGCTCACACTACCTGCTAGATACTGCCCTAATATTTTTTCGCTTCTTCTTATTTCATTTATCATCAGCGGGTAGTGCAGGTTAGCATGCTGAAATGAAATCAAATCACCTTTCAGTATTTTACTATCACTGGAATGAATTACCTCGAATTGATTATT
This sequence comes from Chitinophagales bacterium, assembly GCA_044226285.1. Classification (GTDB taxonomy): domain Bacteria; phylum Bacteroidota; class Bacteroidia; order Chitinophagales; family LD1; genus CALAYL01. The sequence continues at coordinate 77,244 of JBGAHI010000008.1, read as the reverse complement.
TCCAATGAATTTCAGACCAACAATTCGGTGAGGTTCATATCCGATTTCGACTAGCGTGTTTTTTTCAAGTTCTGCTGAAATGAGTTGTTCGATGGTTTCGTTGCTTGATTTAGTTTGCGAATTGAGTGACGATAAAAGGTTTTCCCAGTAGGAATAACCAAGGTAATTTGAAATAACATCAAGGGTGTAGAGCCTTGGTTGCTCTATGTTTTGAACAAATCCGTAAAGTCGTTTTATAGTAGAAGCGCTGATGCGTTGTTTGCAGGTAGTTGAAATTTCAGCCGCCAGTGCTTCACAGTCTTTTGGATAGCGAACTGGTTGACCGAACTTCTCTTCCAACATGTCTTTAATGATTTTTGATAGCATAACTTAACAAAGTTAGTACTAGGAGTGGTAGGGAATCGCTAATGAGCAAAATGAATGAATTGAATGAAATGAACGATATGAATGAAAACAAAGAATGAAATGAGGTAACTGAAAACAAATATGTTACCTTTCAAATAAATCAAATACACTCGCAAGAAAACATACCAACATGAAAAAAACAACCTCTCTTTTACTCGTTATTTTAGTGAGCCAAGCATTAAGCGCCCAGAAGCTCATCACAACTTATTATGATTGGAACAAGACTCATATTCACGAACAGTATTATGTAAACAGTAGTGGACAGAAAAACGGTTCCTATAAAGAGTATAATCAACAAGGTATATTGTTTTACGACTACAATTTTGTAAATGGAATGGAGAATGGACCTTGTTCGGAATATTTTTTATCTGGGGCAAAACGCTATTTAAGAAGCACTGTGACATATAAAAGCGGAGTGTTCAATGGCCCTGCTGTTTATTATGATGACAATGGAACTCCTCAGCAACAAGGCAATAATGTAAATGGTAAGAAGGAAGGAAAATGGACGGCAATTTATCCTATAGATGACCCAGACCTAGGTAAGTTACCTTTGGATTGTAAGTATTTAAAATCAATTCTTGAATACAAGAACAATGAGTTAGTGGATGGCTATGTTAAAGTGTATTATTATCCATCTGGTAAACTCTACCGCGAATTTTATATGAAAAAAGGGAAAGATTCTGGTGAAGGAACTAGCTATTATCCTAATGGTAACTTAAAGGAAAGAAACCAAATGGATTCAGTTAAAGAATATTTTACTACAAAGGAATCTTATTATTCCAATGGTAAATTAGAGTCTTTTAAAGAGTTTGGAGCTACATGGGGGTATACAAAGGATGGTTACCCAATTAAGCAAATAATTGATGAGAGTAGAAGTTCTGATGGAACTTTACTTTGCCTTAAGACTTCAGAAGATTGGATAGATATTAATAACGATGGCTCTCCTACTTATGATATGAAAGAAGGGCCGTTCCATGGACCTTGGAAAGATGGAAGAAGTTTTGAAACAGAATTCGAGAAAGTTAAACTCTATCAAGATAAAATTAATGAATTACTTAAAAAAGATGCAGGATACTGGATTCATATTGCAGACTCACTCAATGCAAACAATAACAACATAGCTGCAAATAAGCTTATTTATTTAACATGGGTCACATATCCAACGAATAAAGAAATACATTCCAAATATACTTCGGTGAAGCAAATAATGGAAGTCCAAAGAGTTAATGCCAAAAAGGAACAAGTTGAAAAAGAAAACGCATTGTTATTAGTATCAGCAAATAAGCTCTTTGAAAGCAAGAATTACAAGAATGCAAAAGAACAGTATCAGCTATTACTTACTAAAGACAATAACCAAATTGCAGTTGAAAGAATTGCAGCTATAGATTCAATAGCTGATATTGAAGTTGAAAAATCAAACACTCTTGTCAATCAATCAAACGAGATTAAAGAATTGTATGGAAAATTCACTAGCAATTTCTCAACAAAAAAGGAAGTTCCGTTCTTCGTTGACCAAAATGGACAACCAATTATGAAAGATTATTATCCTAAAGGGGAAACTCTATATAGCAAAGCTGATGAAATGATTAACCAACAGTTAGGAGAATACAATTCTGCTGCTGAATTTGATAAGAAGTTTGCAATGGGGAAAGTTGTCACTGTTTTTATAAATAAACTAATTTCTATAAACGAGGCGGATGCAAAAGATGTAGACAAGAAAATGAAGAAAGCAAGTGATAATGAGGAGATAAAAAGAATTCTTGAACAATTGTAATAAATATTCACGTCCTTAATAGCTAGCAAATGGTTTTAAGGAATGCCAAAAGGCTAATCGTTCAATGTGACAGAAACGAAAAATATTAAAATGGAGACCAGCAACCATTTCAAAAACGGGGCGATACTATTTAGCCTTAGAAGTAGATAAATTTTAAATTTAATTTTATGAAATCAAAAATGACTAGTTACATCGTTACACTTTTTTTATGCATTTTTTCCTTAATTAGTAAAGCACAGACTACAATACCAAAAGGGAAAGCACAACTAATTGAGTTTACTAATGCTACTGCTAAGTTTACAGTTCCAGATGGTAAGACTTGGGTTATTTATAGTTTTTTTTCTGATTACATTGCTGATGGTGTTATAAAATATAATGAAAGCTATAAAGTTAAAGAGCTTGAATCTGAAGATGTTCGAATTTTCCTAAAAGAATTGAATGGAGTTGAGAAAACAAACTACATTAAAAGCATTTATGGTACACAGCTATATCGTTCTTCTAATGCCTCAACAGTAATTCCCTATCCTTTGGTTTTCCCTGAGAAAACAACTTTTAGTTTAATTAACCTTAAAGGAAGTAATTTAGGAGAAGTTTTATTGTATAATGGCTCAGCTTTTATTTCTTTCATTGAAGTTGACAATTAAGATGAAAATAGTTAAGTCGTATAGAAAAACTAATAGGAATTGTAATCAAATTTCGACCAACTCATTATAACTCTCCTGAGCCACATACTTACAGTAATTGTAACAATACCTATAAAACAAAAATGGACGCTCCTAAGGCGTCCATTTTGATTCAGGAGAGTATTTAAACACTGTTAGTGCTATTTGATTTTGAATCCAGCTTTTTTTGCTGCCTGTAAAAACGGGCGGATATTGTCAGAAGTAAACTGATTACATACCGCAACAGTCGTATCCTTTAACTTAATCAATTGTTCTGGTTTGAAGAAATATCGGTCTCGTGCACCTGAAAGAGAACGAGCGGTTTCCTCGTCTTGGAATATCCCGAATCGTTTCAACAAATCATCAGGAAAAACCTCTTTGAGTAGTTTGTAGGTGATTTTTGGATTATCGGTCACATGCTGACTGATAACCGCTCTCACCAAGGGGCCTTTACCATATTCCTGTCCATTAAACTTGAATTTGGAGTTGTCTCGTCCTTTAGATTTTACGACTTCTCCTTCTTCTTCATCGTCTTTTGGTTCATTTACAACCTGTGTTTGTTCGAACACAGGTTGCTCCTGAATCGAGAAAGTAGCTTCTTTACCTTCTCCTTCTTCTATCAGACTTTCTTCGCTGCGTAATTTTTTGAGAGAGTTAACTAAAACGATTCCTTTAATACCGGTTCCTTCTCCGATGGCCTCTTTGGTAGATGCTGGGTTGGTACGGAGAAACTCCGCTACCTGCTCGTGTGCTGCTTTTGTACTCATGTTTTTAATTTTTGTTTAAGCGAGTTTAGCCGCGTTATTGGACACCGGGAAGTTTCCATAGAGGAAAGCGGATAACACTTGCGTTTTTTAGCGAAATATGCTCAGGGAGGATCAGAAATGCTCCATTAATACCTTAATGAAAGAAGAAAATGATTTGACTTTTGTCTTTAGAGACGAAAGTTAAAGTCAAAAACAAGAATATATTTTCTCCAAAGATGAAACAGTTATACTTGTGGAGCGTAAAAAATTTATGCTAATTCATCCGGGGAATATATCTATTAAGTAGTTAAAGAGTTTAAGACACAGTATACACTTAACACCACTTTAAAGCACTTAACCCCACTTATACCTCTTAACACACTTTACCCCACTTCACCCCACTTTAGAGTAGGTTAACCCACTTATAAGACTTAACCCACTTCACACAGCACATATACATCTATACCCATAAGTAAGAATGATATAACCTAAAGAGTAACTATAAGTGTAAACTACAGTGTATAGCAGAGACATTGAAAGTAGTATTACTTTGTTTTAACACTGAAATGTTCATCATACTCCTGCATCAGAATCATTAATTTAGCACATAACTTATAGGCATAAGGTTCGTCTCTATTTTCAAAATAGTTCAATAGGTCTTCCATGAACTTTCTTCCATCACTATTTGTCACTTCTCCTGACTTGCTTTCAATTTGTACCTGTCCTTTATCATCGAAACTATTCATTCGGTGAAACATTAGAATCTTATACGAGTTTACTCTAATTATTGCAATATCAATGTCAATTTCTTGCTCTAATGTAAATTCCCTCTTTACAAATTTTGATTTCATACAATGAATTAATCTAGTTTAATACTGCTTCACGAATTTAGCTGAATCCAAAATGATGGTAAAAACAATATTTCCTTATCAAATCATTCATCTAAACTCGCTATGAACAGCACATTTAAACCCGTGCTGAACGTTAACACATGTCAGATAACAATGAACCAAGTACAGGTAAATCACCATTGACCGCATACCTATATACCTGCAATTTCTCAATTACAAGGATAGAACCTGAAAATGGGAAGTACTTCACCCTTGAAGAAATGCAAAGTGCAGTAGGTGGAAGAATTGAGATAATCCCACTAGAAAGAGAAGGACTAGAAGACCTTTTGCTGGTAGTACATGAAGAAGGCAAATTGATTTCACTTCCGTTGAACTTCCCTGGTACAATCGAATGGAGACGCTATTATGGTGAAACAGATTTCATATCCGGCAACTGCATCATCTGCCATCCTGATTTGATAAGGTAGTTACAATTATTGTAAGTAGCAAGAATTGACTATAAAAGTAGTGTTTAGAATGCAGTAATTAGAGGCTAATAGGAATTTAAATATTCCTTTTATATTTGATCTTATTAATTGTACATTTAGGAATTAAATCATTTAACTTTTCATCCCCAAATTACGATGCCAAATATAAAGCAACCTTGTTTGGTGATAAAAAGGTAAGAAAACCCAATACCTTGTTTAAAAATCACGCCCTTCTTCTTTTGTTTTCGGTCATTGTTAATCTATCGTATTCACAACAATGTACTCTTTCGATAAATGGGAATAGTTCTATTTCCATTTGTCAAAATCAACCAGCCACACTAACAGCTGTAGAAACTGGTTCCCCAAATGTAGTATGGACATCTTTTCCTATTGGTGGTATTAGTTCTGGGGGAACTACCCTTACACCTACCCTAAATACAAGTGCTGCTCCTGCAACATATATGCTAATAGTAAATGGCAACAGTGGACAATGCTTTGATACAGTAAATGTTACAATAAATCCTTCTCCATCAACTCCTACGTTCACTTCGAACCCTAGCACAGCTCAATGTAGTGGAACGCCAATCACTTTTACTATATCTAATCAACAATCCAACGTAATTTACTCTTGGGATTTCGGAGATGGAGCAAATGGAACAGGGGCTACAACTTCACATACTTATAATTCAGTTGGCAATGGAACAGTTTCGTTTAATGTTATTGTTACAGCAACTTTTAATGGGACTGGTTGTTCAAAAAGTGCTACTGCCACTGTAATTCAAGTAAAGCAGAAACCTGATGCATCTATTGCAGATTACACGAGCAACACTCCTTTTGCCAATTGTGGAAATGGCAACTTTGATTTAGTCATTGATAACATTTCAACAACCACTTCAACAAATACACTTTACCAAATTAATTGGGGAGATGGAACTGCACCATATTCATCAGCAAGTCTTCCAACTACAGGCACCTTGCATACTTATACTGCACAAGGCTATTCTACTATTACACTTACTGTTACGGGGCAAAATGGCTGCTCTTCTGTAAAAAACTACACAACTTTCAACGGATCTAATCCTGCTGTTCCTTTTCAAAATCCGGGTTCATCTATAGGTTTTTGCACTCCATATTTATTTTCGGTTCCAAGTTCCGTAAGTGGCAATCCACCTGGAACTATTTATGTCGTTTCAAAAAATGATGGAACACCCAACGACACTTTTCCTCACCCTCCCCCAACAAACTATACACATTATTTCTCCAAATCTTCATGTGGGGCATCAGGGGGGACTACACCTAATACATTTTATGTAAAAATTAGAGCACAAAACCCATGCGGCTTTTCAGATTTGACAATAGAACCTATTACTACAATTACAAAGCCTATTGCACGTTTTACCATATCGCCAGATTCTGTTGCTTGTGTAAATTCAACTTTAACTTTTACGAATAGCTCCATTGCTGGGGTGGCAGTAGATAACTTTGGGGTTTGTGATACGACAACCAAAAAAAATTGGGTTATCACACCAGCAACAGGTTGGAATATAGCAAATGGTGCGCTTGGGAATTCTAGCCCAACGAACAACCCAAATACTTGGGGCTCAAATATTTTAGGGATAACATTTACCACTCCTGGAGTTTATAATATTTCAATGATTGTAAGAAAGGATCCTTGTGGTAATGACACAATTATTAAATCCGTCTGTATACAATCTCCACCAACACCATCCTTTATTGCAACTCCTCTAACTAGTTGTTCCCCATTAATTGTAAATTTCACCAATACATCAACCGGTCTAAATCAGTGTGGACCAATTACTCGATTATGGACTGTTACAAAAACAAGTTTTACCTGTCAAGCAGATTCTACAAATGACTATGTTTTCATTTCTGGAACAAATTCAACTTCCAATAATCCAGTTATCCGATTTAATAACCAAGGAACATATTCAGTTACACTTCAGCTAACAAACAAATGTGGTCAATTCACTTCGGTGCCAACAACAATCTCTGTCAAAAGAAAGCCGATTTTAAGTATTACTGTTGCTCCAAATCCAATTTGCTTAGGTCAGACAGTTACACCAACAGCAAGTACTTTAACTTGTGATACTCCAATAATAGCATATAGTTGGACTTTCAATGGAGGCACTCCATCTTCTTCAAATCAGCAAAGTCCAGGGCCAATTTCTTATTCATCTGGAGGGAATAAAAACATTACCCTAACTGTTCAGAATGCTTGCGGAACAGCCACTGCAAATACTAGTGTCTTAGTTAACACTCCAGCAACTGCTAACGCTGGGCCTGACCTTGCAGTTTGTATAAATTCAGGTAACGTTCAACTAAATGGTATACCAACTAGTGGAACTTGGAGTGGAACTAATGTTACTTCAACAGGTGTTTTTACGCCATCTCAATCGGGAACATTCAACCTGATATATACAGTTGGTACTGGTAATTGCTTAGGGGTTGATACAATGGTAATGACTGTAAATCCGTTACCGATTATTTCTGTTACTCCTTCAACTCCGATTTGCATTGGCAATAGCATAACACTTACCGCAAGCGGAGCAACTAATTATTCCTGGAGTCCAGTAGCAGGACTCAATAATACTTCAGGTTCATCTGTTATAGCATCTCCTAGTTCAACCCAAACGTATACAGTTATAGGAACGAATAGCAGTACCAACTGTTCTGCTAGTGCTAGTACCACAGTTACTATAAATCCTTTGCCAGTAGTTAATGCAGGAGCAGACCAATCACTTTGTAATCAGCCCATTGCAACTACCTTAATTGGTACTCCAACTGGAGGAACGTGGAGTGGTCAAAACATTACAACTGGAGGTGTTTTCACACCTAACGGTGTTGGAACATTTCCTGTAATTTATAGTTATACCAATGCAAATAACTGTACAAATAAGGATACTGCTATTGTAACAGTTATAAATCCAACGCAACCCAACGCAGGAACAGACCAATCAGCCTGCCTAAATTCAGGTAATATTCAAATAAACGGTACACCAATTGGTGGCACATGGAGCGGCACTAATGTTTCGTCTACAGGTGTTTTTACACCATCTCAATCTGGAACGTTCAGCTTGGTTTACACGTTAGGAACATCAACATGTTTGAAGCGCGATACAATGACAATGACGGTAAATCCATTGCCTGTAATTACTGTTACTCCATCTACTTCAATTTGTATCGGTAATAATATTTTACTCTCTGCAAGCGGAGCAAATAGTTATTCTTGGAGTCCTGCTACTGGATTAAACCAAACTGCTGGAGCAACTGTTTTAGCTTCTCCATCAACTTCTACAACTTACACAGTTACTGGAACCAATACTATAACTAACTGCTCAGCAACAGCAAGCACATCGATAAGTGTAAATCCTTTGCCAGCAGTAAACGCGGGAGCAGATCAATCACTTTGCAATCAGCCCATTCCAACTACCTTAACAGGTACTCCAATTGGAGGAACGTGGAGTGGTCAAAACATAACAATATCTGGGGTGTTCACGCCAAACGGTATTGGAACATTTCCTGTAGTTTACACTTATACCAATGCAAATAACTGTACAAATAAGGATACTGCTATAGTTACAGTTATAAATCCTACAGTTCCTGATGCAGGATTAGATTCAGCAGTTTGTCTAAATTCTGGTAACGTTCAACTTAATGGTACGCCAAACAATGGAACTTGGAGCGGAACAAATGTTTCATCAACGGGAGTTTTTACGCCCTCCCTATCTGGAACTTTCAGCTTGATTTACACCTATGGTTCATCAACTTGCTTGAAGCGAGATACATTACTAATGACAACAAATACATTGCCGGTTATTTCTGTTACTCCTTCAACTCCAATTTGCATTGGCAATAGTATAACACTTTCGGCAAGTGGTGCAAATAACTATTCATGGAATCCAAGTACAGGACTAAATACTACCTCTGGTTCCACCGTAACTGCTGCTCCAACCACAACACAAACTTATACCGTTATCGGAACGAACAGTATCACTAACTGCTCTGCAAGTGCAAGCACCACAATTACAGTCAATCCTTTGCCAACAGTAAACGCTGGTGCAGACCAATCTCTTTGTAATCAGCCCATTCCAACTACCTTAATAGGTACTCCAACTGGAGGAACTTGGAGTGGTCAAAACATTACAACTGGTGGTGTTTTCACACCTAATGGAACAGGTGTGTTTACAGAAGTTTATACCGTTACTAATGTAAACAACTGCACAAATAGAGATACTGCTATAGTAACAGTTATAAATCCAACAATACCTAATGCAGGGTTAGATTCAACAGTTTGTCTAAATTCTATAAATGTTGTCTTGAATGCTACCCCTATTGGAGGAAATTGGAGTGGAACAAATATATCTCCGTCAGGTGTTTTTACTCCTTCGCAAACTGGTAATTTTAATTTGGTTTATACATTAGGGACATCAACTTGCTTGAAGCGCGACACTTTGTTAATGACAGTGAATCCATTACCGAATGTTACAGTTACCCCTTCACTTGCTATTTGTAGTGGTTTAAGCACAACATTAACCGCAAATGGAGCAACTAACTACACTTGGAGTCCAGTAACAGGCCTGAATACCACAACAGGTTCATCTGTAATTGCATCTCCTGCTTCAACCCAAACATATACAGTAATCGGAACGAATAATAGTACTAACTGTTCTGCTAGTAGAAGTACCACCGTTACAGTAAATTCTTTACCAATCGTTAATGCAGGTGCAGACCAAGCACTTTGTAATCAGCCGATTCCAACTACCTTAATTGGTATTCCAACTGGAGGAACGTGGAGTGGTCAAAACATTACAACAGGTGGGGTATTCACACCTAACGGTGTTGGAACATTTCCTGTAGTTTATACTTATATCGATAACAATACTTGCAAAGCAACTGATACTGCTCTAATTTCAGTGACAGCCCCAACACTTCCTAATGCAGGTTTAGATTCTGCAGTATGCTTAAATTCTGGCAACATTCAATTAAGCGGCACACCAACTGGGGGTAATTGGAATGGCACTCCATTAATTACTCCAAATGGAGTATTCAGTCCATCTCAAGCAGGTAACTACAACCTCGTATATACATATGGTGCGTCCACTTGTTTGAAACGTGATACAATTTTAATGACCGTGAATCCGTTGCCCAATTTAACAGTAACCCCTTCACTTTCTATTTGCAGCGGATTAAGTACAACATTAACTGCCACAGGTGCCAATACTTATTCGTGGAGTCCTTCAGCAGGATTAAACAATACCAACGGAGCAACTGTCATCGCTACTCCAACTATTTTAACTACATATACTGTAATTGGGACTAATTCTGCAACAAACTGTTCATCTACTGCAAGCACTACAGTAACAATTAATGCTTTGCCAATTGTAGATGCAGGAATAGACCAGTCTCTTTGTAATCAACCCATTCCTTCAACATTTATAGGAACACCAGTTGGTGGAACTTGGAGTGGTCAAAACATTACAACTGGTGGCGTATTCACACCAAACGGGATTGGAACTTTCCCTGTAGTTTACACATACATCGATAATAATACTTGTAAGGCAACTGATACGGCATTAGTAACGGTAATAAATCCATCAATTATTAATGCTGGAAATGACACTGCTATTTGTTTTAATAGCTCTGACCTTCAATTTGTTGCCATTCCTGCTGGTGGATCATGGAGTGGAACTTCTTTAATTACATCAACAGGCTTATTCAATCCTTCTCAAGTTGGTAGCTTTAATTTGATTTATACTTATGGTGCTGGTACTTGTTTAAGGAAAGATTCAGTTGTTGTTGTTGTTAATCCGTTGCCTAATGTTACAGTAACAGCATCATCAACTATTTGCGAGAATGATAGTATTACTTTAACTGCAACAGGAGCAAATACATATTCTTGGAATCCAACTCTCGGTTTAAATACTATTACAGGAGCCTCAGTTATAGCAACTCCAAAGATAACTACTCAATATACAGTAACAGGAACTAATTCTACAACTAATTGTAGTAATACTGCAAATAGTACCATACAAGTCAACCCGCTGCCACACATTACAAATACAGATACCAATATTGTTATCTGCTCTGATGATTCAATTGCAATATATTTTCAAGCAGATATTCTAAACACAAGCTACACATGGAATGCAACTTTAAACAATAACCTTTCTCCATACCCTACAAGTGGGAATAGTAATAGTATCCTAATTCCACAATTGAAAAACAATACAAATTCATCACAAACAGTAGTTTATACAGTTGTACCAAGTGCTGCAAATTGTCCAGGACCAGCAAAAAAGTTTACCATTACTATAAATCCTCGACCTATAATAACATTAACTCCAGATTCACAAGTTTTTTGTTCTGGACAAAGCAGTGTACCAATAAATATTTCATCTAACATTATTGGAACTAATATTAGTTGGAATGCTATCAGTGTTAATATCGGAGGTTTAACGAATACTGGAACAGGAAATGTTATCCCAAGTCAACAACTTTTTAATACAAGTGTTACAGCAGATAGCGCTTTCGTTATATACACTGTATCGCCTTTAATTGGAGGATGTTCAGGAAGTGCAGCCAAAGCAATAATTCAGGTAAATCCAAAACCTATTGTGAATTTTGCAATGAATAAGAATAATGGTTGTTCTCCTTTATCCATTTCTTTTGCTTCCAATACACTGGTTTTTGGCAAGCCTGATTCAATAGTTTATAACTGGGGTGATGGTACGCCAAATACAATATTGTATCCTAATCCAATTCAACCTGTTTGGAGTACAATCTCACACACGTTTGTCAATAATTCCTTCAGTGCTATAAGTTTCACAATTTCTTTAACAGCATATAATCAATGTGGGGATACATCAGTTAATCAAACTATCACAGTCCAACCTAATGTTGTAAATGCATTTTTCACACCATCTGTAACTCAAGGATGTGAACCTCTAACGGTGTCTTTTAATGATTTTTCAACAGGTTCGACTTTTACTAGCTGGTGTTTCGATTATGATATAGTTCAAGATACCTGTATTGGGTTGTCAAGTGTTGTAACACCAGGAACTACAGTCCAACATACCTTCAATGCGGGTAAACATATAGTGGCGCTTTATATTACAGATGGATGTTCTCAAGATACCGCTTTTCAAACTATAATAGTTTCACCTTCACCAATTAGTGATTTTACCTACAACAATAATGTTTGCGAAAATACACCAGTAACTTTCACACAACAATCTTCCTCACCAAGTGGAATGTTTTTAACTGCTTTTAATTGGCAATTTGGTGATGGCGATTCTTCACTAGGCAATGTTGTTACTCATACTTATGATAGCGCTACAGTATATAATGCTTGCTTAATTGTCAGCGCAAGTAATGGTTGTACTTCAACAAAATGCCATCCAGTTTCTATCCTTTCTAAACCAATAGTAAATTTCAAAGGTTACGATACTTGTGTTAATACCCAACCAATTCAATTTGTAGATTTTTCAACTGGAGTATCTTTTTACAATTGGAATTTTGGAGACGGCAATACCTCTACGTTGGCAACCCCAACAAATAATTATACAACCGCTGGAACATACAATGTAACCCTAGTTGGTTCAACGAGTTTCTGTAGTGATACAATTAGCCATTCAGTAATTATTTATCCTAAGCCAACAGCCAATTTCCTTTTACCTGCTACATATATTTGTGGAATACCAGCTCAGTTTCAAATTACAAACACATCAACAGGAGCTCTTGGCTATGATTGGAATTTCGGTAACAACATATTTTCAACTGCAACAAATCCTAATGCAACATTTCCATCAGCAGGATCTTTCAATGTTACACTTATAGCAGCAAATCAATTCAATTGCTATGATACCGCCCATAAACCCATAGACATTTACCCTTTTCCTTTAATTCAGTCTATTGATATTGAACCCGCAGAAGGTTGTCAACCACTCGAAATTACGGTAACTGCAAATGCAACGAATGGTAATCTTTATATTTGGGATTTTGGAGATGGTACTTCATCTGTATCTCTTAATACACCAAGTGCAAATTATACATATAGCGACACAGGAACTTACACTATTTCAGTAAAGGTGTATTCGTTTCTAGATTGTGGGGATACGGCAATATTGAGTGATACGATAAAAGTTCACATTCGTCCAAATGCTGATTTTGAGTATTTAGCCAATACCACAGTAGAACCAATTGATGGAACTATTGTATTCACTAATAACAGTCAAAGTGCTGAGAGCTATGTTTGGAATTTTGGGGATGGATTCACATCAAATGAGATAAATCCAATTCACAAATATGAAAGTATTGATGATTTCACTGTTACTTTAATTGCCTCCAATCATTTTGGTTGTGAAGATTCTATTAGTAAATCAATTACTGTATTTAAGCGTTCATTATGGGTGCCTAATGCCTTTGCACCTGATTTTGGAGGTGGTAATGATTTAGTAAAAGTTTGGCAACCGATTGGTATTGGACTAAGAACATATAGAGCACAAGTCTTTAATACATGGGGTGAATTGATGTGGGAGTCAACAAAACTAGTAGATACAAAACCTTCTGAATTTTGGGATGGAACCTATCACGGAAACTTAGCTCAACAAGATGTCTATGTCTGGAAAGTAGAAGCTATATTCTTGGACGGCTCAAGATGGGATGGGATGACCTATGAAAAAGGCAAAGCAAAAAAAACAATAGGAAGTGTAACCCTAATTCGGTAAGTCCTATTTTTGCCTTCTCATAAATGGATTGCTATTGAAATAACCTGCATGGTCAAATGAATTGTAAGGACATTTACTAAATCCATTGGAATGTTTTGGCGGAATAATGATTCCAATACTAATTTCATAAGCACCTGCTGTTTGCATTCCTAATCCCATATAAGGGAAATCTACCGCTGCGCCTACATAATATACTGGAGCTTTAGAAGATTTACCTAACGTTCCCTTGTGAGTTATTCCTAAAATAATAGCACTCGTATTAATTTTCTGCTGAACAACACTAAGTCTATTAATCAGCGATATAGTTAATGGCACCACCCAACTATTAGCATTGGGTTTAATGAAAAAATCTAAACCAACATTCAACGAATAAAAGTCACTTTGCTTTCTAAAAAAACTGCCTTGATTCTCAAATAGGATAGAAGGTCCTGCAAATAGTCTACCAGCCGCAAGATTCACGGTACTTCGATAGCTCAATACAAATTTTTGAGGAAGCCTAGTTTTATCTTCATTAGAACCAGTTAAAGAGATTGATGGGGAAAGAATATGTGCTACTGAAAACCCAATTTCATTGTGCCATTTATCTCTTCCCATAAAGTTATTTGTAATAAGCAAGCCAGCATCAAAGTCGAAATAATTTCGTCTAAAAGTTCCGTTGTGATTAAATGCTGAACTACCTATAATCCCTTGGTCTATATTCAATTGGTCGGAGAATACCAATTTGTCCCAATTTATAGAAATTGAATTATAATAAACTTTAGCTCCAACAGAAATTTTGAAACGAGGTAACTCATCACTTTTATATCCAATTTTCGGAAAATGCGTTGCAAAACTAACACCGCCTGAAGTTGTAGTTAAAAATCCTTCACCTTCAATATCTTGCATAGCAAATGCTCCCAATCCCATATACATCCCTTGCGGCAGGTTTACAAAACCATCAAACCAAGCATGATAAGTAGAAAGTGGACCCGGGATCTGCTTGCCTCGTACATTTGGCCATAGTGTTCTATAAGTTGCGGACAGTTGATAACCATATTGTTGACCAGTATAAGCTGGATTATAATACAATTGATTCAGGTTAATTTGGGAATAAGTAGGGTCTTGTGCATTTGCAGAAAACTGGAAAAACAACAGAACAAGTAAGGATAAAACCAAATTCAAAAATAGTTTCACAAAAAGAGATATTTATAAAAAGCTAATATACTCAACAATAAGTCATAAATAGGAGCAATACATTATTTATTAAAGAGTTAAGTAAGTTGATTTTTAGGGTTATAAATAAAGGAACTAGCGCTACTGTTTAGCTGGTTAAGCATTCAAATATAACTTTCTTTTTTTGTCAACTGTTGAATCGAAAGTGATATTTTTTATAATAATTAATTACTGGTTATTCTGAACAATAAATGAATGCCAATAAATACCTTGCTATACCTATTATTAGGTAGTTACAATTATTGTAAATGACTTTCACGAAATACTTTTAATAGGATTTGATGTAGCAACAATTCGAATATATATTTAGATGATGAAAATTGCTACATGGAACTTAGAACGGCCAAATGATTCTTCTAAAAGTAGAAATACTAAAATCATAGAATCATTAAATGAAGTTGATGCGGATATTTTAATCCTCACTGAAACTAATACAATCATTAATCCTGGCAATGCCTATACTTCCTTTGCTACAACTTCACTAAAGTTATTGAATCAGCCGTATTACAAGAATGGAGAGAATAGAACCACCATTTGGAGTAAATACCCTGCAACCCGATTTATGGAGACATACGATGGCTTTACAAGTATCTGTATTGGTATTAAAACACCTTTTGCTGATTTGAATGTATATGGCACCATCATTGGAATACATGGCAATAGAAGAGAGAGTTTTAATCAAGACCTTGATAAACAGATTGCCGATTGGAAAAGAATCTCTCAAATCGGTAATATCTGCGTGGCTGGCGACTTTAATATTTCATTTGGAGATAACTACTACTATACAAAAGACGGTCGTCATAAAATTAACTCCACTTTTGAAGAACTAAAGGTGGAAAACCTAACACAAAACATACCTGAGAACATAGACCACATCGCTATTTCTTCCTCCTTTACACAATCAAATTCAGCAACAACATCCATATGGAATGCGAATAAAAAATTGAGCGACCATATTGGAGTTTGCTTGACATTGGGATAATTTGATAAAATATATTTAAGAAAACAATTGCTTTTTAAGTACACAGAATTCTAAGTAAAATTGCATTAATTACATTTTGTCTCTTTTTATATTGAAGTTATCTGATGGATTGCTTATATTAAAGTTATGACATTAACTATGATAGAATGTTTATCAAAAAGATACCCTTAAGCCATATTAATAAAATATAAATTTTGTTTCATTATGTATTGAACAGCAATAGCCTATGAATGAAATTGACACATTAATTACGAAAATTAATACATATCCCCAAAATTGCATTCGTAAAATAGAGGATATTTATTCACTTGCAATTAAGTTTTCCGACTTTAATCATGAGGAAAGTAAAAAGTGGTCACTTATTGGACTTGAATTATCTAAAGAGATAAAAAACGAACAACTTAAATTTGGTTTTATACATAGGCTTTCCATATACTACAGAAACAAGTTCGAATTTAAAGAATCAACTAGATTATTGAAGTTATGTTTAGAATACTCAAAACGAAAATCTAATTTGGTAGACTATGCTATTGTTATAGAGAGTATAGGGATAAATTACATAGAAATTTGCGAATACAAAAAAGCAATAAAATGTTTCCAAAAAGCAAATGATATATATACTGATTATAGATACAAAGGCTTGCTAGATAATATTATTAGATTAAATGTGAATTTAATTAATGCATATACCCTTTCGAAAAACTATAGCGAGGCTGATTCTCATATTCACGAGTTATTTACATTATATAAATCAAGGGAATTGGTGCATGACAAACGTTATGCTCAATTATGCTATTACTATGCTCAAAATTTGCATTTCAAAATCTCAATCAAAGAAGCATTATTTTATATTGATAGAGCAATTGAAATATTTAATCTGGAAAATTCAAATTACGATTTATTTTCAGCACGAGTACTGAAATTAAAAATCTTACTAAATGACTCAGCCTCAAGAAAGGATTTTCTTAGTTTATCACAAGTGCTATTTAATGAGATAAGTAGCAGCAATTCTGCCTTGTTAAACGCAGACTACTACTCTGTGATGTTTGACTATTGTTTGAAAGTAGGAGATTTGAGTAAAGCAATAAATTATCAAAAATGCATGTATGAAACAAAACTAGAATTACAACATATACGCAACGAATTATATTTTTCAAAAGACAACATTATTGATACAATTATACAGAAATCAGATGCCATTACAGAATGGTTTAGTGACAAACAAAATTACATCATCTCAATTGGAACCTCAAATGGGATTGAACTAATCAATGTACTTGATATTGCATATGTAATTGCATCGCCAAATGTGAAAATACACTTATACAATAATCTGAAAAATCCTTTCCTAACTGCTGAATCTTTCAAGAAAGTTGCGACTAAAATTCATTCTGTTAAATCTCAAACTGATTTTCCATTTATTAATGAAAAGAATACACTGTGCAATAGAATTTGGATTCATCATGTCATTGAAAAAGACACTAGAAAATTTGTAGTTCTAGATGTAATGGGTAATGTGGTTAATTTACAGGTTGCAGATAAGCCACTAAGGTCAATTAAAAAGTTTTTAAAAGAGAAAAATGTATTTAAAACAAACAAAACTGTACGTATGTAGATTTCAGTTAACTTAAATTGATTTATGTCTCTACATTTGGACAGGAAGATTTTTTATACACTAAACCAAAAACTTAAACCCAATGAAAAGTTTAATTGCCTTTTTTTTAATTGCATTTTCAATTACAGTAAACGCACAAAATTATCCCACACCAGATTATAACAATACTCCTTTCTTCTACAACGGAAAAGAGTTAGTAGAATTAGATGCAGTTCAGTATGTTATTGGAGCAAGACCAAAAGGACTAACAGGTGCAGAAGCAGCTTTATATTTAACAGGTACAACATCATCCGTTAAAGTTGAGAAGGACGCTGCTCAGTTTATTGTAAAACTTGAAGTCGGTGTTGACCCAAGAACTCTTATGGACTTAAATAAGACCACAGTAAATGAAAAAAGTGGTAAACGAGAGTTTGTTGTTTATAAAAAAGGGATGTTTACTGCTGAGGGAACAAATCCGACAATAGATATTTCTTTCAAAAAAATCAGTGATGGAATATATCTAGTAACTTCAAAATCGCCTTTAACAAGTGGCGAATATTTCTTTTCGGTGATGGCAAATGCTAAATCAAAAATAGTTTATTGCTTTACTGTAAAGTAAAATAGAATTTCACAAGCCCTTCTTTAATCTAAACTCCTACCTATGAAAAAAATCATTTTTACACTTTGTGCTTTATCTGTTTTCTTTAGTTCATTCTCTCAATTACCTAACTATTTACCAACCTCAGGATTAATAGCTTGGTATCCTTTTAGTGGGAATGTAAATGATTTAAGTGGGAATGGGAATAATGGTTCGAATAATGGCGCTTCACTTACAAATGATAGATTTGGAACCCAAAATTCTGCTTATAGCTTTAATGGATCAAGTTCATACATTCAACTTCCAAGTACAATTCAACCACCTCAAATTTCAATTTCGTTTTGGTTTAAACTAGGCTCTACAACGCAAAACCAATCCTTAATAAGAAACAGATATTGGGCTTATGGCGTCATGTGGAATCCAAATATTACTGAATTTGGCGCAGCTGGTGCTAATAAACTTGTAGCTTCTTTAAACCTCGATAGTACAGCAGGTAAACAATATTATCCAATTTTTCAACAAGCCGTTTACGATGGTAATTGGCATCATATTGCTTTTAGTTTTGACGGATTGATTTACAAGGTTTTTTTGGATAATGTAAGTGTTTATTCATCCTCATCTCTGGGTTCTGGAAATATTAAATATAACAATCAAGGAAATGGATTTGCCATTGGGAGGGATGGCGATTTTTCCAGTTGGTATTTTAATGGTCTTATTGATGATGTATCCATTTACAATCGCTCTTTAAGCCAAACAGAAGTAAACAGTATCTATACTCAAACAGCATTACCCTGTCAAGTAACTATATATGATACTACTTATGTTCAAGTTTTCGACACCACTCACGTCACAGTATACGATACCACTTACGTTACAAAATATGACACCGTTCAAACTTTTTCTTCTGTAACCGATACCTTACGAATTGATGTAAACATCACAGGACTTACACCTCCAAACAACCTTAACATAGTTAAAGTATACCCAAATCCTGTAAAAGACAAACTGTTTATAAATACAGGAAATTATAGTTCAATGTCTGGTTATACAATTACTCTTACAAACTCAATTGGACAAGTCGTTTTTGTTACAGCTATTAATCAACAACTGTATTCCATAAATCTCTCTTCTTGGACTGGGAATGGTCTCTACTTTCTAACTATTAATGACCCTTCAAATAAGATAGTAGAAGTCAAAAAAATCATTTTAGAATAATTATTCATTTCGTAAAACTCCCAAAATGAAATTACTCAAAACATTATCACTCTTAATAATACTACTTTGCAATAGTGTTTTTGCACAAGTAGCACAATTTCCTCAGATCTATTTTAATGGACAAGGCTCGGGTGGTTTTAGTCTTAATATACGGTCAAGCGCTAGCTCAAGTGCTTCCGTATTAACTACGCTATCTGTTAATTCAAAAATTGGAGCAGAATCTCTTGTCAACAATAGTAGTGACCCAACTTTTATGAATTTTGTAAAAGTATGCTTACCGAGCATTTCTAGCACAAATAATTCTCCAAATTATGGATATATGCCAAGTAGTTTTGCATACGCACAAATAAATGAAAGTAATAATTATGCAACGGTTAATACAACTTCAACTCCTCTAGGTGTTAGAACTTGTGCAAATTGTACGAGCACATATGTTACAATTAGCAGTCAAAATGCATATTTTGGTAAAAATAGCATTCTTGCATTAACTGGATCCACATCTTCAGGCTGGTACGAGGTTTACCTTACAAATGATTGCAGCCAATCCACTGGATGGGTAAATGGAATATATCTAACATTCCCAACTGCTCAAAGTTATTATAATGTAGCTGGAAACATTTGTGATAACTCAGGTCCAAATTGCCAATTCGCGGGAAATATTAATCAAGCAACTATTACATTAGGAAGTTTAGGGACTACCTATTCAAGCGGAGGGTATTATCAATATAAAGTAGCTACTAATTGGTCAGGTAATATAACGTGCTCCTATCCTAGTTATACTACATCAAACCCTACATCCTACAGCTATACAGCAAACTCTCACAATTACTCACTCAACTTTTTCCTTAGCAATACGGCATCATGTACCGCTCCAATTGCTAGCATAAATAGTCCATCAGGAGCAAGTCCATTAACTATCACTTGCACTGCCTCAGGTGGTTCAGGTGGAAGTATCCTATATAAATGGTATAGTGGAACTTCATGTTCTGGAACAGTATTAGGAACAAACTCAACTTTAAGCGTAACAACAAGTGGTGATTATACCTGCAAAGCATATATCAGCGGTTATGAATCTACCTGCTATCAATGTGCAACCGGAACTGCAACAATCACAACCAACTGTAGTAGCCCTTCTGCAACCGCTAATAGTCCAGCTGGTACTAGTCCGCTGACTATGACCTGTACTTCCTCGGGCGGTTCAGGTGGAAGTATTCTCTATAAATGGTATAGTGGAACTTCATGTTCTGGAACAGTATTAGGAACAAACTCAACTCTAAGTGTAACTTCTAGTGGAAGCTATAGCTGCAAAGCATATATCAGTGGTTTCGAATCTACATGCAATCAATGTGCAACTGGAACAGCAACAATCACAACCGCTTGCAGTAGTCCAACTGCTTCTATTAATAGTCCATCAGGAACAAGTCCACTAACTATGACCTGTACCGCTTCTGGTGGTTCAGGAGGAAGTATTCTTTACAAGTGGTACAGCGGAACATCTTGTTCAGGAACAGTATTGGGATCAAACTCAACTTTAAGTGTAACTTCTAGTGGCAGCTTTAGCTGCAAAGCATATATCAGTGGTTATGAATCTACATGTTACCAATGTGCAACTGGAACAGCAACAATCACAAGTGGTACTGTTACAGGTACAATTACCTCAACTTTGGGAAATGGTTATTTCATTCAAGGTGTTTCTACCGTCAACAACACATTCAGTTCTATACCGTCACCGTCAACAGGTATAACTAAAGTGATTTTCAAAGCTGGAAGTGTAAGTGTGACTGATAATAGTAGTGTAGGAGGGTGGTCTGCCACATTTGACATGGGACAATTGCCACCTAGCACTGTTGTAAAGGCCGAATATTATAACGGTTCAACTTTATTAGGAACTTCATCTAGCTATAGTTTAAATATTCTTACTAAACCTTCATGGCTAAATTATGCAACAGTTTCTAATGTATCGGTAAGCAATGGTAATATTAATATGGACATAGGATACGCTTTTCAAAATTCTATCAATAGTGTTCCAAATTATATACTTGGTTTGGGAGGGAAAGATTATTCTCTTTCAAATAATGCATTAACGTTTGGGGTTAGCTTTAATATGACTAGTAGGAGCTCTACTATTTCTAATGCATTTTTCAATTTATTGTTTAATACTTTAGATATAGCATTAAAGACCTTTCAAGTAAATATTCCAGCAAGTCCTTCTGCCGACTTGCATTTAGACAATAATTTTAATCTTATAGCTTCCTTAACTGCTCAACTTAACACTCAACATTATCCTATAGATATGCCGACAATTATTATTCCTTTAGAGCCAGGTGTTGAGGCTACTTTAGATGCTGGATTAAGCATCTACGGCACTCTAAAAGCCAGATTGCTAATTGGTAACATTGGAGGTCAATGGGGGTTTGTTAATGATAATGGTGATAAAACTTGGGTAACAGCTAAAGTTGAACCTACTGGTAATATTCAAGGAGGGTTAATGCTATTATATGGTGCAGTTTCTGGAAAAGCCTCATTAATTGTATCTGGAAGAGTAGGAGGTGGCTTGGAGTACCAAACTGTTCCAACATATGCAACAACACCTCTTTTTGGTGGTGATATAGATATTTCCGGCACTGCTAAAATTACAGCACTTTGGGGTTTATGGCACATTGCGACTTATGGTCCAAAATCATTTTATTATGAGTTGTTTGGCGATTCAAGTGCGTTGCGACAAGTAAATAGTTCCTTTGATGAAAGATATGGAGCATCATCAGTAACTTACCATTTTAATGGAACAAATATATTACCTAACAATAATCCTCAGCCATGTCTTTCTACAAGAGGAGGGAACTTATATGTAGCTTGGGTTGAAAATGATTCTACAACTGGCTATTTATGTTTTTCAAAGCTGGACTCAGCAAAAAATTCATTTGCAACCAAAATAATAGTATCGACTAACAAAAATTCTATTTCAAATCCTAAAATTGCGCCAATGGAGGATGGTTCTGCTTTATTCTCATGGTCTCAAAATCGTTATACAGAAAAATCGCTACCAAATGGAATTAGCACCTTTGATGGATTGAAAGCTCAAGATATTTGGTTTGGTTTTTATGATGCTACTTCAAATAGTATAACAAAAACAGCTATAATGGTAGATGATACATCTACTTTTCAAAGTGGTCGTTTGGAAGGTCAAGCAACAACAGCATTTGGAAGCAATAGGGGATTGGTTACTTGGGTTGTTAAAGACCCTATTGCACCAGGCAGTGATATTTGGTTCTCTCATATTACAAATAGCAGTGGTGTATTGAGTTCAACAACACCAAAAAAATTGTTTGATTTACCAGGTACTAACAGAAACGTTGATGTTGCATTTACCGATTCTTCAAATGCATTAGCAATATGGATTAACGACCCAGATGCAATTGATTCAACGTTAAACTCTAAAGTAGTTTTTTCTGAATGGAATGGAACATCATGGTCTTTGCCGTTGCCAATGAGTTCTAATAATAGTAATTCATTTTTTAACGAAACCTCGATAGCAAATAATAACGGATATACTGCTGCCGCTTTTACATCTACTGTTATTGATTTAAATAATAAATTCCAAAAAAGGTTAGAAGTCACTGTTTGGGACAATATCACTAAACAGTGGAACGCATCGAAAGGACTTGTTGAAATTGATTCAAGTAATTATTTGGCTAAACCTACTGTCTCTATAAGTCATACTGGTATTGCAACAGTAACTTATCAAGTTCAGAACAAATATCCTGATACAACCAAAATTGAACCCGGAAAACTATGTCTATATGCGAAAGATTTAAACAAAAATATCGCTTGGACTAAAAATTTAGGCAATGCATATTTATGTGATTCTAATACCTATGTTTGGGACTTAGCATCTGGTTTCAGCTCTGGAAATAATTTCTATACTTTAACCCAAGAATACAACGAAAATGGAATTGTGACTAATCCAAAAAATGGAGTAATTTTTGGTGACCCTAACCTAAGTTTAGTATTGAGAGGTTTAAGGGTAAATGATAATATGACTTTGTCAAATATAAAAGAACCCTCGATTTCACTTGGGATATCAAAACAAACACTGAATACATTTAGTTTATTACAGAATTATCCGAATCCCTTTTCTAAATCTACCTGTATCGAATTTAATATTATAAAAAGTTCATTTGTTACTCTCGAAGTTTTTAATGTAACTGGCGTAAAAGTTGCAACATTATTAAACCAAAAGCTTTCAGAAGGTATTTACAAAACAATTTTTGATTCAGGGAATTTAGATTCAGGTGAATATTTCTATAAACTGTCAGTTGATGATAAAAGTATTTCTAAACAAATGCTTATAGCTAAATAATGAAGTTATACAATTCTAATAATTGAGGTAGACTATAACTATAGTAGTCTTGTGACTTTTCGTTGGTTGCAGGTATAAGCTTTAGTTGACTAATCAATTATGGCTGAACGAAAGTAAGGGCATGATTTTGCAGTTTGAAAATTAACTACAAATAAAGATTATTAGATTGTAACAGCTACCAATCCAACAACCGGTTTACTAAAATCCTTCACTTCTTTTCCCGCTAACCAATCCTGCTCATTTTTAGGAGTAAGTATGACAGGCATTCGTTTCTTGATGTTATGTATTTCAGCCATAAATGGGTCAGCTTCGGTGGTAACTATGGCGTAGGTATTAATCATTTCACCAGTAGTTTTGTCGGTCCAAGTGCTATAAATACCGGCAAATGCAAACAACTCATTCGAGGGTAAGGAAATCTGATATTGCTGCTTCTCTTTTCCTGCTTTATCTAACCATTTCCATTCAAAAAATCCATCTGCTATAATTAAGCAACGATTCTTGACTGCATCACGAAAAGAAGGCAAGTCTTTAAGTGTTTCAATTCTAGCGTTAAGCGTGTTCTTTTGGAAGGACTTATCTTTTGCCCAAGATGGTATAAGCCCCCATTGGAATAAGTTTATTTCATTGAGAGAGTTATTGGCAATAACTGGAGTATTTGGATGTGTGAAACCATTGAAACGTTCAGATGTGATTTTATCGGGCGACTTGACTTTTGCTTTAAATCTCTTTTCAAGGGATTGAGCGTCTTTTGATTGTTTAGAATGAAAACACATTAGGCTTTGATTTTGATTATTTCAGCAATGCGAGTAGTAAATCGAGGAGATAATTTTTCTTGTTTCATTTTCCAAGTTCTACCTATATCTTGAGATGCTAGTTTAACTTTGGTCGTTCCAATACTCTTGTTAATCTTATCCATAATAGACATAAGAGGCTGGTGCTTTTCATTACTGTTTTCAAATAAGTTGATTTGTTTCGATTCTTCAGGTGTAATATCCATTACAATCACACCTGCTTTTTTGTATTGATAGCCTTTCTTATAAATTTTATCTAGTCCTATGGTTGCATATTTAGCTATGTCAATTGATGAATTAGTAGGAAATGGTAATTTGACTACTACGTTTCGACCGTATTGAGGCAGGTCTTTTCTAAATCCATTAGTATGGATAAACACCATGAGTGCATTGCAGTTTGAATTTTGCTTTCTTAATTTCTCAGCACAAGTAACAGCAAAGGTGCTGACTCTTTCTTGGATATAAGCTTTGTCTTCGTATGTCTTATCGAAACTTCTGGTGGTGGCTATATTCTTTTTAGGTTGTACATCCTCCAATTCAAGACAAGGTATACCTTTGAGCTCTTTATACAATCGTAGACCTACAATACTCATGTTTGTTTTAACCCAATCTTCGGTGAGCTGCGTGAAATCGTAGGCCGTATTTACATTGATTTTTTTGAGTCGCTTCGCATGTTGGTTGCCAATACCCCACACATCATCAATAGGAAGCCATTTGAGCGCTTTAATACGTTTGTCTTCAGTATCTATTACATAAACATTTTGGGTGCGTTCGGGGAATTTCTTTGCTATTTTATTAGCTACTTTAGAAAGCGCTTTGGTTGGTGCTATACCTACACTGATTGGTATACCTGTTCCTTTAGTTACTTTGTATCTAATTTGGTTGCCATAGGTGTTGAAATCAAACCACTTTTCGAAACCATCGAACTTGAGAAAGGCTTCATCTATACTGTAAATCTCAATATCTGGACTGAAATCTCTCAACAGTGTCATGACTCTGTTACTCATATCACCATACAAAGCATAGTTAGAGGAAAAAACATTAATGTTATTTTGCTCAAATATCCGTTTGTACTCAAAGGCTACCGCTCCCATTGGTATACCTAGTTTCTTTGCCTCGTTACTTCTAGCAATTACACAACCATCATTATTGGATAACACTACAATGGGTTTGTTTTTCAACTTGGGCTGAAAAACACGCTCGCAGGATGCGTAGAAGTTGTTACAATCAATAAGCGCAAACATGACTAATGTTTTTGTATGGAGAATGTAACAATACCCCAAATCTCAAAGTCGTTGAATTCAGTGACTTTTTTTGGTTTAAAATCTTCGTTTTCCGGCATAAGCCAAATACCGTCTCTATTCACTTTGAGGCGCTTTAAAACAAATTCTCCATCTATAACACAAACTGCTATTTTACCATCCGTTGGTTCAAGCGATTTATCTATAATAAGCAGGTCTTTATTACCAATGCCGGCACCTTTCATGGAGTAACCATCAGTAACTGCAATAAAGGTAGATGCTTCGTTTTTAATGAGATGTTTATTGAGGTCAATTTTGTTATCTAAAAAATCCTCGGCAGGAGATGGGAATCCGGCACTCACACCCCCTTCCATAAGCAGTAACTCTAATTCTGTATCAGTTGAAACAGAATAAAGTTTGAGTTTACCAGTATTATTTATGGGAATGAGCTTCATGATTATTTTAAATCTAATGTAAAAAAAGTACTACTCTTTTTCTGTATTCACCAAAACTTTGACAGAAATGGGACTTGTCCTTTTTTCGTCCATATTTTTTTTATTATATCTTTAATAGGATAAAGCAATCTAACACGTTCAGGAAATTTTAACATTTTTGACTATGATTCATCCCGAAGAATTAGCCCATATTTTGGCTCAAACATTGGTTAAGCCAGTCGAAACATTTTCAGAAATATTGAATCCCGTTTATGAAGGCCAATACAATTTGCTTAGGAAAAAATTTGTTGATAATAAAGAGTATTCAGAGGAATTAAAAAGGTTCGTTAAGAGCAAGCAGGCATACATTGAGAAGCAAATACATTCTCACCCATTTATTATCGAAAACTACTTATCATCAGCTATCTTGAAAAGTTTTGACACTCTTGGAGCCGAAGGCGGAACATATTTTGAACACGACAGTATCAGAAAATTATTCACATGGTATAAAGAAGAAAGAAACTTTAAATACCGATACCACTACAGTCCTAACACATCCAATTTCGGCAATGTAAAAGTCATTGCAGAATCAGTTAGTGGTAAAAAAAAGGAAACAATATCCTTCGAGTTTGAATATCTCAAGGAAAAATTGGAAACGGCCGCTATGTTAAATGTATTTGTACAGCTAATTGAAAAAGTGAAGTCGGATGAATTCTACTCGGAAGATCAGAGTATTGAATCAAATGAAATAAAAGCTAACAAGGAGAAAGGGGAAACAAAAGCACCTCGACAAAAACTTAGTTGGATGGAGAATAGAAAAATTATAAAAAATATCTTTTCGAAACTGTCCAACCATTCTTTTGAAGTGAATTATAAAAAAGTACTTGATGCTTCTGACACCGAGATTGATGAAACGATAAATAACAACTTCGATTTCTCTGCAAAGCCCACAAGTGTTGCTGCCAAAGAAACATCTCACAAATTATTATACAATGCGGAGATATCTGCGTTAATAAGGTTGCTGTACTTCCTTTCAATCAAGAAGTCGAAAAACGGGTATTGCGTATTGAATGCTCCAAAGGATGCAATAATCAGTTTTGTACACAATAATTTTCTGTGGCATAACAAAGAAGGGAATACAGACCAAACAATAGAAGTGAAAACTCTTTTGGATCTATGGGGCAGAACAAAACGTGAATACAAACAGGATTACGATAAACTTCTTGCTGATGAAAATAACTCGAAGAAGAAAGATAAAAGTGTATTGAACATCATATCTGCCGAGATCTTTTTAATATAAAATTCCTTTTTTACTGCCATTTATTTAGCTGTCGTTTGTCGCAGCTGTCGTAATAAATTTCTCTGTAACCCTCACCACACAAGCATTCTCGTGTTTCTGCTATAGCTGCTACAGAAGCGACAGCTATTTTTGTGATTTTTTTGTGGTCAGCTTTTAAAAGGAAGTGTGCACGCTACTCTTAAGGCTGGATTTAAATAAAAACAAAAAAAACAAAATTATGAAAAAAGTGTATGAATACATCAACCCGCGACTGCTGGAACGGGCACCTGAACACACTGAGATGTTCACCTACAAAACAATTGAAGAGTTCGAGGATCTAAAAGAATCGTATGCAAAGTATGACCGCTGTCATCCTATATACTATGAGCAACGAGAAATCGATGGCAAACTTGTAAATGCCATAATTGACGGTGAAAAATATCACCTGTTCGCTATTGAAAACGGCATGGAGAAAGTCTTTGTCTGCAAAATTACTTTCGAAAATGAAGAAGACCGAATTACTTTGATGGCGCAGCTACAGCGTAGCTATCATGATAATTACATGGCTCTGTATAATATGATTCAAGGGATATGGCCGAAACATTTCAGAGGCCAAGGTTATAGAAGTGATATTACTGAAATCGAGCTTGATAAGGCTACTGATAGCATTGATGGGAAGCGTTTAAACATTTACGATCGAATCGGGAAAGAACTTTTCCTTTCCGGCAATAAGGTTAAGCAAATTCGAAAGGTTGGGATGGTCAATAAACTATTTTTTGAGCGCATTGAGGCAGAGAAATATTCTCTCTTCCAAGCGTATCATGAGTGTGTGAAGGAGGAAAAAGGAGAAATGCCAGCAGTGCCATCTGTGAAAGCTCCGGTATACCATACCACATCTACCAGCATACCAGTATTTTCCGAACCTACAACTACTGCTTACGAAGATAATTTACCTAAGGAAACTATTGCAGTGAAAAACGTTAGCAATTCCAAAGTTGAAAGCTCTAAACCTGATGAGGAATTTGTAACTGTTACCAGCACCTGCCCTCACTGCGGAAAGGAAATAACATTAAGAATCAATAAAAACCAGATAAAATGAGAAAAATATACGAAATACCAGGGAGGAAACGCATCATTGTGGTTTCTCTCTTTGCAGGGATGGATTTATTTGCGTTGAGCTTTCTGAAGGCAGGTATGCTGCCCGGCTATGCGTGCGAGTGGAACTTCTCTGCCTGTCGTATGCACATGTACCAGGAAAAATTCAGACACCCTGACGGCACACCAGTGATGGAACCTTTCATTGTCATTACCCGTGAGGAGTACGATGCACTCAGGAGCAATGACGACACCAAGAATACTGTTGGGGTAGTAGATGGTCAGTTCGTGCGTACCAAGTGGATACAAGAAGTGAACGGAAGAGATATACGTGCAGCTATCGAAGCGAGGTATGGTAAAGACATCATCATCGTTTGCATTGGGGGGCCCAGCTGCCAACAATACACTTCCCTTTCTAAAGTTGGCCGTATAGCTTTGAAGTCTAAGGAAACAAGTCAAAAAAATTCGCGGGAGTTGGTATTCGAGTATTTGAGGATATTGGCCGAATTAGCTGAAGGTGGTAATAACGTTTTGGGTGTTATGGAGCAGGTTCCGGAATTTAGGGAAAAGCAGTTTAAGGAAATTTACGATCAGTTTATAATAATGGCTAAAATGTTGCCCCTCAATTTTACTGAACAAGTAATGTGCAGTTTACATTATGGCGGCAACCAAAATCGGTCGAGATATGTGATGCTGTTTGTTCACCAGGGTTTGAATATTCAACCTACTTTTCCTGAGCCTGACACTATTAACGTGAAACGAGTTAAGGATTTCCTGCCTTACGTTGATCACTTCTTCAGCGGACACTTCGTGGACACAATAAAAAACAAAAACCATTTCATGTGCACCGTTACCAAAGGTTCACCTGCTTGGCTGGAATCAAAAGGACAAAAATGGTCCCCAACAGAAGACGAATTACTTTTGTGTTTTGATGTTCAAAAAGGCGAATACTTATTTCCACCTGACGTAACGAAGGACCAACGAAGACAAGCTATTGCAAATGCAGTTTGCCTTAGTGTTTCCAATGCTCTAGCCAATAATATGATAGATAATATTCTTGGTTTAAAGCACATTGGTGATGGCTACTTCATTCCCAAAGATTCTGATAACGATCCTGAGGGTTCTGAAGTTAATCTAACTCCAGATAGCACACAACCTTCGGGTGGCGACAATGACAATCCAATCATCGAACCAGTGACAGAGAGTGATACTCCCTTCGAAGCGAAACCCGTTGAAGTTTCTAAACCGGAAGCAGATATAGTTTCAGCCCAACTAATTGAAGAACCTCCCTCTACTTTAAAACTTGGTGCTGAGCCGTTACCTCCACTTCGTAATGTAAGTAAGGCGATTAGCAATCTAACGAAAGCCGATATCCCAAAAATCATGAGCAGCGAAAAATTATTTGAATTGCAATTTGATTGCCTGAATTTTGATGGAGAATGGAATGAATTGTTTGGTTTACCATCGATAGATTTTCACTGTATTATCCATGGAAAATCAGGCAACGGTAAAAGCACCTTCGCTATACAAATGGCCAAATACTTGGCAGAAAGCTTTGGAAATGTATTGTACGTTAGTGGGGAGGAGGGATTTTCACTGACCTTTCAAACCAAGTTTGTTAATAGCGATGCATTTACATCATCCTTAGATGTTGCCGATGTACGATCCTACGATGAATTTATTAGACTGGTACCACGCGATAGCTACAATTTCATATTTTTGGATAGCCTCGACACCATGAAAATTGATGCAGTTAAACTCAGAACGATTAAGGAACTTTATAAAAATACTGCAATCATCACCATATCACAAGCTACAAAGGGTGGACAGATGCGCGGCTCCAACGAAATAGTACATGATTCGGATATTGTGGTAGAAGTTAGCAATGGTATTGCAAATACAACAAAAAACCGGTTTAAGGAAAGCGGTAAAACCTTTAATGTTTTCAAAACCATGAATGCTGTCGATAATTTTGATGGTAAAAATACCGCTGAGAGAAAAATGACCATTCCACTAACTAAAGAAACTCGAATTGCAATTTTAAAAAGGAAATTAGCCGTTGCAATTGAGGAAGAGGAATATCTACTTGCAGCGAGATTAAGAGATCAAATCAACGAAATCACAGATAAAAACTAAAATTTATCAAGCAATACTTTCTGATTAAAGGGCTTGCCAACACGGCAGCCCTTTACTTTTTATATAATTTAATAGTGTCCAATTGTGACAACTATGATAAATTTATTGATTTCTTTACCCTTTGCAAAGATAAAGGGAATAGCTAGTAATTTGAAAGCGAAGATTGACTTAATTGAATTGTTCAAAATGGGAAACTATTATATTACATAAAGTAGGCTAATATTAAAAAAGGTGTTTTCAGAGGCGAAGCATTGATGATTACTTATACTTATTTTTCCAAGAATGAGCAAAAAGTATTAAATAGTAAAGTTATATATGAGGATGGAAGCTTAAGATAAAAAAGTAAAGTAGTTTTCACTCGTTTAAAGGAATAATTTGGTTATTTTGTTATCTAAATAAATGGATTCCTTTCAAGAACAAATGACAATAGAAATTACAGAAATCACGAAATATACCTTCTCAGGTCACGATTCTTTCCAATGTAGGCAACTTTGGCTTAAAAAGGGGTACGACTATGTGCAAGAAGGTAAGAGTTTTAATGACGAAGATGCAGTCGTTCAACTTGGTGTTGGGAAAAATATGGTTTCCTCCATTCGTTTTTGGCTGAAAGCTTTCAATATTATTGACAATAAAGACATACCGACTGAATTTGGTAAGCGATTATTTGATGATGAAAATGGCTATGACCCATTTTTAGAAGACGAAGCAAGTCTTTGGCTTTTACACTACCAGTTGGTAAAAAATGGGTTTGCCTCAATTTACTCTATTATCTTTAATGAGTTCAGAAAGGAAAAACTGTTCTTTAATAAGGAAACGTTTGTGAACTACGTGAAGAGAATCGGTGAGAGTCATCAAGATTTGAATTTCAATGAAAATACAGTTGCTAAAGATTTTATTGTTTTTACAAACCTATATAAAAACGACCCTGAAAGTAAGGATGTTGAGGATAGCTTTTCGGGTATTCTCTCTGAAATTGCGCTTCTAAAGACAACCGGAAAAGGAAAGGAAGAGCAATTTTTCATTGAGAATTCAGAAAGAGATAATCTTCCTAAATCAGTTATAATTTTCGCGATACTTGACAATCCAAACTACGGAAACTCAATAAGTCTGAATTCTTTGGAGTTTGATTTGAATAGTCCTGGTTCAATTTTCGCTTTAAATCGTTCTGGGTTGATTAATAAAATTACCGAAATAGTAAGTGCGTTTAAAGAAATCACTTTTACTGACCAAGCAGGGATTAAAGAGTTACAATTCAAGAAAAAATCAGATGCTTATAAAATATTAGACACATACTATGGCAAATAATTTCACAACATCGGTAAATATTATCAGAGACACTGATAGGGACATTAACTATATCCCAACACCCAATGCTCGACAAGTTGTTAGTCAAATAGTAAATGATTTTAAAAAAGGGATTCGATCTTTTAATGTAGTTGGAACCTATGGAACAGGTAAATCTTCTTTTCTATTAGCATTTGAGCAAAGTGTTAAAGGTGAAAAACGCTACTTTGAACCTAATTTTCTAGCCAACCCAAAGTTTGATTTTGTAAAATTTATTGGTTCTTACTCTTCCATTGTTGAGCAATTCGCAGATGCATTTGAAGTTCAGAGTAAAAAAAATCAACAAGAAAATATTCTTTCTGAGTTGTTCAACCGATACCATTCCATTAGAAAAGATAACAAGGTTTTATTTATACTGATTGATGAGTTTGGTAAGTTTTTAGAGTTTGCTAGTAAGCACAATCCTGAGAAGGAATTATACTTTGTTCAGCAATTAGCTGAATTCTGTAATAACCCCAAACACAATATTGTTTTAATCACGACTGTTCACCAAAGTATAGAATCTTATGCTTATTCACTAAGCAAGCCTCAACAACAAGAATGGACAAAAGTAAAAGGACGTTTTCGTGAAATCACCTTTAACGAGCCTGTTGAACAGCTATTGTTTTTGGCTTCTGAATATGTTTCCGAAAATTTTGAAGCAAAAATTTCAAAAGCGGAAATTGAGAAATGTTTGAAACTCACAACAGAAACAAAAGCATTCAACTTTAACAAAGATTTTCTTAAAGAAATTGCCTCTAAGCTATATCCGCTTGATATTCTTTCAGCAAATATTCTCACTCTTTCATTGCAGAGATACGGACAAAATGAAAGGTCATTATTTTCTTTCCTTGAATCATCAGACCATACAGGATTGGCAAAATTCAACAAAAAGGAAAATCCGTTTTACAATTTGTCAAATGTTTACGATTACCTAAATTTCAATTTCTACTCTTTTTTAACTTCTAAATATAACCCTGACTTTTCTGCTTGGAGTTCCATTCGTTCATCGATCGAAGAAGTGGAAAGAGCATTTGATTCTAATATCAATGATTACATCAAAGCAGTTAAAACGATTGGACTTTTAAATATCTTTTCTGCAAGCGGTTCAATATTAGATTTGAATTTCTTTATTGAATATTTAAAAACTGCATGCGGTGTATCTGATGCCAAAGAAGTCATTAAGAATCTCGAGGCAAAAAATATTATCCGCTACCGTTCACATTCAAAACGATTCATTCTATTTGAAGGAACAGATTTGGACATTCAAACCGCATTGATTGAAGCGGGAAACAAAATTTCGGAAGTTGTTGATATTACTACACTTCTGAATAAACACATTCAATTCAATCCAGTCTTTGCAAAGCAATATTCTTTTTCTACAGGAACACCAAGATATTTCGAGTTCATTATTTCAGATTACCCAATTCAAAATACTCCCGAAGGTGAAATTGACGGCTTTGTAAATCTTGTTTTTAATAGTAAACTGAAAGAAAGTGATATTGAAAGCAAATCAAAGTTACAAGAAGATGCCATCATATATTGTTTTTTTAAAAACTCTACAGAGATAAAAAACTTATTGTTTGAAATTGAAAAAATTCAAAAGGTACTTGAAGAAAATAAAGATGATAAAGTTGCAAAAAGAGAACTTGAGAACATTGTTGAGTCTCAAATTCGTTTATTAAATCACTATATAACAGACAGCATATATTCTGGGAGTAAGGACGTTAATTGGTTTTTCAATGGTGAAAAAAAGGTAATATCCGATAAGAAGGATTTTAACAAATTACTTTCTCAAGTTTGTAATTTTGTTTATGATGCTACACCAGTATATAAGAATGAGATGGTGAACAAGCATAAGATTTCATCTTCAATTCATACTGCCAAAAAGAATTATTTCAAGGCCTTGGCTAATGATTGGGATAAGGAAAATTTAGGGTTTGAAGATTCAAAATTTCCACCAGAAAAAACAATATATCTATCTCTTTTAAAGGAAAATAGCATTTCGCCAATAAGAGAAAATGCAACAGATGTAATTTCTATCAATAAGACTTCCTCATTCTATAAACTTTGGAGAGCTTCAGAAGACTTTTTAGAAAGTGCAAAATCCGAACAGTTAAAGATTTCTGAATTAGCTGATATACTTTGCAGAAGACCTTTTAAACTAAAGCAAGGTTTGATTGATTTTTGGGTCCCCACATTCTTGTTTTTAAAACGTGATGATTTCGCTATTTTCAACGATGAAAGTTACATCCCTAACTTGTCAGAAGAAAACTTGGAATTAATAGCCAAATATCCTGAAAAGTATTCTATAAAAACATTTGATATTGAAGGTGTAAAGCTTGACATTTTCAATAGTTATCGCGCTTTCTTGAATATCACTACGAATCAAAAATTTGATAACAATTCTTTTATTGAGACTATAAAACCGTTTATTGTTTTCTACAAACAATTGCCGGAGTACAGCAAAAACACAAAAAGACTTTCTCCATCTGCAATAAAGATTAGAAAAGCTATTGCCACAAGCAAAGATCCTGAGGAAACTTTTTTTGATGCTTTTCCAACAGCTTTAGGTTTGACGCTTTCAACTTTGCAACAAGATAAATCTAAACTTCAACGCTTTACAACTAGTTTACAAGATTCTGTAAGAGAACTACGAACCGCTTATGATGAATTGGTAAAGCGTTTTGAAGATTTCATTTGCATTGAATTTGTAGGGCAAACTTTGGTCTTTGAAGAATACAAAGAGCACTTACAAAAGCGATTCTCAAAATTGAGAAAGCATATGCTTTTGAATAATCAAAAGACATTTGTGCAAAGATTGGATTCACCTTTGGACGACAGAAAAGCTTGGTTAAACTCTATAGCACAAGCAATAACAGGAAAAACACTTGAAGCCTTTACAGACGATGATGAAGTTTTGCTTTATGAGAAATTCAAAGTGATGATTTTAGAATTGGATAGTTTGACAAAAATCTCAAAGACTGATATTGACGAAAGTAAAGAAGATGTGATTGGAGTTAAGATAGATTCTTTTTTTAGCAAAATTGACCCTAAAGTGGTAAGAGTGCCAAAAAGTAAAAGCAGAGAAATCGACCAGTTGAAAAATGAGCTTAGAAATACATTAGGCAAAGACAATACTTCAAACATTGCAGCTGTCTTGAACTTACTTAAAGAATTATTACAATGAGCAAGGTAAGACATTTATTAGGTATATCTGGAGGGAAAGACAGTGCTGCTTTGGCTATCTATGTCAAAACTAAATATCCGTCTATTGATTTAGAATTCTATACCTGTGATACAGGTAAGGAACTAGATGAAACTTATCAATTAATAAAAAATTTAGAGGTTTATCTAGGAATAAAGATAGAACTATTGCAAGGTGCTGAAAAAAGTTCAGAAGACCCATTTGACCACTTTTTAAAAATGTATGGTGGCTTTTTACCTTCCTCAAATGCTCGTTGGTGTACAAAAAAACTAAAATTAGACCCATTTGAGAACTATGTTGGCTCCGACCCTGTGATTTCTTATGTGGGCATAAGGGGTGATGAGGAAAGAGAGGGATATATTTCTACGAAAAAGAATATCCAATCCATATTTCCATTTCGTAAGAATATTTGGAGCCAAGATGTTGTAACAAAGTTGCTGGCAAACCAAAATGTGGAGCAACTTTTAGCAATGTGCAAGAATATAGACTTTGGCAAAAATCAAGATAAAGCATTCCAAACGATTGCTAGAAAAGTCGATACAAGTTTTACAATTGACCAAAAGCTCAATATTTTATTAGATGCCAATGTGAAAGCATTTAATCATTTGGTTTTTGATTTTCTGAAAACAACTGATTATCCACTAGCTACCGAAGCTACATTTCCACTTTTGGAAAATGATGAAGTATTAGTGCGAGACGATATTTTTAAAATTCTGGAAGAAAGCGGTGTGGGTGTTCCTGCCTACTACAATAAAATTGAATTTGAAATTAACGGAAAAAAAGGAGAATACGCAAGAAGCCGTTCTGGTTGTTTCTTCTGCTTTTTCCAGCAAAAAATTGAATGGGTTTGGTTGTACGAACAGCATCCTGATTTGTACAAAAAAGCTATGGAGTACGAGAAAGACGGCTACACTTGGGGGCAATTTGAAAGCTTGGAAGAGCTGATTCAACCAGAAAGAATGGATAAAATCAAAGAAGAGTATATTAAAAGAATGGAAAAAAAATCTAAAGCTAAATCACCTTACCTAGTCGACATTTTAGATGATGCAGAGGGCGAAGGTTGTGCGGCTTGTTTTATATAATAAAATCATTTATGAAATTTACAGTTACAAAATGGACAATTAAAAAGTTGTATTCTACATTTAACAGTGGAAAACTAAACCTAAGTCCACCATATCAAAGAAATTTTATTTGGTCAACAGAAGATCAACAAACCTTAATCAATTCGATAAATAAACATATACCAATTCCAAACTTTTTTCTCCTAGAAAAAGAAAATAATAAATTTGAAATGGTTGATGGTCAACAAAGGTCAAGAACAATAATAGGTTTTATTAATAGAACTTTTAAGGATTTTCAAGGAAGATTATTTTCTGAAGAAAGTCATCCTTCATTTCTCAATTTCACATTTCCGATTACAATTATTCAAGATATTGAAGGGGAGTCTATTGAGAAATTCTATGCATTGGTTAATAAAACTGGAATACATCTAAATAAACCTGAGGTAAGAAAAGCGGATTTTTATTCAACAAAACTATTAACTCTTGTCAATGAAATAGCAGAATCAAAGAGATTTATTTCATTAAGATTGTTCACAGATGCTACTCTGAAAAGAATGAATGACAAAGAATTTATTTCAGAATTATTAGTGTTAATCAAAGATGGACACGTTGATAAAAAAGGTCATTTAGATGATTATTATAAGAAGGATATTTCAGATGATTTGTATGAAGAACTTAAAAGGAAATTTAACAATTCAATTGATAAAATTCATCACTTAAATTCAATATATCCAATAAATAAAACAAGGTATAAACAACGAAATGACTTTTATACTCTATTTGATTTCATCTTACGCTATTCACCATATGACGAATCAGAGTTGAGTTATTTCTATAGACTTTTAGTTTTAATTGGTTCTGATATTAAACCCACACAAGAAGATTGCGAGGCACTTAAAGAATATGGAAGAAATTGTGTAACACAGTCCAACTCAAAATTGGCTAGAGAAAATAGATTGAAATTTTTCCAATTACTTCTTACAAATACTACAGATAAGCCGAATAAAATTCAGAATCAAATTATGGAATTTTACAATTTCAACGAAAAAAAGCTAAAATCCTTAAATTTTTATTTTACACTAAATCTTAAGGATATTTCTAGTAAGAAAAAAATTGTTTTTGAGAAATGAGATTTGACGGAAAGAATATACTATTAAGTTCCAACGAGGAACAAAACTTTGTTCATTTGGATAATGAAGACTTTATTCTTTTACCACTTAACGAAAACTACGATACTTCTAAAGGTGCTAGTTCTAATTTATTTATTCTTAATGACCCAAACGGTGATTCAGAAGATAAAGTAATTAAAATTTGTAAATCACCACTTTCATTAGGAAGAAATGGAAGAACTAGAAGGTTTGAAAGAGAAATTCGAGCATTCAAAACAGCAAAAAGAAGAAATCTTAGAAATGTAATTGGCTTCTATAAAGAAGGATTAATCGGAGTTGATGGAGATGAATTCCTTTATTTTATAATGGAAAAAGCCGACAATGATTTAGCTACATATCTTGAAGAAAATAGATTTGACTTTACACCAAATCAAAAACTGACATTTTGTGTCAATATATTGAATGGAATTAAACAACTTCATAGTGCTGGCATTTATCACCGTGACATAAAACACGATAATATTTTAGTTGTTAATGGAGAGTTTAAAATTGGTGATTTAGGTTTAGTTAGATTTAGAAATGATGACAATAGAGTTGACTGGGTTAATGAAAAAATCGGTCCAATTGGTTGGCTTTCTCCAGAAGCTACAAACAAAATGCTAACAAATCAAAAAGACCTTCTTTATCAATATGATTGTGATATAAATGAGGGATCTGACATATTCCAATTAGGAAAACTTTTTTGGTATGTTTTTCAGGGCAATTTGCCTATAGGTCAAATACTTTTAGAAGATTATGAAATTGGTGAAAATGATATTTATCAAATAATATTTTCAATGCTACAATATAAAAAGGTGAGACGACCATCTATAGCAAATCTTGAAGCCATGTTAGAGCCACTGAAAATTAAGTATGGTGTTTAGTTTTTAATTTTATGAAATTTAAGAATAAGTACATATATCTCGATTACAACTCAACCACCCCAATTGATTCAAGGGTGCTTGAAGCAATGTTGCCTTTTTTAAAGGATAACTTTGCCAATTCTAGCAGTACTCATCATTTTGGTCAAAACATCAATGAAAATGTTAAACAAGCTCGTGAACAAATCACGGATTTTATCAATGCAGAATCTAATGAACTAATTTTTACAAGCGGAGCAACGGAAGCTATTAATATTGCTATTAAAGGAGCTGCAGAAAGTTATAATAACAAAGGGAAACACATCATCACCGTTTCAACAGAACACAAAGCGGTTTTAGATACTTGCAAAGAATTAGAAAGAAAGGGTTTTGAAGTTACTTATTTGCCTGTTCAAGATAATGGATTAATTGACTTAGATGTACTTAAAAAAGCCATTCGACTTGATACTGTTTTAGTTTCCGTGATGTATGTCAATAACGAAACAGGAGTAATTCAACCCATCAAAGAAATTGCTAAACTAGCTCATGAAAAGGGAGCTTTGTTTATGACAGATGCTACACAAGCTGTTGGTAAAATTGAAATTGATGTTAATGATTTAGGTGTTGATTTACTTTGCTTTAGCGGGCATAAAATGTATGCTCCAAAAGGAATCGGAGCTTTGTATGTAAGAAATAAAACAAAACTCACTACACAAATTCACGGAGGTGGACACGAACAAGGTTTGAGAAGTGGCACTTTGAATGTTCCTGGCATTATAGCCTTAGCAAAAGCTTTTGAAATTGCCAGTCAAGAAATTGAACTAAACAAAAAAAACATATCTGAATTAAGTGATAGTTTAGAAAGTGAATTACTAAAACTCCCGAACACTTCTCTAAATGGTGATTCCGAGATGAGAATTTATAGTACCACAAATATTTGTTTCAAAGGACAAGATGCTAATGTGCTGATAGCTAAAATGAAAACAATTGCAGTTTCCAATGGTTCAGCTTGTTCCTCAGCAGTTGTTGAACCTTCTCACGTTTTGAAAGCTATGGGATTAAGTGATGATGATGCCTTTGCATCATTGCGGTTTTCATTGGGGAAATTCAATACGCCTGAGGACTTAGCAGTTGTTATACAAAAAATAAAAGAACTCACTCATCCAAATTTTAAATATGCTTAAGGATTGCGATTGGTCACTAGATAGAGATTACAAAACAGGTTCAGCAGACGAACCCTTGCAATTCTATTTAGATGGATTAGCCAATAGTAATGAGTTTAGCTTATTGTTGGGTTATTTCAGTTCCTCAGCTATTAATTTGCTTTCCGTTGGCTTTGCCACCTTTATCAGCAAGGGCGGAAAAATGAGAATGGTAATTAACCATTTGCTATCTGCAAAAGATAAAGAAGCTATTCAAGAGGCCAATCAAGAAGCTATAACCAAAGTATTTGATTTAACGGATGTCGTTTCTCTTGGAAGAGTGCTTGACGAATATGATACCCACTTTTTTGAATGTTTGGCTTATCTCATCTCAGAAAAGCGAATTGAAATTAAAGTAATCAAACCCAAAAATGGGAAAGGTATTGCACATTACAAATCTGGTGTTTTTAGTGATGGACAAGACTCCATTGGTTATAAAGCTTCTTGCAATTTTACCCTATTTGGCTTATCTGAAAACTTAGAGGAACTAGAGGCTTTTCTTAGTTGGGAAAATGGGAGATCAAACAAGCTGATAAAAAAGCAACTCAAACTCATTGAAGACTATTTTACAGAAAAAGATCAAGATGTAGAATACATCTCTGTTAGTGAGATTGAAGTTGTTCTAAAAGATAAATTTGGAAAGAAAGATATTAATGAATTGTTGGTTCAAGAAGAACAACTCCTTAAAAAGAAGCAGAGTTTAATTTCAAACCCCAACCTTAAAAAAACAATCGCAAAGCTTTTTAATGAAATAGAACTAATCAGAAGAACACCAAGATTTCCTTACTCAGAAGGACCCAGAGAATATCAGATTAATGCTTACAACAGTTGGGTTGCGAATAACTACAAAGGAATGTTTGCAATGGCAACAGGAACTGGTAAAACAATTACTTCCCTCAATTGCTTACTAAACGAATACAAGAAAACAGGAATTTACAGAGCAATTATAACCGTTCCAACAACAGCCTTGGTTGAGCAATGGAAAAAAGAATGTGCAAAATTCAATTTTAAAAACGTCATTACAGTTAGTTCAAAAGAGAATTGGGATAGAAATCTTGCGTTTTTCAATACGGCTTCAAAACTGATTGATACTTCGTATATCGTTATTGTAACTTATGCTTCATTACCAAGACCTAAGTTTAAAAGCTACTTTACTCAACTTCCCAAAGACACTATTTTAATTGCAGATGAAACGCACAATTTAGGATCACAAGGACTTTTAAAATTGTTGCCAAATATACACCTTGAAAAACGAATTGGCTTATCTGCAACACCTCACAGGAAATTTGATGAACTAGGGAATCAAGCAATTCAAGGGTTTTTCAATGATGAACCACCTTACATTGTTTCTTATTCAATGGAAGAAGCTTTGAATATTGGTTGGTTATGTAAATACACATATCACCCACACATAGTAAAGCTTACAGACCAAGAGATGGAAAAGTATAAAGAACTTTCACTTCAATTGTTGCGGATGGGCTTATTTGACAAAGAGACAGGTTCTTTCAGAAGCACACCTGAAATTGAGAAGAAACTCCTTGAGAGAAAGCGAATCATTCATAAAGCAGCCAATAAACTAGAGGCATTTAAAGCTATATTAAGAAGCGAGTTTGACAAAAGAAGGAATCTGAAATATACTTTAATTTATGTTCCTGAGGGCGTTGAAGCAAATTTTGATGAAACAGATTACAGTGTTGAAACCGAAGACGAAAACAGATTAATTAATGAATATACAAAAGCAGTAAGCCATACAGATGATTCAGTTATGGTGAAACAGTTTACTGCAAATTCTACTAATCGTGATGAGATCTTAAAAAACTTTGAAGAAAGTAAAATTCACGTATTGACCTCTATGAAATGTCTAGATGAAGGTGTTGATGTACCTCGTTCCGAATTGGCGATTTTCTGTGCAAGTACAGGAAATCCAAGACAATTTATCCAAAGAAGAGGTAGAGTTTTGCGATTACACAAAGATAAAATTCACGCAACCATTCACGATTTAGTAGTTGTCCCGGAAGTTTCAGATGAGAGTACTTTTGAAATGGAAAAAGGACTGATTAGGAAAGAACTTGAACGCGTAGTTGACTTTGCCAACCTGGCAATGAATAAAACCGACACGTACGAAACACTTAAAAACATTTTGGACTACTATAATCTAAACCTTAACGATTTGTAAAAATATTCTTATGGCAAGAAAAGACGATATACTCAAAAGTTTTTTAACACACGAGCTACTTGAAAGCAAGTATGAGTTAAGAAACGAAGAGCTTCCTACAACAGTAAGAGAAGCTCTCAATTCTGGCAATCCAATAGTAAAGGCAATTGCTTTGATAGTAGAAGGATTAGACGGAACTTCCCCCGTTACTGATCCTGTTTTGCGAAACCAAGTCACCCAATTTTTAAATGAGGCATTATGATAATCAGAAAAATACAAATAGATAACTACCTCTGTTATTACGATACTAACGCATTTGAATTATCAGAGGGTTTGAATATTATCCTTGGTGAAAAT
Source organism: Chitinophagales bacterium (assembly GCA_044226285.1). GTDB lineage: Bacteria > Bacteroidota > Bacteroidia > Chitinophagales > LD1 > CALAYL01. Next base: position 35,341 of record JBGAHI010000008.1, on the reverse strand, counting down.
GGTGAAGGAAAAACTAAATTCTTTGAAGCAGTGGATTGGCTTTTTAAAGGAGAAAGCCGAGAATTAGAAATGTTGGTTTCTGCTAAAAAATTAGACGAAACGGAAGTAGATGACAGTTTTCGAGTAAGAGTTTCAATGACCGTAGAACAATATGGAGAGAAAAGTATCATCACTAAATCTTTCCTTGCAAAAAAAGAAAAAGCGAATGAATGTTCGACTTCAAGTTTTATGATTGAAGGTATTTCTGAAAATAGTTATGGTGAAAGAACACAGGTTGATGGTCAAGCTCTTTTGGACAGAATCTTCCCTTTTCAAATTAGGAAATATTCAATGTTCAAAGGAGAAGCAGAACTCAATATTTTTGAAAGTGATAGTGCATTGGCAAACCTTATAAATCTATTTTCTGAGGCGAAGCATTACGATAAATACTCTGAAAAAGGAGCTTTTCTGAGAGAGAAAGCAGAAAAAGCTGTTGAAGATTCTTCTAAGCTTGACAAAAAGAATGAAGCACTTTATAAAAAGCTTGAGGGCGAAATTATTTATTTGGAGAGAGAAAAAGCTAAATATCTAGTTCATTTAAACTCCACAGAAGAAGAAATTAGAAAAATTGAAGGAAATTTACAATTAGCAGAAAGTCACGTGAGCAATGCAGATGCTCTAGAAACACTTAATAAGAGAATTAAAGAAATTGATGAAAGAATTTCTTCCCTATCTGGGAGAATTGATGAAAACTATACTACTTCTCTATTTGATGAAAATTGGATTCTAGTAAATTTCGAATCCTTTCATAAAGAGTTTGCAGAAAAAGTGTCAACGCATAGCAAAACTAGACGAGAACTTCAGTCAGAATTTGATAAACAAAAAGGCATTTTAGAGGGAGAGAAAAAAGCTAAAGCAGAATTATTAAATAATGCTATTCCGCTACCTAACAACGTCCCATCAAAAGCAGTTATGGAAGAAATGCTGAATGATGAAATTTGCAAGGTTTGCAATAGGGAAGCTAAAAGAGGTTCTGAGCCATACGAGTTTATGATGAAAAGACTGAAAACCTATTTAGAAAGTCAAGTTACAGAAGACAGTGAACCAGATAAAGATGAACCACTTTTTAAATTTGATTATACAAATAGACTTGATAATTTGAGTATAAGTCACGAAGACAACTTAAAAAATCTAAGGCTAATAAGAACTAAAATCAAAGAACTTTTTGAATTTAATGATGACCGCAAAAAAGACATTGAAGAACTCAATGAACAATTAGAAAAAGAGAAATCTGAAAGAGAAAAAACATTAGGTAATTCAAGTATTGGTGCTGAGAAATTAAGTGATGTGCTTAAAAATTACAATGCTTGGCAAAGAGACCTTAAAAATCGCAATCAAGACCAAGTTGACTATACAACAAAATTGAAAAGTCTTGAATCTGAATTAAAAGCAAAGAAGGAAGAAAAAGATAAAATTGATACAAGTTCAGCTAATTCTTTCTTGATAAAGACAAGAAACATCTTGCGTGACATTGAAACTATTTTCATAGATACCAAGGAGAAGAAATTTGATGAATTTATTGAGAAGCTTCAAACCAAATCAAACAACTTTTTCAAAACAATCAACATTGATGCTTTCACTGGAACAATCGTTTTTACAAGACGAAACAAAGTCAATCGTACAATAGTTGAAGTTGAGTTACAAGAAGATGGCAGGACTTTCTATAAACCAAACCAATCATTGTTAACTTCAATGCATATTTCAATCTTATTTGCAATTTCTGAATTAGCATCAGAAATTAAAGAAGAAAACTTCCCTATGATTTTTGATGCTCCAACTTCCTCGTTTGGGGAAAACAAAACAGCCCAATTCTTGAACCTGATTTTTGAAACAGAAAATCAAAAAATTCTTCTTATCAAAGATTTTCTGCACACAGACAAAGCAACAAAAACGCTTTCCATCAAAAAAGAATTTGATAATGTTAGAAGAGACAAGGCGTTTTGGGTGAAATTAGAAAGACCTTTTGATTCAAACAACTTGAAAACAATTAACTCACAAGTAATTACATTATAAGATGAAGAATTTATTTGAAAAATGGAAAACTAGAATTCCAAAATACAGTGAGATTCATAAAGACTTATTTACTTCACTTTCTCAAAAGTTTGGTGCAGAAGGTGAGAAAAAAATCAATTTGGGTAAACATTTCAGTACCAACTATGAACTATATACCTATGCTTTTTTCTTAGGACTTTACAACAATGAATTTGCTCCAATTCCTGAAGGAGAAAAGAAAACAGATTTTAGCCACCATATTCAGCATTGGGGTAGCAAGACAACAGTATCAGCACGAAAGGACTTTACCAACTTACAAGAGAATATGTTTATTGCTCTTATAGCAAAAACAGACATTGATTTAGTAGCACTTGAAAAAGGAGAATTGGAAGAAGATGATGCGGTTAAATTGTTAATTAAAACAATGGAATCATACACTAACGGAGGACTAATTCTGATAAAGGAAAAATTGGAAGAAAATCCTAATTACTTTTTACAGCCGACTTCATTTTTGAATATGATTTTAGAAACTGAAAAAGTATAAAGTTTTAAAGATGCCTAAAAATCCATTAAACTATTTAACTAGCAAAGAAACAAAAAAAGAACTCAAAGTTCAAGATTGTGACTTAGCTCATATCAGAAATTCAGGCAATTTACAATTTGCCAAAAAAGGTAATTCCTATTTGTATCTAAAGGAATCAATTGATAAGTACAAAACAAAGAATAAGTAGGGATGACAGAACTCAAAAATACACACCTGTAAACTCCTTAAACATCATTTTACAAGTAATTATTTTATCCCTACCCGTCTTAAAATAAAACTTTTCTACTAACAAACACTCAAATTTAGGTAACAACAATAGAATAGAAGTGATAAGCATTATAAACTATGGCGAAAAAATGCTTGCTAATCAGTTTAATCAACGTTTTGTCCCGTTTCAACTGTTATAGACAACAAAAAGATTTTTGGGTTTAAATCAGTCGTTGCAACAAGAGACCCCAAAAATATAAGGAAATTTATCGAGACATTTAAAGAGTGCAAGAAGAAATGATAGATCGCTTTCAAATCTATGAAATAATGTTTTTAAGGATTCTTTATGGTATTCGTTACAATATTATTTAGAAACACCAAAAAATTCTTGAATTAGTCATTCAAAAAGAAAAATTATTATCGTACTAGCTTTATCTAATAATTAACTACAGCTATATTCGGCTAATGACGAATCATATACTCACAAAATCCACTTTCCTGCGCGGCTGCATCTGTAAAAAGAGTATGTGGCTTACCAGAAACAGAAGAGATTTAATGCCACAATTAACACCTAGTCAGCAATTTGTTTTTGACCAAGGGGAAGAGGTAGGTAAGCTAGCACAACAGCTATATCCTGGTGGTGTGGATGCTAGACCTGCTACACCTACCAATTATCAGCCGGCTCTTGAACTAACTCAGCAACTGATTGCAGAAGGCAGGCAGGTGATTTATGAAGCGGCTTTTCAATTTGATCGTGTTTTATCAGCGCTTGATATTCTTGTAAAGAGAGAGGATGGTTACTATGGTTACGAAATAAAGTCAACAACAAGTATTCACGACATAAACATCACCGATGCAGCAATGCAATATTGGGTAATGAAAAACTGTGGTGTGGAACTGAAAGATATATCCATCATACATATCAATAAAGAATATGAAAGAGAAGGCGAAATTGAACTCCAGAAGCTGTTTAAGACTGAATCTGTTTATTATCTAGTACTGGCGTTACAAGATGAAATCGCTGAAAGTGTCCATGCGTTAAAGAAAGAAGCTACCAGTTCAACCTGTCCTGATATACCCATCGGCAAACAATGCACTGAACCTTACACTTGTGTTTTTAAGGATTACTGTTGGAAAGATGTACCAGATGCATCCATTCTTGATTTTAGAGGTTTTGGAAAGGAAGAACGTTTTGAGCAATATCACAAAGGTGTGAAACTGATTTCAGATGTAAAAGATTGGCAGCAGCTCAAACCACCCTACAATTATGTTGTCGAAAGTCACATCAATAAAGGTGTCTACCTTGATACTCCTCCAGTGAAAAAGTTGCTGGATAACATGGTTTATCCGCTTCATTTTCTTGATTTTGAGACCATTCGATTTGCTATTCCTAAATTTCAAAACACTTATCCCTATCAACAAATACCATTTCAGTATTCACTCCATACTATTGAACGTCAAAATAGTGAAGTGTTAAGCTCTGCATTCTTAGCTGACCCGAGTAAAGATTTCAGAGAAGACTTTTTGATTTCACTTTTAAAAGACCTTGGAACGGAAGGAACAATTCTGGTTTGGAATATTGGGTTTGAAAGGTCTAAAATGTACGATTTATCGTTTTTGTATCCGCAATATCAATCGCAAATTAAAGCGGTAATTGAGCGAATGGTTGACCTTGCTATTCCATTCCAAAAGAGATGGTTCTATCATCATCTGTTTTCATGTTCCTTTAGCATCAAACAAGTTTTACCGGTTATTGCGCCTGATTTATGTTACAAGAACCTAACAGTAAACAATGGTGATGATGCAAGTGTACTCTTTATGCTGATGATGGCCGAACCAATTAAAGAATGGTCAATCGAAAGAATTCACCTCTTGGAGTATTGCGGTCTGGATACTTATGCGATGGTTCGAATTGTTCAGTTTCTGCTCACCTTGGTCTGATTTAGTTTTAGGGTTTAAATCAAAAATGTTAGTCTATTCATCTTATGTAAGCATATTTGGTTAAGCACTGTCACAATAAGATAATTGTGGACTTTTGAAGGATTTATGATATTTTCTGGTGACCGTTTCACACTCATTTGTGTTAATATGTATCTAAATATTTTATTTTACTTTTTAAATCATTTTTTGGGTATTTATTTCGTACAAATTGTACTCAGGAGTATACGGATTCCAATTCGTAACATTAATAAACCAAAACTTTAAATTTTCAGTATTAACAGGTTCGATTAAGCGAAAATTGGTTTGTTGTGAAAGAATATCGAAATACGATATTCCCTCCTTTAACCATTCGTCAATTTGGTGAAGGTTAGAAGTAGGGTCTTCACCATGTTCTGAAATTAATGAAGCAATATTTACGTTCTTGACTTCAATAAGTAATGGTGATGGATTTGCCTCAATTAAACCAAATATATTGGAGTGTTTTTTATACAAATCGCTATTAACTTCTTTAATATCAAGTTTTAAAAGTTCTTGCAAAAGGTCTATAATATATGTCAACAGTTCTGAACCATAACGTTTACTGATTGCATAATTTGTAGCAGTTTGTTTAGATGGAGAAAGGTAAGTGTTTCCGTGCTGAAAATTAAAACTACCTTTATTTGACTGCTCAGTCATTCTTTCGAATGAATAAGAATGTGCTTTAAACAGTTTGTTGTCTGTCAGATACTGTTTGCTTAACTCATATACCTCTTTGCTTAATTCTACAAGTTTCCATTCTTTAACTGGGTTTAAGCCACCTAAACCTTTGTCAATTATATTGTCTAAAAACAACGTTGATGTTCCGTGATATAACGTAATTGTCAAGTTTTTTTCTGAATTAATAATTTGCATTTATCTATAGTTTGTTATCTTTTTTCTGTAAATAGTTCTGGTTCAGTTTTGAGCTTGAATGTCTTTTATGCATCCACGTCCGCCTGATTTTTGAATAATTCTTGTCATTTTTGCGTTGTTGTTGGTGTCTTTTTGCTATTGGCTATAATTCTTGAATAAAAGAAGAGTTCTGTCTTTAAAAGGTTCTCTTATCTTTATTAAAATCAATATAAAAGGAAGTTTTTGAATTTTCTAATTGTCTTTCATTTTTCAAACCAAACAAAGCCTGGACAACTGAAAGAAAGCACCTACTAGATTATTGTGCCTTGGATACGTATGCGATGTTTGTGATATACAGGTTTCTGAAAACTTTGTTTTGATACATAAGAGTATTTATATACTGATTTAGGGAATTGCCGTATCAATAAATCAGCAGGGATTTCTTGTACCTTATCAATCTGTTTAAAGAAGTATGGTGTGTTTGTTGCTGCACATTCTAACTTCAACTTTCTTGCCCAATTGGTGTTGAATGGTCGCTTGTGGTGTCCGCTTTCACCACCTTGTATTACCCATTCAATCTCTTTTTCTGAAAGCCACTGTATCAGTGTAATTTCTGAAAGCTGTGGCTCCACTGACAAGAATTTTCTACCGTTCACTCTTTGCAGATGCTCAATGAGTGTGTCTGTCGTTTGCTGATTGACTGGTGAGGTTCCGAACATTACATTCTTGGGTGGATTTACTTTCCAGTCTTCAGGTATAAATTTATTGATGTTGGAAGGCCGCTTAGTCAATAGAAGAAACAACAAGTTGGGCGATTGAGGAATTACCTCATTAAAGAATTTCTGCCTAAGAACATCAGTGTTATACGGTAGCTCATTTCCTTTGCTGTCAATCAGTGGCATCGGCTTTTCGAAAATATCCATCATCGAGCCCACAAACACCTTATGGATTTCTCCTGCATCTTGTGCCAATTTCTGATACTTCTGTAAGTCGTCCCAGACTGATTTGATTGCCTTTCTTGGTTTGTCATTTCCCCATACATTGTGACCCCATCTTTTCGCTAGTGCTTCAGCGTAACAGTGGTCGCATCCTTCGTGAACCTTGGTACACCCATGCCATAAATTTGCAGTGTGATGTGTCCATTCAATTTTTGAATCTTTTGCCATAATTTTCTATAGTGTTTAATTAATTACTATTCCGTGATTAGGCCAAATCAATTTACCTTCTATACCTGATTTGGCGAGTGCTTCTGCATTTGCTTTATCATATGCAATGAGTACAGAGGGTGCACCAGCACTGAGACCAGGCTCTCCATTTACTCGATGAAACTTTAATCTGCCCTTGATAAAGAGTAGGGCAAATGCTTTATCCCACACACTTTCAAAAAACATCTTGGTTTCTGTTCTGGCAAATATTAGTGCTGTACAATTGCCATGTTTCGCACACTTTTTCAACCAATGTTTTGCTTCATCTCCATAAGGTGGGTTGCACCATACTCTTCCTTCCCAAGGAAGCAGAAGTCCGTCCATACTCTTTGTGAAGTGTAACTTAGCTGTATCCCAAGGTCTAACCTCAGGCATACAAGGGTCAAGGTCAAACTCACCCAACGCTTTAATAATTCCTGGAGGCGTAAGCCATTCATTTGTTCCACCTTTCTCCTTTTCTAATCTTTCGAATGTTGTATTCATAATTTCTTCCTGTAATTTGTTTATGATTAGAATAGCAGAACCGAATGACACTATTATCGTTTTTCAGGAAGATTAATTTTTGAACCTGTGTTTAAACGAACACAGGTTGTACGGTTTTATATAAAAGTAAAATGAACCCAATTTAAATGTGTTAGAACTAATGCATCTATGTATGACTGATTAAAGATTTAGGTACACATCAGCTATCTGACGTTCCGTCACACCGATGTATTTTCTTGTTGTACTTATTGAACTGTGGCTAAATATCTCACTTAGGTAAATCAAACTTCGCTCACTTCTACCATCACGCTCCCACACCGCCTTACCAAAAGTTTTTCTTAATGTATGTGTGGATGGATTTTGAACACGTATTTTATACTTAGGAAAAATCTTGTGCAATTGCTTATTGATATAACTGATGGATAGCGACCCTCCCCATCTATTTGTAAAAATAAATCCATTTGGATCAAACCTTCCGGTTCGTGAAAGCCGACTGCTAACTTCTTTCAGTGCATCATGCACAACTGGATTAATTGTAATTTTTCTCGTCTTACCTGTTTTTTGCTCGGTGAGGATGAAATCTTCTTTCCCGAGTACATCAGACCAGGCTAACTGTAATAAGTCTCCTGCACGGAGCCCAAAATAACAACCGGTGAGAATTAATAAGTAGAAGGTGAGGTTCCCATCTTGTTTTAAGCGATGAGCGAGGCCTAGCATGGTATTCCACTCCATTCCACTTGTTGTTGTTTTCGTTCCTAGTTTACTCATATTGTGGTTTACTTGGTGAAAGCTGAAGTAAACGCATTAGTCCCACTCTTAACGCTAAGAGTCGCTAAATAGGACTGTATTTTAAAGTAGCAACCAGTTATCCTTAAAACGGTGCTTAAAAATCAATCAGTTAAGCACTATTTTAAAGTCCCACTTATTGTACAAAGTAGGACTTCGTTCTTCAAACTAACAGCAGTTACATTTCATCTCGACACTTTTGTCTTTAGAGACGAAAGTTAAATAATGAGTGTTTATGAATAAGGAGCACTTGTACAATGTTACAGCCCACTTTTCTTCACTTTACTTTTCTTGTAAAGTTTTTGCTCTGGTTTACACAACTGCTCCTCCAACTTTTTAGTCAAGGCAATGTATATGGTGTTCTGCTCTTGTAATAACCGTATCTGTTCACTTAATTCTTCAATGTATGCATACTGCTGATAGAAGAATTCCTCTAACTTTGCTTTAGTGTATCTACTCATTTGAATCATCTTGAACAGATGAAAGTATATTCTGGATAGAAAGGGTAAACAATCTTAGATGAGTGCACCTCATCAAGGAAGTATAAGTGGTCTAAAGTTGTCTGTAATGTCTCTAGGTGTGTTTATCTCAATTTTCTTTAGTGGTGGGTTAAGACCTGTAAAGTGCGCTGAAGTGCCTTTAAATATCTTTACTTCTTAAAAAGTGTATTTATATATAGCCCTATCTTACTGCTATTATCTCGCACGTTTACTAAATTCTTATCTTATTTCGCGTGTTTCAGTGGATATATAGGATATGAATAATCAAAAAATATCCATAGGAAAAGAACTTAAACCACTTATCGTTCAAATACCAATCTGGGTTGAATCCGTTGAAGCAATAGCTATTAAAGCTAATTTGAAACCAGACCGAGCTAAAGCGGTGCTACATCAATTTTTCCTAGCCTGGTTTAAGAACGAAATGATCAGAAAGAATAAAAAGGTCAACTTGTTGCCAGAATACTTTGCTGTTAGTTCTGAGATACTGAAAGATATTGGTACGAGAGATTACAATAGATATGTTACACTGCTGTTAACAGAAAAAATAATTGAAAGAAAGGAAAGTAGTAGTGGTGGTAGATGCTATAGTCCGGGAAGGCATGCACAGTTATATCGTTGGATTTTACCTGTCAATTATGTTGATATACCGCAATTTCGAATAGATAAAATAACAGACTTTTTAACTATCAAATCTATCCTTCGCACACGGGATAATCATCAAAAAGTTTCTTTCAAAATGGGTGAGGAGAGAGAAAATTCATCAATATTTGAAACACTTAAGAGCTATGTTTTAGAGACAACCATTATCAATGGAGACTATCAATTGATTGATGAAGTTACCTGGTTTGTTGTAGATGATTTTGGAAGACGTTTTCATCATATAATTTCTTCAATGCCCAAGGAGCAAAGAAAGTTTCTGCGATTTAAAGGTCATGAACAAACACCACTTGTAACCATAGATTTCAAAAACAGTCAACCTTTCTTTTCGGCTATGCTCTCAAGTAAAACACTAATAGATACACTTTTACCTGAGTTTAAAGCCCTACTGCCTCTTGCTGAACAATTGATTAACAAACCTGACTTTCTCCTATATAGACAACTGTGTGTTGAAGGTCGCTTATATGAGTTTTTCTTAGGAGCTCTTGGCATTGACTCTTCTAATAAATTAGAGCGCAATAAAATAAAGGAGACTCTTTTCCGCGCTGTATTATTCAGTAGAAAGCGAGTTTACGGTGACGACAAGCGATTTAAACTTCAGTTTCAGTCAGCATTTCCCAGTGTTTTCTCATTTTTTTCTGCAATAAAACGGATGAATGAGGATGAACTACCAGAATTGAAATCAATCATTAAACCAAACAATGCAAACTTCAAATTCAAACAAAGCAATAATAGTTACAAGCTGCTTGCGAGTATGATGCAACGTGCTGAAAGTCGAATGATTTATCAAGTGATTGCCCCTCGTCTTATAGAAGCTGGAATTAAGTTTATTACAGTGCACGACAGTTTCATTGTATTGCCGGAAAAGGTAGAACAAACCAATATAATAATCAGAGAATCTTTTGAGAATATCGGATTACCTGTTCCAAAATTGTCGTTTAGTTAGAGTTAGAAGCGATTTCTACCTGATTTACACCTTTTCTCATTCAGAATAAATATCAAAATCCTTTTCTGCTTTCGTTTTCAAAACAGTCTTACCTTCTTCAACTGTTATTTCTTCTTCATTAAACTCTTTACTTGCTGGTCTTGCCCTTTTTGATTTTCCAAATTGTCTTAGGAAATTTATTTGTTGCTGCATCGTCATTGCAAGTGGAATTATTGGTTCGATGGCTGCAAGTAAGTGCTTCAAAGTAATTTCTTTTACATCTTGGTTTTCGTCATAAGCTATGAACATAGCTTCTTTGACACATTCTTCTATCTCAGCACCGTTAAAGTATTTTGATTTTTCAACCAACTCATTAAAATCAACTATCGAGCCTTGACCGTATTTTTTAAGATGTATTTTAAAAATGTTTTTGCGTTCTTCTTTAGTAGGAAGATCAACAAAAAATATTTCATCAAATCTTCCCTTTCGTAAAAGCTCAGGAGGTAAAGCCTGAATGTTGTTAGCGGTCGCAACAACAAAAACTGGTTTTGTTTTTTCTTGCATCCAAGTTAAAATTGTGGAGAATACTCTTGAATTTGTTCCACCATCTTTTTCACCCCCACCAGTGTTTAGCCCTTTTTCAATTTCATCTATCCAAAGTACACAAGGAGCAACAGCTTCAGCAGTTTCAATGGCTTGTCTTATATTATTTTCACTAGCACCTACCTCTGCTTGAAAGACCTTTCCAATATCTAATTTCAAAAGAGGTTGTTTCCAACTAGCAGCAACACACTTTGCTGTTAAACTTTTACCACAACCGGGAACACCAACAAGTAAAATCCCTTTCGGTTCTTGTAAACCAAAATCTTTTGCTTTTCTTTGAAATGACTTTTCTCTTTTCGTTAGCCAATCTTTCAAATTTTCTAAACCGCCTAAACTACTTTCCAAATCTTGATTGACTTGGTAATAATCTAATATTCCACTTTTCTTAATTATCTGTTCTTTCTCCATCGAGATGATTTGTGCGGCTTCCTTTGTCTCCAATCCCACTTTTTGTTTTGCTAACTTAAATGCAAGAAATGCTTCTGTATCAGTCATGCCGAGAGCAGCGTCAATAAAGTACTTTTTTAAATCCTCGTCAATTGGCTTATCTCCTGAAACATATTTTAGGTTTTTCTCTAAATCTTTTCTATCGGGCAAGGGAATATTAATAACCGTTACAAACTTTTCTAACTCATCTGGAATCTTAACAAATGGTCCAGTCATAATGATGTGTTTGTCATATATTCTAAGTTTTTCTGCTAGTTTTCTAAGTCTTGTAAAGACATCAACTTGGTCAAAGTATCTATGTAAATCTTCAAAAATGAAGATGTCCTTTGTATCCTGAGTCTCCGTATCTTCAACTGACTTTGCTATATAATCTAGTGCCCCAACATAATCACCACAATCTGGTATTTCTTGATAATCAATTTCGTTTCCTTTCTTTTCTTGTTTGTTCAAATTGTTTACACAATCCCAAACATGAAATGAATATCCATTTTTGAATGCCATATCTCGGATATAAAGCATTGTTCTATTATACTCAGATGTTACAGTATAGATAAGAGGATAGTTGGCCTTGATTAAGTCCTTTATATTATCAAAAGTTTGTTTAGAGTTCATAATTACTTTCTTTTAATTGTTTGTTTTTGAGTAGTAGAAATATTCTTTGATTTTATTTGTCCTGTTGCGGAGCAGAATGTTTTACCCTGATAAATTACAGGAATAGGTTTGCGCTTAATTTGTTCACCCTCTTTTCTTTTTGTTCCAAACGAATTATCAATTGCTTCCATCGCCTTGTCTGCAAGTTTATGTATATCCTCTGGAATGTAATTTGAGTCTGTCACAATTGTTCCGTCAAACTTGATTACAAATTCAATTTCTGTTCTCTTTTCGGATTCATTTGTGTTTCTTGTTGAAGCAACCATTTTGAATTTTTCTTTTTCAGTTTCAGTAGCGACAAATTTTAAGTCTGGGAGCAACTTAAAACCAACTGCTTGAAACTCTCTCAAAATTGTTTCCTTGGCGTAAACTACATTTAAGCCATAAAACTGGCTTTCCAATTCCTTAATTAATTCCTGCCCGTTCTTCATGTAGTAACTATTGTAGGTTACAACATTATTAATCACTTTCAACGCAAATTCACCTTTGAGATTTGCTTTTTGATTTGCGTCATACACATATAACACCTGCTTGTTCTGTTCAGTTTTAATTTCAAATTTCCAACCTAATTTTTCACAGGCCTTCTTTAAAATTTCCTGATTCATCACTTGCGGATTTTTCAAAAATGTAGATGATTCAAAACACGACATATTATTTTAATTTTAAATATTTGTATTCTGTTATTGAAAATATGCGCAAAGAAAAAACAAAGTTGAAAGCAGTTTCATATCCTAATTTTCTAAAATCAAAATCTGGGTTCTCCTTTTTTATTAGATTTATAAAATCTGGTATTGTGAGTTCCCCTTTTTTATTTGGCTTCATTTGATTAAATATTTCTTTAAAAGGAATTCCGTTTTCTTTACTTAAAACAGTGTTTGGCTTAACTTTTAATTCTTCTTTAATCCCAAGCAATTCATACATGGTAACAAGCGGAATATCTAACATCATTGCCTTTGATTGAAAGTTTCTATCTAAAGTCAATAGAGTAGGGTTTTGATTTTTGTAAACCAATCCAAGAGAAAGAAGCAAGTTATCGGCTGTCTTTTTTTGCAACTCGTCAGGCAACAAAGTTAAATCTGCTCTTGCTTTTCTAACTCTCGAAAATTTAGTGTTTGAAGATTTCTTCAAAGCCGTATTGATATTTACGATTGCTTTTGAAGCATTGGATTTTGTATTAGCAATTGTTTTCAGTTTATCCAATTCTTCAATGACTGATAAAGACAAAGCCACATAATGTTTAGCATCAATCTTTGATATAATGTCAGGGTCTTTAATAAAAACATTTGTATCAATGATATAGGTCTTAGCTAAAACTTCATCTTTTATTCTTTTGATTTCTGATTGCACTTTTTCTTTGAAAACATTTATAGATGATTTGATGTCCTTGTAATCATCAAAACATTCCGCTTCTATTTCCTTCAAGTTGTTTTCAAACTGAACAACATCTTCAAGTTTGTCGCTTGTGTTTGCTTCAAAACTATGTGACAACTGTATTAGTTTTTCCGCAAGAAACAGTTTGTGTCGGTTCTTAATTCCTGTGATGTGCTTTTTAATGGTGGTGTTTAGTCTGTCTAAAGATGCTTTTGCATTTGAATCAATTCTTGTATTTAAAAAGACGTTTGCCTTAGCGGCAATTGAATTTTGTTCAAGAATAAAGCCTTTGTTTATCGTATCATCCTCTATTTCAACTTCACAAATTTCATCAACAGCATCTTCAATAATTTTCAAGTAATCATTTGCAAAGGATTTTTTGATTTCAGAATATTGAGGTGGCAATTCATTGAAAGATGTTTGCTGATTTCTGTAAAAGATTTTTGAGAAGTGTACTTCTTCATTAACAAAGTCAAGGTAAGATTCGTCAAGTTGAGTTATACCCCTTTTACCTTTAAGCAAACATTCAAAAGAATTTACTTCACTGTAAACCGCAATAAATAATTGGTTGTCGGTATGGGATGAGAACTCATATAGTAGTTTGATTTTATTGTTTACTACTTCTTCTGCTGACTGTTGAAACACAACAAACAAAGAAGGTGTTTCCTTTTCCTCTACTAACTGTTTGATTTTTAAAATTGATAATTCTGTTGCTTCTGGAATAAGTATAAATATTTCCTCTGTGTCTTTTGAAATAAAATCTTTCAGGTTTAACCAAAAATATTCTTGGTCTATGAATTCGGAATTTGTGTTTGATGCTTTTGAAACAAGCATTGCATCCAGCGGTTTAGAGGAAAGCAAACTTTGAATCTTCGTTTTATCTTGAATCAATCCTTGCAGATATGAACTTTTTGTTTCTATTAAAATTCCTCCCTCTGAGCCCTGTTCAAATAAATTGAGAATGTCTTGTTTGTTTAAATTGAGAAAATCGGTGAAGTATTGATTTGTTTTTTTTGAAGAAGGGTCAAAAGCAATAAATCTTGTGTGCTTTGATTCTACATCAAACAACAAAGCCACTGCTATTTTTAAAATAAACGATGCACTATTTTTATTGTCAATCCTTGGGTTGATAAAGGAGTTGCCCAACTTTTGATTGTGAATTTCAGGCACTTGAATTTCAGCAATAATTTGCATTAACGATTCTTCTAAAAAATCAAACTCATCCACCAAATGAACTTGTTTTCCTTTCAAGGTTTCTAATACCTTTTTTGCTCCTTGGTGGTTGTTGGAAGTGTGGTCAAAGAATAACTTAAACGGTTTATTTTCTTCAACTTTGAACTTGTAACCTTTGGCTGCAAATAGTTTTCCATCCTTTGTCAGTCTGCATGAGGAATATGAAGTGTCTCCAATTTCAATCATGTTGTAATCTTTCAAGTTGTCTAAAGCAATTCTTAGAATGTCATATTCTGCTTCGTCTTTGTATTGCTGTTGCTCTGCGTTATGAATCAAATTCATTCCAAGGATTTCTCCTATTTGCTCAATACTTAGAACTTCATCAACCGAAAGAATTCCGACAATAACTTTATCAAACAAATCAAATGGAATTGCAAGGGTGCAATCAGCAGTGTATTTTACGGAAGAATATATCCAGTCAAAACTTACGTAGCCCAAATACTTTTCAGTAGTTGACTTTTCCTGAAAAATTTCAGAATAAATTTCTATGTCAGTTTTTGAAATCATCTTATAAGTCTGGTTAGCTGATTAGCTTCAATAATTTTCCCTCTTTTTTCAATTTCACTTATAGCGTTCTTGTAAAGCGGTCTACCTTTGCTATCCGTAAATTGTTCAAAGAAGTTTTTGTTGCCAACTACAATTAGTAATCGCTTTGCTCTTGATAACGCCACATTCAAGCGCTGGGGTAGTTTGGCGAAACCAATTTCATTGTTTGTTGCTATTACATTTCCGCCTTCATCTTTGAGCAACGATATATTGAGTTTCTCTTTTACTCTTTGGAAATCATTCTTAGTCATAAACTGCTTATCACTTCTTACAGTTGAAACTATTATGATATTCCTTTCCATTCCTTGAAATTTATCTACTGAATTTATTTTCAAGGGAACTCCAACTCCTGTTAGTTTTGCTTTCAATTTCTTTTTCTGTTCACCATAAAAAGTAATTACTCCTATTTGCTGCTCTTGCAATCTTTTGAAATCATCTTTGATATAATCCCAATGAGATTGAAACTCATTAAATCCTTCTGCTTGTTTAAGCAGCTTGATTATTTTTTGAACTGCATCAATTTCTTGGTCATTGAAAAGAGAAGTTCCTTCTCTTTTTTCTTCTCCATTTACATTTACCCAAATTGTATGAACATCAGGACCTAGAAAATCTTTCACATATAGTCCGTGATGTCTTGAAAAAACATTATCGGGTTTTTGTGAATTGCCTGATGAATAGTTTTCGTTTGCACCTTGCTTTAACTCATCTGCTGCTTCCAACCCTCCATCATCAATATAAAACTGTTTAATCACTTCATTGATGTCGGGGTGCATCCTGTATTGAATATTGCACCTTGCAAAAATTGTAGGCGAAATATTTTCGTTCAAAATCATTCTTTCAAACTGTGAAGTTTCTAAAAACTCTTGGTCAATCTCTGTAGCTAATTCCGTTGCTCCTGCTTCTTCCAATGCTTCCTTAAAGTCTTTTTCATTTAGCATTGGTGGCAACTGTCTGTGGTCGCCAATTACGATTGAACGCTTACCGAAACACAAAGGCAATAACATTTCTGGTGGTGTCGCTTTGCTTGCTTCATCCATAATTACAGTATCAAATAAAATGGTGTTGCTTTCCTGTAGAGTTTTAATTGCTTCTTCTATTGAATCAAAACCAAGTCTTGAAACTAATTTTGATAAGAGTTTCGGTTTGGGAGTTTTGTCCTTTAAAAAGTTGATTTGCTGAACCTCACTAAAAAATAATGACTGAACAAAAACATAAGAGGGATTAAGTAATAGTTTATGAAGTTCTTCCTTTTTAATTTTCAATCGCCTACATATTCTATCAATTATCGAAAAATCGTCTTCCTCAATACCTTTGTTTAATTGGTAGTTTATGTCGCTGATACTCTCTTTGTATTTTTCGGCTTTGTAATAATTGATAAACAATTTTTGCAAAGAAAGTTTTGCGTATTCGTTTTTGAAAGAAAAGCTGCCACTTGAACTACATGTTGAACCAATGATATTGCTATACTCAAAATATTTTTCCTTAAATAATATTTTCACTTCAGGTTTTGGAAATGATAATTCCATTGCCCAATCTTTCAATGCAGCAGCATACTTTGGGTTTGTATTTTTTGCTCTGCTTGCAATTCGTTTCATCCAATCTTGAACAGCATTATTTTCAACGCTGTTTATTTCAGCATTTTCTTCAAAATCTTCATCGCTGTCCTCCATTATTATTTCATCATCAATTTCCTCCGCTATGTATGTGCTGTCAAGCCATGACATAATTCTGTCAACAGAATATTTTGCTCCTTCTTCGTCCATTTTGCCTGCCTTTCCAAACCGCAAAGGTTTTATCAAAGTTGTGAAGTCAACTAATTTTTGATTCACACCTTTAGTATTAAGCAAACGGTCTAATGCGTTATCAACCGCCAAATTTGTTTCTGATGTGAGAAGTATCTTGTGTTTTGGATTCTGACTTATTATTTGCCAAATGATTTCTGCTATAACAGTTGTCTTACCCGTTCCGGGCGGACCTTGAAGTAATGCTAGGTCAGAACAATGTACTGATGCTAAAACTGCCTTCCGTTGACTTTCATTTAGTCTGAGAAGTTCATTGTTTTTTACTTTATGGTAAAACTCTGAACTAACTGTTACTTTATTTTCATCTACAATCGGACTTGCTTTTGATGTGTCAATTAAAAATTCACCCAGATTTTTATTTGCTGGTTTGCCGTTGGGTTCATCAGTAGGATTTGTGATTTTCTTAACTGTATCAACCAACCAATTTATTTTTGCCTCATCACCTGGAAGACTTGCCTGAATTATGGATACCTTTTCACTTTTCTTACTTTTCAAAAAGGTAAGAACTTCTTCTGCTTTGATTTTATCAAACGGAAAATTGTTTGGCAAATACAGAACTATCTTTTTTAGATTGGAAGACTTGGTGTTGAGTTTTCCAAGGTAAACTGGCCTCTCTAATCTTTTTCTTGTTGTTGGTGTTTCATCATCTGTTTCAACTGTCTTTTTGTTTAAGTCTGCAACAAACTCTGCACCTCTTAATTTTTTAAGCTTGTCTAAGAATAATTGCTTTTGTGTTTTTTTTGCAAGAAAGTTTGTTTTTACCTTAAACTTAAAAGTCGGACTTAAGGGGTCATATTGAAAGTTAAAACGTTTAATTGATTTCAGGAATGTTGAAAGACTATCTAATTCAACAAATTTTTCAAAATCAAATGACAATGTTTTAGTAGTAGGATTATACTCGATCAAATCTTTATAAGGGATAAGTTCCCTTTTTATTTTTAAATCAAACTCTTCACTAAAACTACTTTCGGAAAATTTATCTCTATTGTAAGAAAAATACTCTCCCAAATACATTGATGCAAACTTGTATCCCTCCTTTCTCAGACTGTTGCATTTATCTATTAACTGTTTTCTAATTTCTGATTTTTTTGATTCTAATATCTTACCATAGGTATTATCTCTTAATTGTATGTCGAATTTCTGTTGGGCTTGAATATCGTTAGCATCAGTAGTCCTTATTACAGCGTAGATACCTTTTCTTACGAGTTGATATTTTTCGACTAATTCACTAGGTATTCTTATTTCTTTGAAATTGGTAGAATATCTTTCTTTTTCTCTAACTGAATTATCCAATGCAAATAGAATTACAAAATTGCTTTCATAATCAATTTCGGCCTTGACATTTAAATTGATACTCTCCAAATAATTATTTATTTCGAAGTCAATACGATTTTTCAACTTTATTACAGCTGAAATTGCATTTTCCCTTTCAAACGTTTCATTAAACTGCGATTTTAATAACGGGTCTAAAACCTTCTCAATTTCTTCTTGTGTAAGAAAGATAGTTCCGTCTGCTTCAAACAAATATTTTTTGGGAAAACCTGAAATATCTAACGATGGTTTTATGCCATATTCTTTTAATGCTGTTTCTAATGGTTGATACTCTGATGTAAATGTTTCCTTTATGTTAATGGAAACCTCATAAGAGGTCATTGGTTTTCCGTTCGCATCCTTGTAGGGAAGTGAAACAAACTTCCATTCAGGCTTTCCAACAATCTCAATGGGTTCTTGCAGTTTTTGAATAATTGCTTTCTGAGCTTCAATCCATTTGAACCAAATCTCCTGTTGACCTTGAATGTTGATGTTGGAAACGATAGTTTGCTTACAAACTTTCTTATACAACTCTTCAAATTCATCGGAAGCTCTGTTTGCTTTGCCTCCTTCATTGATGTCAATGATTTTTACAAAACAAGTTTCCGAAATGCTTTTGTCTGCTTGCGGTGTAATGATAGCAGTTCTGTAAATTGTTTTTTTCTTCTTGTCAACTACTGCTTGATATGTGTCCGCTACCGAATACCACTTTACAATTGCTTCAAACTGGCCGTTTAAGGTCGGGATAAATATTTTGTGTTCAGTGTCACTGATTTTTTGAAAATGACAGTAAAGTTCTTTGCCAGATACATCTGCTTTTATTTGGTCAATAGAGAAATCGTTCAATTTATTAAACTCAATAACATCATCAGGCGTTAGCCTAATGATGACTTCTATTGGGTCTAAACCGTAATTAATTTCTGGCATAATAATCAATATTCGACTAAGGTAAATATTCTATATCCACTCCTCTGTCGTGCATATGCAAGATGCAATTTTCTAACTCACCGTTTTTAAGTTTAATTATCAAACCATAGTCAGCAAATGAAGCTCCCATAGCATCGTGACCGTAGCCACGCAAAACAATTTTGTCATTTGTCTGCTCTATAACTTTCATTTGCTTTGGTGCCATCTGAACATTGTTTTGCCAAACAGGATGATTACCATCAAGGTTATACAGTGTAACAGTAACGCCTTCATCTCCTGATATATTAAGCTCAACTTTTACTGCTCTTCCTGCACCCCCATGTGGCCCAGAAACGTGTATGCCGTTTTCGTAGCGTAAATGGTCAGAAGATTTGAAAACGAAATCTAATTTCATAGTGTTTTAAATAATTGTTAATGAATGAGGCGTTGGAGAAAATGGTTCATATTCAGTTCTATAGAACTAAATATCGTAAATTTGGTTTTGGGGTCAAGAATGATAAATTTCGGTTTTTAATATAGTTCGAGGATTAAGGGTCTTTATTTTCATTTAGTTACTATCTAAAGTAAGCCAATTTTTCGATTATCAAAAGTGTATTATTTACAATCTAAGTAGTTTAAATACCGTTCATATTAATAATAATATTCCAACTTGTGTTTATTTGGACACAGGTTGAATTTATATTTATTGAACTTTCCAGAACAAGTGCTCTTTTTAGTTTTAAAAGTTCATCTTATTAGCAAGCTCTTCGAATTTCTTCGAATCAATAACACCCATATAGTGCTTAAGCGTAGTCTTAGGATTCTGACCTGTTATAGATGCTACAACGTTTATAGGTATACCTCTAGTGGCTGCAATGGTAACAAAGGTTCTTCTGCCCATATGTGTAGAAAGGATTTCATGTTTTTTATGGACTTTAGTTTCACGTTCATTTCCTCTGTAAAGAGTGACTTCTTGGTTTGAATCGATGCCTGCTTTTTTCCCTATTTCTTTGATAATGTTATTCACGTTCTGCAAAGCTCGTTTAGGTAGCGCAAATTCGGAATCGTTATCCTTGTATCGTTCTAGTATCTCTATAGCCTCTTTTAGAAGAGGAATAACGGTTGTTTTATCGGTCTTTTTTTGCCTAGTGTGGATTGCGTATTGTATTCCTGATAACTCTTTAAAGGAATGTTCTTTTACGTCTGTCTTCCGAAGATTAGATAGGTCGCTATATCTCATAGCAGTTAAGCAGCACATACAAAATAAATCTCTCACCTCACATTCCGTTTCATTATCTAAATGGACGTCTAGTAGCTTCTTCACTTCATCCCATTCTAAGAATTTAATGCTTCCAACACGTTCAGGTATATTATATTGTTTGTACTTATCGTTATTATGCAATCCTACCCGCTGTGAATAGTTTAAGAAGATTTTGATTCGCTTGATATTACCATGTATGGTATTATTGGTATTTCCTCTTTTGAGTAGAAATTTCACATAGTCTGCGAGTAGTTCTGGATTTACTTCTTCAAACGTGATTTCTCTATTTTTAAGGAATTTCTTAAAATGATTGAAAGAGGTAAACATAGATTTCAATGTACCCTTACTATGCTTGTTCTTATGTGTTTCAAAGTAGCGTTCCCATTCTTTCCAGAAAGATATAGTTACAACTGTTCTATCTTCCTTAATAGCCTTTAATAAAATAGTATTGTTAATAGGAATTCCTTGAGCTAAATAGGTGAAATAAACATCGTTTATCTTTTGTTCTAACTCATCCAATATCGAATTTACCTCTTTGGAACGCTTTACTGATGGTTTTGCCCTCTGTCTGGCTTTATCCCAGTCAGTTTCAAGCATTTTTAAACCTGTTAGCGTGCAGAGTACTTTACTATTATAATGAAACGACAATACAATCGGATGTGGTCTTTGAACGCGGTCATTCTGCCACTTTTTCCTGCTTTGTAAATAATAACGGACATACTTCTTTATCTCTCTTGACATATAAGTTCAATGGATTAATTTTTAAAACGATTATAAGCGTTCTGTTTTATAGGGATTAGCCAGGAAATTTCCCCTTCGCCTTTTGTGTATTCATGAAAGTGACTAGCTGTTCAGCTGTCCAATAGGGACGACCAGATAAGTCGAAGTTTGGAGGAGGGAGGAGTCCAGATTTCCTATAGTTTTGAATGGTGTTTCTGGTAACACCAAGTTGAACCATTAAATCTTTTATAGTAATGTGGTCACTATTCAGCGGGTCGTCCTTTTTAGCCATCAGCGCTTTCAGTTCTTCTGAAAGGATACGATGCTGCTCAGTCACAATTTTTGTAATAATACGCTCCAGTTCCTCGAGTTCAATACCTATAATTCTGACTTGTTTGTCCATCTCCCTGTTGTTCTTTCTTAGTATTATATACAATACAGGTCGAAAAGGGCTCGATTACCGGAAGATTAAAATAAAAGCTGATATGAATGACCTTGTGTAAAAGCTTGTGTAGGGTGCCTATTAAAACGAAGAAAGCCTTGCTGTGCAAGGCTTTCAGAAGTTCTATTGTTGCCCGAACAGGATTCGAACCTATACACACTGAACCAAAATCAGTAGTCCTGCCATTAGACGATCGGGCAATAGAGAGCGCGAATATATATCTTTTCTCTAAAAAGAAAACCCTTTTGGATAATTTTCAATCCAAAAGGGTGGTGAAATTTATTTTTTGCCGGCTTCTAAAAGCTTCATAAATTCATCCAGTTTCGGCATCACAATAATCTCGGTTCTGCGATTGATAGAGCGGTTCGCAGGTGTGTCGTTGCTTACTTTAGGCTGATATTCCGAACGGCCACCGGCAGTAATTCGGCTTGGATTGATATTCAAATTGTTTTGTAAATAGCGTGCGACTGAAGTGGCTCTTAAACAGCTCAAATCCCAGTTGTCGGCAATCGTTGCTGTAGCAATAGGCACATTATCCGTATTTCCTTGAACCAATACATCATAATCTTTGTAATCATTCAAGATTTTAGCGATTTTATCCAATGTTCCTGCAGCAGCCGGACTCAATGTGTATTTTCCTGAGTTGTAAAGCATTTTATCTGAAAGTGAAATAAACACAACCCCTTTTTGCACTTTAATTTGAACGTCATCGCTGGCTACATCGCTTAACGAACGTTTCAAATTATTGCTCAATACCATATTCAAAGAATCGTTGCGCTGATTGGTAGCTACCAACTCTTTGATGTATTTGTTCGCTACATTAATCTCGTCCACTAATTTACTGATGTTCACTCCGCCCTGGTTGTTTTGTTTTTGACAGTCGTCAATTAACTTTTGCAACAAGGCTACGTTCTCTTGTAACATTTTGATTTTATCGTTTAAACCTGTGGATTCAGTTCTGCAATTGGCCAATTTAAGCGTCAGGTCTTGTACGCTTGCGTTCAGTGCACTTTCAGACGTTTTTAACTTGTCGTATTCCGATTGAAGTCCTTTATGTTTTTTCTGCGTTACACAAGAACTCAACAATACGGTGAGCGCGAAAACGGCAATTTGTATTTTTTTCATAACATCTAATTTTTGCAACGATAAAACATTTTAACAGAACTAACTATGATTTTAGTTTTTTTTGCTGAATTACTCCACCACAATTTTATCTACCCACAAATCAGTACCCGATTGCAATTGCACAAAATATACGCCCGGACTTAATGTGTTCAAATCTAATTTTTTTGATGCTGCACCGCTTGGTTTGTTCCAATCCGATTGATGCACCTGTTTGCCGGTGTAATCAAAAATGGATAATGTCATTTTTAGTGCTTTGCTCTCTTCAATACTAATGGTGAATTTTCCGTGATTGGGATTTGGATATAATTCTGCCTTAATCACTTTCTCTTTTACTGAATTCAAATTGGCAGGATAAGTATAGGCTTCCATTACTGCCGCATAAGCATTGATTTTCCCATGTCCCCATAGATTGTTGCCTTGAGCAGGCAAAGTGCCTGTAAATGTATCTGTAATAGCTGTTTTTGCCAGGATAATTTTCACCTCAGCAGGAGAAAGTTTAGGATTGGCTTGAAGCATCAATGCAACAATGCCTGATGCTGCCGGAGAAGACATAGAAGTCCCCGACATTTGTGCATAATAATAATATTTGCTGTTCAGCGAATCATAACCGCGACTAATCACTGATGAATAGTCTGCTCCACCAGGTTTATAATCAGCATTGAAAGAACTTACGGATGAAATTACAGCTAATCCCGGTGCTGTGATATCCGGAACTATGCGGTTATCAGCAGTAGGGCCATGACTTGAAAAGGGAACCAGTTTTTTTAGCGAGGTATAACTGGAATACGACTGGTTACTATTGCTTATATTTTTGAAGTTTATTCTGCTGGAATAGGCACCAACACTAATGGCTGAGTGGGTAGCTACAAAATCGGAGGTGGTTTGATTATTATCACCTGCAGTAGCCCAACTTCTTCCGTTGGTGGTCAATTCGCCATAATAACCACTCGACTCTCGAACGTAACCGTTCCAAATATTTATTGTGCCGTTAGAGCCTTGAACAGTTAAGCAAATACTGTCTTTCACTCGGCTGCCTAAACTCAAATAAATTCTTGGTTTTCCATTAAATTCTGAAGAAGCGGTTACTATATCAACATAGCAGGTATCGTTATTAGCACCTATTAAATAATAACGATGTAGTTGGTTATCTAGACATACAAATCCCGTGGTTGCTGTTTCTACGCCATTGTATAAGGAAACTTTTGCGCAAAACGATTGACCGCTTTGTCCCCAAACATCTACCCAAGTGTTTTTGGTGTTGAGGTACGAAGCAAAGCCTACAAAGGTACTTACGGTAGTGTCGGTAACAGTAAATGTTTTGTTGATATGGAGATTTACATCCCCGTTATTTCCTGCAGAACACACAAATAGTTTTCCCACTCCGGTAAGTGCATCTACTGCTTGACTAAACAAAGAAGTCCCATCTTTCGGGCCTAAAGGCGGTCCCCAACTTAAGTTTACCACAGCCGGTTTACCTACGGTTGCAGCATATTGATACACATAATTGATTCCATCTACTATGCTTGATACTCCTGTGTTTTTCCATTCCGATGAATCCGGAGTAATTCCTACGAATACAATATCGCTCTCAAATGCCATGCCTTGAAACTTGTGATTGCTTGTTGCGTTACTTTTTCTTCCGCTTCCTGAAGTAATGCCCACAACATGCATTCCATGTGTATTGGTGCTATTATCGGTTTGAGCGGCAAACATGGATAGGCTGTCCACAATTTCATTACCATAGCTGTACGAAGTTGGCGGAGTACCACTTTTACGTTGCTCCCAAACTCTTTTCACTCGGTATGTGTTGCCTAACGAATCGTATAATGTTGGATGCGTATAATCAAAGCCTATGTCTACAACCCCTACCACCACATATTTTCCGGTAAATGGCATGGCTAAATTAATGCCTCCATGTACTGAATCGGCTCTCGTAGTTCGCACAACCGAATCCAAATTCAAACTGATGGGCTCGTCTAGTTCAATATATTCGATGGTATTCAGTTGTGTGAAGGCTTTTACATTTTCTGCAGGAATCTGAACTGTCCAAATGTTTCCTGCTTTGGTGCCCACTGTAACGCCTAATGCTTCAAAGCTTGATGGTGTCTGCTTCGTATTCATTTTGATTAATGCACTTAAATAGGTTTTGCCACCTATGTTATGCGTTACATAATCTTGTAACTGAGCTTTGGTGATGTTTTCAGTATAACTTGCTATTAACAGTTTCGTTTTAGGCGAAAGATGAGTATTTGAACTGTTTTTTTCTTGCGCAATTACCGGTGAATAAAAGGCAAGAACTAGAATGAATAAAAAGCTGTTTTTTATAGACATACGTTTGTATTGAAGTGGAATAAAGATAGCGAATTATAGTGCTGAAATGAAAACTAATCCTAACCTACTGCTGATTGATAAAATTACCGGTCTGAGGTTTTGGTAATAGCTTCAAGCGTTCCGCAAAGTAGGAAGCTCTGGGGTCATTTCGTTCAGTATAAATGGCATAGAGTGTGCTTACTAATCCGTAATCGTTTTCGTTGTATTTATAGGCCTTTTCAAAGTTGGCGATAGCGCTATCTCGTTGACCGATTCGGTTATACACTTTTGCCATATTGAAATAAGGTTGGTATGCATTCGGGAAATCCTTACTCGCGCTTCTACTCACAGCAATAGAGCCTTCAAAGTCATTCAATCGAAAATAGTCATAACTCAGATTTGCATATACCATTAATTTCGGACGAATTTCAATCGCTTTTTTATAATAAGGAATTGCTTCCGCGTACTTATTTTGTGCATCCAGTAAAACGGCAATATTGCTGTAGGGCTCACCAAATGTAGGTTTGATTCTTATTGTGTTTTTAAATTCAGCCATAGCTTCGTCATAACGGTTAAGTTGAACAAGTGTTCTGCCTAAATCGAAGGAGGCATTCATAAATTCAGGGTAAATGTTGAGCGCTTTTTTGAATTGAATACATGCTTCTTCCCGCCATTTTGTTTGTTCTTCGGTGTTCGATGTTGTTCCTGCTTTCAATGCCAAATGTACTGCGAATAAATTTCTTGCTTGCGCAGAGTTAGAAACATTTTCTATGTCTTTCGAAAAAAGCGATACGCGATCTTTCCAGTCGAAATTTCGTGCAATGGTTAATCCTGAATACACTATACAGATTACCAATAGCGAAGCCTTAAGTGGAAGTGATAAACTATTAATCGATTTAACATGAAATGGGGTTTTGAAAAGTAGGAACAACAAATAACTCACTAGTATACTAAATCCAATACTCGGAATAAGCAAGTAACGGTCAGCCATCATTCCCGGAAGTGCTGAAACTACTGTAGATACAGAGGCTAAAGAAATTAAGTATACAAAAATGCAAAACGAAAGGATAGGCTGCTTGCGCAGAAAATACAAGCCCAATCCGGCAATAATGAGGTGAATCAAGAAAATCGCAATTGGGTATGCATTCCAAAAGTTGAGGGCATCAATATATTTATAGCCATAGTAGAACGATAGCGGATAAGGCACAAAAATCAACTTCAAATATTTAGCAAAAATATCCATACTTGTGCCTAATCGTATAGCTATAGGTTCATTCAACCCAACAGGAATTTCTACAAAATTAAGCGGACGATTGGTGTTGGCTATAATGGTTGGGCCATTAGTGCTGCTGAGTTTTCCTACAATATGGGTGTCTTGTAATTGAATGTGTAAAGGTTGTTGCGCAACTTTGAAACTAACTAATGAAGGGATAAGAAATACAAAAGCTAATACGCCAATAATCCATACGCGATTATATTTTTCGGAAAAATAGGTGAGGAGTAAAAAGGCAATCAGGAAATTAAAATGTAAAATGCTCTTTTCTGTTCCCATGAAAAACAAAACTATTTGTCCAATGGCTGTAACTATCAGTATCGGAAGTTGATATTTGGCTGTCTTATTTTGAAAATAAAAGAGAGCAAGCATAGCACCTATAAGAACGATGATGCCGTCATAGCGTTGTGTTATCCAAAGTGCAGTTAAGCCAATGGCAAAAGCAATCAACAACAAGCGTTGGATTCCTTTTGAACGAAGACCGAAATATAATATCGGGAATGGAAGAATAGATAATGCCAGACGATGCGGCAGTTGTAAATTAAAAAGATAAAAGAGAAGTAACGATAAGTATCCGATGCCAATGATTAGCTTCCATTCCCAATTTAGCCACAATAGCGAAAAGCCAATGATAAAAAGAGTTCCAAGAAACAAGCCGTTATTTCCGGATATGAAATAAAAATAGTTTAAACCGACTAACCCAAGAATGATAATGCTGAGTAGTATGCTCTGCCATTGATAGAAATTTCGAAACGAAATACTGAATGCATACGATTTAGTATTCAAAAGATAAATGTCGAGAAAACCCTTTACAGAGAACTGCTTCAGCCAATTACCTGAAACTCCGTTTTTGAGGATGAACAAAACACAATTCAAAACAAGTACACCCATCAGGAATATGACTCTGTCTTTGAGAAGGTTGATATTTACCAAAAAGAATAATGGCAATGCAAGTCCAACACTCAGCAGTAATATTTCTTTTAATGATGAGGTTCGGAAAAAGGCGATGGCCATGGGGATTAAAATGATGAAAGGTGTAATGGTGAGTTTTGAAAGTAAACCAAAAACAAAGGCAATCACAATGAATGGAAAGTAGATCCATTTTTTTGTGTCGTTGAATTTTAGTGCATAGCGCAGGGCGATTAGGGCGCCAAGCAACGAAAGAATTTCATCTCGGCTTTTAATACTCGCTACAATCTCTGTATGAATTGGGTGAAGTGCAAAAAGCGTACTTGCAACTAAGGTCATTATGGAATAGTCTGCACCTAACATTCGATTCAGCACACGATAAAAAGTCAAACATAATAAAGCGTATAGTACAACATTGAAAAAGTGGCTAACATGCGGATTGTCTCCAAACAATTCGTGTTCGATGGCAAAGGATATGAGTACCATAGGACGATACTCATAGCTATAACCCATTTTATCTTTGTAATAGGGTTCAGTGAAAATATCCGGAATAGCACTAATTCCTCCTGCAGTTAAACGATGGTTTTGTGTTACCAACTCGTCATCTAGATTATAATCGTTGGGAATCGAATTCACATACACTAAAAAACTAATCAGAAAAATAAAAAGGCCAAAACCATGTTTTGCGAAAAAACCTTCGCTGTTCTTTTCGGTTTCTTTTTTATTGCTCTTGCTTACTTTTTTTTGTTGTATTTCTTTTTGCTTACTCATCGGTTAAATATAATCAATAGTAAATTTATTCTGCTTTTCATTGAATTTTATCAGTTTCGGAAAACCCATGAGTATAGGATAAATGTTGCCAAGCAAAGGAACATCTATGTAGTAAAAGGCCTTGAATAAATAAGCTACTTTTATTTTTATCGAGGCCCATATTCTCGCCAGTACAGATATATTTTTTTTTGATTGCTCAATAATATTATTGCATTCCTGAATATAGCGGATTTGATCTTCAGATAATTGCTGACTGTGGACTCTGAATCCTGAAAGCAAAACCGGGGCTGTATAAATGGTTGCCCATTGGAAAAATCTCACCCAAAGTTCGAAGTCAAAGGCTATAATTCCAGTTTCAATTTTAGCGCCTGCTTTTTTCCAAAGAGAAGCTCTCCAAAAAACAGATTCTTGCTGTATCGCTAAAAAATCGCCACTGGCAAAGCGTGTTTTACTCCAGCGGTTAAAATGCGGATAAACGCCATCGTGTACGTAATTATCAAACACCGGTGTACGCTGAATATATAATTCATTTAAGCAGGTTCCTTCTGCATTATACCAAGAAGGGAAACCGGTTATCCAATCTACGTTCGGTAAATCCGAAAAAAGTTTTGCAACTGTAGATAGTGCATACGGATGAAATTTATCATCAGCGTTTAGCCAACACAAAATATCGCCTGTAGCTTTCGAAAAGCCTTTGTTGAGCGCATCTGCAGGACCTGCATCTTGTTCAGAAATAATGCAATGGATTTTACTTTCGTATTCTTTTATAATACTAAGCGTATTGTCATTGCTGGCTCCATCAACAATAATATATTCGATGTTTGCATAGTCTTGACCCACTACCGATTCGATACATGCTCTTATGTATTGCGCTGCATTTCTGCAAACAGTAACAACTGATATTTTAGGGCTAGTAATCACTTAAATAATAGGCATTGGTTTTATGTTCGTAGCGTACTACAGCAGGAAATTGTTCTTGACGGTTGTACACATAGCGCAAGTAGGGTATATTTTTTTCAAAACTCCACTGTTTAAAACTAAATGGTTGTTTATGCTTTACTTCTTTCTCAGCACTGTATGCAGCATAAAAGGAGGCACTATACAATGGGGTATCCTTTACGAATTGACACCAAAGGTTTTGCTGAATTGAAGATGGCGTGTTAAGCTTCATTTTTAGGATACTCTCTTTGGCAATATGCTCTGAAAAAAATAAACCTGCCGAGCGCAGACTTGTTGCACCTGTTGCTTCAACTTCAGCAGTAATCAATCTTTCAGTAAACCTTCTTTTACAAATAGGTTCTGGGGCTAATAAAATGCCATTTTTCTTGCTTACCACAATTCCATACAGCCAATGAATGTCCACAAAGCGTTTAAAGATGTTTTTGGCAGCCAAAAGCGCACCTTCTGCATATTCGTCACCTGATTGGAGCAGCGCTCCGTAAGCATAAGATGTTGTACTCAATGCATCCAGCAAAGTTCGGTCATCAACTGATTCTATTACTTCGAGACTATTTATATGTTTCGGGAGCGTTTTTAAACTAAACTTTGTTTTCGCGAAAATCTTCACATCCACAAATGGATATTTTTGTCTTGAAATACTATTCAGTGTTAGCGCTAGCCCTTCAGTGGTGTTTGCTAAAATATATATACAAAATGTAGGGAACTGCTGATTATATAAATGTTTTTCAAAAGCTGCTCGTCCTCTTTCAGTAGCTTCCGTTTCAATAAATTCATGAAAAACTAAATCCTTAATCTCTTTCAGTTGCGGGAAAAAGGCCTCACGGTTTGGTTTCTTATTGGTGAAATTTTTCGTAGCTCCGAGGTGGAAAAAATCGCCTTTTACATCCTGCAAAATATTCTGCGTGTAATCGGAAAGTTCTATGCCAAACGATTGTATGGGGTCACTACACGTTTTGGAAGAAATTAAAAAAGGGGTAGTAATCGAATCCAAAGAACGTTCTCCATACACATCAATAGTTGTATTGCTTTGATTGTAAATGCCTTTTTGAAATCTCTTTTGTTCAAACCACGCATCATAAGTGCTTGCAGAGTCGTTTAAGGATTTAAATTGAAAGGCCCGCTTACCTTGTATCAATGGAGTTTGAAACAGCCCTTTTCGATTGGTGTTGGTACCGGGGTCACCAAAGTTAGTACTGAGCGATTGATGCGGGAAAACAAAATACGAATCAGTATCAATCAAATAATGAATGAAATGTTTCTTCCACGATTGCGTTCCCCAACTTTGAATGTAATCTGGCAAAGGTTTATCGCTCTTGAGCTCCGGATGCTCTGCAAACCAAGCTTTGAAATTATTCCATTGCTGTTTTGTCCAACACTGTCCCCACGATGAAGCCACTTGCATGAAGTAAACATCACTTCCATCATGCTTTGGATAAAATGGGTAGAACCCACTTTCGGTAATAGCATAATTATAGAGCGATATACCGGCTACTTTTTCTTCAGCCGAATAAAACGCAAGCGCCTGTTGCGTGTATGCAAAAAAGTATGGCGAAACCACTAAGTCGTCTTCTAATACGATTAGGGCATCATAATCATTTACAATATCTGCACACAGTAATATGTGCTGTTTCAACCCCAAATGTTGGGTATTGCGAATTACTTTTTTTGAACCGAAAGCCCAAGGATATTGTTCTGCAATCGCAACAGTTGCTGTTTGAGCGGATGCATCATCAATAGAAATAAAAAGATCGGTATTTTGAGAATATTCAGCTTTAGCTAAAGCATCCAACAACCGCATCAAACAATGGGGGCGATTATAGGTTGGTACAACAATAGCTATGTTTGTTTTCATGGGTTAGGTTCATAATCAAAAAGGTTGCCGTATTCCTTTTTAATTGCTGTTAGCACTACTTCCTGATCTCGCAACACCACCTTTCGGCCTGCCTTTGCCAACAAAAAGGCTAAAGCGAACTGTTGAGATTCGTCTAAAAGTAATGAACCTTTTTTATATGTTATACCATCGAAGACGATTTTTTCATCTTCCGAATAGGTATCTAGGTAGTCTTGTAATTGAAACGCAAGATGACGTTTGTTAATCTCATCTGTTGCTTCACTCAGCAACAAAGCGTAATCATTATTGCGCGCAAAAAGTCCAAGTGCCTTATTATCTCTCGGGAAACAAGGGCCACCAAAACCAAATCCATATGATAAATATTTATTGCCGATTCTACTGTCGGCCCCAATGGCACGTAATATTTTTTCGGGCTCAGCGCCAACTTTAATGGCTAAGTCTCCAATCGAATTGGCAAACGAAATCTTAGTTGTCAAAAAACAATTCGTGGCAATTTTTGCAATCTCAGCACTAAGCCGGCTCATTCTGCAATACACCGGTTTGTTTTCACATAACTGCGTGAACACCTCTTCTATCAAATCGCCAGTAGTTTCGTTCGCTTCACCAATCAACACTTGATCAGGATATAATTGATTGCGAATAATATCGCCTTGTGCAATAAATTCAGGATTATAACTTACTGTATAATTGTAATGTTCGAGTCGTTTGGCCAAGTCGTCACAATACCCGGGCATCGTTGTACAGCCAATCACCAAATGAACTTGCTTTTCTCTTTTGCCAAAAGCTATCAATTGTTCTGCTACATGTTCTATCTGTGAATGGTCGTAGCTTCCATCGGGTAGCGAAGGCGTTGCCACCATAATAAATAGCAGCATGAAATCGTCAGAGAGTACTTCAGTAATAGCTGTGGTTGCACTAAAGTTTAACGATGCCTTCAACAATGCATTTACTTGTGGCTCAAACGAAAACAGTGTTTTACTGTTAATCGAATTTACATACCCTTCATGAACATCTACACCAACAACCGTAAACCCTTTATTCTCGAGGTTTAATCCGAAACAAAGCCCTAATTTACCAATGCCGAGAATCCCGATGTTCAAGTCGTTGAATTTAGTATTTAACCTAAAGTGTATGTACGACTAGCTTCTTGGCATGTCTTTCACAAAACTTGCCTGCGCATCTTTGAATTCTTTTTCCAATTTTGCCGCCATCTCAGGGTCGAATCGTTTTGCAATAGAACTCAACTCTTGTAAAATGTACAATTGTTCTTGAATAGGACGGTTCTGCATAAAGTAGCCTTGTTGCAATTGCGTTAAGTAACCTCTATCGCCACTATCAGCCGCTTTCTCTAACTGTATCTTGTAGATAAACTGCCAGTATTGTAATTCATCTTTTGCTCTCGCTAACAACTCATCCGATAGTTTTCTTGCTTTTTCTTTATCACCTGCCGCGTAATAAAATTCAGGGTACGAAGCATTGAACACATTATACGGAATCAACTTAGCCGGCATCATTTTCAGTGCATAGTCAATCACTTCCACGGCTTTTTTTGTATCGCCTTTCACCGATAACGATTCCGCTAAACGCGCATAATTGCCTCTCAAATTCATGAACATACGTTGGATGTTTTCATCGATATACAAATCAGGATAGGTTTCTACTCCTCCAAATTTGAATTTCTTCATCATGTTTTCGTATGCCACATCATTACGTACAGGGGCCGTTTGATGCCCTTTAGAGCCAGATTCTCTCGGAACAATTCGATACGTTAATCCCTCCAATTGGAAATATTTATCTAAGCCTTCATACGCATCAGAACTTACAGAAACAGCAAAGTAAATCGGACGTTCCATAATGTTGTTCGCCACAATATCTAAGGTTAGTAAATCGTTTTTCAACAACGTTCCACTGCCTATTTGCCAATTCATACGCGAAGTCAATTGTGCGTAATCAGCCGGATCTAACATATTCATCGCTTTCGCTTTGTTTGTATCTATGTCTAAATAGAACGTTCTTGTTGGCAAGAAATTCTCCATTTCTCCTTGACCTGAACTCACCTTGTTTTTCGGATCATCGCTGGCAATAAATTGCATTACCTTTTTCAAATCCAATGGTGTTTCATCTGTAATCCCCGGAGTAGGAGAGTAGCGCACCACATCGCGGTTGCTGGCTTGTACTTGCTCATCGGTAAACGAAATTTTCACCGGAGCCGATTGATTCCATCTGTATTTCAATTGCTGGATATACCAATCCACACCTAAAAGCGATAAGTTAATTACACGCACATCCGGACGAATACCTTCTACCTCTTGCGCATACCACAATGGATAAGTATCGTTATCACCCATCGTCATCAAAATAGCGTTCGGCTGACAAGACTCTAAGTAATCTCTCGCCAAATCTCTTGCTGTATAACGGTTGTGGCGAGTGTGATCATCCCATCCTTGTGCTCCCATTAAAATTGGCGCACTCAACGATAAGGCCAAAGCCACACCGGCTGCAGGTATTTCCGCCATTTTCTTACGTAAGAAATCCCAAATGGCTAATACCCCAAATCCAATCCAGAAGCAATACGTCCAGAACGAACCTGCTTGTGCATAATCGCGCTCTCTCGGCTCTATTGGAGGCTCATTTTGATACACAATTTGGAACAAACCGGTAACGATAAACAACACCAAAATCTTCAAGAATACTTCTTCGTTTTTGTACAATGTGTAAATCAAACCAATCAATCCTAAAATGAAAGGGATCATGTAAAACTTGTTGCGGCCTTTGTTTTCCAACGATTCTTTCGATAAATGCTCTTGCGGATATTCAGGCGTAAAGAACAACCCTGAATTATCAATAAACGGAATACCGCTTATCCAACGGCCATTGTCGTTACCGTATGTACCTTGAATATCATCTTGTCTTCCGGCAAAGTTCCACATAAAATAACGGAAGTACATATACCCAATTTGATACTTCAAGAAATACCAAATGTTGTCTTTCATCGAAACATCGTCTTTCACAAAATAACGGCCCGGTTGCTCGGCATTACGTTGTTGCGCAATTTGGTTGGCTTGCTGGCGCTGACCCGGATCAAAGGTTTGTACCACCTCGTTCGTCTTACGGTCAATTAATTTCGCAGCAGGGTTTAACCAGGTTCTATACCCATCGTGTTTCTGCGTTTCTTGCCAAAAACCTAAACGCGGGAATAGCATACATGCCTCATCTTTGAAAATATAATCGATTTTCTTTCCGCCAAATTCATATTTGTCTTTGCCTTTGTAGAAACGATCCCCCAATTCTTTTTGTCCTTCAATATCCTGATAAGTAGCGGTATAATCCGGTCCGTACACCAATGGTCTGTCGCCATATTGCTCACGATCTACGTACGATTTAATGCTGAATGGATCAGCCGGTCTGTTCATGTTAATAGGCGTATTCGCTACAGCACGAATAGGCACCATCGCATACGATAAGTAACCGATGTACACAAACGAAGCCGAAATCAATCCCAAATTCCATAAGTAACGATTCGTTTTTTGTGTGTAATAAATACCGTAAGACAACAATGAAATCAACAACAAGAAGAAGAAAATCACACCGCTGTAAAACGGCAAGCCCAATGTGTTAACAAAGAATTTGTCGAACCCGGCCATGAACGCCTGGGTGTAAGAAATAACAAACTTCATTGCAAAACCTAACACACCAAAACCGGCAAAAGCTGCAATAAAAAAGCCTACTACCGTAGTTTTGTGGTTTTTGAAATAGTATACCACCGCAATAAATGGCAAGGCCAACAACGACAATAAGTGAACACCAATCGACAAGCCCACCATATACGCAATGAAAATAATCCAACGGTCAGCGTATTTGCTTTCACTTTCGTCCCATTTCAAAATTGCCCAAACAATTATCGCCATAAAGAATTGCGACAAGGCATACACCTCGCCCTCCACAGCCGAAAACCACAACGAATCCAAGAACGTAGCGCAACCTGCGGCTATCAAACCGGCTCCCATCACGGCAATTGCCTCGCCCGATGTTGGATTGTTCTTATCCGTAAAAAACATTTTTTTTGCCAACATCACTACCGACCAATAACAAAACATAATCGAAGCGGCAGTGCTTAAACCCGACATAAAATTCACCATCATCGCCACTTTCGAAGTATCGCCAAAAGCCAAAAGTGTGAACAATCGTCCCAACATAAGGAAGAATGGCGCCCCCGGAGCGTGAACCACTTGTAGTTTCCAGCAGCCCGAAACGAACTCACCGCAGTCCCAGAAGCTTCCGCTCGATTCCATGGTCATCGCGTAAACAACAGTAGCGAATAACAGCACACCGAAGCCTACCAGGGTATTAATTTTCTTGAAGTTTTGCATATTTTGTTTTTTTGGAATCTGCTAAAATAGCCAAAAGTTGTGTTCGTCAAAGTTTTGAATCGCCCGTTTCTCTTTTTTTCGAATTTCTTAGGATTTTATACGTGTTAAAGTGTTGCCGTGTCCCGCTAAGAAGCGGCACCGGGCTTTTCGCTGCAAGTCCTCGTGCCAATAGGCATTGGCCCTGTGGGCTTTCCGCTACAATCCTTTAGGTTCGTATTTGAATAGAAATATTGAATTTAGCTAAAAGAGAAAGTGTTTAAGTAAACTACGCTGCCATCTGAGTAAAACTCATTGAGGGATATAGACTTAAACACTTTTTCATCAAAATC
>JBGAHI010000007.1:0-290908 GCA_044226285.1 Chitinophagales bacterium | reverse complement strand
GTGCAGTAATGTTTTGGCTAATCACCATCGCATCACTTGCTGTACATCCCTTCAATGGATTCGTAACGGTTACTGTGTATGTATTTGGAACTGTTGTTGTGTTTGCTGCTGTTGTTGATCCATTTGACCATGCATACGTTGCACCTGCTACGTTTGATGTAGCTGACCAATTGATAGTAGTGCGATTACAATATAAGATGGTGTCTACTCCGGCATTCGCAATAGGTGCAGTGATGTTTTGGCTAATTACCATTGCATCACTTGCGGTACAGCCGTTCAATGGATTTGTTACTGTTACTGTATAGGTGTTGGGAACTGTTGTTGTGTTCGCTGCTGTTGTTGCTCCATTTGACCATGCATACGTTGCTCCTGCTACGTTTGATGTTGCGCTCCAGTTAATCGTGGTACGATTACAATATAAAATTGTATCTACTCCTGCATTTGCAATCGGTGCTGTAACGTTTTGCGTTACAACAACTGCATCGCTTGCGGTACATCTGTTATAAGTATTAGTTACTGTTACGGTATACGTATTAGGAGTATTCACACTTGTTGATGCCGTAGTTGCTCCATTCGACCATGCATAAGTAACTCCTGTTGTGCTAGACGTTGCATTTAAGTTTAAGCTAGTACGAACACAGTTTAGTACTGTATCGATACCTGCGTTAATGTTCGGTGTTGTGATATTTTGTGTTACCACTACTGCATCGCTCGCTGTACATCTATTATAAGTATTAGTAACCGTTACGGTATATGTATTTGGTGCATTCACACTAGTTGTTGCTGTTGTTGCTCCGTTCGACCATGCATACGTTACACCGGTTGTGCTTGATGTTGCATTTAAGTTTAAACTTGTTCTTACACAGTTTAAAACTGTATCCACTCCCGCATTAATATTCGGTGTTGTGATATTCTGTGTTACCACTACTGCATCACTTGCTGTACATCCATTTGCCGGATTAGTAGTGGTTACTGTATATGTGTTTGGCGCATTCACACTAGTTGTTGCTGTTGTTGCTCCGTTCGACCATGCATACGTTACACCGGTTGTGCTTGATGTTGCAT
The DNA here is from genome assembly GCA_044226285.1 of Chitinophagales bacterium. Taxonomy (GTDB): domain Bacteria; phylum Bacteroidota; class Bacteroidia; order Chitinophagales; family LD1; genus CALAYL01. Next base: position 289,843 of record JBGAHI010000007.1, on the reverse strand, counting down.
TTAAGTTTAAGCTAGTACGAACACAGTTCAATACTGTATCAACACCTGCATTGATGTTTGGTGTGGTTATGTTTTGCGTTACAACAACCGCATCGCTTGCGGTACATCTGTTATAGGTATTAGTTACTGTTACGGTATACGTATTAGGGGTATTCACACTAGTTGTTGCTGTTGTTGCTCCATGCGACCATTATAGGTAACACCTGTTGTGCTAGACGTTGCATTTAAGTTTAAGCTTGTTCTAACACAATTCAATACCGTATCAATACCTGCATTGATATTTGGTGCTGTGATATTCTGTGTTACCACTACTGCATCGCTTGCTGTACATCTATTGTAGGTATTTGTAACCGTTACAGTATATGTATTAGGTGCATTCACACTAGTTGTTGCTGTGGTTGCTCCGTTCGACCATGCATACGTTACACCGGTTGTGCTTGATGTTGCATTTAAGTTTAAGCTAGTACGAACACAGTTTAAAACTGTATCCACTCCCGCATTAATATTCGGAGTTGTAATATTTTGTGTTACCACTACTGCATCGCTTGCGGTACATCTATTGTAGGTATTTGTAACCGTTACAGTATATGTATTAGGCGCATTCACACTAGTTGTTGCTGTAGTTGCTCCGTTCGACCATGCATACGTTACACCGGTTGTGCTTGATGTAGCATTTAAGTTTAAGCTTGTTCTTACACAGTTCAATACTGTATCCACTCCCGCATTAATATTCGGTGTGGTGATGTTCTGTGTTACCACTACTGCATCACTTGCTGTACATCTATTGTAGGTATTTGTAACCGTTACAGTATATGTATTAGGCGCATTCACACTAGTTGTTGCTGTAGTTGCTCCGTTCGACCATGCATACGTTACACCGGTTGTGCTTGATGTTGCATTTAAGTTTAAGCTAGTACGAACACAGTTTAGTACTGTATCGATACCTGCGTTAATGTTCGGTGTTATGATATTCTGTGTTACCACTACTGCATCACTTGCTGTACAACCATTTGTAGGATTAGTAGCTGTTACGGTATAGGTATTTGGAGCATTTACATTGGTAGTCGCTGTTGTTGCTCCGTTCGACCATGCAAAGGTTGCTCCCGTTGTGCTTGATGTTGCATTTAAGTTTAAGCTGGTGCGTACACAATTCAATACCGTATCAATACCTGCATTAATGTTCGGAGCTGTAATGTTTCTAGTTACAATTACAAAAGTTGAATCCACGCAGCCGTTAATCAAGTTGGTGATAACCAAAGTGTATCTTCCGGGTTGATTAATAATTGGTGTTGCTGTTGTTGCACCGGAAACAATATTACCCCCTGCATAGGCAATCCATTGAAACGAAGAGCCTGTAGTAGACGCTGAACCATCTAATGTATCCAACAACTGTGTGCAAGTTAAAACTTTAGGTGTTGCAATTCGGGCAGTATCATAACAAGGACATGGAACTACGGATATTACTACCGTATCTTTCATAGTACAAAGTGCATCGCCTGCCGACAAAATATAAGATGTTGTTGCAGCAGGTTTTGCAGATGGATTTGAAATAGTAGCCGATGGAGTTAGGCCTGCAGTTGGAGTCCAACTATAAGTAATAGGACTCGCTGAAAGGGTAGGCATCAATTTAGTGAAAGTTGATGTTAATTGTATAGCAGGGTCAAAAGGACAAAGTGAAGAATCCGGACTAGCAACAAGAGTAGCATATGGTTTCACTCTTACAGTATCACGAAGAATACATCCCCCTTGAGTCATACTCACAACATAAGTTTGCGGGGTACTGATATTTACGGATGGGTTTTTTATAGTGCTAGATGTGGTAAAACCTACAGCTGGTGTCCAAGCATATGTTTCTGTACCATCTGTTCCGGTAGGAGTAGCATTCAGATTAAAAGCTTTCCCTGTTCCGGTACAAACCATTGTATCAGAAATAGTTGCTTTTAAAGATGGTACATATATATTAAATCCTTTAGTTGCAGATGCAGTTAATGGGCAAGCATTATCAACCGCTCTAAAAGATATACTGTAAAAACCGGCATTAGCCTTTGTAGGCGTCCAAGTAAATGTTGTTGTTTTCGGATTTGTTCCGGTAGATGTTACAACAGCAGCAGGTATCGAGGTTCCCACATTGGATGTGAGCGTAAGGATTTGGCTAGCATCTAAATCAGTAGAAACAAACTGAAATGACATTGGTGTACCAGGACATGCTTTAAAAGTACTTGTTGTTGTATTATATGATGCTCCTGTAACATTGATTGGATTGGCCATTGAAGGAGTGCTATTCGTGCCGCAATTGATCACAATAACCTGCATATCACGGATTGTTGAACCAATTTTCACTCCATTTCTAAACTCATCTACTCGAATAGCCACCAAACCAATTTGTGTCCCATTCGGAGTAAAGGTCATTTGCCCGGTAGATGGATTAAACACGAAATTATTTGCAGGGGAAGTACTTATAGGATATGTAGAAGAAAAAGATCCTGTATAAGGCACATTCGAACCTGCTGTATGTTTAGGCTGAATAAGAGTATAGGATAAAGAATCCCCATCCACGTCTACTACCCCGTGATTATAACTGAAAGGTTGTCCGTTACAGATGTAAGGAACCGGGTTTACTGTAAAATCAGGAGAACTGTTGCAGGCAACAACTACGTTATTTAAGTTGGCTTCAACATAAAGATTATAACTAGAAGCACTACTTGAATTTGTTACTGCAGCATTTCTACAACATAATGTATAACTAAATTTCCAATCTACGCAATTTACGGGTAAGGTATATGTAGCCTCATATACATATTGTTGTATACCTGGCAACGAACCACCATTACATGTCGAATTAGGTAGCTGTGCTGCACAAAGAGGAGATACCTCTTGCGAGCTGATCAACGGCATTGTTATACTTGTACTGCGAGAACAACTTGTTGAAGCAATATTAATAGAAACAGATGTTGGAGCTGCAATACCTGCACAATCTCTATAAAACTTAAGCCGAAAACGATAAGTGTTACCGCCCAAGCAATCATAAGTTAAATCGGCCCCAACAGCGTGGCTAGCAAATAATTGGCAGAAGGGGATGAAAAAAATTAAGATTAGAAAGTACAGCTTTTTTGTCATAGTTAGTATTAATCGTATGAAGAAATGGTTAGTTATGCTCCTACATACGACTCAGACACAAAAAATGTTTCTCTAAAACGCAAAAAAGCCGAGAATAAATTCTCGGCTTAGTATAATTTGTTAGTAACTTAATTATCTACCTTCCAATACGATATAAGAACCAATTGCTCCTGGAACTGATCCATTTACTAATACTAGATTCTCTTCAGCAAGAATTTTTACAATCTTCACATTCAAAGTTTTGATTCTATCGCCACCCATTCTTCCTGCCATTCTCATACCTTTCAATACTCTTGAAGGATCTGAAGATGCACCGATTGAACCCGGAGCTCTTTGACGATCGTGCTGACCGTGTGTAGCCATACCAACTCCGCTAAATCCGTGACGTTTAACAACACCCTGGAATCCCTTTCCTTTAGAAATACCGATAACAGAAATTTTTTCTCCTTCTGCAAAGATTTCAGTACCTACAGTTTCTCCTTCTTTTTTCTCGAAATCGAAATCTCTGAACTCTACTAATTTACGTTTTGGAGCAACACCTGCTCTTTTGAAGTGTCCAGCCTCAGCAGCATTTACACTCTTTTCGCGTTTCTCATCATAAGCCAACTGTACTGCAGTATAACCATCTTTCTCCTCAGTTTTCAATTGAGAAACCTGATTCCCTGTTACATCAATAACGGTAACACCCATGTGCTTACCATCGATGAACACACTGGTCATACCAGCTTTTTTTCCAATTAATCCTTTCATTTGTTTTTGTTTTAGCGGTCCGCCATTAAAAAGGAGGACATAAATAAATAATTACTTTTCTTTAAAAAGCCTTATGCTTTAATTTCAACTTCAACACCACTCGGCAATTCCAACTTCATCAATGCATCAATAGTTTTAGATGTAGATGAATAGATATCTAACAATCTTTTGTAAGTACACAATTGGAATTGTTCTTTAGAGTTTGCATTTACGTGTGGTGAACGCAAAACAGTAAAGATGTTTTTATGTGTAGGTAAAGGCACTGGTCCAGTAACTACTGCACCTGTTCCTTTTACTGTTTTCACAATTTTCTCAGCTGATTTATCAACCAAATTATGGTCGTACGATTTCAACTTAATTCTAATTCTTTGTTGGCTCATGATAAGAACGTTTGTTTTATTTTGAATTATATTATTCTTCGATGTCTTTAATCTTTCCAGAGTTTTTCGCCATTACCGCCTTAGCTACTGCGTCAGGAGCCGGTGAATAGCAGAAGAATTCCATAGTTGATGTTGCACGACCTGATGTTAATGTTCTCAATTGAGTTACATAACCGAACATTTCGCTTAGTGGCACTTTCGCTTTGATCACTTGCGCGTTCATTTTCGCTTCCATACCTTCTAACATACCACGTCTTCTGTTCAAGTCACCCACTACATCACCGGTATTTTCTTCCGGAGTGATAACTTCCAATTTCATGATAGGCTCTAACAATACCGGTCCTGCTAATTTACAAGCATTACGGAAGGCCATTTTAGCCGCCAATTCGAAAGATAATGCATCAGAGTCAACTGCGTGGAACGAACCATCATACAATCTCACTTTCAAGCCATCTACTTCGTAACCGGCTAAAACACCTGTTTTCATGGCTTCTTTCATTCCTTTCTCTACAGATGGAATATACTCTCTAGGAATAGCACCTCCGAATACATCATTCACAAACTCTAAACCTTCTTTGTTTTCCTCAGATGGTCCGATTTCGATATGGATATCGGCAAATTTACCACGACCTCCAGATTGTTTTTTATACGTTTCGCGGTGTGTTACAGTTTTCGTTAAACGCTCACGGTAGTTAACTTGTGGAGCTCCTTGGTTACATTCAACCGAGAATTCTCTACGCATACGATCTACCAAAATCTCTAAGTGTAACTCACCCATACCTGCGATGATGGTCTGACCAGTTTGCTCATCAAAAGATACACGGAATGTAGGATCCTCTTCAGCTAATTTAGCCAAAGCCATACCCATTTTATCCATATCTTTTTGTGCTTTAGGCTCAACTGCAATAGAGATAACCGGCTCTGGGAAAATCATTGCTTCTAATACGATTGGATGATCTTCAGCACACATGGTATCACCGGTTTTGATATCTTTGAAACCTACGGCTGCAGCGATATCTCCCGCTTCTACTACATCAATTTGTTTTCTGTCGTTAGCGTGCATTTGGAACAAACGAGAGATACGTTCTTTTTTACCTGAACGCGTGTTCAAGATATAAGAACCTGCCTCTAATGTACCTGAATACACTCGGAAGAAACACAAACGACCTACGAATGGATCGGTTGCAATTTTGAATGCCAATGCTGCGAATGGTTCTTTAGCATCTGGTTTTCTAGTGATTTCAGCACCTGTATCAGGGTTTGTACCGAACGTTTCCGGTCTGTCCATTGGTGATGGCAAGAACTCGCAAACAGCATCCAATACCGCTTGTACACCTTTGTTTTTGAATGAAGAACCGCAGAACATAGGTACAACCTTCATAGCAATAACTGCTTTACGAACAGCTACACGAACTTCATCTACAGAAATAGACTCCGGATCTTCAAAATATTTTTCCATGAGTTTGTCATCGAATTCAGCTACCTGTTCGAACATTTTCTCACGATAGAAAGCTACATCTTCTTTCAAATCTTCAGGAATTGGCACAACTTCGTAAGTCATTCCTCTGTCGGCTTCGTTCCAAATAATCGCCTGGTTCGTTACCAAGTCAACTACGCCTTTGAAATGCTCTTCGTTTCCGATTGGAATTTGCATAACCAATGGATTTGAACCCAACATTTCTTTTACTTGTTTTACTACGTTGAAATAATCTGCACCCTGACGATCCATTTTATTTACAAATCCCATACGGGCAACGCTATAACCATCCGCCAAACGCCAGTTGGTTTCCGACTGAGGCTCAACACCATCTACAGCAGAGAACAAGAATACCAATCCATCCAAGATACGCAATGAACGGTTTACCTCTACGGTAAAATCCACGTGACCCGGAGTATCGATAATGTTAATCTCGTAAGGTTTATCTTTCCATTTCCAAGAACAGTGCGTTGCAGCAGAAGTAATGGTAATACCACGCTCTTGCTCTTGCTCCATCCAGTCCATTGTTGCAGCACCCTCGTGTACCTCACCAATTTTGTAATTCACCCCTGTGTAATACAAAATACGCTCAGTAGTTGTCGTTTTACCGGCATCAATGTGAGCCGCGATTCCAATGTTTCTGGTATAATTTAAATCTCTTGCCATAGTCAACTCCTCGCTAGGAGCATTTACTTATTATTAAATGAATATTAGAACTTAAAGTGAGCAAATGCTTTGTTTGCTTCCGCCATACGATGAACGTCTTCTTTCTTTTTGAAAGTTGAGCCTTCACCTTTCGATGCTGCGATGATTTCACTTGCTAATTTATCAGCCATCGACTTGCCATTTCTAGCACGTGAATATTGAATCATCCATTTCACCGCCAAAGAATGTTTACGCTCCGGACGAACCTCTGTAGGTACTTGGAAGTTTGCACCTCCAATTCTTCTGCTTCGTACTTCAACCGCAGGGCTTACATTGCTCACAGCTTTTTTCCATACTTCCAAAGGATTCTCTTTTGTTCGCTCTTCAACGATATCCATAGCGCCATAAAAAATCTCATAAGCTGTAGATTTTTTACCACTCCACATTAAGTTGTTTACGAATTGCGTTACCTGAACATCACCGAATTTCGGATCAGGCTGAACATATCTTTTTGGTGCTCTTGACTTTCTCATTTATATATATTTTACTGAGTCTTAAGATTATTTTTTCTTACCTCCTTTTGCTGGAGCTGCTGGTGCTGCACCCGGCTTAGGACGTTTCGTTCCGTATTTAGAACGGCTTTGTTTACGATTCTCTACACCCGCAGTATCCAAAGATCCGCGAACGATGTGGTAACGTACACCCGGTAAATCTTTAACACGACCTCCACGGATCAACACAATCGAGTGCTCCTGTAGGTTGTGTCCTTCACCCGGAATATAGGCGATTACCTCGATAGAGTTCGTTAAACGAACTTTAGCTACTTTACGTAGTGCCGAGTTAGGTTTTTTTGGTGTTGTAGTGTAAACACGAGTACAAACACCACGTCTTTGTGGACAAGAGTCTAGCGCACGACTTTTCGATTTCGCTTTAATAACTTCTCTTGATTTTCTTACTAGTTGTTGTATAGTAGGCATTAAGTCTATTTTTGGGACGGCAAAGCTAAACTTTATATTTAAAATTCACAATCTGAATGTGAAAAAAGTTTTTTGCCCCACTTTTTTGCCTGCATTTCATCCATTTAGTGTAGTTAAAAATGGAATCGAAGCTCCAAATTTAACTGAAAAATCAAATTGATATGCAGTTGTACATAATTAAAGACAGACATTCAATGTCCAATTTTCAAATCCTAATGTTCAAACCCAAACAGAAACAATATACGGCTCTACATTCCCTTTCCTGATTGTTAAATTTCTTCATCGTTAAATCATCAAATTACCAAATCACCAAATTATCATCCCCAATCCTTATCATTGCCCAAGAATTTACCACAACATGCCAAAAATATCTACAAAAGGGGAAGCCATGCCCTCCTCGCCTATTCGAAAACTTGTTCCTTATGCCGAAGCCGCAAAAAAAACCGGAGCAAAAGTATATCACTTAAATATTGGTCAGCCCGATTTGGAAACCCCTCCTCAATTTTGGGAGAAACTCCGCACCATGGATATGAAGGTGCTCGCCTATTGCCCGAGCGATGGTTTCGAAAGTTATAAAGCGCAGTTCGCTAAATACTATAATAATATAGGTATAGCAGTCGATACATCCAACTTCCTGATTACCAATGGAGGTTCTGAAGCACTCTCTTTCGTGATGCTCAGCTGCATGAACGATGGCGATGAAGTGATTATCCCGGAACCTATGTACGCCAACTATATTGGTTTTGCCACAGCCGGTAACATCAATGTAAAACCTATTTCTTGTTCTATCGATAATGGTTTTGCCTTGCCATCCATTGCCGATTTCGAAAAAAGCATTACCGAAAAAACAAAAGCCATCCTCATTTGCAATCCGAACAACCCTACCGGTTACCTATACAGCAAAGAAGAACTCGAAACCCTTCGCACCATTGCTTTGAAACACGACCTGTATTTAATTGTAGATGAAGTGTACCGCGAATTCTTGTATGGCGGCACAACTTATTTCTCGGCCCTCAACCTCGAAGGCATGAACGAACACGTTATCGTGATCGATTCGATTTCAAAGCGTTTCAGTGCTTGTGGCGCACGAATTGGCGCTGTAGTTACCCGCAACAAAGCGGTATTACAAACGGTGATGAAATTTGCACAAGCGCGTTTAAGTCCGCCTTCGCTCGGACAAATTGCCGGTGAAGCTTTATTCGATTTGGGAGCCGATTATTATGCCGGCATTGTAAAAGAATATCAATTGCGCAGAGATACATTGGTTAAGTTGCTCAATGCCATACCGGGCGTGAAATGCCCAACACCGGGCGGTGCCTTTTATGCAGTAGCAGAATTACCTATTGACGATGCAGATGTATTTTGCCAATGGATGCTCGAGCACTTCCGCCACAACAACGCCACCGTAATGATGGCGCCTGCTACCGGCTTCTACAAACACACTGAACTCGGCAAAAAACAAGTGCGCATTGCCTATGTGTTGAACACCGATGACCTAACCGCAGCCGTGGAATGCTTGAAATTTGGATTAGAAGAATATAATAAAGGGAAATAAATTGGCGTAACCCCGTCAGGGTTTAGAACCCTGACGGGGTTAAAACAGTAGGATATAGATGGGCGTGCCCTTCGGTCAGGCTGCTACAGGGTTCGCTGCGCTACCGTGCTCCACTGCGTTCCGCACCAAACCTTCCGCATCCTTCACGCAGGCATTGTGCTGGTATAGAAAATTATTCTTTGTACGTCATTCCCGTGCATACGGGAATCTCACCAATTGTATTTATAAACAGCCATTACAAATGAAGGTATTTTTATATACCCGCCTTGTAAATCGCATACAAAAATGCTTTCGAAATTTTTGTAGCAGCTACCGAACATAAATGGCCTTGTTGTGGCGTATCGATGCCTTGCTCGGCACTAGGACATGCTGCAGTTGAACGATTGGTGGAACAAATTTGCCACACACCACTTTGCTCACAGCGTGTGCCATCGGTAAGGTTTCGGCTCTCAATATCTTGTAAATCAAAAATCATATCGTTGGTGAAGGTTTGTAACATCCACGTACGCATTTGCATTTTGGGACTGTTGTAACTCACATCATACACCAAAGGCGGTGTGATATGCAAAACACGTATGCCTTTCGCCCGAAAATCATCTACCATTTGTTTGTATGCATTCTGTACATCATTAAGTGTTGCATCTTCAATATCGGCATAACCGAACTTGAAACACACCACACGTATTTTCCCCGTATTTAAAGCCACACGATTTTTAAACTCAGCTATCTTTCCCAATGGATTGCCATTGCTGGAAGAAAACAAACCACCGTACAATCCGGTTTGCACCATTGTTCCTGATGCTTCTATATAATCAAAACCGTATCCGTTATCGTTACAGCCGCCTTCTAAATCGCCACCAACCGATTGATGAACAAAGAGGGTATTCCACGATTTAATTCTATCTTTTTCTGTAGCACTCAAATTGTCGAAGGCGGCCATGCCCTCGAACCCAACAACTCCCGGCACAACAGGAATATTATCTATAGTTTTAGGATTATCTTTTTTGCAGGCCGACATGAGCAGTAAGAAAAAAGAGAATTGAAGAATGCGATGTGCTGTTTTCATAAACTTTGCTTTTTGTTGAAACAAAGAATGCACGAATAGCCCTACAATTCAATAGAACTTCAGTAGATTTGTAATGCGGAAAAGTCCAACATAGCCTATAACTCAATGAATATCAACGCTAAATGAAACTAATAGAACTCCTCTCGATTTTACAACCCGATGAACTCAAACATATTGAAAGTGCGCTGAAATCGGAAAACGACAGCATGTTGCTGCTCTTTAAAGAAATTCGAAAACACGATGAAGCCTCTTTTAAAAAAGAAAAAGCCAAACTGTTTCGGAAAGTGTTTGGTGTGCCCTACGAAGAGAAAAAAGATGGTGTTTTTCGCAACCTGCAAACACAACTCTTTGCCTTTTGCAGAAATGCTATTGCTGAATATTGGAAAGAAACGAAGCAACCGCAAACGGCACTGGAAACTAAATTGTACTTAGAGGAATTAGTCAAACGCAAAGCATTCGACCTCTTTGAAAAAGAATGGAATTTAATGTACAGTGAATTTCAGGCGGCAGAAAACATGCTTGGCTTATCGTTTCTCCACGAAGTGAAAATACAATACCTGTATCAACAAGAATTTTCCGTGAAACGATTAGACGAAATGAAATTGCAAATGCAAGAAGCGTATGGATTTCTTCAACACTATGTGCAAGAACAAGAACTTAGCTTACTGTATTACCAATCGTTCATCAACAACCTCAGTCAACGCACAGGCCAAAGTACCATTGAAGTGCGAGGCACAACAACTGTTGGAGGGAAAGACAGCCGACAAAGTCAGTTATTAAAAAGCTACCTCGATTTTTTTGAGCAAACCAACATTGCTAAAAAAGAAGAAGCCGTGAAACGCATGTTGCAATTGGAGCCAGAAATTAAACTACACAAAAACTATCTGCATCATTTGATTAGAGCAGCGGTAGTCAACATGGGCGTTGAAGCCTACACCATTGGCAATTACGAACTTGCCGACATTTATCTAATGCACTTTGTGAACCATTATTTTGAAGGAGCAGAAACCAGAACTCGACACGTGATTATCCTCACCGCCATTTCGAATAAACTGCAATTAGAAAAGTACGATGAAGTAGATCGATTATATGGTTTAGTAAAAAATGCGGATGAAACTTCCTCCGTATTTTTTAATCGCATTCGCTTAATTTATGCGCTCAGCTTAATCTTCAGGCATCAAGAAGAGAAAGCCTTTGCTGATGTGCAAGCCGTACTGGCGGAAGGCAAAGAGCCCTTTACACAAATGTATTCGCGTATCCTTTTATCCGTTATCCACTACAGCGATAAGAACTACGAATTTGCCTTACGCGAAACCGAAAACATTATAAAAGGCACGCATTACAACGAAGCGGTGGTACGTATAGAAAGCTTTGCAGCCGACTGTTTCCATAAGTTTTATAAGATTTGCGGACTCACCTCCAAAAAACAACGCAGCGAAAAATTTGCATTATTACAACAAACCATCGACAGCCAGGAAGCAAGCATCAAAAGCTCGTTGCTTATTCTATTATTGAGAAAAGAGTTGCAGCGTTTAACTTAATTAATAGTAGTACTTCATTATAATTTTGAGCAACAGCTTCTAATTTAAAAGCACCTATGCACACAAAAAAAATATTGGTATTGGGCGGCAGCGGACACCTAGGCAGCAACCTCATTCACCATTTGGTGGACGACAAATGTTGTACACCCGAAAACATTCGTGTGTTTTACCGTGCCGGCACAGCCACCAATGCGCTGAGCGACATTCAAGGTTTAGATTTGATTGCCGGTAATGTGTTGAATGAAGCGGATGTTCATCAGGCGTTTGAAGGCATGCAAATTGTTTTTCACCTGATTGGCTCCACCACTTTTAATCCACTCATCAAAAAACAACAATGGCAAATTAATGTGCATGGCACAAAATATATTTTAGAAGCAGCATTGCACAGTTCAAGCTTCGAAAAAATGTGTTATGTAAGCACAGTAAATATATTAGCGCCTCAACATGAGGCAGGCTCAGCTACTGAGATTGATGTATGCAATCCATACACATCACCCAATAAAATACACTCGTTCACATCAGCGGAACAGGCATTGCAATTTATCTCAACCACGGAAAACGCAACTAACGACAAGTGGGTGAAAGCCATTGACATTGGCTATTACGACTCGAAGCTAGCCGCACAAGAGTTAGTGAACTACTATGTTCAACACCATCAATTGAATGTAGTATCGGTGTTGCCGGGTACTATGTTTGGCGCTTATGATTATTTGATTGGATCCGGAGTGTACATTACAACGCTTTATTCGCAAGGCATTCCGGTGGCGTTGAAAACAGGATTTCCATTAACGCATGTGCTTGACGTAGCAGAAGGTATGGTGCAATCCATTGAACATTTTCAAAGAGGCGAGCATTTTATTTTGTCGGGCAAGCCGGAAGACAATCGCAGTTTGAAAGACATGCTCCATATCATTGCCGAAGAATTACAAACCTTCTTCCCGAACAAAAAATTTGTTACTCCGAAAATAGAATTGCCCTATGCTGTTGTGTATGCTGCAGCATGGCTGTATGAGCGTATTGCAGGGCTTTTTGGTCTGCCCCTTACTATCAACACACAGGCGGTGAAAGCCGGTAAATACTATTGGTATTTCTTGCATGAAAAATCAAACAAGGCCATTGGCTATACCGCCAAACGTACATTCCGTGCGGGTGTTAGAGATGCCATAGCCTATTACATCAAACAAAATTTGATTCATGTAAGTGAACGGCAGGCTGATAAGGCTTGATAGTTCAAGGTTTGCAGGATGTGCGTGAGCGATTGCAGTGGAAATCCTTTGTCCCGCTTCATAGCGGGATAAAGATTGCAACGAAAAGCGCGACCCTGCTGCTTAGCGGGGTCACGCCCAAAGAATAATTATAAAATCACTTACTTATTAGTACCCCCGTCAGGGTTTGAAACCCTGACGGGGGTATAAGTTGTACTATTTCGCTAACGCCAACTTAGCCGTGAAATGGCGCAACAATGGGGCTTCTTCGGAAATCGTTAACCCTTTTATGCTCTCGCGATGTTCGAACACTTCGATGATTACTTCGGCAACATAATCGATATGGCTTTGGGTGTAGACACGTCTGGGAATGGCGAGGCGAACGAGTTCCATGGCCGCAGGGATTAATTTTCCATCGCTATCGTACTTGCCAAACATCAAGGAACCAATCTCCACGGAGCGGATGCCGCCTTCGGTGTAGAGCGCGCAAACGAGGGCTTGTCCGGGATATTGCTCCACAGGAATGTGCGACAAAAACGCTTTCGCATCGAGGTAGACTGCATGTCCGCCAGCAGGCTGCATCACCGGCACACCGGCTGCAATAAGTTTGTTGGTGAGGTATTCGATACTGCGAATACGGTATTGCAAATAATTTTCGTCTAAAACCTCGCGCAAGCCAATGGCAATGGCTTCGAGGTCGCGGCCCGCAAGTCCTCCGTAGGTAGGGAAGCCCTCGGTAATCACCAACAAATTGCGACAATGTACGGCCAACTCGGGATTGCGTAAGGCCAGAAAACCTCCGATGTTGGCGAATGCATCTTTCTTAGCGCTCATGGTGCATCCATCGGCATAAGAGAACAATTCGTTGGCAATCTCTAATACCGATTTATGCGCATAACCTTCTTCGCGCAGTTTGATGAAATAACTGTTTTCGGCAAAGCGACAAGCATCAATAAAAAACGGAATGTGGTGTTCCTTGCAAATGGCGCTCACCGCGCGGATGTTAGCCATGCTCACGGGTTGTCCGCCACCGGAATTATTCGTAACGGTCATAATCACCATAGGAATATTTTCGGCTCCTTTTTCGGTGATGAGTTGTTTCAGCTTCTCTACATCCATATTGCCTTTGAAAGGTGCAGGAACAGTGGGTTGTTTGCCTTCGGCACATAAAATATCTATACCCTCGGCTCCCGAATATTCAATATTGGCGCGGGTAGTATCGAACAAAGTGTTGCTGATAAAACATTTTCCCTGTCCGCCTACAATGCTGAACAAAATCTTTTCGGCTGCTCGTCCTTGGTGTGTGGGAATAACAATAGGCATGCCGGTGATATCTACCACAGTGGCTTCGAATTTATAGAAACTAGTGCTGCCGGCATAAGATTCATCGCCCAGCATAATACCTGCCCATTGGTTGCTGCTCATGGCACTGGTGCCGCTATCGGTAAGTAAATCAATGAGCACATCTTTCGCATCGATGGTGAATGCGTTGTAATTGGCTTTGGTTAGAATGGCTTCGCGTTCTTCGCGCGTGTTGAAATAAATGGGTTCTACCGATTTTATTTTGAATGGTTCTATGATCGTCTTAATCATCACAATTGTTTTTATGCTATAAAAAAATTACTTCAACCTAGATACAGATTGAAAAAATGGGAAATAAAAAAAATGAGGCAAGCTCCTAGAGCAGGAGCATCAAGACGGTTTGTTGATGATATTTTTCCAACAAGGCATGGGGCGAATGTAGGGCTTTTGGCAGTGGCAGAAAAATTTTGCAGTGCAAATAGGCTATGAGTTTAATCAGCTAAAAAAAGAAAAGGCCCGCATAATGCGAGCCCCTCTAACATAAAAACCAAACAAAATTGGATTAGTTATTCGCGATAATTTCAGCGCCTAATGCTTCTGAACCGGTTCCTCCTAAGAAACCTTTAGCGAATACAGTGTAAATTTTACCTGCTTGTAATGTAATTCCAGGTAAAGGCAATGCTACAGTTGATGTTCCGGCAACACGTACTTCAAGGTTGTAAGTACCTGCATCAAGTGGTGTAAATGCAGTGTAGTCTTTAAATGCTTTGTTACCAAACACAACAGCACCACCTGTAACGGCTACATCAACTGCTGGTGCGTTAGGTGAAAGGTGTACAAAACGTACATGTGCTTTTCCTGATGCCGGAGCGGTTAAATCATCGGTTAATACTAATGCCGAGATTTTAGAAACCGAATCGATAGCGAATACTGAGTAATTCTGATCTTTGCTCAATGCTAGATCGGCATTAATTACTGTGGTAGATGTTCCTGAAACATTCACTTTAATGTTTCGTGTTCCTGCTTCAACTTGCAAATAGCCTGTGTTGGAAGGAAAATTAAGTGCAGCAGTGTTTTGTTTTGAATTGTCGACCAACAAATCTACTCCCGGTGCATTTGGAGAAGCATGTGTTACTAATACCTTAGCGTAGCTTTTGGTTACCTCTTCGTCTTTTTTACAAGAAGAAAGCATAACTAAAGAAATGAATAATGTGGCTGATGTTAGGGCAAGAAAACTCTTTTTCATTGTTTTTAATTTTTGGTGAATAATACTTGAGTAACATAGTGCAGTCATTTTTTGTTTAATCTTTACGTAAAAACATTAAACATTTAACATCTAATAAGAAATCGGCTCACTATTCACCTATTGGAAAAGAGGCTACAGCCCATTTTTCGCAATTGTTCGCATAAGTTGTAAAAGGGGTTAGTTAAGTTTGCGCCTTTATGTTTATTAATTTGCGCACAATGAAATTCCGGCTTTCGCTTTACACACTACTCCTATTCTGTATTCAAGGTTACGCGCAATCCTATAGCATAAAAGGCACATTGATGGATGCGAAAGATAATTCAAAGTTGATGAGTGCAAGTGTAACGCTTACCAACATAGAAGCTGCAAGCTTCAAGCAACTTGCAGCTACGGATATGGATGGGAATTTTGTTTTCTCAGGTTTAAAAAGCGGAGTATACAAATTGAAGTTCAGCTACATTGGCTACAGCGATAAAGAGGTGGTAGCAAAGCTAATAAACGAAAATAAATTACTAGGAAAGATTTTACTTGCGCAGAATGAAAAGACATTGAATGATGTCAATATTGTAGAAAAAGCAGTGCGTGTAGAGCAGAAAGCAGACACGGCTGTGTACAATGCCAGTTCGTTCAAAGTGAATAAAGATGCGACTACCGAAGACCTTGTTACCAAAATGCCGGGCGTGGTGAACGATAATGGAACCGTGAAAGCGCAAGGCGAAGAAGTGAAGAAAGTATTGATTGACGGCAAGGAATATTTTGGCGATGATGTGAACACAGCATTAAAAAATTTACCGGCTGATTTGATAGATAAGGTGCAGGTGTTTGATCGAATGTCGGATCAAGCACAGTTCTCGGGTTTTGACGATGGTAACTCGCAAAAAGCCATGAACATTACCACAAAAAAGGGAATGAACAATGGTGTGTTTGGTAAGTTCTATGCAGGCTATGGCTACCTCACCGATTCGCGCTATAGTGCCGGTGCGAATGTGAATTGGTTCTCGGGCAACAGAAGACTATCGTTGATTAGTATGTCGAACAACATCAATCAGCAAAACTTTTCGATGCAAGATTTGACAGGAGCTTTAGGTACAACTACGCCAAGCGGACCGGGAGGAATGCGCGGTGGTGGTGGCGGTCGTGGTGGAAGAGGCGGTGGTGGAGATAATCAGGCCAATAACTTTTTGGTTGGACAACAAAATGGAATTGCCACAACGCATGCCATTGGATTGAATTACTCGGATGTGCTGGGGAAGAAAAAGAATTTGAAAATTACGGGTAGTTATTTTTTTAATAACACCGATAACGCTACTCAATCGGAACTTGACCGGAACTATTTCAGTAATGGAGATAGCACCCTAAATTATAGCGAGAATAGCAGCGGACGAAATCGGAACATGAACCATAGGGTGAATCTTCGTTTGCAGTACGACATCGATTCGGTGAATACATTGATTATTACGCCTAAATTTTCGTTGCAACAAAACAAGCAAGAGACACAAACTACAGGCGCCAATGCCTTTATAGCAGAAAGCCCTGTGAGTTCAACAAACAATCAATACACCTCGCAAAACAAAGGATATAGTTTCTCTACCGATATCTTATACCGACATCGATTCACAAAACCAGGACATACTATTTCGGTAAATATTACGCCAAGCATTAACAACAAAAAAAACAAGACAACACAATACGCAAAAAACAATTTCTATGCGTTAAATGATTCGAGTGTGATTGATCAAAAAAGTAACACCGAATCAAAAAACTATGGCGTTAGCGGAAGTATCAATTACACGGTACCGGTGGGACAAAAAGAAATTATTCAATTGAATTACACGCCTTCATTTACCTGGAGTTCATCGGATAAGAAAACAAACAATTTCGATACAGCAACTGCACAATATTCGCTCTTCGACACCATGCTTTCCAACAAATACGACAATACTTACATGACGCAAAGAGCTGGTATGAGTTATAGTTACTTTGATAAAGCCATTAACTTTTCGGTTGGGGTGAATACGCAATATGCTGTATTGAGCGGAAATACAGTTTTCCCTTATGCTGTAAATACCCGTAAAGAATTTATTAATGTATTGCCGAACGTTAACTTCAATTACAAATTCAAAAAAGGCGGCAACATTAAAGTGATGTATAGAACATCCACCAATCCGCCTTCTATTACGCAACTTCAAGATGTAGTTAACGTAAGCAACCCACTGCAATTAACAGCCGGAAATCCGAACTTGAAACAGAATTACACTCATTTTGTGATGGCGCGTTATGGTTTTACCAACACGAAAACAGCGCAATCTTTTTTTGCTTTTGTAGGCGTTAATATTGTACAGAATTATGTAGGCAATTCCATCTTTATTGCATCAAAAGACACGCTGCTCAACGGCAATGTAACCTTGCGTTCCGGCTCTCAAATTACATCGCCTAAAAACTTGAGCGGCAACATGAGCGTGAATTCATTTTTGACTTATGGATTACCGATTACCGCTATCAAATGTAATTTGAATTTGAATGCAGGCTTTTCGTATTCACGAACACCAAGTGAAATCAACAACCAAATTAATTTTTCAAACAATTACACACCGACAGTCGGATTGGTCTTGAGCAGCAACATCAGCGAAAAAATCGACTTCACCTTGAGTTACATGGGAAGCTATACGATGGTGAAGAATTCGCTTCGTACATCATCAGATAATAATTATTTCACTCACAATGCGAACTTGAAATTCAATTGGCAATTTTGGAAAGGTTTTGTCTTTAACACATCGCTGCAAAACACGCTCTACAGTGGAATTGCACAAGGATTCAACCAAAACATCTTCCTTTGGAACGCAGCATTGGGCTACAAGTTCTTGAAAGATAAATCGCTGGAAGTAAAATTCGGAGTGAACGATATCATGAATCAAAACAACGGTATTAGCAGAACTGTTTCTGAAACCTATGTGGAAGACACTCGAAACCAAGTATTGAAACGCTATTGGATGATGACGGTAACGTATAATTTGAAATACTTTATGAAATCGAAGAGTGCCAATTAATGCATTCGATCGCCTCGAAGTTCCATTTCCTTCATGAGTTCGGCTTCATAGTCGAGCCATTCTTGCCAACGGCTCATTACAGCATCATGATCACCTCGCACCTCAATAGCTAAATCGAGGAACATGCGATAGTGTCCTGCTTCACTCACCATCAGATTGCGGTAAAACGAACGCAATTCGTCATCATTAATATTTTGCGCCAACAATCGGAAACGCTCGCAACTTCTGGCTTCTATCATAGCCGAAAACAACAATTTATCCGACAATGAATGTTCTCGTCTGCCACCGGTTTTAATAAACTTTGCGAGTTTGTTTACATACACATCTTTGCGTTGTAAGCCCAATTTCAAACCGCGTTTTTTTAACTGATCGAGTACCATTTTGAAATGCCCCCATTCTTCTGTAACTACCGGTGTTACTAGCTCTACCACCTTTTCGTAATCGGGATAATTTTGCACTAAAGAAATGCCGGTAGAAGCGGCTTTCTGCTCACAATAAGCATGATCCGTTAAAATTTCTTCAATTGTTTTCTCTGCCAAATTCACCCAACGTGGGTCAGTCGCTAATTTTAATCCGAGCATTTTGCTTTTGTTTTCGGTGCAAACTTAGCCATTTTATAACTTCGAAATGCACTAGAGTATAAATAAAAAGAGCGACCAATATTGGCCGCTCAGTATTGTCTTGTTATTGAAAGATTTATTTCAATTTGAATGCTGTTTGCACTTGTTTTACGAAATCTAATTTCTCCCAAGTGAACAACTCCACTTTAACTTTTTTCTCGTTGTCTTTTCCTTTGTTGAACACTTTTGTTACTTCTTTGCTCTCTCTTCCCATATGACCGTAAGAAGCCGTTTCAGAATAGATTGGGTTTCGCAACTTCAACCGTTGCTCGATAGCATATGGACGCATATCAAATATTTTCTCCACGATTTTAGCAATTTCACCATCGGTTAATTTCACTTTAGCTGTTCCATAAGTATTGATGAACAAGCCACAAGGTTTAGCAACTCCAATGGCATAAGAAACTTGAACCAATACTTCATCGCAAAGACCAGCAGCTACAAGGTTTTTTGCAATATGGCGTGTAGCATATGCCGCAGAACGATCTACTTTAGAAGGATCTTTTCCGGAAAATGCTCCACCTCCGTGTGCGCCTTTTCCACCATATGTATCAACAATAATCTTACGCCCTGTTAAGCCTGTATCTCCGTGTGGTCCACCAATAACAAACTTTCCGGTTGGATTGATGTGATATGTGATTTTATCATTAAACAACTTCTGAATAGAAGGTTTCAACTGTTTTTTAACACGAGGGATAATAACTTCAATAATGTCCTTTTTGATTTTCGCCAACATTTCTTTCTCCTTTCCGAAATCGTCATGCTGTGTAGAAACTACAATGGTATCGATTCTTACCGGTTGGTTATTATCGTTATACTCAATGGTTACTTGACTTTTAGCATCAGGACGAAGATATTTCAATTCTTTTCCTGCTCTTCTGGTATTTGAAAGTTCTTTCAAAATTTTATGAGCAATATCTAGCGCCAAAGGCATATAGTTATCGGTTTCACGTGTAGCATAACCGAACATCATCCCCTGATCACCTGCTCCTTGTGCGTTTGCTTTACTTTCAAAACTTTGTGCTTTTACTTTTCTGTCAACGCCTTGGTTAATATCGGCTGATTGCTCGTGAATAGCAGAAAGAATGCCACATGAATTCGCTTCGAACATGTACTCGCTTTTCGTATACCCAATTTCGCGAATCACTTCGCGGGCAATACTTTGTACATCAAGATTAGCCTTTGATTTTACTTCACCGGCTAACACAACTTGCCCGGTAGTTACTAATGTTTCACAAGCTACCTTTGACTCGGCATCATAAGCCAAAAAATTATCAATAAGTGCATCCGAAATCTGATCGGCTACTTTATCTGGGTGTCCTTCTGAAACGGACTCGGATGTAAACAAATATGACATAGCGTTTTTTTAGATTGCCAAAGCTATGATTTTTATTTTTTCTGCAAAGGCTTATATCGAGAATGATTTTTTACTTTCTTATCCTTCTTCATAACGGTATCACCTCTGCGTTTGGTCTCAAAACTATAGGTAACCTCTGTAATTGGTTTCTCATTTTTCATAAAACGTATCTGCTGATGAGCATCTACGATACGTTCATACATATCGTTTCCTATTCGGGTTTGGAATACATGAACAGTCTCTCCGGCTTCTTGTCTGTCAAATACAACAACTGAATCTAACTTAGGCTCCCCTCTATCGTTCTGCTTAGGTTTCTTTTCTCGAAGATATTCGTTTACTGCCTGTTTATAACGCTCCCGCATAAGCGGATTCATATTGGCAATTAAAGGAGATTTAATAAAAATAGAGTCTTGCACCTCTTTGCTTTTTGTTAATTGCACTTCGATAAAAACATTCTGCAAGTCCTGGTCGAGGCGATTAATAATCTTATAGGCATTGATGTTAAAGGATGGCTTATAGAAAAAAAGCACATATGTTTTTTTCTCACTCAACAGAAAGTGAAATTTCCCTTTTCTATCGCTATAAGTTTTTTTAAGTAGAGAATCGTGCTCGAAAAGGGCAATTTGAACTTTTATAGCAGGATTTTGACGATATGTAACAATACCATATGCTTTCACATCTTGTGCTTCAATACTGAGTACAAATAACATTAAAAAAAGAAGTAGCCAATGTTTCATAATAAGCTAAAACTAAAAAAACGAACCAGTTGAGGGCGATATGAATTGTAACAAAATTGCAATATTATCCTGTGTATAAAACAAATATGATGCTTAGTAAGCAAGTAAACGAGCAATTACTACAGCGACTTTCTCTACATTCGGCAACATCGCCTTTTCTAAGTTCTCATTTAAAGGAATAGCGGGGGTATTGGCAGCACCGATAACTTGAACAGCCGCATCAAGATAAGTAAAACATTCGCTTGAAATTCGACCGGCAAGGGATTCTGCAAACGAAAAGCTTATCGTTTCCTCCGAAAGAACTATCACTTTCCCGTGTTTTTTGACTGTTTCGAAAACTAGTTCTTCGTCTAACGGATTTAAAGATCTTAAATCGATAATTTCAACTTGTCCCTCGAATTGCTTTGCTGCATTTAGCGCCCAATGCACGCCCATCCCGTAAGTAATCACACAAAGTGTTTCGCCATTATCCAATTTTTCGCTATTGGCTTCCAAAGCTACTCTTCCTTTCCCAATTGGAACAATATAATCTCCATCCGGCTCAATCGTTTTAGCCGCCTCGGTTCCTTTTACTTTACTCCAATACAAACCTTTATGTTCAAAAATCACTACCGGATTTGGATCGTAGAATCCCGCCTTCAACAAACCTTTCATATCGGCAGCATTCGAAGGATATAACACTTTAATGCCCTTCATTTGTAAAACAACTGTTTCAACACTCGATGAATGATAAGGACCTCCACTTCCATAAGCACCAATAGGAATACGAATTAATGACTGCACCGGCCATTTACCATTACTTAAATAACACGACCGCGATACTTCCGTAAACAATTGATTCACCCCGGGAAAAATATAATCGGCAAACTGCACCTCTACAATAGGCTTGCAACCCACAGCGCTCATTCCTACAGTACTTCCAATAATATAAGCCTCCATAATTGGTGTATTAAACACACGTTCATCGCCATACTTTTTAGCTAAAAGTGCCGCTTCTCGGAACACACCACCTAGTTCACCACCCACATCTTGCCCATATAGCAAGGCTTCCGGATGTTTGGCTAAAATTTCATCTACAGCATGAAGTGCAGCATCTACCATCATCACTACTTCTCCTCCTTGTGGTTCTCTTTCGCCATATTCTGCGATTTGACTTGGTGCAAAAATGTGCTTATACAATTCTTCTGCATCCGGACTAGCTTCTTTTATCGCATTCTCAAAATCGTTATGCACCTCAAGAATGGCGGCATTTTCAATAGCGGCTAAAGTATTTTCATCGGCATAATGCTGATTCAACAAAAAAGCTCTGAATTTTGGAAAAGGATCGCGTTTCGCATCTTGTTCCAAATTTTCGGGACTGCGATACCACTCTTTTCGAACACCGGAAGTATGGTGGTTCAACAAAGGTACCTTAGCATGAACCAAGATTGGCTTTCGCGTTTCTCGAATTTTTTCGATGGCCGTGTATAATGTTTGAAAGCAGACTTCCGGATCGGTGCCATCAATAGAAATCACCTCAATACCCTTAAAACCTTTGGCATATTCCGAAGCATCCATAGCGCGAATTTCGGATGAATGTGCTGAGATATCCCAATCGTTGTCTTGTACCAAATACAAAATCGGAAACTGGTGCAAAGCAGCCATTTGAAAGGCCTCTGCCACTTCACCTTCGGTTACGCAAGCATCGCCTAAAGAACATAATACAATAGGTTCTTCGCCTCTAGGATAAGTTTCAATGCCTTGTATTTCTTTATATTGAATTCCTTGTGCTGAACCGGTAGCCGGTATAGCTTGCATACCTGTAGCCGAAGATTGATGTGGAATTTTCGGCAAATCAATGCGATTACTACTTGGATGTGAGTAATAGGTTCTGCCACCCGAAAAATAATCGGAACCCTTGGCCAGCAATTGCAACATTAAATCGTAAGGTGTAAATCCCATACCCAATAACATGGAATCATCACGATAATAAGGATAAACAAAATCTTGCGGCTTCAATTGTAAAGCAGCGGCCAATTGAATGGTTTCATGCCCTCTTGAGGTGGCATGTACATATTTGGCACAAATATCTTTGCGTTCTTCATACAAAGATGTCATGGCTTTTGCCTTGCACATCTTTTCAAAAGCGTTGAGGTAAAGTTGTTGGTCTACTTTCATTTACAACAATTTTAAGAATAGAATTGTAATTTCAATAATTCAACAACAGATAACTTTTGTTTATGGCTCAATCCATCACAAAAAAAGCATTAAAGCAAATCGACAAGGTAGATTATTTGAGCATTCGCGATGAACTGAAAACAGGCGATTTGATTTTTTGCTCTGGCGATTACCACTTTTCGAAATTAATTCAACACTTTACAGCATCAGTATGGAGTCATGTAGGTATGATATACAAAGACGAAAATCTTGGTAGAATACTAGTACTTGAAAGTGAGAAAATGTATGGCGTTCGATTAGCCCCCCTCTCAAAATACGTGAAAGATTACCATGGAAAAAACAAGCCCTACAAAGGACAAGTGGCTATTGCTAAATTGGAACCTGCGCCCGATATACAAGCTACGAACAATGCGATTAGCTTCGGTTTAGACGAATTGACTAAACCTTATGATAATTCAGAAATCGTTCGAATTGCACTGCGCATTTTGTTTCAAATCGGCAAACGTAAACGCGATAGAAAATACGTGTGCTCGGAATTAGTATACGAATGTTTTGCCAAAGCAGGCATCACTTTTACTCCCAAAAATCGCATGATAACGCCTGATGATATATGGAGCGATAAACGCGTGAAAATGAAGTATAGAGTTTTATAAAAAATGAAACGAAAGTTAACGTTCCTTCAACATTAAAATAAATTGAGCTGCAGGTCTGTTTTTGGATTAAAAAGAGAAAAATCAAAATCGACAGTTTTAGGATTGGGAAGATATTTTTGCTTTGCTACTTTAAATTGCTGCTTAATCAAATCAGCCCAAAGGCCCTCTCCTTTCATCCGAATTCCAAAACGGCTATCATTCACTTTCCCGCCATGTAAATCTTGAATATGATGCATGATTTTGTTTTTCCGATCCGGATACTGAAGTTCCGCCCAATCTTCGAAGATTGCTCCTATTTGCCCATTTAACCGAACTACTTCATAGTTGATATTAATAGCACCGGCATCGGCAACAGCCTTCACTAAATCGATAATATTGTTGTCGTTTAATGAAGGTATAATAGGCGCTGCCAGTACCTGCACAGGAATTCCTGCATCTGTGAGAGACCGTATGGTTCTTAAAACATTCCGAACGGAAGACGTGCGCGGCTCCAATTTCCCCTTTACGTCATCATTTAGGGTATTCAAAGACAAAATTACCGTTGTCAGATTTTGCTTTGCCAACTCCAACAAAATATCGGCATCCCGCTCTACCATTGCGTTTTTGGTGATAACAGCAACAGGATGCTTGAATTCGGCAAATACTTTCAAGCAGTTTCTTGTCAATTCTAACTTCCGTTCAATGGGCTGATAACAATCCGTGTTTCCCGAAAAGGTGACCAATTCAGGCTTCCAGTTTTTCTTTTGCAATGTTTGTCGGACCAACTCAGGTGCCGATTTTTTCACCAAAATGATTTGTTCGAAATCTTTTCCGGCACTGTAACCCCAATATTCATGAGTATTTCGCGCATAACAATACACACAACCATGCTCACAACCTTGGTAGGGATTAGCACTATAACTAAAAGGGAGATCCGGACTGGTTACTTTATTGAATATCGTTTTCGGAAATACGTCTTTGAAAACCGTTTTATGATGTGGATACAACAAATCCTCGCGCTCTTCATCAGTAGGCAAATCTTCTAAAAAATGCTCCACCGTATTTTTCTCAAATCGATTGGTAGGATTACTTTGCGCCCCACGACCGCGAATTATATGTTTAGGTGTTTTCACTTAAATATGAATATAGGAAATTACAGGAACGCGCTTTTAAAGAAATAGTTTGTTGAATAAATTATTTTTAGAAAAAGAATCGGAAAGTTGAATTTCGAAGAACTCTATCATGCGCATAAAGACCTAGTGTACAACTTGGCGTTACAGTATGTTCAAAATACTGAAGATGCCGAAGAAATAACACAAGATGTATTTCTGTCTGTTCATGAATCTATTGATGGATTTCAGCAAAATGCAAAACTGAGTACATGGATGTACCGAATTACAATTAATAAGTCGTTAGATTATATCAAAGCCAAGAAACGCAAAAAGCGATTAGGTATTTTTTCTTCCCTATTTTTTGAAGATACAGGAGCAATTAGGCATGATATTAAATCGTTTGACCACCCCGGAGTGATATTAGAAAACAAAGAATCGCTTGTTGCACTATTTGTGTTAATTAATGATCTTCCCGAAAATCAAAAGACAGCCTTAATTTTAAACAAGATTGAACATAAATCGTTGGCAGAAATTGCCGAAATAATGGAATTGAGCTCAAAGGCTGCAGAATCGGTTATTCAACGGGCAAAAGCAACGTTGTTAAAAAAAATGAAACAAACCGAAGGAAACCGATGAAACTATCGTCTAACATAAAGAAACCATAACTATGGAAAATGAGTTAAACATATTAGACCAAGTACAAAAAGTGAGTGCTCCTCCTTTTTTATTGACTCGAATTCAACAACGAATTAGAAATAAAAAAGAGAGCCAATTTTCGCCTGCTTTATCGTGGGTGTTAAGTCTGAGTTTAGCCATTATCGTTGTTGTGAATGGTGCTGTTTTAACGAATATGATTATAGCGTCAAAAAAAGAGAAAACACTATTACAGAGCATGAATTTATTACCCAATAACGAATTGTACAAATGAATAAACTAAAACTACTAAGCATTGTAGCCATTGGTTTGCTAGTTGTAAACTTAATGTTGGTGACTGCATTACTTATGCGAAAACCACACCCAAATCCTGAAGGTCCGAAAAAGTTGATTATAGCAAAATTACATTTTGACGAACAGCAAATTAAAGCCTACGACACTATGGTTGCATGGCATAGAGCTGAAATCAAAAAATCGGATGAGCAGATTTTTAAGCTAAAAAATGCGCTCTATAGTCACCTAAACGAAGAGATAAGCCAACAGACTAAAGATTCGCTGATTGCTGCAATAGCGGGTGTACAAACTACTATTGAACAAACACATTACAAGCATTTCGAAGACATCAAAAAACTCTGCAAAACCGACCAACAAAAAGATTTTGAAAAACTAACACAAGAAATTGCTTCATTATTTGGAAGGCCTCGACAACGAGAAAGAAAATAGCCTTATGCGACTTTTGCTCATCTTTTTCATATTCCTTTGTGGCAAAGTGCAGCTCGTTGCACAACCAACTAAAGTTATACCGTTGAGGTTTAAACCCTATTTCGAATCCAACTCGAGTAAACTACTCGACACTACTATTCACTTCAATAGCACTGATAGCATACACTTTGAAACCTTACGATTTTATATTTCCGGGATTGAATTGCAAAATCAATCCAAAACAGTATGGAAAGAAAAAAACAGTTTTCATCTTGTGGATGCAGCGCAAGAAAAAAGTTTGACGTTATTGCTAACAATCCCTAAAAAACTAGAATACAGCACTATTCTTTTTCACTTAGGAATAGATAGCAACACAAACACTGCCGGGGTTTTGGGTGGCGACCTCGACCCAACAAAAGGCATGTATTGGACCTGGCAGAGTGGTTATATCAATGTAAAATTGGAAGGCACATCAAATATTGTAAACACCCCTTCGCATGCTTTTGAATTTCATTTAGGGGGCTATCTCAACCCGTTTCAAACATTGCAAACGATTACAATTCCCTGTATCCCAAAAGAGGAGTTAACGCTTTCCATCGATCTCAAACAATTTATTGAATTAGCGAATTTAACCGGCACCCATCAAGTGATGTCGCCCAATGAAGAAGCAGTGAAACTTTCGAAATTATTTGCCAACTGTTTCTCCGGAAAATGAAAAAGAGCATCATTTTTGTTATCCTCTTGAGTACCATCGCCTTTGCCTTTAAGACTGGCGAACAAACCTCTATGAAGGTTCCATCGGGCTGGCCAAAACCAAATCATGACTTCGCCAAACATCCGCTGAAACGTTCAACCATTGAATTAGGAAGAGCTTTATTTTACGACCCAATCCTTTCTAGAAACAATACAATTTCATGTGCCAGTTGTCACTCGCCTTACAATGCATTCACCCATGTAGACCATGCGCTAAGCCATGGGATTGAAGATAAAATTGGCACTCGAAATTCTCCGGCTTTAATGAACCTAGCGTGGAACAAACTATTTATGTGGGATGGTGCAGTGAACAATATTGAAGTTCAAGCCTTAGCCCCCATGCATAACAAAGTAGAGATGGATGAAACCATTGAACATGTAGTCACGAAACTTCAAGCATCAAAAATTTATCCACTCCTTTTTCGAAAAGCCTTTGGTGACAGCGTGATTACTGGCGAACACACATTAAAAGCCATTGGACAGTTTATGTTAACATTAGTGAGTGCTAATGCTAAATACGATAGTGTGATGCGTCACCAAAGCAAATTCAATGCACAAGAAGAAAACGGGTATCGATTGTTCAAAACGCATTGTGCTGCTTGTCATACTGAACCCCTTTTCACAAACCACTCTTTTGAAAACAACGGACTACCGATAGACATTGCGCTCAACGATTTGGGCAGAATTCGAATTACACAAAACCCAACCGACTCGCTTAAATTTAAAGTACCCACCTTACGTAACATAGAGTTCTCGTACCCCTATATGCATGACGGACGGTTTAAAACGCTTACTGCGGTCTTAAAACATTACACTTCAGGCATTCAAAAAAGCAATACACTTTCGCCTAAACTTGAACAACCTATTGTGTTATCGGCCAATGAACAAGTAGATTTAACCGCATTTTTATTGACCCTTAGCGATAAATCCTTTTTATTCAACCCAAATTTTGTCTACCCAAAACACATTTTATTGCCTTAAGCGAGGGATTTTCAACAAATTATCGTCTAACCATAAAGACAACATTTATGATTCAACAAAAACATCTTCTTTTCGCAGCCCTTTTTGCAAGTGCTGTTGTAGCTAACGCACAAACGAATCCTGCCATTACATCTTGGTTGCAGAATACAACAGGGATAAAAGGCCGACATTATGTGAGCGGAAATTCAACAGCCATTAACGACAACGATTCCGCCAATGTGCTTTCCGTTCAATATTCAAGTACGTCTGTATATGTGCGCACCAATGGCATTCCGGCTTACATCACCGGACCGTTTTTAGATGGAAACCCATCTATTGCAACAGCACAAAATGCTATATTTAAATTACCACTCAACCCCACTAAAAATAACGGCACACCTACAGCAACTGCAGGTGGAAACATTGGGCAGTTCATCAATGGCGTAGCGCTTTTCGATTACAGAGATGGTGTAGCTTGGAATAATACCACAAGTGCATTGTGTGGCGGACCGGGGAATTCGCCTTGTCCGGGCGGACCGGGAGCCACAATGGATTGGAATAGAGATGCCGTTTTAGCTGAAAAACCCGGTTTCGATTGTTCAAAAGGACATCCGGCTATGGGCAACTATCATCATCATCAAAATCCAAGTGCATACAAACTAGATAAAACGGTTATCTCTACCATTTGCAATGCCTATGATGCTGATGGTTTATATGTTATCGATAGCACTAAACACTCGCCACTTATTGGTTTTGCTTACGATGGTTTTCCAATTTATGGCGCATACGCATACACAAATACCGATGCAACAGGTGGAATTTCTAGAATGAAATCGAGTTATCAACTGAAAAGTATGACCACCAGAACCAATGGTCCTGCCGTAAATTCAACCTATCCACTGGGGTACTTCCGAGAAGATTATGAATACATCGCACATCCTTCCGACCCGAGTTATTTAGATGAACACAATGGTAGAATTTGCAAAACACCGGAGTATCCGAATGGTATCTATTGCTATTTTGCAACGGTTGACCAACAATGGAATTCAGCCTACCCATATGTGGTAGGACCAACCTACTATGGCACCAAAGTAGCCGCTAAAGTAACGTCAATTACAGAAACCGTTACCGCCTACACGCCATCAACAACAGGCATTTCAGCCGATGAAAAAAATAAATTCGATATTAGTGTTTTCCCAAATCCGGCTAATGAATTTATTGCTGTACAATTGAACGATTTGACGAAGGAAAACTTATCGGTGGTATTGTACGATATCACAGGAAAACAAATCGACCAACAAACGATTTATCAAGGCAGCACCATTGCTTACTTTGATATCAGAACATTATACAACGGTGAATACATCGTTAAACTAACTTCTGCTTCGCAAACAGTTACCAAGCGAATCAGCATTATGAGATAACAATGGGGGTTGTTAATTAGAAAGGGGTTCAGCGAAAGTTGAGCCCTTTTTTATTCGTAGCGCAAAGCCTCTACCGGATCGAGGTTGGCGGCTTTGTAGGCCGGATAAATACCGGCAATTAAACCAATAAGAAAAGTAAATACTATTCCCAAAACCATCCATAACCAAGGCATAATAAAACCGGATGACAACACCAATCCAACTAAGTTCCCTAAGAGAACGCCAAGGATAATACCAATCAATCCACCCATCATACAAATGGTAATACTCTCGGTTAAAAATTGAATCAAAATGGTTCTTCGGTTAGCTCCAATGGCTTTACAAATACCGATTTCGCGCGTACGTTCATTTACACTCACGAGCATAATATTCATTAACCCTATACCTGCACCAATCAAAGTAAGAAAACCAATCACCAATGTGGCATAGCGCACATAACTCAATTGCGAAATTACTTGCGAAGCCAAACGATCGCTTTTTATAATCGCAAAATCATCTTCGCTATCTAAAGCTAACTTGCGAATTGTACGCATGGCACCAACAGCTTCTTCAATAGCTTGGTCGAGCTGCGTAGTGTTATTAATCATCACATTGATGATGTATGATGTGCTTTGATCGCCCAAATTATATTTAGCCGCTAACACCGGAATCATGGCTTGATTATCGGTACTCACCTGGCTAGCACCTTTACTCGCCAAAATGCCAATTACTTTGTATTTCGTGCTACCGATGGTTACTTGTTGTTGCAGTGCAGAATCTTTATTTGTAAATAACTTCGACACTACATCAACGCCCAAGAGCACTACATTCTGGCCGTTCTCGGCTTCTTGTTTGGAGAAATTTCGGCCTTGTCCGATTGAAAAACCGGAGGCTTGTAAATAATTTTCGTCTACCCCAAACACCTTCACATTTGGGTTCGTTTTTTTATTGTCGTACCGAATTACAGATTGCGCATCAGCCAACGCAGAAACAGAAATCAATGCCGGAAACTTGTAGCGCTTGCGAAACTCGTTGGCTTGAAAATAAGTAATATTGGGGTTTCCGCTAATGTTGGGCATTCCTCTTCGTTTGCGTTTAAGCGACCCATCGTTTTTTAAAGAAAACGTATTCGATCCCATTTCACTAAAACTGCTAGTAAGTTTACGAGTAATACCCTCAGTGGCGGTAATGATAGAAATTAGGGCACTGATACCAATAGCAATAATCACCAAAGTAAGTATGGTACGCAACTTATTGCCCAAAATAGCGCGAAGCGCCAACCGTATATTTTCTTTCAAATTCACTAGCCACAAACATAAGGAATGATTTGGAGAAATGTGGGGGCTTAATGCAGTTGTTGGTTGAGGGTTAAGGGTAATAACATTTTTTGGGCGTGTACCACTAAGAAGCGGCACCGGTTGTTGCGTTACAATCTCTGCCAATAGGCATTGGCAGAGGATTTCCACTGCACCACCTCACGCGAAATTGGGGTAGCATTGAAAAGAGTAGCTTAATTGTGAACTACTTTTGATTAATAAAAACTAAAACACGAAGAATTACAGGGAAAAATAGTAGGCCAAACCAAAGAAAGTAAGCATAAATTTAGGAAAGTAAAAACGATTCAATAACTTAACAAAGAAGCCAATTTTAGGCATCAAAAAATACAGCATTTTGACCAAATATGGTAAAAAACATACAAAAACCAAATCGATAGAAAGTTGTGCAGATAAGGGAGATATACACATTTGATTACTATCCTTATGGAATGCTCATGCCGGGACGCTCTTACTCAAGCACAGCCTACAAATACGGCTTTAATGGCAAAGAGAAGGATGATGAGGTTTCTGGCACTGGAAACCAGTATGATTACGGGTTTAGGATTTACAATCCGAGGATTGCTAAATTTTTAAGTGTTGACCCGTTGACTAAATCATATCCTTGGTATACGCCTTATCAGTTTGCTGGGAATAAACCTATTTGGTGTTTTGACATTGATGGTTTAGAAGAAGATAGTTATTTGGACGGACATGTACCATATCGTAGACCAACTTGTCTTGTACAGAAGCCCACAAGTGAAGAAATTGTTTCACAAACTTGGGTATTAGCCTTTGCACAATCTGCTTCAAAATCTTTTATAGGAGGGATTGCATTTATAACGGAATTACCTACTAGAATTCATATGAAATCTAAAATTTCTGGGACCAAATACGAAAGTGAGTTTGGCACTTCTGATAGAGATTTCATGTTGGGTCCACTTAAAGCTATTTATAATACTGGAGAAACATTACTAACTAAAGACCCTACAGATGCAGAAGCTTGGGGGCAAGTTTTTGCATTTTCTTTTGCATTTAAAGGCGTAAGAGATTTTGTATTTGAACCAGTTAAAGGAGCAAAATACACAACGGGTAATTTTATTATTGGGCCGAAAACTTTTAAACTTGTTTCAGCACATTTAGAACAATTTGGAAAATGTGCTGAAAATGACGTAATGCTCGAAAGAATGCAAAAAATTGCCAATAAGCAAATGAGTCCAACAGAGATAGATTTAAATTTTGCTAAACATGAGCTTCGTGAGTATGAGATGATGAAAGATGGAGCTAGTTATGAAGAGGCACATGAAGCTGTACTAAAAGAGCAAGGCATGTATCACCCTGGCTATGAAAAAAAGTTATACACTCCTGAGGCCCTTGATGCAGGTAATAATCAGTTAAACAAAGAGACAAAATGAATCCAAATAACATTGATATAGAGAAAAAGATAATTCTCCTTATAGTATATTGCATGCCTAACTTTAGAAATTCGTATCAGCTTTTCCGTGTTCTAAACTTGAAATTTGAAATTTTTTCGCCAGGAATATTATTGAATGATTTAGTTGATAATATGTACTTAGAAAAAGAGAAATCAAATAACAATGGTGTTTCAAATTATATAATTACTCGCAAAGGCATTAAAAGTTTAGAAGCTGATTTCATAGATTTTAGAGTGGCATTATTACAAAAATTTCCCAAAGACGAAGCATTTATCAACACTTTGGCTTCTAAAATAATCCCCCACTGTCCGTAGTCGCCTACCAATGGCTTTGCTTCAGACTACGGACAGTGGGGGGGGAGCGAGAGCATCTACTGCTTTCTCTAATTACACTATAGATTATTTTTTTACGGTTGCCTTTATATATTCCCAATACTCTAATTTTTTCTCGTATACTTCTGTTTTTTCGGATTTATTGTTTTTTAAATAAAATTCAAAAAAAAAGAAATAGTCCTCAATAGATAATAACGCTTCTTTAATCCAAAGGTTTCTTTCAATTATTATGTTACTAAAATGTCTGCCTTGCTTTGAAGATTTTATATCATTAAAGATAGTAGGCTTGTATTCTAAACTTAATTTATCTTCATCCACCAATCTGATTTCAAGAATACTTTGATTAATATCATTGGCTTTTAAGCTAATTGTATTCGCATCTTTATAGTATTCTCTTTCTAGTTTTTTTTCTTTTGAGTCAAAATTCCCTACAAAACATACTGAATCCATTAGAAAATTAAGAGGCTGTGTTAAGTAATGGAATTTTGTCGAAAAATAAATACATAAAAAACCATTTATCACAATTTCTATCCCTCCCCCGGAATTCCAAAAATCATTAAGAAAAGGTTCTTGAATTGAAATTGCACCGTTACCTAATCTGGCATCATGTAGAGAAGTATAACCACTAAACTCATTGCAGAATATTAGATTAATTTCTAAACTCTTAATAGGATAAAATCTTGTTTCCATTTTCGTTAAAATAATCAATTTGGCCAGTTGGAAATACTCCACGCCAAGTACCATTTATAAAATCATAGTCCATAAAGTATGTCACCTTTCTAGTTTTAGATCCAGGCAACAACTCCCATTCATAATAAGGTGGAATATTGGGGTCGTTTGTAGGGTAAGCTCTTTTTTGATCTTCTGTTCCTGGAATATGGTATAAGTTTAATAAACTATTTGGTGAACCTATAAAGATAGACGCTATATTCATAATGTTAATCGAGTATCCCATTCCGCCTTTAAATGCCTGTACTGCAGTTCTTAAATCAATTTTTCTAAAATTGGCAAGTGCAACAATAACACTTTCCATTCCTGAACTTACCTCCACTGTACAATATTCTGAAGGTAGGCTTGGGGATAGCGACTACGGACAGTGGAGATATGTCAGATTAGGGAATCTTGTATGGAGCAAAAGGGTAAGCTATGTCCAATGGTAGATTAAATATTCTTCCCTTAATATATCTAGATTGGTCAGAATCGATTAAGTCCTTTCTATCGTCAATTTCCAGTATTGCTAATTCAAAAATATATTCGGTACAACAAAAAGTTTCATATTGTTGCTTTCTTTTTACTTTTTTCATCACCTTACATTGAAGGGATAATTTTTCAGGTGTAGACTCTGGATTTTCGCTTCTAGTAAAAGCAATATATTTTTTTTTACCACTCGGGATTAATGGAAAAATACAATTGATTGTATCCCCATCTTTTACTTTGTTATAGTAAGAAAGAGAAAAAGCCTCAATCGCTCTTTTCTCTCGTTTGAATTGTTCATTTTCAACACTATCATTAATGGATTTTTCCTTTTTGTACTCAACAACTGCAGTATTCCAATTTATACCTTTCCCGTCCTTATAATTCTTGTACGAATAAATTGACAATACTTCTTGGTCAATATTACTGAAGATGCCATGCATTGTAAGAGAATCGATTATCAATTTAGGAATTGGGAAATTAACTTTATTGTTGACTAATTGCATTTTGATACAATCAAAATTGGAGCATTCAATAATTTTCCTTTTTGTCTCAATCGATAGAGTCTTATCTATATCATCATAGAAATCTTGAAGGTTGCTTTTCTTCTTACATGAAAATGTTAGAATTAACAAAAAAGCAACAAGTAAAATATATCGTAAGCTATTTTCCACCGACTGGTATTTTCTTTTTACAATTAGTTTCGACAAAACGTTCTCCTTCATATGTTGTATTCCAACTAAGTCCCATAACATCTTTAGCCTTTAATTGAAACATATATGACAATTCAGAGGAAGTAGTTGGCACCAAGTATACATTATAACCTGAACTTGCAAATCCAATATCTCCTGAATAACCAAATAACCCGCCAGAAAGAGAAAATCTTTCGCTATCCCGACCTGGCGGATGAGTGTGAACAAATGCAGATGCTTTCCAATACGATACATTTGTTTCGTACTTAACTTCTTTCGTTTTCCAATTACCAACTCCAAATAACTTCTTTAATATACTAGTATTTTCCCAATCCCTTTCAAGAACTTTCTCTTGTTTAACGTATGTAAAATCAGTAATTCTTTTACCATTAAGTAACATATTTGAAGCAGTAGGGTCTACCTGATTCCTTACCAAACCGTCTGTACTTTTATTACCTACAACTGTATTCCCAAGTAAAAAGATATTAGGCACAGAGGCGTCTCCACTAGTTTTTGCTTGAAAGATTTGTGCAGCCCTTTCCAAATGCATTGGATCGTTGAGCGTTTCACGATGTCCACTCTTTGCCCAAGACTTTGCGGCATCTTCTTCAGAACCAAAAGCAGTAAGTGAAAATCCTTTTAATTTTGAAACAAATTTCCTATCGTTAGAAGCAAAAGCCGATTTTAGTTGCTCATATCTCTCGTTGCTAATCACAAATAGTCCAGTATTATTGCCTTTACCTTCATATAGAAATTTTCCTGTTTCATCATAAAATTTATCTCCCAATCCTAACCAATCAATAAATGTAATTGGACTATTTCTGTGATATGCATATGGCGTTTGCCAAGAATACTTTGCTGTCCAGGGATCTGATGACATAAACCTTCCCAATCTCGAGTCAAATATCCTTGCCTCAAAAGCTATGCTGTTTCCTTCACCCTTAACCTCGTCATCCTTCTCTTTGCCATTAAAGCCGTACTTGTACGCTGTACTTGAGTAAGAGCGTCCCGGCATTATCATTCCATAAGGATAGTAATCCTGTGCGATATTTATATTTGAAAAGCGAACCATTGTTTGACTAATATACAAAAATAAAAACGGTAGCTGTGCCCTCTGCTTGTAAGGCAGATGAGTAATGCTCTATATCGTAGTGCTAGTAAGCCTTTGAGAACCGATTCAATAAATTTGCAAGTTATTTGCAAGTTTGGTGACCTGTTTTATAAAAAAGAACTACTCAAAATTAATGCGATTAATCAAGAATACCAAATATATCCTCCTAACAGATATATTACTATCTCATTTATTGAGCTAAATGCGTTGAAGAAGTAATGCTTAATCTAAGGCTAATCTAGTTGGTTTACCCTTACCAAACAATAGTTTTGGTTTTCACGTCCACACTGGCAGACTCTTTAACTGATTTTATTTCTAAATCGGATATAGTCTCAGGTGAATCTTTCTTAACTACCAAATTGATTTTATTGGCTTTTTTGAGTTGAACAAGTCCTTTATCCTGTATTTCAGGCTTCAATGCCACATTATAGGATTCCTTTGACGCAACACTTGCATAAGCCATCCCTGCCATTTTTTCAAAGCACTTATTGGCATAAGCCGCTGTTATCTGATATTCGAATCCATCAGCTTTTGACGTGTATCGCCTGTTTAAAAAGCTAAAATATCGATTGAAAAGCTCAACAATATTTGCATCCGTATACTTTGCCATTTCTTTATCGTAAAATTCCCCTATCATTTTTTCATAATCGTGCCTTCGCTTAGCTTTATCAGGTTCAACTACACAAAACAAATTCAGTTGCTCCAAAAGTTGCCATTCACCTATTGTAATTTCATACTGCTCTCCAGCTTTTGCGCTGGAAATTCTTTCAATACATGCCCCAATTTCTTTATCGGAATAGTAAGCTATACTTTGTCCCACATTATTGCATCTTCCATAGACTTTGATGTTATGAGCATCTGGTCTATAGCCTATATCGCCAAATCGAGTGAAATCTTTGCCAATCTCTTCATTGTAATGAACTCTACAACGAAATAAACTAACCTTTTCACTTACTGGGAAAGGTACGGCACGAAAAGCCCCGCTGCCACAAAAAGAATTAAAAATTAAGTTGTAGTTATCTTTGTGCGACCATAGCTCCAAGGCATGAATAAATTGGTCTACTTTATCAAGTGTAGAATCCATTGATTTGCGTTTAACTGGTTTTGGAAAATCAGATACAATATATACTTTCTAACTATTCATTGATAGCTTATTATAAACCTTCTTCAACATATAATCTCTAACCAAACCACCAAACTCTTTATCGTCCATCATTTTGGTGAAAATATCTTGGTTTTGTTCCATTCTGCCAATTAGCTTATCCATAAAAATGTCTTCAAATCCAAATTTGAAGTTTGCCAAGCTATTGCTTTTTGCTTGCTCACCTAGTTTAGTATCCAGAACTAATTCAGCTTCTATTTGGTCAAAAAACAATTTGTCGGCTTCTGTAAATTCTGTTCCAAATCTTTTATTGAGTATCCCTATAATTTCCGAAAGTGCTGCTTTTTCTTCTTTGGCTAATCTGATTCCACCCTCCATTCCTCCGTCCAATCCATATTCGCCCTGCGATTCCATCAAAATGTTTTGTTCGGATATTTTTTGAAGTCGGTAATATTCCAGACTCACTTCATCTCCAAGCTGAAATCTGTCTTTCTGGCTTCTTCGAGGGAGCTTTTTATTTAGGAATCTGGTATAAGTAAATAGCTTCTCCAGCTCAATATCTTGAAATGGCATTATCTGTGTTAAGAACGAATACAGATTAATAAATGATTTGAGTGTGTTTTTAAAGTCTTCCTGATTTGTTTCATCTCCAGTAATATCGTTGCTTTCATCTGGAAGTTTTTTGAATCGTTCAACTGCTGGGTCAATATAGGCGTTAAGCTTGCCTTGCTCGCTTACTGATAGTGTTTTAGCTGATTTGAAAAATACATTGCAGAAATTATCTACTTCTGTCTGCCAGATAACATGAGCTTTTTCAAGTTCTATTTTCAAATCGTATAAGTGATTCGGGTCTGTACTTTCCTTAATCGTGGTTAGCTCGTAATATGGTTGGAATGATTCAAGCATATCTTCCGTTGTATTCACAAAATCCAAAACAAACGTATCTTCTTTGCCATAGCACATTCGGTTTAGTCGTGAAAGCGTTTGCACGGCCTTCACTCCATTAAGTTTTTTATCTACATACATGGTATGCAATAACGGCTGGTCGAATCCTGTTTGATATTTGTCGGCTACTAGCAATAATTGGTATTCGCCACTTCCAAATTTCTTTGGCAATTCCTTTTCCTTAAATCCATTCATTTCGACCTCAGTAGCATCTGGCAACCCTGTTCTGTTCACCTTTCCAGAAAATGCAACAATGGTTTTAATATCAGTATATCCTTTTTCTTTGATGTACCTGTCAAACTCTTCTTTGTAGCTAACGGCATGAAGTCGAGAACTGGTCACTACCATAGCTTTGGCTTTCCCGCCAATTTTTTTCGATACAACTTGTCTGAAATGTTCAACTATTACTTCTGTTTTCTGTGCTAGGTTATGTGGGTGTAGCGATAGGAATCGGCCAATAGCTCTGGCGGCTTGCTTCTTGTTTACATTTGGGTCTTCCTCTATTTGTTTCGATAATTTGAAGTATGTTTTATAGGTAGTATAGTTTTTCAGCACGTCTAAAATAAAGCCTTCCTCAATCGCTTGTTTCATGGAGTAAATATGGAACGGTCTGGGCTTGCCATCGCTTCCTTTTGTACCAAACACTTCAATTGTTTTGGTTTTCGGAGTAGCGGTGAAGGCAAAGAAACTGAGGTTGTTTTGTTTGCCTCTGGCTTGCATACTCTTCCGTATTTCGTCTTCGGCATCTTCATCCAGTCCAGATTCACTTTCTTCGGCTGCTGCATCTTCCAGCGTTTTGGCTGAAAGTATCTCCTTCATCTTTTTGCTTGCTTCGCCACCTTGCGATGAGTGCGCTTCGTCAATGATTACAGCATACTTGCGGTTTGGAATTGAGCCAATTTTATCCAGTATAAAAGGGAACTTTTGCAGTGTAGTGATAATAATATTTGACCCAGCACTTATAGCATCTGCGAGCTGTTGCGAATCTTTATCAATCTTTTGAACTACTCCTTCTTTGTGTTCAAATTGGTATATGGTGTTTTGTAACTGGTTATCCAGTACCCTTCGGTCGGTAATCACAATCACTGAATCAAAAATTCTTTCGTTGTGTTCATTATGCAAACTGGATAAGCGATAGGATAGCCATGCAATAGAATTAGACTTCCCAGAACCAGCTGAGTGCTGTATCAGATAATTTTCTCCTGCTCCTTTTCCTCTGGCATCGGAGGTAAGTTGCCTTACCACCTGCAATTGGTGGTATCTCGGAAAGATGATACTTTCTTTTTGTTTCTTCACTCCATTCAGTTCGTATTCTTCCACGCTCAGGTGAAGGAACTTCCCGACTATATCCATCAAACTGTCTTTAGCCAGTGCATATTCCCATAAATACGAAGTACGGTATCCATCTTTATTCGGAGGGTTTCCAGCTCCGTTGTTATAACCAAGATTAAAAGGAAGGTATTTTGTGTTTTTCCCCGCCAGTTTGGTAGTCATAAAACACTCGTCAGTATCTACCGTGAAATGTACTAAGCTCCTTTTTTTAAACTGAAATATCGGTTCGTTTGCATCTCGGTCAAAAACATATTGCTTCTTTGCATTGGAGATGTTTTGACCTGTAAACTGATTTTTAAGCTCAATAGTGGCAATCGGCAATCCGTTCAGGGCTATTACCATATCCAGCGAGTTTTTGCCTTCACGCTCATAATACAGCTGTCTAGTAACAGATAAATGATTAGCACAGTAATTTACCTCCGCTTGCGGATTAAGTGTGCTCTCTGGCTTAAAATAAGCCATACTGAATTTTACACCGTAATCTGTAAATCCTTTGCGTAAAACATCTAAAGAACCTCTCAAATCAAGCTCACGAATTAAACGCTGAATCACTTTCGCTTCTACCTCTGATTTGTGTATGTTGATGATTTTATCCCATTCTTTCGGCTGGGATGCTTTCAGGAAATCGGTAACATAGCTGGGGAAGAACCCCAACTTAGCATCAAAATCATCCGAGTGGCCTTTCAGGTATCCGCCATTCTGGAGCAATGATTCTTCTATTGCTGCTTCAAATGTTTTTTCGGTATGTATGCCGTTTGCCATAATGTAAATTATCTGAATTATGAGTTTTTTCGCATAGACTTATGTAGCGCAAGTGTTTGATAATCAATTAATTTTACAGTATTTACCATAAGAGTATATCTAAAAGTATATCTAAAGTATATCTAAAATTCATCTAAAACTCAACTGAAAATACAACCCACGAACAACTAGAATATAACTAATTGAATAAGTAAAAAGAACATTGTAGTTATATATGTGAAATTCTCCATGAGTCATGCTTTTATCCATTTAGGCTTTCTGTTTGTGCCCTCATTAATAATAGTTTTATCACGTTTCGACATAGCGTAAATTAGATTTCTCACCTTATTTTCCTTTTGTTCTTTATCTAAAACATTTGGAAGTATATCTAAAAGTAAGTTGTCTATTTCTTTTTTATCAATGCTTCCGTATTTATCAATATACTCAAGAATCATTTTTTTATAATGCTCATCTTTGAAACCCCTCAATTTAATATAGGTAGTTTGGTCACCAGTAGTTTTTGCGATGCTTGCTGCTATATGAACATTTGGTTTTCGTCCTTCAATTAACTTTTTACCTTTTAGCAACTTAATTTCTTCATCAGAAATATGTTGACCTTTCTGAACCTTATCAAGAAGGACTACCGTTTTTAAATCAAGGTCGGTTTTACTCATCAATAATTTGGTGTAGTTTACATCCCAAATTCGACCAGCAACCCTAACAGCTATTTTATTTGGAGTAGACAGGTCAAAATCTGGCATAGGAAAGAAACGTTCTTTTTGCTTAAGAAACATTCTTTTGATACCGCTACCAATCGTATCAATCATATTTAGGTTGACCATGGCGTCTGCTAAGAATTGGTTACGATAATATTCTTGCGGTGCATCTTGCTCAATAACCCTTTCTATGCTTTTAGGTAAAAAATCCCCCAAATTGGAGAACAACAATTCATCTGGTTTTTCAAC
This sequence comes from Chitinophagales bacterium, assembly GCA_044226285.1. Lineage (GTDB taxonomy): Bacteria > Bacteroidota > Bacteroidia > Chitinophagales > LD1 > CALAYL01. The sequence continues at coordinate 249,285 of JBGAHI010000007.1, read as the reverse complement.
TACCGTAATACGGCCTTTTAAGTTATAATCTTGATGTGCTATGCAGTTATGGAGTGCCTCACGAATAACAAAAGCATCATACATTTTAATTTCTGTTGGGAATAATGAATCGTCTTTTATGTAACGATAGGTCAGATTTCGAACCCTAGTAAAAACCTCCGTAGAACTCAATAAAAATGGAATTCCAAAATGCTCATAATCCAACTCCACATTGTTTTCATCTTTTAAAATCCATGAAATTTTAGCAACTGCTGGACTCAAAAAATGAGAGGATTCTTCTTTACCAAGCAATAACAAAGCTGTATTTGTAATTTCTCCTTGTAGCGTGACCTTCGCTTTGTTTAGAAAAGTAATATCATCCCATGTATCGCATTCTGTTGCTTTTTTTGGATTTTTCTCTTTGTATTCTTTTCTGGCTTTTCCAATGGCTTTTGGGTCTAAATCATCAATTCTAGCATTAGGTACAACTTGAGCCGACCAATCATCATTGATGAAAATCGGCTCTTTTAGTATAGCATCGAGTCTCTCTTGGCGCATATCAACAAGACTGTCATCTACTCTTTGCCAGTAACGTTCATGAGCTGATACAGGTCTCCTAGGTAAATGCTTTGGGATGTGAAATATCCAGACAGTTTTCTTGGAATCACTTGTTTCAATATCTTCAATCCTGAAATGCTCAGAATCCAAGTTTGGACATTTTGTAAGAATCCTTAATCGAATATTTTGAACTGTATGATTATTAAAATCTTGAATTCCGACAATTTCGTGGGTTTTATCTTCAATACCAATAACCAGATTTCCTCCTTCCATATTTGCAATTGCAGAAACATAGGAAATAATGTCATCTCCAGAAGTGCCCGAAAAAGAGTGTTTCAATGATTTAAATTCTTTCCATTCACAGGCTTCGTTTTCCTGTGGAAATTTGGTTTGCAAATACTTTTTTAGCTCTTGTTCAGTCAGCTTACTCATGATTCAAGGAGGTTTTTTCGGTATGTATGCCGTTTGCCATACTAGTTTCTTAAATAACTATGAATATCAAATTTATTAAAAGTAATATTTCTTGGAACATAAAGCGGATGGCGGGGATGGCCTCGTTTGGTCAATTCGCCCAAATGCAGCCAGTTTGCACGCTTATTGAGTAAAATGGTTATATCATTTAAGCAATTCCTTAAATAATCTCTTCTCTTTATGTTTGTTCCCCATGCTGCCAAAATATCTATAGAACCGTACTTCTTTGCTATTTGCTGAATAGCCTTTATGTTTTCTTGGTGGAGTATTTCTTCTTTCTCTGGGTGCATATCGTTGGGGTCTGTAGCTCTTTGAGGATATACATTCAGCATTATCCAGCCATCGTAGTTATTAGCATTAGCTAAAGCCTGTACTCTCTTCAATGTAGGGTCAAGATTATCTGGAGTGGCAGTGCTTGGATTAATACCAATGCAAAACAGCACACGCTCACCATGCTTACCTAGGGTATAGCGTGCTGTATTATCACTATTGGTATTGTATATCCAGTTTGTCATCTACTCTATTACTTCATCTCTCACATCTACCTTGCCTGTAACCACCTCGCTAATTAATGCCGTTTTGTATTCCTTCATTAATTCTATTTCTTGTTCGGTTTTAGTGATTATAGTGTCAATTCTTTTTTTTTCAAATTCGACATAATCAATTATCTCGGTTTGTTCATTAATATTTGGAAGGAAAATGAAAGTATTTTTCATATCGGACATGTTTAAGTGACTGACACCCATACCTACCATTTCAGATAAATATTGTTCTTTTAAAAATTGAGAGTTCAACAAAAGTAAAAGGTACGTACTACTTAATTTTTCTTTCGTTGGTCGAATAGCAAACACGCTCTCATATAAGCTAAATTCTCCATCAGATTCCAATATCGCACAGACACCAATGCTTCCAGATTTAGTAACTAAAACATCTCCTTTTTTAACTTTTCTGTATTTTGTAAGCGTTTTATGCTGTTCAAATGATATGTATCTCAAATCAGTTAAATCTAGTTTGCCCCCAAAAAGATTACCTGCTCGAATTAATGGTACTCCTAAATTTTCGTTATCCACATAATCAACTTTTGAAGTTAGACCAAGAAAAATATCATCAATTATCCTTTTTAATCTTGTAACCTCCCAATTTTGTGGCACATCACCCAGCCACTCTATGCCGCTCGGTTTTAGTTTTGCATTTGGGTTAATGCCTTTGGTTACGGCTTGGTTAATAATAGCCGTGCGCTCTTCTTTCAGCAGCCCTATCAGTTTTTCTTTATTCGTTATCAGTGTATCTATATGATTGGTTTTGTAATCGAGATATGCAGCGATTTGGTTTTGTTCGGTAAGTGGAGGGATGAGTGACCAAATTACAGCCATTTCATTATTCATTATTTTCGCACCGTTAGTATCTGGTCGTTTATAAAATTGAGTTGCGTATTTTAAAAAGTATGTGTCGAATCTTATACTAAATTGACTCGTTTTCGGTTTCAATGTACCACATACATTTGTACAATTAAATTTCCCTTCTCTTAGAAATACTGTTCCTGCATTTGCCCCATCAGTAGTCCATGTAATTAAAGATTCGTCAAAATCAAAAGTGTCAATAAATCCTAAGCAACCATTGTTCAAAGTTTGCGAAGAAAAGACGGGATATTGTCCATTGTCAACTAAATCTTCATTAGATATAACTCTTCCTCTGCCAATATAATATTTGAATTTCACCTTGCTAAGTAACCAGTGCTCTGGAATATCTCCCATCCACTCAATTTCACTTGGTTTGTATTTCGGATACTTATTCATTTGTCTATTACCTGTTTTATTAATCCATCGGTTTCCTGCTCCAGTGCCAGTATGTCATTTTTTATTTCCTGTAGTGAGCGCAGCGGTTTATACTGGTAGAAGTATTTGGTAAAGTTTATCTCGTATCCTATCCGTGTTTTACTTTCATCTATCCACGCATCTGGCACATGAGGCAATACCTCAGCTTTCATGTATGAAGCTATATCCATTTTTAGTGGAATGTTTTCGGTATCTCGCAAACTGCTATCAGCTTTAGGTTTTTTGTTTTTATCTAAGATAATTTTCCCTTTTTCGTCACGCTCTGGCCGCTCTACAGTTACTTTGCTGTATCCGAAATCTTCATTGTCAAATATTTTGCAGTTTTCTGTTTCCGCAAAACTGCCGTATAGTTTTGTAATCTCTTCAATATGCTTATCGCTAAGCTCATTTCGTTTATCGCCCAGCGATTTACTCATCTTTTTGAAAAAGCTTTCTGCATTAATCAGCTGTACCTTTCCTTTTCGTTTCTTGGGCTTATTGTTACTAATTATCCAGATGTAGGTGCTTATGCCAGTGTTATAGAACAATTGGTTTGGTAGGGCTATAATAGCTTCTAATCGGTCGTTTTCAATAATCCATTGTCGTATACTGCTTTCGTTTTTGGTAGTGCTGGGGCTACCGCTAAATAATGGTGAACCGTTGAATACTATTGCCAGCCGTGAGCCTTCGGATTTCATTTTGCTCATCAGGTGCATCAGAAACAAAAACGAACCATCGCTCACACTCGGCAAACCCGCTCCAAATCTACCACCGTGGCCGTCTTTTTCGTGTTCCTCTTTTACTGGCTTCGCAAACTTTTCCCATTTCACCCCAAATGGCGGATTGGTAATCAGGTAATCAAATTTTTCAGCTGGTAGTTTGTCTTCGCTGATGCTATTACCCTTTTTGATGTTAGTAGCGTTTTGTCCTTTAATAATCATATCCGATTTACATATCGCATACGATTCGGGATTCAACTCTTGGCCAAATACTTCTAAACGAGCATCTGGATTTAATTCGTGTAAGTATTCTTCCGCCACTGATAGCATACCGCCAGTACCAGCGCAACAATCGTAAATAGTTTTTACTATTCCTTTTTTAGTAAGTATTTCTCGGTCGTTCAAAAACAAAAGGTTAATCATTAACCGAATCACTTCACGAGGCGTAAAGTGCTCTCCAGCTGTTTCATTGCTTATCTCAGCAAATTTGCGAATAAGCTCTTCAAACAAATAGCCCATTTCCATGCTGCTTATTTTGTTTGGATGCAGGTCTACTTCCTGGAATCGTTTCACTACCATAAACAACAAATTGTTGTCGTCCATTCGGGTAATTTGATTATCAAACTCAAATTGCTCAATTATTTCTCTGGCATCTTCACTAAATCCATTGATATAATTTCTGAGGTTTGGTGCTATATTATTAGGGTCAGCCACCAGCTTATCAAAGTTGAATTTGCTCTTGTTGTGAAAGTTGAACCCAGCAACTTTATTTAAAATGGGGTCGAAGTTTTGCAGCTTCATCGTTTTTACTTCTTCGTGCTTTTTCAACACCTTGTCTTTAGTGCCGTCTAATACGCTATCTAATCGTCTTAAAACTACTAGTGGTAAAATCACTTTGCCATAATCGCTCTGCTTGTAATCGCCACGTAAAAGGTCGGCAATACTCCAGATAAAATTGGCTGTTTCTTTAAAGTTCTTCATATCGGTTGAAACTAATTTATTTTTTGATTGAATACGAAAACAATTCAGGAGATTATATAAATGGGATATAAAAGAGAAAATATTTTTGAAGCTCTACTTGCACGTTCATATATAAAATCGTAGTTTTGTATTACTTAAACATGGAAACATGTTTCCATGTTTAAGTATATATTGTTTAAGGGTATAATATTCAGCGAAAGCGGATTTGGCGGCTCTAAAACAATTAAAAACGCCAAGTCGAGACCGCAAAAGCGGTTGACCTAACAACTAAGAACCAGAAGATTTATTTATAGGTATAGCATCGCTTTCCTTGGTTTCATGCAAGGCATTAAACCTAAACACACACTGACAAGCCCGTCAGAGTATTCTCTATAATTTTATTAAAACAAAAAAAAATGACAAAAAAGAACCTAAAGTTCTATAAGCTGGCTGTTGAAATAGCAGCATCAAAAGAACTAACACACTCAGAAAAACTAATAGCTGCTTATCTGTTTACATTATTTGGTAATGGACTAACCTTTTATGGAAGTAATGCTTACCTATCTACTAAAATTGATGTACAAAAATCTGTTATCAGTCCATGCCTAAGTAAATTGGAGCAAATGGGTTGGATAACTATTTTAAACAGAAAAGGCAATAAACGTTCCATCAGAATGCAAAACAATCCATGTACAACTGGCGGATTTTATCGCTTATATACTGGAGTAGCAGCTTCAAATAGGCTTACTTCTCTGGAAAAAGTATTACTAAGCTATATATTGTCCTTTGCTGATAATGGTAAGCGCTTTTATGCGAAAAATGCAATGGTTGAAAAAATACTTGACATAAGCAAAGAAGGCTTTAATACATCAAGAATCAAATTCGAGCAATTGAATTGGATTGAAGTGAAGTACCCTAAAACTCCACGGAGAGAACTAGTAGTGATAAATCATCCAACAAATGATTTACCTTCTGAAATACCATCGGAGGTAACCAAAGAAATGCCGATAGACTATCTGGAAAACAATAAAGAGTTACCGCAAAACAATAACAAGCTACCAGTAAACAATAACAATTATATAAGTAATAATATAAGAGATGAGAAAATAGAAATAACAAAAGATAAAATAGAAGATAAAACTATAAATACTGATTTTTCAACTTCTTCTTTCTTAATAACAAACACTTCAACTAATGAAGCTTCGCCAGAAGTATTTTTATCACCAAACATTAAAATAAGTGATAAAAAAGCAATATCAACTATGAAAGAAGCTCACGATTCAACTAATGAAAATGAAATTTCAAATGAAAACTATTCTTCTAATAAATTTAAAGAAGAAAACACCTCAACGAAGATTCTTCCATTAGTTCCTGTTCAGAATAATTTTGATAAATTTTCGTCTTCCAATTTCTCGGAAGGCAATAAAAAAAACATTAGCATAACTGATTTCGTAAAAAGCGCTTTGGAGGAAGATAAAGTTCCTTTTAATGTTCGGAAATACTTGACTGTGTCGGAATACATCTGTTTCAGAAGTTATGTTATAGAAGTTAGTTCATATACAAAAAGCGGAAAGTTAACAATTGAAGAAGCTGATAGTTTGATGAGTTTTTTCACTAAGGAGCAAGCAGATGAGATGCTTGCAGATTTAAACATCAAAAAATAACTTTGCTAACATTTTACAACTTCATAAAAAAACCTGTAAATCAAATTACAGGTTTTTTTTATATGGGGTGACTAAAGACTTACAATCAAATTAGAGCTTATCTCATCACTGTCCCCTTTATCTGTGCTTAGAATATAATCCAGTGTCTTCCCTTTCATTTTAAGCGCTCCTCCTACTGGATAAAGCCTTAATTTAAGCAGCATTTGCATTTGTTTTTTAGTAAGTATTATACGCATACTCATAAATATGCTGCAATAAAGCTATTTTAAATATTTTCCAAAAAAAAATACTTGGAGAGTTTGATTAAACATCTATTAGTAAAAGCGGTAACATACATTTTTAAAGTAAAAAACCTCCGTTTCAGAAATTCGGTAACTAGTAAAAGGGTGCTAGTCTTATTCAATAAGGTACATATAGATTCCAGAAAATACAGGAAAAAAATCTGGAAATTTTTACCGAGGTATATCATGATATGTATTTCAGAAAGCATTTTTCGGTAGGTAAGGGAAGTAACGAGGAAATAGCTTTTTTGAAATGCAATCAAATTTCGAAAAGATGGGAGGGACTAGGGCAGCCCCCCCCCTTATTTATCTTCATATGGCAGCTGAAGAATCAAACATCTTTGTGGTTATTGCCTCATTTGCATTATCAATAATTTCCTGATTAAATCCGTCCAGATAAGTTGATGTTACAGCGTTTCCGTATTCATGTCCTAATGCTTCTGCAATTATTTCATTGCTGTAACCAACTCTTTTGGCAGTTGTAGCCCAAGTGTAACGAGCAACGTATGTTGTAAGTACTAGCTCCAATTTAAGTTCCTCTCCTAGTTTTTTTAGGTATTTGTTACAGGTTTTTAATCTGAGTTGAATGGTTCGCTTCTCTTCCAATGCTGATAAGCTTCCATTATTAAGTATTGGTATGAGATATGGAGAATCTGGATACATCGCTTTCATTTCAGCAATTATGGCTTCCGCAAAATGATTGAGCTTTATACTATAAATCCTTTTTGTCTTTTTACGCCTGTAGACAAGTCTTCCTTCAACTATATCAGTTGTTTTCAATGTGACTAAATCGGCAAATGATATTCCAATTAGGTTGAATGTTAGCATAAAAATAGCCCGACTCAAATACTCTGGTGAGTTTTTTGGTAATATCAGAGAATTGATTTTGTCAAAACTCTCCTTTGTTAGCACTTTTGCAATAGTTCTTTCATGTTTAATGGAGTAGCTTTTAAATGGATAGTGCTCTAGACTTGTATTATTGCTTTTTACTGATTTATTATATATGGCTCTAATAGTTCGCATATAGTTAGCTATTGAATTTGTCTTTAGTTCCTTTTTCAGAAGAAAGGCTTCATAATCCATCAATAGCTTATAGTTTAATTGCTCAAATTTTAGTCTGGGATTGTTTACGAAGCTTTTCAGGCTATTAACTGCACATTCATATATAACAGCGTTGCCAACCTTGTTAGTAGCATACAGGGCTTGAATCTCTTTACTGGCAAATGTGAAGAAGTCTAATGTGTCTTTGGGCTTTTCTTTTCCGATTAAAACGTTTTTGATTGCTATAACATCTGGTTGGTGTTTGCTGTCAATCTTCATTAGAGCTTCCTGATACTCAACTTTGAGTTTATTTAGTTCATGATTAAATGAGTCAGCAGCTGGATTGGTCTTTTTGACTTTTTGCTTCTTGTTATCCCAGTCAACCGCTGGTAAAGCAAGCGAAGTTTGGATAGTTGTGCTCTTCGTTAAGTGTGTTAAACGAAAAGCGATTGGAAATGTACCGTTGGATTTCTTTCTTCTTGAATCCAGCACTAGTTTTAAAGTTGCCATGTTTTAATGGTTTACGGCCAAAAAACATTTGCAAGTTATTTGCAAGTTTATTGAGAGGGTTTCTCTAGTTATGGGAGCTTAGCTCAGCTGGTTTGGACATCTGCCAAAACGAAAAAAGCCTTACATATGTAAGGCTTCTCTACTTGTGGGAGCTACAGGGTTCGAACCTGTGACCCTCTGCTTGTAAGGCAGAAGGTATCAAATTCTTATCGGTGGCGGAACACCAACCTGTGGCATAATTGTTTTTTGTGATTTACGAAATAGTTTGTTGGTCAGGCGACCTTAACTGTTCGGAAGATGCGAAATTAGTTATTCGTCACATTACTAAAATCGTCACTTCGAGTTCCCACGAGAAGTCTCCAACTATAATTTATAAGAGATTTCTCCTCGAAGACTCGATCGAAATGACGGAAAATTTTTCTTCCGAACACCGTTCCCATGGTTCGTGTCGCCACGGACCATAGAACAACGTTAATAGTTTCGTTTCGTGATGACATGAACCGAAGAAATTTTAACAATGAAACGAAATGCCCCGCGAGGGATTGTAGCGAAAATCCTTTACCAATTCTTATTGGAAAAGATTGTAGCGGAAAGCCCGACCGCGCTGCTTAGCGGGGACGCGGCCAAAAAAAATTATGCGTTGCGTTTAGCTAATTTTTCTTTGTAAAACGCTTTGGTGGCGGCATACATGGTGCGGTCGATTTCGGCTATTACTTTGCCGTCTTTGTTCAGCCAATTTACATGCAGCATAAAATCGATTTCGCCTTTTTGCTCCACTTGCGCTTTGATATCGGCTACTTGTTCTTCGGTGAGTAAAAATTTGGCGTAGATACGCTCGGTGCCCGGTCGTTTGAAACGAATGGCTGCTGCTTTGTCCCACACCACAAAATCTTTTCCGAAAATTTTCGAGAGCATAATCATGTAAAACGAATCGGCAGCGCTAAACATACTGCCGCCATAAATGGTGCCTACATAATTTCTGCTCCAGATGTTTACCCCCAAACGAATATGCACTTCGTGCCAATCGCTCGACATAAAAATCACTTTCACGCCTGTGCCAAAAATCACAGGGAAACAGTTCATACCCCAACGAAAAAATTTTGAGTGACGACTCTCAGTTCGTTGTGTTTGCAAGAAATCGGGTAGCATAGTTTACAGCAACTCGTTGATTAATTGATCTACACTCAACCCTTCGGCCTCAGCTTTGTAGTTTTTGAACACACGATGACGCAAAACGGCTGTAGCAACGGCTTTCACATCCTCAATATCGGGAGAGTATTTACCACGAGAGGCCGCATAACATTTAGCCCCTAACACTAAATATTGCGAAGCACGCGGACCGGCACCCCATGCAATAAAGCTATTCACGCGTGGCAAAGAACCTTCGCGATTGGGGCGGGTTTTGTTGGTCAATTTCACAGCATATTCCAACACGTTATCGGTGATAGGAATGCGCTTAATCAAATCTTGGAAATATTTAATTTCAACAGATGTCATTTTTTTATCGAGCGTCACTTTTTTACCCGAAGTGGTTGATTTTACTACATCAATTTCCTCGCTCACCGATGGATAATCTAAATTCAAACTAAACATAAAACGATCGAGTTGCGCCTCAGGTAACGAATAGGTACCTTCTTGTTCAATTGGATTTTGTGTAGCTAAAACAAAGAAAGGCGAAGGCAGTAAATGTTTTTGTCCGGCAACGGTTACACTACGCTCTTGCATGGCTTCGAGCAATGCCGATTGTGTTTTAGGGGGTGTACGGTTAATCTCATCGGCCAATACAATATTGCTAAAAATTGGACCGCGATTGAATTTGAAATTACGCGTTTCGTCTAACAACTCGGTTCCTAAAATATCAGACGGCATCAAATCGGGTGTAAATTGAATACGGCTGAACGATAAATCCAAGACCTCCGCAATAGTATGCACTGTAAGGGTTTTGGCCAAACCCGGCACGCCTATTAACAACGAGTGTCCATCGCAAAATATAGAAATAAGGAGCTTCGACACAATATCTTCTTGCCCTACAATTACTTTCGCAATCTCCTTTTTGAGTTCGGCATATCGTTTCGCAAATGCGTCTAATCCTTCAACGTCTGATGTGTACATGCGTTTCGTTTTATTTAGTTTCTTTAGTCCACTTATCTAATACCGCACAACCTTTCATCGATTCATCGATTTTGAAGAAGGTGTTTCCTTTGTGCAACTCAATCCAATTGTTCATCTCTTGTTGTTGCTTTTCCGACTTAGCTGCCAATTGAATTTTGGCATAATCGCGTTCCAAGCTTGCTTTGTGAGCCGAGGTCTCCGATTTCAAGAAAATGATACGGTAGCCCTTTTTCATTTCGCCTGTTCGCTCTTGTGTGGTGTGATTCAACACATCAGAGTATTGTCCAACTTTCATTTGATCGAGCGTAAAAATCAAATTACCTTCTATATCCGCCTTTTCGAAATAAGGGGCACCGGTTTTAGGATTCAACATCATACCCCCAACACTTTTGCTGGCTTCGTCTTCCGAAAAATATTTAACGGCTTCGCGGAATGTTAATGAATCCACTTTGAGTTGGTGCGCAATACTATCCATTATTTCTTCCACCCGCAATACATCGGCATTCGTGATTTTGGGTTTAATCAAAATGTGACGAAGCTTCAATTTATCGCCACGCTTTTCATCCAAACGAATCAAGTGAAAACCAAAGGGCGTTTCTACAATTTCGCTCATTTGTCCTTCGTTCAATTTGTAGGCTGCTGCTTCAAAATCGGGCACCAATTCGCCACGCTCCACAATGCCTAAATTACCGCCATCGCTGGCAGAGCCCGGATCATCGGAATACAAAATAGCTTGCAAGGAAAAATCGGCACCGGCTTCAATTTCCTTTTTGATACGCAGTAACTTTTCTTTCGAAAGGGCTTTCTGCTCATCGTTTACTTTCGGAAACATCACTATTTGTCCGATTTCTACCTCTTCGTTGAATAAAGGAATACTGTCTTTGGGAATGCGATTGAAATAATCTTTTACTTCTTTTGGCGACACTTTCAAACCTGCAAATACTTTACCACGCACACGATCGGAAAGCAACTGATTTTTTACATCTTCCGTAAATTCGTCTTTCAACTCGGCTGTAGATTTTCCGTAATAGGCTTCTAATTTTTCTTTGGATCCGAATAGGGAAGTGAAGTATTTCACCCGCCTGTCGAGTTCAGCATTAATTTCTTCTTCCTGCACCACCACTGAATCGAGCGCGCCTTGTGCCAAAAACAATTTTTCCAGTAATAAGTTATCGAGTATAGTGCACTTTATATCAGGCGAAAGCACTTTTTCGGTTTGTTTACTTTGCTCTTGTAGAAAAGCAATTTCAACATCAGATTGGAGGATAATATTTTCACCTACAGTAGCTATAATTCTATCGGCAAGTTCTTTCTGTTGTGCTGCGCCTAATTTGGCCAACACCAGAAAAATGAGTACAAAAAACGTTCTTTTGAAGTGCATTGAGTTAAAATGTGCCGAAAAATAAAAATATTCCCTTTCCCTATACCATAATAATAGCACAATAAATGTGAAAGGAGAAAATAAGCTATTGTTTTACAACGGTGTGTTTGTACGAAATGAAGTAAAGCGAGAAATAGACGTCTGTTTTTTTGACAAAAAGTAGATAATGGCTTAGGTTTGATGCGAAAACCACCAACCAATATTGTTTATCCAATTGAAGATGAATGAAGTTACACGAAGTTGAGCGCAGATCGAACCTGAGCAACGAAGAATTTCGCGAGGAATATCTGAAGAAAGGAAAGCCTGTGGTATTCACTGATTTGACGAAAGATTGGCCGGCCGTGCAGAAATGGAGCGCTGCCTTTTTCAAAGAAAACTACGGCCATTTGCAGGTGCCGGTGTATAGCAGCAATTACTCGAAGCCGGGTAAGGGGTACATGTCGCACGACAAACAAATGAATTTCAAAGAATTTCTGGAAATCACTGAAAAAGGGAATACCGATTTGCGGTTGTTTTTATACGATATTTTTTCGCCTGCACCGGAACTGAGAGATGATATTCGCTTTAACGGACCTCTCGCTAAAACAATTAAACGTTTTCCGTTTTGCTTTTTTGGCGGTGAAGGGGCTGAAGTGACTTTGCATTATGATATCGATTGCGCCAATGTTTTTCTATCACAGTTTGTGGGCAATAAACGCGTGATTTTGTTTCCGCCATCTGAATCGAAAAAAATATACCACCATCCGTTTACGGTAAAAAGTTTAATTGACCCTGTACATCCCGATTACGAGAAGTTCCCGGCATTAAAGCATGTAGAAGGGTATGAAACGATTTTGAAACACGGAGAAACGATTTTCATGCCTTCGCGCTATTGGCATTATATGGAATATCTCGATTTTAGTTTTGGACTAGCTTTGCGCTCGCAAAACGGCATCCACACGCACATACGAGGCGGATTCAATTTGGCGGCACACTTTTTACTCGACAAAGGATTCAACTTTGCAGTGGGCAACAAATGGCACGAATGGAAGGAAAGAAAAGCCTTTGACAATGCTAAACCTTTCGAGGTATAACTTACATCAACACCGAACAAGACAAGGGAATAGTTCCTTTTTCTTGCAGCAACTTCACATTCAACTTGGTGTTTTTCACATTGAAGAATTTGAGCGCCACTAACGAAGGCATGGTGGTGAGTAGTTTATTAAAACTGCAATCGAGCACTTCTAAGGAGGTAAGCCCAGCCAAATCGGCCTGCAACACTTTAAACTCGTTGTAGCTGATATCCATGTTTTCTAATTTCTTCAACTTTGAAAACGATTTTGGGAAAGCCGATAAAAAATTTCTGGCGAGGTTAATTTTCTTGAGACCGGCAATTTTATCGATACCCTCAGGTATAGTGCGAATAGCATTATAGCTCAAATCGAGTTCCGCTAACTTGGTTAAACTGAGCAACTCCAACGGAAACACAGAAGCTTTATTCGCTGAAAAGCCCAACACCACAAGATTAGTAAGCGTGGTTACTTTTTTTAATTCCTCGTTCGGCTTAAGAAACGGGTTATTATCCGTTTTCAAATTCAGCAAGGTAGTCATGGTATTGATGTTGCCTAAAGAGCGCAATTGATTGTTAGTTAAAAACAAAATCTTCAACTTTTTGAATTTGCTGAGCACAGCCGGAAACTCCGATAACTCGTTACCGGTTAAGTCGATTTTTTCGAGATTCGTACATAAGGCCAATTCATCAGGGATTGCTTTCAGGCCTTGTCCACGCAAATCCAAAATCTTCACCACCTCGGGTTTGCGCAATGCATCTTCGATAGATTTGAATGTTTTAGGGGCTTGCGCAAAAGCAGTAAACACAGTCATACACAGCAACACAACAGAAGTAATTGTTTTCATTCCCATAATTTTGCATAAAGCAACAAAAATTCGTCAAATGATATTACAAAAATTTCATGGCACCTATGTCGCGTTCCGCTATGCAGCGGAACCGGGCTGTACGCTTCAATCTTTGGCAATAAGCATTGCCAAAGGATTTCCGCTGCCATCCCTCGCGAGGGCATGGTGCATTATTTGAATCTGTAGTTTGGATATAAAATCCTTTGATGGAACAAGAACAACACGCAAAGAGCAGAACTGTGTTATTACACCAGATGTGGTTCGGAAGAAATATTTTCGTTCATTTCGACCGAGTCCGCCAGTGGAGAAATCTCGGTGGTCATAGATTGAGACTTCTCCTCGGAAGTCGAAGTGACGGTTTCAATTAAATATTTTTCCACCTCTTCTTTCGTTGGTGTTCCGCCACCAACCAAAACTAAGTACTACTATTGATGAAGGTAAAAACTTCATTTTTCTAGAATCACAAGTTATGCTTGGCTTTACTTGCGATTGCGGTGCTTAGCTGCATTCTTGTACTAGAGTGAGCCATCGAAGGGAATCACTTAGATATTTCTTAATTTAACTATTTGATTATAATTCTTTTGCTCATCATAAACAATATTATACTTATCTACAATGTCTTTCGACTGTTTATGCCCTTTTTGACTCGCAATTATTAAATATTTTATAGCCATATTCGCAGACAAACTATCAATGACGCACTCTTTTGGAAAAGTTCTAAGAGAAATCATGAAATATACATCAAAAAATGCTTGCTTATTTCCGTATTTATTCGCCATTACTAGTGAATAAAAAAAGATATCTTCAGGATTCTCCGTATCCATATAGTATAATTTCAAATTTCTGTATGCTTCTTCATCTCCACTTAACATTATAGCGTTCTTCAATTGTTGAGTATATGTACTTACACTATTGCTTGCTTGTACCTCACCCCCCTTATGTTTTTCTTCATTACAAGAAGAAAGAAGTAAAACCAGCATGAAAATCGAAATTATTTTATCCATTAAAAATTCACTTTAAAAATCCTCCTTTGGTTAGTGTTCCGCCATCTACCAAAACTAAGCATTACTATTGATGAAGTTAAAAACTTCATTTATCTAGAATCACAAGTTACGCTTCGCTAAACTTGCGATAGCTGTGAATCTACTCGTGCGAGAGATTGAGGGGCACATATCATTATTAGTTTGTAGTATTAGAAATCTTTCCTTTTATGAAATCTTGAAAAACCATACTACGGTCATAAAGAAAGAATGTAAATACTTTGTTGTCTACTATATAACGAAACCTAATTCCGCTTCCTGGTCCCCTATTATAAAAGCCTTTTGCAGAAATAACATCTGAATAATTAATGCGAATATTTTTATTCTGTAAGTGATATGATATTTCAATTTCAGATTCATAAAATTTCACGGAAACATACTCGTTCGATTTCATGAATATGTATATAGCAGTTCCAATTAGATACACCCCAAAAATGTAAAATGAATATGTCTGATTGAAAATCATTACTTGAATTATCATAATCAAGAGGACTATAATTGGCAAACCAATTAATCGAGATATCCCATTTGAAGTACTATATAGTAACATATTTATTAATTACACAATCTGGCAAGACTGCAGTTCTGGTCTTCGGTTGGGGTTCTTGTGCCCAATATTTTAATCATAAATCATTCCATTCATTTTTGCAAAAGCTAGTGAAATATACTGAAGTAATTTCGAAAAACAATTTCACTTGTAATGCACAATTTTGCGAGAGGGGGTGCAGTGGAAATCCTCAACAGCTGCTTAGCAGTTGAGATTGCAACGCAACACCCGGTCCCGATTCATAGAGGGGCTCGCCCACATTACATATCTATCAAAACGTTTTCTGCTGTGTTAACCCCGTCAGGGTTTAAAACCCTGACGGGGTTATACTTGAACAATATGCAATATCCATAAAACAAGAAAGCCACCTTGCGGTGGCTTTTGCTCCCTCCCGATAGCTATCGGGACTGGGCTCGAACCAATGCCGATAGCTATCGGCACCATGATTAACAGTCTCTATATTTTGCTTTGAGTTTTTCTTCAATTGCAGGATACGCTTTTAAATCGTTCAGATACTTCCTACTTTTCATCGCTTTGATGTGGGGTTCTATTTTTCTCGCCTGAGCTTCACTTTCACATGCAATAAAATGATGCATTGTCCATGGCTTACCTTTGGCTGTGAACTTATTATCGTAATAATCCTCGTTGTGTCGAGCTAAACGTAGGGATGGAACTTCGGTCGTGAAACCAATATAAAATTTGTCTATTCGCGTGGAATACAATATGTATACATATGAAGGGGTCATAAAACAAGAAAGCCACCTTGCGGTGGCTTTTGCTCCCTCCCGATAGCTATCGGGACTGGGCTCGAACCAATGCCGATAGCTATCGGCACCATGATTAACAGTCCCTATATTTTGCTTTGAGTTTTTCTTCAATTGCAGGATACGCTTTTAAATCGTTCAGGTACTTTCTGCTTTTCATCGCTTTGATGTGGGATTCTATTTTTCTCGCCTGAGCTTCACTTTCACATGCAATAAAATGATGCATTGTCCATGGCTTCCCTTTGGCAGTGAACTTATTATCATAATAATCTTCATTGTGACGAGCTAAACGTATGGCTGGAGCATCGGTCGTGAAACCAATATAAAATTTGTCTATTCGCGTGGAATACAATATGTATACATATGAAGGGGTCATAAAACAAGAAAGCCACCTTGCGGTGGCTTCTGCTCCCTCTCTTGGGCTCGAACCAAGGACCCCATGATTAACAGTCATGTGCTCTAACCAGCTGAGCTAAGAAGGAATTTACCCTTAAAACTTAATTCTTGATAGAATGTTCATTCTTTGGGAGTGCAATAATATAGTTTTGAAATAAAATACACAATATTTGCGCAAATTTTTTTTTATGAGTCTATTAACCGTTGGAACGGTAGCCTTCGATGCCATCGAAACGCCCTTTGGAAAAACCGATAAGATTGTAGGTGGTGCAGCCACTTATATTGCTTGGTCTGCGTCTTATTTCTCGAAATTAATCAATATCGTATCTGTTATTGGCGATGATTTCGATATGAAAGAATTGGAATTATTGAAAAACGAGAACGGAGCCAATAAAACCCGCGGAAAAGTAGATACAAGAGGTATCGATATTAAAGAAGGGAAAAAATCGTTCTTCTGGAGTGGAAAGTACCACATGGATATGAATACCCGCGATACGCTTACCACCGATTTGAACGTATTGATGGAATTTAACCCGATTGTACCGGATGATTATCAATCGAGCGATATTTTGTTATTGGGTAACATTGATCCGGCTTTGCAAATTAAAGTAATGGAACAATTGCAATCGCGTCCGAAATTAATTGTAATGGACACCATGAACTTCTGGATGGATATTGCTTGGGATAATTTGATTAAAGCCATCGGTATGGTAGATGTATTGACCATCAACGATGCAGAGGCTCGGCAATTGTCGAAAGAACATTCGTTAGTGAAAGCGGCAAAGAAAATCCTCAACATGGGACCTAAATTCCTTATCATCAAAAAAGGAGAACATGGTGCATTGTTGTTCCACGACAACAACGTATTCTTCGCACCGGCATTGCCTTTGGAAGATGTGTTCGACCCAACTGGAGCTGGAGATACTTTTGCAGGTGGATTCTGCGGATTCTTGGATAAAACAAGAGATATCTCTTTCGATAACATGAAACGTGCGATTATCTACGGTTCAGCTATGGCTTCATTCTGTGTAGAAAAATTCGGAACAGAGCGCTTAAAAGAATTATCGCACAAAGATATTGAGCAACGTGTACAAGACTTTATCGACTTAGTACAATTCGATATCGTTATTGAAGGATAATTAAGTTCAATAAAATAAAGCAGGGCTTTGTCGAAAAACGGCAAAGCTCTTTTTATTTTCCGGCAGGTTTAGCCGGTGTTTGTGGTTTTGTTGTAGGTGCTGGCGTTGCAGCTTTTTTGTTTTGTGCTAATGCTGCCAAATTGCCTTGCGCTAATGCAAAATCAGGAAATAGTTTCAATGCCGTTTCAAACTCTAGTTTAGCTACATCCGGCTGATTCAAATCCATAGCTATAATACCTTTTACATTATGCGAAGCTGCACGCAATGGTACTTTCTGGCTACCGCCTTTCATGGAAATACTTGCCTCCAATTTTTCAGATTCAGGATTCGCAATAATTTGATCGCAAGAAATGACTGATTCGCCATATCGCTTTAACTGATATTGCAATGTTGCAATTTGATAAAGCGAATACAAATCAGGTTTTTGTTTGTACAAACTTTCATAATCGGCTAACGATTCTTTTAATGCCCCTAATGATTGCTTCGAAATAGCCGCCATTTCCAACATATCCAAGCGTTTTGGATTGTCCTTTATAATTTCTTCAGCAATTACATTCGCTTGAAAATAACGCTCTCCCGAAAAATAAATCAAGGCTAAAGAGTCTTTTAAATCTTTACGTTCAGGCTTAATGGCTAATGCGGTATACAACGAAGTAATTGCACTTTGCAAATCATAATACTTCAACGAAGTTTTATACACTTCCATTTGTATATTAAATGCATCTTGTGCTTGTGTAGCAGAAATTGCCAATACGGCAAAAAGAACTAAAACAATTTTTCTCATTACTCTTCCGATTTAAACCTTTAACGAATATACTGTTTCATTTGTAAATTCACATCCAACGCTTGCGACTGCGCCACAGTAGCAAAATCTTCACCGCCCGAAGCATAAATAATTTGTCGGGTTGAATTAATCAACAAGCCAAAATCATCGTTCATTCCGTTGGCACAAACCTGATGTAGATCACCACCTTGTGCGCCAACACCGGGCACAAGGAAGAAATGATCTTTAGCGATACTTCGAATTTCTTTGAACTTTTCCGGATGGGTTGCCCCGATTACAAACATCAAATTTTCAGGCGTTCCCCATTGTTGTGTTTTTGTAATCACATGCTCATACAAGAACTTATCTTGGCTTTTCAGCATTTGGAAATCGTTAGAACCCTTGTTGGAAGTAAGTCCTAATACAATCACCCATTTGTTTTTGTATTCTAAAAATGGAGTTACGCTATCTTCACCCATATAAGGCGCAACCGTTACGGCATCAAAATCCATATGCTCGAAAAAAGTACGGGCATACATTTTTGACGTGTTGCCAATATCGCCACGTTTCGCATCTGCAATTAAAAAAATGGGCTTGTTTAAACTGCGAATATATGCCACTGTTTTCTCCAATGCGATCCAACCTTTTGTTCCGAAAGCCTCGTAGAACGCAATGTTTGGCTTATAGGCTACACAATGATCGATCGTAGCGTCAACAATTTGTTTGTTGAATTCGAAAATCGGATCAATAGTTTGCAATAAATGTTTTGGAATTAATTGTAGGTCTGTGTCCAACCCTACGCAAAGCATTGTGTTTCGTTGGCGAATCAATGCAATTAGTTCAGCGCGATTCATAGTAAGCGGTTTATGAACGAAGAATTCTGTCTATCCATTAAAAGGTATCGTGCTCCGGAAAAAAATTAACCGGAATAATTTTCTTCACCTCCGGAACTTGTTGCAACACCACGCTTTCAATGCCCGATTTAAAGGTCATGTAACTTTGCGGACAAGTACCACAAGAGCCTATCAGTCGAATTTTTAGCGTCATTTCATCATCCAACTCCACAATTTCAACATTGCCACCATCGTCTCGCAAATACGGACGAGAAGTATCCAATGCCGCTTCAATTCGTACTAAAATGTCTTCCGTTGCACTCATGTTGGCGAAAGTAAGATTAATCTGTTACATCTTCAGAAATTAATCCGAATCGAACCAATTCCGTTGCCGCAAAAGCACTCTGCTCCACACGAATTAAAAAGGCCTTCTCATCAAAGTTGGCCGAAGTGTTCCAATTGATAGCGGTTTCATGTATCAACTGCATAAATTCGTAGCGTGTAGTGGTGCCGTCATCATCCAATAACAAAGGATAATTTTTGATATAAAACACAATTTCGTTGGCCTTAACCCACGATAAATCGTTCAAACAATCGTACAAGGCATCCAAATTTTTTCCGAAATAATCGGGGAGTTGAAAGGCGCTCTCCAATTGTTCGTACAACATCTCTTCCGTTTGCGATGCCTTTCCATCTATCACTGCTACAAAGGCACCCGGAAATAACTGCTCGATATTTTGACCGCCTGGAACTAACGCTACCACTTCCATTTATTCTATTTTTTTGAAGGTTCTGTAATGATCGTTGGTGTAATAAGCCGACTTGTCCTTCCCTGTTATCAGTCGCTCTGCACCTCTGTTTTGTCCGTTTACTTTTGGATTCACATCCCATTCGTTATAGGTTGTTGTTTCCGGCAAACGATGTTCTCTATTCTGAAATACTCTACCACCTACATATCCCTCCGGTGCTTCGCCATGGGCTTTCAGATAGTTTAATACCTCAATCACTTTTTGCGGAATATCTGCCGATTGCTCAGTTGGCGCATCGGCAGGCTCATCCACATGAACAGTTTGCTGTTGTTCTGTTTTAGGAGCAACTACCGTTTCTGTTTTTGTACCTGATCTCCCGAACCAAAATGCAGCCAAAGCCACCACCAATAGAACGAGGAGATATTTATAATTGAATTTCATTTACGATGAATGATTTATTGATTTATGATTTTGCGCAACACACATTAATCGGCCAATAAGGCTTTCTCTGCTTTCTTCGCATTAACAATCGCAATTTGCTGAGCCACATTGGTTGCCAAATCTTCAAAAGCTTTGTAGGCCGGGTTCTGCGTATCATCCGTCATCATAATGGGTTTGCCGTTATCGCCTCCTTCGCGCACCGATTGCACCAACGGCACTTCCGCTAACAATGGCAATTCATATTCTTCGGCTAATTTTTTTCCGCCACCTTCGCCAAATAAATAATATTTATTGTTCGGTAATTCTGCCGGTGTGAAATAGGCCATGTTCTCCACTATCCCTAAAATAGGCACATTGATGGTATCTAGGCGAAACATCGACAATGCTTTCCGCGCATCGGCAATAGCCACTTCTTGCGGAGTAGTAACAATCACAGCACTGGTTACATTCACCGTTTGAATCATCGTTAAATGCACATCGCCAGTTCCCGGAGGCGTATCAATAATCAAGTAATCTAGTTTACCCCAAATACAATCCGTTACAAATTGCTTCAATGCCGAAGAGACCATAGCGCCACGCCAAACAATAGCCTGACGATCGTCTACCAAAAGTCCTATCGATAATACTTTTATGCCCTCAACTTCCAATGGAACGATGTAATGCTTCTCTTTAATCATGCGCACTTCGGGGCGTTTGCCGCGAATGCCCAACATGGTGGGAATAGACGGACCGTGTATATCGGCATCAATTATGCCCACTTGAGCCCCTTGCTTCGCCAATGCCAGTGCTAGATTCACCGAAACAGTAGATTTGCCCACACCGCCTTTGCCTGAAGCCACACAAATAATATTTTTCACACTCGGCAAAACATTAATGGCTGAATTACGGTGCGATGTGACATTGGCATCCATGGTAATATCAACCACCACATTCTCGCCAAATGCCGATTTGATGGCATTTACGCAGTCTTTCTTAATCAGCTCTTTGAGCGGACAAGCGGGCGTAGTTAACGTTACCTTGAAAGCAATTTTATTATCAGAAATGGCAATTTCAGAAATCATGCCCAGCGTTACCAAATCTTTTTTCAAATCCGGATCCTGCACATTGCGGAGAGCGGCTAATACTTGTTCTTGCGTCACAATAGAATTTTATGCAAACCAACACGAATTTTTCCAAAAAAGGCATAGTGGATTGTGAAAAATTTAAAAGGGGTGAGGAAGCTACTAGCTTTTAGTCGCTAGCCATTAGAAAAATACAATACGAGCCCTCCTTTCTAGCTTCTAGCAGCTAGTGGCTAAAAGCTTCTTACATCTTCCCCTCATCCGCAAAACTGAAGTACGCATTATCGCCAATAATCAAATGATCTAGTAGCGTAATTTCGAAAAACAAAGCAGCCGATTTGATTTGCTGTGTAATTTTCTCATCGGCACCTGACGGACGTAAATTCCCCGAAGGATGATTATGTGCAATCGCAATGCTTGTGGATAGTTTCTCTACGGCCACTTTCATAATCATACGCACATCTGCCACAGTTCCCGAAATACCGCCACTGCTCATCACCTGATGATGAATGACACGATTGGCGCGATTCATACAAATCAATAAAAAAGCTTCGTAGGGCAAGTCCGCTAAATGCTGTTGCGCAAATTGAAACAACTGCTTCGAACTTTCCATTTTCGGCTTTTCAAGTGCATCGGTGCCTTGTCTGCGTTTGCCAATTTCCAAAGCGGCAATTATGCTAATCGCTTTAGCTTCACCAATGCCTTTGAATTTGCACAGTTCAGCAACACCCAACTTTCCGAGTTCATTCAAATTGTTGGAAACGCCATCCATAATGCGTTTTGCTAAATCCACGGCTGTTTCTTTTCCGCTACCGGTGGCAATTAAAATGGCAATGAGTTCTGCATTGGAAAGACTGTGGCGCCCTTTCAGTAAGAGCTTTTCTCGCGGACGGTCTTCTTCTGCCCACGTTTTGATAGTGAGCGCTTTTGGAGATTCTTCCATAATGGGGTTTTTATGATAAGACAATACAACAAATAAAAAGATTTTCAAGCATAACGCAAAGAGGCGTTCTCAGCTTTTGTAGGTCGTTAACTCGTTAAAGCGCAAAGCCTCTTTTTCGTTCAATGAAAAATCTTTAACCGCCATGAGCATGGCCTTGTTGGCAGTGAACAATTCGCGATTGACATTCAATGCAATCGTCATGTCGATATCTTCAATGGGCGAGTGCTGTGCTTCTTTGTAAAAAGAGGTCAATGCTATACTATAACTAGTGGTTATCACATTAAATAGTTGCTGCATTGTTTCAAAACTTGGATCTTCCTTTTGTTGCAACACAGCATACATTTTTGCATACAACACTTTAGTTTCGTTCTTTTGTTGAATGTAGAAATGGTACTTAATATCTTTTGAAGAATGGCTCAAATTCGAGATATCACTTGTAATATCGTTTATGCTTTTAACCGCATACATAGCACTGCGGGCTACTGATACCAATTGATTCAACTGCACATTCTCCTCATCTTCTAACTTCACGCGTAACTCCAAATAGAACGACTGCAGCTCGCCTTGAAACTGCCGTAAAAAAGCATACTTCTCGTCTTTTGTTTTAGGCATAAACTTGCGCGAATCGTTCAATGCTTTAAACACTGTATGCTCTTCCATGTCGCTCGTATCGAGATCGAATTGTTCGAGATTTAATAGCATGCAATTGTACATGAAGTATTCCACATCGCGCTTGTATAAATCAAGAGCCGTTTCAGGTTCAGAAGTTGTTGCATGACCTATAAATGCAGCGAATGCAGCGTCTGTGGTTTTAAAAAAGCGTTCCAGAAAATGCACAAAAGGCTGCAGAAACGGTAAGAAAATAAGTACACTAAGTAAATTCACCAAGCTCGAAAATGTAACCAATCCAATTAAAGGATCTTTGATGTTAAACACATTGGTAATTAAATTGAGTATTGGCGTTAGACATGCAAAAGCCAAAACCGTTAATACAATATTGAAAATAAAATTGCCCAATACCACTCTTTTCTTAGCGGCATTCCCTCCTATAGCGCTCAACAAAATTTTGATGGTGGTGCCCGTTTCAGAACCCAACACAATAGCTGTGGCTGCAGGAAATTCAATGGCTCCGGAATGCAATGCACTTAGGGTTAATGCCATAGTAACCGAACTCGATTGCACCAACAATGTAATGAGAAATCCAATCAGCAGAAACACCGCCAAATTCATGTGTGCATAGGCTTGAAAATCGAAGGTTTGCACCTGCGCTTCCATGGCTGTTTTCATAAACGATAAGCCAATAAACAACAAGCCGAATCCTAATAAAAACATCGACAAATATTTGACCGTTTTACGTTTTCCAAACAAAATCAGCATTAATCCACCAACAAACACAGCGGGATAAGCCAACACTTCCATATTCATTTTGAAGCCTATCAACGCAACAACCCAACTATCGAGCGTTGTACCTAAATTCGCACCAAGAATAATGGCCAATGCATTTTTCATGGTAAACACACCCGCTCCTACAAAAGCTAACACCATCAATGAAACCATGGAGCTACTTTGCAATACACCGGTTACAATAGCACCTCCGGCTACTGCGCCAATACTATTCTTTGTTATGCGTTGCAGGAAAAGTTTAAACCGTCTGCCCGACAAATTTTTCAACGATTCCTCAATCAAATACATTGCGAATAAAAACAAACCAACACCACCGGCTAGCTTTAAAATCGGAACTAGTAAATCCATTTAAAACCAATTTTTAATGCGTGTAACAAAATTCGGTGCTGTTGTATTTGTTTCGATTTCTCCAATTAAAAAACCATAGGGTTTCAGGGATTCAACATGGTCGCACACAATTTTAAACATAGCGGTTAGCGGTATGGCCAACACAATACCCGGAATGCCCCAAATCAATTCGCCAAGGACTAATGCAATGATGGTAAAAAAAGGATTAATTTTCACCTGTGGCCCTAAAATTAAGGGTTCCAACACCCACCCTTGAATCAACTGTACAATACCATAAGTTAAAACAATACCCCCTAACATGGCAAAGCTTCCACCATTTACGGCAGCTACAAGCACAGTAATGGCGGTTCCTGTGATATTTCCAATGAAAGGCACTATCTCTAAAAACCCACAAATAACAGCGAAAAGAATGGCATTTTTCACACCTAGTACTGAAAACCCAATGCCGTACATCACCCATAAACAAACAATCATTTTTGCTAAGCCCACTAAATATTGTTGCGAAACATTCGTAGCTCTTAATAGCACTTGCTCTACATTTTCTTTTTGCTCTGCTGCCGATAACTTTAAAATGAAAACCTTAATATGTCCTCTGTAAATCAACAACAGCAATAGATACACCAAAACTAAAATAGAACTGGTGAGTATGAACGATAACGATCCGGCTAGAGACGACAAGAATGCACTAATACTGTCTTGTTGATTTTTCAACATATCTTTTTGTTCGTTGAGCGAAATCCCAAAATGCGCTAAAAGGTATTGTTGAAGTTGAGCTGTTGTTTCTACTACTTTTTGTTTCACCAACGAGACATCCGTAACCAACGAAGATATCTGCCAGCCTACCAAGGCAAAAAATCCTGCAACGGCCAACAGCAAAGCAAACAAGCAAATGAAGGAGGCAACAATGCGAGGTACTTTTTTCTTTTCCATCCACTTACAAAATGGAAGAAATAATGTGGCCAGAACTCCGCCAATAGCAAAGGGAATAAGGAAATCTTTGGCAACATATAATCCTGCAGTAACAAGAAAAACGAGCAACATTTTTTTGATAAATGACGTGGATAGTGTATTCATAAACGGAGTTCAATGTTATTGCTCTAAAGTTACTCCTATTTAAGCGGATAATGTTATAAGTTGAATTAAATATCTACAAAGTACATAAACAGTGAATTCGAGCTTTCAGTTATTTAGTTGAAAAATTTCATAACAGAGATTTACATTTATGCGCTTTTTTGTGCATCTTATCACTGCAATTAAAATGAAGAGGAAATGAACTACTGGCTAGTTAAATCGGAACCATCAACCTATTCGATTGATGATTTGAAAAAGGAAAAACAAACCTTTTGGAGCGGTGTGCGCAATTATACGGCTCGCAACAACCTCAAAGCAATGGCAAAAGGCGATATCTGTATTTTTTATCATTCGGTGAAAGATCCCGCTATTGTTGGCTTGTGTAAGGTAGTGAAAGAACATTATCAAGATCCAACAACCGATGAAACAGCTTGGGTGGTAGTAGATGTTGCCTTCTTGGAAAAATTCAAAAAAGAAATTCCATTAGGTGAGGTGAAGAATCATCCTAAATTGGCGAACATGGAATTGTTACGCCAGTCGCGTTTATCGGTACAAAAAGTGACACAAGAAGAATTTGATTACATTATTTTATTAGCAAACGGAAAATGAGTTTTTTAGAAGAATTGAAATGGAGAGGCATGTTGCACGACATCATGCCGGGAACAGAAGAGTTACTGAACAAAGGTATGGTGAAAGGCTATATTGGCTTCGACCCTACGGCCGATTCATTAGGCGTGGGTAACATGGCGCAGGTGATGACCTTATTGCATTTCCAAAAAGCAGGTCACAAGCCTATTGCTTTAGTGGGCGGAGCTACAGGCATGGTGGGCGATCCAAGCGGAAAATCGGCTGAACGTAATTTGTTGGATGAAGACACCTTAAACAAAAATTTAGCCGGACAACGTAAACAATTGGAGAAGTTTCTTGACTTCAATTGTGGCGAAAATTCAGCGCAAATCGTGAATAACTACGATTGGTTTAAAGGCTTTTCTTTCCTCGAATTTATTCGCGATGTGGGCAAACACATTTCGGTGAACTATATGCTGGCGAAGGATTCTGTGAAATCGCGTTTGGAAAATGGCATGTCGTTTACAGAGTTCAGTTACCAGTTGGTGCAAGGCTACGATTTTTACTATTTATGGAAGAACGATGGTGTGATGCTGCAAATGGGCGGTTCCGATCAATGGGGCAATATTGTAACGGGAACAGAACTAATTCGCAGAAAAGATGCAGGTGAAGCCTTTGCGTTAACGACACAATTGATAAAAAAATCAGATGGCACTAAATTCGGCAAAACCGAAGGTGGTAATATTTGGTTGGATGCAAAACGCACATCGCCATATAAGTTCTACCAATTTTGGTTGAATGCAAGCGATGCGGATGCAGAAACGTACATCAAGATTTTTACGCTTAAAACAAAAGCTGAAATTGAAGCCCTTGTAGCTGAACACACTGCTGAACCGCATTTGCGAAAACTACAGAAAGCTTTGGCGGAAGACATCACAACACGCGTACATTCGAAAAATGATTTGGAACGCGCTATTGAAACTACGGCTATTTTGTTTGGATCATCCTTTGAAGAATTCAAAAAATTGAGCCCAGAAGAAGTGGAAGCGGCTTTTGATGAAACGGATATTTTTACTGTTGACAATAGTTTGTTTATTGCCGGAACCGACCCAATAACAATACTGACAGAGGTTTCGAGTATCTTCCCGTCCAAAGGTGAGGCGAAAAAGAACATTCAAGCCAATGCTGTAAGTGTGAATAAAACGAAGATTACTTTAGAATCTACATTTACATCTACTGATTTATTATTTGGAAAATTCTTGTTGATTCAAAAAGGGAAAAAGAATTACTATCTCATTAAAACCAATATCTGATGCACATTCTGGCTAAAATCTTTATTGCTTTTGTTGCGATCGAACACATCTATATCCTTTGGTTAGAAATGTTTGCCTGGACTACGCGTGGTAAAAAGACATTCAAAAGTTTGAAGCCTGAATTGTTCGAACCTACAAAGGCATTGGCGGCTAATCAGGGTCTATACAATGGCTTTTTGGCTGCCGGTTTGTTTTGGTCTTTAATCATTTCAGACACTAACTGGTCGTATAATGTAGCCTATTTCTTTTTAAGCTGTGTGATTGTTGCCGGTTTATATGGCGCCTATTCTGCCGATAAAAAAATATTTTTTGTGCAAGGTATGCCGGCAATCATTGCTTTGGTAGTTGCATTACTTTCAAAATGTTGTTTATGAAAAAAATCAATTTATTTTTTGGGACCTCTATTATTGTAGCACTATTCGTGTTGCTGCAATCATGCGGCAAAACACCTGTAGTCTGCTTTGAAGTAGTAACACCTGCCGATAGTATTCGCGTAGGTAAGGATGTAACATTTAATGCTTCATGCAGCATAGATGTGAAAGAGTATTATTGGTCGTTTGGTAATGGGAAAAGCGCAATTGGAGATTTTGTGGTTACAACGACCTACGATTCAGTGGGCACATATGAAGTGAGTTTATTGACAACAAATGGCAACAAACAAAACAATCAAACAAAAAGCATTGTGGTGAAGCCTTAGTATACAAAAATCACAATATTAAATACATAAAACAACTTACATGAAAGCTAACCTCTTATGCGCATTTTTAACCCTAATCCTTGTTAATCTTCACGCTCAAAAAAACTATTCTTTTCAATATGAAATAGTAAACCCAAAGGTAAAAGTGAAATCTTATGTAGACTTTGAATATAATGACAACTACTTTCATAGTAAACGCTCTGGTCTTAACGCTAGTATGGTTCTAAATTTTAAGGATAAGGTTATTGATACTAAAAACAATATTTGTGTTTTTACACCTATTGACGCAAAGAAAAAATGGTACGTAGTTGAAGACTTAGACACTATTTTCGGCAAACAATCTATTATTCAAAAAAGCAATGAAAAATTGAGAATAGACAACTTCGATTGCGAAAAATACACTTCTACATATGACTATTCAGGACTCAAGTTTGTCTACTCAATTTGGACAACAAAGAAGGAAGTTATAGACACCATCTATAACAGATATATAATTGCTATAGTTACCGATGGAAGGGTAAATGCAAACATTGGATTCCCTGTAAAGTTTGAATTGAACATTTACAACCTTCAAGGAACAAAAGTTATTCAGCAAGGTATTTATAGTTTAATAAACCTAAATGATAAAAAACTGGCTGACATTAAATTACCGTGGTTAAATAGCGAATACAGCGCAGGTATTAGTGCAGGGACAAGTTCAAATTATGGTACTAGTAAATCGCCATCATCAAGTTCAGACTTTAGACCAGCAGTCAGCTCAGACCTTAATTCAAGCCATGGAGCATCAACCTCCAATAACTTATCTTATGGCTCCAGTTCAACTGGTATCTTTTGTCCATGGTCAGACGAAATGGGTTCTTTCTATGAAAACAGATTGCGACAACTTGTGTTGCGTGTTACTGGAAAAGAAATAGCGAAATTCAGTAAAGTATTCGGTGTATCCTTAAACTAGGCATATATATACTCGCACCTACTTTTTCAACCCATCCACCACTATCACAAACTCCCCTCGCGGTTCTTTGTTTGTGAAATGAAGTATTAATTCAGGAATAGTGCCATGTACTGTTTCCTCAAACATTTTGGATAATTCGCGTGACACTGAAATTCTTCTTTCTTCGCCTAAAATAGGCAAAGCTTGTTCTAAAAATTTCAGCACACGAAATGGCGATTCATATAAGATGACTACGCGCTTTTCTTCAGCAATGTTTTTCAAAATAGTTTCACGTCCTTTTTTGTGGGGAAGAAAGCCAATAAACACAAATTCACTGGTATCAAAACCTGATTTAACTAGCGCAGGAACAAAAGCAGTTGCACCGGGTAAGCATTCTACCTTCACGCCTTCCTCTACACAGGCTTCTACTAAAATATAACCGGGATCAGAGATACAAGGTGTTCCGCAATCCGACACTAAAGCAATTGTTTTTCCTACTTTTAATTGTTCCATAATATGTTCGCAAGATCGTCTTTCGTTGAATTTATGATAAGCTGAAAGTCGGGTTGGAATGGCGTAATGCTGTAATAATTTCTGCGTTTGACGAGTATCTTCTGCTAATATTAAATCCACTTCTTTTAGCACACGTATCGCCCGAAGCGTTATATCTTCAAGGTTTCCGATTGGTGTAGGAACAATATACAACATGCTAAAGCATTTTTTTCGGAAGCAAAAGAAATACTTCCGATAAAAAATTATTCTTCAATCAGTTCGAAAGAATAACCTTCCATAATGGCATTCGCCAACAACTTTTTGCAAGCGTCTTCTACTTGTTGTGTAGCCTCGCTTTTGTCTTTAGCCGACAATTTGATAGAAATATGACGACCTACGCGTACGTCTTGCACACCATCAAAAGATAAATTGTGTAAACCATGTGCCACAGCCTTTCCTTGTGGATCTAACAATTCTTTGTGAGGCATAATATCTATTTCCGCTCTGAAGTTCATTTTGCTATTTGTTTTTGAATGATTGAAGTGAGGATGTAAAGTAATATAATCAAAGGCAATGCAACAAGTTTCAATACCACTAAAAGTAAAATACATGCAGCAATGAAGCCAAAACGCAGCTCATTCCCTTTCCAACCGTAGTTTTTAAACTTGAACGAAAACATGGGCAATTCCGCTATCATCAAGAAACAGAGCAAAATAAAGGTGGTAAAAAGCACATACGGAATCGAAACAATATTATACAGCCCATAAGCGTTGGAATTAAACAGCTGAAACAAGCCTACAACAAAAATAGTAGCAGCCGGA
The DNA here is from genome assembly GCA_044226285.1 of Chitinophagales bacterium. GTDB lineage: Bacteria > Bacteroidota > Bacteroidia > Chitinophagales > LD1 > CALAYL01. The sequence goes on along the minus strand of JBGAHI010000007.1, from coordinate 219,579 downwards.
GTGGCTAAACCAATAAATCCATCACTCTGACGAGTATCAATATTAAATTTAGCCAAGCGCAATGCCGCAAAAAGGGCGAAAATAAAGCCAAGGTTTGAAATTAAGGTCAACCAAAAATCGGATATAGTAGGAAAATGGGTTGTCAATGCATCAAAAAATAAAAACTTGAAGATAAAACCCGGTACCACACCAAAGCTCACTACATCTGCCAACGAATCGAGCTCCTTACCTATACCTGAACTTACTTTTAAAGCACGTGCAGACATACCATCAAAAAAATCAGCTACCAACGATACTACTGTACAAAGCAATGTAGCTTCAGGGTTTCCGCCCATCACAAACAAAATCGCCATACAACCTGCAAACAAATTGATAAGGGTAAGTAGATTGGGGATATTGAATAATTGCATAACAAAGACGATTTAAGATGTATTGATTTAAGATTTAAGACGCAGACGATCATCCACCATCCCTAAGAATATTATTTCTTCTTATTCATTAATGACTCAATTTCTTCTATTTCAATCGGAACATTGGCCATCAAATCAATAGGTTTGCTGTTTGTTACTACAATATTATTCTCAATACGAATGCCAATATTTTCTTCCTGAATGTAAATACCAGGCTCGCAAGTCAGTACAGCACCGGCTTTCAGCTTAGCGTAACGATTTCCAACATCATGCACATCTATTCCTAAAAAGTGTGCCGTTCCGTGCGGAAAATATTTTTTCAATAAAGGATTATTTTTGTCTTGTTTCTTCACATCAGCCAATTTTAGCAACTTCAAATCCACCAATTCCTTTTCCATAATCACTTCAACGGCTCTGTTGAAGTCATTGAGTACCATGCCGGCCTTCATCATTTTCTTCGCCTCGTTGTGCACACGCAAAACTGCATTGTATACCTCTTTTTGGCGTTTTGAAAAGCGTCCGTTTACCGGAATTGTTCTCGTTAAATCGGCACAGTAATTCCCATATTCAGCACCACAATCCATTAACAACAAATCGCCATCTTTACATTGCATACTGTTGGTGATATAGTGCAAAACACAGGCATTTCCGCCTGTTGCAACAATTGGCGTGTAGGCATGTCCGGTTCCCCGATTGCGCAAATACTCATAAGTAATCTCCGCCTCTACTTCATACTCCCAAACACCTGGTTTCACAAACGACAATGCGCGATGAAAACCTTTATTCGTAATATCAACAGCCGTTCTCAATAAGTCAATTTCAATGTCGCTTTTTTGTGCCCGTAATTCATGCATAATTGGAGCTGAGCGCTCATACGCATGCATCGGAAATTTCGTTTTAACTGCCTTTGCCAATTCAGTTTCAGCCGTATGCGGAAAACCCTCTGCACGGTCGTTTTCATTGGCATTCAAATAAATCGTTGAAGCCTGCAAAGCTATCACATTTAACAATTGCTCGAAACCGCTACTCCATTGTACATTACTTACTCCTGAAAAAGCCGTGGCCTCTGCCTTATTATGTTTCTTCCCTTCCCACACCGCAATGTGGTCGTTGGTTTCACGCACAAACAATACTTCCTTCCATTCTGCCTTTGGGGCATCCGGAAACAAAATTAAATAGGTTTCTTCCTGATCGATGCCGGTGAGGTAAAACAAATCCGGATTCTGTCGCCAATTATACCCTGCATCAGCACTTCTGGGCATGATAGCATTGGAGGTAAAAACGGCAACAGCATTGGGCTTCATCTTTTTAACAAAGCGCTTTCTGTTCTCTATAAAAAGTCGGGTATCTATCTTGTCGTATTTCATAAAATAGCTGTATTGCACAAGATTAAACGAAAATACGCTGTTTTCCAATTTGTTTTTTCTTTCCACCACTTCTGCACATAAGCATTTTCTTGTTTTGTTCGTAAGGAAAAATGCTACTTTTGCTTAATTTTTTAAAAAATCAAGCTATGCAAATTTTCGGTACAAAGAGTGGAAACGATACACTCGCTCAACTTGGCATCAACAACACCGGCAATCAATATTGGAATTTATCTTCTTCTGAGCTGGTAGAAGAATCAATCAAACGCAATCAGGGTGTGTTAAACGACACAGGTGCTTTGGCTGTTGATACCGGAGAGTTTACCGGACGTTCTCCAAACGATAAATTTATTGTGAAAGACGACATCACTAAAGATGCCGTGGATTGGACAAGCAAATTTAATCTTGCAGTTGAACCGTCTGTATTTGATGGTTTGTATGCAAAAATCACAGCGTATTTAGCAGGAAAAGATGTTTTCGTTCGCGATTGTTACGCTTGTGCTGATGACGCATTCCGTTTGAATGTACGTGTTATCAACGAACATCCTTGGTCGAACATGTTTGCATCAAATATGTTTCTTCGTCCTTCAAAAGAAGAGTTAGCAACTATTACACCGGACTGGACAATCATTCAAGCGCCCTCGTTCTTAGCGCAAGGAGCAATTGATGGTGTTCGTCAACATAATTTCGCCATCATCAACTTCACGAAAAAAATCGCCATTATTGGTGGAACTGCATATACAGGCGAAATCAAAAAAGGAATCTTTACCGTTTTGAATTTTGTGTTACCACACGAACAAAAAGTATTGAGCATGCACTGCTCGGCTAACGTTGGTAAAGATGGCGATACTGCGTTGTTCTTCGGTTTGTCAGGAACAGGAAAAACTACGCTTTCTGCCGATCCTAATCGTCCGCTAATTGGTGATGATGAGCACGGTTGGACGAAAAATTCTGTATTCAATTTCGAAGGTGGTTGCTACGCAAAATGCATCGACTTATCGGCTGAAAAAGAACCCGATATTTTCAAAGCTATTCGTCATGGTGCGATTTTAGAAAACATAGGATTTGAGGAAGGTACAAGAACTGTAGACTATGCATTCAAAGGAAAAACAGAAAACACGCGCGTTTCTTATCCGATTCACTTCATCGAAAACGCTTTGCCAAAATCAGTAGGTGGCGAACCGAAAAATGTTTTCTTCCTAACGTATGATGCATTTGGTGTATTACCTCCGATCTCGAAATTGAGCGTAGGTCAAGCGATGTATTTCTTCTTGAGCGGTTTCACCTCTAAAGTAGCAGGAACTGAAGCTGGAGTTACAGAACCACAAACTACTTTCTCTACTTGCTTTGGCGCACCGTTCTTGCCATTGCATCCAACTAAATATGCGGAATTATTAGGTCAGAAATTGACAGAAAATCCCAACATTAAAGTGTGGTTATTGAACACAGGTTACACCGGTGGTCCATACGGTATCGGGAAAAGAATGAGCTTACCACACACACGTGCCTTAATTACAGCAGCACTTACAGGAAAATTAGACAACGTAGCATACAATGCACATCCGGTGTTTGGTGTTTCTATTCCAGCAACTTGTGATGGTGTTCCTGCTGAAGTATTGAATCCAAGAACAACTTGGAGCAATGCCGCAGAATACGATGCAAAAGCAAACGAATTAGCGGTTGAGTTCAACAAAAACTTCGCTAAATATGCTGATGTAGCGAGCGATGAAATTAAAGCTGCAGCTCCGAAAGCTATGCAGAGCGCATAATTCAAGAGTTTTTCAATAACAAAAAAGCCAAGTCGAATGACTTGGCTTTTTTGTTTCAATGACTTATTCCGATAATGTCCAGCGTGTTGTTCTGCCCAAAAATGGCAGGCCCAAAATATATCCTCTCAGTTCCAAAATTTTGTCAGAAACCAATTTCATTTTGCAATTGTAATGATTCCCTTTTGTTGGATCGTAGATTTTCCCATCCACCAATTCAGTATTGGAGGCCTTCGTCAAACCATTGGTAATCTTAATGCCTAGCCATTTTCGATTTCGCAATTTTTCATCCGGATTTTCAGTGTCTAAAACCGGTTTCCCGTTTTTCAACGAATCCTGCATCCAAATCAATTGCACATAATACTTACCATCAGCTTCTTTACAAATGCGCACTTTACTCTTCTTTCCATCTGTGTACCATGTTCTACAAAAACTATCTTGTCCATAAACAGCAGCGCTCATCTGCATGAGTAGCAGAGCGCCCAAACAATATTTCAAAGCCATAAGTTAATTGTTGTTTTCAGCTGTTGATAAAAGAGATTCCTCTACAACTGCGCTATCTTTAACGCTTGGTTGCTCGCTGTAAAACTGGCTATACCAGGCTCGCATCTTCATAATCGGACCATCGCCTTTCACCAACACAGGGCGTTCGGCATAGTTTTTCTTCTCCCAAATAGCAATATCATCATGAAACTGTGCTGAAGCCTCTCGAAGTAAATATTTAATAGCCAATTTGAAGGTTCCCTTTGGCGCGTATACGTAATCATCCATACGCAACTTTAACGGCCCAAGTGGCGTGAATGTCTTTATTAGCAATACATTCCCAATTTCTGTAGTGAATTGAAACACTAAAAAACCGGGTCCGAAATACGTCACTTTTGCATGTCCTCCGGCACGCGGAATTTCCTTTTGACTCTTCTTCCATACCAACGAAGCAACATCCGTGAAGTAAGCCATGTGCTTTTCTTTTCCTTCCAGAAAAACAATTTCCAACTTGTGTTTCACATCAATAATGTGCTCTACAAAAGGTATCGTCATTAAATTATGGACGTAAGCAAAATGCGCATGATCTGCACCATTCTCGGCAAAATCTTGTAAGTGGATACGAAGTATATCCGAAGTTTTCCCGTGATATTTGAAATCAGACATTTCGGTCAAGTAGCCTTCTGTATCCCATGTAGGCAAAGCCTTCTGTGCATGATACCACACTAAAATCAAACCCCAGTTTTCTTTCACAATCCAGCATTCAGTGGAGGCGTTCGGCACTTTATCAGAATAAGGCACATGCTTGCATTTACCGTCTTTCCCGAATTCCCAAGCATGGAACGGACAAACTAAATTATTCCCTACCACTTTCCCATCGGCTAAATTGGCGTTTAGGTGCGGACAATAAACATTCACCACTCCTACTTTTCCATCTTCACCACGAAACACAGCCAGCTTTTGTCCGAAGGCTTCTACCTCAATCACCTTGCCCTTTTCCACCATATCCGAACTACACAAATTAAACCAACCATTTGGAAATGCAGGCGGGTAATTTTGTGCGCGAATCTTCTCATATGCTTCATCGAATGCAATCCGCTTTCGATCTTTATGTTTTTCGAAAATTTGATAATAAAAATAGGCGATAACGCTAATAGGAATTAGCAACAACAGCGAAACAATAAACAGCAATGGGATAAATTTTAGTAGACAGAAAAATATCTGTTTCTAAAACTATTATTATTTTCCAGAATCTTGATTTTCAATGCGAAAAAATCCACTTTTCTTATACAAATTTAACAATTCGATTCGTTTTTCAATGGGCGGGTGTGTTGAAAATAAATTATCCCATGAAGAACGCAATGATGAAGGCTGAGGATGTTCAATAAATAATTGCGCTACATCACGCATCTGAACTGCTTCTATTAAAGGATCTTGACTCACCTTGCGAAGTGCATTGGCTAATGCTTGAGGCTTTTTGGTCATCTCTGCAGCAGATGCATCAGCAATGTATTCGCGATTTCGAGATATTCCAAATTTCAATAATATAGAAAGAAAATAGGCAACCGAAGTAACAACAACAGCAACCAATAAAACTACGCCTGTATTACTATTCCTATCATCGTCTCTCGACCGAAAAGAGCCATTGCCAATAATCCGAAATACTATTTCACTGATGAATGAAAAAAAACCAACAAACACAATAGAGATAATTAACAACCGTACATCATTGTTCATGATGTGTGTAAGTTCATGTGCCATGACTCCCTCCAACTCTTCATCACTGAGTTTCTCAAGCATTCCCTTCGATACAGTTATGGAATAATTAGCTTTATTAATACCACTCGCAAAAGCATTCAACGAATCGTCATTGATGATATATAGCTTAGGCATAGACATACCCTGACTAATGCAAAGATTTTCCAACAAGTTATAGACGCGCTTATTTCCCGACCGTTCAAGAGGTTCTGCTCCTGTAGCAAATTGAATCATCTGGTTGTGAAAGAAAAATGCAATAACAAACCAAGCAAATATAAAGCACAATATTATGGGCACTGAAAAATAAGTCACAAAAAGTGAGTCGTTTTGATTAAAGAGCACTAGCGAAATCACCCAAACAACAGCAATGAGCATCACCGGAAATAAACACAATTGAAGTCCGGAGAAAAAATTATTCCTTCGTTTTTGTGCTTGTATTCCAATAAACTCCATTATTGTTGACTGAAATTTATTTTAGGCGTCTCCTCTAGTTTCGCTCGCTGATCTACTCCTAAGTCGTACATTTTTTCACGCGAAAACCCGAATGAACCCGCAATCAAATTAGCAGGAAACATTTCAACTGAATTATTAAACTCTTTGGTGGCAGCATTAAAATATCTTCTGGCAGCCGCTAACTTATTTTCGATATCCGAAAGTTCCTCTTGTAGTTGCAGAAAATTCTGATTTGCTTTCAAATCGGGATACGCCTCCACTTGTACACGTAGTCCTTGTATGGCTGAAGTTAATTGATTATCCGCCTGCATCTTTTCACCAATGGTATTAGCTGTATTCAAACCGTTTCGAGCTTGAATTATCTTCTCTAATGTATCTTTTTCATGAAAACTATAACCTTTAACAGTTTCAACCAATTGCGGAATCAAATCGCTCCGTTGTTTGAGCTGAACATCAATATCTGCGAAGCTACTTTCTCGGTTATTGCGCAGACTAACCATACGATTATAAAGACTAACCAACCACAGCGCTATTACAACTACAACAACTATTAAAATAATGAATGGCATATATTGTTTTTTCTAAGATAAAATTTTTTCTCTACAACCCTTCCACCTTTTGCTTATACAATGCCGATCGAAACCCAAATACAAATACCAACCAAGCAATAAAAATAGATAAACCGGCTAAGAATATTGGCAGACGAACATCTATGGAAACCACAACTCCCGCAATAATTGGCGGAATGGCAAAGGCCAACGATTGAACCGATTGCTGAATCCCTAAAATTTCGCCTTGTGTATCTTTGGGTGTAAGCACCGAAACAATACTCGTTAAATTCGGCTGACTCAAACCCTGAAACAACGCCACCAACGGCTGGGTTACAAACAACATCCATAAGGCAGAAGGCCCTAAAATCAACCATAACGAAAGCGATAAACCGAGTAAAGTGACTTGCAAAATTTGTGGTGAAGAAAAACGCTTACTCACCAATCGGGTGATGCCACCTTGCGTTATGGCAATCCAAATGCCTATGTAACCAAACATTTGTCCAATCTGTACTTGCGAAAAATCGAATTGTTTGATCAAATACACTTGAAAAAATTGCATGAAGAAACTAAACCCAAAGGCTTGTAGAAAAAGGGTTAGAAACACAACATCCAACTCTTTCATTTTCAGTGCGCGCTTCACATTGCGAATACCGGTGAGCAACGACACTGTTCCATTCCCAGATGGGACAAAGGTTTCAGGAAATTGAATAATGACCAAAACAATATTCAACAAGGTTAAGGCAGCTGTACACCATAAGGGCAAAGCCAAATCAATCTTCCCCAACGTGCCGCCAATAAAAGGACCTAGAATAAAGCCCAATCCGAAGGCCATACCCACTAAACCAAAATTTTTCGCCCGATCTTTCGGATCACTGATATCAGCTAACGAAGCCAATACAATAGAAATATTTCCGCCCATAAAACCAGGCAAGGCACGTGCAATAAATACTAGCCACAATAGTCGATAATGAACCGCCAAGGCAAAAAGTACATAGCCTACAAATGTTCCGAATAACGAAAAACGCAATATTTTTTTTCGACCGTATTTATCGGCCAAGCCTCCTAAAATAGGCGCTCCAAAAAATTGAAAAATGGCAAAAGTGGCCGACAAAACTCCGTAAGTAAGATTGCGTGTAGCTTCCGAAGTAGCTAACGGCATCAATCCATATTCATTACGAACAATGAGTGGAGCAAAAATAGGTATGATAATTCCCACACCAAGCATATCGATGAAAACAGTTATAAATACAGCTAAAATGGGGTTGCGTTTGATAGCGCTCATGAATATTTTTTAAAATGAAATGTTGTTTGAAACGAGGAAATCTATGCCGAAAAATATTTTCTGTACCAATATTGAAATACCAATAAGCCCCAGATTCGAGCATGCGCATCGCCCGGATTATTGGATTGTAACTGCTGCTTCAAATCGCGAACCGAATCATAATTAAAGATACCTTGCTCCATCACAAATTGCTCCGATAATAAATCTTCATCAATCAAAGACCACAAGCCCGTTTTCAGCCAATGTGTTAGCGGCACTTCAAAACCTTTCTTCCCTCGATTAAATAATTCTTCAGGCAAATCTGCTCTGAACGCATCTTTTAAAATACTCTTCGTTACGCCATTGCGCAACTTATATTGAAATGGAATTTGAAAGGCAAAATTCACCACCGTGTAGTCTAGCAAAGGCGTTCGCACTTCTAAGCTGTTTGCCATACTCATCAAATCTACTTTCGTGAGCATATCGTTTGGTAACACCATTTTCATATCGGCTAAAAGCGAAGTGTTTAAGTCACTTTCATCTATCAATTGATATAATTCTTGCTTTCTAGCTTTCATTACAGCTTCACTAAACAGCGGTTTTCCAAACATCGTAGCCGTTGTACTTTCATCGGCAAACACACACCATCGCCAGTAACGTTCATCGGCTTTAAGTTTCGCGCCTTCGCTGTAACGCGATAACTGTCGGAATACATTGCCCATTTTGCTGTTTCGCGATTGTGGGAATAGATTCCATACCGGAGCCGTTAAAGCAAACAAAGGATTCAAAGCCTTCATTTGTTCGAAGCGATACATGGCTTTATGCTTATTGTAACCTGCAAACAGCTCATCTCCACCATCGCCTGAAAGCGAAACAGTGGCTTTGGTTCGCGTCTGCTGACAAAGACTATACACTGCAATAGCCGAAGAATCGGCAAAAGGCTCATCGATGTAATCCAACAAGTCGAATATATTTTCATACATCGCCTCGTTAGAAATACTGAAAACCGTGTGATTGGTTTTATAACGATCAGCTACCAGCTTTGCATATTGGGTTTCATCAAAATACGGATTGTCTTTAAACCCAATAGAGAAAGTGTTCAAATGCTTCACCTTACGTGCTGCAATAGAAACAATAATAGACGAATCTATACCCCCACTCAAAAATGCACCTAGCGGAACGTCAGAAACTAATCTTCGTTCCACCGCACCTTCCAACAACGAGCGCAATTCTTTTTGCGACTCTTCATAACTTAGAGAAGTATAATTTTTCGGTGAAAAAGGAATCGTGTAATAGGCTTCGTTCGCAACAATTGCAGTGTCCTTCAATTGCAAATAATAACCGGGTTTCACCTTCATAACCCCTTTGAGCATCGAATGTTCGAAAGGCACATAATTCAATTGTAAATACAAAAAGAGTGTATCGAAATCAATCTCTTTTTTCACCGGCAATTGCAATAGGGCTTTCATTTCCGAAGCAAAAGCAAAACCCTCCGCTGTTTGCGCATAGAGCAAAGGTTTTACGCCATAACGGTCGCGGGCAATCAGTAACGTATTTTCGAATTTATCGTAAAATGCAAAAGCAAAAAAACCATTCAACAACGCAATTGCATCTTTCCCTTTTCGAATTAAAAGATGAAGTAACACTTCGGTATCTGATGTTGAAATATAAGTTACATCACTTACATAGGTTTTGCGTAATTCTTCGTAGTTAAAAATTTCTCCGTTGAAAACAATGGTGTACCGACCACTTGGGTCGCTCATGGGCTGGTGACCGTTGTTGGATGTGTCGATAATAGACAAACGCGCATGTCCTAAAAACAAATTTCCGTCTTGAAAGATTTCACGATGGTCAGGTCCTCGTTTGTTCAAGGTTTCCAACGCCTTCGCAAAGGTGTCTTTTGATAAACGTTGAGTATTCCCGCTAAATCCTGCTATTCCGCACATTGGGCTAAGCTACAATTTAAACTAAAAAATAAAAACCGCTCTCATTGCTGGGAGCGGTTTCCTAAAAACATTTTAATATCTTATGCTTCTGCAGGAGCAGCTACTGCTACCGGAGAAACTACGTGTATAAATCTACGATCTTTAGCGCCTTTAGTGAATTTCACAACACCTTCAATCATTGCATAAATTGTGTGATCTTTTCCGATACCCACTCCTCTTCCCGCATGGAAAGCCGTTCCGCGTTGGCGAACGATAATATTTCCTGGGATAGCCGATTGACCTCCGAATAATTTAATACCTAAGCGTTTGCTTTCACTATCTCTACCGTTCTTTACCTTACCTTCCCCTTTCTTATGTGCCATGACTTATAAAAATTTGAAATTTATCAATTACTGTTTGAAATTATCCTATTGATTCAATAGCGATTTGAGTTAAAGATTGACGGTGACCGTTCAATTTTTTATACCCTTTTCTTCTTTTCTTTTTGAAGATTAAAACTTTGTCGCCCTTTAAGTGCGATAAAATTTTCGCGCTTACTGTAACGCCAGCTACTGTAGGTGAACCCACAGCAATTGTGCCGTCATTATCAGTTAGTAATACTTTATCAAAAGATACTACATCGCCTTCGTTACCTTCCAAACGGTGTACATACAATTTTCTGCCCGCTTCAGCTTTAAATTGTTGTCCTGCTATTTCTACAATTGCGTACATTATTATTCTTTTTGGGATGGCAAAACTACACTTTAATTCAATATTTCCAAATACATATTAAGGCAAAATGCGTTTTTTATTGAATTTTCCCCACGAAACCGCCCAAACCACCCAAATCGCCTTAAAATCTATACACCTAATCCCCTAACGCCTTCATTCGCTGTAGCAATGTAGGATGGGAATAATGCACAAAAATGTAATACGGATGCGGTCGAGGATTCGATAAATGATTCACTGTCATTTTCTTCAAGGCAGAAATTAATGGCAGTGCCGAAAAGGTGTCTTTGGCAAAAGCATCTGCTTCGTATTCGTTTTTCCGTGAATAAAGATTGCTAAAGATGCCCGTAACCAAAGAAATTGGCGAAAACAAGAGCGAAAACGTAATCAGCGCCAAATGAAAACTGTTTTCACTTGCCCCCAGTACATTGGCCATCAGCGGACTTTTAGCCATCCAACCAAACACAAAAAACATGACCCCCATCTGAAGAATGGAGATAATTATAGACTTCGTGATGTGCTTTTTTTTGTAATGCCCCACTTCATGTGCCAATACAGCCGTTATTTCATCTTGGCTCATTTCATTCACCAAGGTGTCGAAAAGTACAATGTTCTTTTTAGAACCTAATCCGCTGAAAAATGCATTGGCTTTAGTAGAACGCTTAGAACCGTCCATTACAAAAATATTCGTGAGCGGAAAACCTACTCCCTTAGCATACACCTCAATTTTAGTGCGCAATTCACCATCTTCCAAAGGAACCAGCTTATTAAACAAGGGCAAAAGAATAGAAGTATAAAACATAGCCATAAACAACGAAAATCCGGCAACAACAGCCCATGCTACAATCCAGAAAGAATCGCCCAAAGTTCCAAACAAAAAACAGAGTAATGAATACAATCCCCCACCGATGATTATACCCAATACAGTACTTTTAAGTAAATCCGAAATAAATGTAGCCACCGTTGTTTTGTTGAAACCGTATTTCTCTTCAATCACAAAGGTGCTGTACAATTGAAATGGAAGACCAATGAGAAAATTCCCAACCGATAAAACACCAAAGAATATCAACCCTTTTAAAATAGCGTTGGATGATATTGTTCCTGCCCATTGATCTACAAAAGCAAAACCTCTGAAGAGTAACATCGCTAATGATACCACAAGTGAAATAGCAGATGAAATCACACTTACTCGTTCATTTTCTTTGGCATATGCTTTCGCCTTCTCAAACTTTTCGGCATCGTACACATCTGCTAATTCTGCAGGTATTGGCTTATCCCAAGTAGCGCGATTCAAAAGGCTTAACCATTTGGAGAATAAAAACTCCAATACAATAAAACCAATAATAAGATAGAGTATTGCTTGCGCCATAATTTTCTTTTCAAAGGCTGGGTTATTTCAGCAAAATATATTTAGAGTCTCGAAATTTTTGATGCGATGTCGGTTGTGCTTTTCCCTTGTACGAGTTCAACTAATTCTACCTTTCCGCCATGTGCAATCACTTCGTTAGCCCCAACAACATTATTTATCGTGTAATCACCCCCTTTCACCAAAACATCCGGAAGAATAGTTTCTATTAATGTCAGCGGAGTTGCTTCGTCAAATAATATCACAGCATCCACGTACTGTATAGAAGCTAAAAGCAAAGCTCTGTCTTGCTCTTGTTGAATTGGACGTGATTCTCCTTTTATTTTTTTTATCGACCGATCCGAATTCAAACCCACCACTACTCTATCGCCAAATTCAGCACATTGGCCCAATAAAGTAACATGACCGGCATGCAATACATCAAAACAACCATTCGTGAAAACAATTTTATCGCCCAACACACGCCAATGATGCAATAAGCGCTGAAGTCCTTGAATATTCACTATTTTTTGAGCGACATTCATTACGCAATTTCCGTTTTAGATCGCTTTACAAAAGCTAGATAACCTAATGCAATTAAGCCACTCACCAAAACCATAAGTGTTTGCAACGACCATGAAATCCACCCGAAAGCATAGCCAATATTGGCTGAAATCCCATATAAGAGAAGAATTTCGCGAACTACTAGTGGATATGCTCCAATCCCTCCTTGTGTGGCAATAAATGCAAAGGCTCCAAAAAACAAAATGGCCAATGCCGGAATTGCGCCAAGATGTGCAGTTTCTGTCAGCGCCATAAAGTTACAGTACTGCATTACAAAGTACATTGCCCAAATCAAAATCGAATAAAACACAAACAATAATGGGTTCTCTACTGTTCGAATCGAATTGATTCCATACAATAAACCCATCACTTTTTCTTGAATCATTTTCCCAACTTTTGAATTCTTCACCTTCAAAAAAATCACTCCAAATACAATTGCAAGTAATACCATCAAACCCAGTTTAATCAGCATGGAACCGTCTCCAATATTCAGTTTCGATTTTATCGGATCAACGAGGTATTGATTAAAAAAAGTCTGCAACAAATCATACTGCAAGAAGAATAAAATCAAACCTACTGCTAACATGGTCACTACATCCACCAAACGCTCTACCACCATGGTGCCTATCGATTTTTCTACAGGAATTCCATCAGTAGTATACACAATACCACAACGCGAAATTTCACCCAATCGGGGAAAAGCTAAGTTACCTATGTACATGACATAAACCGCAGCAGCAACATTCCAGAACTTAGCTCGATAACCAATAGAACGCAACAACATATTCCATCGCTCCGCACGAACGAGATTACTCACCATACCAATGGCTGGACCTACAATTAACCAAAACCAATTGGAACGACTGAATGCTTCTCGCATTTCATTGATATCGTTGCTCGTTAGTTTACGTACAGCCAACCATACCAATAAAACGCCCAACCCAATGGACACGCCAAACTTGACTACATTGACTAACGTCTTTTTCAAAATATTAAGTAAGTTGGTTTGAACTGTTTACATGAACCGTTTGCGGTTGATGTGTTTTGTACTCTTCCATTGTCAACTGACAATAAGAAATCACAATAATAATATCACCCACAGCAACTTTTCTTGCAGCCGGTCCATTCAAACAAATCGTTCCGGAACCGCGTTCGCCTTTAATAACATACGTTTCAAGGCGCTCACCATTATTCACGTTTACAATCTGAACTTTTTCGTGCTCCACTATATTCGATGCCTCCATCAGATTTTCATCAATCGTGATAGACCCTATATAATTCAAATCGGCTTGCGTTACTGTCGCCCGATGAATTTTTGATTTAAATACTGTAATTACCATAGACTGTAAAAGTAAAATATCTCGCTACATTCTAAAAAACAAGGCTAAACAAATAATATTTAGTAACAATTGAGCACTATTACTCCTGAATCTAAAGGATTAACGAACCAATGTTACGTTGCCGCTTATCAGTTTCACCGATTCATCGTAAAAAGCATATTCCAACTTATAAATATAAACACCCATCGGTTGAGCAGCATCCTTATAAACGCCATCCCATCCACTTTTCGGACTAGATGACGAAAAAACAAGCTCTCCCCAACGGTTGTATACCTGCAAGTGATAGGCATTAAACTCATTTTTATATGCCGGTCTGAAATAATCATTTACGCCATCTCCATTGGGCGAAAAAGCCGTAGGAAGTGAAACCCAAGGGGTGCATAAATCTCCAACCACAATGGTATCAGGAAGAATACAACCCCAATCATCTTTCACGTTAACATAGTAATTACCCGCTTCCGTTATGGTTATTTTTTCTTGCTGAGAACCATTGCTCCATAAATAATCAATAAATTTTCCGGGTGAAAGCTGAAACGCATTCCGCTCAAAACAAAAGGCGGTATCCATTTGATGTCCTCTATTTTTTACCAATAAAGGGATAGAATATTGAAGCGTATCTTTACATCCAACACTATCCTTTACAAGCACGTTATATACTCCATTTGAAATATTGGTAAATACAGAATCATAAGAATACCCTGCATTCCAGTCAAAAGAATAAGGTTCTGTTCCACTTGTTGGATGAATTATTATTTGTCCTGTATTCCGCGAACAGGTATCATCCGTTATTTCAACTGTGTATGCTAATGGAGGAGTTGAAAAAAGAATTGTGCTATCTATCAACGAGCATAGATTATTGTCAGAAAGGGTTAGTGTATAAACTCCTTGTGCAAGATTGGAAACGATTGAAGATGAAGCGCCATTCGACCATAGATAACTATATGGTGAAGTTCCTCCGGTTACTGAAGCTTGAATAGCACCAATATTCTGCGCGCAAAAAGCCGGTGTGCTATTAAATGAAATTTGCAATGCAGATGGCGAAGAAAGCACATAACTTGCTACACCGGAACAATTATTTTTATCAGATATCGTCACTTGATAAATTCCTGCTTTCAAATTTTTCAATGTATCGCCCAACAACACAGAGGTTGACCATTGATAAGCAAAAGGAGCACTTCCCGCTAAAGGTATGGCTTGTATGATTCCTATGCTATCGTCAAAACACTTATTCGCATTGAGCTCTACAATTTTTCCAGGTACAGAAGGAGTTCCGTTCAGCACAATAGAAGATGAAACAGTACAACCCTTTGCATCTGTTGTAGTAAGAGAATATGTTGCTGCTGATAAGTTGGAAATTAAATTTCCTATAGCACTATTCGACCAATTGTAACTATATGGTAAAGTCCCGCCAACCGTTTGAACAGCAATACTCCCATTACCTTCACCACAAGTTTCAACGCGAACAATAAAAGAATCAACCAATTTAGGAAGATAGTTTAATTGAAAAGTATCTGTAGCAGCACAATTTTTCGCATCATAAATCTGAACAGTATATACTCCTGTATCTTGCCCTGAAATACTTGCTGTTGTTGCAATTGGAGTAGTATTCCATTGATATGAAAAAGGCGCAGTTCCACCAATCATCTGCAAAGTTATTGTACCATCCTTTTTCCCCACACAACTTACATCAGTTTGAATTGAATTATAGGAAACACCTACCACATTCTTATTGATACTCGATGTTACTCCACAGGTGTTAGTCACCTGCAATTGAACTGAATAAGGAGGATTTCCCACAAAAGTATAAACCGGATTATCAATCACTGATTGCTGATTAGTCCCCGAAGCCGGATCATTAAATGTCCAAAGTAAATCACCGTTACATGAACTTGTATTGGCAAACTGATAACTCTTACCGCCAATACATTGATAACTAAAATCAGGAGTTATGGGTGGACTTTCATCTATCACAATTGCGTCAAATGCAATACCATCAAAGTTGTTACAAGTAGTCCCACTGCCAAAAGTGAAGCGCAAAAGCACATTTGGTTGCCCGCCTAATCCATTTAAACAATGCTTTGCCGTAAGCCATGCACCACTTCCATTACCACCTAAACAACCTCCGGATGTTTGTTGTACATTTCCGGACCAACCCATTGGCGGGTAACTTAAGCCATTGAGATTATTAATGTAATTACTGTTATACCAATTTTGGGTTTCACAATCAGCCGTATCTAAATGTGTGCCGATAACAATCCAACTGGAACCGCCATTGGTAGAGACTTGCAGACTGCCTCCATCATACGTTTTCTCTGTCTCCCAAAACAATTTAAATCGAATACGTGGATGTTGTAATCCACTAAAATCAAAACAAGGACTCTTAACAAAAGATCGTTCACCACTTTGATAACTTCCGCCACTCGCACCTCCCGAAATCCAGCATTTAGTTCCAGTGCCGGCACTATTGATTACAGCCTTTGTCGGGGAACCCCATACCCAATCGTTATTTGCGCCTCCACTTGCCCACCCTCCGTTGGATAAATCAAAATCTTCAATATAAGGGGAAGAATTCGTTATGCTTATACATTGTGCACTAGTATTAGCATAGGAATGCACATAAAACAAAAATAAATAATAGCGTAAAAATTGCATGTACGCCAAAACTAATGTATAGTGGGTTATTTTATGCAGTAATCAAAAGTTTAACACTTTGTCACCGAAGTAATATTAGAAATACTACTGCCTATTTTTAAAATAAAGTAAAGAGAAAGAAACTGCGACTTTGATATTATTTTCCTGCAGGTTTCTCAAACTTAAATTCTCCCTGATTCGGTTTTTCCTTTTCCGCCTGGCGAGTATTCTTATTGATTACTTTGCAATTTGGCATAGCATTTAAAAAAGGCATCAATTGTTCCTTTGTAAGATTATTATAACTTAGATCAATATATTTCAAATTTGAAAATTGTTGGATAGCAGTCATGTAATAATCCGATTTTAAGCTTGGATTCATAGATAGGTTTAAGTCTGTTAGCGTATTCATTTTTTCGAAACAGCGGGGTAAAGATGCAAGTTCGTTTGTCTTCAAATCCAAGTACGTTAATTTCGTTAGAGAACAAATCGACTCCGGTAAATCTGACAGCAAATTATCGCGCAAATCAAGTAATTCGAGATTCTTAAGGTTCCCTATTGAGGATGGAAGATGCTCGATAACATTATCCCGTAAGGTAAGCACTTTCAATTTCGAAAGTTTTCCTATACTCTCCGGAATAAGTTTGATTTTTTTATCAAATCGGTTAAAAAAATTATTATCCAACCGAAGCTCTTCTAATACAGATAAATCCCCAACAGTTTCTGGTATAGAAATTAAATTATTGCCATTCAAATTTAAATAACGCAAAGACTTACATTTTGTAAGCGATGTAGGAAAATCTGGCAACTGATTTTGTTTTAAATCAAGATATTCAAGATATATAAGATTCTCCATACCGGAGGGTAAGATATTTAATTGATTTGACGACAAATCAAGACGCTTTAGATGCGTCAAGTTAGAAAATGATGAGGGTAATGAGGTTAAGAGATTCATTCGAAACCCAAGATTAACCATTCCCAAATTTAAATCTTCAAGAAGTATAAGATTGCCAATACTTTGAGGCAAACTTTTCAGCACATTTCCACTTAAATCTAAATATTTCAAACTTTTTAAAGCACCCAAATCTTCAGAAATATAACTTAACTCACATTGAGCCAAATTCAGGGATTGAAGATTCTGATGAGCAACTAACTGTTTAAAAACTTTACCAGTATCTAAATGTTGATTTTCACTCAAGTCAACTATGCTTAACGAAAGTTGCGATAATGATTTTGGTAATGACTTAATATCATTTCCAGAAAAATCAATTTCGATCAATGACTTTACGTTGCCAATTTTCTCATCTATTCCAAATAGTCCGCTATCAGAGAAATCCAATCGCTCAATATGCATACCAGCAATCTTATCATAAACATCACTATCATACAAATAACTGTTATGACTGAGTTCAAGCGTTTTCAGGGATTTAAGCGCTGTAATAGAGTCAGGAAAACTGCGCAACAAATTATCGCGAAGATTTAATAATTCAACTCCATTTAAAAAACGAATTGAATTAGGTATAACAGAAATGCCACAACCAATAAGATCTACTTCTTTTAATGAATTCAAACCTCTGCATTGCTGAAACAACAAGTCTAAATTTAGGTTTGAAGCAGCTGAAACTTTTAGAATTTCTAATTCTTTACAAGCTGCTATCTTGGTGTAATTAAATGCAGCTAAATTACCTGTAAGTAATACTTGCTTTTCTTTGCCATCAATCTCCTGGCTTACTATGTTTTGAAAAACATTTTGTGCAGAACAAGTAAATGATACAAAAGCAATAGTAAAAACAAAAAGTAATCTAGTCATTGTGGTATAAAAGTATTAATAGTGCAAAATAAAAAAAGGTTGCTACATTTCTGTAACAACCTTTTAAATAAGTAGGCGACTACCTACTCTCCCAGGTTTTATCCCAGTACCATCAGCGTGGAGGGGCTTAACTTCTCTGTTCGGAATGGGAAGAGGTGATCCCCCTCGCTATAGTCACCATTATCTTAATACACTCTGCCGAACTCAGAGCAAATAATTTTGACAAATATCAGTAGTTAATAAAAAAACAAAAAAAGAAAGTCTACGGGCTATTAGTATCACTCGACTTTGCTGTTACCAACTTTACATCTGTGACCTATCAACGTTGTAATCTTCAACGACCCTTAAAAGAAATCTCATCTTGAGGTAGGCTTCGCACTTAGATGCTTTCAGTGCTTATCCCTTCCAAACGTAGCTACTCTGCAATGCAACTGGCGTCACAACAGATACACCAGCGGTTTGTCCGACACGGTCCTCTCGTACTAGAGTCAGCTCCTCTCAAATTTCTAACGCCCACAACAGATAGGGACCGAACTGTCTTGCGACGTTCTGAACCCAGCTCGCGTGCCACTTTAATGAGCGAACAGCTCAACCCTTGGGACCTTCTCCAGCCCCAGGATGTGACGAGCCGACATCGAGGTGCCAAACCTCCCCGTCGATATGAGCTCTTGGGGGAGATCAGCCTGTTATCCCCAGCGTACCTTTTATCCTTTGAGCGATGGCCCTTCCATATGGAACCACCGGATCACTATGCTCGACTTTCGTCCCTGCTTGACTTGTCAGTCTTGCAGTCAAGCACCCTTGTGCCATTGCACTCTGCGCACGGTTACTAAGCGTGCTGAGGGTACCTTTAGAAGCCTCCGTTACATTTTGGGAGGCGACCACCCCAGTCAAACTACCCACCATGCAGTGTCCTCCTTATCTAGAGTTAGAATCTAATCAAATAAAGGGTGGTATTTCAAGGATGACTCCATTAGAGCTAGCGCTCTAACTTCAAAGTCTCCCACCTATCCTACACATCATTTAATCAAATTCAGTGCAAAGTTGTAGTGAAGGTGCATGGGGTCTTTCCGTCCCGTTGCGGGTAACCGGCATCTTCACCGATACTTCAATTTCACCGGGCTCGCGGTTGAGACAGTGCCTAGATCGTTACACCATTCGTGCAGGTCGGAACTTACCCGACAAGGAATTTCGCTACCTTAGGACCGTTATAGTTACGGCCGCCGTTTACTGGGGCTTCAGTCGAAAGCTTCGCTTGCGCTGACCTCCTTCTTTAACCTTCCAGCACCGGGCAGGTGTCAGACCCTATACATCATCTTACGATTTAGCAGAGTCCTGTGTTTTTGTTAAACAGTCGCCTAGGCCTTTTCACTGCGCCCTACCGAAGTAGGGGTCCTTTCTCCCGAAGTTACAGGACAATTTTGCCGAATTCCTTAACCGCGGCTCACCCGAGCGCCTTAGGATATTCTCCTCACCCACCTGTGTCGGTTTACGGTACGGATTGTTTAAACCTAGCCTTAGAGGTTTTTCTTGGAAGCACTTAGGATTCTCCCCTTTCCCGAAGGATTGGTATACTTTCGTGTTTCAGAAGAGCTACAGATTTTCTATTAGCTCATAAACCTACGCACTTAAACGTGGACATTTCCGTTGCCATCGTGAATCTTTCATCGCTCCGTCACCCCATCGAAATTTAAACAAGTACTAGAATATTAACTAGTTTTCCATCGGAGGTCCCCTTTCGGGTGGTCCTTAGGATCCGACTAACCCTGATCTGATTAACATTGATCAGGAACCCTTAGGTTTATGGCGATAAGGTTTTTCACCTTATTTATCGTTACTTATTCCTACATTTTCTTTTCCAGTTTCTCCAGCAAACCTCACGGTTCACCTTCACAGATGCTGGAATGCTCTCCTACCATTCTTTCGAATCCATAGCTTCGGTGCTATATTTTATGCCCGGTCATTCTTCCGCGCCCGATCACTCGACTAGTGAGCTGTTACGCACTCTTTAAATGATTGCTGCTTCCAAGCAAACATCCTAGCTGTTATAGCAATCGGACAACGTTTGTGCAACTTAATATAGACTTTGGGACCTTAGCTGATGGTCTGGGTTGTTTCCCTTTCGGCAACGGGCCTTATCACTCGCTGCCTCACTGCTGGATATATTTTATAGCATTCGGAGTTCGTCAGGGTTTGGTAGGCGGTGAAGCCCCCTAGCCCAATCGGTAGCTCTACCTCTATAAAACTCAATTCCAACGCTGCCCCAAAAGGCATTTCGGAGAGTACGAGCTATCTCCCAGTTTGATTAGTCTTTCGCCCCTACCCACAAGTCATCCGGAAGCTTTTCAACGCTTATCAGTTCGGACCTCCATGACGTGTTACCGTCACTTCATCCTGCTCATGGGTAGATCACAAGGTTTCGCGTCTACCGCCACTGACTATCGCCCTATTCAGACTTGCTTTCGCTACGGCTTCGAATATTAAATTCTTAACCTTGCCAGTGACGAGTAACTCGTAGGATCATTATGCAAAAGGCACGTTGTCATGGCACGAAGCCACTCCAACCGCTTGTAAGCGTACGGTTTCAGGTTCTATTTCACTCCGCTGTTCGCGGTTCTTTTCACCTTTCCTTCACAGTACTAGTTCGCTATCGGTGTCTGAGGAGTATTTAGCCTTACCGGATGGTGCCGGCAGATTCCCACAAGGCGTCTCCGACCTCGCGGTACTCAGGATACTATTAGGTAACAGAATTTTTCGTTTACGAGACTATCACTCTTTATCGTGTGACTTTCCATTCACTTCAACTTTGATTCTGTAGTCCACATTATAGTCCTACAACCCCAATCAAGCACGCTTGACTGGTTTGGGCTTTTTCCTTTTCGCTCGCCACTACTTGGGAAATCACAATTGTTTTCTCTTCCTGGGGGTACTTAGATGTTTCAGTTCTCCCCGTTCGCCTACCGCAAGCGGTATTCTATGTCTTCAACATAGAGGGTTGCCCCATTCGGAAATCTTCGGATCGAAGGTTATGTGCACCTCCCCGAAGCTTATCGCAGCTTATCACGTCCTTCATCGCCTCTCAGACCCAAGGCATCCACCGTACGCCCTTAGTAACTTTCAAATTATTAATTATTTGTTTTTTTTATTAACTACCAATATGTCAAAGAACTTTTTTCTTTTTCGAATACGATTTGCATCCGATCGAGAATGTTGTGGAGGTGAACGGAGTCGAACCGATGACCCCCTGCTTGCAAAGCAGGTGCTCTAGCCAGCTGAGCTACACCCCCTCTTATTTGATTCGAGTTGAACGAAAATGTAGTCCCGCGCAGATTCGAACTGCGGACCTCTACATTATCAGTGTAGCGCTCTAACCAACTGAGCTACGAGACTATTTTCGAAATTTCGATTGTATGAATCGTCTATCGAATCTCGATGCAAAGAAAAGTAAAGAACAATAATTTTGAAAAATTAGGAAGAAATATAGAACCAAGATATCTAGCTCTAAAAAAGAGATATTCCAGCCGCACCTTCCGATACGGCTACCTTGTTACGACTTAGCCCCAGTTACTGGTTTTACCTTGGACAACTCCTTACGGTTATCGTCTTAAGGTACACCCAACTTCCATGGCTTGACGGGCGGTGTGTGCAAGGTCCGGGAACGTATTCACCGCAGCATTGCTGATCTGCGATTACTAGCGATTCCAGCTTCATGCAGGCGAGTTGCAGCCTGCAATCCGAACTGAGATAGGCTTTTTGGGATTCGCTTCACATCGCTGTGTTGCTGCCCTCTGTACCTACCATTGTAGCACGTGTGTAGCCCTAGGCATAAAGGCCATGATGATTTGACATCATCCCCTCCTTCCTCTCTGTTTACACAGGCAGTCTCTTTAGAGTCCCCGACATTACTCGCTGGCAACTAAAGATAGGGGTTGCGCTCGTTGCGGGACTTAACCCAACACCTCACGGCACGAGCTGACGACAACCATGCAGCACCTTGTAATCTGTGTATTGCTACAAAAACCCCTTTCAGGACCGGTCAAATTACATTCTAGCCTAGGTAAGGTTCCTCGCGTATCATCGAATTAAACCACATGCTCCACCGCTTGTGCGGACCCCCGCCAATTCCTTTGAGTTTCATCCTTGCGGACGTACTTCCCAGGTGGTAAACTTAACGCTTTCGCTAAGACACTAACTGTATATCGCTAATGTCGAGTTTACATCGTTTAGGGCGTGGACTACCAGGGTATCTAATCCTGTTTGATCCCCACGCTTTCGTGCCTCAGTGTCAATACAGGGCTGGTGAACTGCCTTCGCAATCGGTGTTCTGTAACATATCTAAGCATTTCACCGCTACATGTCACATTCCATCCACCTCGACCTGATTCAAGCTAAGCAGTATCAATGGCAGTTTCGGAGTTGAGCTCCGAGCTTTCACCACTGACTTACAAAGCCACCTACGCACCCTTTAAACCCAGTGAATCCGGATAACGCTTGCACCCTCCGTATTACCGCGGCTGCTGGCACGGAGTTAGCCGGTGCTTATTCCTTCGGTACCTTCAAGCTGAGGAGAACCCCAGTTTTTATTCCCGAAGAAAAGAAGTTTACAATCCAGAGGACCTTCATCCTTCACGCGGGATGGCTGGATCAGGCTTGCGCCCATTGTCCAATATTCCCTACTGCTGCCTCCCGTAGGAGTCGGGCCCGTGTCTCAGTGCCCGTGTGGCTGATCATCCTCTCAGACCAGCTACCGATCGTTGGCTTGGTGAGCCGTTACCTCACCAACTACCTAATCGGACGCACACTCATCTTATACCGCCTGAGCTTTAATATAAAAGAGATGCCTCTTCTATATGTTATGGGGAATTATTCTTCGTTTCCAAAGGCTATGCCCCAGTATAAGGCAGATTGTGTACGCGTTACGCACCCGTGCGCCACTCGTCAGCGTATTGCTACCTGTTACCGTTCGACTTGCATGTATTAGGCCTCCCGCTAGCGTTCATCCTGAGCCAGGATCAAACTCTCCGTTGTAAAAGAGTTGATTCCTTTTAATTCAAAAAGAAAAATTATTTGGCTTGGATATCTTGTTTAATATCTATATTTCTTACCTAACATTTCAAAGAACTTTAAATCTTTCGATTTTGTTGTGCTTGTTGAATTTCTCAATTCTTAAAAGCTTCATTTAATTTTAGAACAATTTGTTTCTTTCGAAACGGGGTGCAAACATACGAAGATGTTTTACATTTCCAAATTTTATTCAAAATTATTTTTGATTTTTTTATTTGACGTTTCGCAACGTGAATCCCTACAGCTAATGAGTTATGAACGTTTTCTCTTAGGGGATGCAAAAGTAATTAAGCTTTTTGCATTTCCAAATTTTTGCTGTATTTTTTTTCAGTATCTCACCGAACCTTCGTGTTTAGAAAAGAACGCTTTTTTCTCGAAGGGGATGCAAATGTAGCACTACTTTCGATATTGACAAATTATTGTTGAAATAAATTTTACTGTACAGTGTGTAATGCCCTATTAGTAGGTATTTGGGCTTCAATATTTTTTTTGGAGACAATTGTCCCTATCCATGCTAAACGGTGTAAGTCATTCTATATTGCCCCTACTATAATGTATATTGTATAGGAAAGAGCATTTATATACTCTGAAATACAACACCCACTAATGCATACCCACTGCATATATATAGCGTTTCGGTTGTCATAGACATCTAGCATTTCCACTTTATCTCTTTTATAACCCATTTGTGAGGCTTGTACTACTATTATTGTAAGTCAAATATTTACTTCAGAAATTTTATGTAGGTTTGGACGTTAAAACTTAAGATAAAAAATGGGGTTATTTAATTTCATGACGCAAGAGATTGCGATTGACCTGGGCACGGCTAATACGTTAATCATACACGAGGATAAGGTAGTGGTGGATCAGCCATCGATTGTGGCTATAGATAGAAGAACAGACAAAGTGATTGCTGTAGGACAGCGAGCGATGCTCATGCACGAGAAAACGCACGAGAACATTAAGACCATCAGACCGCTTAAAGATGGCGTTATTGCTGACTTCTATGCAGCGGAAAATATGATTCGCGAGATGATTAAGATGATTTTTGAGAAGAAACGATTCTTATTACCTCCGCGATTTAAAATGGTTATCTGTATTCCTTCAGGTATTACTGAAGTAGAAAAACGTGCGGTAAAAGATTCGGCTGAGCAAGCAGGAGGGCAAGAAGTGAAGATGATTTATGAACCAATGGCCGCTGCGATTGGTATCGGTATTGATGTAGAGGAGCCAAATGGTAACATGATTATTGATATTGGTGGTGGAACTACTGAAATTGCAGTTATCGCCTTGTCGGGTATAGTATGTGATCAATCGATTCGCGTTGCAGGTGATGAGTTTACATTAGATATAGTAGACTATATGCGCAGACAACACAATATGTTAATTGGTGAGCGTACCGCTGAAGCCATTAAAATCAATGTTGGCTCAGCACTAACAGATATAGAGAATGCTCCGGATGACTATCCTGTTAATGGTAGAGATTTGATGACCGGTATTCCAAAACAAATCATTGTATCGTATTCAGAAATTGCACATGCTTTAGATAAATCGATTGCGAAGATTGAAGAAGCAATTCTAAAGGCGTTGGAGACAACTCCTCCGGAATTAGCTGCAGATATTTTCAAAACCGGATTGTACTTAACCGGTGGAGGAGCGTTGCTTAGAGGCTTAGATAAACGTGTAAGTCAAAAGACAAAACTTCCTGTACATGTGGCGGAAGACCCATTGAGAGCAGTAGTTCGAGGAACAGGTATAGCCCTGAAAAATATGGATAAGTTCACTTTCTTGATGGATTAATAAACTCCGCAACGAATGTATAATCTCGTTCGCTTCCTACTTAGGTTCTGGCTATTGATATTATTTCTTTCGTTGGAAGGTTTTTGCTTTTATCTGATTTACCAAAACAGTAAATTCCATCAGGTTTTTCTTTATAATAAAGCCAATGAAATCAGTGGCAATGTATATACACAATATGCAGCATCGAAGGGCTATTTGTCGCTTGGAAGAGTAAATGATTCTTTGGCACATGAAAATGCTTATTTGCGACAAAAAGCGATGGAGTCGTTTCTTTATTTAAAGAAAGAGGAGCACACGGTGAATGATAGTACAGCTTCTAAGCTTCAGGTTTTTACCTATATGGATGCAAAAGTGATTAGAAACAGTGTGAACCAATCAGCCAACTATATCTACTTAGATAAAGGCGCTAGCATGGGTATTAAAGAGCAAATGGGCGTAATTTCAGCAAAAGGTATCGTTGGACAGGTCGTGAAGGTTACTGACCATTATTCTGCTGTAATGTCGATATTGAACAGAAATTTCCGAGTAAGCGCAAAGTTGAAAAAATCGAACTTTTTCGGTCAACTTTTTTGGAATGGTAAAAGCATAGACGAGGTGCGTTTAGAAGAAATCCCGAAACACGTTAACGTTCATGTTGGCGATACTATTGTTACAAGTGGTTATTCAGTTCTCTTTCCTGAAAATATTATGATTGGGCGGGTTCGTAAGATATATGCTCAACCAGAGAAGAATTTTTTGGAGATTGATGTTCAGCTATCTGCAGATATGAATAGCCTTTCACATGTGTATGTGGTTAATCACCTTCAAAAGAAGGAAATAGAGATTTTAGATTCTGCAGTAATAAATCAGGCAAAGAAATGAGTGGAGTTTTCCCTATAAATATCATCCGCTTTATCTTGTTGCTTTTGGCACAGGTAATGTTTTTCAGCAATATCCACGCACATCCATTATTGGATGTATATATCTACCCCATTTTCATTCTATCGTTGCCGTTCAACACACCAAGATGGTTGTTGATGATTTTGAGTTTGATTATGGGATTAAGCGTAGACTTTTTCCTAGGTTCATTAGGCATGCATGGTGCAGCAGCTTTGCTTCTTGGCTTCCTCCGTCCAAATTTGGTTAGTATAATAACGCCCAAGGGTGCTGATTTTGAGATTAACCCAAACATCTATGTTCAGGGCTTTATGTGGTTTACAACCTACTATTCAGTAGCCTATCTGGTTCTGTTGGGTAGTTATTTCTGTATTGAGTCGTGGGGTTTTTACAACTTGTTTTGGTTAATCATAAAAATCTTGTTGAGCACTACAACATCAATTCTTTTATCGATTTTCATTTTGTATTTATTTACAACCGATAAACGTAGAAGGCACACCTAAAGGAACAATTTCATTCCCTTTCAAATGCAACAATTTTTGTTGCATTTTTACTCTTACTCGGATATATCCTTTTATTTTAGCGCATTAAAATCTTTTTCTTGAAAGACCTTTTTAAAAATCGATACGACATTATCAGACTTATCATTGCTGTCTTTGCAATGCTATTTTTGATTCGATTAGGGTATATTCAATTAATCGATAAGAAATACTCCATTCTTGCCAGAAACAACGCCATTAAAGAGATTGAGGTGTATCCTACACGTGGAATGATCTATGATCGAAATGGAGAGCTCATTGTATTTAATGAAGCGATTTACGACATTATGGTTATTCCAAGAATGGCTAAGAATGTTGATTCTACTAAGTTGTGTGAGTTGTTACAAATATCTGATACGGATTATACCGACCGAATGCAAAAGGCTAAAAAGTATTCTACTTTTAAGTCATCATTTTTTATGAAACAAGTCTCGATGGAGACCTACTCACGGTTTCAAGAGTTCCTATATTTGTTTCCGGGCTTTTTCGGACAGGTGAGAACAATTAGAACCTACCCTAATAAGTGTGGTGCATTAGTTATGGGTGATATTGGTGAGGTAGATGACCGATTGATTGCATCATCGAACGGATATTACAAACCCGGTGATTATGTAGGCAAAGGAGGGATTGAAAAGACGTATGAAAAAGAGTTAGGAGGCACTCAGGGAAAGAAGTTCATATTTGTTGATGTACACAACCGAGATCAAGGAAGTTTTGCAGATGGGAAGTATGATACCATGGCAAAATCGGGGGATAATATCTATACCACTTTGGATATTAAGCTGCAAGCCTACGGTGAAAAATTGATGCAGAATAAGAAAGGGAGTATTGTAGCTATTGACCCGAAAACCGGAGAAATATTATGCTTAGTCTCATCGCCAAGTTACGATCCGAATTTATTGTGTGGAGCCATTAGAGGAGAGAATTTTTCAAAGTTGAATAGAGATTCGTTGAAGCCTTTATTCAATCGAGCAACAATGGCCACTTACCCACCGGGCTCAACGTTTAAGCCTATTGTAGGACTAATTGCTTTGAACGAAGGTGTACAAGGGGAAGTTTATACTGTTCCTTGTAACGGCACTTATTTCTTTGCGGGCTTATCTTTGCATTGTTCACACCATCACCCGTGGGCGACAGATATAGAATATGCATTGGCTCAATCTTGTAATCCTTATTTCTGGCAAACATTTAGAAATGTAATTGAAAACAGATCATACGCAAAGATTCAAGACAGCTATGGTAAATGGGCGAACTACTGCAATAGCTTTGGTTTAGGCAATCGCTTAGGTATTGATTTACCTTCAGAAGCCAAGGGAAATATTCCGAGCGTGAAGTACTTCAACAAAATATATGGTGAAGGGGGATGGCATTCCTCGACTATTATTTCGCTTGGTATTGGGCAAGGGGAAATCTTAGTAACACCTTTACAGTTAGCTAATGTTTTTGCTGCTATAGCTAACAATGGCTGGTATTATACACCACACGTGGTTAAGAAAATCATTGATCCTACTACCCAAAAAGACGTTCGCAAAAAAGATGAAAAGCATTATACAAAGGTTAGTCCGGAATGGTTTATTCCGGTAAGAGAAGGCTTGTTCCAGGTGGTACAAGCCGGAACAGCTGTAGAATCAAAAGTAGATGGCATTGCCATTTGCGGGAAAACTGGAACTGTGCAGAATCCGCATGGTGATAACCACTCGCTCTTTGCAGGTTATGCAACGAAGGACGAACCCAAGATTGCCATTGCTGTATGTGTTGAAAATGCGGGTTTCGGGGCTAGATATGCCGGACCTATTGCTTCGTTGATGATTGAAAAATATTTGAATGATACCATTTCAACCAAACGTTTACCAAAGGAGAAATTGATGATAGAATCGAATTTGATTTACAAATATTTCCCTGCACCAAAACCTAAACCAGAAGCAACGGATGAGTAAGTATAAAAAAGAGGAACAGCTTTCTGCGCACATCGACTGGGTTATAGTGATGCTATACCTTGGTCTGATTCTCTTTGGCTGGGTGACAATATATTCTGCCGTTTATCAGGAAGAAAATCAAAACATATTCAGTTCATTAACTAATAGTGGCAAGCAATTCCAATGGATGATTGTAAGTTGCATAATTGGGTTTGTTTTACTCATCGTAGACAGTAAGTTCTTCTCTACCTTTGCTTATGTTATCTATACAATAATGTGTATAGCATTGGTTGCTGTTATTTTTCTGGGTGTTGAAGTAAAAGGACAACGGAACTGGATTCGTTTTGGAGGATTTCAAATGCAGCCTTCTGAATTGGCTAAAGTAGCTGCATGTTTAGCTGTTGCAAAATACCTAGGAACACTAAATGTAGACATTCGGAAATGGAAAGATAAATGGAGAACCTTTGCCCTAGCGGGTTTGCCTATGCTTATCATTTTAGTGCAAGGGGATGCAGGTTCTGCGATTGTATTTGTTGCACTTGTTCTCGCTTTTTTCAGAGAAGGCTTAGAGCCGTATTTCTTGATTGTGGGTACATCAGTGGCTGTTATTTCTGTTTTAGCTCTTCTTATTCCAAACTATGTATTCATAGGCATTTTGTTTGGGGTAGCCTTGTTGTTTGTATATCTGTTTTGGAGAAATAAGTCTACGGTAAAAATCATTCTAGGGCTTTGGGTGATTGCTTCTGCGTATGTTTTTACGGTAGATTATACATTTAGTAAATTGAAGTCGCACCAAAAAGACCGGATAAATGTATTGCTCGGAAAAGGAGGAAATGACTGGAATATCCGTCAATCGATTATTGCCATAGGCTCCGGTGGACCAATTGGAAAGGGCTATTTGCAGGGCACACAGACAAAACTTAAATTCGTACCGGAACAAAGTACAGACTTTATTTTCAGTTCTATTGGAGAAGAATTCGGATTTGTAGGCTGCACCATTTTGATTGGTGTATTCCTCGCATTATTCTATCGTATTCTATTTTTAGCCGAACGACAACGCTCTAAATTCAGTCGTGTGTATGGTTACTGCGTTGCATCCATACTCTTTTTCCACTTTTTGATTAATGTAGGAATGGCGATTGGTGTTGCTCCGGTAATTGGAATTCCATTGCCGTTTATAAGCTATGGAGGTTCATCGCTACTATCGTTTACGGTTTTGTTATTCTTATTTATTAGAATGGATTCTCAGCGTATGGAGGCCTTCCGATAAAGAATTATTCTTTCTCTTCTTCGCCCTCCGGAACATACTCGCCTTCGCTACCATAGTCTTTTACTTTGTCGATAGTTTCATTTTCAAATGCACCACAATCAAGCTCTGTGGCCATTTTGTCGGGACGTTCAAAGACATGTGAACGGGAGAATTCTTTGAAGTGTGTACTATCGCTGTATACTTTTTGCATAAACTTCGCCCAAATAGGGAGGGCTGTACTTGCACCTTGTCCATAGGCCATACTGCGGAAACGAATAAATCGATCTTCGCAACCTACCCATGAACCGGCCAAAATATCGGGCGTTGCGCCAATAAACCAACCATCGGAGTTATTTTGTGTTGTACCCGTTTTACCGATAATATCACTTTGCAATCCATACTTAAATCGCAAACGCATACCAGTTCCAATCTTTACTACACCACGCATTAACTCTACCATTGTATAGGCTGTTTGTTCATCCAAGACTTCGTTTTGTTTTGCTACAAAATCTTGAATAACGTTACCTGATTTATCTTCGATTCGTGTTACAAAAATGGGTTCAATGTGCGTGCCTTTATTCACAAATGTGGTATAGGCACTTACCAATTCAAACAAAGAAGCATCTACCGCACCCAAGCAAATAGAAGGTTTGGAAGGAATATCGTTTTTAATTCCCATTTCGTGTGCGAGGCGAACTACTTCATCGGGCGACATTTCATGCATTAAATAGGCCGTTACAGAGTTCACGGAGTTTGCTAAAGCATGGCGAAGTGTCATCATTCCTCCGTATTTAGCATCAGAGTTTTTAGGTGTCCAATCGGCAGATAAGCCAAATCTTGGATCGCCTTTTTCAAAAGTTACAGGTAAATTCGGTACTTGATAGCAAGGTGAATAGCCTTTGTCGCGAATAGCTGCACAATACACGAATGGCTTAAAGGTAGAACCTACTTGACGTTTAACACTTTCGTTCACATGATCGAACTGGAAATGCTTGAAATTAATTCCACCTACCCATGCACGAATATGCCCAACATAAGGATCGACAGCTAAAAATCCATTTTGTAAGAATAAACGATAATAAATAAGAGAATCCTTTGGACTCATCACCGTATCTTTTTCGCCTTCATAGGTAAAGATGGTCATCGGAATTGCAGTACTCATCAATTTATCGATTTCCTCACGCGATTTCCCTTCGGCTTTATATCCTCTGTAGCGATCATTTTGAGTATAGGTTCGCTCCCACTCTTTCGGATAATCTTTCCATGGATCTGAGCCCTCTTTAAACTTGAAAAATATTTTTTGCCATTCCGTTAAGTGTTCACGCTGCGCTTCTTCGGCATATTGTTGCATTTTTGAATCAATGGTAGTGTACACCTTCAACCCATCTCGATAGATATCATAATTACTACCATCTGCTTTCTTATTCTTCTTACACCATTCTTTCAGCCAAGAGCGTAAATATTCTCGGAAATAAGGAGCTTCTCCTTGTTCGTGCGATTCCGGATGAAAATCGATATGCAACGGCAATTTAAATAATGAATCGCGCTGTTGTTGATTGATAAAATTGTAGTGAAACATTTGATCGATCACCACGTTTCTTCGCTTCTTCGAATTTTCGGGATGCACTCTAGGATTATAGGTATACGGGGCTTTCAGCATTCCAACTAACACCGCAGCTTCTTCCACTTTTAACGAATCAACCGTTTTCCCAAAATAAACTTTTGCTGCATTCTTTACGCCAAAGGCATTATCACTGAATTCAACTGTGCTTAGATACAGGGCCATAATTTCTTCCTTTGTATAGGCTCGTTCTAATTTTGCAGCTATCACCCACTCTTTTAATTTTCGAATCACTACAAATATTTTCCACGAATTACCTCGCGGGAAAAGGTTCTTCGCTAACTGTTGTGTGATTGTACTTCCGCCTCCTTTGCCTCCGGCAAAAACTCCGGAAACTGCACGAGCTATGGCTTTCAAATCTACACCAGTATGCTCGTGAAAGCGAATATCTTCCGTAGCCATCAATGCATCTACCAAACATTTTGGCAAATCGGCATAGGTTACATTCGACCTATTTTGACTGTAATATTTACCAATTACCTTTCCGTCAACAGAAATAACTTCTGTTGCCAATGCAGAATTAGGATCTTGTAAATCTTCGACAGAAGGCATGTAGCCAAAGAGGCCAAACGACATCAAAAGAAAAAAAGCAACCGTTCCTGCAAAACTAAAAAGAAAATATTTCCAAAACTTAGGCATCTATTATTCGTTGTATTTGTAGCTATTAAAAGGTTAATCCTCCGTCAACATTAATCACTGTTCCGGAAATATATTCCGCATCGTCTGAAGCTAAAAAGGCATAAGCTTTTGCTACATCAGAAGGTTTTCCGGCACGACCAAGCGGCACTCTGAAAATGATCATTTGCAACACATGATCGGGGATTGTTTTGATGATATCGGTTTCTACAAAGCCAGGAGCTACAGCATTTACGGTAATATTATATTTCCCCAGTTCTTTAGCTAAAGATTTTGAAAAGCTAATAACTCCCCCTTTTGTGGCCGCATAATTGGTTTGCCCGAAATTACCGTTGTGTGCTACCACTGAAGAAGTACTGATAATTCGTCCATACTTCTGCTTAATCATATAATCGCAAACTGATTTTGTGGCATTGAAAACTCCGGTGAGATTCACATCCATTACCTGCTGCCATTGTTGTGCATCCATTTTTGTGAGCGATGCATCGCGCGTGATTCCGGCATTGTTGATCAACACATCAATGCGTCCGAACTTTGCAACCGTAGCACTTGCCGCACTTACACAATCTTCCATTGAAGCGACATTCACTTTGCAAAAAAGGGTTCGCTCAGCAACACCAAATTCAGACACTGTTTGTTTGCCCACTTCTTCATTAAAATCCCAAATGGACACATTTGCACCACGTTCTAAAAATAAGCTCGCTGCAGCCTTTCCGATGCCATTGGCACCCCCAGTTATAACAACAGTTTTTCCTTTAAACATAACTTCTATTTTTCTTCTGCTTCAAATCGTTCAACCGATAAAATACCATCAAGCTCTAAAAGCTTCTCACATAGATCGTCTAGCTCAGTGGTATCATGCACATAAATCATAATCTTTCCTTCAAAAATACCTTCTTCACTTTCAAACGAAATAGATCGCATATTTAAATTCATTTGCCCGGTAATAACATTTGTGATTTTATTCACCAAGCCCACATCATCAATTCCGCTCACTTTGATACCGGTTAAGAAGGCGATGTTATGCTGCTTTGTCCATTTTGTTTTTACGATTCGGTAACTGTACTTCGCCATTAATTGCACAGCATTCGGGCAATTGGTTCTATGGATTTTAATTCCTTCGTTGATGGTAATAAAACCGAACACATCATCGCCAGGCACAGGATTACAGCAGGATGCAAACTTATAATCGATTTTATCGCTGCTCTCTCCCATGATAAGTAGCTCAGCATTTTTCTTTAATGCTTCCTTAACTGCTAAATCAAAACTTTGTGCCTCAGCTTTATTCTCCAATTCTTTCGGACGAGGCAGTTTTATTTTTCCGGCAACGGTATCGAGCTTACTTAAGTCGGCAAGATTAATACGTTTCGATGCTACTTCGAAATATAAATCCATTGGCGAAATCACCTTAAAGTGATTACACAACAACAAGATATTCGCTTCAGAATCCTCAATTTTAAGCGCTTTCAGCTTTTTTTCCAATTCAAGTTTTCCTTCTTGCGAAATTCTACGCTTATCATCTTTCAAAGATTGCTTAATTGCACTTCTCGCCTTGGTTGTAGTTACAAAATTCAACCAATCCTCATTTGGTAATTGCTTATTGGAGGTAAGAATTTCTACTTGGTCGCCATTGCGTAATTTGTGGCTTAGTGGTACGAGCTTTGTATTCACTTTTGCTCCAATACATTTTCTACCGATGGCCGAGTGTACCTCAAACGCGAAATCCAGTGCTGTTGCACCTTTGCGGATTTTTTTCAAATCTCCCTTCGGAGTGAACACAAAAATTTCTTCGTTCAATAATTCAGTACGAAAATCGTTCACCAATTCGATAGCATTATCTTCGGTGTTACTTAGTACATTCTGCACTTTTTCTAACCAAACATCTAATGCATTATCGCTGGAGTTTTCTTTGTACTTCCAATGTGCTGCGAATCCCTTCTCGGCAATTTCATGCATACGCTCCGTACGAATTTGGATTTCCACCCACTTTCCTACGTTACTCATCACCGTGGTGTGCAAGGCTTCGTAACCGTTGGTTTTAGGGTTCGAAAGCCAATCGCGCAATCGATCGGGACTTGGTTTGTAGATATCGGTAATGGTAGAATACACGCTCCAACAATCCGATTTTTCCATATCGGGTTTAGAGCGAAGAATGATTCGAATCGCAAACAAATCGAAAATCTCCTCGAAAGGAACATGTTTGTTTTTGATTTTATTGTAGATAGAATAAATGGATTTCGGACGACCGTATATATCGCAATCGAATCCACGTCTGTCGAGTTCCTCTTTTAATGGACGAATAAAATCATTGATAAATTTACTTCGCTCTTTCTTGGTTTCGTTGAGTTTTCGGGCAATCTCTTTATATAAATCGGGTTCAGTAAACTTCAACGATAAATCTTCCATCTCGGTTTTGATGGCATATAAACCCATTCGGTGAGCTAGTGGAGCATAGAGATAGAGTGTTTCTGAAGCAATTTTTAATTGTTTATCTCTTCGCAACGAATCAAGCGTTCGCATGTTGTGTAAACGATCGGCCAGTTTTACTAGGATTACGCGTATATCATCGTTAAGGGTAAGTAATAATTTCCTAAAATTTTCAGCCTGCATGGAGCTGTTCATGTCAAACACTCCGGCTATTTTCGTCAATCCGTCTACAATTTTTGCAATCTCTTTATTGAAACGGTGTTCAATCTCTTCTAGTGTTACTTCAGTGTCTTCCACTACGTCATGCAATAGGGCACAAATTACTGAGGTAACATCTAAACCCATTTCGCCAGCAGCGATTTGAGCTACAGAAAGCGGATGGAGAATATAGGGCTCACCCGATTTTCTTCGCATACTGGAGTGACTTTCCATAGCCAACTCAAAAGCTTCACGGATATTTTTTTTGTCGTGTTTCGAAATATTGTTTTTCAACAAACGCAACAAAGCACGATACTCCTTTAATATGAGCTTATTTTCTTGTTCAATATCAAATGACGGTGTAGTTTCCATGTGTTACAATGTAGAAAAAAAGTAGAAATGATAAAAATATAATCAGGGATTATCGTTTAATGAATTGTCTTTGACGAGTTCATAGGCCCGTTTAACTGCGTAAAACTTCTGGTTAATGGCTTCCTTACTCAACGGGAGTTTGCATTTATCGGGGTGATACTTTAACACCATTTTTCGGTATGCTGCTTGAACTTCCTTTGCAGATGCACCTTCTTCAATCTCGAGCAGCACATAAGGATTCGAACTATCTTTAGCTATATTCAAGTACGATTCCATGATTGCATTGGGTACGCCTAAATATTTTCCGATTTGCTGCAACACCTTTATCTCCTTGGCATTGATGAAATCATCACTCACGGCTACGTCAATCAAAAAGCGAATCATTTCATCGATTGAATCTTCAGTGGCTAAGGATTTTAATTGCGTGCAACTTATTTTTGTGTAGGATGACGTATTCACCGAAAGATGATTTTGCAACTGCTCCATCCGTTTTTTTGAGTAAATAAAACCGAAATGTTGATTGAAATAGTTCACAACAAATTGCTCCGTTGGCGAAGGAAAATCTTTACTCGCTTTAATCACATCAGCTGTTAAAACAATGAGCGAATTTTGAATTTCGAGTAATTGCGACTCGCGTAATTGTTTCTGAAAAGGCTTTTCCTGCTTAGGCTGCTCCCCCTCTGCCACTTCGCGAAGCGATTGTTTGATGCGATCAAAAAACGATTTTTTTGGCATATATCATTTCCGATTATCCTTTACTAAGGAATACAATAATGGCAATAAGAAAACAACAACAGTTCCAATAGAGAAATACATATCGGCATGTTCGGATTCCAATAAATGACTCAACAGATTCGGATAATAATGCCCAATAGATTCAAGCATCAATTTGAAGCCCAACAAAAGAATTACCATAAATGCAGAATGACTTAACAGCGGATGACGTTCCATTAATTTCACAAAATAAACAGCGACTGTACGCATGGCTATAATCCCTATGAACACACCAATGCATATCAAGATAATATTATCGGTGAAGGCCACAGCAGCGAAAACGTTATCGAGCGAGAACATTAAATCCATTGTTTCCACCATCAACACAGTGCTCCAAAACGGAGATAAAAACTTAAATCGATTTTTTCCTACATGTCCTTCCGGGTCTTCAACCGTGCTTGTGTGTGAAAAAAAATAATCTAGACCCAAGTAAACCAAATAAGCTCCTCCCAATAGCTTGAGCCATTTGATTTGAATGAGATAACTAGCTAGAAACAGGCAAGTTCCTCTAAAAATATAGGCCAATATTAAACCAATGCGCAATGCACGCTTACGGTCTTTTTCAGGTAATGGCATCACCAAAGTGGCTAATACAGCGGCATTATCTACGCTCAATAAACTTTCAATCACAATCAAATTGAAAATGATAAGCATAGCAGTATGCCAATCGGTGCCAACAACATGTTCAATGGTAGAAATTATTTCCATTACGGTTCTTTAGATTAATAAGCCTTACCTTTTAACATCGGCACAAAAGCACAGTCGATAAATTGTTCCTCCTCGTATTCATTTTCCTCGATGCGGGTAATTCTGCGCATCACCGTTTTTGTTTCATCGTTAAGAGGGATAACCATTTGTCCGCCTATCATCATTTGTTCCAATAGCTTACGCGGAATTTCATCTGCTGCAGCAGTGATAATTACTTTATCAAATGGTGCGAAACCGGGAACGCCTACAAATCCGTCACCAAAAAATGTTTTAATAGAAGTGTATCCCAATTCACGAAGGAAAGGAGCCGTTTTGTCGAACAATGATTTTTGGCGTTCGATGGAGAACACTTTCGCCCCCATCTCTGCTAATACGGCAGCTTGGTAACCGCTACCTGTACCAACCTCTAATACCTTATCGCCTAATGCTATTTCTAAAAGCTGAGATTGATACGCCACAGTATGCGGCATAGAAATGGTTTGTCCGCTCCCAATTTGAAACGCTTTGTTTTCATAAGCCATTTCATCGAAAACCGATTCTGCCCCCATAAATAAATGTCGCGGCACACGTTCCATGGCCGTTAGCACGCGTTCATCGGTAATACCCAAATCGCGCATTTTCTCCACCATCGCTTTTCGCAAACCTTTATGTCGAAACGTATCGTTAATCATGCCTAAATTTAGTTAGAATTTGTTTTGGCAGAGTTTTTGATTTCAACACACTAAGTAAGATGATTAATAGATTGTACGATATTATGGCTGCAACTATTTTTAAAGTCTTATATTTAGCATTACATAAACAAAAAACAAACGCATGAAAAAACTTTTTCTAGTAGCGCTAGCATTCACTGCCTACAGTTCATTCGCACTGAAACCTTCGAAAGAATACGCCTTTTACCCTGAAGATTTAGGCTTAAATTTTAAAGAATGGCATGTTAAAACGGAAGACGGTATTGATATTTTAGCTTGGAAAATTTCTCCGGCCAAATCGATGTCGGATAAAACTGTAGTTATCTGTGACGATGGAGATGGCAACATGGCCGACAACTTTGATATTGCTGGATTATTTCTTGGAGCAAACTATAATGTAGTGATGTTCGACTACCGCGGTTACGGTAAATCGCAAGATGCACGAGTAAATCCGAACATGTATATTATGCCTAACTTTGCGAAAGATTTAGATGCTGTTATTACTGAAGTTAAAAAACAAGATGCAAAGCAAATTATCACTGTATATGGCATTGGAATGGGAGGTGGATTGGCTATTGGGGTTAGCTGTAATAACGTAAAAGTAAAACGTGTTATTGCTGACGCGCCCTATACTGACTTGGAGACCATTAAAACGCGATTGAAAGAAGTAAAATCATTAGATGTTATTGTGCCTCCAGGTGCTGAAAAAACATTGTATGAGCCTAAATTTGCATTAGAATCTAAAGGACAACATTTAGAGTCGTTAATGTTAATTGTAGGAGGAGCAGATAAAGTGGTAACACAAGCCGATATGCAGACGTTAACTGTTTTGCGAAAGAAAAACTCAGATCTATATGTTGTACCTGGGGTTGAAAACGATAAGAATTTTACTTCAAACAAGAATGAATACTTCAATAGAATCAAGGCTTTCTTAGCGAAACAGTACTAAGAAAATAATATGTTTTAAACAAAAAAGTCTCGGAGTTGCTCCGGGACTTTTTTTATGTAATCCCCCTAATACTAGTGCTATAGATAGAAAAAAATGTGAAAATATTTTTATTAATCAATCGATTGATTAATATTGCACCCATTAATTGAAATCACATGAAAGAGTTACAGCCTGAGAAGCGAGAACACATCATGGACGTAGCAGAAAAACTGTTTGCGGAAAACGGTTATGATGCTGCATCGACAAGAAAAATAGCCTCTGAAGCGAATGTAAATTCGGCTATGATTGCGTATTACTTTGGTTCGAAAGAAGAACTATACAAATCAATTATACTTAGAAGAATCATTTCGCTTAAAAGCGATAAAAACATAACTGAAAACAAAGAAACATCAGTACTTGACAAAATTCTTTACATCGCAGATTTATACGTTGAGATTTTCTTTAACAATAGAACGTTTCACAAAATCATGTTTCGCGAAATGGGTATGACTAGAAAAAGCGAGGTGATGAGCATCGTAAAAGACCGATGGAGAAACAATTTTGGATTAATTATCGATTTAATTGAAAAAGGAATCAAGAAGAAAGAAATAAAAAAAGTTGACCCCGAATTGTTTGTAATGACATTAATGGCTATCCCTAGAACTTATGTATTGTCTGAAGTTTTGGTAGCCGATATCATGAAAACAAAAAGTATAGATGCTGTATATAGTAAGGATATGAGAGAAAGACTTAAGACCTATATGAACAATTTGATCAAAGCCATGTTAGAGAAATAATTTTTTTGCCCATACATTAATCAATCGCTTAATTAATATGATACATCAGAGACTATCGCTTGTCGCTCTTCTACTTTATGGAGCCAGCGTATTTGCACAAAACGAAATCAAACGTCCGTTAACCATTCAAGAAGCCATCACTTTGGGCACACAGAACAGCAAAAGCATCCAAGTATCGAAACTAAAGATTGAAAGCGCTGAAGCTAAACAAGACAATGCCATCAATCCATTTCTTCCAAACCTATCGGTAACTGCAGCATATACACGAATAAGTACAAATATCGACCCCTACAAAATCAGTATACCGGGTGTATTTACCACAGAATTAAACCCTGTGATTCCAAATCAATTTTATAATCGTGCATCAGTACAACAAACTTTATTTGCCGGACTTCGCAACATCTACAACCTAAAAGCCGCTAAAGAAATGTTGGAGGCCAGTAAAATTGATACGAAGAAGGAAGAGGATGAATTGAAACTGATCGTTATTCAACAATACTATAACTATTGTAAAAGCATATCATCACAAAAAATAATAGATGAAAACACGAAAACAATGGATAGTCGATTGAAAGACATTCAGAATTTCAACTCGGTAGGTATGGCGTTGCAAAACGATGTATTGAAGGCTCAATTGGCCAAATCAAGCCTAGATGTAACGAAGTTAGAAATGGAAAACGTAACGGCAATCGTAAACTACAACTTAAATATTTTGTTAGGTATAGATGAAAAAACAATCCTAGCTCCGAATCTTTCAGAATTAGAGAAATCAAACGCCACTCCAAATCCTAGAGATATCGAGTCGGCAACTGCAAGCAGAGCTGAGTATAAAAGCGCCTTATTGAAAATTAATGCAGGCAATTATTTAGTGAAAAGTGCAAAGAGTGCCTATTATCCGACATTAGCGGGCGGCTTCAACTTCTATTATAACAATCCAAATCAGCGAGTTTTCCCGCAACAAGCCAAATTCAAAGATACATGGGATGCCGGATTAACCTTGAACTGGAACCTTTCTTCTTTATACACAGCGCGTGCAGGAATAAAAGATGCAAAAATCAACACTAAGTTAAACGAGATGATGACCGCTCAACTGCAAGACGGCATCAAAACAGAGGCCTTTACTGCATTGAAAAACTATCAATTGAACATCAAAAAAATTGAGTTAGCTGATAAAACAGTACAACAGGCCAAGGAAAATCAACGCATTATGAAAAATAGATTTACAGGTGAAGTGAGTGTATTCTCTGACCTTTTGGATGCAGACGCACAAGTATTTCAGGCGGAACTCAATCTTATTAATGCAAAATGCGATGCACAAGTCGCATATTACAAATATTTAAAAGCTATCGGACAATTAAACTAATCAATCAAGTATAACACATCATGGAAACAACAGCAGAAGCAACAAACAAAAAAAACAAAGTCGCACCCATTATTGCAGGGGTTCTATTCCTTATTATTATTGGCTTTGTGGCGAGTAAAGTCATTCACGGAATGAACTACGAAGAAACAGATAACGCACAACTAGAAGCGAACATTGTTCCGGTATCATCGCGTATCAGCTCATTTGTAGAAAAGATCTATGTTCAAGACAATCAGTTTGTAAAAAAGGGTGACACCTTAGTAGTGTTGAACCCATCCGACTTTGCCATTCGTGTGAAACAAGCAGAATTAGCATTTGCGAACGCTCAAGCGCAATTGGGTGTAATTGGGAGTAACACAAAAACAGCATCGGTTAACGCTAGTGCTGTGGGCAGCAATATTCTAACGGCAAAAGCAAATGCCGAAGCCGCTAAAGTTCGCTTGTGGAAAGCCAATCAGGAATATGAGCGGTATGGAAAACTACTTCAATTACAAAGTGTAACTCAACAACAATTCGATGCAGTAAAAGCTGAAAAAGAAACTGCAGAGAAATTATTAACGGTAGCTGAATCGCAATTGAGTGCTGCACGTGAGCAGTCATCGGCTTCACAATCGCAGGCATCTTCAGTAGGATCACAAATGAAACCCGCTGAAATTCTTGCACAGCAACGTGCCGAGGAAGTTAATTTCGCGAAACTCAATTTGTCTTACACGGTAATTCTTGCACCTGAAGATGGTTATGTAAGCAAGAAAAACATTCAAATCGGGCAGTTGTTAAGTCCTGGACAAACATTGATGTACATCGTAAACAGCGATGATATTTGGACTGTAGCCAATTTCAAAGAAACGCAATTAGAGAAAATGAAAGTGGGGCAAGAAGTAGAAGTGGAAGTAGATGCATACAGCGGATTGAAATTGAAAGGAAAAGTAGAAAGTATCCAATCGGCTACCGGCAATAAATTTTCTTTAATTCCTGCTGATAATGCTTCCGGTAATTTTGTGAAAGTAGTACAACGAGTTCCTGTGAAAATTACTTTTGATAGCAAAGATTTGAAAAACAAAGCACTTAAATCGGGCATGAATTGTACGGTGAGTGTTCACGTAAAATAAATGGCAACCATGTCTGCTCCACAACAAGATAGCAACGCACTCGTTGAATACGGCTTGCGTAGAGTGATTATCACTATTACAGTAGTGATGTGCTCCTTATTGGAAATCATCGACACTACAATTGTGAATGTAGCCAGTAACACATTGATGGGAAACCTTGGGGCAACCATTGGTGAAATTAGCTGGGTAATTGCCTCCTACGCCATCGCCAATATTATCATTGTACCCATGGCTGGTTGGCTATCGAGTCAATTTGGCCGTAAACGTTACTTTGCTTTTTCCATTGCACTATTCACATTCTCCTCATTTATGTGCGGAAATTCGTCCGGCATTTGGGAATTGGTTTTCTGGCGATTCATTCAAGGATTAGGTGGAGGTGCGTTAATTACTACTTCGCAAACAATTCTTACAGAAATTTACCCAAAAGAAAAACTAGGAATGGCGAGTGCGTTTTTTGGAATGGGTATTATTCTTGGACCAACATTGGGACCATTCATGGGAGGTTATATTATCGACCATTTCGAATGGCCGATGTTATTCTATGTTAACGTACCGGTAGGTATTTTGGCTACTTTCTTAACCGTTATTTTCATTAAGAATAATCCGTTCCAAGTAAAACAGAGCGGTGTAGATTGGCTGGGCATTATACTTTTGATTATTGGAATTGGTTCATTGCAATTTGTATTGGAGCAAGGCGAACGCAACGATTGGTTTGAAAGTCGCACGATTGTGATTGGCTTTATTGTAGCCACTTTCGGCCTCATTGGTTTTGTTTGGCGCGAATTAACCACCGAAAATCCGGTTGTAGATTTACGCGTATTTGCTAAAGGGAATGTGGCAACTGGCGTATTTTTCAATTTTATTCTTGGCGCAGTGCTTTTCACTACAGTATTTATTATTCCAATCTTTGTACAACGTTGGCTAGGCTTCACGGCAACTGCCACCGGACTGCTTTTTATACCCGGTGCGCTTTTCACAGGATTCTTAATGCCAATGATTGGGAAATTATTACAAAAAGGTATTCCTCCTAAATACTTAATTGCCTTTGGCTTTTTCGCAACAATGCTATTTGTATGGTGGTGTTCCTTCTTAATGTCACCAACTACAAGTCAGGCGAGCTTCTTTTGGCCGTTGATGGTACGTGGATTAGGTTTCGGGTTCTTGTTTGTACCGCTTACTAACCTTACCCTTGCAGGACTTCAGGGCAAAGACATTCAACAAGCATCGGGACTTTCAAACATGATTCGTCAGTTAGGAGGTTCTATTGGAGTAGCAGTTGTAGGTGTAGTGTTGGAAAAATTCACCATGCAGCATTACAACGATTTGTTGATTCATGCCACAGCTAACAATCCTAATTTTACCGATCGAATTAATGCATTCACGATGTCGTTTAGCCGATACACATCCGATTTAGGTATAGCGAAAACACAGGCTTACATGGCAGTCACGAATCAGTTTGTGAAACAGGCATCCATTCTCACCTACATCAATATATTTCAATACTTAGCTACAATTATTGCCATTATTATTCCAATCGTGATTTTCACAAAAACAATAAAAGTAACGGGCGGAGTTATTAAAGATGCTGGGCATTGAGAAGATTATAGTTCAATCGAAAAACAAAAAAAGCACACCATTAATGATGTGCTTTTTTTTGTGAGACAAAGTTAACCCTACTTATCTCCAACATTTATAGGAGTATCAAATTTCAAACTGTATGCGTATTCTAACACTCTAAAATCGGTGAAAGCGTTATTCACTGAAACCTTCATCCAACCATATTGATACTTTGTTCCTGTGCTAAAACGAAATGCGACATAGCCTTCGCCATTTAATACACCATATCGA
Organism: Chitinophagales bacterium; assembly: GCA_044226285.1. Taxonomy (GTDB): domain Bacteria; phylum Bacteroidota; class Bacteroidia; order Chitinophagales; family LD1; genus CALAYL01. The sequence continues at coordinate 176,278 of JBGAHI010000007.1, read as the reverse complement.
TAACCTGAAGTTTTTGTTGAAATATATCCCATAGGATAATAAACAGGATTGCTTGTTGGAATAGCATCACCTTTACTAAACAATCTAGGATTAGGTACTGGAGATAAGCTTTCCAAAACAATTTGAAACGCTTGACTTTTTTGTGCAAACATAACTATTCCAGTATCCGCCCCCATATTGATAAATTGCATTTGGAGCTCTGCCAATCCATCATTATTGAAGTCAATACTATCCATACTTGGAGGTCCACCCGACACCACCGAATACAATCTATTGTAACTCACATCTGTAATATTTGGGTCGTTGACCTCTTCACTTTTCTTACAAGCAGAAAAAGTCATTAGCACAATCAACATGAACAAAGGTGCCACCTTAAAAAATCGATTTTTCATATTTTTAGTTTTTATAATACAAAGTTACCGAAAGCAGAAGCAAATCTTCTGAACTCTGTCATTGAATACGTTCAAAATAAGTGATTATTGTCAGCGAAATAACGTCTCAGCATTAGCTGTAGTAATATTTGCCACTTCTGAAACGCTTTTACCCAATATGTGTGCTATTTCATCGGCCACAAAACGTACATAAGCGGATTCATTTCGCTTCCCACGATGCGGAACCGGTGTGAGATAAGGCGAATCTGTTTCCAATACTAAATGCTCCAGACCAATTTCGGGTAAAACCTCTTTCAATCCTGAATTTTTGTAGGTCACAACACCTCCTATGCCCAATAATAATCCAAGCTTAGTGATTTCTTTTGCTTCTTCCAACGATCCACTAAAACAGTGAAAAATGCCTTTCACTTTTCCCTTATAAGGTTTCAACAGTTCCACACAATCGTAGGTTGATTTTCGACTGTGAATCACCACAGGTAAATCCATTTGAATCGCCCAGTTTACTTGTGTATCAAATGCTTCCTTTTGTTGTTCTTTAAAAGAAAGATCCCAATGATAGTCCAATCCAATTTCACCAACGGCACTCCAATCGGAACGACTATCGAGTAATTTTCGAGCAATCGCTAACTCTTCCAAATAATTTTCTTTGATGCTGCAGGGATGTACACCCATCATAGGACGAAAAAAATCGGGATTGGAATCCACTAAATTCAATAAATCCTGATGTGTTTCGTTGTCAATGGCCGGTAAATAAACCTTTTCAATACCATTTTGCTTGGCTTTCTGCACTACGGCAGACATATCCTCTTTGAAATCGTTTAAATAAAGATGAGCGTGTGTATCTACTAATCGCATAATGGCGCAAATGTAAATCCTTTCTCAGAATAATATTGCAAAACCTTTGGTAGAACATAACGCAAATGCGCTTCTGCTTTTAAACTATCGTGAAACACAATAATAGAACCGTTTTCAGCATGCCTTATCACATTATCCAATACTTCGTTTTTTAAAATCGTAGTATCGTAATCCATACTTAATACATCCCAAAGGACTATTTTATATTTTCGTTTTAAGGCGTTGTATTGTGAAAATTTCATTTTCCCATACGGTGGCCGAAATAGCTTTAGATTATAGGCTTCAGCAAAATAGGATTGGCATTGCTCAGTATTTTGCATATAAATTTCTTTTTGAGTGGCCCAACCGTTTAGATGGTCGAAGGTATGATTACCTACAACATGTCCTTGGTTAATGATAGCCTGAAACACTTGCGGATATTGAGCAATATTATTGCCGATACAAAAGAAAGTAGCTTTGGCCTGGTATTGTTTTAGCACATCGAGCACCCATGGTGTAACTTCGGGGATAGGACCATCATCGAAGGTGAGATAGAGTTTTTTCTCTTTCGTTTGTACCTTCCACAATGCACCGGCATAAACACGCCTTAACATTCGTGGTGGTTTCACCATCATTTTAGCTCCGAATTCGAACACAAAATTTATTTATTTCCAATAATACAATTTACTGTTTAGAGTTTCGGCTAGAAAAACTATTTTGGCAGAGATTTCAAACGAAAGATTATGGAAAGAAAAGTAAGAGTGAGATATGCGCCAAGTCCCACAGGGCCTCAGCACATGGGTGGAGTTCGTACAGCATTGTACAATTATTTATTGGCCAAAAAATTAGGCGGAGATTTTATTCTTCGTATTGAAGATACCGATCAAAACAGATTCGTTCCGGGAGCAGAACAATACATCATTGATTCGTTGAAATGGTGTGGCATTACACCAAACGAAGGTATAGGTTTTGGTGATGGTCCGCACGCACCCTATCGCCAAAGCGAACGCAAACCGATGTACAAAAAATACGCTGACATGTTATTGGAATCCGGGCATGCTTATATCGCTTTCGACACACCGGAAGAACTCGACCAAATGCGTGCCAATGCTACAGCACAAGGCGTTCCGAATTGGCAATACAGTGCTGTTACTCGTCAGTATATGAAGAACTCTACGTCTTTGCCTGCAGATGAAGTAAAAGCACGCATCGACCGTGGCGACCAGTATGTTGTGCGTTTCAAAATGCCGCGTAACGAAGATGTGAAGTTTCACGATTTGATTAGAAGCTGGGTAACGTTTAATACATCACAATTGGATGACAAAGTGTTGATGAAACACGATGGTATGCCAACATATCATTTGGCGAATGTGGTGGATGATTATTTGATGCAAATTACGCATGTGATTCGCGGAGAAGAATGGCTAAGTTCTGCGCCACTACACGTTTTGCTGTATCGAGCCTTTGGTTGGGAAGAAGTAATGCCTAACTTTGCACACTTATCGCTCATCCTTAAGCCGGATGGTAACGGAAAGCTAAGTAAACGCGATGGCGATCGTTTAGGCTTCCCATCATTCCCACTCACATGGGTAGATCCTGAAACAAAAGAAGTTTCCTCAGGTTATCGCGAAAGAGGCTATTTGCCGGAAGCATTCATCAACTTCATTGCTCTGTTAGGTTGGAATCCCGGCAACGATATTGAAATTATGAGCAAGGAGGAGATGATTAATTTCTTCTCGTTAGAAAAAGTACATAAAGCCGGTGCTCGATTCGATTTCGAAAAAGCAAAATGGTTCAATCAACAATATGTTAAACGCATTCCGGATGATGTGCTAGCCGAACAAATTAAAGATGCTTTAATCGCAAAAGGCTATACATTCGATAAGGCATATGTTACAGAATATTGTCGTTTAATGAAAGACAGAGCTGTTTTCTTAAACGACCTTTCTGAAATTGGCTATTATTTTTTCGAAGATGTTAAAACATTCGACACAGAAACGATTAAGAAAAAATTTGTTGCACCTGTGAAAGATAAATTAAACGAAGTGGCTGATTTGATTGCTAACAGTGAAGATTTTTCTGTTGCTGGTCTTGAAACTGCTTTCAAATCTTGGGTTGCAGCCAATGGCTTTAAAATTGGCGATGTGATGCCATTATTGCGTGTTGCTTTAGCAGGCACTATGCAAGGCCCACCGGTTTTTGAAATGATTCATTTGCTTGGAAAAAACAAATCGGCTGAACGATTAAAAAAATCGTTGAGTTATTTTGAAACTGTTTAACTTCGTACTGCGTAAAAAAAATAATTGCCATATATTTTTGGAATAGCATAAACTTCTTTTTTTTGCAACACCTATCATTAATAAACCAATAAAACAATCAATATGCCACGCAAACGCAAAGACGAAGAGGAAGAACCGGATTTCGATGAGAATGATGAACTCGAGAATGAAGATGAGTTTGATGATGAAGAGCTAGTAGACGACTTCGAAGATGAAGAAGTTGAACCATCAGCAGACGATTTGAAAGACTTCGAAGAGTTTGACGACATGATTGAAACGAAAGCAAAAGGCAAAGGCAAAGGCAAAAGTTACGATGATGACGATGACCTAGGCCTAGACGATTTTGATGATGATGGTTTCGATGATGATGGCGGTGATTTTGATGATGATTTTTAATTCACCCTTTGGGAAATTTTTAAACCTCTGCGTTGCAGAGGTTTTTTCGTTTATAAAACAAGATTAGTTTTACCTTAAAACAAACAAGTATGAATCGTCCGGTTAGAATTCTTATAGCAAAAGTGGGACTCGATGGACACGACCGTGGGGCAAAAGTGATTGCTTCAGCATTGCGCGATGCAGGCATGGAAGTTATTTACACCGGTCTCCGACAAACACCGGAAATGGTGGTTAACACCGCTTTACAAGAAGATGTAGATGCCATTGGAGTAAGTATTCTTTCAGGAGCTCACAACACCGTTTTCCCAAAAATTCTTGATCTGATGAAAGAGAATAATATGCAAGATGTATTACTTACCGGAGGAGGAATTATTCCTGAAGACGATATGAATGCCTTAAAATCAAAAGGTTGTGGAATGCTTTTCCCGCCCGGAACCAACACCCATGATATCGCAAAATATATTGTGGAATGGGTAGAACAACATCGAAACTTTTAAGCACTTAAAAAAGTCATTTCATCATAAATCTTTTCTTCTTTTGCATCCGCAAAAACAATTCAAAAAATGAAAGAATTTACTACCCTCCTCACGGAAACCCAAGACAACCTGTTAATTATTTACATCAATCGCGAAGACAAATTAAACGCACTCAACAAAACAGTAATTGCTGAATTGAATGAAGTGATTGATTTATTCATTGCCGATGATAGCTTGCGCGGTGCAATTCTTACCGGAAAAGGGAACAAGGCTTTTGTGGCCGGAGCTGATATTTCTGAATTTAAAGGATTAAGTCAGCAAGAAGGCGTTGCCTTGGCGCGAAGAGGACACGATGTTTTCAATAAAATTGAACAGTCACCAAAACCTATCATTGCTGCGGTAAACGGTTTTGCATTAGGGGGCGGTTGCGAATTGGCGATGGCATGTCATTTACGAATTGCTAGCGAGAATGCAAAATTCGGACAGCCGGAAGTTAAGCTAGGGTTGATTCCGGGCTATGGTGGCACACAGCGTTTGGTACAATTGATTGGAAAAGGGAAAGCGCTTGAATTGTTACTTACTGCTGATACAATTGACGCCACTGAAGCCAACAAATTGGGTTTAGCCAATCAAGTGGTACAAACAGTTGAATTGCTAGAGACTAGCAAAAGCATCTTACGTAAAATTGCTTCTCAAGCACCTGTTGCAGTTGCTAAAGTGATTGAATGTGTTCACGCTCATTTCACCGATGGCATCGATGGATTCAATACAGAGATTGAAACCTTTGGCGAATGCGTTGCCACAGAAGATTTTGTGGAAGGAACTACTGCCTTTTTGGAAAAGCGAAAAGCCAATTTCAAAGGAAAATAAGACTAATTTTTATCATAATAAGCGATTCGTTAAAGACGCTATTTTTGTGAAACATAAATTTTAAAAACACCATGGAATTCAGAAAAGAAAAAGACACAATGGGTATTGTAGAAGTACCTGCGAATGTGTATTGGGGCGCACAAACACAGCGTTCTATCGACAACTTTCATATTGCACAAGACATTAATAAAATGCCGAAGGAAATCATCAAGGCATTTGCTTATTTGAAAAAAGCGGCAGCCATCACCAATTTCGAAGCAGGTGTTTTACCGAAAGAAAAATGTGACATTATTGGCCAAGTTTGCGATGAAGTTTTAGCAGGAAAACTTGACGATCAATTCCCTTTAGTGGTATGGCAAACTGGTTCAGGTACTCAATCGAACATGAATGTGAACGAAGTCGTAGCCTACAGAGCTCATGTGTTATTAGGAGGTTCATTATTAGATGAAAAAAAACAATTAAACCCGAATGATGATGTGAATAAATCGCAATCATCGAACGATACATTCCCTACAGCCATGCACATTGCAGCCTACAAAATTTTGTTGGATGTAACTTTGCCGGGCTTGAAAACCTTACGTGATACCCTAGCGGCTAAGTCGAAAGAGTTCATGCATATCGTTAAAATTGGCAGAACACACTTGATGGATGCTACTCCACTTACATTAGGACAAGAGTTATCAGGATATGTTTCGCAACTAAATCATGGTATTAAAGCTATTGAGCATACACTTCCGCATTTAGCAGAGTTAGCATTAGGCGGAACAGCAGTCGGTACCGGCATCAACACACCTCCGAATTATGCAGAAAACGTAGCCAAACACATTGCAACACTTACTGGATTACCGTTCATTACTGCAGAAAATAAATTTGAAGCCTTAGCCGCACACGATGCCATCGTTGAATCTCACGGTGCATTGAAAACTGTTGCTTGTTCTTTAATGAAAATAGCGAACGATATTCGTTTATTGGCTTCCGGACCTCGTTGCGGTATCGGTGAATTATTTATTCCGGATAACGAACCGGGATCTTCTATTATGCCGGGTAAAGTTAATCCAACACAATGCGAAGCTATGACTATGGTTGCAGCACAAGTTTTAGGGAATGATGTAGCCATAAATATTGGCGGAGCAACCGGTCATTTTGAATTAAACGTATTTAAACCAATGATGATTTACAACTTCCTTCACTCAGCTCGCCTGATTGGAGATGTATGTATGTCGTTCAACGATAAATGTGCCGTTGGTATAAAACCATTGGAAGATAATATCAATAAAAATCTCCACGGTTCATTAATGTTGGTTACGTCATTGAATCCACATATCGGTTATTACAAAGCGGCTGAAATTGCACAAACAGCGCATAAAAAAGGACAAACATTGAAAGAAACAGCTATCGAATTAGGGTATTTGACGGCTGAAGAATTTGACAAATGGGTAAATCCTATTGAAATGGTTGGAAAATTATCTTAATTTCATTATCTAAAATTTAAAACAAATCTCATGAAAAAAATCTCTATTCTTTTTTGTTTCCTGATGGGAGCATTTCTTTCTAACGCACAGTGTGTAATTGATACAACACAGGTACCTGCAGGCAGTTTCTTCGCTCCGGCAGTTTTCCCTTGCGTAGAAAAAACTGTTGCTTATAACCAAACATTACAATTTAAAATACCTTCAGTGGTAAATATCCAAGATTTTTTCCCTAGTCCAATTCCCTATACTTTGTATGTCGACTCTTTAGTGATTGACTCTATTACCGGATATCCGACAGGACTTGCAGACTCAACCAACCCATTAAATGGGCACTTCTACCCTGGCAAAGGAGGCTGTGCAAGAGTTTATGGAACAACGAATGATGCTCCAGGAAATTATCCTTTAACTCCGCATGGAATTATCACACTTCGTGGAAATCCATTCCCAGGCGTTTTTGATGGAGACACTACTGTATCTTTAGATTTGCTTTCGTCACTTGGCAACAGCCCTTTTTCGCTTTCTTTAGACGTGATTAACCAAGGTGCACAATGTCGTCCAACAGGCATCAACAATGCCAAAGGTTTCAATGCTATCATTAAAACATATCCTAGCCCAGCACACACTACTCTTAACGTTGACATCAATACTGTTGACCGCATCAATGGTTCAATTCAAATCGTTGACATGCTAGGCAACAAAATATACGATGAAAAAATCGACCTTATCGGTTTAATGAGCAAACAAATCAATGTAAGTTCATTTGCGAAAGGAATGTACACGATTCAAATTACTGATGCCAACAAAGGATTTAAAACAAAATTTGTTGTAGAATAATCTACTATTATTCACTACGAAAAAAAGCCCGAGAATATTCTCGGGCTTTTTTATTTGGCGCTAGTCTTTTCTTTTGGCAAACAAAGCATTACTGATTACTCGTTTTCCTGTTGCTAAACACATCATGATTGGCGAATTAACGAATCCATTTAGCGCTTATTCAATAAAATGAAGTGCTTTAAGAATGAAGAATATCAATTACTTTGTAATTAAATAAACAACCGCACGGTCTTTGTCGTAATCTTCAGAAGTACATGGTTTAGATAAACCACAATTTGAACGATGTTTTGTGTCACCAAGTGCAACAAATTTTATTTGTGTACTGTTCACACCGTTTGCAACTAGATATTGAGCAATAGATTGTACACGACTGGTAGATAATGGCTTAGGAAAGTTTTCATCTGCAGCTGCCAAACCAATTAACTTAATAGAATAAGAAGGATCTTTAGCCATTAATACTATGATTGCATTTAACTCCTCAATTACACTCTCTGTCAACTCCGCTTTATTCTTAAAGAAGAAAAAGGCTGGCATATCTCTATTAATATCTACGTTTACATTCTCACCTAAATAAACATCTTGCAAGGTATACTCTTTGGTATTTTTGTCAGAAAGATCAATAAACTGTTTAGATATCTTGTAGTCGGTTTTAAAAAATGAAATGATGTACATTCCTCCGCTATCTACTTCTGCTTCGAAATAACCCATTTTATCAGTCTGTGTCTCAACAGAAAAAATACTATTCAACGGACGAACACTCACATTCACACCTGCCATTTTCAATTGGTTTGCACCATCCAAAACATTACCTTTGATAATTGTTTTCTTCGGCTTAACGCTATAATTATAATACTTCTGTTCAATTGGTTCCTGCTTTTGAGCAATAACAACCTTAGTCTCAACAGCTGCCTTGTCGATGGTTTTATTGGTTACGATTGGATCTTCATTCTTGCCTTGCGCCTTATTTTCGTAATAGCGGAGCATATCACGCTGGCTGGCTTCATACGCCTCTCGTTTCTGGCGTTCTAAAGCAAATTGATTTTGACGTTCCAACTCCTTTTGTGCATCAATAATGATTTGCTCTTTAATTCGAATTGAATCTTCCTCACTTAATGGCTTCTTGGCTTTTGGAATATCTTTCTTAGCCACAGCAGCATTGGGTTTTATGGATATAGTATCCACTTTAGCAACAGTTACAGTTGAGTGCTTATCTTTTCTGCGTTTGTGTTCTTTCCTTGGCTTTTCAGACTCTACTTTTGCAACCACAGGTTTAGTATTTGCGATAGCTATTAATGTATCTTTCTTCTCAGATTTTACAGCAACAGCAACTTTCTTATCTTCTGAAGGTTTAACATGCTTTTCGTGTTTCTTCGCTGTTGTTACATTAGCTTGATGTCCAACTGTATCAATATTTACTTTAGCAACTGCGGGCTTTTGAACAGGCTCCGCCTTTTTTGTCTCAACAACAGCCTTAGGCGTTTCTGCAGTTGGCGCAATAACTGTTGAAGCAACAGGTTCAGGTTTCTTTTCTATAATTGGTTCAACAGGTTTAGGCTTACTCACAGCAGCAACCTCTTTTTCAACCCTAGGTTTCACAACAGTAACAGATTTCCCCAAACGAATATCGAACTTAAAATCCAATGGCATATTGAAACCAATAGTTGAAATATAAAAACTTGTATCCTGATATACATTCATTATACCTTCTGAATACTTATCTACTTTCAGTTGATAGTTGGCTTCGTAGTCTAATTTGAAATTATAATACCCGTCAATCCCGGTTGTAAAGCGCAATTCCTGACGAGTCATAATGTTTTTCAAAATCAAATTCGCCTTATTAATAGGAGTCTCATCATCAGCAGCATATAAATTCCCCATCAAACGCATACCATCTTTTCGAAGTGAAAAAACTACATTATTCACAATAGAATTGCCTTTGCCGTCTGTACTAATTTCAATGGTTGTGTCTTTATAACCTACATAAGAAGCTACTATCTTGTAAAAAGAAAAGGGTTTTAAATTAAGTTTAAAACTTCCGTCAAAATAGGTTTGAACAACAACTGTATCTTTCTGGGAAATAGCTTTGCAGGTTGCCTGATAAAACGGAGTTTTCAAACTATCAGCCTTTACAATCTTTCCCGAAAAAACTTGAGCATAAGAACTTAAACTCAATACAAGTGCTAAAACAACCCCAATTATTCGCAATGACTTCACTATAAGAATATTAAACTGTTCAAATATAACATTAACTATAGAATGTCCATCTTTGGACGTAAAAATTGAGCCGTAAAGGATGTAGGGTGCGTCAATATTCCTTTTGGTTCTCCTTGATAAAGCAAATGACCTCCTTTATCGCCACCTTCTAAACCTAAGTCTATCAACCAATCTGCCGATTTAATCACATCCATATTGTGCTCTATAATCACTACCGTGTGACCGGCTTCAATCAGCATTTCAAAAGAATTTAGCAAATTGGCAATGTCATGAAAATGAAGACCCGTAGTAGGTTCATCGAAAATGAAGAATACGGGTTGAGTATTTTGTCCCTTCGTTAAGTAGGAAGCCAACTTAACACGTTGCGCCTCTCCTCCACTTAATGTTGACGAACTCTGCCCCAATTTCACATAACCCAAACCAACATTCTGTAACGGAATTAGTTTTTGTATGATGTCGCGATGCTCTGCAAAAAAAGTAACCGCCTCATCAACACTCATCGACAATACATCGTAAATCGTTTTGTCTTTGTATGTAACCTCTAACACGTCTTCTTTGAATTTACGTCCGTTACATGCATCGCATTTCAAATGCACATCAGCTAAGAACTGCATTTCTACTACTACTTCACCATCGCCTTTACATTGCTCGCATCGTCCGTTATCTACGTTGAACGAAAACGTTGCAGGCGAATAGCCTCTAATTTTCGACAACTGTTGGCGCGAATACAAATCGCGAATGGCATCATAAGCCTTCACATACGTTACCGGATTGGAACGCGAACTTTTCCCTAACGGATTTTGATCGATTATCTCTACATGACTTATACGTTTCAAGTCGCCCACAATTTCGCGGTGAGCTCCGGGCTTTTCTACAACACCGTCAAAACGCTGCATCAATGCCGGGTACAAGATTTTTTTAATTAATGTTGTTTTCCCTGAACCACTCACACCACTCACTACCGTCATTACATTCAATGGAATTTTCACATCGATGTTTTTCAAATTGTGTTGCGATGCGCCAATAATTTCAATAAAGTTAGTGGGCTGACGAACCTGCTCCTTCACCGGAATTTCTAATTCCCCACGCAAATACATTCCGGTTAAACTGTTTTCAGCATTTTCAATTTCATCGCTCGGACCATTGTAAACTACTTCGCCTCCAAACAATCCGGCCCGTGGACCAATATCGACAATATGATCAGAGGCTTTCATTACATCTTCATCGTGCTCCACAACAACTACTGTATTCCCTAAATCGCGCAGATTTTTCAAAACATTAATCAAACGCTCCGTATCTTTTTGGTGCAAACCTACACTCGGCTCATCCAAAATATAAAGTGAAGACGTTAAGTTACTACCTAACGTTCTCGTCAAATTAATACGCTGTGTTTCACCACCACTCAATGAATTCGACAATCGATTCAACGACAAATAACCCAAACCAACATCCATCATGGTTTGTAAGCGGTTCTTAATTTCTAACAAAATACGTTCTGCTAATTTTTTATCGGATGGTGCAAGTTCTACATCTTTGAAAAACAAATACAATTCTTCAACCGGTAACAACATCAACTCAGTAATCGATCTACCCGCAAACTTTACATACGATGCATCTTTACGAATTCGAGAACCCTTGCAATCAGAGCAAGCTGTTCGTCCGCGATACCTCGAAAGCATCACCCTATATTGAATCTTGTACGACTTTTCTTCTAAATATTGAAAGAAATACGTTAAGCCTTTGAAATACTCATTCCCTGTCCATAACAGATTTTTTTCTTCAGCCGACAAGTCTTTGTATGCACGATGAATAGGAAAATCAAAGTAAATACCTTTCTTAATTAATGGCTCGTTCCACTCACTCATTTTTTCGCCCCGCCAAGGAGCAACGGCTGCTTCGTAAATCGACAGGGTTTTATCCGGAAACACCAAGTCTTCATCAATGCCCATAACTGTTCCAAAGCCTTCACAGGTTTTACAAGCGCCATACGGGTTATTGAAGTTGAAGAAATTTTGTGTGGGCAACTCAAACTGAATACCATCGGCTTCAAACTTATTATTGAATTTGGTTTGCTTCGTTCCCTCGTATTCTACCACACATTCATTCCCACCTTCATTAAAAGCCGTTTGAGCAGAATCGAAAATACGCGATTGCAATTCTTCATCCTCTTTTCGAACCACAAAACGATCCACCAAAACCAGAACTGTGTTTTCTTTTGTCTTTACAGACGATTCGTCCTCTAGTAACTCTTCTATTTGTGCGATTTCGCCATTCCACTTTACCCTTGTAAAACCTTTTTGCAGCAATAGCTTCAAGGCTTCAACCGGTTTTTTATTCAATTTATTTTCGAAATAAACATACACCCGCTCGCCTTCTTTCATGCCCAACACAAAGTCAACCACATCAATTACTTCATGCTTCATCACCTCTTTGCCCGAAACCGGAGAATAGGTTTTCCCTAATCGAGCATACAACAAGCGTAAGTAATCGTAAATCTCGGTAAGGGAGCCCACAGTAGAGCGGCTGGTGCGTGTACTTACTTTTTGTTCGATGGCAATAGCCGGACACAATCCATGAATATAATCCACATCCGGTTTATCCATTCGGCTTAAGAACTGACGGGCATAAGACGTTAAACTTTCTACGTATCTGCGTTGCCCCTCGGCAAAAAGCGTATCTATAGTTAATGAACTTTTCCCGGAACCCGAAACCCCTGTAATCACAATAAATTTATTCTTTGGGAGGGCTACATCAATATTTTTTAAATTGTGAACGCGAGCACCTTTGATAAATATTTGTGGCAAATCGGCATTAATTATTTTTTTATTTGATTTTATTTTTTTAACTTCACTCATCAATAAATTATTTTATATAGACCAAACATCTACTCTATTACTTGTTTAATGAAAAACTGAAGCGCTAAGTTAGGTTTTTCTTGTGTCTTGATTCGGTGAATTTTCTTGGTTCGATTATTGCAACAAAATTGTTGGATTAACAGTATCTATAAATAAAAACATAAAGCCTATAGCATAACATTCTACTTTTTTATTAACCACTAAAAGACGAATGTTATGCGTAAACCACTGCTAACCGATTACGAATTGGTACAATTGTATCTATCCGGCAATGAATATGCGTTTGAACAACTCATGATTCGCCACAAAGACAAAATTTACTCTGCCATCTATCTTTTAGTGAAAGACGAGTATTTGGCGGAAGATTTTTTCCAGGAAACATTTATTAAAGCGATTCACCAGCTCCGTGCAGGTAAATATAAAGACGAAAACAAATTCCGTCCGTGGATTATGCGTATTGCGCATAACCTATGTATGGATTATTTCCGAAAATTGAAACGCAATCCGGGCATTGTTACCAACGATGGAGACGATATTTTCGATCATTTGCGATTCGAAGAAACCTCTGCCGATGAGCATTTGGAAGTATTACAGTCTGAAAATAAATTGCGCGAATTAATCGACCAATTGCCGGAGCAACAAAAAGAAGTAGTGATGTTGCGTCATTTCTTCGATTTCAGCTTCAAAGAAATTGCCGAATTCACCGGAGTGAGCATAAATACTGCATTGGGAAGAATGCGCTATGCCGTTTTGGGTATCCGCAAACTAATTCAGGAAAGAGAATTGGAAATGGTTCGATTAGCCAAGTAAATCTCGATGCTTGCTACATAGAAAAATCCCGCCTTGTGCGGGATTTTTCGTATTTACACAAAGCCCTTATAGAATTTCGATACGTTTTTTGAACTGATTCGTACCCACTCGCATCTGCAGCACATAAATTCCTTTTGCCACTGAACCTAATTGAATATCCATTGAATGTACTCCTTTCGAATAATCTGAGGTATATTCTTTTATCAATTGTCCCATCATATCTACAACACAAATGTTCAATGGCTCTGGTTGTATCATTTCAAAATGTATGGTGAATGTCCCAGAGGATGGATTTGGGTAAATGGTCAAATTGATCATCGTTAAATCACCAATACCGGAAACGATGTAATCGATTTCATAAACACAAGCCCCAACATGAATCACACAAGTATAAACACCATCTGCAATATCACTTACACTTGTATATTGACGATTCGTTTGTCCGGCAATATCTACTGCATTGAAGCGCCATTGATATGTTGCGTTTTGTACAAAATTCACGGAAAGTATCTTGCTGCTCACTTTTGTTATAGTGAATACGTCATTACAAATACTCGGATTTACGTTAATCACCACTATGCCCGTATCTTTGCAACCGCTACTGTCAGTCACAATCACCGTATAGGTTTGTGATTGCAATAAACTATTTATCACTGGATTAGCAACAGTAGCGGAACTCAATCCAACACTTGGCGACCATAAATAAGTATAGAAACCTGAACCGCCCGATGCCGTTGGATGTCCACCTAATTGCATTCCGGCAACATAGGTAGTATCAATACCTGGATCGGCTATGGGTGGATTGGCACATGGCGTAGGAAGCACACAACTCTGCGTTACAGTAATGGTTTGCGTTTGAGGCCCGGTAATGGTAATAGTAGCCTGGCGATTACTGTTACTCGTGGTGCACGCTTGTGCTGACCAATTGAAAGAACCACTACCTGTTTGAACAGTTTGAGGTGTTACCGTTAACCAAGACTGATTACTGGAAACGGTCCACGTGCAAAGCGAATTAGATACAGCAACATTCGTTGTTCCAGATGAAGCTCCACTACTTAATGTAACCGATGGAGGATTCGAATACCCCAATGTTGCACCTGCCGGACAAGTAGGTGTAAACACATTTACCGTAACTTGTGCAGTTGCAGAACAACCGTTTTGTGTACCCGTTACGGCATAGATTGTGGTTTGTGTTGGCTTAACTACAACCGAAGAACTGCTTCCTAAATTATTACTCCATTGATAAGTAGCCGCTCCTGATACCGTCAGTATTGCTGAATCGCCCACCCCTATTGAGGTAGGGAAAGCTGTTGCCGAAACTGAAGGCAGAGAATTTATCACAACACTCACACAACTATCTTCACTCCAACAACCATTTTGCTTATAGCGCAAACAATACAGCCCGGCTACACCGCTTTTCACTGTTGGGTTTTGAAGCACACTTGAGCCTGATCCACTAGGGTATGTCCATTCATAATTTGTTCCCGTAACATTAGCGTGCAATACAAAACTATCACCCTGACAGATGGAAACAGGCACTACCGTTGGCGATGAAGAAACAGGCGTGGCTATCACAGTTACATTTGCACTCACACAACTACTTTTTCCGCAACTGTTTTCTGCACGCAAATAATAGGTTTTATTCATGGGTTGCGCAGCACTCACAACAATACTGGCACCTATACCTACCGAGATGCCTCCACATGAATCAGTGTACCACATCCACTGTCCTCCGGCACCTGAAGGATTTTGACCTGTTGCATTAAGTGTAACCGTTGCTGTTGAAGATTGACAAACGCTTCCGCCTCCTATTATACCTGTTGGTGCAGTTGGCAACAAACAAGGTTGTGTAGCACAAATACTAAAATCACCGGAATACGTGTTTCCTATACCATAACTAAATACCCGTACATAATACGTTGTGCCCGCAACGGGCGTATAGGTAAGAACTTCAGGAGAGCCTGCTGCAGCGCCATTACCGCATTTTACTTGTGTGAGTGCACCACAACTGCCAGAATATAATCCCAACGAAACATCAAAGTTAGACGTATTGGAAGTGGCAGAAGCGGTAATCGTAAGTGTGTTCGCATTGGTTGGCGTTATCGCAAACCACACATCATCGTCATACCTACCGGACTGAAATACAGTAGAACATGAAGCGCCACCACTAAACGAAATATCCGGACTTGGCGGTGTTGCTCCAACCGTTGAGCAATTCGAATTCACGCAACCAACATTAATAGGCAAAACTTGTGCGTGACAAGGACTATCGTTCCCGCATACTGTTGACACCATACCAATCAAGGTATTAAAATCGGTAACCGTGCCATTAAACACATCTAAATCTACATTGCCCGTTCCACTTATACCCGACACCGTTCCTGTCCAAGAATATTGTTTAAAGAGCCACGTTGACCATATCCCAAGTCCGGTTGGGGGTGTCGTTGGACTTCCATCCGGCTTGGCAATCCAAAGCTTATAGTTAGTTGTATTCAAACTACTGGTAAGATAAGCAGCGTAAGTACTCGTTGTGTATACAATAGGACGTACACCTGTTTGTGCATACACACGATCTAACCATGTTTGCACCCATGTAGTGAGTGCTGTTCCCGTATACACAGTAGATAACACCGAACCACTTGGAGAATCTTCCAAATCCAACGCAGGTGGGAGGTAGCCTTGTCCGATATATGCACTAGCAATGGCTAAAAAATGATTGGCTTCATCCAATGCACTGTTATTATCGGGGCGAGCGAAATGATAGGCGCCCATCACCACATTGGCTGCTGAACCATTCGTCATATTCGTTACAAACCTAGCATCATTGAACGTCAAGCCCTCTGTGGCTTTGGCCCAGGCGTATTCTTTGCCGGCTACTTTTACTTGCGACCAAGTTATTGTCCCGTTCGCATTTCCTGAAACATCAATCCCCAAAAGGGTTTGAGCGAAAAGCAGTTGCGCTTGAATAAATAACAAAACCACAAAAAGTACATATTTCTTCATGTTCAAATCGCTTAAGGGTTAAGATGCTATTGAATTAACTGAATCGAAGACAAAACATGTTGGATGTTATCATCAATACGTCTATCATCAGGTACAGTAAACTGCAATTCATATTCACCGGTGTTTTGCAGATCTAAAAACACCACAACTACAGATTTCAATGGTGTTGACAGCGCAATACCTTTCCCGTTCGTTGTTACTTTGGAGGTAGCCACCAGCGCTTTCTTTCCTGCTATCTGCATCTCCTTCTTATGTTCCGCATACCAACCCTTCCCTTCACTATACTGCTGCAAGGCATATTGGTAAAGGCTTTCACCGGCTGGAGCAGGATGATAGATCAATAGGAGTCGTTCTTTTTGTAATGTATCTTCAAATTGAATCTCAGTACTTGTTGTCGTTCCGACTCTGTTTACGGTTGTATGTTCCGGACGTTCCAACCAATTGCCCGGATATTCAAATACAATATGGATTTGTCTGTTGACGTAGTAACGCCAGCTAGAGACAACAGCTTTTGATTGCTGTGCTTCTTTGTTTTTTTCACGTGAACTTACCGTTGTCTTTTTTGAT
The DNA here is from genome assembly GCA_044226285.1 of Chitinophagales bacterium. GTDB lineage: Bacteria > Bacteroidota > Bacteroidia > Chitinophagales > LD1 > CALAYL01. Next base: position 159,276 of record JBGAHI010000007.1, on the reverse strand, counting down.
TGCTGACAAGCCGCAATAGAAAAAACAGTCGCAATAGAAAAAACCAAAAAAGGGAATATTTTTTTCATGGCTTAATTTTAAAAACAATGTCGTGCTGTACTATCGTCCTTGGAAGCTAACATTAAAAAAATGCCAATCAAAATTGATTGGCATTTTCATATGTTTTAAAACTGGAAGAATTAACTGCATCCTGTTTGTGTACCGCAGTTCGGGCATTTGTAGCACGCACCGCTTCTCACTGTAATGTATCCGCATTCACGGCAGGTTGGACCTTCGCCTAAACCTTTCGCTTGTTCAATTACCGCGTTGCTTGAAGCGATTTTCATGCCTTGTGCACGAGAAACATTTTTAGTAACTACTGGTTTAGAAAGTGGAGCAACTGTTAGGTTTTCACCCTCTGTCTCGTGGCTGATGGTAGCCGGATCAATTCCATCTTCCTCCAAAATTGCAGGTGGAACGTGCACTAAATCGGTTCTTCCTAAATACTCTAAAGCTAATAAGCGGAAGATATAATCTACAACGGAAGTTGCGTTTTTAATATTCGGATGCTCTACTAAACCACTTGGCTCGAAGCGTGTGAATGTGAATTTAGAAACAAATTCTTCCAAAGGCACACCATACTGCAATCCTAATGAAACAGAGATAGCGAAACAGTTCATCAAACTTCGGAAAGAAGCACCTTCTTTATGCATATCCACGAAGATTTCCCCTAATTTACCATCGTCATATTCACCGGTGCGAACAAATACGGTTTGTCCGTCAATTTTAGATTTTTGTGTGAATCCTGAACGCTTAGCCGGCAATTTCTTACGCTCTACGATTCTCGCCAATTCTGTTTTGAATTGTGTGTCTGTAGATTCTTGCATTAAAATTCTTGCAGCTTCTAACACTTGCTCCGGAGTCAATCGGCTAAAGCCATCGCCTGCAGATGATGGAATCTCAGCTACTTTAGCGTCAACAGCTGATTCTTCTTTTTCGTCATCTTTTTTGTTCGATAATGGCTGCGATAATTTACAACCGTCACGATACAATGCGTTGGCTTTCAAACCTAGTTTCCAGCTCAATTCGTAGCAATCTTTAATATCCTCAACAGATGCTTCGTTTGGCAAGTTAATGGTTTTAGAAATCGCGCCTGAAAGGAAAGGTTGCGCTGCACCCATCATGCGAATGTGACCACTTGCATGAATGTAACGTGTTCCTTTTGTTCCGCATTTATTTGCGGTATCGAATACTGAATAGTGCTCTTCTTTCAAGAATGGAGCACCTTCTACAGTCATTGTTCCGCAAACATATTCGTTTGCAGCTTCAATTTCAGCTTTAGAAAAACCTAAGCCTCTCAACAAGTTAAAGTTCACATCATTGTATTGCTCAGAAGTAAAGCCTAAACGCTGAAGCGTTGGCTCGCCTAAACTCCAAACGTTGAATACAAAAGTGATGTCGAATGCTGACAACAATAATTTCTCCACTTTCGCTAAATCTTCTTCTGTTAAACCTTTAGCAAGAAGCGATTTTGTGTTGATGTAAGGTGCGCCTTCAAATGTTGCATTTCCTTTCGCATAGTTTACGATAGTTTCAATTTCATTTTCCGCATAACCCAATGTTCTCAATGCATTTGGGATAGATTGGTTAATGATTTTGAAATAACCTCCACCTGACAATTTTTTAAATTTCACCAAAGCGAAATCCGGCTCAACACCGGTAGTGTCGCAATCCATTACTAAACCAATGGTTCCTGTAGGGGCAATAACGGTGGTTTGGGCATTTCTGTAGCCGTATTTTTCGCCTAATTGCAAAGCATCATCCCATGCGTTGCAGGCTGCTTTCAACATATATTCAGGGCATAATGCTTGATCAATTCCAACAGGTTTAATTTCCAAACCTTCGTAAGAATCAGCACTTACATTATACGCTGCATAACGGTGGTTACGCATAACACGCATCATGTGCTTTTTGTTGCGTTCGTAGCCCGAGAATGCGCCTAAAACAGAAGCCATTTCAGCTGATGTTTTGTAAGAGATACCGGTCATGATAGCTGTGATTGCACCTGCCATTGCTCTTGCTTTATCTGAATCGTAAGCGATTCCCGACACCATCAACAATGTACCTAAGTTTGCATAACCCAAGCCCAATGTTCTGAAGTCGTAAGACAATTGAGCTACTTCCGGTGATGGGAACTGTGCCATTAACACAGAGATTTCCAACACCATCGTCCAAATACGCGACATATATTCAAATCCTGCAACATCGAAAGTCAATGTATCCGGATTGTAGAATTTCATTAAGTTGAATGAAGCCAAGTTACAAGCTGTGTTATCTAAGAACATGTACTCAGAACATGGATTAGAAGCACGAATTTCACCATCTTCTGGACAAGTATGCCATTCGTTGATGGTTGTGTTATATTGAACACCCGGATCAGCACAACGCCAAGCAGCTAATGCCACTTTATCCCAAAGCTCGCGTGAATTGATGGATTTCATTACGCTTCCGTTGGAACGCGCTTTCAAATCCCAATTCGCATTTTGCTCCAAAGCATGGAAAAATTCGTTAGGAATACGGATAGAGTTGTTTGAGTTTTGTCCTGCAACAGTTCTATATGCTTCACCTTCGTAGTGGTTGCTATATCCTGCATCAATCAAGGCTTTCACCTTGTCTTCTTCTTTCATTTTCCACTCGATGAAATCAACGATTTCCGGGTGATCTAAATCCAAACACACCATTTTAGCAGCACGTCTGGTTGTTCCTCCCGATTTGATGGCACCTGCAGAGCAGTCGCCAATTTTAAGGAAAGACATCAAACCTGATGAAGTTCCTCCACCTGAAAGTTTTTCGCCTTCGCCACGAATGCTCGAGAAGTTCGTTCCAACACCAGATCCGTATTTGAAGATACGTGCTTCACGTACCCACAAATCCATGATTCCGCCTTCATTTACTAAATCATCGGATACCGACAAAATGAAACATGCATGCGGTTGCGGACGCTCGTAAGCGGAAGTAGATTTCGATAATTTTCCGGTTGTTGGATCAACAAAATAGTGCCCTTGTGGTTTTCCTGTAATTCCGTATGAGGAATGCAAACCGGTATTGAACCATTGTGGTGAGTTTGGTGCAGCCATTTGCGACACAATCGAATACACGATTTCATCATAAAATACTTTTGCATCGTTTGCTGAAGCAAAATAGCCGTATTGCTCACCCCACATTCTCCAACAATCAGCCATTCTATGGGCTACTTGTTTGATAGAGGTTTCTCCGCCCATTGTTCCGTCTGCTTGAGGGACACCGGCTTTACGGAAATACTTCTGCGCCAAAATATCGGTAGCCACCTGACTCCATGATTTCGGTACTTCTACGTTGTTCATCTCAAAAACGGCATCACCGGAGGGGTTTCTGATTACACTGCTGCGGATGTCGTACTCAAACAAATCGAATGGAGAAACTCCATCTTTTGTATAGTGACGATTCACCTGCAAGCCTTTCTTTTCTTCTGATTTCGGCATGGTTAATTATATTTGAATGTTGTTAAATTGTCAAGGAAATGTTCTCTGTTCGTGAACTATGAAACGAATATATGTTTGTGCTTTTTTAAAATCAATCTCCGTTATCCACATATATTGTGAAAAATGACAATACATTTTTCAAAACCTACGTCTTCCTTGAAAAGTAGCTGTGGAAAAAGATTAAGGCAAATTTCAGCGCCAAAAATTTGGAATTTTTCGAGGTTTTTCGGGTGGGTCATTTTCTAGACAACAAAACGCTAAAAAATGCCAATTTACCCCCTATTCTAGGTCAGCAAATTTTTCTTCCCTACCTTCAAAAAAACAAAAAAGCTACCGCTATGGGCAATTATGTCAATAACAATTTAATTAGAGATGAAAAAGTGGAATACGAAACCACTTATCATTGGATTATATTCTTTACACTAAAAGGCATACTATCACTGTTCATTGCGCCTGCATTGCAACGCTGGTCTGATGAATTCGTTATTACCAATAAACGAGTAGTGATTAAAACGGGATTGTTTTCACGCAAAACGTTTGAAATGAATTTGTCGAAAATCGAATCGGTAAATGTAGATCAATCGGTATGGGGCAGATTGCTCGGTTTTGGCTCTATTACTATTATTGGTACCGGAGGCACACGCGAATCTTTTGATACCATTCAAAAGCCTTTGGAATTCAGAAAACGATTTCAAGAATTATGCGCTTAACAAGTTTTTTAAGGCAGATAATATTATTCCACTAATTTCGTTGTAAGCCAACAAGATTATGCAGTTATTCAAGCTTACATTATTCGTATTATTATTCGGCACATCATTGGCAGTATCGGCTCAAGACGATGAAAAACCGAATTACTACAAACGACCTGAAAATACCGCTCCGCCTGCTAATACAGACACATCGACAAAGAAAAAAATCACAGCACCTAGCGATTTTAGTTACACGAAGAAGAAGTTTGATATCAAAAAATTATTTATCGAGCCCACCAATTTTCAATTGAATTTTGGCACCAATTATTTCCTCTTTGGATTTAATCCTTTAGCTGCTTATCAAGTAACAAAGAAACCGCTCTACATTGGTTTGAGTTTAAATTACAACATCCAAGTATTCAGCAATCAAGTGCTTTTACCGAATGGAAGCAAACCTACAATTACATCGCAAGTATTTGGAGGTGGCCCTGTTTTGCATTATCGAATATGGAAAGGTTTTTTTGCTCGTCTTCGTCCCGAAGTACTAGGCTGGCGATATCCAACGGGATACTACAATGCGTTGACGAACAAAATAGAATACAAAACTACTGTTTCTTACCATGCTTGGTTAGGGGCGGGCTATTCGTTAAACATCAAAGGGCTAATCTCAATTCCTTTCGCCATTTATGTAGATCCGCTTTATTTCGCACAAAAACGAAATACATTTTCGCCATACCCTTCGCCACTTTTATTGCAAATAGGCATATACAGCCTTTCGCCTAGCATAAAACTATAAGAAAATCAGGCATTAACAGCTAGCCAAGTCATCAAACCGATGTTTAATTTCAGCGCTTCTTCATCAATATCAAAAGTAGCTGAATGTATTGGCGATTGTATGTTTCGAGTAACATTGCCAACCCCTACACGATAAAAACAAACCGGCACATGGTGGGAGTAAAAAGCAAAATCTTCTGCTCCCATACGTTGCGGTAAATCAAGCACATTAGCCTTTCCAAGATATTCGCTAGCTAAATCTACACAGTGTTGAGTAAGCGCTTCTTCATTCACTAGAACCGGATAGCCAACCACAATATTTACCTCGCAACTCGCATTATGTTTTTGCGCAATTGATAAACATGTTTGCTGAATCACTTCGTGCATAGCATTGCGTTGCTCTTCATCAAAACAGCGGAGTGTACCGGCTAAATAGGCCTTTTCGGGCACTATATTCGTAGCCCCATCGGCTGTTATTTTTCCGAAAGTTAACACAACGGGCTTTGCTGCATCGTTGTATGATTGTAAGGCTAAGAGGATTTCGGCTGAAATAATTAATGGAGAAATGAATTGATGTGGTTGTGCAGCATGTCCGCCCTTACCTATTACTGTTAAATAAATTTCATCTGCAGAAGCCATGAATTTTCCGGGTCTAAAACCCACTTCACCGGCCTGCATCTCGGGATGTACATGCCATCCCAACATTTTATCGACTTCCGGATGAAGCAAAACACCTTCTGCAATCATAGCCGCTGCTCCGCTGGGCATTTTTTCTTCAGATGGCTGGAATATTAATTTGTAGGTGCCGGTTAGTTCGTTTCGCAACTCGCTTAAAATCATGGCTACGCCCAAAAGATTTGCGGTATGGGCATCGTGGCCACATGCGTGCATTTTACCGGCATGAACCGAAGCATAACTGCAATTGTTTTGTTCCTGAATCGGTAAGGCATCCATATCCGCACGAAGTCCAATACAGCGCGACTGTTGGTCTTTGCATTCTAACAATGCAACAACGCCTGTTTTAGCCAAAGGAGCTAAAACCGTCCAACCTAAATGCTCAAGTTCTGTTCGCACTAATCTTGCTGTAGCTTCTTCTTCGTAAGCCAACTCCGGATGAGCATGTATGGCCCTCCGCAATTCAACCACTCTATTGAAGTACTTTTCTGCGAGTGTTTTAAAGGTGGCTAAATCCGGCATTGTTGAGCTCATTGTTCGGTGTTCAGGGTAAGTGGCAAGCTAAAGGTTATTTTATCTTCACCTTATCTTTTACAATAAAAGCACCGGTGTAGGTAGATAACATTTGATTTAGCATATCGGTTGCTTCGAATCGATTGATATAATCGCCCACACGAAGTTTGTAATAAGGTTGTTCGTAAATCACATAACAACTCTCACGTGGGAATTGTTTGTATAACTTAGACTTCGCATTATAGGCTTCATTTCGATCGTTACTAAACATGATTTGTAAACGATAGCCATCGGCTAAATCATTTTTCTTGTTATAGGCGCGATACAAATTCATCAATTGGGCAATTTCGGCACTTTGCGACACCTCAACCGTATTTCCTGTTTGTGCAAATAACGCAATAGGAAAGAGAATCGGAATTATTTTTTTCATTCGGAAACTATTTTCACACTTTTAGAAGACCCTATCCTATCGGCACCCGCTTTTATCAAGGCTAAAGCTTTTTCTTTTGAATCGATGCCTCCGGAAGCTTTTATTTTAATTGACTTTGGTAGATTTTTTCGAAGCAACTCAATCACACGAACATTGGCGCCTTCGCCATTGAAACCGGTGGATGTTTTTACAAAATCAACATCTTGATCTTTACATAATTCACATCCCTTAATTATCTCTTCATCAGTCAACAGACCTGTCTCTAGAATCACTTTCAACTTTGCTCCACGTAAATGAATCATAGCAGTTACACTCGTTAACTCATTTTTGAGGTAATTGTAATCGCCTTCTTTTAGCGCTGCAATATTTATCACCAAATCGATTTCATGAGCCCCTTCATCTACTGCACGTTTACACTCTTCAATTTTAGCCGGAGTATGCGAGTACCCCATTGGAAAGCCAACAACTGTAGCAATTTTAACAGCGCTTCCTTTCAGTAGCTTAGCTGCTTCACGCACCCAATAAGGCGGCACACACACTGCACAAAAGTTATTATCCAATGCCTCACTACATAGCTTTGTAATGTCCGCTTTAGAAGCATCAGCCTTCAACAAGGTATGATCGATGTAGGTTGCTATTTTCATTTGTTAGATTGAAGATAGAAATAGGTTTTGTAAAGATGAAATTTTGTTGATTGTCTTGCTAGTTTTCAAAAAAAACGCCCCCTGAAAATTCAGGGGGCGTTGATATAAGTTTAAGAAGAATGAATTAACGCATCAAAGCGAATGAACTGGTTTTGCTGACTTCGCGTTGCTTGCCCGGATTACTTGGATCCGGAAGTAATATCTTCACGAAGTAAGTATAGGTTTCTACCGGTTGATCAACACCTCCGCTCTTACCATCCCAACCATCGTTTGGATTGTTGTAAAGTAATTGTCCCCAACGATCGTAAATTCTAAATTCAACAACTGAACCTTGTAAATCAGGACCGAAGAAAATAGGATAGTATTTATCGTTGTTTCCGTCACCGTTTGGCGAGAAGGCTGTTGGCAATACATACACTTCTTTGTATGGTAGCAATACATAAACACTTGCATAGCCATAACATGCTTTATTATGCGGTGTAATTTGTGCTGTAACGGTATGTAATGTGCTGGTTAAATCGTTCACTTTTGTTTTAGGGCATGTACTGCAATCTAAGACAGAAGCAGGTGACCATGAATAAGTTGCATTGCTGCTAGTTGATGTAACCTCGATGTAATTATCTTTGCCTTCCACTTGATATACAGTATCGGCAACAGCATGAATAATCAACGAATCCGGTTGAGCAACTACCACTTGAGCATTTACTGAACAACCGTTTGCATCACGAACCGCAATGGAGTATGTTCCAATATTTAAGTTACTATAGACACTTGTACTTGAATAAGCACTGCCATTTACAGAATACTCATAAATTGGTGTTCCGTTTGAAGCAGTGATAGCTATCTCTCCATCTTGGTATCCATAACAATTAACTGAATCAACTTGAATTGTAACATCCAACTTCGTAGGTTCTGTAACAAGTGCTGAAGCAGTATCACGACAGCCAATAGCATCTGTAACGGTAACTTGATACAATCCTGCAACTACATTTGTAGCTGAATTTGTAGCACTTACGTTTGGTGTCCAAGCATAAGTAAAACTAGGGTTTGTACCTGTTGTTGTGAATGTTACGGAGCCGGTTGGGTCACCAAAACACTTAACAGCAGTAGTCAAAGGAGTAATATTGATATTTTGACTAGGTGCAGGTAAGCAATACGTATCACTCACTGAGCATCCTTTAACATCTACAACAGAAACCGTGTAACAACCAGGATCTAAACTATTGGCAGTTTTTCCTTGTTGGGCCGGTGTGGTACTCCATGTGAAGGTAAAGCCTCCATTTCCACCACCTGCATCCACAGTAATACTTCCATCACCAAACTTAGAACAAGTAGGATTTTTTCCATTTAAGGAATCCAAGAACAACACATTAGGTTCTGTAATTCTGAAATAATTCACGGAAATACAACCAGCTCCATCAGTAGAAACCACCTTATAGTTTCCTGCTGGAAGGGCATTCGGATTCACTGTGTTTACTCCGGCACTATCTGTCCATACACTTGTTGGTGTTCCGGAAGCATTAAAATATTGAATAGTAGCTGTACCATCTGTTCTTCCAAAACAAGAAACCGGAGTTGTATTGTTCACAAATGCACTGAATGAACCCGGTGTAGATGTAATCGTAAAGTAAACTGAATCTCTACATCCTGTTGTATTGTTGACAGCTGTTACAGAGTAGGTACCTACTGCAAGACTAGAAAGTGTATTGGTTAATGTAGCTCCCGGACCGGCAACCGCACCTGAAGACCAATAGAATGTTACATCATTAACATTGGTTGTTATTGTTGCTGTTGCTGTTCCCAAAGCATTACATGTAGTTTGAGTAGTGGTTACTGCAACCGAGAACTGATTGGCTACTACTTGGAAGTGAGCCGTATCAGAACAAGTTCCATTTGCATTTAATACGGTAAGCACATAATCGGTTGTTGTTGTAGGTTTCACATTTACAAAACTAGTATCGGCTCTTCCAATAATGCCTGTTGTTGGTGTCCAAGCGTAGAAAGTACCTCCGGTTGTTGTAGCCGTAAGTGTTACATAATCGGAGTTTGGACAAATGCCATTACCCGTTGAAGTGATATTCGTGATATTCGGATTAGGATCTACAAAAATCTTAATCGTATCTGATAATGAACCGCCACAACAGTTGGTTTCAAACGTTAAAATAAAGTTATATGAACCCGGAGTGTTGAACGGATAGTTAGCTACCGAATCAAATTGAGAACCATTAAAGGTGGTTACTTGAGCACCGGTTGTTGCATCTTGAACTTCCCAATGGTATACATAAGCTAAACCACCATTTAATACATACACGTTTGCTGTTGAGCCTTCACAAACTCTATACTGTCCGTTTACAAACGGTGCATCCGTTGCTAAATCAGGCTTAATATTAGATGTTACGATTATATTACTAAACCCTGTATATCTTCCTCCTACCGAATAAATATCATCTTTTCTTCCAAGTGTGTTATAACTTGTTGCAACTGCATTTCCGGTTGCTGATGCCGGTGTTCCTGTTGCAAACGTCCAGTTTCCGGATGCTGCAGCAGTAAAGTTTTCTAATGTATTTGTACAGGCAACATCGTCTTTAATGATAACTGCTTGAGCTACTAAACCAAAGTTGCTGCTTGGGTTACAACCTGTTGCGGCAATTGGGGTAATTGTTCCGTTGTTATCTTGACTAACGCTAGCACCTGAATTATTATAAATCATACATGCGATACCAGGAGTTGCATCACCTCCCTTACCGCCATCACCGCCTTTTCCGCCATTTCCACCATCACCGGTATCGTTATCGCAATAGCCCCCTGTTCCGTCAGTAGCTCCTTGTCCACCAGTACCTCCGTTACCTCCTGTACTTCCCGCTCCACCAATACCACCATTTCCAGGAGTACCTACAATAATATCGCAATCGATTATTGTTCCACTAGAACCATTGTTATTTAAGAATACACCAAAAGAGCCTCCACCTCCGAAGCCACCGGTTCCTCCTGATCCACCAATACCACCTGAACCTCCTGATCCACCACCACCACCATCGGTTCCTGCTCCGGCACCACCATTACCACCTCCGCCTCCGCCTCCGGAACCATCTGTACCTGAAGTTCCATTACCGGCTTGGCTACCCGGTTGGAAAAAACCTGCTGTAACAGCCCCTGGAGTTCCGTTCGGACCCGCTACTCCATTCGTACCTGATCCTCCATCTGTTCCGGGTTTACCGTAGTTACTTGTATTTCCAAATGTTGAAGCACAACCTGTGGCACCGTTTCCTTTTGCGCCTCCGGCACCCGGACTAGGACCACTTCCGCCAGAACCGGCATTTCCATCGCTACCGCTGAAAAATCCACTCGCTCCCCCTCTACCTCCTGCTCCACCGGCATTAGGTCCGGCAGGGGCTGCTGCTCCGTTTCTACTATTAGCAGTAATTCCGTTTGCACCGTTCGCACCGCTTACTCCTGTAGAGCCATCAGCTCCATTCGAAGCATTGCCGGCAATAATTTGGCAGCGAACAATTTTATAGTTTGTACAATTTTCAAAGTACACCCCATAGGTGGACACACCATAACTTCCTGCATTAGGAAGCGCATTCGCCACTTCAATGGTTAAATCTTGAAAACGAATATTATCTTGACCAATTGCATGAATAGCCACCAAACGTGGAGCCAAACCGGCTGCATCTTCTACATTCAAGTTCGAACGGAAAATTTTTGTAGCTCCCGCCAAACTTGTTTTTTTCCATCCATTGGCCGGATCAAATCCTCCTTCTAAAGTTAAGTTATTCGTTAATGTAGTAATAGGATTATCTATAGTATATGTACCTACAGCCATTTTAATCACAGTTCCAAAACAAGCTGCTTGAACAATAGCAGCATCCAATGTTAATGGATCTGCCTTTGAGCCTAAGGCTGTAGCAGTTCCTGTTGGGGAAGCATAAAGCACGTTACATACATTCAATGCTGCTGTTGGAATAACAACTGTAGCACTATCCACCGATTGACAACCCGTTGGTGCCGTTGCAGTAACATAATAAGTTGTTGTTGCTGCAGGGGTAACAGTAATAGAACTTCCTGAACCTCCATTCGACCACGCAAAAGTAGTTCCTGTAATATTCGCAACAGCATTAATCGTTACACTGTTACCATTACATGTAAGGCTGTTTCGAGGGGAAACAGAAATAGCAGGATTAGGGTTAACCGTAATCGCCACGGGTTGAGACAACGTACAACCATCAGGATATTCTGCATTCGCTAAATAGGTAGTTGTAGATGAAGGCGTTGCCGTTGTATTTAATGCTGTAGAAGAAGCAATATTTAAGTTTGGCGTCCAATAGAAATTGGTATAGCCGGCAGAAGCGGTTGCTGTAAGTGGCACTTGTACACCGGGACAAATTGTGGTTGCTGTTCCGGCAGTAAGTGTATGCGTTGAGGGGATAACATTAATATTGTAAGCATAGGTTGCCGACCCAAAAAGTGGACAAGCATTATCTTTCACTGTAATCGTAAAGAAGTTATTGCCTGCATCGGCAGCTGTTGGTGTCCAACAAAACTCAACGGTTGGTGTTGTTGTTCCGTTGTTTGTTACCGTTAAAGTACCACCAGGAATTCCATGATTCCAAGTAACTGTAACAGGCTGCCCATCTGGGTCTGAAACATTGATGTTTAAACAAATTGGACTGCTCGCACATCCTGTATAATTGTAATTTGAGGTTCCATTTGCACCTGAGGCTGTAGGAGTGTTGTTTCCGCAATAGCCGGCTTGACTTGTTACCGTAAATTGTACATCACGGATAACTTCCCCGATTTTTACGCCATTTCTGAATTCTTCGACTAACACACAAATAATTCCCACTTGTGCAATCGTTGGTGTAAATGTAACTTGACCGGTTTTATGATCGATATTAACACCTGAAGCTGTAGTTAAGGGATTGGTTCCACTATATGGACTGCTGTAGGTTACATTTCCTGTTGCCGATTGATAACAATTGGCTAAAGAAAAGTACAATGAATCGCCATCGGAATCAAATACTCCGTGGTTATATTCTACCGGTTTGTTCGGACAAACAATTAAAGCAGGTGCCACAGTAAACTGTGGAGATGAGTTACATCCTATACCATTATTGTTTTTCAACAAGGCATTCAAACTCATATTCTGGCTACTACCACCATTCAATGTTGTGATAGCATTGTTCCGACAGCAATTATTCCAGTTTAATATCCAATCTCCTGCTTGACAACCTGCAGGTAAGTTTAAAATCCCTGAATAAATATACTCTTCAACACCATACGGTCCACCACCACCGTTACAAGCACTTGGAGCGGAAGGACACAAAAGTGGTAATACACCACTGGTTTGTCTATTCACCGTTATAGAACCACTTGTTCCACAAGTAGCCGATGAATAGGTTACTGTGTAGCTGTTATCGACATCAATACCATTACAATCTCGGTATACCTTCAAAAATACACGATATTGATTGGGACCTAAACACTCATAAGTCAAATCTCCACCTAAAAGGTGAGAAGCAAAAGTGTGAGTGTAAAAAAGGGAAACAAACAGGAGTAAAGCTATTTTCTTCATACGTCTTGAGCGTTGGTTTTGTATTGAGGTCGAATGTATTTAAAATATGTTTAAATGATAAGTGATTTATAAAAAAAGGACGAATTCTCAGTATTTCAATCCCAATATACCAACTCGATCTTTTTTATCAATCGCCATTTAGACGAAAAAGGCAAGCCCAACGTTGCATGTATTGTGAAAAGTAAAGACTAAATCGAATTTAGTTTTCAGCTAAACTTTTGATAGACTTACAACAAGCATTCAAAAAAATCTAAAATTGATGAGTAATACGGCATCTCGATGGAGTTCTTTTCCGAAAGCGGCTCCCTACATAATAGGAACAGAAACTGCTGAACGATTTAGTTTTTATGGCATGAAAGCCATTTTAACTACATTTCTAATCACTCAATTTTTCAATCCCGGTAATAATCCCGCTTTAGCAGCAGGAGCAGAGGCGCATGCCAATGAAGACACCCATTTTTTTGTGGCGATGGTGTATTTACTATCGATTGCGGGCGGTTTGTTAGCCGATTATGTGATGGGCAGATATTGGACAATTCTAATCCTATCCGCCATCTATTGTGTGGGTCATGGATTCTTGGCCATTTTCGACAGCAATTATAATTTGTTCTACACCGGGCTTATGCTTATTGCCCTTGGAGCCGGTGGTGTAAAGCCTAATGTATCGGTGATGGTGGGCGATCAATTCGAGAACGAAAACGATGCAAATATTTCGAAGCTATACGATATGTTCTATTTCGGCATTAATCTAGGCGCATTCTTCTCTATGCTTATTACACCTGTGTTAAAAAAATTCGCTTCACCGGCAGTGGCTTTTGGAGTACCAGGAGTACTTATGGCTATTGCGCTTGTGATCTTCATTGCAGGAACCAAAAAATATAAAATCAAAAAACCGAGCGACAATAAGAATACAATTGCAGAGCCATTCATGGAACAATTGAAACAAGTTTGGAAAGTGTTAGTTGTGTTTTCGTTCATCCCCATTTTTTGGGCATTATACGATCAAAACGGCTCGGAATGGGTGATTCAATCGGGTAAGATGGATTTGCATTTTATGGGTGTAGATTGGTTGCAAGAACAAATTCAAACGGTGAATGCTCTTTTAATTTTGATACTTATTCCGGTATTCAGCTTTGGGGTTTACCCTTGGTTAGAAAAAATGGGAATTAAAGTAACGGCACTCCGAAAATTTGGTTGGGGATTAGCGCTTACTGCTTTATCGTTTGTTGTTATCGCTTTGATACAGGTAAAAATTGACGCAGGCGAAAAACCAAATATTGCATGGCAATTATTGGCCTATCTTATTTTAACGGTGGGAGAAATTTTAGTATCCATTACAGGTTTGGAATATTCGTTTTCGCAAGCACCAAAATCAATGAAAAGTACCATTATGGCTATCTTTTTCTTTACCGTTTTCTTAGGAAACATTCTTGTGGTTTACATTAATAAAAATATTCAAACAGGTGGCTTTTTTAGTCATTACAGCGGAGCCGATTATTTCTGGCTATTTGCGGGTATCATGGCCGTAAACACTGCCTTATTTTATATGTCTGTTTGGGTTTTCAAGATTAAAGACACAACTACTGAAGCACAACTTCAGGATGACCTACATGCATAATGCGCCAAGATTTTCTTACAAATAGTATATTCGTCCTTCAATTTTCAACATGCTTCAACTGAATAATAACCGCTACGAAATAGGCGGAATAGACGCACTTTCGCTTTGCGAGAAATATGACACCCCTATTTATGTGTACGACACAGCTATTATGAAACGCCAATATGATAAGCTGGTGAATGCTTTCAGCGCTAAACCTCCAAAGATAAAATTTGCATGTAAGGCATTGAACAATATCAATGTATTGAAGTTCTTCAAACAACAAGGTGCAGGCTTGGATTGTGTTTCTATTCAAGAAGTATGGACAGGTTTGAAAGCCGGTTTCGAACCTTCACAAATCATGTATACACCTAACTGTGTATCGATGGAAGAGATTGAAATGGCGGTGAAAGAAGGTGTTCAGATTAATATCGACAACACCTCTATCCTCGAACAGTTCGGTACAAAATATGGCAGTTCAATTCCTGTGTGTGTGCGCATCAACCCGCATGTGATGGCGGGAGGAAACATCAATATTTCTACCGGACATATCGATTCTAAATTCGGGATTTCGATTTACCAGATGCGCCATGTGGAGCGTATTGTGAATACCACACATCTTAAAATTAACGGCTTACACATGCACACTGGCTCCGATATTTTGGATGTGGAAGTATTTTTGCGTGCGGCTGAAATTCTATTCGAGCAAACTACATTCTTCAAAGACCTTACCTTTATTGACTTTGGCTCGGGTTTTAAAGTACCGTACAAACCGGATGATTATTATACCGATGTGAATGAATTGGGACAAAAACTTTCGGAACGCTTTATTGAATTCTGCAAAAGCTATGGTCGCGACTTAGATTTATGGTTTGAACCGGGTAAATTTTTGGTGAGCGAATCGGGTACTTTTTTAGCCAAAGTGAATGTATTGAAACAGACCACAGCAACGGTTTTTGTGGGCTTAGATTCGGGCTTGAACCATTTGATTCGCCCTATGTTATACAACTCGTATCACCACATCACCAACGTATCGAACCCAAGTGGTGTACATCGTATCTACACGGTTGTAGGCTATATTTGCGAAACCGATACTTTTGCTTGGGACAGAAAGATGAGCGAAGTGAAAGAAGGCGATATTCTTGGCTTTCATAATGCCGGGGCATATGGATTCACGATGGCCAGTAATTACAATTCACGTTTTCGTCCGGCTGAAGTGTTGGTGCATGAAGGCAAAGACTATCTGATTCGCGAGCGTGAAACGATGGAGGATTTGCTGCGGAATCAGGTGGAGGTGTTGTAGTTAGTGCTTGTATTAGAATTTATAACACTAAGTTTTACAAATTGATATTGCCAAAGCCAATTATTGCTTAATAACTTTTCTTGTTAAAGTACTACCTTTGGAAGTAATTTCAAGAAAATATATTCCAGAAGGATAACTACTCATATCAATAGTTTCGGATTGTAACTTCAATTCATACTTTCCGCACCTTATCGACCCATCTGAACCTAAAATTCTAATAAAAACACCATTCTGTTCATCGCCCCAATTGATATGCAACATGTCGTCAACCGGATTAGGATAGGAAAGAGTTGGATGTAAATCAGCATTTTTTATAGCTGTATTCACACCATATTTAGCAACAAACATCTTACTTGAATAACCTATATTTCCTGTAGCAAACAAACTACCGTCAATTCCCAATGAGAGTGTATTGATACCAAAACTAAATAATGTTGAGTTAGCTCCACCTAATTCATCCCAAGAATTCCCATCCCACATCGCAACAAATCGTCTTTTAGCAGAATTAGTAAAACTCCCTAAGGCATATACATTTCCTATTCCGTCACTTATCACACAATTTGTATTTGAATTGAAATAACTACTATTTGTGCCACCTAATTCATTCCAATCAATGCCATCCCACTTAGCAACATACCATTTACCGATATAATTTGTAAATCCCCCAACTGCATATACATTACCATATACATCAGTACAAATATCTGCAATATATCCACTGAACATAGATGAATTAGTCCCCCCCAGTTCGCTCCAACTAATCCCATCCCATTTTGCAATGTAATTGAATCCACTACTATTTGTAAAAACACCACCAGCATAGACATTATCATCACGATCAACACATAATGTGCCAATCCAATAGTTAAATAGGGAGCTTGTTGCACCTAAATTACGCCATGTACTTCCATTCCATTTCGCAACATAACTGAGGCCATTTGAATCTGTAAAAAAGCCCGCAGCATAAATATTGCCTTTTGAATCAACACATAAATCCAAAATATCACTATTGAAAAAGGAGGTATTTGTCCCTCCTAGCTCACTCCAAGTATTTCCATCCCATTTAGCAACATAAAACTTCCCAACTCCGTTCTGAAAACGTCCTGCGGCATAAACGTTACAACTATCGTCACAACAGACCGCGGCAATCGAATTATTAAAAGCAGAAGAATTTACTCCACCTAATTCTGACCAATTTACTCCATTCCATTTCGCAACATATTTCCTATTATTTATATTGTAGAAATTCCCAGCTGCATACAAATTTCCGCATTTATCATTAGTAATTTGAGAAATAAATTGATTAAAAGTAGATATATTATTCCCACCTAGCTCACTCCAAACTGCTTGGGAGCTAGCATTTAAAAAAAACAGAAGATGCAAACAAAACGCAAAACGCTTTTTCATACATAAAGCTATGAAAACAAAAATTTAAATAAACAATGTCATCACAATTTTACAATTTAATGACATTGATAAAAACTTAGAAACTGTTTACAATCTAACTAAAACAATATTTCTCCTCCATCATCCTTTTCCACTGCACATAACCCACAATAGCCAACACCCCAAACAATGCGTATTCAATGGCAATAAACAATACGCCTTTTTGCAAATACATAGCCACCGAAGCAAAGTCTATTAAAATCCACAAACCCCATGCTTCAATTCGTTTGCGAGCAATGAGCACCGTAGTAACAACACTTCCGGAAGACAACAGTGAATCTGCAAAAGCATAAGCAGGAGGCTTCAATTGCTGATCAGCAAACACAACAGACAAAAGATTTGTAAAGGCATAAAAAAGAGAAAACAACAGAACTGTCGTTGCAATTACGAATAAAGCACCTTGCTTATCGATGTGTGTAATTTTTAATTCTTCTTGCCCCACTTGTTCTTGCCACTTCCATAAGCCATAGGCCGTTGCGAACAAATAAAACACCTGTAACAACACATCAGCATAGAGCTGTACTTGAAAAAAAATCAGTAAAAAAGCTACCACATTCACAAAACCAATATACCATGTGAGGATATTATTTCGCGTAGCCCACCACACCGAAAGCAAGCCCGCAATGGTTCCTATCAGTTCTATATAACTCACATCGTATTGCAAAATCGAAAATGCAATGGTAGTTGTACTGAATATTTGGGTTATGCTTTTCATCAGAAATTAACGTCTATGCCACCGGTGCAATGTATACCGGCTTGCGGATAATAATAATTGTAATGTGCGGGATCTGATACCGAACCATCTGTTGCAACATAGCGTTCTCGGTAGGTGTAGCCATTCGATACATATTTCTGATTCCAGAAATTATAGATCGAAAAATTGAAGCGGACAGATTTTTGATTTTTAATCGGATACAAATAACTGAGGGTGATATCACCGTAAGCATAAGGTTTAATAGAGCGTTCAACAGCTTGTGTATTATCGAGATATTGACGAGAAATATATTTCAGCAATAATTTTATTTGGAAGTTTTTGATAGGTTCCGATGCCAAGGTAAATCCACCCACAATGGAAGGTGAAAATGCAATGGTTGTTGTTGGGTAATAGTTCACCATATAAGCAGTATCTATCAAATTATAATCGGCATCGTACGTTGGTACTTTCTCTTGAAAATTAATAATTCGATTTACGGAATAGGATAAATTCAAACCTGCAGAGAGCAATGCCCGTTGATCGCTCTTTGCTTCCCACAATACACCATCAGCAGCCAACTCCACTCCTGCTCTGAAACTTTTTGGTGTATTGATTTTGATAGGATTGCCCACATCGTTCAACTTTCCGGAAAGGAGTAATTGATTTTTATAATACATGAAATAGCCGTTCAGTTGCAATGAAAATCGTTTTTGTTTGTATTGATAACCTAACTCGGCATCATAAAGCGTTTCAGGCTGTAATGGACTGTTTTGATTATTGATTTGTTCATCGCGGGATGGCTCTTTGTTCGCCATTGCAAAGGATGCATACAATTGATTTTTTGCATTCATGAACACCTTTAAGCCGGCTTTAGGATTGAAAAAATGCCAAGTATTTTTTATATCGAAATCAACTAAATCGTTGTTGTTGCCTTGTATGGTATGTTGCACAAAACGATATTGTACATCGACATACAACACCAACTTCTTGACCGGACTATAATTCACTTTTGCAAAGAAATTGATGTCGCGTTTCAACCCCGTGGAATAATAATACTTATTTGACATATTGACCGTTTCGCATTCACGGCACCAAACCACAGTACCATAATGCTTGCCTTGGTATTGCGAAAACATACCACCGAATTTCACATCCACTTTTTTCTTTTCATAACCAATACCTAATAAACCTCCATAGTATATATTATCGAGCCATCGTCTGCGAATAACATCAGCACGCGTTGCTGTAGCTGAAGACAACTGATACTTCTTGAGTTTCTGATCCACTTTGTATTCTTCGTAATAGCCTTTACCGATAGTGGTAAAACCCGCCACATTCAAACTCCAATGGCGGCTGATGGTTTGAGTCAAAAAAAGTTGCATATAATGCTGGCGATAATTATCGATTTGATTGCTCCAAGGTACAGGGTTAGCGCCATAATCGGTTCCCGCAGAGTTGAAGCGGGGATTGGTGTCCAACGAATCTTCGGGCACGCCATTCCATGCCTGATAGGTTTTTTCGAAACCGCTGAAATGAATCAGTTGAATTTTTGTTTTGTTCAACAGCAGGCCGGTGTGAATGTAGTACGACCACAAGTCGGATTTCGCGCGATCGATATATCCATCGGAGCTAATTTTCGACAATCGACCTTCAATAAAAAATTTATTTTTTATCAAGCCGCTACCGCCTTCCAATGTATGCTTCCAAGTGTTGAAGGAACCGTAATTCGTTGCAAATCTTCCATAAGCATGCGGAGAAAATCCATTGGTTTGCATATTCACCGAAGCACCAAATGCCCCACCACCATTGGTAGAAGCGCCTACACCACGTTGAATTTGTATAGCATTCGTACTCGAAGCTAAATCGGGCATATCCACAAAATAAACTTGTTGAGATTCTGCATCATTCATAGGGATACCGTTGATAGTCACATTGATGCGCGACAAATCGCTTCCGCGAATGCGCATACCCGTGTAACCTGTTCCCGCACCGGCATCGGATGTAACAATCACATTCGGTTGTTGATCGAGTAAGTAAGGTAAATCTCGACCGGTGTTGCGCTCATTCAGTTGCGTTTTGGTGAGCGATGTTTGGGTATGCGGATCTTTATCCGTGGCTTTCACGGCATTGACAATTACATCTTGGAACACCACTTTTGATGTAGAATCTTGTTGTGCCAATAATGCTATTGGCAAAATCGTAAAACATAAAATGTACATCTTATTCATCAATCCGGATTTTTGAAATTAAATATTTATCCGGATGCGGCCAATAGCCAAGCTGTTCCTTCCCTTCGCACGCATTACCGTGTGCAGGTTCGATGGGTACTTCTCAGATTCCTAAATGGAAACGCCCCCGGATGATGGTGTAAAACTAGATAAAGTTTCTGTAATGTGAAGAGATTTTGTTTGGAATGCTTTTTGACAAACTGTAGCTTTGCTTTACTATCATGAAAAACAATACACCATTACCTTTTTTCCTTTGCTTCATACTATTTTGCATTCACACACCACCTATATTTGCAAAAGCCAATTCTGACTCAACTGCCATAAAAATTAAAACAGCTTTCAAAGGCAAACTCACCTTTACGGGCTTTGCGGAAGCCTACTACGGTTATGATTTCGGTAAGCCACAGAATGGCAACCGACCGGATTTTATTTATAGCCACAACCGTAATAATGAAGTAAACCTCAATCTCATCTACGCCAAGTTGAATTATTCGGCTTCGCATTTGCGCACTAATCTGGCATTGATGTATGGCACCTATGCCAATGCCAACTTGGCGGCTGAGCCATTTCCATTGCGTTATATTTTTGAAGCCAACATTGGCTTCCGTTTATCTAAGAAAAAGGAGTTGTGGTTAGATGGTGGAATCTTCCCTTCGCACATTGGCTTTGAAAGTGCTATTAGTAAAGATTGTTGGACGCTTACAAGAAGTATAATGGCAGAAAATACACCTTACTTCGAAACAGGAGTAAAATTGAGTTACACTTCGGATAACGGAAAATTATTTGCTTCCGTTTTACTTTTAAACGGATGGCAGAGAATTCAGCGTATAAAAGGGAACTCATTACCCTCGTTCGGATGGCAAATTACGTATAAGCCGAATACTGTTTTCAGTTTAAATTCATCTACATTCTTTGGCGCAAACCAACCCGATGCAGACCGCAAAATGCGCTACTACCATAACTTCTATGGCATCATTCAACCTACCGATCAGTTTGGAATTACTATTGGAGTTGATTTCGGGGCTGAGCAAAAAAATGTAGCAACTAAGAAATATAATCTGTGGTATTCGCCTGCTGTTTTATTGCGTTATGTTCCTACTGCAAAAGTAGCAATGGCAGCACGCTATGAATATTACAACGATGTTGCAGGAGTAGTTATTTCAACGGCAACGCCTAATGGATTTCAAACCCATGGCGTTTCTGCCAATTTGGACATTAACATTCTCAAAAATCTACTTTGGAGAATAGAAGGCAAAGGCTATTTCAGCAAAGACGAGGTTTTTCAGTTGCACGGCAAACCTTCTTCGAAAAACTATGCCATCACAACATCTTTAGCCATGTCGTTTTAAGCGCCTTGTAGGAGTAGCTCTTCCCAAAACTCAGCAGCTCTTCGCGTGTGCGGAATTACGATAGAACCACCTACCAAATTCGCAATGGCAAATACTTCATAAATTTCTTCGGTGGTGACACCAACTTCTTTGCATTTACCCAAGTGATATTTAATGCAATCGTCACAACGTAATACCATGGAAGCTACAAGTCCAAGCATTTCTTTGGTTTTCACATTCAGCGCTCCATCGCTGTAGGCTTGGTTATCTAGGCTCCAAAATCGTTTTAGCACTAAATTATCCTTTGATAAAATCACCTCGTTCATACGAGCGCGATAGTTGTTAAAGTCGTTTATTAATTCTGACATAATGGCGTTTGAATATTGATTGGTACGTTATTAATAGTATTTTCGGTAAAAATAATAAAGCTATGAAGAAATTATTTCGTTTAGGACTGCTAGTGGTTTTTGCCATGACAATGAACAGTTGCGGATATAATGGTATGGTAAGTGGACGTGAGGCCGTTACTGCACAATGGTCGAATGTAGAGAATGAATATCAAAGACGAGCCAACTTAGTGGACAATTTGGTAGAAACAGTTAAAGCTGCCGGCAAATACGAGCAAGAAACTTTGGAGAAAATTATCCAGGCCCGCGCATCTGCTACCCAAACTAAAATTGACCCAACGAATCTTTCGCAAGAAGACATCGATAAATTTCAGAGTTCACAATCAGCACTTTCAAGATTATTGGTAACCTTCGAGCAATACCCTGATTTAAAGGCTGTACAAGGCTACACAGACCTTAGAAACGAATTGACTGATATTGAAAACAGAATTGCTTTTCAAATCAAAAAATTCAACGATTTGTCGAACGAGTACAATACGTCTATTCAAACATTCCCGAATGTAATTACTGCTAGAATGTTCGGATTTCAACCAAAAGGCTACTTCAAAGCTGAAGCTGGCGCTGAAAAAGCAACTAAAATTAAATTGTAAGCCGATAGGTTTGCAACACAAAGAATATGTTTTTTAAAAAAGATTCTTTTTTAAGTACAGAACAAAAGGCGCGAATTGTAAATACCATTCGTGAGGCTGAGTTGCAAACCAGCGGAGAAATCCGTATCCATATCGAATCTTCTTGTCCGGCTAAAGAGCCCATCAACAGAGCCATTGAAGTTTTCAATAAGCAAAAGATGTACGACACGAAAGACAAAAATGGCATTCTCATTTATATTGCCCATGGCGATAGAAAGTTTGCCATTTATGGAGACAAAGGCATTCATGCGCAAGTTCCTGAAAACTATTGGAGTGATACATTAGCTGTGTTGGCTGATTTTTTCAAAAAAGAACAATACGAAGAAGGTTTGTGCGCAGTAGTGCTTCAAATCGGAGATAAATTAAAGCAGTTATCCCCTTATTCCACTAACGACAAAAATGAACTTCCCAATGAAATCAGTGAAGGATAATAGTCGTTTCCGCTACATTATTCTATTGCTTTTACTCTTAGTTCAGGCAGGAAGAATTGTTGCGCAGAATATTCCTGCTCGTCCTGATCCTCCGCGCTTGGTGAACGACTTTGCCGATATGCTTTCGCCATCAGAAGAACAACAATTAGAGCAAAAGTTAGACGCTTATGCTGATTCTACTTCAACACAAATTGCTATTGTAACTATCACTACATTAGAAGGGGCACCGGTACAGGAATATGCTGCCCAATTGGGTTATAAGTGGGGTGTGGGGCAAAAAGACAAGCATAATGGTGTGGTTATTCTTATTTCAAAACAAGACCGCAAGGGTTATATCGCCACCGGATACGGTGTTGAAGATGGTCTGAACGCAAATATTTGTAAGCAGATATACCAAACCGTACTTGTCCCTGAATTAAAGAATGGCAACTACTATGCAGCTTTTGATGCGACTACAAATTCAATTTTTGATGTACTTGCCGGAAAATTCGTAAATGAAAATCCAAGCAGCGGTGATAATGAAGGAAGCGTATTGGTGCCTATTTTAATTTTTATTGCCGTCTTCATTTTCATCATTATTATGAGCCGCAGAAATCAATCTACCATTAGCAGGAGGGGAATATTTTATCCGGGTGGTTTCCCTTTTATTGGTGGCGGAAGCGATTGGGGTGGAGGAGGAAGCTCTGATAGTGGAGGAGGTTTCGGTGGTTTTGGCGGAGGCGATTTTAGTGGAGGTGGTGCCGGAGGCGATTGGTAAATTTTATGCAAGATTTTATGAATAAACAAACAAACACGGCTCACCCTTGGCACGGTGTAGATTTGCACAGCAATACCCCCAACGAATGTGTTGCCTATATTGAGATAGTACCAACAGATACCATTAAATACGAAGTCGATAAAAAAACCGGCATCCTGAAAATCGATCGCCCACAACGCTTCTCGAATATTTGTCCGGCATTATACGGATTCATCCCTAAAACACTTTGTGATATTGAGGTAGGCAATTTGTGTATGGAAAAAACCGGCTTAAAAAATATTATTGGCGATCAAGACCCCTTAGATGTATGCATTTTGACGGAGAAACGCATAGACAGAAACGGCATTTTAGTAAATGCTATTCCCATTGGTGGATTTCGAATGATTGACAATAATCAGGCTGACGATAAGATTATTTGCGTACTTAAAGGTGACGATGTATATGAATCGTGGAACGATATCAACGACATTCCAAGTGGCCTACTTAATCGATTAAAGCACTACTTTTTAACCTATAAAAACTTACCTGACGACACGAGTCAGAAGGTACAGATTTCCTCAATTTATGGTGCGACCGAAGCCAAAGAGGTAATTCAACGAAGTATTAACGACTACAATAAAATATATGAATAATAATAGATTTCAGCAAATTGCCGTGGGGCTAACGGTTCTGCTTATTGTAGTTGGACTATATTATTACTATCGCATACCGCCTGCCATAAGCATCAGTAGATTAGCGTTAAAAACATTAGATGGAAAACCATTCCCAAATTCCATTCTTCGCAACAAAGTAGTTATAGTTGATTTTTATCAAACTTGGTGTGGCCCATGCATGGCTGAATTGCCTGAGTTGGCTAAAACAGCAGCGTTATATCCTGATGACATGGGGGTTATTTGTTTGAGTGATGAAGACAGCACTAAATTGATTGCCTTAGCGAATAAATATGCAGACAGCAAAATCATTTTTCTTCAAACCGTAAATCCATTAAAAGGTTTGGGTGTTCACACCTATCCTACCAATTATATTTTCGACCGGCAAGGGAAAAAAGTATTCGAAAAAACCGGACCTGTAGATTGGCCATCTTCAGAAATGATGATGTTCTATAAAAATCTAATTGCAGGAAACTAATCCTGATCAGCGAACTTGTCCATCCAAACTTTCACCATCCAAAAAATAAAGCCGTAGGTTAAAATTAGTAAGGCATATTTATGATTCAGTTCCCAAAAAAATGGTGACGACCTTTTTAATAACACCACCAATCCTACAATTCGCATACAATTAATGAAGAGTATCCCAATTATACCCAAGGGGATATACCATAATTTATGCTTTAATGCTCCTCCAAACGACAGTATGATTAATGTAAAAACAACTATTGCAGGAATACCTAAGCAATGATTAGCCACATAAATACCTGACGTGTTTGACAAGAAAATATTCCTGCCAAAAAATTGAGCAGTTATAGAAAAGAACAAATCTGTTAGATACACCGCAACACTTATCAATAGATAGGCGACACCATTCTGAAAGCTTATCCACCATTGCGGCTCCATCGTTTCCAATACAAATGAGCAGAGCTTCCAAACGAGATAAGCACCTACAACAGAAAATACAAAATATGCAGCTTCTGCTTTTTTTTTATCGTTAATATTTTGCTCGAATAATTGCTTTATCATATCAACCGCCTAAATAGATTCCACGCCATGTAAGAGTGAGTAATCCGAGTAAAACCATTAATACAATAAAAATACCAATACTGGCCTCTTGCAACGTTTTATACCGTAAGATCTCATCTGTTTTAACTTCAAAGAATGGAAGTGCAAAAAAACCCAACAATAATGAAATGCCAATAAAAAAGACATACATAATGTTAATCCACATATTCAATGGGAATGTAAATGAAAGTAAACCAATAGAAGCAACCACATAAGGTACTATAGCCGTTTCGAAAAAATATTTCTGTTTACGTTGAAGTTTATTGACTTTAGAATAAGAGTATGATAAAGTTAAAAAGGGCTTACATACATATACTGCACAGAAAGCACCAAAGAAGAATAACACGCCTGCAATTGCATAATAAAAAACCAAAGGAATATGGAGCCAAGCTAGTACAACCGTTAGATTTTGATAAAATGGCGAGATATATTGTTCTGCGCCTAGATTAATAATTAAACCTTGAGCGGCAATAACAGATGAAGAGATAACCATACCCCACAGAAATATCAAATTAAAAACATAATTCCTCTCCTTCAATTTAAAAAAAAGCACGCCACAGATAACGCCAAACAATGTCACGAAAAGGGTTCCGCTTGTATACACAAAGAACACACTTAGCTTTGTCCAATAGTTATGATTAACGATAAATTTAGCCCCATAGTAATAGGTTGATGAATAGAATCCAAACACTTTTCCCATTAAAGCCATGGTTAAATGAAATCCGGTCATCATTATCAAATATGCGATACTGAACGAAACGCTAGAGTTCAGCATTCTCGACAACTTACTTTGCCATTTTTCACTATTTCGCTTATGCATAGACTGAAATTACGGTTTATATTTTGCTTGTTTCAAAATCAATTTTGCATCAGTATGCAAAAGTAAATCTTCTAAAGTTACTTTCCCTGCAGCTTCTTTCATGTACTTTCGAACAATCTGCCAACCCACCCAGGCACCAACTTTACCGGGTGAATCGCTGGGCATACCTGTTGTTGTTGGCCCCTCTGTTGTGTATCGTTTTTGTTCAACAAAATTAGTCTTATACAACAAATCTTGATCGTTAAAATATTGCCATATTTGTTTTTCACTCTTTGTACACCATACCGTTTGAGCTGCGGTGTAGCCAATTATCATACTGTCGGGTAATTGTGGCATCATACATTCCATAAAGTAGTATTTCTTTCCTTCATTCACCATCGCTTCAATTAATGGCAATTCTGCACTGTATGTGGGTTTTTCGAAATAAAGCTGATACACACTTTGCATGGCGTTAGGAACAATAAATTCGCGTTTCAACTTACGAACAATATACATGGGAATATCTAGGTTGGAATAGAACGGACAGTCGGCTCCTAAATACATATCGAGTCCTACCACTAAAACACTATCGTCATAAGTACTTGCGCCATATTGGAAACCCGAAAGGAAAGTAACAATACGACTCACTTTTATCTTAGGGAAATAATACTTCAAGTGCTTTACCGCCTCTTTCATTTCATCTTCATTCACCGATTGCCCGTACAGTTTATCAGTAGCTGCATAAAGAGAACGCATAATGGTGTCATTTACAAATCCCAATATATCTGACTTTCGATCGTATTTTGCAGTATCTCCATTGAATTTTGGCATACCGAAAAACATAATCTGCTGCGTGTAGTAATTGAAGAAACTGCCATACTTTTGTTGCATCATGGCATCATGTGCTTCAAAATTTTCTGCATTAAAATCAAAAAAATCATGTTCAAAATGTTGAAGCGGCAAGTCGACATTGATTTTCGACACATCCACATTTTTGTAGGCATTCTTATCTGTACATCCGAAAAACAGCAATAAAGGAAGTAATGCTAAATGTGATATTCTGATTCTGTTTTTCATTTTATCTTTTTTGTGAGTTGCAGTAGTTTATCGCGTTCCGGTAAAATTAAGAGTACCAACGAAGATAGCAATAATAGCATTTTCCCTATTAGAGCCACACCTCCGTTTCCAAAAGGAATAACTAATGTGGCTACCCAAACCAAGCAGCACAGCCCTAAATAGTAGGCCAATTGCGATAATGAATAGGGCACAGGATAATATTTTTTCCCCAACAGAAATGAAGCGATAGCCATAAAAGCATAACACAATAACGTTGCCCATGCCGCTCCAACATAACCAAATAGTGGGATCCACCAATAGAGGAGAATTATAGTGACAATTGCGCCAGCAATAGATACCAAAGCGCCTAAAAAAGTTTTATCGGTGAGCTTATACCAAATCGATAGATTAACATACATCCCTAAAAACATATTGGCTAAAAGCAAAATCGGCACAACCGATAATCCCGCTCTAAATGCAGGTCCCACAAACAGACCAAATAGATCTAAAAACACCACTACTGTTATAAAAATACCAGCGCAAAACAAGGTGAACCAATTCATCACATCAGCATAGAGCTGACGTGCATTTTCACTTTTTGATTGTGCAAAAAAGAAAGGCTCTGCAGCAAATCGAAAAGCTTGTATAAACAACGACATTACAATACTGATTTTATAACAAGCGCTGTAGATTCCAAGCTCCTGAAGATTTTGGTGAATAGTTCCAGGCAACAAATATTTCAGCAACATTCTATCAAGCATTTCATTGACAATTCCGGCAAACCCAATAATGATAATAGGAGCAGAATATCTAACTACCACTTTAAAAAAATGATATTCAAAACCTTCTACAACCGGCACAAGTTTATCAGACAACAATAACAACTTCACTACACTTGAAATTAGGTTCGCAACAAAGACATAGCCTACACCAATAGAAGGATCAAAATAAGCCACAGGATGACGCTGTGCTGTTTTCAGCAAATACATGAAGAAAATATTTAGTCCAATGTTTACACCGATTTCTGTGAGTTTCACAAAAGCAAAGCGCTTTGCACGTTCTTCTTGTCGCAATTTTGCAAAGGGCAATGAACCAATAGAATCGCAGGCTAAGATAATCGCAAACCAAATAAAATAATGCTCAAACCCTTCGTAGTGTAGGAGCTTCGCAAAAGTATCCGAGAACACAAAAACCAATCCTACAAAAAGAATATTGGCGATAAATAAAAACTGAAGTATAGAAGAATAGACCTTGGTAAATCGCTCATCTTTCGTAAAACGAAAGAACCCTGTTTCCATTCCAAACGTGAGCAACACAAAGAAAAAACCGGTGTATGCATAAAACTCGGAAACAACACCGTACTCTTCCGGCAAAAAAAACCGCGTATACAGCGGCACTAGCAAATAGTTTAAAAAACGCCCCAAAATACTGCTTACACCATAAACAGCAGTTTGCGAAGCAAGTTTTTTGATTGGATTCAAAACTAATTGATTAATTATGTAAAATTCTTTATTTAATTTTTATCTCATAGTGAGGTTATGAAATATTATTTGTTGATAACGTTTTTTGTAATCAGTGTTGGTGCAAAATCGCAAATGGCAGACAGCAATGCAATAGCCCTGCCTGATACTGCTTCCGGATTTAAAACAATTCGCTATGAGGATGGAGCTGTGTATGAAGGTAATTTGACCAAGGGTAAACGAAATGGCCAAGGGAAGATGACGTACAAAGACAGCACCGTTTATAGCGGTAACTGGCAAGAGGATAAACAAAACGGTGAAGGAAAAATTAAACTTCTCAATGGCGAACACTATGAAGGGGAATTCAAGAATGGCGTTATTGACGGGAAAGGAGCGTACTTTTTCAAGAACGGTTCAAAATATTATGGTGATTTCGTGAATGGTGTTTTGGACGGTAATGGCATATACTATTTCAAAAATGGAGATCGCTACGAAGGGCATTATGTGAAGGGCAAACGGCAAGGTAGAGGAAAATATTATTATGCCGATGGACGTATGTTTGACGGGTATTTTGAAAACGACAAAAAGGTGGGTAAAGGCACTATGGTATTTAGTGGTGGCGATAAATATGTAGGCAATTTTGCCAACAATTCCAGAAATGGCAAAGGGATAGTTTATTTCGCCAATGGGGAACGTTTTGAAGGCAGTTTCGCCAATAATAAAATGGAAGGTGACGGCACCTTTTACCTAGCTGATGGATCAAAAATTATTGGCGTTTGGAAAAACGATGAAATTAGTGGAGAGGCCACAATCATTGGTGTGAAAGGCAATAAGCGACCTTATGTTCCACCGGTAAAAGAAATTAAGCAATAAGATGCTGCTCCCCTTTTACCAAAGCGAATGGATTGAAGCCGGTTGTGATGAAGCAGGCAGAGGTTGTTTGGCCGGCCCTGTTTTTGCAGCAGCTGTTATTCTCCCAATAGACTACTCCAATAACATACTAAACGACTCCAAGCAAATTGCTGAAAAGACGCGTTATGCATTGCGAGAGAGCATAGAGAAAGACGCCATTGCATTTGCCGTAGCACAAATTAGTCCCGAAGAAATCGATAGCATCAATATTCTCAATGCCTCCATCAAAGCAATGCATCTTTCGCTGGATCAACTCCAAAAAAAATTTCAATTCATTATTGTAGACGGCAACAAATTCAAACCCTACAAGAACATACCACATCAAACCATAGTGAAAGGCGATGGCAAATATCTCTCAATTGCTGCGGCATCTATTTTGGCGAAGACGTATCGAGACGATTTTATGACTGCAGCACACAAAGATTATCCGCAATATGATTGGCTGAGTAATAAAGGCTATGGCACATTTAAACACCGACAAGCAATGATGGTCCACGGCACAACACCATTACATCGGAAGAGCTTTCATTTAAAGGAACATCAACTCAAAATATTTTAAGTTACACCCCTCCTTTCACCTTTACTTTGCCGGTGATATGCTTAATTGAATAATCGGTAAATGTTTGATTGGACTCCATACCATTGCCTAAGATAATCTCATCAGCTGTTGTAATTTTCACAAATGCGTTGGAATAAATTTGCTTTTGCGATTCATCCCAAATCAGTTCTTCGGTATTGAGTTTTTCCCCTTTTACATTGGTTACTTCTACATCATTCCTGGCGGTCATCAGCGATGAACCATCTTGTACCGTAGCGTATTTCGCAGTCATCACGGTTTCTACATTTCCGTCTTTGTCGAAAAAATTAATTTTGATACCGTCAGGAAATTCCATGTATGGCTTATCGGTATTGAAGCGCAGCATTGTTTTGGCAAATGCTTTGATCTTATTATCGCCAAGCGATGAATAATTAATTTCAATATCCTTTCCATGCTCAATATTTACATTAGCACGACTAGTCACCAACTTTGCTTTATCCATATCGTTATTACACGATAGCAGAAAAAAGAATGCAAAAACAACCAATACGCTACGCATAGAGCTAAGCTAAATTTGAAATTAATCGAACTTCCGTCTCTGGAACCAAAGACTATTGAAAGATAAACCTATAGTGAATCGGTAATAGGTTTCTTTGATAAATGCAGAACTATTCGGCACACGAGTACCTATATCACCCATTAAGAACAGTTGGAAGAAGTCGTTCGTGTTTACACGATCTCGTCCGAATACAAATGGTAGCACAAATCCAAAAGTTCCACCGTACTCACTTAATGGCGCATTATTCACACGCACCTCTGATTTGCCAGCATAAAAACCGGCTTTATAAGAGATTCGCTTTACAAACTTTCCGGTATAATCAGGGGTTATTCCTGCACCAAGAGAGAAACGCCAACTATCCCCCACTGAGCCGTAGCTAATCGGAGAAGAAAACTTACTCCATTGCGAAAATTTAAAATCGGCTCCAACAATCCACCAGTTTTCATTCCCCACTGTAAAACCAATTCCGAATTGACTTGGCATACGAATTTTGCCTTTAACTTCAGCTTGTTGTAAAGGAGTATCTACAGGATAAATGACTCCGGTACTTACAGAAGTATAATACCGCTCCCACAATGCATTAATTTTTGCATTGGCAGTAACCCCACTATTACCATAGGCGCCTGCAGTAAAAAAGATATCTGTTTTTAAGCGATTCGCTTCAGTATGTTTAATGATTCGCTTTTTATATTGAATCCCTAAATTATAAAGGAACCCATTAACGTACATTGATGTATTGTTGCGAACATTTAAAGCTTGGAGGGAGTCAGTAAATGTGTACCCTTTGTAATACTGTTGTTTTCCGAAAAGATAACCCACATTAAATCCTATAGAGAAGTCACCGATTCTATATGCGGAACCCAAATAGAGTTTATAAAGTGAGCCCTTGCCATTATACTCATTAAAGGTGTCTACATTTTGAAGCTGAAAACGGTAATTTGTTGTTGCATAAGGTAACAATCCCAAACTTAATCCCCAACGATCGCGTTTTAAAGGTATTCCAACTGCAATGTGATTCAATGTACCGTAAGTGCCTTTATATACTGAATCTTTGGTGGTCATTGTAGTCGCATCAATATTAGCTCCTCCTTCAAAAGTAGTCAATGAAAGTTCAGAGTATGATGCCGGATTTTGAACATTTAAACCCACTGCACTTCTGTAACCGGCTGATATTTCACCCATAGCTTTGTTAGAAGAGAACACATCTGAACGCAGATAGCCTAATCCGAACCGTGAGTATGGGGAATTTGTTTGTGCGAAAGTGAAAACGCACAGTAGCGAAAACACAGCCGTGCATATTAGTTTATGAAAGTTTGTTTGCATTCAGTTGCAGAATATAGTTTAAGCCCTCAAGAATTAATGAGGGTGTTGCAAAGATGTTATTTTTAAGATGCGAAACCAAAAAAGGTGCATCCCCACCACAGATAAGTATGTTAAGATTTTCAAAATCAGCATCAAATTGTCGGATAAAACCTTCCAACTCATTCAGCACAGCTCGATAAACGCCTATTTCAATAGACGTTTTAGTATCGCTTCCTATCCATTGCACATCAGCTTTGGGATCTATGTTTACCAATGGTAGCTTTGCCGTGAAATGATGTAATGCTTCAAAACGCATTCGAACACCAGGAGAAATTGCTCCACCTAAAAACACTCCTTTTGCATCGATTACATTATAGGTAATACAAGAACCGGCTGTTATTACCAAACTATTTTGGTTCGGAAAGCGATTCATGGCACCGGCAGCGGCAGCAATTCTATCGACTCCCAAGGTATCAGGTGTTGTATAGGCAATAGAAAAAGGCAATGTAAGTGAATTCGACAAAGTAAGAAATGGTATAGCATTATCACACAACCAATTCATCACCGGATGCTCCAGCACAACTGATGATACAATAGCTACCTTAATATGTGAAACAACGGCATCTTTTAAAGCTTCGAAAGACGTTCCTTGTTGCTGTAACGTATCCCCTTCGAATATTCCGAACTTCAACGCAGTATTACCTATGTCTATACACAGATTCACAGTTGCTCTTTAAGAACAATTTCTCTAATTCTTCGTCCATCGAAATATACAGCAATAAGCGATTGCTTGTAGC
Source organism: Chitinophagales bacterium (assembly GCA_044226285.1). Taxonomy (GTDB): domain Bacteria; phylum Bacteroidota; class Bacteroidia; order Chitinophagales; family LD1; genus CALAYL01. Next base: position 126,518 of record JBGAHI010000007.1, on the reverse strand, counting down.
GAGGTTTTATCGTTCGCAAATACACATCTTTAATGTGCGCAAAATCAGTTGAATTGCCTAGCAGATATTTGTATGTGCCATTTTCTTGTAGCACTTCATACCCTTTCAAATGCTCGTAATAGGTAGTATCAATGGGAATCAACTTGCTCAACTCATAAAATTGAATGCGATAAATGGTATCTATCGTTTTTGAATCAGTTTTCTTCTCTACCGGAGGAGCCGATTCTTTTAAATTGCGTTGATCGAAAGGATTAAATCGATTATTCATAGGCGCATTGGTCAATTGAGCCGATTCCTCTACATCCTCTATTGTTATATCTGTTATGTTATACTGAATTTCATCAGAGTAACGGCCCATCGTTCTTCTAGTATCCAAGCCGTACTTAACCATTTTTTTCTTTTCTGATTCCGGTATTTTTTTGAGCACATCTCCCTGTTCTACAGCCGCTACAGGGATTACACGAAGTCGCTTTTTCCCGTTAATGGTATCAAAATAATTCCAAACCGGAATGAATCCAAAATCACCTTCTTTTACTTCCCCCGTGAAATTATTTTTGTGAATCTCAATATCTAATAATGCCCCCGACTTTGTTCTATCATCATCATATCCAGTAACTAAATTGCCTAAAGAATAAGCAACCATACCATTTTTAGGAACCGTTTGATAATAATAGGGTATCATATCAATTTTCTGAATGGTATTCGGGAAAGTACCTACAATTAGATTTGCGCCTTGTTCAAAAACGTATTTAGCCAATTGTTCTTGAGAATATGAAGGATAATCTTGATAATTTTCTCCCCAGTCGAAATAGACTACAATGTAATCGCATCGTTGATCTCGAGCCAATTTCATATCGCGTTCTATTTGTCCTAAATCAATTTGATTCACAATATAGTCGAGCGATACAGACGGACGTTTATCAATATTGGCATAATTTAAAATCGCTACTTTGAAACCTTTACGTTCCACAATTAACGGACAATTACCATTGCGTTGAAAATTATCAGTAAATGCGCCTGTAGTTTGTATATCAAACACACCAAGTGCTCGCTGTGTTCGCAGTAAGCCTTTCTTATCAATATTCACCGTATTTTTATTGGCTAATACGCATTGGTTTATACCTGTGTATTTAATAGACAAAGCGAACTCATCAGGAGCTGAATAAGGAGAAGTTAAATCCCCAGTAAAGGATGTCTTCATTTGTGCAACCACTACATCACCAATATTCATTATAGGGTTCACATGGCGTAATTCTTGTGAAAAATCGTAGCGATGCTCAACGGAATCGTATGCTTGGCGAATTTGTTCCTCGCTTTTGTAAATATTTCCAGCAATAACAATATGTAATGTCCTAAACGAGTCTACTTTATCAGGTATGTCATCTTCATAGTCTAACGCACGAACTTTAATACCCTGAGCGTAAATGCTATGGGTAAGTATTGATAATAGTATAAAAACTAGATTTCGCATGCTTCTCATTTTTCAAAAGTAAACAACTCTCGGTTTTCCACAACTAACTTGCCCTTATTATTCCCTTTAGCCAACGCAATCATAGCAATAGCAACAGTTTCGGCACTTACCCCTTTAAATTGGGCAAGTGGCCCAACAAACAAGAAACTACATTTTTGGACGAAACTTTGGCCTATACGTTCCATTGGCCTCGACTCTTTCCTCTCGCCCAAAAGTATAGAGGGTTGAATTATAATATTCGTTGTAAAGCCTAACAGTGAGATGTCTCGTTCCAGCTTTCCTTTCACTTGGCTGTAAAAAATAGATGAATCGGCATCTGCACCTAAAGAAGAAATTAAAACATGGAATCCAACTCCATTTTGTTTAGCGGCCTTGGCCACTTCAAACGGATAAGTGTAGTCTACTTTTAAAAAGGCATCTTTCGAACCGGCTTTACCAATGGTGGTTCCCATGGCTGAAAAGAGCACATCGCCAACACAATATTCCATATAAGAATCAGGATGATTAAAATCTACAACCGCATTAAAAAGTTTATTATGCTTAACTGTCAAAGGGGTTCGCGTTAACGCAACCACCTTTTCAAAGCTATCATCATTCAACAGACGAGCTAAACACGCTCCACCTACCAAACCCGTAGCTCCTAATATCAATGCAGTTTTTCCCATTTATTGGAGATTTCCTTTTAGTGCTTTTTTTCGTCTACTGTATTCTCCAAACGAAATCATTCGTTGTTGATCTTCATCCCATAAATTGGCAAAAACTGTTTTAAAACTTTGCATCAATGTTATTTGATTCACATGTTTTGCGAACAGTGGATTTTCGCGATGGCATTTTGGTAAATTATAAAATGGAATTGTTGGACTTAAATGATGAATATGGTGGTAGCCAATATTTCCTGTAAGCCAATGCAATGCGCTAGGTAAATTATAGAACGTGCTTCCTTTGATGGCTGCTACCACGTAATTCCAATTGCTTTTTCCGCTCTTATAGATAGTTTCGTACTGATGTTGAATATAGAAAAACCATAACGCATAGGTGCCGAAGAAAAACAAATTCACGAACTGCACTACCAAAAACTTCTTAGCTCCTATGAAATATCCCAACAGCGCATAAATGGCAACAAAAGCAACATTACTTATAGTGACATTGCTGCGTACTTTTTTAAAGTAATCGGTATTCAGTAATGCTAGTCTATTGTAGATTACCACATAGATAAAACCGCCTATAGTAAAGAGATAGAAAGGATTTCTATACACTCTATACCAAATTCTTTGTGGCTTACTCATAGCAGCATATTCTTTCACCGACTTACAATCGATATCGCCAATATCGCTGTACTCGATTTGAGCATTATGTGCATGGTGGAAATCGTGCGACTTCGCCCAATACTTGTAAGGAATAATAGTGCACACGCTGCAAATAGAGCCCAGAATATTATTAAACAGCGAACTTGACGTAAAAGAACGATGTCCGCAATCGTGTTGAATAATGAAAATTCGACCTAATAGAAACCCATTAAACATCCCGATAAGAATGGTAAAGAAGACTGAAAAATCAAACAAGTAGAACTGCAACACCCATAAGGCTATGTAAAAAGTGAAACTGTTCACCACTTGTACAATGGCTTTTTTATAGCTTGGCACCTGATATTTCTTAATCATACTGTGCCAATTTTTAAAATCGCTCAGAACTTCGTTATAGGTCTCTTGTGTCATTGTTTGATTTTGTACGAATGTAATTTATTTATCAATTAAAAAACGGGAAGATTATATCCTGTTATCCTTCCATTTTATTGGCTAACTGCCCACAGGCTGCATCAATATCCTTACCTCGGCTCCTTCTTACTGCCACTTCAATGCCTCGCTTACGAAGGTAGTCCACAAAGGCATCTCTGCGTTCCTTTTTGGCTCTCTTTAACGTAACGCCCTCTACATTGTTATATTCTATAATGTTAACAAAAGCTGGCACCTGGTGATATAAGGAAATTAAATGCTCTGCATCTTCCAAACTATCATTAAAATGATCAAACAAAATATACTCGAATGTAATTTTATTGCCCGTTTTCCGATAAAAGTAATTCATGGATTCCACTAACGATTCTAGATTATTAGAACGGTTAATATCCATAATTTGATCACGCTTTTCATTCGTAGCCGCATGTAACGAAAGTGCTAAATTGAACTTTTTATTTTCATCGGCCAATCGCACAATCCCTCTGCTAATACCACTTGTAGACACAGTAATCCGCTTTTGCGACATATTCAACCCCTCCGGAGAAGTAATCAAATAAATACTCTGCAGCACATTATCGTAATTCAACAACGGCTCGCCCATACCCATATAAACAATATTAGTCAGCCCCTTACCATTATGGTCTTTAGCGTGTTGGTTCAATAAAACCACTTGATCATAAATTTCAGCTGCCGTTAGATTTCGTTCACGCTTTAAAAAACCGGTAGCGCAAAAAGCACAACTTAAGGTACAACCCACTTGCGAGGAAACACAAGCCGTTGCCCGCTCCCCATCCGGAATCAGTACCCCTTCCACCATTCGACTGTCTTTCAAGCGAATGCCTAACTTTACTGTTCCATCAGAACTCTTTTGGGCTATGCTCTCTTGCAATAAATCGAATGAAAAGTGATTCGTTAATTCTTCGCGAAACGATTTCGACAAATTCGTCATTTGCTCAAACGATTGAGCCGACTTTTTCCAGAGCCACTCATGTACTTGCTTTGCACGAAATTTTTCAACCCCAAGCGCAGCAAAAGCCTGCTCCATTTCAGCCTGCGATAATTCCCGAATATCCTGCTTCATAGCGCGAAAATAGCAAGAAAAAGGAACTGGTGATGCTCAAATTCTCAATTACCAAATTTCAATTTCCAATTTTTCATCCCAAAATTCTCAATTTCAACATCCTCAAATTATCAAATTACCTAATCCCCCATTGTTAAATCATTTCACTGTTAAATTCAGCATTTTTCGCCATCATCAAATTACCAAATTACCAAATTATCCACCCTCCACGTTGCCTACTTCTAATTAAAAACTAATTTTACGACTATGTTTAAAGAATCTGCAACACTCGATTTCCACTATAATAAAATAGATGAAGCCGCTTTGGCATTTTTCCGTTCCATTGTGGGTGATGATTTTGTTTTAACCACGGGCGAGCATTACGAAAAATACGCCAAAGACGAAACAGAAAACCTCCGCTTCTACCCTGAAGCTGTAGCCAAACCAAATACCACAGCTCAAGTAAGTGCCTTGGTGCGCTATTGCAATGAACATAAAATTCCGGTTTACCCACGAGCAGCAGGAACAGGTCTTTCGGCTAACAGCTTGGCGATTTATGGCGGCTTAATGATTACCATCGAACGATTAAACAAGATTATTGAAATCGATGAAAACAACTTGCAAGTTACCACCGAACCGGGCGTTATTACTGAATTGCTGCAGAATACGGTAAAAGAAAAAGGCTTGTTCTATCCTCCCGATCCGTCAAGCCGTGGTACCAGTTTTATTGGAGGGAATATATCTTGTAATTCGGGCGGTCCAAGAGCAGTGAAATACGGTGTAGTAAAAGATTATGTACTGAACCTTGAAGTGGTTTTGCCGAATGGTGAAGTGATGTGGACAGGAGCCAATGTACTTAAAAACTCTACCGGCTATAATTTCACGCATTTGTTTGTGGGAAGCGAAGGCACCTTGGGTATTGTCACAAAAATCGTGTTGAAACTCATTCCGCATCCTAAATTTAATGTAATTATGTTGGTGCCGTTTACCTCGATGGATCAAGCGAGTGCAGCAGTGTCGGCCATTTTCCGTGCCGGCATTACACCTTCATGTCTTGAATTTATGGAACGCGATGCTATTGATTGGGTTTGCAATTGGTTAGGTGATGTTACCATTCCTATTGCCGATGATGTGCGCGCCAACTTGCTGATTGAGCTCGATGGCAACGATATGGATTACATCCAAAAAGAAGCTGAATATTTATATGAAGTACTCACACAATTCGATTGTGGTGAGATTTTATTTGCTGATAGCGATGCACAGAAAAACGACTTGTGGCGAATGCGTAGAAATGTAGCGAATGCAGTGAAAACAACTTCTGTTACGATTGAAGAAGATACTGTTGTACCTCGTTTTTATTTACCTGAATTATTGCGCCATATCAAAGAAGTGGGCAAGAAATACAACTTCCGTTCTGTATGTTACGGCCATGCAGGCGATGGTAATGTGCATGTGCGTATCATCAAAGATGAACTGAGTGACGACTACTGGAAAAACGAAGTACCGAAGGGCGTTCGCGAAATTTTTGAAAAGGTGGTAGCGCTGGGAGGCACTATTAGCGGGGAACACGGCATTGGATGGGTACAAAGAAGATTCATGGACATTAAATTCCCGGAGTTTCAAATGGAATTGATGCGCGGTGTGAAAAAAGTATTCGACCCGAATAACATTATGAATCCGGGTAAAGTATTCTAAGTCCTTTAAAAATTATTGAATTGGCTATACATACCGCTATAGCTGACGTTGCTATCTTCCATGGAAAATAAAAAGACCTACTTATTACTTCAACCTCTGAATATTTCAACCAATGCGTTTGAGGTATTCACCTATTTGCATGTGATTCGAAAAGACAATCAGGTGCATTTTGGTTTCGATAATATGTTGGCGAAAAACATTCATACCATTTTCAAAACCGCTTCGCCTAAAAACATAGAACGCTTGAAAATGCTCAGTGAATGGCATATTCGGCACGAGTTTGCAGAACTGGAAAAAGTGTATCACAAACAGCGTTCAGGCATTTCGTTCGAATCGTATTTCGAACGCGCTTCGATGCGCCATATCTATGATTTGTTTGCTCATGTAATTGAATTGAGCAAAGAAATGTCGATTTACCATCGCTATCTTTCAGCCGATGGCAGAAGCTTCAAAACAGCGCTGTGCAAGATTCATCCTACAAAAGCAAAGCTCAAATTTAAAGCAGCTAAAAAGGGAAGCAAAGTTGCGCTTACAACATTCGTTTGTTGGGATAATCAGCAAACCGACATCAAAGATTTTGTGCAACACAAGTTTTTACTGGAACGCAATAACGAGTACATTATCCTTAATTTTAAAGACTTTCAGACGCTAGAATGGCTTTCGAAATTGGCTAAGGAAAATGACTTGTCGGACGAAAATTATTTCATCGCGAATGTACTTCCTTCACTAGAACAATCGCATGATGTTGATAAAAGCGAACTACTCAAATTAATTGAAATAGAAGCCACGCCTACATTACAGATTTATTTGAGTGAAATCAACAACACCTTTTTGATGTTCACGCCACAATGGAATTATGAAAATTTCATTATCGAAAACAGTGAAGAAAACAATCATGTAGAGTTTCTCAAAAACGAAGTACTGTATAAAGTTGTTCGTAATCGAGAAACAGAAAAGGCCATACTGGAGCAGATTGTAGCTCTCCATCCCAACTTCGCAAAACAAAAAAACGGATTCTTTTACGTTTCGTTTGATGAGGCTAAAAAGAAAAATTGGTTTTTAAAAACCTATCAGCATTTGTTGGCTGAGAACATTTCGGTGGTGGGAATGGATATGCTAAAACACTTCCGCTATTCACCACATGCCATTGCAACGAACTTCGAAATTTACAAATCGGAAGGTGCATTACTCTTCATCAAAGCAACGGTAAGTTTTGGTGAAGAAAAAATCGACTTGTCTGTTATTCAAAAAACCATCATCAACAACCAACGCTTTGTATTGCTGAAAGACAACAGCATTGGGGTTTTACCCGATGATTGGCACGATGAATATAGTTTAGTATTCAAACATGCGAAAATCAATAAAAATGAATTGCAGATTCCACAATGGATCTTAGTTAGTATTAAAGAACTGCAAGAACATAAAACGCTCAACATTGCCATCAATAAAGATTGGTGGCAACGTTGGAAAGAGTGGCAAGACGAATCGTCCACTGTAGTTCAAGTGCCCGAAACAATCCATGCCAGTCTACGCCCCTATCAACAAAAGGGTTTCGAGTGGCTGGTGTTGCTTTCTGAAATTGGCGCAGGAGGATGCCTAGCCGATGATATGGGATTAGGAAAAACCTTACAAACCATTTCCTTTTTAGCGCATAACCAACAAAAAAATCCGGCCGGAAAACATTTGATTGTGGCTCCGCTTACCTTGGTGAACAACTGGAAAAGAGAAATAGAGAAGTTTGCTCCGAGTTTCACTCCGGTGATATTCCACAGCCAGAACAAAGATTTGGAAAGCATTCTGGCTAAAGAGAACGTGATTGTGATTACCAGTTACGGCACCTTACGCAACGAAGAAAATCCGTTGAAATTGATTTATTGGGAAACCGTAGTGGTTGATGAAAGTCAGAATATCAAAAACCCAAATGCGCAAATTACGCGATCGGTTACTCAGCTCATTGCCAAGAACCGCATAGCTTTGAGCGGCACACCTATCATGAACAATACCTTTGATTTGTATTCGCAATTGAACTTTGCTTTGCCGAATATGTTTGGCAGTGCGGAGTTTTTCAAAAAGGAATATGCCTTGCCGATAGACCGAGATGGAAACGAAGATAAAATTCGAGCCTTGCGAAAAATGACGAATCCTTTCGTGTTGCGCAGAACCAAAAAGCAAGTAGCACAAGACTTACCCGATAAAACGGAAACGATTCTGTGGTGCGAAATGGAACATCAACAGCGTGAAGTGTATGAAACGATTAAAAAGCAAGTAAAAGATTCTGTGTTCCTCAACATCAAAAAAGATGGTTTAGCAAAAACAAAATTCTCTATTCTGCAAGGCATTTTGAAACTGCGACAAATCTGTTGTCACCCATCATTAATCAAGGATATCGAGGAAGCTGAAAGTGCTCCATCAGTAAAAATTGAAACGTTGGTGGAAGAGTTGCACGATAAATCCATGGACGGTAAATCGTTGGTTTTTTCGCAATTCAACGGCATGCTCGATAAAATTGGAGAAGGCTTAGACCAACAAAACATCAAATACATACGGCTCGATGGAAGTACTTCGTTGAAGGATCGCGAAAAGCTCGTCATCGATTTCCAAGCAGAAAACAGCGATATACAAGTATTTCTTCTAGGCTTGAAAGCAGGTAATTCAGGCTTGAATTTAACCGCTGCAGAGTATGTGTTTTTGGTTGACCCTTGGTGGAACAATGCGGTGGAGCAACAGGCGATAGACCGCACACACCGTATCGGACAAACAAAAAATATTTTCTCTTACAAACTCATTTGTACGGATACCATAGAAGAAAAAATCACGCTGCTACAGCAAAAGAAAAAATCACTTTCTGATGAATTGATTGTAGAAGAAGAAGGCTTTGTGAAACAGCTTTCGGAAGAGGATATCAATTTCTTGTTTGAGTAAAAACGACCTCTACTTTAAGGATTAATCTTCTGCGCCAATATAATACTCAACTCATACAAGAAATAAATCGGCACCGCCACAACCATCATGGTAAACATATCCGGAGAAGGCGTAATCACTGCAGCAACAATCAAAATTACTACAACGGCATGTCTGCGATAGGTGCGCATAAATGTTGCGGTAAGTAAACCCATCTTAGCCAAGAAGTAAACAATCATCGGCAATTCAAATACCAAGCCCGAACCGAGCATCATCATGGTAATAAAGCCAACATAATTATCGAATGTAAATCGGTTTTCAATTTGGCTACTGATGACATAGCTATTCGCAAAACTCAATGAAAACGGTACTACCAAAAAATAAGCAAACAAAACACCCACAAAGAAAAAGAGTGAACTGAAGATGATAATCCGACTCGATTTTTTCGACTCTTCTTCAGAAAGCGCAGGACGAACAAAACGCCAAATTTCAAAGATGATGTATGGGAATGCAGCCACAATTCCTAACACAATACAAATCTGAATTTGAGAAATAAACTGCCCAAACAGTTCGGTATTCAAGAAGGTGATATTGAAATCCTTCATGCACAAGCCTTCTTCAGGACAAAACACCGAACTTACATTACAAAGAATCGGACGCACCCACATGGAAAATTTACAGAGTAAGCGATAGGTAACAAAATCGCTCTTTACGGGGCCGAACAAAAAAGAATCGAACACCCAACGGGTATTGGCCAAGGCAACACCGGCAAAAATGACAATAGCTAAAACAGAGCGCATAATGTGCTTTCGCATCACATCTACGTGATCGAAAAAACCCATTTCGTGATCATCGGTAACTTGGTCTAATCTTGCCATCGGGGGCGAAGATATAATACTCAGGGATTCGTGTTGTCTAAAATTTTAAAAATCTCTTTTAAATCCGGAGAAAGTACAATTTCAATTCGTCTGTTTTTGCTTCTTCCTTCTGGTGTTTCGTTCGATTCTACAGGAAAAAATTCTGCATGGCCTGATGGCGTAATTCGGCTCGCTTCAACTTTCCCATCTGTTATCATAATAGATGTTACCATTGCAGCACGCATCACACTTAAATCCCAGTTGTTCTTAATTTCTCCTTTCGGATTCACATATTGCTTACTATCGGTATGACCCTCAATCACAATACCTATCTCTGTTTGCTTATTCAATACCTCCGCAACCTTCACAATGGCTTGTTTACCTTTTTCATCTACAGTAAAGCTACCTGATTTAAAAAGCAATTTATCAGACAACGACACATACACTTTGCCATCTCTTTGCGTAACGGTAAGTTCGTTGCTGTTAAAACCGGTCAAGGCATCCGCAATTTTTTTCTTGAGAGAAGATACAGCTTCATCTTTTTTAGCGATTAAACTTTCCAACTCATGAATGCGTTTTTCGCGCTCTGCCAAATCCTTTTCCTTTTGCTTTAATGCAGAACTGAGCGACTCTTTTTCAGACATTGAATTCTTTCCCAGTGCCTCCATTCTGGCTTTAAGGTCTTCATATTGCTTTTGCGATTGTTCAAAATCACCGTTAAGTTTTGTGTATTTGGCATTCAGCGACTCATTTTCCGCATTCTCTTTTTCCAATTTAGACCGCAAATCGCTTTCCGAGCCTTTTAGCAAGCTTAAATCCGCTTCCGCTTTTTTCAATTTATCGGAACAATCGGCCAAAGTGCTGTCGCAACGATCGGCTAAGGCCTTTTGAGCATCAAATTTCTTCTTTGTAACTAAGCAAGAAGACAAACTAACCGTAAATAGCAAAAAAACCAACCATCTCATAGTGAAAGAATTTGCCCAAAATTACCCCTAAAACTCAACGAAAACACTATTTTTCTACACCAACTCCTGTGAGTGTCTTTTTTTTAAGATTTTTTTTCCTGAAACAGACCAAAAAACCTATATTTACCTATATATCACAACTAGTTATATAGCTTATGAAAAAACAATTTTTACCCCTTACCCTCTTCATCCTCACGTGTGGTACTCTTTCAGCCCAAACTTTTTACAATAATGGTGCACAAATCGGTGTGGTTGGTGCACAAATGATTGTAAAAACCGGAAGTGGCGCAAACGATGGCACATTGGAAAATGCCGGAAGCGGTTTATTCAGCAATAAAGGAGAAGTACATATTGAAGGAAGTTTTGTCAACACTAACGGTATTGCCGATGGTTACAGTTCAAATGCCGGTCAATATATTGTCAGCAAAGACTGGGTAAACAATGCGACTTTCAATGCCGATCAAAGCAAAGTTTTCCTACATGGAGGCAATCAATTGATTACCGGGAACAACCCAACTACTTTCTTCGACTTGATTTGTGAAACGCCAAGTACAACAAAAAAACAAACGTTGGATGCCAATGTAGATGGCACTTTGACGCTGAACAATAACGAATTGGCTACAGATGGCTACAGAATGACGGTATTAAACCCAAGTTCGGCTGCTATTGTTGTGAACGGTGTGAATGATGCATTTGTAAGCAGTACCGGGGTTGGAAAACTCGTTAGAAAAACCAATTCTACTGATGAATATCTATTTCCTTTAGGTTGGAATAACAGCGGGTTAATTTTAAAACGCGAAGTTTCTTTTACGCCTAATGACGCCAGCAATCACAGCTATGAAGCACGTTTTGCATTTAATACATTATCTACCACCACCACCACAGATGATGGTTACGCTATTGCTACAAAAGAAGCAAATATTCAAAGCGGTAACGATAAATTCTACCATTTGCTGAGATCAGCAGATAATACACCTGCATCGTTGGCCATTTTTTACGATCCAAACAATGACGGGCAATGGAGTTCCATCGCAAGATGGCAAGGTCCCCCACAATGGGAAGACCTAGCCAATGCTAATGGCAATGCTACTTCACCACGTGTTCGAATGATAAGAAATGGATGGACCGATAATGGTAATCAACCGCATGCGCTTATAAAGCCTGTTGAGGGCGATGACTTTGCCTTCCCGAACGTTTTTGCTCCGGGATCTACTGACCCTTCTATTCCTGCTGAAAACAGATATTTCACTATTGTCAACAACCTCAAAAAAGTTGTTTTAGATGAATTGATGGTCTTCAATAGATGGGGAGAAGTAGTATTCAGCAGTAAACGCGATGGTACTGATAAGTGGGATGGCTACTATCAAGGAAAACTCCAACAACAAGGCAACTATACGTTTATTGCTAAAGTGAAAAAATTGAACGGTGAGTCTTATGCCCCTATTTCCGGAAACCTAGCTCTAGTTTGGTAATTGAAAATCCTATAAAGATCTGACATGAAAAAATATTTATCCCTGATTATTGTTCTTTTCTCATTAGCAATTAATGCCCAAGACACGCATTATTCGCAGTTCTTTAATTCGCCACTCACCCTTAATCCCGCTCTAACAGGATTAACAAAAGGTTCAGTGCGATTAGGTGCAATATATCGCAACCAGTGGTTCTCGGGCATCAATTCGCCAAGTTCAACTAGCTTTTTTAATTCTCCGTATCAAACGCCTTCATTCTTTGTGGATGCGCCTATTCACCTTCGAAGAGACGCTATCGGAATTGGAGGATTGTTCCTCTATGATAGAGCCGGAGCCGGTTCTTTCGGAACGTTCCAAGGTATGATTTCTGCGTCTTACATCAAATCAATGGGCAGAAAAGATAATCATCAGTTATCGGCCGGAATTCAAGTTGGATACACGCAATTACGTTTAAATCAAAACGATTTAAAATGGGCTAACCAATACAATGGCGCCAATCAATTTGACGGCAATACAGCAAGTAATGTTTCTCTTCAACCAAACGTAGGTTACGTAAACTTTAATGCGGGTTTGTTATACTACGGTAAATTCTCTGAACGATTCAGTATGTACTTAGGGGGTGCATTTTACAATGCTGCTACCATGAAATATAACTTAGAAGCGAACAGTACAAAACGCAATTTATACTACAGATATAATGTTCAAGCCGGACTGGATATTGGATTCGGAAAATTCCACCTCCTCCCATCAGGTTTATTCATGCAACAAGCAAAGGCCGACCAATTGAACACAGGACTTGGATTTGGATTTGATTTCACAGAAACAACGAACATGACTATCGGCTTGTATAATCGTGCCAACAACATTACCAATAAAGATGGACAGTCAGAATCCATTATTCCTTATGCTGGTTTTGAAGTAAACGGATTTAAACTAGCCGCTAGCTACGATGTTACCTTAAGCCGTAGAAAAGAAGTAGGCAAAGGCGTTGGCGCATTGGAAATTTCCTTGATGTACATCATCATGCCTAAGGCATTGAACATTAAGAAAATCATGTACTGTCCTCGTTTCTAAAAACTAGCGCGAATTTCGTTGAACTTGGTTTACAGCAATAGATTCAAAGCCGTATACCTTTTGACTTAATGTATTGAAGTATGAATCGTAATATATTACGACAGATAGCTGACATCCAAATTCAAGCAGATAAGATTACAGCAAACGCTACTAACTCCACTGAAATGATTGATTTCGCAAGATACAACGAAGAGGTAAAGGCGTATCTATTACAGAACGTAAAAGACGATTTTATTATAAGTTATGTACGAGAAATTCCCTCTGTTCCTATTGAAGACCTAGAAGGCAATACTTCATTAAGTGCTACCATTTTGGGGCTATTTAGCGGAGGATTAGGATTCAATATTCAACAAATGAAAAGATTGGAACGCGCTAAAGAGGTTGTTTCAATATTAAAAGGGAAATACGCTTCAATAGAATTTCTACTCAAAAATCATTTCCTATGACAGCAGCTATGTGCTTTAGCTTCGGTTTTGCTTAATTCCGGGCTTATGTATGGTATACCTAAATTCAATCCACGAAGGATTAATATCGTCCCTAAAAGCACCAAATACACCGGCACCATTTTGCGCATCAAATTTCGAACGGGCATCGAAATTAAATCTTTAAAAAACTGCAGCAAAAACATCAAGAAACTGGTACCAACACCAAAGAAAAACATAAAGAGGGCGCCTGTTAAAGGACTTCCTGTAGCTATTGCTCCTGCTACACCTGCGTACACTAATCCACAAGGCAGAAAGCCGTTTAAAAAGCCAATGGCAAAATTAGAGCTAAACGATTTCTTTTTCAGAAACACACCTAACTGTTTCGATAAAAATGAAAACCGCCCCAACGATAAATTATTAAAAAAAGGGATATTGAAATAACTGACAGCAACACCTAAAAGCATTAATACTCCTACACCAATCGACAAGCCTTGTTGCCAGCCTGCAATCACCATGCTTTTACCTACTAAGCCAAACAATGCACCCATTAACGAATAGGTTACAATTCGTCCGAAGTTGTAGAAAAAAACACTGAGTAAACGCGAGACTGTATCTGTAGCTCGTACCGGAACCGCCATGGCTATTGGTCCACACATGCCTATGCAATGAAAACTCCCGGCTAATCCCAAGAGGAAAGCAGTAACTATTATTTCTGTTGGAAAAAACATATTAACTATCTATTCTAACGAATCCTTCGTTGTAATAAGCCGTTGAACCCACAGTCCAATTTAACTTCATTTTGTAACGCCCGGCTTTTAATGTTGATTTAGCAACAGTATATATATTCTCACTGTTTACAGTAATCGGGAATGTTTTGTCTTTCGTATCATCGGAAGGACAATAAAACTCAGCTGTTCCTTTCACCGGTTCAGTAGATTCCATTTTAGGAAATTGAATCGTAACATTATCTCCTGCTACATTCCATGTAGGTTGTTGCGTAAGATTATGCGTTCGATCTTGTTTCTCGATTTGCTGTTGGTATGCCAACTCTTCGGCATAGTAGTCTTTCTTAATCACATCCACTTTCATGTTTGTGCATTTGTAGACCAACACAGCCATCAGTACAACGAATCCGCCATAAAGGGCAATAATAAAAGCACCGTAATTTAGTTTCATAGCATCAAATTTAATAAACCGGGGCCATAAAATTAGTCTTCACTTTGTCAATCATCTTATCTCCGGCAAATACACCAATTTCCACCTGTGTTTTACGTTTCGTTAATTCATTTTTCGGAATCTGTACAAAGAACACTCCATCGCCAATACTTTCTTTCATCACTTCTAAATCTTTACCTACCATTTTAATATTAGCCGAGTTAGACGACAATACTTTCAAATGTAGTTGGAAGTCGTTATAGGTTTTGTTTACCAACTTAATGTTATACAAATTACTTACCGTATCTTTTCCTTGCATCTGATACAACTGCCCTTGTGCACGCATAATAGTTGTAGAAATTTCTTTTCTGCTGAACAACAACACTGTTAATACACCTATAAGCACGGTCAATACTGCAGAATAAGCCATAATACGCGGAGTGAATGTCCATTTTTCTTTTTGCGCGATATTGGTTTCAGAAGCATAACGAATCAATCCTTTTTCGAAATTGAATTTCTCCATCACCGAATCACAGGCATCAATACACGCTGTACAAGCCACACACTCCATTTGTGTACCGTTGCGGATATCGATACCGGTAGGACAAACCTTTACGCAATCGCCACAATCCACACAATCTCCTGCTGTTCGTTCTTCATGACGATTGAAACGTGCACGCTTCTCTCCTCTTAAATAATCGTAAGCCACAACTATAGAATGCTTATCGAGCAACACCCCTTGTAAACGGCCATACGGACAAACAATAATACAAGCCTGTTCGCGGAACCATAGATATACAAAAGAGAAAATTGCAGTAAAAATAACAAGCGGAGCAAAAGCCGCGATGTGTTTGGTGATACCTTCGCTGATATAGAGTACCACATTATCCATCCCAATCAGATAAGCCAAAAAGTAATGGGCTATCACAAACGAAACCAAAATAAAAGCAAGAACTTTACCTCCACGTTTCAGAATCTTTTCAGTATCCCAAGGTTGAGCTGAAAGTCTGCGTTGTTTCTCTCCATCTCCCTCAATCCAGTACTCGATTTTTCGGAACACCATTTCCATAAAAATGGTTTGCGGACAAACCCATCCGCAAAACAATCGTCCGAAGACTACAGTAAAGAGAACTATGAACACCATAAAGGTGAGCATTCCGAGTACAAAGAGAAAGAAATCTTGTGGCCAAAAAATCTTTCCGAAAAGAATGAACTTCCGCTCAAAAATGTTGAACAAGAAGAGCGGATGTCCATTCATCTTTATCCATGGCAACACCGCAAACACAGCCAAATAAACCCAGCTGGCATAAGAGCGCCAATTATAGAACTTTCCTACCGGACGTTTAGGGTAAATCCAATGGCGTTTACCATCTTTTTCTACCGTACCTATGGAGTCGCGAAACGACTCGTTTTTCTCAGACATAACTTATTTTTTTGCAAGATTCTTCGCTGCTGTATCTACTTTCGCTGTTGCTGTTGTATCCACTACTGCTTTAGTACTATCGGTACCTGCAGTAGCGCCTTCAATAAACTCTTCTCCTTGTGGAGCTTTAGCATTTGCAGGATTTGTTCCCGCTAAGCTCTTAATGTAACTCGCCACGTTTTTCATTTGCACTGGAGATAACTCAGCTTCCCAAGATTTCATTCCCTTTGCAGGCCAACCCACTTTTACAGTTTTGTAGATAGACGTCATGTCGCCACCGTGTAACCAAAATTTATCGGTTAAGTTAGGTCCAACATTTCCTTCTCCTGCATTGCCGTGACAAGCAGCACAATTTGATTTGAAGATAGCTGCTCCATCAGCAATTCCGCTTGCATCAGACAATGTTACATTGCTTTCATCCACTTTAGAAGCCATTGTTTTAGCAATTTCTGCTTTCTCAATTTTAGCTAACTCCATTTCGTGCTCATAAGCTGGGATACTTAATTCGCCATCGCCTAAGTGATAATAGCCCATGTACAAAATCGACCACACAATAGATACATAGAAACTGTATTTCCACCAAGGCGGAAGGTTGTTATCCAACTCGTGGATACCATCGTACTCGTGATCCATTTGGATGTCTTTCTCTTTTTCGATAGCTACCGATGCGTTGATATTATCCCAGAATTTAGGCATAGTCAACAACGAACCTGTTGCTTCATCGGCTTCAACCACATTAATCTTTTTCAAGAATGCAGAAAGTTTCAAACCAAAGAAAACAAGCACCAATACCTCAAATCCAATTCCTGCAGCAAACAACAATGCGGTCATCGCACTAATGGGTTGATATACCACTTCTGTTTTGAATGGCGCTGCTGCTGCGTCTTCTGCAAACAAACTGCTACCTAAAAACAACATCGGCAAAAGCAACATCGTGATTTTAGAGATGTTTTTTGTAACCACTTTCAAGTACAATTTTGAAAGTACGAATATGGCAATCAACAAGCCAAACATAATGGCGAGCAAAATCCATATTAATGGGTGCGTTCGTTCTTCAACGATAACTTTTACACCCGCTGCGTCCTGTGCGCTCAATTGCTGAAAGCAACTCACTAGGAAGGACACAAACAAACTATAAACTATTTTCCTTTTCATATTCTTTCGTTTTTTTTGAATATTTATCGCGTTTGATGAACCCATCGCCTCGCGAAATTTTTTAATTTATTTTCTAATTAATCCAATGGAATCCGCTCCAATTCGCTCACCGTTTTCTTGCTCATTTTCAAAAGCACTACTATGATGAGGCAAAACACTGTGAAAAATATGATGAGCGATATTTTTGGATAAATATCTACACCGTGTAGTGTTTCCGCGTATTTTTTAATGAAGCTAAACATGATTCCTTATTTTGTTTGTTGAGTTAATTGATCCTTCACTTTGATGTCGGTTCCCAATCGCTGCAAATAGGCTATCACCGCAATAATTTCACGATCTGCACCAATTTTGATTCCGTCTTTGGCTAAGTCTGTTTGAATAGCATCAGCTTGTTTCTTCACATCTTCGTTTGCGATTTTGTCGTATCCTTTAGGATATGGAACGCCCAAGGTTTGCATGGCTCTAATTTTGCTAGCTGTGTAATCCAAATCCAATGTGTTTGCCAATAAGTGCGGATACGGAGGCATAATAGAACCCGGAGACATACTTGTAGGGTCTTCCATGTGGTTAAAGTGCCATGAGTTCGGATATTTACTTCCCTCGCGTTGTAAATCCGGACCGGTACGTTTAGAACCCCACTGGAATGGGTGATCGTAAACAAATTCTCCGGCTTTAGAATATTCACCGTAACGTTCTGTTTCGCTTCTGAACGGACGAATCATTTGCGAGTGACATGTGTAACAACCTTCACGAACATAGATATCGCGACCATGTAACTCTAACGGAGTATAAGGTTTAACCGAAGCAATAGTTGGAACGTTAGATTCGATTAAGAATGTTGGAATAAATTCCACAATACCTCCAATCATTACCATTACTAAAGCCAATACTAAGAATTGAATTGGACGTCTTTCAATCCAACGGTGCCAGTAGCCATCGCTGTGTTCTTCTTGTGCTGCTAATGCAGGAGCTTCTGCAGCTTCGTTCGCTAAGAAAGTTCCTTGCATAGCCGTTTTCAATAAGTTGTATGAACCTAACAATACCCCAACAAAGTACAACGTACCACCCACAACACGGATATAATACATCGGTAAAATAGAAGTAATTGTTTCCAAGAAGTTAGGGTATTTCAACACACCTTCAGCAGTGAATTGTTTCCACATAGCTGCTTGTGTAAATCCAGCCCAGTATAAAGGAATAGCATAGAATAAGATTCCTAACGTACCAATCCAGAAGTGGATGTTCGCTAATTTTTTGCTGTACAAGTTCGTTTGATACATTCTAGGAATCAACCAGTACAAAACACTGAAGGTTAAGAAACCGTTCCATCCTAAAGCCCCTACGTGAACGTGAGCGATAGTCCAGTCAGTATAGTGAGAGATGGCATTAACCGCTTTAACCGATAATAATGGACCTTCGAAAGTAGCCATACCATAAGCAGTAACGGCAACCACCATAAATTTCAAAACAACATCGTCACGTACTTTATCCCATGCACCTCTCAAGGTTAACAATCCGTTCAACATACCACCCCAAGATGGCATAATCAACATCACAGAGAATACCGTTCCTAAAGATTGTGCCCAATCCGGCAACGAAGTGTACAACAAGTGGTGAGGTCCTGCCCAGATATATAAGAAAATCAAAGCCCAGAAGTGGATAATCGATAAACGATAAGAATATACCGGACGATTAGCCGCCTTTGGCAAGAAGTAATACATCAAACCTAAGTAAGGCGTAGTTAAGAAGAACGCCACCGCGTTGTGCCCGTACCACCACTGAATCAAAGCATCCTGAACACCTGCGTATAAAGAATAGCTATGGAACAACGAAGTTGGAATCGCCAACGAGTTCACAATGTGCAACATCGCAACCGTAACCCATGTAGCAATGTAGAACCAAATCGCAACATATAAGTGTCGTTCTCTTCTGTTCAATATGGTCATGAACATATTCAAACCAAACACTACCCATATCAAGGTAATCATGATATCGATTGGCCAAATCAACTCTGCATACTCTTTACCTTCTGTTAATCCTAACGGTAAAGAAACTGCAGCACAAACAATGATTAATTGCCATCCCCAAAAGTGGATTTTGCTCAACGTGTCGCTCCACATTCTTGTTTTTAGCAATCGTTGTAGGGAGTAATAAACACCCATAAAAATACCGTTACCCACAAACGCAAAAATCACCGCGTTGGTGTGTAAAGGTCTTAAACGTCCGAATGTCACCCATTCGATAAAGTTGAGTGGAGGATATACCATCTGAATCGCGATGATGATACCCACCAGCATACCCACAATTCCAAAAATTACAGACGCTAGTCCGAAATTCCTGACCGTGGTGTTGTCGTAGCTAAATTTTTCAGTTGTCATTTTCTTGATTTTGTTGTTTAGGATTATCAAATAAAATTCGCATAGAAGGAGTTACCGTATCATCGTACTGCCCCGATTTCACCGACCATAAAAAAGCGAAAAGGAATAGCAACGCTACTATCAGACTCGCTCCCACCATGATAAATATGATTTGCATATACTTTATTAGGCGTCAAAGGTATTTTTCGCACTAAGTTGAAACGATGAGGGTTATCAATGAAAAACATGACTATTGTCATACTTAACAAATGTTGTTTTTACACAGCCCCGAGAAAAGCGGAAACACCATTTTGACATGTCTAACTTACAGAATGAAAATTTTAAATACGAATTTTACCCCTTGAAAAATAATGCATTATGATTTTTGGGCGCGTTCCGCTGGGAAGCGAAACCGTGCTGTTCGTTGCAATCTTTTTCCCGCTCTGAAAGCGGGAAAAGGATTTCCACTGCCATCACTCGCGCAAACATTCTGCACAACATATACATCTAGGTCGGCACTGATGCCAAGCAAGAAGAAAACCTTAAAAGCAAAATTGGGAAAAAAGTGAGAGGACGTCACCCCTAACGCCCTCTCTGGTATGAGAATACCAGTCTATGAAAGACAGAATGAAAATACATGTATTATATGAATCAACCAAAAATACATGAATATTTTCAACAATATGATGGAGTTTTTAACTAAAAAGCAGTGTTTGATTGCCAGGTATGGTAACCAATGCAAATATCATTAAGTATAGAGGAAATGCTATAGAACACAGCAAGTCTATTTTATGCACGAATTCGCATGAGGGCTTGCAGCGTAAATCCTTTGCCGATTCCAAGAGGCAAAGATTGCAGCAAAAAACCCGACCCCGCTTCCTAGCGTGGGGCATGCCCACATAAAAAACTATAATTAACCCTTTTTCTTAAACATCATATTTCCTAACACTAACGAACTCAGACTAGTGAAGGAAATGATGGTAACCGAGCTAATGGGCATAAGTATGGCCGCTACAATGGGCGACATGGTGCCTTTCACCGCGAAGGCGATGCCAATAAGGTTGTAAATTAAAGAGATTAAGAAGCTGGCTTTAATGATGTTCATGGCTAATTTTGCAAACCGAAACATTTTATCGATGCGCACAAATTCTTGGCTGCCCAAAATGCCATCGCAGGCAGGCGAGAAATTATTCACATCATCGGTAATGGCAATGCCCACATCGGCTTGCTTCAAAGCACCGGCATCGTTGAGTCCGTCCCCAATCATCATCACATTTTTACCATTGCTTTGCAACTGTTGTATGAACTGCAATTTGTTCTCGGGCTTCTGATTGAAAATCATATTCCCTTCCGCCACATATTTTTTCAAATAGCTTTTCTCCGCATCGTTATCGCCCGATAAAATATAGATGGTGTACTGCTGTTTCAATGTTTCAAACAAGGTATCGAAACCCTTGCGGTACTGGTGTTTCTGCTCTACATAACCGGCACTTTTCCCGTTTACGGATACAAAAACTACCGAGGCTAAACTCTGATCGGCAGTGGCTTCAACGCCAACAAAACCGGCACTTCCCATCTTCACAAAATGGTTATTGATCCAACCGCTCACACCTTTGCCCACTTCTTCTGCAAATTCTTCAACAGTATATTTTGTTAGATCTGTTCTGCCTTTCAACTCTTCCGCAATTCTTCTACTCAATGGGTGAATGGAGTTTTGCGCTAAGGTATTCACATAGGCTGTTGCCTCGGGAAATTCATATGAAAAATGAAAGGTGACAGCCGTTTCGGAGGTATCGGTTAAGGTGCCCGTTTTATCAAAAACCAATGTATCGACTTGTGCTATATTTTCAACCGTAAGCGGATTTTTGATGTACATGCTGTTCTGCGAAAAAATGCGCAACACATTGCCCAAGGTAAATGGTGAAGAGAGCGCCAACGCACACGGACAAGTAATAATCAACACCGATGTAAAGGCGTTCAAGGCCAAGTGAATATCGGTGCTCCAATGAAACACCATAGCGGCAATGGCAATGATAATTACAGCCGGAGTAAAATAATTACTGAAGCGCGAAGCTAATGAGGACGCGTGTTTCGAAGTATCTTTCTGGAACGCATCGCTGTTCCACAATTGTGTGAGGTAACTTTGCGACACTTCTTTTACAATTTCAATAACCATATTGCTGCCGGTATGTTTTCCGCCTGCATATACAAAACTTCCATTCGGTGCAATTTCAGGCGTAGATTCACCGGTAACGAAACTGTAATCGATATTCCCTTCACCTTTTACTATCACCGCATCGGCAGGAATTAACTCTTGATTGCGAATTACAATCTGGTCGCCTACTTTCAAATTACTGAGTGGCAACGACATTTCTTTTTTGTCTTTCAACAAGGTAACTGCAATAGGGAAATACGATTTGTAGTCGCGTTCAAACGAAATGAAATCGTAGGTTTTATTTTGGAACCATCGGCCAATGAGCATCAACATCACTAAGCTGGCGAGCGTATCCATGTAGCCGACACCTGTTTGCGAAAAAATCTCGAAACTACTGCGAATAAACATGGCTATAATGCCCAGCACAATTGGAATATCCATATTCATGGTACGCTGACGAACAGCATTCCAAGCCGATTGAAAAAACTCGGTAGCGCTGTAGAACATTACCGGCAAAGCCAACATGAAATTTAAGTACGCAAAAAAGTGACGGTAATGATCTTCAATAATACCTTTCAACCCGAAATACTCGGGAAAGCTGAACAGCATAATATTGCCAAAGCAAAAGAACGCCACACCAATTTTGTAGTAATATCTGCGAATGTGATTGGAGCGATCTTGACTGACTTCTGTATCAAACGTAATAGATGGTGGATAGCCAATTTTATCTAGCAGTTCAGCTACTTTGCGGAGTGTGGTTTTGCTGTTGTCGAAAGTGATGTACACTTCTTTCAGCGAAAAGTTAACGGTTGATTTTACAATGCTTGGATCAATCTTATAGAGATTTTCGAGCAACCACAAACAAGCACTGCAATGTATAGCCGGCAAATAAAATTCAACTTTTGTGATGGTGGCATTTTTGAAGCGAATCAATTTGGCCGCAACGGCCACATCATCCAAATAATCGTAGCGTAGCTCTGCGCCTTTTTTCGATACTCCTTTTTTTAGTTCCTGAATATCGTAAAATTCGCAAAGGTTGTTTTCTTGCAAAATCTGAAACACGGCTTTGCAACCATCGCAACAAAAGGGCTTTTCATTATATAAAATAAGACTACCATCGCAGTTTTCACCACAATGGTAGCATGTACTTTTTTCTAATATACTTTTTGTCATTTTCTGTTTTGTCCTGCAGACAAGGCGCTAGACCTCATCCTTATTGGTGTTGATATCCAACACGTCATACAGCGGACAATATAGTGAAAATGCTGTACCAATAAAAATCAAACCTATCAATCCCCACCACCAATTAAATAATATCACCGCTACAAATCCTAACATTCCTATAACGATTCTAAAGAAACCGTCAAACGACCCTACATTCTTTTTCATATCTTTGATTTTAGTTAACCAAATCTAAAATCCACTACTAGGCGAAATAATGACGGGCGTCAACCCAAAAACTGATTTCCGTCACAAAAAAGCCGAAGCAAATGCTCCGGCTTTGGGTTGTCAGGGTCTAGGTATTACATCCATTTGGCTAAGAATTCGTTGAATTCTCTGCGTGTTGCCGTAAAATCTGAAATAAGACTTGTTAGGTCACTTTCTGTTTTATCGTTTTCTACCACAAATTTTTCCGAGATATGCGTTGGCATTTCCATTCCCATTTTGTCTACGTTTGCTTTGCGCTCGTTGATATCGTGTTTCGATTGATCTAAGTTATCGCTCAAAATTCTGAATTTATTTTCAAAATGTTCGATGCTTACACCGATTTCAGAGCCCGTGTTTTTCGAAGCTACTTCGTCTAAACGTTTTCTCAAGAAAGTGAGGTCTTGTTTGTAGAAGTCTAATTGTCTTAACCAGTCGGTGGCTTGCAAGTGCAAAAAGTTGATTGAACTTTTCATGTTTCGATTGTTGTTTTATGTTATGAATAATTATACGTGAGCAATAAATAAAGGCACATCAAAATCTTTTAAAATTTTGTTGGCTAAACTTTGATGAAAAAAGCGAGAGAAAGCGGTGCGAGCATACGAACCCATTACTACTACAACATCTCCGTTAGTAGCTTTCAAGGTTTCTTCAATCATCACTTCCGGTGAACCTTTCACTACATCGAAGGCTATGTTTTTGAATTTTCGTTTTGCAAAATCCTTAATGTTTTTGTTGTTCGATAAATGTGATGAAGCTGCTTTTTCAGCTTTCACTTGCACTAATTGCGTTTGTTTTTCGCAGCAATGCGGCAATACATACGAGAACATTTTGATGGCGTAAATACTCGATGGCATATTGTCGTATGCTAAGTAAACGCCATTAATTTCGGTGTATTTTTGTGGCACAATCAACACCGGACAGTGCGATTCCGCCAACAAATCTTTCAAAAAGCCCGATGGACTTTCTTTCTCAAACGCATAGAAACTCACTTTTCTATCGATGATCAACAAATCGGCAAAATTCGATTCTGCCAATAATTCTTGAAGCGGAACACCTTTGTCTTTATGCACTTCAAACTTCACTCCTGCTTTCTCGCATGCGCGCACAAACAACTTGATGTTCTTGTTTACTTTTTCTTCGTCTTTCGACTCGCTTTTCAGCAAGGTAGGTACATCTAAATACGGCACCTGTGTAGCGAATGGCGCATACAGACCCGGAGGCAAGGTTAAATCTTGAATAAATACGCCCACTAATTTTGAATCAGTCTGTGTGGCTAAATGAATAGCATATTGCACAGTTCCTTCCGAATACACTCTTCCGTCAAATGCGGCAATAAAACGTTTCATAATTTGTTATTTAAAATTACAGCGAAAATGTTCGCTAATCATTTATAATCACAAAGTTAGCGCATGGACTATTGCCAGTTGCTGACCTTACTTATACGAAACATTGACAAAAATCATGTTTTACGTAGAAACATGATTCCCAAACAAATACTACAGTTGAAACTCTTCTTCCAACACAGGCATTTTCACATCCTTGAAACCTGCTCGCTCTAACATTATTTTGTAGTGCAACATGGCTTCTTCATCGCCATGCACCAAGAAAACAGTTTTCACTTTGTCGGCCTGCTGACATTTTAAATAGCTCACCATTTCTTCGTAATCGGCATGGGCGCTGTACGATTCAAGGGATTCAATGCGTGCTTCCACGTCATAGAAATCGCCAAAAATTTTCACCGATTTATTGCCGGCTTTCAATCTTCCGCCCAGCGAATCAGGTGTACAATAACCTACCAACAAAATTGTATTGCGCTTATCGGTGATATTGTTTTTGATGTGATGCTTTATTCGTCCGGCTTCTGCCATACCAGATGCGGAAATTATAACACAAGGTTCTTTCGAGGCACTGAGTTCTTTCGAATCGTTCACCTCCACCACATAATGAATATCGTTAAAGATGAAAGGCTCGCCATCCGTACGTTTCATGTAATCGAGAATTTCCGTATTGAACAACTCGGCATGTTTACGCATAATTTCGGTGGTGTGCACACTCAACGGACTATCGATAAACACTTTGATGTGTGGAATCTTGCCTTCGTTCTTCATTCGATCGAGGGCATAAATCAACTCTTGTGTTCTATCCAAACTAAAAGCAGGAATCACCACATTCCCTTTTTGTTCTACGCATGTTTTTTGGATGATATCGAACAGCATTTCTTCGGTATTACCATAATTCGGATGCAATCGATCGCCATACGTAGATTCACTAATGATGTAATCGGCTTGACGAAATGCTTCCGGAGCAGGTAAAATTTTATCAAACGGACGACCCACATCCCCTGTGAAGGTTAGCTTTACTGCTCCTCCTTGTCCATCTTGCTCATCGATATGCACAGCTGCACTACCTAAAATATGTCCGGCATCAGTAAACGTAAACGTGGTGTTTGCATCGAGTTCTACCACTTGATGATAGGGCACGTGCACAAACTGCGATAAAATTTGTGTGACATCTTCTGCGGAATACAAAGGTTTAATCTCTTTCTCGTGACGCTTCTCTCTGCGTTTGTTCACATGTATCAAATCGTGTTCTTGGATGTGTGCACTATCCATGAGCATCACTTCACATAAATCGTATGTGGCGGGAGTGGCATAAACCGAACCTATAAAGCCTTCCTTTGCTAATTTTGGCAACAAGCCCGAATGGTCGACATGCGCATGACTCAAAATCACAACATCAATTGTTTTCGGGTCGAACGTAAAACTAAGATTCAGCGATGGCAACTCACTTTTCCCTTGATACAATCCGCAATCGAGTAAAATCTTTTTTCCTAGCCGAGTTGTAACTAAATGTTTACTTCCTGTAACCGTGTGTGCAGCGCCTAAAATCTTAAGGTTCATTGTTTTATTTTTGAGAGTTTACAATTTTACCGCTATTCGACTTAGTGTTCTCATGACATAAGTCATAACAAGATAGCCATTTAATCATTCGTTCTTGCACAAAAAATCACTTTTCTTTGAGAGGAAATTTATACCATGAAACAAGTATTGATGCTTTTGCTGCTTTTGGTTGCGCCTTTTGTGGTCAATGCCCAAACCAAGGCAAAACCGTATTGCTATGTAGAGATTTTATTCAGCGATGTGGTAGAAGAAAAAGAATGCAGTCAGATGCGAAAAATATTAGCTACTGATTGTCAGGATATATTAGTATTTGCCGAAGAGCAGATTGTATATTGTGCCATTAAATCAAAAACCGACTTAGTTGCATTTGATGCTACTTTGAGAAAAAAAATAGGCGTATTTGCTATCTATCCTATACACATCCATTATTCGTTTACCCCATTCAATATAGGTCAGTGTGTATATCCGGAGTGTTTTCCCAGCGGAGAAAAGTAGGAATTAATCCTATTTTTGAGCCTAACCTATAAAACTGTATGCCGATCAACCTTGTCATTCTCTTTCTTTTAGTGCTCGTTATTGGTGTTTTTGCCTATTATTTTTTTAGAGTAAGTGCAGTGAAAGAGAATTACGAATTAGAGCAATTCAAAGCGCTATTCGAGTTTGCTACAGAAGGAATTATAATTGCCAATAAAGAAGGACGAATTGTGCTGGCCAACCCCAAAGCATTGAAGCAATTCGGCTATACTGCACATGAATTGGCAAACAAAGAAATTGAAGTATTGATTCCACAACATTCGAAACAAAAGCATGTTCATGACCGCCAAGCATTCACTCAAAAACCATCGCATCGATCGATGGGCGGCTTACGTGATTTGTATGCATTGAAAAAAGACGGTACGGTTTTTCCGGTTGAGATTAGTTTAAGTCACTACAAAATTGGCGAAACACTGTTTGTTATTGCTTTCATTATCGATATCACCATTCGAAAAGAAAACGAAAGAGAATTGCAAGCTAAATCGGCCACCATTCGCGATATGAATGTTTCGTTGGAAACCAAAGTGCAACAGCGTACTATGATTTTGCGCGAAACGCTTACAGAGCTTGAAAAATCGAAAGAAGAGTTGGCCTCTGCTTTGGAATCGGAAAAGGAAGTAAATAGTTTAAAAACAAGGTTTATTTCTATGGCCTCACATGAATTTAGAACACCATTGAGTTCCATTCTTTCATCGGCTACCCTCATTTCGAAATACCCTAAGGAAGAGGATTTCGACAAACGAGAGAAACATGTGAAACGCATCAAAGATTCGGTAAAAAACCTAACGGATATATTGGAAGACTTTCTTTCCATCGGCAAATTGGAAGACGGACGTATTTCATTGCGTTATGAAGAGACTAATATTCGTGAGTTTATGGAAACCATTTGCAACGAAAAACAAGAAGATTTAGCCAAAGAAAATCAGAAGATTGTTTTTTCCTTCGAAGGCAATGAATCGGCACAATGCGATAAATATATTCTGCGCAACATGATGATTAACTTAATCAGCAATGCCATCAAATTTTCACCTTTGGATGGCACTATTGAAGTGAGTGTAAAGGGTGGTGAACAGGAAATTATGCTATGCGTAAAAGACCATGGTATAGGCATTTCAAAAGAGGATCAAGAGCATTTGTTTGAGCGCTTTTTCCGAGGGCATAATGCATCCAACATTCAAGGCACCGGATTGGGATTACATATCGTTTCGCGTTATTTGAATCTGCTCAACGGAACTATTGAAGTGAAAAGCGATCTAGAAAAAGGGACAACATTTTGTGTGCATTTACCGCAAAGACATTAAATTTAGGCTATGAAGAAGATATTACTCATTGAAGACAATCAAGACGTAAGAGAAAACACTGCAGAAATTCTGGAATTGGCGAACTACGCTGTAGTAACGGCCGAGAACGGAAAAGTGGGCGTTGAGATGGCACAAAAGGAAAATCCCGATTTAATTATCTGCGATATAATGATGCCTGTGTTGGATGGTTATGGTGTTTTGCATTTATTGAGCAAAAACCCTGAACTCTCCGCTATTCCGTTGATTTTTCTTTCTGCCAAATCAGAAAGAGCCGATGTGCGAAGAGGAATGGATATGGGTGCCGATGACTATATTACCAAGCCTTTTGAAGAAAGTGAGTTGTTGAATGCAGTGGAATCGCGCTTACGTAAATCGGAATTTTTGCGCAAGGAAATTTCTTCTTCATCGGAGGGGATGCGCGAATTATTATCGTTGGCAAAATCGTTTGAAGAATTGAAATCGTTACCCGATAATTATGATACCTCGCATTTCAAAAAGAAAGAAAATGTGTACCGCGAAGGGCAGCGTGTAAACTTCTTATTATTAGTTGTTGAAGGAAAAGTAAAGACTTTCAAAACCAGTGAAGACGGAAAAGAATTGATTACCGGCATATACACCAAAGGTGATTTCATTGGCTACTCCTACATTTTGGGCGACATGCAAACCCTGCAGGAATCGTGTGAAGCATTGGAGAATGCAGAGGTATGTTTCATTCCGAAAAATGATTTTATGCAGTTGGTTACGGCTAATACATCGGTGGCGAAAAAATTCATTGGCATGTTGGCGAAAAATGCGTTGGAACGTGAAGAGCAACTCTTGAAATTAGCCTACAACTCGCTTCGTAAAAGAATTGCAGATGGATTGCTTGAAGTGTATTCTAAGTTTAAAGTGAAACAAGAAGATAAACCGGCTATTCAATTCTCGAGAGAAGATTTAGCGCAGGTGGTAGGTACAGCTACAGAATCGCTCATTCGTACACTCAGCGATTTCAAGCACGAAAAATTAATCGAAATTAAAGAAGGAAAAATTTCGGTGTTAGAAGAAGAAAAACTGAGAAACTTGGCTAATTAACGCCAAACATCACGATCAGCCATATCTTCAGCGTTTTCATCATCCCCTTTAGACGACAATTCTTGTCCCTCTTCGTTTTGGTGGGCTAATGTCCATGAATCCGTTAGCGTTGTTTCAATCCACACATTCCCTGATTTGCGGAATACTTGTGCATGCAAACCGAACTTTGACTCTAAATCTTGCTCAATAGTAGACACTGTAGTTTCTGCAGTAAATGCATATTCAGCGTCTGTTTCTGCTTTCAGCAACTCACTTAATGATGTATCGTGTGTAACCAAATAGCGTTTGGCAGAACCTTCCATATCGTTGTGCTTTTTCCGAAAAAATTCCAATTTTAGAAAAGGGAAAAAGGAACTGAATTCTTTCTGTAATACTGATAATTTTTGTTTGCTATTGATGTGGATTAACATAGTGCCTAATGATGTTCAAAAAGATAAAAAAGTTAAGTTGAGCAAAGAGAACTATTTGATTTGTAAAGAACTATGACTTTCGTCATGGAACTTAGGCAAAATCAAATGCATCTTTTTTTTACATACAAACTACTTTATTAATTGACCGGAAAGGCGTAAAAGGTCTGTCTCCGCTAGTTTCGCCAAATAGAGGTTATTGATTACGCGATAATTGACCTCTTCAAAGCTTCGCTGCGCTTCGCGATAATCGACCACTGTAGATTGTCCCATTTGGTAACGCTTTGTCATTAAATCAAGATAATCTTTAGCGGTTTTGGCATCGGTTTTATCTACCTCAATTTGGGTAATTAACATGGAATACGTTTGCCAAGTTTGCAACAATAATCCTTGATAGAGTTTCTTATTTTGCTCCAATTGCAGTTCTGCATTTTGGGTTTGTAGTTTTGCTGACTTTAGATTTCGGGCATTCACATTGCCTGAAAAAACAGGCACCGAAAGGGTAACCAATGCCGATGGTCCGTAAGCTTGATTAAACAACGTAAAACCCGCCTGGCTCTGCGAGAGATTGTAGTTATAAGCCGCATTCAGTTTAAGTTGAGGCATTCGTGCTGCTTGAATTTCCTTTTGGGCTTGGAGCGAAATATTGATTTGATTTTCGTTGGCTAGGATTTCAGGATTCACATCGACACGTGAAACCAACTCGGCATAACGCAAATTCGGATTTACTGGCAAATTAGCATTCAGTGAATAAGTGCTATCTGCCGGAAAATTCAAAGTAACATTCAAATCGGTTAAGGCGCTTTTCACAGCGTTCACTTGCGAAAGCACGGCTTGATTACGTGATGTAAAATCCAACTCCGCTAAATATAAATCAGTGTTATTTGCCATTCCAGCCGTTTGACGAATTTTCACCAATTGCAAACGCTCTTCGCTCACTTTCTGTAGTTGTTGCACCACGCTTAAATAACTCTGTTGCTTAATTACAGCCGAATAGCGTTGAATCACCTGACTTAATGTATTTTGCACCTGCGACTTCAATTTGTTCTCACCCAGCAAATCCAATTCAGCTAACCGCTTTTTGGTGGCAAACATTTTCAAACCATCGAAAATAGTGTAATTGAGCGCTACATTAGCAGCAAATGCATTGCTCCCAACATTATTTTTTTCAATTGTAGAGCCACTAGTAAACTCTTGTTTTAAATTATTCAAAGCAGGATTATCAGTAGCGTTCACCGCAATAGTTGGTAACATTCCCGCAGCTCCCGGGTGATTATTGATATGTGCAATTTGCGATTCGTTCTGTGCAATCTTGATTTGATAGTTATTCTCCAAAGCTATACGAACTGCATCTTCCAACGTTAGCGTTTGTTGCGCAAACACAGTACATGAAAGCATAAGAAGAAGCAATGACAATCCTTTATTCTTCATCGAAGGCATATTTTTTAGTAGCAGATAAATAAGAGTACACAGCAGGAATAACAAACAAGGTAAGCAGTAAAGAAAAAAGCACTCCTCCTACAATAACCACACCTAGCGGAATACGGCTTGTTGAAGCAGCTCCTAACGAAAGTGCAATAGGTAATGCGCCTAACGATGTAGCTAAACTCGTCATTACAATTGGGCGCATACGTTGCACCGAGGCATCAAGAATGGCATCCTGCTTCGCCTCTCCGGCTTTACGCTTTTGATTGGCAAACTCTACAATTAAAATACCGTTTTTTGTAACCAAACCCACCAGCATAATCATACCAATTTGCGAGAAGATATTGATGGTATTCCCCGTAATCCACAAGGACAGCAAGGCTCCTGCAAGTGCTAAAGGTACAGTAAGCATAATCGTAAACGGATCCACAAAACTTTCGAATTGTGCAGCCAACACTAAATAAATCAACACCAAAGCCAATAAAAAGGCGAAGGATGTATTGGATGAGCTTTCTGCAAAATCACGTGATGGACCGTTGAGGGAAGAGGTAAAGCTTTCATCCAACAATTTATCGCCAATACGCTGCATGGCTGCAACGCCATCGCCAATTGTTTTTCCGGGAGCCAACGAAGCAGAAACAGTTGCCGATTTATAACGATTGAAGTGATACAATTGCGGTGGATTACTGGTTTCTTTTAATGTAATCACACTCGAAAGTTGCACTAACTCGCCACGATTATTTTTGGTATATAGTTTATCGATATCTGCCGGCTCATCGCGGTCGTTCCGACTCATTTGTCCGATAATTTGATATTGACGACCATTCATAATAAAGTAACCAATACGATTACCACTAAATGCCGATTGCAGTGTTTGTGCGATATCAGCTACACTTACGCCTAAGTCCTTTGCTTTCAATCGATCGATTTCTACTTGTAATTCGGGCTTATTGAACTTCAAGTTAGCATCGGCCATTTGGAAGGTAGAATCTTTGCGCACCTCTGCTAAAAACTTAGGCAATACCTCTTTTATCTTATCAAAATTCTGATTTTGAATAACGTATTGCACCGGCAAAGCCCCTTTGGACGCCAATCCTACGCTTATCGTTTGTTCTTGTACCAAGAAAATTCGACCATCGTTAAAGAGAGATAATTGACTATTGGTTCTGTTCAAAATTTCTTCTTGTGATAACTTACGTTCTTCGCGGGGCACCAATACTACTCGCCCGAAAGCACTGTTAACACTACCGGTTCCAACGTTTTGATTATTGGTTGAAGCAAAAGTGAAGGTTTCTTCCGGAATGGAATCTTGAAAATAATTCGACAATGATTGTACAAAACGATCCATATAATCGAACGAAGTTCCTTCAGCTGCAGTAGCTGAAAAACGGAACTGACCTCGATCTTCCATTGGAGCCAACTCGGTTTGTAACGTTTTGAAAAGTAGTACCGCAATAAACATACTTACTCCAATAATTATCCAAGACAACCATCGCACCTTCATAAATTTGCTCAGTAAATTGCGATATCCGTTTTCAAAAGCTTGGAAATAAGGTTCTGTTTTTTCGTAGAACTTACCATGCCCTGCATTCTTGGAACTCAACAATACGTTCAACACAGGTGTTAACGTAAGCGATACAAAAGCTGAAATCAAAACCGCTGCTGCTACAACAACACCGAACTCTTTAAATAAACTTCCCACAAATCCTTGAATAAAAATTAATGGTAAGAACACTACTGCTAATGTGATAGAAGTGGAAATAACAGCAAATAAAATTTCTTTAGAACCTTCTAGAGCAGCCTTCTTGATACTCATTCCTTCTTCTAACTTTCGGAAAATGTTTTCAGTAACAACAATACCATCATCCACTACAAGTCCCGTAGCCAATACAATGGCGAGTAGCGTTAGAATATTTATACTAAAGCCAAACAGATACATAATGAAGAACACACCAATCAATGAAACAGGTATGTCAATCAACGGACGAATAGCAATTTTCCAACTTCTGAAAAAGAAATAAATCACCAACACAACTAATAAGAACGAAATCACCAATGTTTCTTCTACCTCTAACAATGCACGTTTTACGTTTTTGGTAGAATCGAGTACTACATTGAATTCTATATCTTCAAAGCCTTTTTGCTTTTTGATGGATTCCATTCGTTTGTAGAATTCTTCCGCAATGCTAATATAATTTGCACCGGGCTGAGGAGTAAGCGCACAAGCCAAAGCATTCACACCATTCAGACGAAAACCAACTTCTTCGGCTTCACTCCCGAGTACAACATCTGCAACATCGCTTAAACGCACTATACCGGTTGCATCTTCCCGCAAAATCAAATTGCGAAAGTCTTCCTCTTTCGTCAATCTGCCCAATGTGCGCACAATTAACTCTGTATTATTACCATATACTTTACCTCCGGGCAATTCTACATTTTCTTTATCCAACGCAGTTTTCACGTCTTGCAAGGTCACATTATATGCGATGAGTTGCTCCGGGTGAAACCAAATGCGCATGGCATATTTTCGTTGTCCGTAGAGGTTCACGCCACTTACTTCCGGAATGGTTTGCAGTTTTTCCTGCAATGTTGTTTCTGCAAAATCACTTAATTGAAGTGTTGTTTTTTCTTTGCTCTGCACCGCTAAAATGATAATGGCATCGGCATTCGCATCTGCTTTAGAAACCACAGGAGGAGCATCAATATCAGCAGGTAATTGTTTTACCGCCTGACTCACTTTATCGCGCACATCGTTCGCGGCATTATCCAAATTCTCGGTAAGATTGAACTCTACCGTAATCACACTCGAGCCTTGATTACTCGAAGAAGAAATGGTTCGAATACCCTGAATACCATTAATGGCTTTTTCCAAAGGCTCTGTAATCTGACTTTCGATTACATTGGCATTCGCACCGGTGTAATTGGTACGCACCGTAATAATAGGCGGATCGGTAGCCGGGAACTCGCGCACCCCCAAAAATTTCATGGCCACTAACCCGAACAGCACAATAACAATGCTGCACACTATAGCAAAAACGGGACGTCTAAGACTTAACTCGGAAATATTCATGGCTCAATTCAATTAGATTTTTTTACAGAACGAACCGTTACCTGCACATCAGGCTTCAGATACAAAATACCGTTCAACGCTATGGTATCACCTACATTCAAGCCATCGGTAATTTCAACATTTGTTTCGTCACGATAACCAATTTGCACCGGTTGAAACTGTGCCTTTCCGTTTTTAATCACCGCTACTTTACTGTTTCTCGATTCCGGAATTACGCAATTAGTAGGTATTAGAATAGCATTCGCGTTATTGCCTTGCTGCAATTGCACTTTCACAAATGCACCGGGATTCAGCTTTGCTTTCGAATCGGTTACAATGGCTCTTGCTTTCAAATTTCTACTTCCGGTGTTGATTTGCGGTTCTATAGCCATAACACGTGCCGAAATCTTTGCAGGGTTTTCGTTAGAAGTTAGTGTAACCACTTGCCCTACTTTTAACTCTTTCGCATTGCTTTCCGGCACCACAAAATCAATTTTCAATGTGCTTACTTGTTGAAGAGTGGCAATCACATTGGTGGTATTGACATAGGCGCCATTGCTCACGTTGCGCAATCCTATTAGGCCCGAGAACGGAGCGCGCACTTCAGTTTTTCGGATTTGTGCACGGATATAATCTAAATCGGCTTTGGCGCTGTTCAATTGTGTGAGCGCTTGGTCGTAATCTTGCTGATTTAAACCATTTGCATTGAGCAACGTTTTCATTCGTTGTTCGTTTTTTGTAGCTATATCTAATGCCGCAATGTTTTTCCGAAGCTGTGCTTGTAAATCATCGTCAAATAATTTGGCGAGTAAAGTACCTTCATTCACAAATGATCCTTCGTTGATATTCAACAACACTAAACGTCCGGCCACATCAGGTCTCAACTCCACAAATTCGCTGGCGAGCACTGTACCATTCGCTTCCAAAGTGTAAGAAAATTTTTGCGACTCAATTAAAAGCGCATCAACAGATACTGGCTTCT
Organism: Chitinophagales bacterium; assembly: GCA_044226285.1. Classification (GTDB taxonomy): domain Bacteria; phylum Bacteroidota; class Bacteroidia; order Chitinophagales; family LD1; genus CALAYL01. The sequence continues at coordinate 91,526 of JBGAHI010000007.1, read as the reverse complement.
TTTCTTTCTTACCGGAAGCATCCGACTTTCCCTTTTGGTTACAAGAATTAAAAACAAACAAAAAAGCAACTGTGGCTAGTGTGATGTAGCGAAGATTCATATAAAAGATAATTCTGCTACAATATTGTGATTTTTATACAAAATATTCCATTCTCGCTATGCGTTTAACAAGAAGTTTTGTTTTGGGAGAGAGCAACTTACACAAAATAGAAAAGGCGGCCCGGAAAATCCAAACCGCCATATTTCATTTTACATTCACCAACTTAAACCCTATTGCTAGGCGGGATGATTTCATCCACTAAAATGAGGTACACATCTTCGGTACCTTCTGCTTTCAACACCAACTGGCCATCATAGTAATAGTTCCCTTTGCAATTATCTTGCAAATTCAATACTGACGGCAATTCTCCTTTATTTTCAACATTAAATTTTTCTAATGCTTCAGAAAGCGAAAACAGAATTTGTGTTGTATTCGCAATGAAGATTTGCGTTTTAGGAAACACAGGCAATCTGCGTCTGCTGGCTTGTTTCGGGTTCAACAGCAAAGTGCCATTTTCAGCAATCAACGAATCGCACATGCACATAGTGGCAGCGCTATTTTCCATGGTAAAACCAATAGCTCCACGTTGGAAATCGTTAGTACAGAACATGTCTTTCACCTCATTTTCCCAGCAATACACATGCATCCAATTCATTTCTTCGGCAATCAATTTCACTTCAGAAACAGCTTCTGCAATAGTTTCGAAGTACATGAACTTACCGCCTTTCGCCACAAAGTTCTCTGCAAAAGAAACATCTAAATTTTCAACGGCTGAATGGTGAGTTGCCTTGCTAACTCGGTCTTCGCTTTTAGCTTCGAAGAAAACGGTGCGCGTGTGCATTGGAGTTGCAGGCACTTCAATGCCTTCCATGTTCGGACGAGTATACTCTTCTACAAGCTCCTCGATATTTCCGGTGGTAGTTTCGCTCTTTTTGGATGAACCAAACAGCGATTTAAAACTACTGAACAAACCTGTTCCTTGATCTTCTGTAAACATACGCTCTGATTTAGTAAGTAGAACCATTTCGGTACTACCGCCAAATCTATACTACTGATAATGAATATTTGCTAATCAGCTAGGGTTATTTTCAACTTGTGCATCCGCAGTGTCTACATTAGTAGATGGCTCAGTTTTAGGTTCTTCTGCGGCAACTTCGGGTTTATCGAATGGACGCGGCCCTAAAATTACCTGCAAATCGTCTTTGAACAACACTTCTTTTTCCAACAACGCTTTAGCCAAAGTATCTAACAAATCGCGTTTTTCTGTCAACAATTGTTGTGCACGCAAATACTGTACATCAATCATTTTGCGGGCTTCTTCGTCAATCATTTGTGAAGTAGCTTCAGAGTATGGCTTTGCAAACGTTGAGTTATTTGCCATATCGTAGAATGAAATATTCCCTACTTTATCGTTCATACCATAATAAGCAATAGCGGCATACGACATTTTTGTTACAGTATCTAAATCGCTCATGGCACCTGTTGAAATCTTATTGAACACTACCTTTTCAGCTGCTCGTCCGCCCATAGTCATACACATACGGTCTTCCATTTCATTTACCGTTTCTAAGTATTTTTCGTTCGGCAAATATTGCGCATAACCTAATGCAGCAACACCTCTCGGCACAATCGAAACTTTCACTAAAGGATGTGCATTTTCCAAAAACCATCCACACAAGGCGTGACCGGCTTCGTGGTAAGCAATGATTTTTTTCTCATCCGGTTGAATGATTTTGTTTTTCTTTTCTAAACCACCAATCACACGATCAATGGCATCGTTAAAGTCTTCTATCGAAACCGATTCTTTATTTTTTCGAGCTGCTATCAAAGCCGCTTCGTTACAGATATTTGCGATATCGGCACCCACAAAACCAGGGGTTTGCGATGCCAATTTCTCCACATCTAAATCGGTTGCCGTTTTGATACTTTGTAAATGCACTTTAAAAATTTGTGCACGGCCTTTCATATCCGGACGGTCGATAGAAATTTGTCTGTCGAATCGACCCGGACGAAGCAATGCCTGATCCAATACATCCGGACGGTTAGTAGCCGCCAACATAATTACACCTTTCTCTCCGCTGAAACCATCCATTTCCACCAACAACTGATTCAATGTGCTTTCGCGCTCATCGTTACTTTGCACTAATGTTTTACCGCGCGCTCTACCGATGGCATCAATCTCATCAATGAAAATAATACAAGGTGCTTTCTCGCGTGCTTGTTTGAATAGGTCACGTACACGCGATGCACCAACGCCTACAAACATTTCCACAAACTCAGAACCTGAAATCGAGAAGAACGGCACTTGCGCTTCACCCGCCATCGCTTTCGCAATAAGGGTTTTACCTGTTCCCGGGGGACCAACTAACAATACGCCTTTAGGAATTTTACCTCCCAATTTGGTGTATTTTTGCGGTTCTTTCAAGAAGCTTACAATCTCTTCTACCTCCACTTTTGCTTCTTCCAAACCGGCAACATCCTTGAATGTAATGTCTGTTTTTTCGCCTTTATCGAATAAAATGGCACGCGACTTTCCGATATTGAAGATGTTACCTCCGCCCATGCCACCACCTGCACCTCCGCCCATTCTACGCATCATCATAATCCAAAGCACAACAATAATCACCAATGGTAACAACCAGCCAATCAGGTTACCCCAATCTTTTCCCTCTTCATATAACACATCCACTTCCTTCACTTCAGGGTGAAGTTTGTAGAACTCAGCCATTGTTTTATCGAAAGCATCGTTAGACGCAATGGTGAAGGTGTAATGCGGACCGTGATTCGGTGAACCGAATTTGCCTTTGGCCACCGCTTCATACTTCGCTTTTGTAAGCGCAGAATCTTTCAGATAAACCAATGCATTTTTTTGCCCGATGATTTTGATGGCTGCTATATCGTTATCCAACACCATTTGCTTGTATTCCGGGAAAGAAATCGACTTAGAAGAATCGGCAAAATTGGAAAGGAATCCCAATAATAACACAGCACCTATAATGGCATAAATCCAAAAGAAATTAAACTGAAATCCTTCCTCTTCCGGCTTTTGCTTTCTGCGTGGCGGTTGCGGACGGTTCGATTTCGGTTGATTATTCGATGTATTTGAAGATTGTTCGTTACTCATACGTTATAAATTGAACGGCTCGTTGTTTTGTTTATTTTTTTGCAGATTTTTTGGCTACCGGAGCTTTAGTCTCCGCTTTAGGAGCCACTTTTTTTGTTGTTCCTTTGGTAGCACCCGATTTCTTTTTCAAATCGCTGGCCACTAATTTTTTCGCAGCAATTTTTTTAGCCGTGTTAATTTTTGCAGTTGCTTTTTTACTCGCTTCTTTATCGGCAAATAATTTTTCCTCCAAGGCGAAGTCGATCTTGTCCGCTTTTTTCACGGTTGTAGTCTTTTTGACAGACACTCGTTTGCCTTTTCCTGTCTTTTCAGCCTCAGCTTTAGCCGCTTGTGCTGTGTGTTTTCTGAATTTGGCATCGTTCCACAACTCCTCTAATTGATAGAAATCGCGTTTATCGCGGTGGAAAATATGCACTACTACATCTACGAAATCGACAATAATCCACTCGCCATTTTCAGTACCTTCCACTTTGTAGGGTTGATGGCCTGTATCTTTCGCGAAATGCACTACACTATGGTGAAGCGCGTTCACTTGCGTGTTCGAATCTCCATGTGCAATCACAAAGAAATTGGCTACGGTGTCTTTAATATTTCGCAAGTCGAGACTTACAATATCGTTTGCTTTTTTTTCGTGCAACGCATCGATGATAATTTGCACTAATTCGTCTGAAGACGATTCTAATTTTTTATTTGCCAAAATGTTTACTTTTATTCTTAAACAAATCTAAAGGAAAAATCATTCCAACAATGCACGAAAGCCTATTTATCGGAAAAAATGTCATATCGCTAGAAACTATCGACTCCACAAATGACTATGCAAAGCAACTCCTTTCTACACAAAAACCCACAGATGGCACGTTAATTATCGCTAAAGCGCAAACGAAAGGACGCGGACAGCTTGGCAATGTATGGCAAACCGAATCGGGGAAGAATCTTACTGCATCCTATATTTTGTATCCGAATTTTCTTTCGCCCGATAAGCAGTTTTACCTAAACATGGCTGTTGCGCTTGGCATTCGCGAATTTTGTGAAAGTATTTGTTCAGAACATGTACAAATTAAATGGCCGAACGATATTTTAATCAACGGGAAAAAAGTATGTGGCGTTTTAATCGAAAATGCACTTCAGGGCAGTAAAATACAGCATTCCATTATAGGCATTGGCATCAATATTAATCAAACACAATTCGATACTGCACTTACGCATGCGACTTCTATAGCGTTGGAGAACAATAATCAGACCTTGGATATCGAGAACCTTGCAGGTAAACTCTCATCTTATTTAGAAAAATACTATTTGCAATTACGCTTACTGCATTTTAATTTTCTGGAAAAAGCCTATACCACTTCCCTTTGGCGCTATAATCAAACCTCGGAATTTAAGAAAGGCGATACTATTTTCAAAGGAGAAATTACAGGTGTTACCAAAGAAGGGAAACTGGAAATTGATGTGAAAGGCAAGCCACAGAAATTCGGGTTTAAGGAGATTGAGTTTGTGTATTAGTATAGAATTTGCCCAATGATTTGCTTTTAATACCTTTACGCTGTTATGGAAATTTTATCGCTTGCTCTTGTTCTCTTGCTTATTGCCTATTTCTCGGGTATTGAAATTGCTTTTATTTCGGCCAATAAATTGCGAATTGAATTATTGAAGGAAAAAGGACAAACCCGTGCAAAAATTGTATCGGAGTTCAACAACAACCCTTCTCGATTTATCAGTACTTTATTGATTGGATTAAATATCGCTCTCGTTCTCTTTGGTAGTATGATGGCGCGTTTGCTTACGCCTGAGCGGTTTTCGTTCCTGCCACATGATGAAGCGTATCTGATGGTTATTGAAACGTTTACCACTACTGCGTTAGTATTGTTGTTAGGCGAATTGCTTCCGAAAATGTTGTTCCGCATCAATGCCGACCAGATGCTATTGTTCTTTGCTTACCCTACCAAGTATTTGGTGTATATGCCACTGCAACCCCTCAGCGATTTATTTCATACCCTTTCGCGCAAAACCATTAAACTGGTTGCAGGCAAAGACTTTCACGATAATGTGCAATCGTTTTCGCAAGAAGATTTAGAGTATCTGATTAAAGAATCGAGTGCTAATGATATAGGTGAAGATGACGAAACCGATGACATCAATTCCGAAATTTTCGAAAAGGCCCTTTATTTGAAAGAAGTAAAACTTAAATCTTGTATGGTGCCTCGGCCGGAAGTGGAAGCTATTGAAGTGAGCGAAACGCTAGCGGATTTACGTAAATTAATATTAGATACGAAACACTCTCGAATTCCAGTTTACCAGAAAACCATCGACAGTATTATTGGCTATGTCTATCACCTCGATTTATTGAAAAACCCGGCTACTATTCGCGAAATTATTCGTCCTATTGAAATGGTTCCATCTTCCATGAATGCGCAAGATCTATTGGTGCAATTAATCAAAGAGCGAAAGAATATGTCGTGGGTAGTAGATGAATACGGTGGAACAGCCGGTATTATTACCTTAGAAGACTTGATGGAGCAAATTTTCGGTGAAATCGAAGACGAGCATGACGTGGAGGAAATGATTGAAAAAAAGATAAACGATACGGAGTTTGTTTTCTCTGCCCGCTTAGAAATCACTTACCTCAACGAAGAATACAACTTAAATATCCCCGAAGGCGACTATCACACCCTTGCCGGCTACATTGTTACCATGAACGAAGATATTCCCGATCAAAACGATGTAATTCAGCTTGGACAATACGAAGTGAAGATTTTGAAAGCTTCGAACAAGCGAATAGACTTAGTAAGAATGAAGTTAACGCCTCTGGAATAACCTAGCGTTTGAAATAGCGTTGATAGCACAACACTAAAAAGGCCGATGCACTTACTCCCATTAATATCGATGCGGGTATTTCAACGCCTTTAAAATGGGCGCCCAGTCCCCAAAAAAAGAGAATAATAGAAAGGATTATACCTCCTTCGATTTTACTGTAGGGATAGCCCATAGACCTATTTTTCTGAAAATTATACTATTTTTAACCAACCAACAACCCCAAATGCTTATTTTTCATCTTTGATTCTGAATAACTTATTTGTGAGAAAACATTATTTACTTTTTGTGCTAGCCATTTTATCTGCATGGAATGCGGATGCAAATCACATAATTGGAGGATTTATTTCATATAGGTATATTTCAGGTAACACATATCAGGTTACAATGAAAATCTATAGAGATTGTGCTGCCGCTAATGCTGCTCCCTTTGATGGTGCTCCAGATGATGTTGATGGTCAAGGAAACATTAATCCTGCTGCGATAGGCGTATACGAATTAAATAATGGCATTTATGTATTTGATTCGGTCTATGGGGTGACAAACCCTTCAATAACAACTTTGCCAAGCACATCAACTAATCCATGTTTAAATGTACCTCCAGGTGTATGTGTAGAGGAAGGGATCTATATCTTTAACATTAGATTACCTGACCCAACAAAGACATATACTATTTGTTATCAGCGCTGTTGCCGAAATATGTCTATTTCAAACTTAGATTTACCAGGCAATCAGGGAGCAACATATTCAGCTACCATCCCACCTACTAATATCTACCATAACAGCAGTCCAGTTTTTAATAAGTTCCCACCAATATATATATGTGTAAATTCACCACTGTCTTTTGACAACTCAGCGACTGACATTAATGGCGATTCCCTTGTTTACAGTCTGTGTTCGCCATATCAAGGTGGAGACAATACAGCTCCGAATAGACGCCCTTACCCACCATCACCGCCCCCATATACTCCCGTAACTTGGTATTCACCCTATAACCCTTCTGATCCTTTGGGCGGAGTTCCACTTACTATAGACCCAACAACAGGGCTTTTAACAGGAACACCTAATTCAACCGGACAATATGTAGTTGGAATTTGTATAAATGAGTATAGAAATGGGGTATTAATAGGATCATATTTGCGCGATTTTCAGTTTAACGTTTCGCAGTGTGACATTCCTGATGCTAATATTCCTTTCCTTCCGGGAACATTTAATCCGAATACGGGCATCGGAATTTATGAAAATCAATGTTCGAACTTAACCGTAGACTTTTCTAAAGGCACATCCTTTTCTCCTGCACCAGGAGTTTCGGCCCCGCTAAAATACTATTGGGATTTTGGAGTAAATAGCATTACTACAGATACATCCACAAAACAATTCCCTATTTATACTTTCCCTGATACCGGTTCTTATTTAGTGACGGTTATCACATCGCAAGTGGTTGGCGGACAAGGTTGCTACGACACAGCAAGAGCTATTGTTCGAATCTATCCAACGTTAACAACAGACTTCTCTTACACCGCAAGTGCTTGTCAGGATCTTTTATTCCCGTTTAACGACTTAACCGTTTCTACTGCATCTGCGGTAACAAATTGGAACTGGAACTTTGGCGATGGTTTTACTTCAACGCTACAAAATCCTAAACATCAATTTGCGGCTGCCGGCACCTTTCGTGTGAAGTTAACGGTAACCAATAAAGTAGGGTGTGTGGATACTATCTCGTATCCTGTAACGGTATATCCTATGCCTATTGCAGATTTCAGCACATCACCGGTGTGTTTGAAAGATACTACGTTCTTCACCAACTTAAGCAGTAGTAATAGCACTAGCTACTTATGGAATTTCGGAAACAGCACCACAAGTACGGCTACCAATCCATTTGCTATCTATGCTACGGCAGGCACTAAAACTGTTACCTTAATTACAACAACCGTTGATGGATGTAAGGATACATTACAGCGCAATATCACCGTAAACCCATTACCGAATGTGAGTTTAGGGAAGGATACTACTATTTGTCCGAACACTTCATTACAATTAAATGCAGCTGGTGGCATTAGCTACGCTTGGCTTCCGGGCACATTCCTATCCGACTCTTTAATTGCGAATCCGGTATCTACACCGGCTAACCCTATCAGCTATGTGGTTCAGGTTACCGATGCGAACGGATGTAAAAACAAAGACACCATTAACGTTGGTCTCCATCCCTACCCGAACATTGATGCAGGATTAGACACTTCTGTTTGTTTGAACCCGGGTAGTTTCCGCGATAGTGTCCGATTACAAGCTACGGGCGGACTGAGTTATGTGTGGACACCGGCATCGGGCTTGTCGAGCACTACTGTTTCGAACCCAATGTGCAGACCAACCCAGAACGAAAAATATTTTGTAACCGGTACCGATTTTCGGGGGTGTAAAGCGACAGACTCGGTTTCTGTTTATTTCCTAGACCCTTCATTGAATTTAATTATTGAAGACGCAAAACCAATTTGTGATGGCGATACTACAACCCTTACAATTGTTCAACAAGGTCCGAGCAGTTCGTATTCGTGGGCTCCACCAACTGGCTTAAGCAATGCAACGTCTAACACACCACTTTTTTTTCCGAACGATACCACTGCCTATATTTTCACAGTTAGGAACTATTGTTATCAAAAACAAGATACAGTCACCATAATTGTTCACCCGCTACCAAATGTGGGCACTACAAAATTGGACTCGATTTGTATTGGCGACTCCATTCAGCTAACCGCATCGGGGGCCATTATTTACGAATGGAAATATAATCTCACCTTAAGTGATACCACCATTGCGAACCCTATTGCAAAGCCCGACACCACCACGAAATATTATGTAACCGGAACAGATGCGTTTGGCTGCAAAAACAGCGATTCGATTACTGTACTTGTTTACCTTCCACCCATTACTGTTGTTTTACCCGATACTTCCTTTATTTGCCTTGGTCGCCCCGTAGAGCTCAATGCAGTAGGTGGTGTGAAATTCTTATGGCAGAACGACCCAACACTAAGTAGCCTTACAGTCCAAAAGCCAATTGCAACCCCTACAGACACAACTACCTATTATGTTAGAATCACTAACATTCACAACTGTTACACGGATGATTCGATAACCATTAATGTACAACTTCCGGTGGTAGCGAAATCGAAATCGCCTTTCGATGTATGTGAAGGAAAAACCATTCAATTGGAATCAAGCGGAGGGCTTTACTATCAATGGACACCGGCTACTTGGTTAAGCAGTACAACCGTTGCCAATCCAACAGCACGACCATTGACCAGCATCACTTATGTTGTTGAAGTTTCCAACGATTGTTTCAGCGATACCGAATCAGTAGATGTGATTATTCGTCCTACACCAACAGTAGATGCTGGTTTAGATACTTTGATTTACAGAAACACCGAAGCGGAATTGCATGGAATTACGAATGCGACTCGATACTATTGGACTCCTTCCGATTATCTAGAAAATCCATTCACGTTGGAAACCAAAGCTACTCCATTGTATTCAACAGCGTATTACTTGTTTGTAATTTCAGATTATGGTTGTACTAACCACGATAGTGTGCGTGTAATTGTTGAGCCCAAAACACAAATTCTGCTGCCTACCGGATTTTCACCGAATGGCGATGGCGTGAACGACATTTTCCGCATTATGCAGCCTACTTTAAACTTGAAAACACTTTTAGAGTTTTCAGTTTACAATCGATGGGGCGAAAAAGTTTATTCGACAACCGATGTTACAGATGGCTGGAACGGAACATTTAAAGGTGTTGCACAAGAAATGAGTGTATATGTTTGGTATCTGATAGGCAAAACCTACGATGGTGAAACTATCTACAAGAAAGGAAATGTAACCTTGATTAGATAATCTCTTGGCAAAGCTCAATTAATACCCCATTCGTAGATTTCGGATGGAAAAAGAACACCAATTTGTTATCTGCTCCTTTTTTGGGCTCCGCTGAAATAGGTTGAAAACCTTCAGCGATTAAACGTTTCACTTCCGCTTCGATATCATTTACAGCAAATGCAATGTGGTGAATACCTTCCCCTTTCTTTTCGATGTACTTGGCTATTGTGCTATCTGGAGATGTAGCCGCTAATAATTCAATTTTCGATTCTCCGGTTTGAAAAAAAGATGTAGCTACTTTTTCTGATGTAACTTCTTCTACTTTATAATGCGACTTATTGAGCAACTTTGAAAATAATTCGTTGGATAAATCGAGATCCTTAACGGCAATTCCAATGTGTTCTATACGTAGCATAGGCAATAAATTTTATGCAATTTATATTATTTCTATTCAATGCGCTAGTTAAGGGCTACTGTCCGTCAAAAAAATGAATAAACTTGTTATTTTACAAAAAATTTAAAACTATGGAACCCACGAATAGCTATGAAATACACCCTAAGGAAAATTTTTATTTTATTATTAAAGTAATTGTAAGTGCACTTGTCTATTTCAGCATGGGCTACTTCTTGTTCTTTGCCGAAATCCCTGTGATAGGCTACACAAAGTACCTTTTCTTTTTTTATGCAATTGTTATTGCACTGGTGTTACTGTTTCAATTCGGAATTTTGATTGGATATATAAAGGGCAATGCTGTAAAAGTAAACGAAACACAGTTCAGCGATATTTATGCAACTGTAGTAAAGCAATCTACAGCTCTTGGCTTAAGTTATGTGCCTGATGTGTATTTACTGCAAGCGGGTGGTTTACTCAATGCTTTTGCGACTCGCTTTTTCGGACGAAATTATATTGTTATTTATTCCGATGTACTTGAAGAAGCCTACGAAGACAACAAAGCTGCTGTTGATTTTATAATTGGACACGAATTGGGACACATTAAACGAAATCACTTAACGAAAAACTTGATACTCTTTCCATCGGCCTTTATGCCCTTTTTAAATGCAGCCTATTCGCGAGCTTGCGAATATACATGCGATAGCATTGGAGCTTGTTTAAGTCCACAAGGGGCACAACAAGGCTTATTGCTCTTAGCTGCTGGAAAACGTTTATATAAAAAGGTAAATATTGATAGCTATGTGGCGCAAACTTACCAAGAAGGTGGATTTTGGAAGTGGTTTGCGGAAAAAGTATCAACACACCCTAACCTTACAAAACGACTGGAAAAATTCAATTACAAATCGTTCCAAACAGCATCAAAACCTTTAACAATTGTAGATGAAGTAAAACAAGAAGCGGCTACACCAAAAGAAACAGACCACAGCAGATACTTCCCAAGCTAGTAAACGTCCTTTAGGTTTAATAAGAAGCCAAACAATAGTTGCAAAAAAGTATTAAAAGCAGCAAGTAATTAGATTTTGCATTAACTTTGCATTCTAAATGAACGACTTATGTTATTTGTATCGGAACCAGCATCATTGAAAATCAAAACACTTATGGCAGAACAAAATATGCCTGAGCATTCTTTTGTGCGCATCTCGGTGAAAGGTGGTGGTTGTTCAGGCTTATCGTATGATATGAGTTTCGACCACGAACAAAAACCCGAAGATCAAGTGTTTGAGGATAAAGGTGTGAAATTAGTAACCGATTTGAAATCGTTTCTTTATGTATGCAACACTACATTGGAGTTTTCAGATGGCTTGAATGGTAAAGGTTTTGAGTTCTCGAACCCGAATGCTTCGCGCACTTGTGCCTGCGGAGAAAGTTTTGCCGTTTAACGCTTTCGATTTCGAATGGCGATAATCACGATTGTCAGAAACACAACAAACGCCATCAATACATACCAATTCCGACTGAGCCAATAACTCAGTTCAAATAGAAATATTTCTCTACTAGAAGTGGTATTTCCCGATTGCTTTTTGTATTGCTGAAAATCTAATCGTGCTTCTTCGTATCTATTGAGTTTAACGAAACATTTTGCCCGCAAATAGTGCAACATGGGGATACTATCGGCATAGCGAAGCGCGCAGTCAAAACTATGCTGCGCATCGGCAAATTGATTGGAAGAATATTGCGCTAATCCTTGATTAAAATAGATGAAATAGTTGGTAGAATCGAGCAATGATGCTAATTGCAGTACAGATGATGCTTTAGCAAATTGTTTTGTTTCTAGCAAACAAACTGCATAGTTATTTAAATACACCGCTTGGTATTGAATTTGGGAATAGGCATTTTCGAAATGTGACGCGGCTTCCGCAAAACGCCCGCTTTTTAATTCGGCTAATGCCAACACCACAAAAGCTTCTTTGCAGTTGGAATCGAGCAATAATGCCTTACTCGCCTCTGCCATAGCCTCCGGCATTTGCTTCTCTGCTAATGCCACTTTAGCATTCAAGTAATGGGCAGAAGCAGATGTTGGAAAAAATCGATTGATTTTATTCACCAAGCTTTTGGCATACGCGAAATCGTTACCTTGCAATTCATGCTCCGATTTTAAAATCAGTGCCGGTAAATACAAAGAATCTTGTTGTAAGACCAATTCATTGTAATAATTGCTCATCGCTTCATCGCCTTGCACACTGTGTGCTTTGGCTAAGAGGTAAATGTGCTGACTATTGGTAGAATCTAAAGTATACAAGGCTTTTGCCATATCGAGCGCTGTTGAAGGCGCATCCACTAAAGCAGTAATTGTGGCATTAGTCAAACTATCTGTTTCTGCCAACTGTGCTTGAATAGGCATAGTCAACAAACCAAGCATTACAAGCATCAGTAGACTGAGCTGTTTATTCCGACTTGATTTGTTTTTGTACATAGCGAATGGTTAGCCCAACAATGAGTTTAGTATAATGGAAAGGCCTTCATGTATTCATTGACCTCACCTTTGATAGATGCAATCAATGTTTCATTTTCGGCATCTGCAATTAATCGATCAATCCAAGTGGCAATTTGCAACATATCGGCTTCTTTCATGCCACGAGATGTTACAGCCGGTGTGCCCAAACGAATACCCGAAGTAACAAATGGCGATTTATCATCGTATGGCACCATATTTTTGTTGGCCGTAATATCCGCTTTCACTAAAGCATTTTCAGCTAATTTTCCACTTACATTTTTATTGCGGAGGTCAATCAGCATCAAGTGATTGTCGGTTCCTCCCGAAATAATTTTAAATCCTTTTTCTACCATAGCTCCCGCTAATGCTTGTGCGTTTTTTGCCGTTTGGATTTGATATTGCACGAATTCATCGGTAAGCGCCTCGCCAAAAGCGACAGCCTTTGCAGCAATAACGTGTTCTAACGGACCGCCTTGAATACCCGGAAACACAGCAGCATCCAACACAGCCGATAACATTTTCAGTTCCCCTTTCAATGTTTTTTCGCCAAACGGATTTTCCATATCTTGACTAATCATAATTACCCCACCACGCGGTCCACGAAGGGTTTTGTGTGTAGTAGATGTAATGATATGGCAATGTGGAATTGGATCGTTCAATAATTTTGCGGCTATCATACCGGCCGGGTGCGCGATATCGGCCCAAAGTATGGCACCTACCTCATCGGCAATGGCTCGGAATGTTTTATAATCCCAATCGCGTGAATAAGCAGAAGCCCCGCAAATAATCATTTTCGGCTTTTCGCGAAGCGCTGTTTCGCGCACTTTGTTCATATCGATTAAACCGGTAGCCTCCTCAACTCCATAGAAACATGGCGAGTAAATTCTCCCTGAAAAATTCACCGGTGACCCATGTGTTAGGTGCCCTCCGTGCGATAAGTTGAATCCTAAAATTTTATCGCCCGGCTTCACACAAGCCAAGTACACAGCGGCATTTGCCTGTGCACCGGAGTGTGGCTGTACATTTGCCCAAACTGCTCCGAACATTTTTTTCAATCGCTCGATAGCCAAATTTTCAATTTCATCTACCACTTGGCATCCGCCATAATAACGTTTGCCCGGCAAGCCTTCAGCGTATTTGTTGGTTAAGCAACTGCCCATGGCTTCTATCACTTGCTTAGAAGTGAAATTTTCGGAAGCAATTAACTCCACACCTTCGCGCTGACGGTGTAATTCTTTATCGATTAGATTGAAAATTTCGGTATCTCTTTGCATATAGTTTAAAATTGATGACCAAACCTACATATTTTTTTTGCGTTTTGAATGTTGGCTTTCCACAGTTTACTGTTGTTCAACATTAAATCCATACTAAATTCTATGAAAACATAGAAAAGCTGTTGCCGATATGTTACTTTTGCCGAAACACCCAAAAGATGCAAGCTATTATTCCGGTTGCCGGAGCAGGAACACGACTCAGACCACTCACTTACACTCAACCTAAGGTGTTGATTGCCGTTGCAGGTAAGCCCATTCTATCGTACATTATCGATAATCTGAAAAAAAATGGAGTTACCCGTTTTGTTTTTGTGGTGGGATATTTGGGTGAAAAGATTAGAGAGTTTGTGCAAAAGAACTATGCCGATTTAGACGTTCATTTTGTAGAACAAGAATCGCGCGATGGTTTAGGGCATGCCATTTTTTGCGCTAAGGATTTGGTGAACATGAACGATGAATTGGTGATTCAATTGGGTGATACCATTTTGGAAGCCGATTTTAAAGCCATCACGTCAATGCCCACCTCTACTTTGTGCGTAAAGAAAGTAGAAGACCCTAGAACCTTTGGTGTGGCAGAATTAGACGAAGACGGATGGATTTTGAATTTAGTGGAAAAACCCATGATTCCGAAATCGAATATGGCGTTGGTGGGTTTTTATTACATTAAGGAAACACAGAAATTGTTTGATGCTTTGTATCAAAACATTTCGGAAAATAAGCGCACGAACAATGAGTTTTATTTGACGGATGGCTTGCAACGTATGTTGGCTGAAGGCGTGAAATTCAAAAGCTATAAAGTAGAACATTGGTTTGATGTAGGAAAGAAAGACATTCTACTTGAAACGAACGAAATCTTATTGAAACGCAGCAACGATATATCACAGAAAGACAGAAAACTACACAACTCTATTGTGATTGAACCTTGCTTCATTGCTAAAAATGCAGTAATTAAAAATTCGATTATTGGTCCGTTTGTAACCGTTGGTGAAAATGCAGAATTGAATTATTCGATTATTAAGAACTCCATTATCGGCAACTTTACGCGATTGGAAAATGTGGTACTCAACAAATCGCTCATCGGCTCCGACTCTATGATTACAGGCCTCAGTCAAAGTTTGAATATTGGCGATAATACGGAGATTGATTTGCGGGGGGAAAAGTAAGATGCATTTAAGCTGGAGGGATTTAAGCGATTTGAGTCCCTTTACTTCTGTTACACCAGAGATTACTGATAAAAGCTTTCGATTCAATACAGCAGAATGCCCCGTGAGTGGATGGCAGCGAAAATCCTTTTTTGTAGTGGCTTGCGGTGGGGCAAAAAAGATTGCAGCGAACAGCCCGACCCGCGCTTCCTAGCGAGGGACACGGCCAAAATCAAAAAAAATCTATCTTTAGCGCTACAGATGCAAACGTCCATTTCTCAATCAACACATTCTCCATCAATACAACGCGTTTTGTTGTTGACTCCACCATTTACCCAACTGAACACACCCTACCCTGCAACGGCTTATTTGAAAGGCTATTTGAACCGATTGGGAGTTACGGCACATCAGGCTGATTTGGGTATTGAAGTGATTTTGAAATTGTTTTCGCGGGCCGGGTTGAAGGATTTGTTTGCTGCGGTGGAGGAATTGGAGGTGGAGGTCTCGGACAATAGTTTTCGCATCAACAGTTTGCAAGAGGAATATTGCAACACCATTGATGCGGTGATGGCATTTCTGCAAAACAAAAATCCCACGTTGGCGCATGCCATTTGCGATGGTACTTTTTTGCCTGAAGCTTCGCGCTTTGCATCGCTCGAAGATTTGGATTGGGCCTTTGGAACCATGGGTACACAAGATAAGGCAAGACACTTGGCTACCTTATATTTGGAGGATTTGGGCGATTTTATTGCAGAAACGATTGACCCGAATTTTGGGTTTAGTCGGTATGCAGAAAAGCTCGGCAGAACAGCTTCGGGCTTTGATGAATTGCATGCCGCCTTGCTCAAAACCGATACGTTGATTACACAATACCTTGTTGAGATTTTAGAAGAGAAAATAAAGTTGTATCAACCCACGTTGGTGTGTTTATCGGTGCCGTTTCCGGGCAATTTGTTTGGCGCCTTGAAGTGCGGACAATACATTAAACAACAGCACCCCAATATAAAAGTGGCGATGGGTGGGGGATTCCCAAACACTGAATTGAGAAGTGTTTCAGACCAAAGGGTGTTTGACTTTGTAGATTTTATTTCGCTGGATGATGGAGAAGTAACATTGCAAATTTTGTTGGAACATTTAGATGGTAGTCGTTCGATTGAAAACTTGAAACGAACCTTCGCGAGAACAGTTGATACAGTTGTGTATTACAATGGTGCAAAGGAAACCGACATTGCCCAGAAAGATACCGGAACGCCTGATTACAGCGATTTGTTGTTGGAGGAATATATTTCAGTGATTGAAGTAATTAACCCCATGCATCGTTTGTGGAGCGATGGGCGATGGAATAAATTGACGTTGGCGCATGGCTGTTATTGGGCGCGTTGTTCGTTTTGCGACATATCGCTTGATTACATTAAGAAGTACGAACCGCTTACGGCACAATTGATTTGCGACCGCATGGAAGAAATTATGGCGCAGACGAAACAGAACGGTTTTCATTTTGTGGATGAGGCAGCTCCTCCGAATTTGTTGCGTGAAGTGGCTTTGGAAATATTGCGTAGAAAGTTGGTGGTGGTGTGGTGGACGAACATTCGGTTTGAAAAACATTTCACGGCTGATTTATCGCGATTATTGAAAGCTTCGGGTTGCATTGCTGTGGCCGGTGGATTGGAAGTAGCTTCAGATCGATTGTTGTTTATGATGAAGAAAGGCGTAACGGTAGCACAGGTAGCCAATGTGGCCAAGGGTTTCACCGATGCAGGGATAATGGTACATGCCTATTTGATGTATGGTTTCCCGACACAAACCGCACAAGAAACGGTTGATTCGCTGGAAATGGTTCGTCAGTTATTTGCCAACAACGTTTTGCAATCGGGCTTTTGGCATCGTTTTGCGATGACGTCACACAGTCCGGTAGGCTTGCATCCCGAGCAATTTGAAGTCAATAAATACGGCCCCGATTTTGATGGCTTTGCCGATAACGATTTATTTTTTGAAGATCCGAAAGGAGCCGATCACGATATTTTTGCGGAAGGTTTGCGGGTGTCGTTATTCAACTATATGCATGGTGCGGGGCTGGATATGCCTTTGCACAAATGGTTTGAAGATAGAATTCCAAAAACATCGATAGCGCCTAACTACATTGAAACATGTTTACGCGACCCTTCAGCTACTCCAAAACCCAATGCCCGTGTAGTTTGGCTAGGGCATACCCCAAGCATTGAGTTGTTTTCGCCTAAGAAAGGGAAAGACCAAATTGTGTTGGCGGAATTGAGTTTCTTCGACAAGAAAAAAGACTGGAATCTACAGGTGATGGGCAATGTGGGCGAATGGATTGTAGAAATTTTGCCAAAATTAAGTGTGAATGCAGCGGAAACAATAACCTTCGGGGCATTGAAAACACTCTATGAAAACTCGAACTTAGGCAGCTTTGACGATTTTTATCGTTCCAAAATTTGGGAGCAGTTACAGGAAAATGGGTTGTTGGTGGTTTAATCGTTTTAGCCTGGAGAGTCTGTGAGTTTATAGTTTACATACATTTGTTGTATGAATGTCTTTCTATCAAAATCTTTCACCATATCCGATTGTTCTCCTTTTTCCAATTCATTTATTAACTCACTTTTTTTCGATTGTTCAAATTCGAATAATCGCAAAGCCGCTAGAACTACTTCGCTTGCCGAACTATATTTTCCGGTTTTGATTTGTTCTTGGATAAAACTATCGAAGTAATCGCCTAATAAAATGGAAGTGTTTTTAGCCATTGTCAACTAAATTTGGATTAAAAATGCCCAATTCTTGGTATAAACGCAAAATTAGATTTATACATAAGCAATATCCATTAACATATCAGATATTAAGCACTTACAACGCACAAACACCGAAAAGCCTATACTATATAAAACGCCATTTTTGTGTAGTTTTGCAACGCTAAAAAAATCAACATGGACATTAAAGGAAAACTCGTTCAACTATTACCATTGCAAACCGGTCAAGGGAAAAACGGACAATGGCGTAAACAAGACATTATTATTGAAACACAGGGCCAATACCCAAAAAAAGTTTGCATTTCGATTTGGGGCGACAAAATCAACGAATCGCAGTTGCAAATTGGCAACGAATTGAACGTTTCGTTTGATGTAGAAAGTAGAGAATATAACGGCCGTTGGTACACCGATGTGAAAGCATGGAAAGTGGATGGAGCAGGCACTTCAAGCGATGGCGGACAATACAACCAATCGCGCGAGTACAATCCATCGCAAGAATATCAGCAATCGTCAAGTTCATCTGCAATGGATGAATCAGATTTGCCGTTCTAAAAAACTCAATTACGTTATGGAAGGAAATAGAATTTGTTCGCTGTTCGGCATACAGTATCCGATTATCCAAGCCGGAATGATTTGGTGTAGTGGATGGGAGCTCGCTTCAGCCGTGAGCAATGCCGGAGGATTGGGCATTATAGGTGCGGGGTCGATGTATCCGGACGGATTGCGCGAAAATATTCGTCAGTGTAAAGCAGCTACCTCAAAACCTTTTGGGGTGAATGTGCCGTTGTTGTATCCGGACTTGGAGCAGCACATGCAAATTATTATTGAAGAGAAAGTGCCGGTGGTATTCACTTCTGCGGGTTCACCTAAAATTTGGACACCGATTTTAAAAGAAAACGGGATTAAAGTGGTGCATGTTGTTGCCTCTTCTAAATTGGCGTTAAAATGCCAGGATGCAGGCGTAGATGCTGTTGTAGCAGAAGGCTTTGAAGCAGGCGGACATAACGGTCGTGAAGAGACGACAACGCTATGTTTAATTCCTGCCGTGCGCAATGCCATTCATATTCCGTTAATTGCAGCAGGCGGCATTAGCTCCGGAAAAGCTATGTTGGCTGTATTTGCATTAGGCGCAGAAGGAGTACAAATCGGAACGCGTTTTGTGTGCACGAAAGAATCATCGGCTCACGAAAATTTCAAAACAAAAATTGTTTCGTTGAATGAGGGCGACACCTTGCTTTCCATGAAGAAAGTGGTACCTGTGCGCTTGATTAAAAACGAATTTTACAAGGCCATTCAGGCTGCAGAAGATAAAGGTGCAGATGGAGGCGAGTTAGTCACCATACTTGGTAGAGCACGAGCCAAAAAAGGCATGTACGAAGGCGATATGGAAGAAGGGGAATTAGAAATCGGTCAGGCTTCAGCTTTGATTGATACCATTCAACCGGCTAAAGAAGTAGTTGATGAAATTTGGAATGAATTTGTAGCCACAAAAAACAAGATATCTTCATTATCTTTGTAACTCACTTTCACTCAAACGCTCATTTGTGCCAAACAATCTCTATATAATCGCTGGTTGTAATGGAGCAGGTAAAACTACTGCATCTTTCACTATTTTGCCCGACATTCTAGATTGCAAGGAGTTTGTAAATGCTGATGAGATTGCAAAAGGCCTTTCGCCTTTTCAACCCGAAAAAGTTGCTTTAGAAGCAGGACGGATAATGCTGACTAGAATTGACGGATTAATGGAAAGTGGAGTAAATTTTTCGTTTGAAACTACTTTAGCCACAAAAAGCTATAAACACAGAATAGCAGCCGCAAAGAACAAAGGATACACCGTAACACTTATATTTTTTTGGCTACAAAATGTGTCGTTAGCTGTTGAACGAGTAAAAACAAGGGTTAAAGAAGGTGGACATAACATTGAGACTAATGTGATTGAACGCAGGTATCTAAACGGCATCAAAAATTTATTCGAGATTTATATCCCAATTGTAGATGAGTTAATGGTTTTTGACAATTCAGAAGGGTATCCTGAATTAATTGCAGAAAAATCTCTAACTTCTGATATGAATGTGATTAATCAAGATAAATTCAGCACACTAAAAACACAAAGCTATGGGACATTATAAAAGAAGCCTTCAACAGGAAAAAATTTTATTGGGCATGGGTAAGGTTTATGAGAAGTTAATCGAGTTTAAACGCAATATTAAAGGAGAATTAGTACTACTAAAAGATCAGCAAATTATTAGAATAAAGCCCTAACTGGGTTAATCAGATATACAAAGAGAATACAGCATGAAAAACACATCGTATCCCAAAACCAAAATCAAGATTCTCTTGCTGGAAAACATCAGCGAATCGGCTATTAAAGAATTTACTAATTCGGGATATGTGGAAGTGAAAACTTTCAAGGGCGCTTTAGAGGAAGATGAGCTGATTAAGCAGTTGAAAGATGTGCATTTATTGGGCATTCGCTCGAAAACAACCGTTACTCGAAAAGTATTAGAGAAGACTGAAAAGCTTTTAGGCATTGGCTGTTTCTGCATTGGGGTGAATCAAGTGGATTTGAAAGCCGCTACCGAAAAAGGGGTGGCGGTGTTTAATGCTCCGTATTCCAACACGCGCTCTGTGGCAGAATTAGTAATGGGGTTAATGATTATGTTGATCCGAAAAGTACCGGATAAAAACAAAGCTGCACACGAAGGTATTTGGTTGAAAGATGCGAAAGGCTGTTTTGAAATGCGCGGTAAAACCCTTGGTATTATTGGCTATGGAAATATTGGCTCGCAGGTTTCCGTATTAGCGGAAGCATTTGGAATGAAAGTAGTTTTCTATGATGTGGAACGCAAACTACCGGTGGGGAACGCGCAAGCTGTCAGTAAGTTAAGCGATGTATTGAAACAAGCCGACATTGTTACATTACATGTGCCGAGCGATAAAACAACGCGCAATTTGATTAATGCTACAACATTAGCGCAAATGAAGAGAGGCTCATTGTTGTTGAATTACAGTCGAGGTGACGTGGTGGATTTAGCCGCACTTAAAAAAGCATTAGATAAAGGACATATTGCCGGAACAGCAATTGATGTTTTCCCGGAGGAACCGGAGAAAAACGGAGCTGCATTTCATTCTGAATTACAGAATGTATCGAATGTGATGCTTACGCCACACATTGGTGGATCAACCGAAGAAGCGCAGTTTAACATTGGTATTGACGTAGCGGTGAAGATGATTAACTATTTGGAAAACGGTTCATCGTATGGCTCGCATACAGTGCCATCGCTGAATTTGAGTCCGCAAGCGAATACACACCGCATTTTGCATATCCACCGCAACATTCCCGGGGTGTTGGGAGAAATCAATACAAAACTTTCATCGCACAATATCAACATTGTGGGGCAATACTTGAAAACCAACGAGCAAATTGGTTATGTGGTGTTGGATATAGAATCGAAATTATCGAAAGAAGCCCTTTCGTTATTGAAAGAAGTGAAAGGCAGTATCAAAGTGCGCATGCTCTATTGATGAACCATTAAATATGTCCTGATGAAAACAAAACAATCCGAGACATTATTAAGCAGTGAATACATTTCGAGCCTGATTCGTAAGCGAAAGCCAAGCGGACATAAAGGCACTTTCGGACATGCACTTATTGTTGCCGGAAGTACTGAAAAAATAGGCGCAGCCATACTCTCGTCAACGGCTGCATTGAAAAGCGGTTGCGGGTTACTGACGGCCGCTATTCCCACATCGGCTGTAACGCCCTTAATGTGCAGATTACCGGAAGCCATGGTGTTGCTGCGCGACATCGACTTAGCCATTTCTTCTGTCGATATTTCAACATACGATGCGATTGGTTATGGTCCTGGCGTTGGCGTTACCAAAGAAAGTGCGGAACTCTTGTTTCATATTTTGTATCAACACCAACAACCTTTGGTAATAGATGCCGATGGAATTACCCTATTGGCGCAGAACAAAAGCTGGTTCGAATTGTTGAAACCCAATATTATTCTTACGCCACATGTTGGCGAATTTGACCGTATTACAAAGAAGCATACTTCGCATATCTCGCGCTTTGATACGCAATTGGCTTTTTCGAAAAAGCATAAAGTAACAATTCTATTGAAAGGGCCACAAACTACCATCACCACAGCAGATGGCAAGGTATTCAAAAACACTACCGGCAACAATGGTATGGCCACAGCCGGTAGTGGAGATGTGCTGACGGGCATTATTACCTCCCTTTGTGCTCAAGGCTATGCAGCCGTTGAGTCCGCTTGTTTAGGCGCATACCTACATGGCTACGCGGGCGATGTGGTGGCAGCAAAACTGTCGAAAACGAGTATGATAGCCTCTGATATTGCAGAGAATATTTCGGAGTTTTTTAGAGCATTTGAGCGGTAGTTGAGCACGAGTAAAAACACATCGCGGTAGGTTTGGGCATGTGCCACTAAGAATTGGCACCGGGTTTTACGCTCCAATCTTTGCCTCTAAGAATCGGCAAAGGATTTCCGCTGCAACCCCTCATGCGAAATGGTGGTTCATAAAAACATTAATGTTTAATTGTAAATTGCTTTCGGTGCGTGGTGACACGCACAGTGGAAAAAATGGTTAATCGGAGATTAACTAACACTGTGACGTAGTCAGAGACTACGCCAAACGGGTTTCAATCAAAAATGTTAATAGTAATATCACTTATGTTTGGATCAGAAGGTAAGTACACTATCTCAATTGTATCTCCAACAAAAAACGAATCTGAAGCAGTTTTTTGAGTAATTGCAAATGATCCCTGATAGTTTACCTTATCTACTGAGAAACGAAATAGACCAGCAGGTGCCTCATCACCTCCTCCTTTCACCCAGTAAAAAAAAGCCTTACATTTCACACCATAAGTCCTTAATGAATACTTTTTTTCATAATGTCTATAGCCAAAGTACGTAACAATAATTACGTTAAAAACACATAAAGCAACTAAATTATATATATCGGTTTTTTGGGCCATTTTTTCCTCTTTGGTTGGTGTTTCGCTGCCAATCGAAACCAATTTATATTTAATTTTTGAATAGCACAACTGTTGTTGGTCGCCTGACCAGAACTGTTCGGAAGATGAGAAATTACAAATAACTTCAACTATTGAAGGCGTCACTTCGACTTCCGAGGAGAAGTCTCTAGCTACCTTTTATTGAGATTTCTCCTCGAAGACTCGTTTGAAAAGACGGAAAAAATATCTTCCGAACACATGTAGTCGCCTGACCGACAATTACCTCTTTTCGTTGTTTACTAAGAAAAAAAACAACGCTACAGTCGGGTGGAAACACCCGACTGCACTCAACATCTCGAATAGCTTATAGATGCTTCCTTCGGCAGCATGACAAGACGAAACTCACAATGAATCGCTATGCCGCGTGAGGGGGTGAAGTGGAAATCCTTTGCTAATTCCTATTGGCAAAGATTGCAACGCAACACCCGGCCCGCTTCCTAGCGGGCACGCCCAAACAATTTACTTCAATGATGCAATGTCGATCACAAAACGGTAGCGTACATCGGCTTTGAGCATGCGCTCGTAGGCTTCGTTGATTTTGTCGATGGAGATTACTTCTACATCGCTTACGATGTTGTGCTCGGCACAGAAGTCAAGCATCTCTTGTGTTTCAGGAATACCGCCAATCAACGAACCAATAATGCTTCTGCGTTTGGCAATCAAATTAAAGGCCGGCACTTCCGATGGTGTTGGCGGAATGCCTACTACAATCATGGTTCCGTTGGTGCGCAATAAATTGAGATAGATACTGTAATCGTGTTTAACTGAAACGGTGTTCATAATGAAATCGAAACTGTTTTTGAGTCCTTTCATTTGTTCTTCGTCTGTGATGAGCGCAAAATGATCGGCTCCCAAACGCTTTGCATCTTCGCGTTTTGAAGGCGATGTGCTCAACATGGTTACCTCTGCCCCAAAGGCTTTGGCAAATTTAACGGCCATGTGTCCAAGTCCGCCAAGTCCCAATACCGCTACTTTGTGGCCTTTGCCTACTTTCACATGACGCAAAGGTGAATAGGTGGTGATACCGGCACACAGCAATGGCGCAACGCCTTCCAGCGGCAATTTATCCGATACTTTGAGTGTGTAATTTTCGTCTACCACAATTTGTGTGCTGTAGCCGCCATAGGTTGGGGCGCCTGTGCCTTTTTCTTTGCCGTTGTAGGTGCCCACCATACCGCCATCGCAGTATTGCTGCAAACCTTCTTTGCAATTCTCGCAAGTTCTGCACGAATCTACAAAGCAGCCCACACCGGCTAAATCGCCCACGTTGAAGCGCGACACGGCTTTACCCACATTCACAATACGACCTACAATCTCGTGGCCGGGTACCATTGGATAGGTAGAACCGCCCCATTCGTTGCGCACTTGATGAATATCGGAATGACAAACACCGCAATACAAAATTTCGATTTGCACATCGTTATCACCTATTGGTCTGCGGTCTAAACTGAATGGTGCTAAGGGTGTTGTGGCAGACTGTGCTGCGTATGCTTTAGTTGGAATCATTGTGTATGTATTATTATTCTTTAATGTCGAAAAATTTCGCTGCCGTTGAAACTACCATTTTTCGTGGCATTAACTGTGCAGCAACGGCTCCTACCTTATTTACAAGCCCAGGAATAACGATGGTTTTGTTTTTCAATAAGCCTTCCAAACCCTGCAGGGCCACATCTTTGGCGGGCATCATATAGGCTTGGTTTTTCTTTACCACTTTTTGCATATTTTCTGAACCCGAGAAAAATTCGGTTTCTGTTCCACCCGGACAAAGTGCTGTTACATGCACTTGTTGTTTTTTCATTTCGAAATGCAACGATTCGGTGAACGATAAAATAAATGCCTTTGTGGCCGTGTAAATACTGAAGTTCGGTACCGGCTGAAATGCCCCGGTGCTGGCGGTATTCAGGATATATCGTTTTTGTGTTTTATCGCTGTTGTGTAAAAAGTGGTAAGCCATTTCCACCATCACATTCATGTTGAGTTGCATGGTGTTGAGTTGGTGTTGCAACGATTGTTTTGCAAATGCTCCATGATCGCCAATGCCGGCATTATTGATGAGCATGTTAACATTCCATTGCTCACTTTTGATGCGATCAAAAATTTTGTCGGCCGCTTTGGGTTCCAACAAATCGACAGCGATGGTTTTTACCTCAACGCCTGTAGCGCTTAACTCATCGGCTAATTTATGGAGCAACTCAGCAGAGCGAGCTACTAAAATCAAATTCATTTTCTTCGCTGCACATTCAAAGGCAAAGGCTTTTCCAATCCCTTTACTGGCGCCTGTGATGATGGTATATGTTTTCATAGTGTTGGTATAAGATGTTGCACTAAGTTACACAAAGCGAACAGAAAGAATCAATAACTATTTAAAAATTCAATCCGTTTTTTGCCGCGGTCTCTTGCGCAATTTCATAACCTGCATCAGCATGTCGGATGACACCCATAGCCGGGTCGTTGTGTAATACACGCGACAAACGTACATGCGCATCGTGCGTACCATCGGCAACAATCACCATACCTGCATGCAGAGAATAGCCCATGCCTACACCTCCTCCGTGATGGAAGCTTACCCAGCTTGCACCGCCTGCTGTGTTAATCAAGGCATTCAAAATTGGCCAATCGGCAACGGCATCGCTACCGTCTTTCATGGCTTCGGTTTCGCGGTTAGGTGAAGCTACAGAGCCTGTATCTAAGTGATCGCGACCAATAACGATAGGCGCTTTCACTTTTCCTTCTTTCACTAATTCGTTGAACGCTAGTCCGGCTTTTTCTCTATCGCCCATGCCTAACCAGCAAATACGAGCCGGCAGACCTTGGAAGGCAATTTTATCTTTCGCTAAATCTAGCCAGCGCAATAAGCCTTTATCGTTCGGGAAAAGTTCTTTTAATTTTTCATCGCATACATAAATATCGTTCGGGTCGCCACTCAATGCCACAAAGCGGAACGGACCTTTGCCTTCGCAGAACAACGGACGAATAAATGCCGGTACAAATCCAGGAAAATCAAACGCATTTTTAATCCCGCGTTTGTCTTTCGCTTGTCCGCGCAAGTTATTGCCATAATCGAACGTAACTGCGCCACGCGATTGCAATTCAATCATCTGCAACACATGTTTCGCCATGGTATCGAGCGAACGTTTGATGTATTCTTCAGGATTCGCTGTCCGCAAGGCATTCGCTTCTTCCACGGTTAATCCTTCCGGGAAATAACCAATCAATTCATCGTGCGATGAAGTTTGATCGGTTAAAGTATCCGGTGTTATATTTCTATCGATTAAGCGCTGCAATAATTCTACTGCATTACATACAACACCAATAGACACCGCTTCACCATTCGCTTTTGCGGCTAATGAACGATTGATAGCCTCGTCAATATTTGTGTAGTATTCATCAATATAACGTGTTTCAATACGCTTTTTAATTCGCCATTCTTCCACTTCTGCCACTAAGGCAACGCCTTCGTTCATAGTAATAGCGAGTGGTTGTGCGCCACCCATACCGCCCAAACCGGCAGTAACATTGAGTTTTCCTTTTAGTGATGGAACACCATAATGTTGATTGGCGAGCGATAAATATGTTTCATAGGTTCCTTGTACAATGCCCTGCGAGCCAATATAAATCCAAGATCCGGCTGTCATTTGTCCGTACATCATCAAGCCTTTTTGCTCCAATTCGCGGAAGTGTTCCCATGTGGCCCACTTACCCACTAAATTTGAATTCGCAATCAAAACTCTTGGTGCATCTTTGTGTGAACGCAGCACGCCTACAGGCTTTCCGCTCTGTAACATAAGGGTTTCATCGTCATTCAACACTTTAAGCGTAGCAATAATTTTTTGCAGTGCTTCGTGATTTCGTGCGGCTTTTCCTAATCCTCCATACACAATTAATTCTTCCGGACGTTCTGCTACTTCCGGATCTAAGTTGTTCAAAAGCATACGCAGTGCGGCTTCCTGCACCCAGCCTTTGCAATTTAAAGTTGTTCCTGTTGGTGTTTTGGGAATCATATCGAGTTTGGTTTTTGATCGTTTGTAACGGTATCTTGCTCAAACACTTTGGTTTGATGGAAAATACTTTCGTTGTGTATGTGTTGAAATAATTTGATAATAAATTCTTTGGTGAGCCCAACGGCAATACCCTTTTCGATAGCACGACTGACAATCTTTGCCCAGCGTTCCGATTGGTGAATGGCTAAATCGTTTTCCTTTTTGAAAGCACCAATAGTTTCGGATAAACCCATACGTTCGCCCAACAAATCGAGTATGTAATTATCGATGCGGTCTATACGAGCACGGTAATCGGATAATACATGTAAACCATCTTCGCTGACTTTCGATTGACGAACCACTAAATGATTCAAAATGGCGGCTAAGCGTTCCGGAGTAACTTGCTGTTTGGCATCGCTCCATGCTTTATCGGGATTGCAATGCGATTCAATCATCAAGCCTTCAAAGCCCATGTCGATGGCTTGTTGTGAAAGCGGTTGAATCAAATCGCGTGTTCCGCCCATGTGCGAAGGATCGACAATGATGGGAATGTTCGGATAACGTCTGCGCAACTCGATAGGAATTTCCCACATTGGAGGGTTGCGGTAAATGGTTTTTTCGTATGTAGAAAATCCGCGATGGATGGCGGCTAATTTCGTGAGCCCCACATTAGCAAATCGTTCAATAGCACCCACCCATAATTCTAAATCAGGATTGATGGGGTTTTTCACCATCATCGGCACATCTACTCCACGTAAAGCATCGGCTAACTCTTGCACGGCAAATGGCGAAACGGTTGTTCGCGCGCCTATCCATAACACATCTACGCCTGCTTTCAGCGCGAGTTCTACGTGTTCGGGAGAAGCTACTTCTACCGTTACCGGCAGACCCACTTCTTTTCCTGCTGCTACAATCCAAGGCAATGCTTCTGCACCTACCCCTTCAAACGAATTGGGGCGTGTGCGCGGTTTCCAAATGCCGGCACGCAACATGCTTACTTTGCCGGTGAACTGCACTATCGAACGCACCGTTTCAAACACCTGCGCTTCCGTTTCGGCACTGCACGGTCCGGCCACAATAAAAGGGTGTCCTTTACTTTTTGCCCAAGACGAGAGCGGTTCGATGTGGTGTAATTCTTTCACGTTGATAGTTAATCTAAAACAACTCCAAAGTTGCAATGTTTATCGAAAACAACAATATCTTTTTATCTTCATTTAGATAATTTAAACCAAACAAACGGTTATGGCTGAAGAAATATACGACTACATTGTAATTGGTTCGGGTTTTGGGGGCTCGGTATCGGCTATGCGCTTGTCTGAGAAAGGGTATTCAGTATTAGTAATTGAAAAAGGCAAGTGGTGGAAAGCCGAAGATTTTCCGAAAAGCAATTGGAATTTGAAGAAGTTTTTGTGGGTGCCGGCATTGCGTTGGTTTGGCATCATGAAATTGGATTTTTTTAAAGAAGTGTTGGTGCTGAGTGGTGCCGGTGTAGGTGGTGGAAGTTTGGTGTATGCTAATACGCACATGGTGCCTAAGGAAAGCTTTTGGACGAACCCAATTTGGAGTAACATAAAAGACTGGAAAACAGAATTGACCCCATTTTATGAGAAGGCAAAGTTCATGTTGGGCTCTTCGAAATATTTACGCGAGTTTCCGGAAGATAAATACTTGAAACAAGTGGCTGATGAAATGGGGCGTGGCGACACCTATAAGGCTGTAGATTATGTGGGTGTTTACTTTGGCGATACACAAAAAGAGAAAGACCCGTATTTCAATGGATTAGGGCCAATGCGAAAGGGCTGCACAGAATGTGCGGGCTGCATGGTGGGCTGCCGTGAAAATGCAAAGAACACACTCGATAAAAACTACTTGTGGTTTGCGCAAAAATTTGGGACGAAAATTGTCGCAGAAACCTTGGTGACGAAGATTGAAAATCTGAACGGAGAATATCAGATTCATACGGAAAGTCAGACGAATTCGATGAACAAAAACAAACAAGTTTTTCGTTCGAAAGGATTAGTAGTAAGTGGTGGAGTTTTAGGCACCTTGAAATTGTTGTTTGAGCAGAAATTCATTCACAAAACACTGCCGAATTTATCGGATAAGTTGGGTGAAAATATTCTAACTAACAGCGAAATGATTGCCGGTGTGGGCGGTGCGCCTGAAAAATTAAATCATGGTGTAGCGATTAGCCGTGTATTTAATCCCGATGAAAACACACACATCGAATTATGCAAATACCCAGATGGCAGTGGAGCAATGATGCGCCTGGGAGTAATGGCAGCCGGTGATGGCAATGGTTTTGTGCGAACTGCAAAAATGTTGGGCAATATGATTTTGCATCCGATTAATTCGTTTCGTTTCTTTTTTGAAACCAATGTGGCAAAGAAATCGATTGTGTTGTTGATTATGCAATCCATTCCAAACGCTATGAAAATGGAATTGAAAAAAGGGTGGTTTGGCAACAGTTTGAAGTTCGATAATCAATCGGGAGAAAAGGTGCCGAGCTATATTCCTATCGGACAAGAAGCATTGTATAAATATGCTGAAAAATCGAATGCCGTGGCTATGAATGCCTTTAGTGAAGTGATGTTCAGCATGAGTACAACGGCACACATTTTAGGCGGTTGCCCGATGGGCTTAACCAAAGCGGAAGGTGTAGTAGACGAAAATTTCAAGGTGCATGGCTACGACAATTTCTACATTTTAGATGGCTCGATAATGCCTTGCAATTTGGGTGTAAATCCTTCGTTTACCATTACCGCATTAAGCGAATATGCGATGAGTAAAATTGAAGCAAAGGAAGGTAATACGAATGTGAGTTTGGAGGAGCAGATGAAGAAAGTGTAGTATTATATACCCCCGTCAGGGTTTTGAACCCTGACGGGGGTATAGCAGATTCATTTTTTCTAATTATCTTTGAGCTATGCGCTTTATCACCCCAATAGAAAAAGGCAAGTATTACCATATTTATAACCGAGGAATCAACGGTGAAAATATTTTTAAGACTGAAGAGAATTATTTCTTTTTTCTTGAAAAATGGGCTCAATATGTTTCCCCTGTTGCTGATACTTATGCTTACTGTTTACTAAAAAACCATTTTCATTTTTTAATTCGAATCAAAGATGAAGATGTATTTATTTGTAGAGACAATGAAGAAAAACTAGTCATCCCATCTCAACAATTCTCAAATTTGTTTAACAGCTATGCACAAAGCTTTAATAAGGTTTATGAAAGAACTGGGAGTTTGTTTGAAAGTCCATTTCGTAGAAAAGAAGTAGATAACCCAAGTTATTTTTGCCACCTCATCGCATATATTCATTTAAACCCAGAAAGACATAAATTTGTTGAGAATTATAAAGCATACCCTTATTCTTCTTATGGGGCTTTGCTGTCATCGAAAAGCACAAAATTGAGGCGAGATGATGTTATGCGTTGGTTTGAAGAAAAAGACAACTTTAAAAGGTTTCACGCTACATTTAAAGACCATAGCGGTATGAAAGAATTGGCTATAGAAGAAGATTATTTTTCATAACCTTTTAAACCCCGTCAGGGTTTTAAACCCTGACGGGGTTTAAAAATCAGTACTTCTGCACACTTCCATCAATCTCGTCCGCCCAAGCTAAAATACCGCCACTAAGATTATAGAGATTTCCGAAATCATGATTTTGTTCGAGCCAGTTTAATACTTGTCCGCTTCTACCCCCCGAACGACATTGCAACACCACAACTCGATCTCGGCTGATTTTATCGATATTATCAGGGATAGTATTCATTGGAATGAGCTCGCCACCTAAATTGCAGATGTCGTATTCAAATGGTTCACGCACATCAATGAGTTGAAAGTCTTTGCCTTCATCCATCCATTGCTTCAATTCTTTTACGCTTATTTCATTCATGTGTTTTGTTTTGTGCTTGCCCTGCGCAAACGGTCGTTAATGGCTCGTCCTAATCCTTCCTCGGGAAAGGTTTCGGCAATAATAATATCAATATTTTTCCCATCAAAACTGCGCAAGGCTTCAAACAAATTTGCAGCAGCTTCATTCAAATTACCGGTAGGAGATAATACGTTTCGCTGTATAAATGGATAATCTGGATAAGCATCACTAAAACTAATTAACCCTAATCGCAATGCTTGAAATTGAGTAGCTAGGCTTCGAACATCACCTATATGCAATAACGTTGATGGGGCATAGTGCACATCCAACATGCCCGGTGCTTTAGGGTTTGAACCTTGCGATATAGTCAGCTTCACCTTCCCTGCAATCTTTTCAATTTCTTCAATAGCAATACCTCCTAAACGGTAGACTACCACTTCATTATCTTCCATGCCTACAATCGTAGACTCCACTCCTACTGAGCATTTTCCGCCATCAAGAATATAAGGAATTCGGTCAGCCAATTGATTAAACACATGCTGTGCCGAAGTAGGACTCACATAGCCAAACGGATTCGCACTGGGTGCACACAACGGAAAATCGAGTTCTGCTAAAAGAGCCAAAGTCAAAGGATGATTAGGAATACGAATACCCACCGTGTCTAATCCGGAAGTTACAATATCGGGAATAATGTCTTTCTTCTTCAACAACACCGTGAGTGGTCCGGGGGAAAACGTTTGCATCAAACGCAGCAAAGGTGCAGGAATTGCTTGCACATATTTTTCAGCATCTTCCACTGAAGCAACATGAACAATCAATGGATCGAAAAAAGGACGATTCTTCGCTTCAAAAATTTTTGCAACAGCCGTGGCATTCAATGCATTGGCAGCTAATCCATAGACCGTTTCCGTAGGAATAGCCACTACATCTCCATTTTGGAGTAGCGCTTTCGCCTCTTGAATACTATCAGAAATAACTGCTTTCACTGCTGCTTTTGTTCCGTAAACCTAATCCAATTTGATGAAAAAAAAACGGCAAGCTTGATGCAGTTTCTTTTTCTAGTGCAATCCATTAATTTTAGAAAAAATCAAACCATGCTACTTGTTGCCGACTCGGGTTCCACCAAAACTAATTGGATTAGTGTAAATAAAGATCGCTTCGAAACCATTGGCTTTAATCCGTTCTTCCATTCTACTGAATCCATTTTAGCTGAATTAAAAAACAACGAAGCGCTTTCGGCAATAGCCGGAACATTTACCAATGTTGTGTTTTACGGCTCGGGCTGTTCCAGTGCCGATAGGAATCAAGTAGTAGCCGATGCGCTAAAAGCTTATTTTACAAGTGCAGAAATTTTTGTCGGGCACGATATGGAAGCCTCTGCCTTCGCAACTTATGTAGGTAGACCTACTATTTCTTGTATTATTGGAACAGGTTCTAACTCATGTCTATTTGATGGAAATGCCTATTCTGAAGTAGTTCCGGCATTGGGTTATGTGTTGGGCGATGAAGGTAGTGGCAGTTATTTCGGCAAAAAATTGCTGACATCATTCTTGTATCATCAACTTCCAAAAGCAACTGAAAAATTGTTGGTTGAAAAATATAAGGTAACGAAGGAGAATATCTTTCATGCTGTTTATAAAGAGCCACATGCCAACGTATATCTAGCCTCGTTTGCAAGGGTTTTATCGGAAAGCCCTGACACAGAATACATTCAGCAATTGGTATATGAAGGCATCAACGAATTCTTCAAACAGCATGTATGTTGTTACCCGAATTACCAATCATATCCTGTCTCTTTTGTAGGGAGCATCGCTCATCACTTTGCTGATACAGTTCGACAAGTAGCCCAATCGCATGGTTGTGAAATTGGCGTTATTATTCAACAACCGATTGAACGATTATTGGAATGGCATCTACAATCTTCAAGAAGTTAAACGCGTTGCAATTTAATTTCTTTCGCTGTTTTTAAGCTGATAGGAACTTTCTCTTCTTCTACGTTCGTTAACTCCAAACCGAAGTCTTCAGCAGTAGACAAACTGATGCTTTTAATCAAACGATAGCCTTTCACAACAAACTGTTCAAGTGGTGTTAGAGCATCATCGATAGCCACACGCGAGTTCAATAGAATGAATTTGAAATCGGCCGGCATATTGTATTTGCGCAATGATGGATAGTGACTGATTTCATCCACTTCGCCAGTGGCCACCATTTCTTGTACAATTTTGCGGAACATCAAATTCACTTTGTGTTCTACTTTGAAACCAAATTTCAAACGCACAAAGAAACAACGACCTGGAATAATTGGATCTACCGAATACGAAGCGCCATATGGTTCGCTGCAAATATCTACGTGTACCAGCCAATAAATATCGGCACGTTTTGGTCGCTTGCGGAAGATAGAATAAATGATGTTTGAATCGATGTGACTTCTGTCGTTCGCCATACTCAAATACACCAAGTTATTGGCTTCTTTCGGAATGGTTTCGTCTTTCATCAAGTCTTTCAACGGCTCGATGTAATCTTTAATTTCAACAAACTCCATGTGTTTAGCACGCAATTGACGGGCTCTGTAAATAATCAACATACCCATAAAAAGGAACACCGATAACATAAATGTAAACCATCCTCCATGAGGGAACTTATCTAAATTGGAAATGAAGAAAGCTCCTTCTATAAAATAAAAGAATGTTGCGAAACCAATCACCACCACTTTCGGCTTGCGTTTCAAGAGCAACCAATACACCATTAATGTAGTAGTCATGAGCATGTTCAACATAATCGCTAAACCGTAGGCAGCCTCCATAGCGCCCGATTCGCGGAAAATCAATACCACCGCAATACAGCCAAAAAATAAAAACCAGTTGATACCCGGAATATACATTTGCCCTTGGTGTGTAGTGGGATAAAGCACTTTTAAATTCGGCCACAAACGCAATTTCATAGCTTCGTTTACCAAGGTAAAACAGCCGGTAATTAAGGCTTGGGAGGCAATAATAGTAGACATTGTAGCAATAGCTACACCATATGGCAAGAACCATTTTGGCATGATATCATAGAACGGAGATGATACTTTTGCTCCTGTTTCATAAGCATATAACAAATAAGCCGATTGCCCGAAGTAACTAATCATCAAACATGCCAACACCAGTACCCAGCTTACTCGGATGTTTTGTTTTCCAACGTGTCCCATATCTGAATAAAGCGCCTCCCCTCCTGTAGTACACAGGAAAACCGCACCTAACAACCAGAAACCACCTGGTTCATTCGTTAACAAATTAATAGCCCAATATGGGTTTACTGCTTTTAGAATTTGCGGATGTTGAATAATTTGATGTCCGCCTAAGATAGCAATCATCACAAACCAAACCGCCATCACAGGACCAAAAATGCCTCCTACTACTTTTGTTCCAAATTGTTGAAACACAAACAAACCTACCAATATTACAATCACAATGGGTACTACCGATTCGAGTTCCGGATAAATTAGATGTAAACCCTCAACCGCTGAAGATATTGAAATAGGTGGGGTAATGAATCCATCGGCTATCAAAGTAGCACAACCAATTAATGCAGGATAAATGGTCCAGCCCACTTTATATCGCCTAACTAACGCATAAAGGGCAAAAATTCCACCTTCACCTTTGTTATCTGCATTCAATGCCAAGTAAACATACTTTACGGTAGTGATGATTAAGAGCGTCCAAAACACGCATGAAAGTCCACCTAAAATTAATTCCGGACGAAGATGCTGTCCTTTTATAATAGCACTTAATACGTAGATTGGAGATGTTCCGATATCACCGAAAACAATACCAAGTGTTATCATCATTCCTGCTGCAGAAAACTTATGCAAATTGTCCTTATCGGCCATAATGGATTAAATTAAATGAAAGTTGAGATGGGAAACAGTAACACCAAGAATCTGCCACAGGGGACGATTTCATTTATAAAAATTGAGGATGCAAATGTATAGGGAAAATCGAATCGTAAAGAATTTTTGGAGAAAGATTTTGTAAACGACTGAGAAAAAGCAACAAACAAGTACTTTAAAACTAACTTTCAGCCTGTTTTGACTCCTTCCCAATAGCCGAAACAACCTTTCTTTTGAACATATAATAGTAAATTCGAATATTATCTAAAGTGACGGCTAACGATAATAAACAAGCAGCTACTAAAACTGTTTTTAGTTCTATTTCCCTAAACATAAAACCACCTATAATACAACCAAAAAAGAAGGAGATAATAATTGTAAGCCTCAGCATAACACTTTGCTTTAGCCGTGTTGAGTCCTCTTCATTCGTGTAGAAAAAAAGCTGGGAAATTTCGATGCCTAAATCTGTGAATAAACCCGTTAGATGCGTAGTTCGAACTGTTGATTTAGAAATTTGGGTTACCAAAGCATTTTGCAAACCCATGGCGAATAAGAGTATGTACGCAACAAAATGGGGGTGATGAATGAATAAAGCTTGACTACCCCAAACGCCAACGATAACCAATAATATGACTTCAATGACCATAGGAACAGCATAAGAGAAATAAAATTTGTAGCGTTCTGAAATTTCGATGAGTAAACCGGAAGAGAAGGCTCCAAAAAGAAAGCTGAGAATGAAAAACGCAAAAATTAAAGCATCACTGTATCGTTCGTTCACTATTTCTTCGGCAAAAAAAGCGAAGTGTCCGGTTACATTTGTAGTTAATATTTTCAAGGCTAATACACCGCTAACATTAACCATTCCGGCAATTAAAGAAAGTGAAACTGCCAGCGAAACATTATGCTGAAATGTGCGAGAATTACCTTTGTGCCGAAACATCTATTTTACCAATTTGAACGAATACAGCAATCCCTCAATATCTTTAGCATATTTCAATTTGCGATCTTCTCCTCGTGTCCAAACACATACTTGATAGTATTTATCGGGTGCTTCAATCAATAAATGCGAGTAGTAAATGTATTCGCCCTGCATCTTACCAAACACTTCCGTGTGAATAGCATGCTGTCCATCGATTGTAATTCCGGCTGAATCAGTCACCATTGGCTTTTCCAATACATTTTTAATGATTTGAATTTGCGAATTATAGTACTGTTCAACTGGTAACTTTACCGCATCTTTTTTATCGAAGAAGACGGTAGAATATAAGTTTCTGAACCGATTGGCATATTGGAATGGGGAACCTGGTCGCACTTCTTTGTCTTCTTTCATAAACGAAGGAACAAGCATGCTGAATTGGTTATCGATGACTACTGTTTTAGGTTGTTGGTTATACGAACAACTCTGGGCAAAAAGCAAAACAGAAAGCAGAGTAACAGATAAATAGCGCATCACATTTTTTTGTGCAATAATAGGCAAAACTATTGTGGCGAAACAGTACTTTGTTGGTTACCCACTGTTTTTCGCAACACTTTAGCTCTTAAATCAGGTCCATCGTGACTCCAACCCGGTGCTTGAAAAATGTAATTCAATTTATCTTTAAACGTTGGAGCGCGGAGTATATCGTGCCAAATCGCAATATACTCGTGGCTTGCAATCTTAAAGGGATTGAAGGTATGTATATTCACAGTAATGCCGAAAACCGGCTTCTCTTCATCCAATTCTTCAGAAAATGTACCAAACATTCGATCCCAAATAATTAAGATGCCTGCATGATTTCTGTCGAGATATCGATAGTTTGAGGCATGGTGAACGCGATGGTGCGAAGGCGTGTTCATAATAAACTCGAACCATTTCGGGAATTTGTGAATAAGCTCGGTATGCACCCAAAACTGATAAATCAAACTAATTGAAATCATCATAAATACCATCATTGGCGGGAATCCCACTACCGGTAACCACAACCAAAAGAAGTATTTGAATAACAACTCGCCCCAACTCTGACGAAGCGCAATCGACAACGAATATTCTACAGAAGAATGATGATTCACATGTGCAGCCCATAAAATCCGTATTTCGTGTGCGAAGCGGTGATACCAATAAAACGTAAAATCATCGGCAAAGAAAATGAGCACCCAACTCCACCAATGCCAACCAATCTCGAATAAACGAAATTCATAAACAATGGTATAAACCCCAAAGGCCAAGCTTTTCATTACAAAATTAATCAGCACCGAGCCAATTCCCATCGCAATGGACGCAGCAGCATCTTTCGACAAGTAGTTACGATGCTGTTGCTTATAGCCCACATAGGCTTCAATTAAAATCAGCAGAATGAAAAACGGGATGGCATAGGCAACAGGATCTTGCTCTGTTGGGTAAAGTTTGAAAATCGACAACAACATAGTGTATGTTTTATTCATTAAAGGAACAAAAAAAGGGTTGAGAAATACAAATAGATTTGATACAGATTTTCGTCACCTTTGCGGTTCTTCAACAAGTGGACGGAATGTTGTTGTGAAAGTAACTATACCCTCATCAGAATTTGTGCCCTAAATGTGGAACAAAAATTATTACTACTTTCTGTAGAGTAGTTTTAAAGAAAAGCCAATTGTATTCACTGGCACACCTGTTTGTATTGGTACTTGGCCAAAGGCAAAACTTTCTGAATCGGCCAAACTCAAGGTGGCTTTAATTGCAGGTACACATTCAAAATGTTTACGAATAATGGCATACCCAACTTGCATTGTGCAGTTAAGTTTGAAGCGCACATATCCTTTACTTATACTGCTCGAATGTTCATGAATCTCTCCAATACCGTTTATCATGTGATAATAGTCGTAATATCCAACGAAACTAATCATAGGTATTATTCCGGTTTCAAACAAAAAATGCTTGTAATCGAACACCATGTTTTCGCTGAAACAAATCGCATACTCGCCTTTCTTGTATCTTAGCTGATATTGACGCAAAGTATTTGTTTGGTCGGTAAATGTACCATTGTACGCTAGAGCGTAATAGTAGTAGCGAAGTCCAATTCCGGTTTGAAAGTAAACAGGAACCTTCTTTAGCTTTTTCAATCGAAATCCCCAAACAGCAGTTAATGTTGCGCCCGGAGCAATCTTCATACTGAATGAAATATTTTTTGTTTTCACCTGTTCTTCTGGATAGATTGGCCAAAAGCGCTGTTCAATTCTCTTTGTAGGAATAAATGGATAGAAGGTAGAAAGTTCCACTCCGACATATTGATGTTGTGCCAATAATGTTTGATTTGAAAACAAAAATATAAACAGAGAACAGCAAATAAATCGCATACAATACTAGTGGGTGAATGTCCTTAACGCTGAATGGCTTGAATTATTATTTCTAATCATTTTCAGCATTGAGCACTTTCGAATCCTTCCAACACAAATAATGCAATCGAACAACAAAGATTAAACAATTGATTACATATGGGATGGAGAATACTGAAATAAATTGCAGAGCCTCTTTCTTTATGCTAAAACCACTTACTCCCCAACATACAAAAAACACAAACGCATAGAGAAAGAGCATAATCTTTAACGCTATTCCTAAAACTTCTTTTGGCGTTAATTCTCTTTCTACCAAGAAAGCGTTTAGCAAAAAAGAGAAACTGAATTGTACAATTGAATACACCACACCCATTACCATTAACACAAACAGCACGTTGTATAAATCATCACTACTATTGATATCGTTCGTTATGAGCAATAGACAAAGGGCTACAAAAGTCACCAGTATAAAACCTACTATAAATGAAAACCATGTGGCTTTCCATACATTTTTCACATTCATTCTATTTCAGATTTAGTCGTACCGGCAAAATAAAACAGACCATAGCTCATCATCAAAAGGGCTGCAAATCCGGCACTGAACAACCACAGTGTGTGAAAATGAAAAGGATGAATCAGTTGCGTAAAAATGGTTTGCATCATTTCGAATGGATTAGCCACCACATCCCAACTATTGAAACGAAGATAGCGGCCCATATATACACCCAAACCGCTCAAACATATAACCACAACCATCCCGAACCATGCCCATGTTGAAGAAAGTCGATGATTTAAAAACATATGTGCATGCTGTAAACTGAACAATCCAAGCAATAATCCATTCCAGGCAAAGGCGTTCAATAAAAAAGCGTCATACCAAAGTGGAATTGGCCATTGTGGATGAAGGTGAATCAAATCACTCATCAAGTATGTAGTATTCGGGAAGAATAACAACCAAACCAAAAACACAATCCATTGTGCAAAAGGTGATTTGCTTTGTTTGGTCGTTGTCATGTATGTACCAATTACATAAGGTACCCAAGCCAAAAATAAATTCCATAACAAAAAGATATAAGTGATTCTGCCACTTTGATAGATCCGTGCGAATTCAAGCAGACAGCAAAATAAGCTCAGTAGTATTAATAGTGTTCGTATGCGATTTTCTTTTCTCATAACTTATCGAGGATTTACGGGTAATACTTCCTTTAACTGATATTGCGCAATAAGGGCTTCTGTTTCACGAAGATTTTTTGTCTTCGTATAACACTCCGATGGCCACTCGTGCTCCTTATAGTCCGCTTTTAATGCACGATATTTATCCCAAATCATACGCTCAATTTTACGTGTATACGCAGTATTGCTTCTACTTGAACTGCTGAAACTATCTTCACCGTAATCGTATTCACTGTATTGTGCTTTATCATTCAATTTTTTCTGCTTTACCAAATAAAACTCAAAGAGTTTCGACAGGTTGGTGTGACTGAGATTGACCAAATAGCGTTGATCGATTTCCATTTTTTTATCCGTTTCAAAATGGTGTAAATTGTAGTTAGTGATAATGCAATCCCAATCAAAAAGCACATAAACAATGAGCGTCAAATAAATCGCCCAAGCATTTTTTCGAAACAAGAACCAATTGTTTTTTGTAAGCGCAATTTTAATGGCAACCGTCAACAATCCTATCATGGTTAACAGCAAATAAATCAATACGCCTATGCGTTTATGAGTGAGTCCGAAACCATCTATGTACATACCATTTCTGTAGGCGGTTGAAAATATTAGCAGTGCATTTTGCAGAATCCATACAAAGGCTAAAGCTTTTAACCAAAAGCTTTTCGGGTAATAATTCAAATACCCGCGGAAGTAAAAAAGTATAATAAACGAGACCAGAACAATGGATGTGATGAGTGAATTTGTTCCGTTGTGTACATATTGCGAAATCGATATTCCTTCAGGAAGTTTGCCTTTGAAAAACACGAAATAAAAATCCAAACCGTTTACGCAAGCCAACACTACATTCAATAATGCAAATAGCAACACACCTGTAAATACTTCATTCTGAATTTGTATCAGCTGACCAAAATAGCTTTCATTATGCTCTTGCTCTGTTATTGCACGAAGTGCATCAGGAGTGCTGTTATCACTTTGTTGTAGCTGCTTTATTATGGATTGCTTGAAGAAAGCAAACATCAACCAAGTGCCATATAACACGAAGAAGCAC
Organism: Chitinophagales bacterium; assembly: GCA_044226285.1. Classification (GTDB taxonomy): domain Bacteria; phylum Bacteroidota; class Bacteroidia; order Chitinophagales; family LD1; genus CALAYL01. The sequence goes on along the minus strand of JBGAHI010000007.1, from coordinate 51,336 downwards.
CACTCCAACGAAATAAAATCAAAATTAATTTCGCTGATGTACTTATCAAAAATAGGATTACCCGAACGATAAATTTGAATGAAAACAAAAACGATAATGAGTGGCATTATTGATAAGACGATGCGTTTAAACAGTTTACTTTCATTGGTCTTAACTTCATTACCGTTTTTAAAAAGACGCTCAAACACATGTATCACAGGCGAAGCAAAAAACGAATACATACTATGGAACATGGCCACTAACAAAGAGCTCTCTCTAGAGTAACTCAAACCGGCTAAAGCCAATAAAGACAACACATTCATTTGTAATGGCCAATCTGTGCCATACCAGTATATAGCGAATGCGCTTGCTAGTGAAGCTATGCTAATGACCAGAAAGGCTCTACTTTTGAGCAATGATGAGTCGCGCAACAATAATGCGATAAGCAGCAATACATTAAAAATAAGATAATTGATACCATCCGATTGATGATAGAATAGCCAACAAAAAGCGGCTGTGCTGATAACAATCAGCGTTCTGTTGTTAAACATGTTGTTTTATTTGGTGAAGTACAACTGTTTCATGCTTAGCTTTTTGGAGATTAATAAAGGATGTATTTAAAAAATAAGACTGCGCATTTCTCGCTCTTGCTGTTTTTCGAGTTCAAGAATTAAATGTCGGACATAGCCTAACGGAAGAATACCGAACACACCGAAACTGCAATCAATCAACTGCCACCATAAAGGGATACCGCGTTCGTGACCCATCACAAAAGCGAATGGTAAAATCAATATACAAGCAATCATACCAAATTCGACTACCCAAATATTGCGCACCGGATCGCGTAAAACACCAATAAACAAAATAGCAATCGCCACATGCGCAAAGGCTAACCAATCAAATCCATAGAGTATTGTCTCATCACAACTATATAGTGCATTGCGAATGGTCGATAGGAATTGCTGAATAGTTCCCCAAGAAGTCGGCACTGCATTTTGCAACCAAACAATTTCTGTTTTTACAGGTATAGCCGTTAATCCGCTAACCGCAAGGGCAGCCATAAAAAAAACGGTAACGATTTTAATCTTTCTGGTTCGATTTTTATTTTTCATAAAGCGCTTTGTATTTCAAAGTATAATGACAAAAAAAATTATTTCTGTGATTTGATTAAATCTTCCAATGCCTTCAAGTGGCTCATGAATGCTTGCTTTCCGAATTTTGTAGCGGTGTAACTTGTTTTCGTTTTCTTTCCCACAAACTCTTTTTTTACGATTAAAAATCCTTCTGCTTCTAATGCTGAAATATGACTGGCCAAATTTCCATCTGTAACTTCCAAAAGTGTTTTCAATGTTAGGAAATCAATGGATTCGTTCACCATTAATGACGACATCACCCCTAGCCGAACACGGCTTTCAAAGGATTTATTAATGTTGTCGATTAAATGTTTCACAAGTTTGTGTTCAATTATTGTTGTTTATACTCATAACGAAAGTACATAAACGCACCATACACAATATGCAACACGCCAAAGCCGATACACCAAATCGTCATTCCGTAGCCTAAATTCATACAGCCAATCAGACCAAGTCCAATTTCAGATATACCTAACCACTTAATTTCATCGAGTGTATACTTTGATGCATTCAATAAAGCCAATCCATAAAACAGTAATGTACATGGTGCAACTAAACCGAAGAGGCCGTAACTGAGTAGAATCAGGCAAAACAAACCGCCTGCAATAAGTGGTATAGAAAGATTAATCAAGAGATGTCCTACTTTGCGATCCCAAATGTTTAAGCCGTCTCGCTTTGCCTTGCGAGTAGTAAAGAAAATACCGAAACCAATAGATAAGAATAGAATAACTGCTGCATCGAGTATCCCAAAGGTAAGATAGTCGATGCTCACATCCATAGGCAAACGTTCGGCAATTGAATGATAGCCTGAAGCCATTTGCGTGTTAAGGTACATGTAAAAAACGGCTGCCCCTATCAATGCAAACACCCCGGCAAACACTCCGGAAAGCCCACTAAGAGAGATAAATCGCGAAGAACGCTCCATCATCATTTTAATGTCGCGTAACTGTTGTAGAGACTGTTCTTTTTCGTTCATAAAAGTGCTTTGCGATACAAAGTTAAATTAAAAATGGAAACGAAAAATATTTTTTCATTTTTTTTCAATTTCTGTTACAAAACAAAAATGCCCGGAAAGTATTCCCGGGCATTTATAGCAATGGTTAAATATAATTATTCAACAACAAAACGCTTAGTAGCAATGTTAGTTTGATTTGCAAAAGTAACTTTAGCAAAGTAAACACCTGCATTTAATTTATTGATGGTGATTTGTGGATTTGAACCTTCAGCTGTTTTAACTAAAACAGTTCTTCCTAATTGATCTACAATTGTTACAGAGGAAATCGCTTTATCCGATTTCAATGTAATTACATTAGAAGATGGATTAGGATATAACTCAATTGCAAGATTATCGGCATTTACATCACTAATAGCTACATAATTCGGACAGAAAACACTGTACAAGAAAGCTGCAGACTCTGCTTCCACCTCTAATTGTTGAGCCATATTTGAACTCCAAGGCACGTGATCTGCTCCAACATAAGTGTGCAATTGATTCTTGATACTACGACCATCTAAACGTGGTTTCATAGCACCACTACCGAACACTACAATGTTCGACAAGCCATTCAAAACTTGACCTTTAGCGTAAGGAACCGTTCCATCGGCATCACCGTGTGCAGAGTAGATTGGCTCATTATCGCCTGCGTTAAGCATATTAGTATCCAACAATGCGCCTGCATAATTCAATACTGCTTGTACAGATGAACCATAACCAGGATTACCGCTATTGCCTTCAATTCCACCATTAGCATTTAATGCAGACACAACTTGAGGTGTACACTCGCCTAATGTTTTTACATAAGCAACATGTGTTGCGATAATTGCACCAGCTGAGTTACCGCCAAATGCAATAAAGTTACTATCGATTTTATAGGTATTTGTAGTAGCTGCATCTTTTCTGAAATAACGAATAGCTGCTTTGGCATCGCTTAATGCCTGCATTACGTGCGGATACGCTTTTGTTGAGTCTTGCATATCTAAAGCACCTAAACCGGTAGCTAAACGATAATCAATAGAAGCGGTAACATAACCTCTTTTGGCAAACTCCTTACACAAATCAACGATAAACTGCTCAGACTTACTTCCACTCGTGAAACTTCCTCCGTGAGCAAAAATAATTACTCGTCTGTTTGTAGCTACATCACCGGCTGGCTCATAAATATCCATAGCCTGAGAAGTTGTTGAATAAGTAACCGTAGTTTTTGTTGGAGCATTAGGGAAAATTTTTGCCAAATAGCGCTGCCCATCACATTGTGCTTGGACACTTGCCATACTCAGCATCACCCCTGCTCCGAAAAGTAGTTTGTAGAAATTTGATTTCATTGAGTTGATTTTAGTTTGTGTTATTAAATTAATACCTTAAAGTAAAGAAAAAATTATCGGATTATACTTCCATTGCCTGTTAATTCTTTAGTCTTAACAAAATGAAGTTTTCCGGTCTCATCTTCAGCCAGTAAAATCATTCCCTTCGACTCAACCCCTCTAATTTTCCGAGGTGCTAAATTTGCCAAAACAGAAACTTGTTGACCTATAATGTCTTCGGGCTTAAAATGTGCAGCAATTCCACTCACAATGGTTCGGGTTTCAAAACCTAAATCAACGCTCAACTTCAGCAATTTATCGGCCTTTTCAACTTTTTCAGCAGTAAGAATAGTGCCCACACGGATATCCATTTTCTCGAAATCATCAAATGTTATCTCCGCTTTTTGTGGCGCAACAGATGGCACTGCACCGGCCTCAGAAGCTGCAATTTCTTGCTTGTTAGCATACAATTTCTGTATTTCCATGTCAATAATTTCGTCTTCAATTTTTTCAAAAAGCAATGTTGGTGACCCCAATTGATGATTTCCGGGAATCAAATCAGCACGACCCACATCGGCCCAATTAAAAGGAACTTGAACACCCAACATCTGTTGAATTTTCACCGCAGAAAACGGAATAAAAGGCTCACACATTACCGATAAATTGGCGATAATCTGAATACAATCGTACAAGACTACAGCTGCACTTTCCGGATCCGTTTTGAAGGTTTTCCATGGTTCTTTCTCCGTTAACAATTTATTGCCATGACGAGCCACATTCATCATTTCCGCCAAACCTTCACGGAAACGGTAATTATCAATCGCCTCGTCAATTTTATTTTTTTGCTCCGTCAAAAATTGTTGCAATTCATCACATGGTTTTTTGTCGGGTACTTTGCCATCATAAAACTTGTGGGTTAATACCAACACACGATTGATGAAATTCCCTAAAATAGCCACCAATTCACTGTTGTTCTTGGTTTGAAAGTCTTTCCAGGTAAATTCACTGTCTTTATTCTCCGGCAAATTCGATAACAAACAATACCGCAAGGCATCCGGCTTATCCGGAAAATCTTCCAAATATTGATGCATCTCTACCGACCATTTGCGGCTCGTACTCATTTTATCGCCTTCCAAATTCAAGAACTCGTTGGCGGGCACATTATCGGGCAAAATATAATCGCCATGGCAGTGCAGCATAATCGGGAAAATAATGCAATGGAAGACGATATTATCCTTTCCAACAAAGTGAATCAGCTTCGTATCAGCATCTTTCCAATAGGGTTCCCATGCTTTGTTGTTATCCAATGCCCACTGTTTAGTGGCCGAGATATAACCAATTGGTGCATCAAACCATACATATAATACTTTACCTTCTGCATCCGGTAGCGGCACTTTAATACCCCATTCGCCATCACGTGTCATGGCGCGTGGCTGAAGACCACCATCAATCCACGACTTACTTTGCCCATAAACATTAGCTTTCCAATCTTTGGCGTGATCTTCCAACAACCATTTGCGTAACCATGGTTCGTATTTTTGTAAAGGTAAATACCAGTGTTTTGTTTCTTTCAAAACAGGCTTGTTGCCGGAAACGGTTGACACCGGATTAATCAAATCGGTTGGATCGAGCGACTTTCCGCACTTTTCGCACTGATCGCCATAAGCGCTGTCGTGCCCACAATTCGGACAAGTTCCCTTTATATAACGGTCTGCCAAAAACAAGCCGGCTTCTTCATCATAATATTGGCGCGTTACTTTTTCATCAAACAAGCCTTTATTATAAAAATCAGTGAAAAATTCTTGTGCTGTTTCGTGGTGAATAGGTGCACTCGTGCGATGATACATATCAAAAGAAATACCTAAACTGGCAAAACTTTCTTTCACCAAATTATGGTATTTGTCTATCACTTCTTGGGGTGTGCAATTTTCTTTAATGGCTTGAATCGTAATGGGTGTGCCGTGTTCATCGCTTCCGCAAATAAACACAACATCTTTCTCTTGTAAACGCTTCAATCGCACATACACATCTGCAGGCAAATATGCACCTGCCAAATGGCCTATGTGTTTCGAGCCGTTTACATAAGGTAATGCTGCAGTAACCGTATATCGTTTGGGTGTATTTATCATTTCGTGGAATTTAAGATTCGACTATATTTAATTTCAAAAGCGAAATTTAATTTTTCATTGTCAAAATTAATCAGTCAGTTTGCTAAACTGCTAATTATATTTTAAAACTTCAATTTTCAATCGATGACACTGGCTCCGCAATTTCTGAAAAAAGGCGATAAAGTTATTCTCCTAAGTACGGCCCGAAAAATGAGTGTAGTAGATATTCAAACCGCCAAATCGTTGATTGAAAGTTGGGGACTGCAGGTGGAATTGGGCGAAACCATTGGTGCAGAACATCATCAATATGCAGGTGATGATGCCTTGCGGTTGAAAGATTTTCAGCGAGCTATTGATAACGACAGTATTCGCGCTATCTTTTGTGCACGCGGAGGATACGGCACCGTGCGATTCCTCGACCAAATTGATTTCAGCAAATTTCTTCGCTCGCCAAAATGGCTAGTAGGCTTTAGCGATGTAACGTATCTGCATACGCTCATCAATCACCAATTGGGTATTCAAACATTACATGCCAGTATGCCTTCATTGTTCTCGAGAACCGAAGATGCAGCTATACAAGATATTGGCAAAATACTTTTCGGAGAAGACATCAACTACACCATTCCAGAACATCCGCTTAATCGAGGCTTGGAAATGACAGGCGAAACCATTGGCGGAAACTTGTCGATATTATACAGTATTACAGGCTCCAAAACAGGATTTGACACTAACGGTAAAATACTTTTCATCGAAGATTTGGATGAACAATTGTATCACATCGACCGAATGATGATTAACCTTAAAAGAAGCGGAAAGCTTGATCATTTGGCGGGTTTGTTGGTAGGAGGATTTTCAGCTATGCACGACAATGAAGTGCCATTCGGAAAGAACGCGGAAGAAATTATTTTCGAACATGTTGCCGACAAAAATTATCCGGTGTGTTTCAACTTCCCGGCCGGACATATACGCGAAAACTATCCATTGATCTTGGGCAAGAAGACAACCATTAAGATTCCACATGCCGGCTAAAATTGTTTTTTTAGGACCCGAATCTACCGGAAAATCAACCATTAGTGCTGAAATAGCAAAACTGTGCAAAGCAGCTTTTGTACCAGAATATGCAAGAACATATCTGAATGAACACGGTACCTCCTACAGCTATTCAGATGTTATTAAAATAGCCGAAACACAAGCGCAGTTGGAGCGAGAAGCTGAAGCCACAGAAAAAACTATTGTTTGTGATACCGATTTAATCACGATCAGAATTTGGCTGGAATATTATAATTGGAAAGTTCCTGAATGGATGGAAGCATTTATCGTGAAACATCAAGCCAATAAGTATTTACTACTCTATCCCGATATTCCTTGGGTGGCCGATGAACAAAGAAAAAATCCGCACGATAGAATAGAACTATTCAATCGATTTAAGCAACACTTAATTGGACTAAATGCCAACTATAGCATTATCAAAGGAATCGGACAAACACGATTAGAAGATTGTTTGAAAGAAGTTCAAAAAACAAGGCTCCTTTAACATCAATTGAGATGCTTCATCACATCTTCATCAATATTATCTTTCGAAACTTTAAGCTCCGATAATTCAACAGTCGAATTGCTTACGCCATACACCTTCATTGCTTTGTCGCTCATTACTTTTACTTCTTCCACCAAATGCGTTTTAAAAGAATGGCTCAAATTGTTGGCAGTTTCCGTCAATAACAACTGACTTGGTTTTGCAAATTTTTCAATCTCGGAGGCTATTTGAACAGTATTACCCCAAATGTCTTCACTTACAGTTCTTACTGCAACTACACCGCCTATTATGCTTCCGGAGTGAATGCCAATCTTCATTTCAAAAGAAGGTAATCCGTCAGCAGCTCTTTTCTGTTGCGTATCCTTCAAGCGCTGCAATATCTCTAAACCGGCATTGATGAGTTTATTTAAACTCTCTGCTTCGTTATTACTGTGCAAACCACTGATACACAAATAGCCATCCACCATTGTTTTCATGGCATCCAATTGATACTTGCGCGTAGTTTCATCCAACATTTTGAAAGTAACATCTAAATGATCCATCAAATCCATTGGATCAAATTCGCTTTCTTTCTTCGCAAAGTCGACAAAATCAACAAACATAACACTTACAAAACGTTCTTGCGATGCTGATGAATTTGTCTTCAAACGCTTTTCAATCTCAGCAGGTAAAACGCCTTGAATAATTTTTTCAGAATTTTCCTTTTGGATTTGAAGTATCCCATTTCGTTCCGCCAAAAGAATTCGTGCAATTTTGTTTTTGCGATAAGCGATCGTAGCCGTTGCCAATAAAGCAATTAACGATAACACTGCAAATATGCCTGAAACAATAGCAATTCTAAATCGTTTACTTTTTTCTGCAGTTACTTCATCTTTCAACTCCTGTTCAATCCGTTGAGCCTCTTGAATTTTGGAAAACTCGTAATTCATTTGCAGCTGAGTCACCTTTTTTGCATTGTCAACATTGAACAACTTCTCGTTAATCTGCCGACCCATTTTAGCATATTGGTAGGCGCTTTTATAATCTTTTTTCTGCTCGTAGATATATGCTAAACCTTCGTATGCTGTTTGTAATGCACTACTAGAGCCTATTTTCTTCGCTAATACATTAGCTTGTTTATAATAATCCTCGGCTTGAGGGTATTTTTTGTTCACCGAATTTAAATAGCCTAATGCATTCAACACATCAATAGAGCCGATGTTATCGTTCATCTTTTCATACAAAGCATGCGATGCTTTAAAATTCTTTTCTGCTTCAGCATATTGCTTCTGTTGCACCTTCAAAAAACCCATATTCATTAGGTTGAGGGCCAATGTAGAATTATACTTTAACCCCTCCGAAAGCTTTAATGAATACGTAATATACTCCTCTGCTTTCTGCAAACTTCCAATTTTCAAATAGTTTGAGCCAATATTGCAGGCAGCATCCGACTCGCCCAATTTGTTACCGGATTTCTTATTTAACTGAAGGCCCTTTTGAAAATACTCATTCGATTTTTCAATGTTTCCTTGAAGTGTGTTGATATTTCCCAACTGTAGATATGCATTGCCTAATCCGGTGTTATCGTTTACCTCTTCCGAAATTTTCATCGCATTTAGATAGTGGCCGGTTGCCTTTGCAAAATCATTTCGAGAAAGGTCTATCAACCCTTCTGAAATTTCGCACTCGCTTTGTAATCGTTGATTTTTAATTTTTACGGAAATTGCACATGCTTGTTCAATAACCTTTTGCGCTTGATTAAAATTACCTGAGGAACGAAGAAAATCGGCATAGTCTTTTAGTGCTGTAGCATACATTTGTGTGTTACCGCTTTTCTTAAACAATTCCGAAGCTTTTAAAAAGTCTTGTCCGCTCTCCTTTATTTTACCGGCATTGAAATTCAAACGCCCTTTCAGCCAATAGGCTTCTGCTTGACCGTCAACATATTGAATTTTTTCAGAAAGCAACAATGCCTTATTGGCAAATTCGGCCGATTTTTCATTGTCGGACGATAAATAACCATTGGCCAATTGCAAGTGCTGTTTCACTATAGACTGCTCATCCATAGCTTGAAGTGCCGTGAAACCAAGCAAAATAAAAAGTGCTAGTAGAGTTTTCTTCATACTAGCACAAGTTAATGTATTTTTTAATATCTGTCAACTATTTACAGTTTTCTGTGGCCCACCCAAACAAATCGCTTGTTTACATATTCAGGGTTAGAGAATGAAGCATTTCCTGCAGGATTTCCTCCGGTAACGTGGAAATCAGAGAATGCGGCATGTTGGTTCACAAAAATTCCTCCGGTTAAGTTGAATGATACCGGAGCAAACACCGATTCCATTTCTTCTGCGATTAATTTTTCAATATCGGCATCTGTAGTATATGCTGCGCAAGTAATAGCGCCATGTTTAGCGGCCATTTCTTTTGCCAATTCAACAGAGTGATCTGTATTTTTTGTTTTTATCACTAAAACAATTGGTCCAAACAATTCATTTTCATAGATACCAAAATCTTTAGCATCTACTTCTAATACAACATGAGAAGACGTTCTTGCATTCGGAAACTCAGGATTAGCAATAGTTTCAGGCGACAATAAAACAGTGGCAATATCTTTTACTGCATCTACACGCTTTAATGTGGCTTCATTCTGAATTGCACCAAAAGTTCCCGGTCCCATTTGCGGATGCTTTGCAATACCCGATAATGCAGCACAGAAGGCTTTCACCACTTCATCATAAGAAACAGTTTGATCGCCTGCTTTAATACCTCCGGCAGGAATAAAAATATTTTGCGGAGCAGTACACATTTGTCCGGTATACAGCGATGCTGCGAAGGCTAAGTTTTGCGTAACGGCATTTAAATCAGCAACAGAGTCAAGAATTACTGAATTGACTCCGGCTTTTTCGGTGAAAGTAACTTTACCCGGAAGCGATTCTACATAAGCGCCAAAAGCACTTCCCCCAGTGTAATCAATCAATTTCACCAGTGGATTTTGCGCTAATTCTTTTGTGATAGGTTTTGAAATAGTGTCAACTGCCAACTGACAAATATTAATATCCAAACCTTTTGACTGCAGTGCCTTTTGAATTTCAGCAACAACAATCGCAATGGGGTAAATTGATTTCGGATGTGGTTTTAAAATGGCCGTATTTCCAGTGATCAAAGTAGCAAAAAGTCCCGGCACCGAGTTCCACGTTGGGAAGGTCGAACAACCAATCACTAAGCCAACGCCTTTCGGTACAGGTTTAAACGTTTTCTCTAGTTTGATGACAGATTTACCGGCCGGTTTTTCCCAGGTTACGTGCTCAGGGAATCGAGTCAACTCTTCGTAACCCATAGCCAATGCTTCTAAAGCGCGATCGCTGGCATGAGGACCCGATGCTTGAAACGACATCATGAACGATTGCCCTGTAGTATGTTGTGTTGCATTCGCAATTTCAAAAAATCGATTTTTTATTTGCTCAAGTGCCAGAATTAAAACCTCTGCACGATCATCTACTGATACATTTTTCCAAGCTGCAAAAGCACGACCGGAGCGTACAATTAAAGTATCGACTTCAAAAGCAGGATAAGTAATACCCAGTGGCTCTAACGAATATGGAGATACCTCTTCACCGATCCATGATGCCGCATTGGTTTGCAACAATTCAGTAAATGGTTTTCCCAATTGATTTTTATAGGCCTCTAATCCTACTGCTGGAGCATCCTCGCCATACGCTTTTGGATGTTCCGGATATTGTGCGAAAAAAATTCGTTCGTGAATTGCTTTTACAGCGTTATCGATAATTTCTTTGTAAGATGCAGATAGAGCCATTTTATTGTTTTTAGAGATGTCTAAGTTAATGGCAAATTTCTAAATGCAAAATAATAGTGGGTTATCCTAAAAATTCAGAAGGCCGCCCCGATAGGAACGACCTCTGATAACCAAAACCAAACCCTATTGCCCGAAGCCAATGGGGAATGTATCTATAATTTATGCTTTTGCAGCCTCTTCAACTTTAGCAGCAACTTTAGCAACTGCTTTTTTCACCGGTGCCGCTTTCTTAGCAACTGCTTTTTTTGCAGCAGCTTTTTTAGGTGCAACTTTAGCTTTAGGCTTAGCAGCAGATTTCGCAGCCGGTTTAGCCGTTGGTTTAGAACCAACTACAGAAGAAGTTGCAGATTTAACTCTTTTCTGAAGTTCAGTTTCCAACTTCTGAATTTTTTTAGTTAAAGAAGTGATTTGATTCAAACCGGTTTTACCGTATTGGTCAACCACTTTATTCAATTTCGTTTCCAATTCTTTTCTTTTCAATTCAGTATTGTGCATCACTTGATCAACAATTTTTTTTCCTTCACGCTCGTTGATTTTTCCTTTTTTAATCAACTCATCTACATTTTTCTGAACTTTCTTAGAAGACTCAGCTGCGAAACCAACACCTGCATATAGTAAGTGTTTCAACGTTTCTTGGAATTTTTGATTGTTTGCCATTTTGTTTGTTTTTTATTGTTTATGATTTAATATCATATTCTGTGCCAAAGTATCAATTTAAATTTAATTAAATATGTTTTTGATAATTTTTGAACCAGAACATTTTTGATAAAAAACCTAAAACACTTGATATTATTGACGTTTGTAAAAATACTGATGTTTACTTCGTTTTTTATCTACTGCAAAGATGACATATTCTTTTGAAATAAACAATAGCAAAATGTCTGAAAACTGCTGAAATGACTGATTTTCGTCACATTGTTTATTTTAATATTTATATTTTCAATATATAATATTGTCTTTTGTGGCTTTCAGCCTTGATAAACAAAATCAACTTTTTTATACTTTCTTTCTATAATTGTTCCAACAATGAAAAAAGCTTTTTTCTTAACCCTGATTTTTGCATTCAGCACTGTAATTTTTGCGCAAAACGGCAAATCCGACACGGAGAGCGATTCCCTTTTTAAAGCATTTCTTGCAAAATCAAAAGGAATAAAGTTTGAAGAGCCGAAAACACTGCCCAAAGACACAACTAAAGTTACCTCAAACAGTACGCCTAAAAGTACAACACCTCCAAATAAAGACATCAAAGTATCGACTTCCAAAGTAGATTCTCCCAACCGTGCAAAGCCAATAGCTACAAGTAAAATCGACAGTACCCTAACATCAAAAAAAGATACTGCAACTAAAGTTTTAACAACAGTAAAACCCGACACAAAACCCGGACTACATAAATTTAAAGACTACAATAACTCCTATGCCCTAGAAGCGGAACGTAAAGGACCTATAGTGAAACTCTATTTAAAGATGGATGATATTGAACAATATGCAGAAGTTATTCTTGTGCGTTCACAGGCTGAGCTAGGCAACTTCTCTGATGTTCGGCACATTCAAGTGATTAAAGGAGCGAACAAATTCGAGTATGTTGAAACGGAAGACCGCTATCCTTTACCTACTAAAGTGGGTGCTGCATATAAAATTAGAGCCATAACCAAAGACGGAGCAATACGCATGTTTCCTGCAATCACACTCGAACCGGGTAATAAGTAACTGCCGTTGAACAGAACCGTTTGTCCGAAAATTGAAAATAACCCTTTAGTAATATCATCTTCTCTATACTTGCGGCTATCAATTTAACAGCCAATGAAAAAAACGATTTCGGCATTCACACTACTATTACTTGTTTTCCAACTTCAAGCACAAAAACAATTTCACCCGCAAATTGAATCTTTGTTCGATCCGGCATTAAAGCCGTTCTATTTTGGCGTTGCATCCGGAGATCCGGAACAAACAAAAGTAGTGTTATGGACAAAGGTATATCCGGAATCTACGGCTCCTTTAACTGTAAAATGGGAAGTAGCAACTGATACTTTCATGCAAAACATTGTAGCCACTAATACCGTTACTACCGATTCATCTTCAGCTTACACGGTAAAGGTGTTAGTACAAGGACTTCAACCTAACCTCCATTATTTCTACCGTTTTTCAACCAATACTGGCGTTTCATCGATAGGTAGAACTAAAACAGCACCCGATAAAGAAGTTGCTGATTTGAAATTTGGAGTTGTAAGCTGTAACAACTATCAACATGGCTATTTTAATGCATACGGAATTCTTGCACAACAATATGATATAGATGCTGTCATTCATTTGGGCGATTATATTTATGAATATGGTGTATCCAACAACAAAAAGAAACCGCAGGTGCGCAAACACATTCCGGAAACGGAGATATTAAGTTTAATCGATTATCGCTCCCGTTATGCGCAATATCGTTTAGATAAAGACTTGATGGAAGCTCATCGCTTACACCCGTTTATTACGGAATGGGACGACCATGAATTTGCCAACAACGCATATAAGGATGGTGCAGGCAATCACCAAGAAGACAAAGAAGGTGCATGGGAAGCACGAAAGGCGCAGGCCCGAAAAGTATACTTCGAATGGTTACCTATTGCCGATAATCCGGAAGAATCCATTATTCGCAAACTCAATTACGGTGGACTGGCAGAAATTTTTATGCTAGATGAGCGGGCTGAAGCTCGAAGCAAACAATTGGAAAGCCCTACTGATCCTAATCTATATAACAAAGACCGTGTAATGTTAGGTGAACATCAAGCAGCATGGTTAACCCAAGGCATTGAACAATCTTCTGCAAAGTGGAAAATCATCAGTAATCAAGTGCTATTTTCAGAATTAGATGCGCATAAACTATCTAAGAAACATGCACGATTAATGGATTCATGGGATGGCTATCCTATGGAACGAAAAGAAATGTTGGATTCGTTTTACAGTCATGGTGTAAAAAACATTGTGGTTATTACAGGTGATATTCATACTTCTTGGGCATTTGACTTAGTGCAAAACCCACAAAACAAAAGCGTCTACGACTCCAAAACAGGCAAAGGTGTTATAGGTGCAGAGTTTGTTACACCAAGTATGTCATCGCATAATTTAGATGAACGAGTTTCAAAAGGTTTTGCCAAATTTATCGCATCGTTGCTGCGCGGCAAAAACACAAATCCGCATTTGCGATTCAACGACTTCACCAGTCATGGTTTTATACTTTTGGACTTGAATGCTCAGAGAGCAAAAGCAACTTGGTTTTTCTGTAAAACAATCAAAAAACCATCGCACGATTACACAACAAAAAACAGCTGGAGCACGCCAATAAATCAAAACAAATTATCGAAAGATAAATATTAAGCCGTTACATTTACATTCAAATCTCATGTATATGAGCAACACTAACAACTCGAATACCGACAATCAAGAGAACGGCTTTAACGATCCGGCTAATTGGAAATTCGGCCTGTTTTATTTCAATAAAAACGACAAAAGAATTTTCCCGCCAAGAAAATTTTCCGGCTTTGGATGGACCATCAATTTTGCTAATCCTCTTTCTATACTTGCATTTGTGGGACTATTTGCGATTATTTTCCTCATTACAAAATTTCGCAAGTAATAGCTTTGTGCAATAAAAAATGGTCGATGAAACTTCACCGACCATTTTAGCTTAAAAGGCAAAGTACTATTTACCAACTTTCATAAACGAACCGGAGATAGCATGCGAATGCAATCGAACAAAATAAATACCATCGGCAAGCTTAGAAATATCAATTCTATTCTTGGTATTCGGGTTTAACACAATTTCTCCCATCTTTCTTCCCATATTATCAAATACGGAGGCCACTTCTATGGTTTGTAGATCTGTTTCCACAGTAACAATATCCGTTGCAGGATTTGGATACAACTTCATGCTGTTATCAGAAATAGCTCTGATGCCATTATACATCACCAACGAATTGGTAGTGGTATTGGTAATCACAGGAGCATTGTAATCAAAGTAAATAGCAGCCGTATTTTTGAATTGTGTACCATCAGGTAAATTCTTCTTTGTTTTGATATAGAAGTTCACCATACCATGACTTGCTTTTTCATCAGCATTACTATCAAGCAAGTTAATGCCCAAGAAATTAATCAATAATATTCTTTCCCCTCGGAACGCCAATGTGTATGGATGAGAAGAAGAACCAGGTTTGATGGAAGTCACATCTAAATCAGGATCTAAAGTATCGGTAATCACTACATTTTCAGCTTTAAACGTTCCGGTATTTTGGAATCGTATAGTATAATTCAACACAGAGTCGCTTCGCTGAATGATGCCGTTCACGCCTAAGCCTATTGGTGCTACTGCTTTATCGTTCGGGTCGAAAGAACCCACAACTTCTGTAGTTCGTGTTTCCACATTATTCAATGGTGTAGGATCGTGTGCTATCAATTTTACATTACCTGCTTTTCCGGTGCAGGTAACTAATGTTCCTAACGGTGTAGTAATAGGAATTGAAAAATAAAGTTTGATGTTATTGATAGAACCATGTCCTGCACTGTATATACTGAAACCAACTTTATGCCCAACTGCATCTACAAATAATGGAGTAGCCGTTGCACTACTAAATACCATGTTGGCATCATAATCGAAAATAACTGAATCAGAAACCGATCGTATTCCATCATTAAAAGCACGTAAATCAATTTCAGAAGTAAATCCCGG
Organism: Chitinophagales bacterium; assembly: GCA_044226285.1. Classification (GTDB taxonomy): domain Bacteria; phylum Bacteroidota; class Bacteroidia; order Chitinophagales; family LD1; genus CALAYL01. The sequence continues at coordinate 35,777 of JBGAHI010000007.1, read as the reverse complement.
ACGTGGAGGAGTTAAGTAATTCCAACTAATACGCATATCCATGGTATCAATCGCGTGGTCGTAGAAATTGTTGCAGTATTGCGAATCGGGAACCGATGCATTAATCACAGGATTTGGATTCGGGCAAATTTGATTAAAATAAGAAGGAATAATTTGCTGCAAGGTGAAATTGCCAACCGGCTGTAGGTTAGAGTAATGTCCGGTAGCATCAGTATAGGTATACCCACCCGGTAAGGTTTGTACCATTACATTTGGAATACCATACTCTCCGGTTTCCCACACACAGTTTGCATTTTTATCTTCAATAACATAACCACATAAATCAACGGCACAGTTGGTATTGTTGTAACCGATATTTGTCCAGTTATGTCCGCTACAACCATTAGCATCCGTTACATATACCCCATATTGCCAAGTAGGAGCCAATCCGCTTGATGTAGCCGAAGTTTGTCCGTTTTGCCAATGAAAAAGGTATGGGGCTGCACCTCCGGTAACCGTTGCTGTTGCAGTTCCATTGTTATCAAAAATACAAGTAGCATTAGTGTGTGCCATATTTACATTCAAAGGTGAATAGCTTACAACATGCGCTGTCTTTACTACAGAACACGTATTCGCATCTTGAACCGTTACACTATAATAACCTGCTCCTAATCCACTCACTGATGTTCCAAAAGCACCTGTACTCCACTGATATGTAATTGGAGCAGTTCCTCCTGAAACCGTCACACTCGCAGTACCATTGGTATTCGGACAAATAACATGGGTATTCGTAACATTTACAGTTAATGTACTATTATAAGGTAATGAAGTATAATAAGACCCTACACAACCATTTGCATCGGTTATCTGACAGTTGTAACTTCCTACACCCAATCCTGTAACAGTAGCCGTAAACTGCGGAGGAACAGTACTCCATAAATAGGCGTAAGGTGGGGTACCTCCTGTTGGTGCAACGGAAACTGAACCATTCAGATTACTACATGTTGGTGCAGTATAAGTACCATGTGGTGCAATGGGCGAAGTGTTTGAAATATAGAAAGACTGCACTTTTTCACAACCTGCAGCATCATGAATGGTAACCACATAGCTTCCGACCGAAAGTGCGGTAATTTGTGCAGTAGTTTGGCCCGTACTCCACGAATAGGTGTATGGTGCTGTTCCTAAACTAGGTGCAACTTTTGCTGAACCTGCACCATTGCTGCACGACTCATTCACTTGGGTTGGGTTTGCCGAAATTGGTGAATTATTATTCACATAACCTGAATTCTGAGCAGTGCAACCACTGGCATCCGTAACCGTTAAATTATAGGAGCCTTGATGTAAACCCGTAATAGACTGAGTTGTTGCTCCTGTACTCCAATGGAAGGCATAAGGACTAGTTCCGCTATTAGCTACAGCGGTTAGACTTCCAACTCCATTTCCGCATTGCTCAGGAATTGTTGAAATACTTATTGCTATTGGACTTGTATTGTTAACATAGCCGTAGCCACTTGCCGAGCAACCGTTAGCAGCGGTAACCGTAACATAATAAGCTCCTTGGTGTAAACCGGATATATTTTGAGTAGTTTGTCCTGTATTCCAATGGTAAGTATATGGCGGAATTCCTGTACCACTTAATGTCGTATTTAATGTGCCTGTGCCATTTCCACAAACTTCATTCGTACCTGTACAATAAGGATAAAAAGGACTTTGCTGTGCTATTGAATCTTTCTTATTCCAAGGCATTTGCGTAGCCCGGCATCCATTTGCATCTGTAATCGTTACTTGGTAATGAGCCCCAAGTGTTGCAGTAATAGAAGATGTAGTAGCACCTGTAGACCAATTATAAGTATATGGCGCTACCCCTCCGTATACCGATGAATATAGCGTTGCAGTAGTAGCAGGACAAATAGCCCCAGAGTCAAAAAGTTGATAGCCAAATATAGGGGTAAACTGAAAAGAAGAATCCGGACGACCGGTACAACCATTTGCATCCGTAACTGTTACATTTAAACTATAGACATCTTCACTGGTTAATCCGGTGAGATGGGGGTTAGTATTTCCATTGCTCCAAAGATAAGTATATGGTGCTGCCCCTCCTGTTGGATTTGCAGTTAATTCGCCATTATTCCCGGGAGGACAAACCTCATTTACCGTGTTCTTTGATACTTGAACTATAGATTGGATGGTTACACAAGATGTAGTAGACACCCCAGCGTTATCCATTACAGTAACACAATACCATCCGGTGGACAATCCTGAAATTGTAGGTGTAGTTGAGCCATTGCTCCACGCATAAGTATATGGCGCAACACCACCTGAAGCTGAGACTGTTGCTGTACCATCGTTGGAACATGAATTAGTAGTAGATGTACTTACTGTGAGACTTGCCTTACTTTGCACAAAGCAGATCACCATCAATACGAGCAAAATGAATCGGGAGTTAAAAAATTGCATAACTATTGGTTTTGTTTATGATAAGGAGAGTTAACTACTTGCAGAATGGTTGCAAACTTATGTTAATATAGAATAAATACACAACATTAAACGAAGGGGCATTCGCTTAATGTTATGCACTAGAATGATACATGAGAACTATAAACTGTTGATAGCGTTTTGAATATCGCTTAGTGTAGCAGGTGCCGGAGTAGATGTTACGGATAAGCCGGAAGTAACAGAAGGCACATTAATAATCTCGTAATAATTTTGCGTGCCAATAGTAGAGACTACTACAATTTTAACTGCCAGGCCAATGGGAACAGCATAACTCCCTCCTAAATTAAAGGTATGCGTACTCGAGTTATATTGGTACATACGCGCAACTGAATTAATTGTTGGGAAATACATAAATACTGCTGTATTAGAATCTACATGCTGTGCCGGAACCACTACTTGAACATCGGTAAGTGGTTGTCCACTACCATAGAAATAATCGCAATTGATGTAGGTGAAACTATCTAAATGGAAATTATAGCTCAGTCCGAATGAATCTTGACGAACAACAACAGGGGTTGTAGCTGAATCTACCGGACTCCAAACAATTGTAGAATCGCCAACTAAACTATCGCTTGCCACTCGTGAACCAATAAACGTTAACATAGGCTGTGTGTTTAATGCCGGTAATGACACTTGTGGTTTGCTGGCAGGGTTAATCAAAAGCTCCTCTCCGTTTTGGTAAGCTTTAACCCAAAACTGCCCACCTGAAATCAACAACTTGCCATTGGAAACAGTTGGGGCATTACCTAAAATCATCTTCGGTCCGGTTAACATTTCCTGCAATACTACTTGTACTGTTCCCGAGGATAGAATAGAGCCATCTTTCTTTTTAAAACTGTTCGGAAGGAAAAGAATGTTCGTTCCATTTGCGCCATTTACATATTGATACTGTCCGGCACTAATCGAAAACTGCTGCTTATCTGGCTCAACTGATTTAAAAAATGCATTTAGTGCAAATTCTTTTTTTCCTGAAGTAGTGTTGTTTTGTGAATCCTTTTTGCATGAACTTAAGCATACTACCAATAAAGTAAAAGTAGCCATACATGCCATTTTGAATGTTCTGTTCATAATTGAAGTTTTAATCGTGATTGAATACAACAAAGAGAGTAAAAGAAAAGAAGCAAATGGACTGTGTTTTAATTTTTCTTACGCTTTCAAAATAGAAAAACCATGATAAAACAGTTTAAAATGAGAACAAAATCATATAAATTAAGACGTACTCAAAACAAAAAAGGCGCTCCATATTGGAACGCCTACTATTGTCTTTTATAGTTTAATACTAATTCTTATTCAGTACTTGTTACTGTTTGCGCAGGGTGATGAATGGTTTTCAATTTATCATTTTCTGTATCTACATCCAGTTCAAACATATCGCCAGGTTTCGCATTAGCACGTAAGATTTCTTCCGCTAAAGGATCTTCCACATATTTTTGAATGGCACGGTGTAAAGGTCGTGCACCGAATGCTGGATCATAGCCTTTTTCAGCAAGGAATGATTTAGCCGCTTCCGTTAAACGAATATCGTAGCCGATGGTTTGTAAACGTTTTAACAAGCTCGCCATGGCAATATCAATGATTCTGAAGATAGAGTCTTTGTCCAAAGAATTGAAAATGACAATGTCATCAATACGGTTCAAGAACTCGGGTGAGAACGTGCGTTTCAGTGCTTTTGAAATTACATTCTTGCTCATCTCATCATTGTTGTCGGTTTTTGCTTTGGTTGCAAAACCAACACCCGTTCCAAAGTCTTTCAAATCGCGTGCTCCGATGTTTGACGTCATGATAATCAATGAATTTTTGAAATCCACTTTTCTACCCAAACTATCCGTCAAAATCCCATCGTCAAATACTTGCAACAAGATATTAAACACATCCGGATGCGCTTTTTCAATTTCATCTAACAACACCACAGAATAAGGCTTTCTGCGCACTTTCTCTGTTAATTGTCCACCTTCTTCATAACCCACATATCCCGGAGGCGCCCCAACCAAACGCGATACAGAGAATTTCTCCATGTATTCACTCATGTCGATTCTCACCAAAGCCTCTTCGCTGTCGAACAAATATTTTGAAATGGCTTTCGCTAATTCCGTTTTTCCAACTCCTGTAGGGCCCAAGAAAATAAAGGTCCCTATCGGTTTCTTCGGATCTTTTAAACCCACACGATTACGTTGAATGGCTTTCACTACCTTAGCAATAGCCTCATCTTGCCCGATAACAGCACCTTTCAGTTCAGTACCCATCGAAAGCAATTTCACACCTTCTGTTTGCGCTACTTTGCTAACAGGTATTCCTGTCATCATTGCTACTACTTCAGCAATATCTTCTTCACCTACAGGATAGCGTGCGTTTTTCGCATCTTCTTCCCACTGATTTTTTGCAGTATCCAATTGCTCTAATAAGTTCTTCTCTCTATCGCGCAACTGAGCCGCTTCTTCATATTTCTGCGACTTCACTACTTGATTTTTCTCCACTTTGATGTCCTCGATTTGTTTTTCGAGTTCAACAATATTTTTGGGTACGTGAATATTTTTCAAATGCACACGTGCTCCAACTTCATCCAATACATCAATCGCTTTATCGGGTAAGAAACGATCAGTGATATAACGCGTACTCAACTTCACACAAGCATCAACAGCATCTTTGGAATACTCCACATTGTGGTACTCTTCGTATTTGCCTTTGATATTTGTCAGTATCTCGATCGTTTCTTCCGGAGATGGCGGATCGATAATTACTTTTTGAAAACGTCTGTCTAATGCTCCGTCTTTTTCGATATTCTGACGATACTCATCTAACGTAGACGCACCAATACATTGCAGTTCACCACGGGCTAAGGCAGGTTTGAAAATGTTCGATGCATCCAAAGAACCTGTTGCACCTCCGGCACCTACAATAGTGTGGATTTCATCGATGAACAAAATTACATCTTTGTTTTTTTCCAATTCGGTCATGATGGCCTTCATACGCTCTTCAAACTGACCGCGGTATTTAGTTCCAGCCACAAGTGCTGCTAAATCCAACATCACAATGCGTTTGTTGAACAAGACGCGCGATACTCGTTTCTGGATGATACGAAGTGCTAAACCTTCCACCACAGCTGTTTTACCAACTCCAGGTTCTCCAATCAAAATCGGGTTGTTCTTTTTTCTACGCGAAAGAATTTGAGAAACACGTTCAATTTCGGCCTCACGACCTACAATTGGATCAAGCGTTCCTTCTTCAGCAGCGGCAGTTACATCACGTCCGAAATTATCCAACACCGGAGTTTTCGATTTTGAAGCGCCTCCTTTTTTAGCGCCAGCATTACCAAATGAACCTTTGTTACGTTCATCTTCGTATGAATCATCATCCGATTCGTTTGGCAATTCCGCTTTGATTTGGTTTTGCACTACATCTAATTCCGCTTTAAACACATCGTAATCTACATCATGTTGTGCTAATAATTGCGAAACAATATTGTCTTTACTTTTTAAAATCGATAACATCAAATGCTCTGTTCCAATCACATCAGAACGCATCACCTTTGCTTCCAAAACGGTAATCTTTAATACCTTTTCGGCCTGCTTTGTTAATGGCAAAGAGTTTGGATTATAAACCGTTTTAGACGATTTTTCTTTTATCGAATCTTCTATCTGCTTTCTAAACAGAATCAAATCTATTTGCAACGAGCGCATTGTTTTCACAGCCAACCCTTCGCCTTCACGAATAAGCCCTAATAACAAGTGTTCAATGCCAATATAATCGTGCCCCAATCGCAAAGCTTCTTCGCGACTGTAGGAAATCACTTCCTTTACTTTTGGTGAAAATTTTGCCTCCATATTGCTATCAAATCAATTATTAAACCAAAACCGCCAAACCGCCAAAATGGCGCTTAACGATTTAGTTATCGGTAAAATAGCATAAACTCTGTCAATCTTGCAAATAAAATATTACACGTGCCTTTAAATCTGTATATTTTATTGACCTATCTATTGACACTTCTGAGATTATATATTAGCTTTGAGAAAATTGATTACAATGAAATTCTCTTTAGATAAACGTGAGCGGTTCTGCATTTTTCAAATAGATGACGATAAGTTATTGAGCAACCACGCACCTGAACTAAAATCTGAATTATTGAACTTGGCTAAAGATGAGTACAAAAACATCATTTTAGACTTGTCGCATGTGCAATTTGTTGATTCATCGGGCTTAAGCGCATTGCTGGTAGGTAACCGATTGGCTAAAGAAAACGATGGCACTTTTGTGTTAACCAATTTGAGTCCGCATATCCAAAAATTAATCAAGATTTCTCAATTAGAGTCTATCCTTACTATCATCCCTACCTTATCCGAAGCTATTGATTATGTGATGATGGAGGAGTTGGATAGAGATTTACGCAGCTAATTTGCATGCAGTTTGAAGTTACGATATTGGGTTGTAGTGGAGCTATTCCTGCATACGACCGACATCCAACGAGTCATTTCCTAAACTACAACGGACACGGCTTTCTCATCGATTGTGGAGAAGGCACACAAATGCAAATGGCACGGCACAATATCCGCAGAGCCAAACTCGACCACGTTTTTATTTCGCACTTACATGGCGACCATTTCTTTGGTTTAATGGGACTGATTAGTTCCTTCAACTTGAATTATCGTGAAGCGCCTCTCCATATCTATGGCAACGAAGGTATTGAAGAAATTGTTCGCGCTCATTTCAAACATGCCCAAACAGTATTGCGCTACCCTATTGAGTTTCACGTAGTACAACCCGATACATCGGCTGTCATTTTTGAAAATTCTTTCCTAACAGTAGAATCAATTCCTTTGGCGCATCGCATACCTACAACGGGCTTCCTATTTCGTGAAAAGGAAGGATTGCGAAAAATTCTACCCGAGAAAATCAATCAATATCAAATTCCAGTGGGTGAAATTGCGAAGATTAAAAGCGGAGAAGACTTTATAGACGGCAATGGTAATCGCATTTTGAATTCAGAATTAACTTTGCCGCCCAGCCCTCCGAAGAGCTATGCCTTTTGCAGCGACACTTGCTACCACGAACCAATTCTCGACCAAATAAAAGATGTAACTGTGCTATACCATGAAGCGACTTTTGGCACGGAACATGCTTTTCGAGCGAAAGAAACATTCCACTCTACAACAATAGAGGCGGCTACTATTGCACAAAAAGCGAATGTAGGCACTTTAATTATCGGGCATTATTCTGCACGTTATGATAACCTAGAGGTGCTAAAAGAAGAATGCCAAACGGTATTCCCTAACACCCTATTAGCAATAGAAGGCACTGTTTATCCAATTTAAAAAACACCTTCAAAAAAACATTTCCCACAGTTATCGGTTATATGGAATGGAACTAATTTTATCATTCTTTGAAACTGTAAAACTCTTCTATATTCGCACCTATGCACTTCGATAATACAGGATTACTGTTGTTTCAGTTGCTCATTATCTTGAGCACAGTTAAGTTTTTCGGCTTTCTTTTCAAGAAGATTAATCAGCCGGCTGTTATTGGTGAAATTATAGCGGGCATCGTACTTGGTCCTTCGCTGGTAGGCGCACTGTTCCCAACTACTTTTGGCTTTGTTTTCCCAAAAGAATCTATTGGCACGTTGCAGCAGTTAAGCCAAATTGGGTTGCTCTTGTTTATGTTCATTGTAGGCATGGAATTCGACATGGAAAAGTTGAAGGGTACGGCCAACCAATCATTATTAGTGAGTTCTTCGAGCATTTTGTTCCCATTTATTTTAGGCTGTATTTTTGCCTACTTTATTTTTGATGAAACCCTACCTAATCACCCCTCACAATTCAGTTTTGTGTTGTTTGTGGGTATTAGTATGAGCGTAACTGCCTTTCCTGTGTTGATACGTATTTTGGGCGAACGTTCGATGTTGCAGACGCCAATGGGCATTTTTGTAACCGGAGTAGCGGCCATGGTTGATGTTATTGCGTGGGTAATGTTAGCGGCAATTACCACCATCGTTCAGGGGCATTCGCTTATCTCGTCAATATATCAAGTGCTGGCCATTATTGCGCTATTATTGTTTTCCATTTTTGCGGTGAAACCTTATTTAGAAAAACATTTTTCGGATAAGGCCATTATTCATCCTTCTTCTTTTTCGTTGGTGATTATTTGTCTTTTGCTATTCGGACTAATAACCTCTGTAATAGGTATACACGCATTGTTTGGTGCATTCTTGGCCGGTATTATTATGCCTGAAAAGAATAAAATAAAAGAAAAACTAACGCACAAAATTGAAATGCTCACAACGGTATTGTTCTTACCTTTATTTTTTGTAGTTACAGGTTTACGAACGAAAGTTGATTTATTGAACAGTCCGGAGTTGATTGGCTTATTTGTTATTGTGCTTCTCCTTGCCTTTGGCGGAAAGATAATAGGGACTGCTATTCCTGCTCGTATGACAGGAAAAACGTGGTATCAATCGTGGAGCATAGGCGTGTTGATGAATACCCGCGGGTTAATGGAACTCATTGTCTTAAATTTGGGCTACGACCTTGGTGTACTACCGGAATCACTGTTTACGATACTTACCTTGGTGGCCATCATTTCAACAGTGCTTACTTCTCCATTGTTGGATTTGATTAGCTACTTATATCGAAAGGAGTTAGGCAAAGCATAAACTGTTTTTAATTGCATTTCGCAACACAAATCTGCTATTGAGCGCTAGTGCTATCTTATTGTTGGAAGAAATAATAAGCTTCTACTATCGTCATTAAACAACTTACCAATGATTATGAGAAAGTACCTTTACCTTTTAGTAATTGCTTTACAACATGGCTACATAGAATAGAGTGAAGGAAAACTCAAACTGATTATAGAATTGTAACTATACAAAAGGCATATTTTTCTTCAGTGGATTCACTTGTATTTGAAATCCAAATTCCAGTACCATTAATTTCAACGCCCTGACCATTTACCAAAAGATCTACAACTAATGTTCCTTCTATAAAATCCAAGAACTCTTTTGTTACCATTTTATCATAAACACTTAAACATTCTTGTTTTGATTTTATGGCAACACGCTTAGTTCCCATTAAGGTAAAGAAGGGATATGAAAGATGGTTCACCACCCAATTTCTGTCCCCGGCTTGTATTTTGTGTATCACCATTCTTGCGAAATCCTCCACTTCATCGTCTTTACCAAAAGGGGCACCTTTCTCATACTGATGGTCGTAGCTACCTCCAGAAATAGTTGCACATTGAAATCGAAAAGACTTTTTATTGAGTGCACTGTCAACGCGAAAACCGGAGAAAATGGCATTATCCTCGTTGGTGATTTTACCATATAGAAAAGAGGAAGATATTCCATTTTTCTCTTGGTATAAGCTAAGCATTTTATTATCGAAGCGGCCTCTTATCGGGTGTTTAACTTCAGAATTATGGTAATAATAATAACCATTCACTTCACCCCCTTCAGCAAAAAAGAGTGACATACTAAAAGCCTCATCACTGCTTACAAAGCGATGCCAGAAATTGGTGTAGGGCGGCAAATTGGCTACTTGAGCCTCAACCGGAACAGCACAAAGTAAAATCCAAGCGACCAAGATGCATTTTGTCCGTTTTAAAATAAAGCCATTCAATTGTAAACTAGCTTGGAACATGATTAGCGAATTTTCAATAACAAGATAATTAAATCTTCAGGAGTAGATGAAAACAAAAAAGCGACCGAGAAAAAATCTCAATCGCTTTAAGTTGTGGTCCCACTTGGAATCGAACCAAGCACCTACTGATTATGAGTCAGTTGCTCTAACCGAATGAGCTATAGGACCGAAACGGGTTGCGAATATAAGTTCTAAATTGGAAATTCTAAACTCTTCTCTGCAAAACCTCTGTTTTTTATAGGAATGGTGTTTTCACCACTTTTGCCTTTACCAATTGGTTGCGGATTTCTACGAAAATTTCTGTATCGATGCCCGAAAACTCGGATTTCACATAACCTAAACCAATAGCCTTATTCAACGATGGCGATTGTGTTCCTGAAGTTACTTCTCCAATTTCATTACCCTGTGCATCTTTCAATTTGTAATGCTGGCGAGGGATTCCTCTATCCACCATTTCAAACCCAACTAACTTTCTACTTACACCTGTATCTTTCAAATGCTTATGATATGGCGCATTCACAAAGTTTTTAGTGAATTTGGTGATCCATCCTAATCCTGCTTCAATAGGTGAAGTGGTATCGTCAATATCATGTCCATATAAACAGAACGCCTTCTCCAAACGTAGTGTATCACGACAAGCTAGGCCCGTTGGCAATATTCCGTATGGTTTTCCCGCTTCAAAAATAGCGTCCCACATAGCTTTCACATCCTTGTTCCAAACATAAATTTCAAATCCACCTGCTCCTGTATACCCGGTATTCGACATAATCACATCATCAATACCTGCCATTTTTCCTGTTGCAAAAGCATAGTAAGGAATATCACCTAAATTCACATCCGTTAATGTTTGTAATAGTTTTGTAGCATTCGGACCTTGCACCGCCAACAAACTCAAGTCGTCACTGATATTCTGCATTTCTACACCAAAGGTATTGTGCGAAGAAATCCAATTCCAATCTTTTTCAATATTGGAAGCATTTACAACCAAATAATATTCGGTTGCCGACCAACGATACACCAACAAATCATCTACAATGCCGCCTTCATTATTCGGCAAACATGAATATTGAATTTTGCCGTCAGTAAGTTTTGAGGCATCATTCGAAGTTACCAGCTGTATTAAATCCAATGCCTTTTCACCTCGTAAAACAAACTCGCCCATGTGCGACACATCAAACACGCCAACACTATTACGTACTTGCAAGTGCTCATTGTTAATGCCCGAATAGGAAATAGGCATATTATAGCCGGCAAATTCAGCCATTTTAGCCCCTAGAGATATGTGAACAGCGGTAAGTGCAGTTTCTTTCATGAGTTGACTCGTTTTTGTTTTGGATGCGTAAAAGTAAAAAAAGACTAATCTTTTAGGAGAATATTCTCGATTTGCCTAAAAATTATACCTTCAATACATGAAGTTCAAAAGTCCGACCACTGCAAAACAAATTGCCACCGACTACAATTGCGAGTTGGTTGGCGATGAACATAAGCAAGTGCTTGGTTTAAATGAAATCCATAATGTAGAGGAAGGAGATATCACTTTTGTGGATCATGAAAAATATTATAAATCTACATTGCAATCAAACGCATCCGTCATTCTGATCAACCAACGAATAGACGCTCCGGAAGGTAAAACATTGTTGTATTGCAAAGATCCTTATGAGGTTTATGATAGTCTTGCAAAGCTACATCGGCCAACATTACAATCTTCTGAACAAATTGCTTCAGATACATTGATTGGCGAAGGCACATTTATATTTCCTTCAGCATTCGTTGGAAAAGCGGTAACCATAGGCAAGAACTGCGTAATACACCCCGCTGCCGTTATTTATCCTTACACTGAAATTGGCGATAACGTGATTATCCACGCCAACACAACCATTGGAGCCGATGCCTTTTATTACAAACGAACAGCAGAAGGCTACAAAAAAATGCATAATGCCGGCAATGTTGTCATTAAAAACAATGTTGAAATTGGAGCCGGATGCACCATCGATGCAGGCGTTTCAAGCGAAACAACCATTGGAGAGGGCACTAAAATTGACGACCAAGTGCATATCGGCCACGATGTGAAAATTGGGCAACATTGTATTATAGCCGGACAAGTGGGCATTGCCGGAAATACAATTGTAGGCAATCATGTAACACTTTATGGCAAAGTAGCTGTGAATAAAAACATAACTATTGGCGACAATGTTACTGTTTATGCCTGTTCAGCAATAGCCAAATCTTTGGAGCCTAACAAAACCTATCTAGGTGTACCGGCCGAAGAAGCTCGTGCAATGGCTAAGCAGTTTGCTATGCTTCGAAAACTACCCGACATGTGGGAGTTGTTCAAAAAACTAAATCAATAAATTCATTTTACAAACTATACTCAACCTTCTAATTCTTGATGAAAAAATCATTTCTATTATTGCTGCTATCCCCTTTATTTCTTTTAGCACAGAAAAGCTATCAGTATTCACTGTCGTTGAATAATGTTACAAACGACCAAATACATGTAACACTTGTACCTCCTGCCATTGAAGGCAAGGAAATTAAATTTAGTTTCCCCAAAATTGTACCCGGCACTTATTCGATTTCAGATTACGGCAGGTTTATTGAAAACTTCAACGCTTATGATAACAAGGGAATAAAAATTGAAACACAAACAAGTGGATTAAATGCATGGATTATCGACAACACTAAAGGAATAAGCAAGGTTGAATATGACTTGAATGACACCTACGATTCAAAGTTAGACAACCCCATTTTTGAGCCGGCAGGAAGCGACATAGAAAAAGACTCCATTTACATGCTTAATCTGCATTGTTTATTGGGTTATTTTCAAAATAAGATGGAAGCGCCTATTGAGCTTACGGTTCAACACCCATCGATGTTTTATGGAAGCACATCACTTGTAGACAAAGATCCAAGCACAACTTCGGATGTATTCGTGATTGAGAATTATAATGAGGCCGTAGATAACCCAATTATGTACACCATTCCCGATACTGCGATAGTGAAGGTTGGCTCTTCAAATGTTTTAATTTCTGTTTTTTCCAAAAAAATCAGTCACCGCGCGAATTACATTGCAAAACGTTTAGATAGTTTACTGCAGGCACAAGGAAAATATTTGGGCGGCAAGTTACCTGTTGAAAATTACTCATTCTTAGTGTACATGGCAGACCACGATGGGCTTACAGGAGGCTTTGGCGCATTAGAACACCCGTATAGCTCTGTTTACTTTATGCCGGAAATGACGAATGAACAATTAGTGCCTCAACTGTATGAAGTGGCAGCACATGAATTTTTTCATATTGTTACCCCTCTCGGTATTCATAGTGAAGAAATCCAATATTTCGATTACGACCAACCGAAAATGTCGGAACATCTATGGTTGTATGAAGGTACAACAGAGTACCATGCACAAAGTGTACAAGTAAAGTATAATTTCCTTTCCAAAGAAGAATTTTTGAATGTACTTCGAGACAAAATGAATCAAGCGCAGTTTGTCTTTAATGATTCATTACCATTTACTGAATTAAGTAAAGGTTGTTTAGATAAATATGAAAAAGAATACCCAAATGTATATGCTAAAGGCGCTCTGATTGCCATGTGTTTAGATTTGAAGTTGTTACACGATTCTAAAGGCACTTATGGCTTATTGAATCTAATTCAAGATTTATCAAAGAAATATGGAAAGAATAAGGCATTCAAAGACGATGAGCTTTTTGAAGTGATAACATCATTGACCAATCCAAGCATTGAAGAATTCTTAAAGCAATTTATTGCAGGTGCTGAAAAACTGCCATTCAAAGAATATCTCAATTATGCAGGTGTAGACTACGACAATGTTGTAATTGCAAAACAATTCTCTCTCGGTATGGTTGAAATTGGCTACAATCAGGAAACCAAAAAGCTAGTGGTAGCCGGCACAAAAAACATGAACGATTTTGGCAAAAAATTAGGTTACCATGTTGGAGATGAATTCTTGAAAATCAATAAAACAAAAATTTCTCCTTCCACATTTAAAACATTCCGCGAAAATTGGTCTACTACAGTGAAAGAAGGCGACATGCTGACCATTCAAGTATTGCGAAAAATGGAAAATGGCAAGTTGAAAAAAATAAAACTCAGCAGCCCGGTGTTTAAATCGGAAAACAAACGCTATAATATTTTGAAGTTTGCCGATAACGCAACGGAAGAACAGTTGAAGATTAGAAAAGCTTGGTTGGAACCAAGATAAGCGACATTGCTACATTTCACTTACACGAATATCCTTTACCATCAACTGTAAGCTTTTATTTCCTTGCCATTCATTTTCTTCGATTTGAAAGACTACATCTATTTCGTTTTCTTTCAACAGCTCCATTTTATGGGCCATATCAAAACCAATACCGGAAAGCATTATGCCATTTTGCTTTAAACTAAATTTGATGTGCCTTTCTTTAAGTAGCTTACTCCAGCCTGTTTCTTTCACACGTTTGGCAACAAAAACTGGCTTCATATTATCCGGTCCGAATGGAGCAAATTCATTGATGAGTTTGTAGAACAATGGGGTGATATCAGAGAAATTAATCTCTGCATCAATCTCAATTTCCGGAATCAATTGCTCCGGGGTAATAGTGGCGGAAACTATACGCTCGAAATGGTTTCGGAAGTCGTTTACTTTTTCGGGTAACATGGTTAAGCCTGCAGCAAATTTATGTCCTCCAAATTGAATCAATTGTTCCCGGCAAGCATACAAAGCTTCATACAAATCAAACCCTTTCACCGAACGTGCCGATCCCGTTACTTTTCCTTCGTGCTCCGTAAGCACAACCGTAGGTCGATAAAAATACTCTGTTAAACGCGATGCAACAATACCAATCACCCCTTTATGCCAACCCGTATTGAACACTACTGTGGACTTCAGCGACTCATTATTTTCATTCGCATTTAAAATTTCCAATGCGTGGGCTGTAATATCCCGATCGGCTTCTTGTCGGTCTTTGTTCAAATTTTGCAATTCACCAGCCTGATCGGCATGGTGTGGAGACTCATCGGCAATCATCAATCGCACGGCTTGTTTGGCATCATCCATTCGCCCTGCTGCATTGATACGCGGACCAATATAAAACACTACATCAGATACATCTAACTTCCGTTCCAAACCGGTGAGCCGAATCAAATGTTTCAATCCATGCGATGGATTTCTATTCAGTTTCTCAATTCCAAAATAAGTGAGCACGCGGTTTTCGCCAGACAACGAAACAATATCCGAAGCGGTACTCACCGCTACCAAATCAATCAAATCCAAATACTTTTCATCGGGCATGCTGTAATGCGATGCCAAGGCTTGAATCAATTTAAACCCTACGCCACAACCACTCAATTCTTTGAAAGGGTATTTACAATCGTTTCGCTTAGGATCGAGCACAGCTGAAGCTTTGGGCAATTCTTCTCCCGGTAAGTGATGGTCGCAAATAATAAAATCAATATTTTTAGACAATGCATAATCAACCTTATCAATCGATTTAATACCACAGTCTAATGCAATAATGAGTGAACACCCATTGGCTTCAGCATAGTCAATACCCTGTGTTGAAATACCATATCCCTCTTTATACCGATTCGGAATATAAAAATCAATATTCGGATAAAAGTCTTGAAAGAAAAGCACCATCAGCGATACAGAGGTAGTACCGTCTACATCATAATCTCCATAAATTAAAATGCGTTCGTTCGCTGTAATGGCTTTATGTATACGATCAACAGCCCTATCCATATCTTGCATTAGAAACGGATCGTGTAAATGATTTAACTCCGGACGAAAAAAAGATCGCGCCTGTTCAAATGTTTCAACACCTCGCATTACCAACATACTGCAAAATGCAGGATGAATCTTAAGTTCTCGGTGCAACTGTGCTGCTTTTGAAGCATCAGCTGCTTTAATGGTCCAACGTTTTTGTAGCATAGATTTATGGGGTTTTCGAAGGTATGAAGTTTGCCAGAGAAAAGGAATAGCTTACCGAAAAGAAATAATTGCAATCGCTTCTATTTGCCAATTTTTTATAAAATGGGATTTATTGATTTATAAACGCTTGCGTTTCACAGAAAATAAATCCGTTTTCGAAAAGGTTTAGCGTAAACTTGTAGTAACCTATTTACATCTAGATACACTTCCTATGAACAACCAAAACATATGCATTGACTTGCATTGCCATCCAAATTTAAAGCCCTTTAACTCGGGCTATCCTAAACCGAAATACACGATGTGGGAGAAAATTTTCCATACCGCAGATAGTCGATTTGCGGAACGAGTGAATACTATTTCACAACATGTATTGAAAGAATCGCAATGCAACTTAGACTCTTTAGATGAAGGAAACGTACGTGTATTCAATGTTTCGCTTTATCCTATTGAGCGCAATTTTCTACATATGCGCAATGTACCAAAATGGCTCATTGGAAAGAATAAAATCAACATTCTGCAACAGGTGGTTACAGGCTTTAGTTTGGAAAGTATTGTGCATTTAAAAACACACTACGACTACTTTTCCGACCTTCAAAAAGAATATCAATTTGTTGAAGACAGCATTGGCAAAAACTCAAACAAGAAAAAAGAATTCTCGTTAGTCAATAACTTTTCGGAATTAGAAAAAGCGTTGGAAAAAGAAAACGTACTTATCGGCATCATGAGTATTGAAGGCGCACATGCCTTAGGTACAGGAACACCGGTATCAGAGAAAATGAGCGGATCAGCGTTAGAAAAAATGCTAACGGAGAATATATTGAAAATAAAAAAATGGAAATATCCTCCGTTCACGATTAACCTAGCACACCACTTTTGGAATCAATTGGCAGGACATGCAACCAGCTTCAAACCGCCTATTAACGGACTTGTCAATCAAAACAAAGGAAAAGACAAAGGCATCACGCCACTAGGCTGGCATGTGATTCGGCAATTACTGAGCAAGGAAAACGGCAAACGCATTCTGATCGACACTAAACATATGAGTGTGGCTTCTCGCATTGAATACTACCAGTTTATACGTAATTACAATTTTGTAAATCCGCACGATAAAATCCCCATCATCAGTAGCCATGCTGGTGTAAATGGTTATGCAACAATGGAAAGCTCCATTCGCGAAAAAGATGTGATTCGTAAAGCACGCAGAACGCGTCTGTATAAATGGAGTATTAATCTATCGAATGAAGAGATTAAAATCATCCACGAATCGGAAGGCATTGTAGGATTAATGATGGATAGAGGCATGTTGGGTGGAGTGAAAACCATTAAGGAAATCAGTTCCATTGCCGAACAAAAGAAACAACGCATGGAATATTGCAAGTTGTTTTGGGAGAATGCTTTTCAAATCGTGAAAGCAGTAAACGAAAAATCGGGATGGAATGTACCGGCCTTCGGCAGCGACTTTGACGGCACTATCACACACATGGACACCTACGAATCTTCAGCAAAAATTCCGCTTTTCCAACAAGATTTAGTTGACTATCTGAAATCAACCCAATTCAAAAAAGAATTATGGTATGGCTATTCACCAGAAGTATTGGTACAGAAAATAATGCACGAAAATGCAATGCAGTTTTACAAAAAGTTTTTTGTGTAAGATTATCTCATTACCGATACAATAGCACGAAACTGTTTCCCATGCTCACTTTCAAGAATAAGTGTATATAAGCCATTTTCGAGTATTGAAACATCAATGGGTTGTTGTACAGCTAGTATTTTCCCTTGAAGCATAGTTTTGCCTTGCATATCCATAATGCGATAACAACTAGATTCTCTTGTGTTTTCCGTCATTAACACATTCAATACCGATGAAGTAGGATTAGGATAAACATAGGCAGCTAGAACAATTATATCACGAACTGCATTATCGATACCAACAGTTATTACAGTATCTACTACACAGCCAAATTCATTCTTAACATGAACGGTATGATTACCGGCCACTGTTGTGGCAAAAACATAGCCCGCTTGATAAGTACCTGTATCCAACGCATAGGAGAGTTTGTCGTTTCCTGCATTCGCCACTATCGTAATATTTCCCGGGTTTCCGTTTTTGATAGGCACTATATTCACTCCATTAATTTTGATAGGTTGTGGCTCATCAAAGAAGAAACTTTGCTCTACCGAACAGTTTGTAGCATCCTTAATGGTTACGGTATATTCGCCAGAAGTTAAATTTGACTTTGCCGCTGTAGTTCCGCCATTCGACCATAAGTAGGTTAGATTGTCGCTCGTGTTAATTTGCACTGTTCCACTGGCTGAATTCGCACAATTAATTTGATTACGCGATACAGAATAAGTAAACGAACAAGTATCGCAATTATAGGTGCGTACATTCAAAAAAGCTTTATACAAATTCAATCGGCCATTCGATGAAACATAATGATTCATACTGTTGATGCGATCTGTTCCATTCAATAAATATTGCTTGAACACTAATGCAAACGAATCGGGGAACGACAGATAATTATCAAACAATCGTTTACAAGCAACCGTGTACAATGCGCCAATAGCGCCACACACATGCGGTGTAGCCATAGATGTACCTGTTAATGTACCATAAGTATCGCTAGGTTTAGTAGAATAAATAGATGTACCCGGTGCACCTAAATCTATACCCACTACACCATAAGCAGCTTGACTATGGCGCAAATCCAAACGATTGGTGTTTGTTACAGACAAAACAAATCTACTAGGGCATTCCGATGGTACATCATGTACCACATCAATATCTACATTGGCGTTTGGACCGGCAACTGCACTCAAAATTCCTACCTTACCCATGGAATCGTACATCGCACACCAAATGGGCGAATTCACTGGATTTGCGCCATATTGCCCAATCCCGAAAGATGAATTCGAGGCTACCACGAATGCTCCTTTTGTTCCACCTGTTGCATCATATAATCTACGCATCGCAATAGCGTAATCATAGGCCTTCACTACAACCGATTCTGTTTCAGATGAACCATAAATCGGTAGAACTTTCACACCATAACTTACTCCGGCAATCCCATTATTGTTGTTTGTTCTTGCTGCTGCGATTCCGGCTACATGTATACCATGATCGTAGGATAAATCGTTGTAAGCGGGCTTGTTGTTTATTGGCGACCATCCTCTGTAATCATCTATGTAACCGTTACCATCATCATCAATGCCATTGCTATCTATCTCATTGTGATTAATAAAATAATTGATATCGCTATGAAACAAATCCATTGGATCTTCAACTATCGCTAAAACAATAGAATCACCATAAGGAGAAACCACATCATGCTTCAAACCCCATGCTTCCAACGCTTTTATATCTGCACCGAGTGCAGAACCCGTACCGCCTGTATTTTGCAAATTCCACTGCATTGCCGATAAGTCATCAGGTGTAAAATTCCGTTTCTCCACTTTATGATTATACTGAATTCGAGCAACAGCAGGCGATTGCGATAAAGTATTCTTTTCATCTTCAGTAAAATTTCGCTTACTGTTTTCCAATAACACAATATGCATGGAACGCGAAAGCCATTCTTTCACATACACATCGGCAGGCAATTGATTCAACAATTCTACACCACTTCCTTTCAGTTGTACTATCAACTGATGACGAATAGCATACTCATCTTCTGTTGTCTGCGCTTGAATAAACAAGGGCAAGAACATCAAAACAAGTTGACTCAAAAAAGCATATCGTTTAAGCATTCGCATCAATCCATTTTTTTGCAATAGTCAATACTTCTTCACTTTCCCATGTATCGGCTATATTATTCAGACGCATAATTTCATCTAACAGTTGGCTTTGCTTCTTACTTTTTGCCAATGCTTCGGAATATGGGCGATGGCTAAACGTAACCATACTGTATGATGTTTGGAATTGTTCCGGGAATGCTGCTGCAATTCGTTTCTCTATTTTCAACCGCAATTGAAACTCCGGACGTGCCGCCAAATCACGCATTTCGACATAGTTGTTCAATGCTAATTCTGCAATCGCATCCGAATTTGGCTTGCGCGATTTTCCGAATGCGGAAAAAAGCTCGCCTAAATCAGCATGCACATTCATCAATTCGTCCAACACATTCACATCTTCAAAGCCACAATTCATGCCTTGTCCGAAGAAAGGAACAATTCCGTGTGCGGCATCACCTATCAAACATACATTCTTGTAATTCCACGGATAGCTGCGAATAGTAACTAACGTTGAAGTTGGGTTTTTCTTGAAATCCTCTACCAGCGTAGGAATCAACGCTGATGCTGTGGCGAAATGTTTTTGAAAATAAGTACGAATATCTTCGTCTGTTTTAATTGAAGCAAAACTGTTTTCACCTTCTAATGGCGCAAATAAAGTGCAGGTAAAACTACCGTCCATGTTCGGGAGTGCAATCATCATAAAGCTTGTGCGTGGCCAAATATGCAATGCGTTTTTTTCTAACTGCCACAATCCATCTTTATCAGGAATATGTAACTCTTTGTAGCCATAAGCTTCATAGGTTTGCGAAAAATTAAAATTCGGAGTACGTTGCATCGCATAGCGCACTTCACTAAACGCACCGTCAGCACCAAAAACCGTTTCCGCTTCCTGTACAGTTTCAGTATTCGTTTTAGTATCGCGGAAAGTAAGCGTGGTTTTATCAAAATTCACGTCCACACAACGTTGATTAAATTTAAATTCAACATGTGGAAATTCATCTGCAGCTTCAATCATCAACTTGTTCAAATCACCACGCGAAACGCTGTAAATCGCTTGTCCGTCATTACCATATTGCTGATAAGTAGTAGAATTATCTAAGTGATGAATCATACGCCCTTTCATAGGAATAGCAATAGGTCGAACCTTCTCTGCCAACCCAATTTTCTCCAGTGATCGCCAACCTCTATCACTCAATGCTAAATTGATAGAACGACCGCGCTCAGCTTCGCCCACTCTTGGATCGGCTCTGCGTTCGAAAACCGTAACTTGATGTCCGCGTTTTGATAAATAACACGATAAAATGGACCCCACCAAACCTCCGCCTACAATCGTAACATTTTTCATAAAATACTTTTTATACAATGGATTTTAGTAATACAAAAATTCAACCCGAATCTAATACTAATATGAGAAATGAATAACGAATCCAATGTTTTATTAGTTTTACAAAAAATAATTTGACTATGAGTTTAGAAGAAACAATAAATGCAGAAATAAAAACAGCCATGCTGGCGAAAGATCAAGTTGCGTTGAGAGGATTACGCGCCATCAAAGCAGGTATTCTTTTGGCGAAAACAGAAAAAGGAGCAAGCGATGTGCTAACGCCTGAACGCGAAATTCAGATTCTAACGAAAATGGTCAAACAGCGCAAAGAGTCTATCGAAATTTTTGAAGCACAAAACCGTGGAGACCTTGCGACTACTGAGAAAGAAGAAGTTGCAGTGATTGAGCGCTTTTTGCCAAAACAAATGACATTGAAAGAGATAAAAGAAGCCATTCAAAAAATCATTGCCGAAACCGGAGCTACTTCTGCAAAAGACATGGGCAAAGTAATGGGCGCTGCCAAAGTTTTGGCCGGAAAGGCCGATGGAAAACTCATCGCTGAAACCGTTAAAAGTTTATTGCCGGCTTAATCTAAAAACACCGTTTTATGATTTTCGACATTGTTTTTTTGCTTTTTATAGCTGTCGCCTTTTGGTGGGGATATACAAAAGGAATTATCTATTCCGTATTCTCGTTTATTGGCTATTTCATTGCTATTGCAGCCGCTGTTAAGTTCTCGTACATAGCCATGTCGTATCTCAAAGAACTCACTAACCTGAGTGGAAAATCGCTATCTATTTTAGCCTTTGTTACTGTTTTTATTTTGATAGTAATTATTGTGCGTCTATTGGCTTGGATTTTAGAACAAATTCTAAAATCATTCTCGCTCAATTTCATTAACCAATTTGCCGGAGGTGTTGTACATTCTATTGTTGGACTCTATGTACTGTGTGTTTTAGTTTGGTTTGGAAACAAGTGGGAATTAATTTCTGAAGCACAACAGAAAACATCGCACGTTTACAGTTACATTGCCAATTTTGCACCGGCTGTTATGGAATACAGCGGCAAAGTTGTTCCTGCATTGAAAGACACATTTTCTAAGTACGAAGCCTTACTGAAAGAAGACAACACACATCATGAGGATACTACTCATTGATAATTACGATTCCTTCACCTACAACCTCTTTGATTTGCTCCGAGTATGTGGCGCAGATTGCGTTGTAGTGAAAAATGATGCCGCGAGCATTGAAGCCATCGAAGCCTTAAATGTAGATGGCATAGTGCTTTCCCCTGGCCCAAAACGCCCTGAAAATGCCGGCATTACCAATGCGACCATTCGTGCTTTTGCCGGAAAACTACCTATACTGGGGATTTGCCTCGGACATCAAGCCATTGGAGAATTTTTAGGTTACCCGCTTGTAAAAGCAGTTCAACCGCAACACGGAAAAACATCAGCAATTCAACATAAACATCATTTCCTATTTGAAAACATACCCTCCCCTATTCGTATAATGCGCTACCACTCGCTCATACTGGCTGATGTAAAAGAAGAAGAAGTGATTGCCACTTCTGAAACCGGTGAAACCATGGCCATTGCCGATACTTCAGGCTATCTATGTGGTATTCAATACCATCCTGAATCTGTTTTATCGGAGTATGGTGAACAAACGCTAAAAAACTGGCTGGCTTTTGTGAAAAAATGTAGAATATAATTTGATACTTTAATAATAAATCTATTTTTGGATGTAATCCATTGTATGTCGTTAGTTATAAAAGAAGAAGGGGCGTTTAAATATGTTGAAGTAGGTTCTGGTCCTGTGATTTTGAACTTACATGGACTTTTTGGTGCGCTCAGTAATTTTAAAGATGTAACTGATTATTTCAGTAATCAGTACACCGTTGTGATTCCTATTTTACCTTTATACACACTCGACTTAGATAAAACAAGTGTAACCGGCATGGTCGATTATATTGATGCTTTCATCGAATATAAAGGATACAATAAAGTACATCTTATCGGTAATTCATTAGGCGGCCACATAGCTTTGCTCTATACGCTTCGCAAGCAAGAAAAGGTGGCTTCCATGACCCTTACAGCCAGTTCCGGTTTATTCGAAAGTTCTTTGGGCGATCAATATCCGCGAAAGAGCGACAAGTCGTACATCAAACGTAAAACGGCCGAAACCTTTTACGATCCTGAATTGGCCTCAGACGAATTGGTAGATGAAGTATACGATATTGTAAATTCAAGAGAAAAAGCGATTCGTGTAGTGTTCATCGCAAAATCGGCTGTTCGCCACAACCTGCGCGATGAATTACATAAAATCACCATTCCTTGTAATCTAATTTGGGGTGCTAGTGATACCATAACTCCGCCTTTTGTAGGCGAAGAATTCAAAAAATTGCTCGTTAATTCCGAGTTAACCATTTTAGAAAAGTGCGGACATGCTCCTATGATGGAACGCCCGGAAGAATTCAACAAACTTATGGCAGCATTTTTGCAGAAAATAGCTTAGGGAATTCAACAACATTTTCTCATCTTAGCGTATATAGTATATAAATGATTGCCAGCGAAATCATATCGAATCACTTAAAACCGCTTAACTATACCGACACCGGTGAGATGGCTCTTCTAGCCATGCACGAATTGAACGTGAACCAAATGCCGGTAGTGAATAATGGTGTGTATGTGGGTATTATTTCGTTGGAAGAAATCACATTACTTAAACATCTTAACGATCCGTTATTAGAAATACATACATCGCTCAAACGACCTTATGTACACGAATCATCGCACCTCTTTGATGTGATGAAAGCAGCGCTGGAATACAATGTGCGTATCGTTCCGGTGTTAACCGATAGCGATGATGTATATGCAGGCGTCATTTCGGCTGAAAGTTGTTTGAAAGCGTTTTCAGAATTGAACTCTATTGTTGACGAAGGAGGAATTATTGAATTAACAGTTCCTTTAAAAGATTTTTCGCTTACCGAAATCGTCAGAATTATTGAAAGTAATGGCGTATACCCGTTGGCTTGCTATACGAATATTGATCAAATGAATTCAAAGGTGAACATCACCATTAAAACAAACTCCAACGAGTTATCGGCCATTATTGCCACTTTTGAAAGATACAACTACGAAATCAACGGTTTCTATCATGAAGATGAATATCGCGAAGACATGAAAGATCGCTACGATGCATTAATGCGATTTATCAATATCTAAGTAAATACAACACATAAAAAAGGCGCAATTGTAATTGCCCCTTTTTCATGATTTAGAATCACCAATTATCGAATTAGCGTTACTGAACCCGAACGCCTATTTTTCTTTGCGTTCAAGTATTCTACTTCAACAGAAAACACATAAACAGATGGCGGTTGTAATTCCCCTTTGTATTTACCATCCCATGAAGCAAAAGGATTACCCATACTGTCATATACCTTTTCACCCCAACGGTTAAACACTTCCATATGTACTGTTTTCAATTCTCTTCCATACACTTCAAATAAATCGTTGTTTCCATCCCCATTCGGGCTGAATGCATTCGGTATATACAATGAAGTGTCAGACTTAATATTGATTGTAGCTATGGCCGAGGCTTTACATTCATTGCTATATGTAACCTCCAACAAATAGGTATTATTTTTCTGATAAGATGTCATTGTAGGATTCGGACAATCATCGCAACTCAAACCTGCAGCAGGAGTCCAATGGTAACTAGTAATACTACTTGTTGGATATGGATATAATTGAATAGCTAGACCAATCTGTTCGCCAATATGAATGCTGGTATCGTTAGGTATAATAGCCAATGTTGCCGGAAGCGGTTCAGGCACTTCAACAATGAAACTTGTATCACAACCGTTGTTGTTCTTGGCAAACACAGTATAAACACCTGCACTCAAATTATAGAAATCGGAAACATAGCTATATGTTGTACCGTTGTCAATTGAATATTGATACGGCCCATTTAAAAGTGTTTGACTTTCAACCCGAATTACACCGTCCTTATATTGTGAACCATAACAACTTGTACTATCTACATCTACCGTAAACATATCGTGCTCTTGCGAATACACTGTAGCAGTTTGCATTTCAACACAACCATTTGCGTCAGTAACATCAACAATATATGTTGCTGGAGATAACGAACTAAAACTTCCGCTTGCATTGGTTTGTATAATTGCTCCTCCCAATGTTAAATCGAAACTATAACCGGGTGTTCCTCCTCCGGCAATAGATGTAATAGTTCCATTCGCTGCACCGATACACAATTCAGGTGTTGCATTAGCCAATAAAGTAAGTTGCGTTGGTTCATTTACTACAAACAAGTTGCTCGTATCTTTGCAACCATTTGCATCTGTTGCTATCTGATAGTAAGTTCCTTGAATCAAATTCAAAGCATCGGGGCTATTTAATCCCAAGTTGTGGCTCCAACCGTACTGAATATTACCCGTTCCACCTGTTGCTTCACTGTGAATACTTCCGGTATTTTCACCATGGCATTTCACATCTTGAACACTTGGATTAATAAATACGATTGGCGTTGGTTCAGTAACAGTAAACGAAGTTGTGGCAGAACAGCCATTCGCATCTGTTGCAGTTTGTCCGTAAATGCCTGCTATCAAACCTGTAGCAATACTACTATTCAATGTGCCATCATGACTCCAAGTATAAGATATCACGCCTGTTCCACCAGAAGCTGCAGACGTAATAGTTGCATCACTTCCACCATTACAAGTGATCATTACCAATTGCGGAATTCCAAACGTTACGGCTGTTGGCTCGGTAACAGTGAATGTGTTAGTAATACTGCAACCATTTGCATCAGTTGCCGTTTGCGTATAAGTTCCTGCAGTAAGATTTGTTGCCGTTGAACTATTTAAAGTTATGTCGTGACTCCAACTGTACGTAATCACTCCCGTTCCACCCGATGCTACAGAAGTAATAGAACCATCATTTCCACCATTACAAGACACGTTAACGATTGTAGCTGCTTGAAAAATTACAGCAGTCGGCTCATGAATGGTATATATTGCACTATCCTTGCAACCATTTATATCAGTGGCATAGTGTACATACGTTCCGGTATCTAACCCAACTAAGTTGGTCAAGTTTAATGTTGGATCAAAGTTCCATCCATAGGTCAAAGTTCCTGTTCCTCCTTGAGCTGTACTACTAATACTTCCATCTTTTGCCCCATTACAATTTACATCTACAACTGTAGCGGCATTAAATTGAATTGGCGTTGGATCTTGTATGTGAAAATATGCGGTATCGCTACAACCGTTCCCATCAGTAGCAATTTGAAAATACACTCCGGTATCTAACGGACTCGCAAGTGTATTATTCAACCCGATGTTATGACTCCAGCTATAATTAATTGCCCCGGTTCCTCCTGAGGCGGATGAAGTAATACTTCCATCTGCACTTCTAAAACACAAAGGCGAAACTATAGTTGGCGTTGCAAACGTAACAGCTGTTGGTTCAGCTATAGTTACTGAGGTTGTGGCCACACAGGCACTGTCGTCTGTAACCGTTGCTGTATATGTACCTGCTGCCAATCCTGTTGCTGTAGCTGATGTTTGGGCTGAAGGATCATTCCAAAGGAAATGATAAGTGCCACTACCACCAAATACTGTTAAGGTTGCTGTTCCATTACTACCTCCGTTGCACGAAGCATCGGTGTGTGAAGCCACACTTAAGTTTAATGCTGTTGGCTCTGTAACCGTATAGTGCGCAGAATCAACACAACCAAATTGATCAGCGGCAATGAGCGTATATGCCCCTGCACTCAGGCCGGTTGCATCTTCAGTACTCTGTGCTGTTGGATTCCAAAGGTATGTATAAGCCAAAGCGCCTGTTCCAACTGTAACATCGATTTCACCTGTACTTAAACCATTGCATTTTACATTCACAATTCGATCTAATGTGATAGGAACCGGGTTAGTTGTCAGCCCTACGTTGGCAGTTGCTGCAGCTGAACAATTTTTGCTATCCGTAACAGTTACATTGTAAGTATTAACACCTAAACCATTTATGGTATCGTTATCAATATTCGCAGGGCTCCATGTATAATTAAATCCAGGTGTACCTCCGCTATTCACGGTTACCACCACCATACCGTTATTAGCCGTACAAATGGTATTTGTGGCAACAGCTGAAATTTGTGGTAATGGATTTACTTCAACTGTTGTAGTAGCTGTAGCCGTGCAAGAAGAAGCATCTGTAACTGTGATGGTATATACACCAGACATGGCGGGTGTTGAGCTGCTGATAGAAGGACTTTGCGTACCATTACTGTAGGCATTCGGACCACTCCAAGCATAGGAGGTTAATCCACTAACTCCTCCTGTCAAACTTATTGTTGCTCCTTCACAATAAGGACCGGTGTTACTTGCAGAAACGGATGGAGCAGCATTTATTACAACATTTGTTGATGCTGTTGCAGTACAATTCGCAGCACTTGTAACCGTAATGGTATATGTTCCTCCCATGATAGCAGTTGCTCCGGTGATAGAGGGACTTTGCGTTACATTGGTAAAGCTATTCGGACCACTCCAACTATATGTGTTTCCTGCAGCACCTCCGGTTAAAGCAATAGTAGTTCCCGGGCAATATGGTCCTGCATTACTTGCTGTTGCGGTAGGATTTGCATTTACAACAACGGTTGTAGTGGCAGTTGCCGTACATGTTGCTGCACTCGTCACTGTTACAGTATATACTCCAGCCATTGTTGTAGTTGCATTTGTAAGTGAAGGATTTTGAGTTCCATTAGCATAAGCCAATGGCCCACTCCACGAATAGGAACTACCTCCTCCGCTTGAAAGCGCAACTGTTGCACCAGCACAATACGGCCCTGTATTACTTGCTGTAGCAATAGGTGCCGGATTAATTGTGAGTACAAATGAATCAACACGTATAGGACAAGGACTACCCAAAGGATTGTTCGTTGTAGCATATAAAGTGACAGTCCCTGCTGTATTGTCGGCTGTACTTGGGGTATAAGTAACATTGAATGGACTTGCTGATGCAGTAGCTGCACCGAATGTGCCTGTTCCTGAGCTACTATAAGTTACAAGCGTTGCAGATCCACCGAATACACCCGAAACAACTTGTGTTTGTCCGGCACAAATGGATCCTGTTTTAGGGCTAATCGTAACAGTTGGAGGATTCGCACAACCACAAGCATTACCCACCACAACACTGGCAGTATCGGTACATCCCGAGGCGCTAGTCCAAACATATTTATATGTACCAACCACACTAAAACTCGTTATAGTTGTTGTAGGTGAAGTAGCCGTTGTAATTGCTGCAGTACCCGGATTAGAAGCCAATGCAGACCAGGTTCCCGTTCCGGTGGCAGCCATGGTCGCAACATCTGTAGTTAAACAAACAACCGTCTGATCCGCACCGGCATTAGGTTTGGGATTAACAGTTATCGTTCCCGTTCCCGTTCCCGAACAGTTTAACAAAGTATAGGTTACTGTATAAGTAGCGTTTGTTGCTGGTGAAACAGTTATTGATTGTGTAGTAGCACCTCCTGGTGCCCAGCTATATGTTCCTCCTGTGTTACTGGGTGTTGCCGTTAATGTTGCAGATTTTCCAGCGCAAACAGAAGTACTATTTACCGTTACTGTAGGATTAGCAATAATCTGAACCGATTGAGTACTAACATCCGTACAGCCATTGTTTGTAACCTGATTGGATATTACATAGGTCCCTGGAGCAGTATAAGTGTGGGCCGGAGGTGCAGAACCTGTATAGTTTGCACTTCCATCACCGAAGTTCCATACTTGCGTAGTTCCACCAATGGTTGTGTTGGTAATATTCACCGTGCCTGCACTTCCGCATATTGACGAAGGTGTTGTTGTAAACTGACTTGTTGGCGCAAGCCCAAATGTGCTTCCTGTCCAATTAAAATCCCAACCCGAACCGTTGTTAGAGAAGTTATCTATAACAATGGCATAGGTCTTCCCTGCAGTAACTGTAATAGATGGACAAATCTCTTCTGGTGCACCATTTGCGCCATCTGCAGGACAAATAGTTGTGGAGGATGCGTTCATTCCAATTGGATTTGAACCTTCATTACCATAGTTATAATTACAAGCAACTGGCGATGTAAAAGCACCTGGGCAGCTGCTGGTGATATCATAAAGCGCCCAGTCTAATTCTGTATTCGCTAATTTTGGAGTAGCCGACCATGCTAATGTACCCGAAACACCAACAGTAAATTTGTACCATACCGATGAATTGGCACCAAACAGAAAACAATCAGGCGTAAAACCTCCGGTACCGGAAGGTCCTGAAGCTAGAGAAAAAGGATTTAACGCACATATTTGAGAAGCTGTAGCACATGAGGAACCAGGGGATGGTTGTGGTGTTACCGAATTTATACAAAGTTGAAAATTGCCATCACCATTAAAAGAACTTACCTCAACAAAATATTGGGTGCCAATAGTAGAGGCTTGAATTATTTTTACAGAGTCTGTATTGTTTGGAGAAATGGCACAATAGGTACCTAAACCGGTTAAGCTACCGCAACTTCCTGTATAAACGGTAACACCTACTTTTGAAGCAGCCGGGCTTCCGGTTGGTCGAACTGTAATTGTATTTAAAGATCCATTGGAAACAAAAGTATACCAAACATCATTGGTCCAATTGGTTTGCCCACATACTGCCGACCCCCATGTTGTAGAGGTTGCGCCAGTATTATTACCGTTTAAGCAAATTCCACCCGATGCTGGAATAGCTATTGGGGTTGCATTTAAACAGTCGTCATTCAATGGTTGGGCAACAACAACTGCATGTGCTACAAACAGCAACAACCATAAAGGGATTAGTTTATATATCGTTTGACTCATTGTTTAGGGAAGGTTTCTTTGTTGAGAATGATAGTTTGACTTGGCGCAATTTTATGGTGAAGCTGAATATTATTCAGAGAAATAATTTTAACCATAAGATGATTGTTTATCTTAACCGTTACATCATGTTCGGGCTGTTGAAGTTGAGTAATTTTCAACCCAAGATCTACAGGTATCGCCACCAATTTCACATCGTCAACGATTAACTGATATGTCCCCTCAAGTCGCTTTAATCGTTTAAAATTCATATCATCCGTATTGCCTTTAAGGGAATAAGTATTGGCACTTTCTTCGATAGAAATTCGATTGGCAGTTTGTGCAGGTGCTTCAAATGCAAGCCAAATACACTGAAGAAAGGAAAGGAATAGGAACTTTTTCATAATTAAACTTATTACATTAAGAGAGCTAAATTTACTAAAAAGTTGCACTACTAACCCAATAAATATGGGCAAATCAGCCTAAATCACAACAAAACAAAACGTATATTAAACAAGACTAATTTGATGACACAAAAAAGAAGTGTCTTGGTTACACTTTAAAAAAGGAAAAAGCACTTTTTTCTACCAATGAAGATGTATATAAACTTGCTACATCCATCACTGTATCTTTAACCGGCCGAAATACAAAACCTAATTCAGCAGTAGCTTTGTGGTTATCGTAACGAAAATCGCACATTGCCATTTCAATAACTTCCCTTGTTACTAAAGCCCGTTTACCTGTAATTTTCGATAACAACCACTCGCCTCGCCAGGCAATCTCGCCTAGTAGCTTGCCGGTTTTATATTTTGCCCTTTTCACCCCAAGGGCATCCGCAATCATCCACATTAAATCATTAAAACAGACGTTTTCAGAAGAAACAATAAATTTCTCTCCGGAAATATCTTTGTCGAGCACTAACATTGTAACATCTGCTACATCACGCACATCCACAAAGCCATTTACCCCTGTGGTATAAAAAGGATATCCTTTATGTATTTGCGCAAACAACTTATTCGGTTCCATATCCCAAAAACCTCCTCCCAAAATAGTGGAAGGGCATAAAATGACAACTTCTAATCCTTCTGCTAAACCTCGCCAAGCTTCACGTTCACCGTAAAACTTACTACGGAAATAATTAAAATTATCTTTCGAATCTTTGATATCTAAATGTTCATCGATTAAAGCAACCCCTTTCGGCCGGCAAAAAGCAGCCACGCTACTGATATGAACCAGCTTTTCCACTCCACAATGCAAAGCAGCATCTACCACATTAGCAGTTCCTTGTGCATTCACTTGCATCATAGCTTCTGCATCTTCAGGCACAAACGAAATCATAGCCGCACAATGAATAACGGTTGAAACACCAATCATTGCAGCTTCAAGAGAAACAACATCACGAACATCCCCTTCAATCCATTCTATTTTATGAACATCTTCGCCCAATAAACGCAAATCACTTTTGTTGCGTTTAATAGCCCGAACGCTATATCCTTTTCGAATAAGGCGTTTTGCAATTTGAGAACCCAGTAATCCGTTTGCTCCGGTTAATAATATTTGCTTCACAACTTCTGTTTTTAATCAATAATAAATAGCCCCATTCACGGAATCAGCTTTAGCTCCGGTTACGGTATGCAGCACATTAATTTCATTACGCCATCGTAGAACTCCCATGAATGCTATAATTAAAGCCTCCTTGTAATTTACAATTTCAGCAGTTGGTACAATTACTTTTCTACCTGTAACAGCTTCAATGCGTTGAACCAAATAACGATTAAAGGCTCCACCTCCTGTGACAAATATAGGTTCACTATTGTCGAGAACAAATGCAACACTTTCTTTTACCTGTATGGCAATATGCTCACAACAAGTGGCCAACTTATCGGCAACAGAATAACTATAAGAATTGATAATTGGAATGAGTTCATTCTTGCTAAACCCATTGTCTAAAGACTTCGGAAAAGGCAATGCAAAAAACGATACGGCATTCAGTTGCATCAAAAGATCCTGCCGCACTATACCGGATTCAGCAATAGCACCATATTCATCATAAGGCTTATCCATTTTACCGGCTAAATAATTCAACAATTGATTGGCACAGCAAACATCAAAACCAACGATACGCTGTTCTTGGTGATAGGAAATATTAGCTATCCCACCTATATTCAAGAATAGTTTATTTGCACTAAAGAGATACTTTTCACCAATTGGAACCACAGGTGCGCCATTACCATGTAATGCAATATCTTTTGAGCGAAAATCAACAATTGTAGAAATTCCTGTTACTGAAGCTATTTGCGCACCATCACCTATTTGTGTTGTAACTTGTTGTTCCGGAAAATGAAATATAGTGTGCCCGTGAGAAGCAATAAAATCTACCTGTCCATTTAATCCATGTCGAGCAATAAATGCATTGATTTTTTCTCCAAAATAATGACCCAAGCGGGTATGTAAGTGCCACAAATCCTTGCCCGAAAGTTGTGTAGCTCGTTTCAATTCATCGCGGATTGCTTCATCCCATTCAATACATTCTGTTTGCGCTAAACTGAATGTCCAAGCATTATTATTACTGCGAAAATTACAATATGCTAAATCAATACCATCGAGCGAACTACCCGACATTAAACCTATTACGCGGTATTGGCTTTCCATTAAAAAGAAGATGAAAAATGATTCCAGCCTTGGGCAGTTATGGCTACCCGATTTCCTCCTTTTGTTACTAACAAACAGCCATCTTCTTTTTCTACAATCTTCCCAATAATACTAATTCCTGGCACATCTGTCAGCTTCGTTTCATCGGCTTCGTCAATAGTAAACAACAACTCATAATCTTCGCCACCGTTCATGGCGCAAGTAGTCGGATCTAAATTAAATGTTAACGCGCGTTCTGCAGTTTCTTCAACGATTGGAATTTCATCTTCATAGATTTCACAACCTACTTTAGACTGTGAACAGATATGTAGAATATCGGATGAAATTCCGTCAGAAACATCAATCATGGATGTAGGCTGTAAATTCATTTCCTCAAAGAAATCAATAATATCTTTTCTAGCCTCTGGCTTTAATTGTCGCCCAACTAAATACTTCTCGCTTTCTAAATCGGGAGTAATATTTTGATCTTCGAGGAAAATCCGTTTTTCTCGTTCCAATAATTGTAAGCCTAAATAAGCAGCGCCTAAATCGCCTGTAACTGCTATTAAATCACCAACTTTTGCACCATTTCTATACACCAACTTTTCTTCATTGGCATAACCTACTGCTGTTACTGAAATTATTAATCCTTTGAGTGATGATGTAGTATCTCCACCTACTAAGTCAACATTATAGACTTTGCAAGCGTGCAAAACACCTTCATAAATCTCCTCTAAGGCTTCGACCGTAAAGCGACTAGAAATAGCCAATGAAACGGTTATATGTTTTGGCCGTGCATTCATGGCGTAGATATCCGAAAGGTTTACAACTACAGCCTTATAACCAAGGTGCTTTAAAGGAGTATACATCATATCGAAATGAATGCCTTCCACCAATAAGTCTGTGCTCACAACCACCTTTTGTTTTCCTGCATCCAATACAGCAGCATCATCGCCAACACCTTTTATAGTAGAATCTCCAAGTGTAGTAAATCGCTGTGTGAGTCGCTGAATCAATCCAAATTCCCCTAAAGCACTAACTTCTGTCATAGTTCAAATATTCGTTCGAAATTAAATTAATTAATAACAATTCTCTATTCTGTTTTGGTTAGTTTGAATAAAAAAAAGGAGCAATCGCTCCTTTCCCATATGAATAAAAAGTTACAATATTATTTTCCTTTAGGAGCTACGGCTCTATCCAAGTTATCGCTTTCTGTATTTGTGCTTTGTTCACCCTTTTGTTGCGGTGTTATTGTAATTTGAGGTAAACCTGTAGCATAATCATTACCTATTTTTGGGGTACTGCTTTTTACCACAACTTCTCCTCCAGTTTTTGCATCCAAAGAATTTTTTGAAGAAGTTTTAGGAACTTCTTGCGCTACAATTCCTTTAGAAACAAACCAAAGTAATGTAATACAAAAGATACGAAGCATGAAATCTTAATTTTATTGATATTAATATTCAATTACCGAAATAGTTCTATGACGTGAATCAGGTATACCAGCCGGTTCACAATAGATTCTACCATCAACATTACCACTTCTTCTCCACTCCAACGTTAGAGTATGCGATACTCCGGTAGTTACAGTAACCGGTTTTGAAAACGATAAATTCCAAGTAGTAACAACGCTTCCATTATCCAAATCCTGACCAGGTGCTGAAGTACCCCCAATTGAAACTCCATCTAACAATATTCTTGCATAAACATTTGTATGAGGTGTTGCGCTTGGATCAGTTCTGCCCGACATAGTAAACGAAACAAGTGCATTTGGCTTGTTTGGTGTGAATGTTAAAGTTAATCCAGTCGAAGCAAATGTAGCCGAGTTCATATTAATATCTGTTGTCCCTGTAACAGCATAAACTCTAACAGATGGAATAGTTGTAGTTAATGTACCACAAGGATCCGTAGAAGATAAAGTGTTTGTAGATTCTGCATAAGACAATGCGGTATTACATCCACTTGTTCCAGTAGCTCCGGTTGGACCGGTACTACCTATAGAACCAGTTGCTCCGGTTGAGCCAGTAGCACCAGTCGTTCCTGTGCTTCCGGTAGAACCCGTTGAACCCGTTGTTCCGGTAGCGCCTGTCGCTCCTGTGCTTCCTGTAGATCCTGTTACACCAGTTGAACCAGTTACACCGGTTGCTCCTGTAGAACCAGTAATTCCAGTTGCGCCTGTGCTTCCTGTAGAGCCTGTTACACCGGTAATTCCAGTCGCTCCTGTAAAACCTGTATTACCAGTTACGCCTGTTACTCCGGTAGCGCCTGTCGCTCCTGTGCTTCCCGTTGAACCTGTTACTCCGGTTGCTCCTGTAGAACCAGTTGACCCTGTGCTTCCGGTATCACCTGTTGAGCCTGTAACTCCGGTTGCACCTGTCGAGCCTGTGCTTCCTGTATCACCAGTTGAGCCGGTTACTCCGGTTGCGCCTGTCGAGCCCGTTGAGCCGGTACTTCCTGTATCACCCGTTGAACCTGTTACTCCGGTCGCGCCTGTTGAGCCCGTTACACCAGTAGCTCCTGTAGAGCCTGTAGCTCCCGTACTTCCTGTATCACCCGTTGAGCCGGTTACACCTGTTGCGCCTGTAGAACCAGTATCACCTGTTGTGCCTGTAACTCCGGTTGCACCTGTCGAGCCTGTGCTTCCTGTATCACCTGTTGAGCCTGTTACTCCGGTACTACCCGTAGCACCAGTGCTTCCTGTATCTCCTGTTGAGCCCGTAACTCCGGTTGCACCTGTCGAGCCTGTGCTTCCTGTATCTCCTGTTGAGCCCGTAACTCCGGTTGCACCTGTCGAGCCTGTGCTTCCTGTATCGCCAGTTGATCCTGTTACTCCGGTAGAACCTGTTGACCCCGTTGAGCCGGTTACACCTGTTGCTCCTGTAGAGCCTGTTACTCCCGTACTTCCTGTATCACCCGTTGAGCCTGTAACTCCGGTTGCACCTGTTGAGCCTGTGCTTCCTGTATCACCCGTTGAGCCTGTTGCGCCTGTTACTCCCGTACTTCCTGTATCACCCGTTGAGCCAGTAACTCCGGTTGCACCTGTTGAGCCCGTACTTCCTGTATCGCCAGTTGATCCTGTTACTCCGGTTGCACCTGTCGAGCCTGTGCTTCCTGTATCGCCAGTTGATCCTGTTACTCCGGTAGAACCTGTTGACCCCGTTGAGCCGGTTACACCTGTTGCTCCTGTAGAGCCTGTTACTCCCGTACTTCC
>JBGAHI010000006.1:0-334727 GCA_044226285.1 Chitinophagales bacterium | reverse complement strand
CAAAACAAGTCGCGCTTATTGCTGTTGCTAACAAACTTCTAAAACAGGCCTTTGTTTTAGCCACAAGAAAAGAGTTCTACAGAGAAATAAGTTTTTGATAATTTATTTGGAATTTAACACAGTTCATTTCGACCGAGTCCCCGAGCGGAGAAATCTCTTCAAAATGGTTGAGACTTCTCGTGGGAACTCGAAGTGACGGTATTATTTTTATAACTGCTATGATGAAGTTGGGGAGCCATTAGCTTTTAGCCCCTAGCTGTTAGATGCTTACGCACGAAAATGCCCACGTCATTCCCGCGGAGGCGGGAATCTGTGTTTGTTCTTTTTGCTGTCAGGCAGAAATACCTGAAAGACGTTGAAATCTTATTCCTTTATCACTTTAAATACCTTACGGCCTAACTTGTTTTCGATAATGATTAAGTAAACACCGGGCTCGTTTTCATCTAAATTTAAATGAAACTCTTTTTTAGGATTTGTGTCGTGAAAAATAGGTCGGTCTAAAACATCATATACATGTATTGTAGAGCGTTCATCGGATGTAATAGTTACAATACCTGATGTTGGATTAGGATAAACAACAGTGTTACTCAATTGCGCTGCATCGATTCCACTTGGAGCATTGTATACTAATAGCACCATAGATGTGTTGGTTAAGATTGGCGAAAGGTAATCAAAGAAAATAGCCACTTGGTGGTCGATTTCTTGTCCATATTGATTGGTGTTTTTTTGCTGTGCTCGAAACGAAAAATACCCAATACTTCCGATTGGATTGGTGGTACTATCCGGTAAATTAATGTTGAAAAAATCAACAATAAGCAGGGAGTCAATCATCACCCAATTATAGGTTGCACTAGCACTAAGCGGGTTAATGGTAAGCGGGTTTATCTTATCGGAAATAACAAGTTCTAAGTGAACGTTTTTCGCACTGGCACTACCCGTATTTTGGAAGAGAATAGTGTAGTCAATCACATCCGTTTTATCCGTTAATAAAAACTTTAACATTGATTTATCAGGTTGCAATGTTGATGTGGCATAAATGGCATTCGGATCGTGCGGAACGCCTAATCGAACACAACATGAAATGGAATCAATGATCGAATTGCATTTTGTGTTAAATGTGCTTTTTGATGAGAGGGAGTAACAATAATTTGAGGTAATAGTATCACAGCCTATTTTAACGTATAAAGTTATTGTTGTATCGAACTGTGGTGGAAGTATACCAAGGTTGAAGGTAAGTTTGTTGCCTTGAATAGCGAATGGTACAGTTGAACTTAGAATAGTTGTTGAATCATTCTTCTCAAAAATGGCTTGTACACTATCAGAAATATATCCGCGATTAGAAAGCTTTAGTTTGATGATTCCTGTATCGCAAGGTGCCAAATACATAAAATTCATCATTTTATAATAGGGTGCAATACTAGCTTGAATAGCAGAACAATGTTGTGAAATACTATCTGCAAATATATTATTGTCTGAACTATCATTATAAAAAGGAAAGTCGTGATTGATATATAGGTTTGAGGGGCACTGCCTTGTCAGATAATCAGTATCCATAGGCATGGCATGAATGGTATATGAACCGGTATCTAGGTATTTACTGTAATATCCATTCATATCACAATAGGAATAAACGGATTGATTGGTATTGTTGTTTTTAAAAATAACTGGGCGGTTTCTTATGGCTATATCAGCTGAATCGGATTGGCAATTGTTGTTTTTATCTACTATGCACCGTCCACTGAATCTATTTAAAACATTTCCAACAGAGGAACTGTCGTAAGTAAAAAGCCATGCTTCATTTTGTGCAGTCCAAACGGTATTGTTTTTCCCAACTACCGGAACGCCCAATGCTGCGTCTCTTTGTAAACCTAATATGGCTAATCCATTATTCCAACCCGTACAAACCCATTTGTTTTTTAAGTGGATTTCAATATTGTTTGACTGCTCATATAAAATCACTTGGCCAGAAAAACGAGGTAATCCGTAACAACTACCTACCACTAAAATATCGTCATAAAATGGAACGGTGTCAAATGAAAAGACAAACTTTCGATTAGGTAAAGTACCATAAACCATATGCGAAACTTTTCCTCCTTTCGAGAAATCTATATCTTGATATGGAAAAAAGATAGAATGATTATATAATGTTGATGAAGGTATAGGTTGCTTTGCTGTTAAGTCCCAATCACATACTTTATTTGAATAAGCGGTGTCGAAAGATAAAATTCCATTTGAACCTAGAACGGCTTGTTGATAGGTTTTCCCAAAGAAATTAAAATCAAAACCAATCCCAATCGGAGGCGACCATATATCATCGGAATTGCTAATGACTTGGATTCCGGAATCTAATGGAAATGGATTGTAAGGTATAGTGGATACTGTATAACTTTGACTGAACAAGCTGTTTGTTAAGCATAGTGTTAGTGCGAGTAGGAGTATTGGGTGTTTCATACTATTGAGGTTTTACTGAGCAAACTTATCGATTTAATTTTAATGTAGTCGATTTCAAGTTCTTTAAATGACAATTATATGACACGTTGAGTGCTATGCTAGTTTTTTCCCTTATGCTGCCGCAAGCGTCTCGCTTGTGGCAATCAATAATGAAGAATACTTGTTTGCTCGTGTAACCTTGAAAAGCAATCATATATCGATACATTGAATGTAGATGCACCACAAGCGGGACGCTTGCGGGAGCGGGGGGAGCGGGGATTCAACCCATTATGGTAGCGTAGTAAACGAAACCTCATTGCTGTAAGCAATACAATTGTCGTTTTCAGCATAAGCTCTTACGTAATATTTAGTTCCAGGTTTAAGTCCAGATAAATTAGCGCTCATGCTGCCGCAAGCGTCTCCTTCGCTCCCGCAAGCGTCCCGCTTGTGGTTTATACAAAACACAAATTCACCAAACCTTTACCGTCCGAATAATCTTTAGCACTGCTGTATTTCCAATGCCAAGATTGCTCAACCAAACCTGCTTCAACCGGATTATTGTGTATATAATCTAGTTTTTGATCTATTACTTGTGAACTCCAAAGTTCTATTGGGTTATTGTGTTGTTGCCAAAACTGATTTTCGCTATTATTTGAGTTGCCAAGAGCCGCCTTTTTAAAAGCATTAAGCAACCATTCTTTTCTGCTTTCCAGAGGATTAGCACTAATCAACGTTATTAACTCTTTTGCAGTAAACGATTTAAAGTCTCTTATTAATTCATCTGGCTTTTGTAATGTAGACCTAAAAATCAAATGAACATGACTCGTCATTATACACCATCCATAAATCTCCATCCCCTTTTTTGAAACGCAAAAGTTCAGATTCTTTACAATGGAATCGAAATAAATATCTCTGACGAAAATATCTATCCAATATACCGTTGCAAAGCTTACAAAATAAAGTCCGTTGGGGTTATGGAATTTATAGTTTCTACTCACGATTTAAATATAGGTAATAATCTTAATTGCCACAAGCGGGACGTTTGGGGAGCGGGGGTGGGCTTGTGCGGTTTTGCAAATGTGCCACCAAATGCTTAGTCTTTAGAAAATTAAATTTAAAATTATACCAACTATTACAATTCCAATCGTCAAGAAAAGAATTGTTCTCAATGTTTTAGATTCTTTATCCTGCTGGTCAAGACGTAAAATAATTTTATCACTCTTGTTTATTGCTTCGTCATATTTTTTAATGATTTCATTGTTTTGTTTGTCCAATTGATTATTGACAGCTGTCAAAAGATGTTTAAAGTGTGATTCTAAGTCAACTTGTTCAATACGAGTTATTTGTTTTTTGAATTCATCAATTTTTGACTGAATTTCAAGAGTTTTATTATCAAGTTTGTCAAGTTTTTCTTTTAAGTCTGTCTTAAATTGACTGACAACTTGTTTTTCAAGATTGGTAAAAGTGTCTTTGAAATCAAATTCTGTTAGTTTGGAAACTTCATTTTTAATATTTGTTATTTGCTTGTCTAAGTCTTCAAGTGGCTTACTTAAATTTTGCTGAAAATGCTTGATTGTTTCACTTTCAATAGATTTTAAAGACTTAGAAACATCAAACTCTGTGAGTTTAGCTATTTCTTTACTAAAATTTGTTGTTTGCTCTGATAGCTTTTTAATTGAGTCATTGTTGAATTTTCTTGAATCATCAAGAACTGCTTTCACATTGACTGATAAACTCTCAAAAGTAGTCTGATATGATTCAATTACTTTGGCTAAATCACTAGATGATTTAACTACATTATTTACTTGCTCCTTAGCGGAATTAATATCTTTTAGGTTCTGTTCTAAGACAGCCAAAGATTTTAAAATATTTTCATTCGTTGTACTCATTATGCTTGTGTATATGATTTAGTGAAGTTATTTAACCAATCCTGATGAATCTCTAATTCACATTCTGTTGCCCAATCGTGCATTTTCTTGATTGTCTTTTTGGGGATATGGCTTGTTTTTAGATTTGATGTCAACTTTTCAATCCCAATGTAAAACTCATCTTTGTTAGCGTTATTTGAATAAAAATCTCTGTAACCTTCTTTATAGCTATTTTCTAATTCTTGTTCTAATACTTCATTATTATTTGTACCAAGGTAGGCTATACTAAATGCATTTAACATTGCAAGTGCTGGGTTATTGTCTGTTAAAGACCTTCTAATTAATCTAACTGCACCTTGCAAGTGTTTAACACTGTCTTTAGGAGAACCACTTGAGCCGTAAACATCTTCGTTTATTACACGTAAATATTTAAATAGCATATCAAATGAGGATATTTTTCCTTTGTCTGTATCTGTTGTTAAAGAAAACGCTTCTCCGTTTTCAGTTTCATAATCATCTTGGGCATATTTTGAATTGAAATAATAGTAAATGAAATCTTTTAAGTCTTCATTTACTTCTTTCCAATCTTTTTTGTCATTAATGCCCTGCACACAAAAAGTACGCATATCATCAATCGCTCTTTTTCTCTTTACAGCGATTTTTTCATAAATAAACTCAGTTAGGTAAGAAAGACATTTATGAATTTCGTTATCGCCTTTATATGCTGGTACTTTTCTGATTTCTTCTTCTGCTCGTTCGATAGAATAATATCGCATTAAGAACCTTTCAAGTCCTTTGTAATACTCCCCGTCTTCTTTACGTTTTGTAACGATTCTGAATTGTTGTTTACTATAGTCTTGTGTAAAGTCGTCAATCAATTCAATGCAACACATTCGATAAATAGCTTTTGCGTAATCGGCATAATTACCCTTATAAGAAATAAAAGCAACTATCTCTACGCCAACTTCTACAGATAGTAATTTTTCCAAAAAGTTGTTAACTGTTTCAACTTCATTTACTTTAATTTCTTCGTTGTCATCTAAAAAATACTTTGTTTCAGATTTGCTAAGGATTGCGTGCATTGTTTGTTTCTCAATCAAGCTTCCTTTGAAGTTATTATTATAGAAAAACATAACTGTTTCATAATCTGCACTAACGTATTCCAAATTTTTCTTTGGGAAAGCTAAACCATTATTTTTTAAAATCTCTTCTAAATCTTGAATATACTGAAATCCTTTAGCTTCTTTTGGAGTTTTACTAAGACTACAATTCTTTACTAAAGGACAACTATCACATTCGCCAAAAGCAAATTTCTTATTATCAACTTCGCATCTTAATTTAACTAAATCGTGGTGTGGTGTGAAATAATCGAAAAATTCATACCCAATGTTTAAGTTGTAATGTTTTATAATTTGGTTTAAGTCTTCTTCTTTAAACCATTTGTTTTTAATAATACCTAAAGGAAATTGAGTAGATGGAAACTTAGAACTTATCCTAACTAATTTATAATCTGCAAACAATATCGTAGCTAAAGCAATTTTTTTATCTCGACCTGCTCGACCTGCTTCTTGAATAAAACTTTCAAGCGAGCTGGAATAGTTCATATTTACAGTAAAACGAACATTAGGTTTGTCAATTCCCATTCCGAAGGCCTTAGTAGCAACCATTATGGGTAATTTGTTATCCCTAAATAGTTCTAAATTTTCAAATGAAGCTCTGTCTATTTCGTCAGCATCTTCATCATCTCCACTTCCCATAAAAGTACCAATCTTAGGAGTGTATTCTTTTAATGAACTAGCATTTTCATTTACCGAAATACCTGTTTTATTTTTATGAGGACAAAAAACTATACCTGCTTGTTGATATTCATTACTTGAAATGTAAAAGTCAATAGGGAAGTCAATCTTTAAATTTATTCCTTCATTATTTTCTTGTGTGTTTTGCCTTTCGTTGAATTGTGTTTTTACTCTGTTTATTGCTGTTTCTGTTTGTAATTCATTTGCATATGAAGGAACTAAAGAAACATATTTTTTTAAAAATTCCTTCTTGGAATTATATACAGCCCATTTATCGCTGATATTTACAGCTTTACCTAAAGACGTGTCTAGTAAGCCATTTTTGTCGAAGAATTTGTCGGGTTCATATTCGATTGGTACTTTTTCAATCTTATATTGAAGTTCCAATCTATTTGTATTCTCATATCTCACAATTGTATCAGAATCCAAAGCAAAAGCACCGTTACCTGATAATTCACGTTCAACATCAGCAAGTACGTCAAAGGAAGCTGTTGCAGTTAATCCGAACAATGTTAATCGCTTATCCTTGTTTTTAGGCAACACATAATTATATAGGTTACGACCTAAATGTAAATATGAAAAACGGAAATCGTGCCCCCATTCTGAAACGCAATGAACTTCGTCTATAACTCCGGATGCGAAGTAAACATTCATATCTCGCATTGTTTTCAATCGTTCACGAAACTTGTAAATACATAAACGTTCTGGCGAAAGAAAAACAAATTGCATTTGAGAAGACTCCATTTGCCTTTCTCGTTCGTCTTTTTCTTGCGGGGTCAACGTTGAGTTTATGAAAGCACAAGTATCGATTCCTATGTTTACAAGGCCGTCATATTGGTCTTTCATCAATGACCTTAACGGGTCAATAATAAGCGTTACGCCTGGTTGCAACATTGCAGCCAACTGATAAGTTAGAGATTTGCCACCGCCTGTAGGTAAAAGACCAATTACACTTTTGTTTTGTAACGCTCTGTTTAAAATGGGAAGCTGACCTTGTCGAAAATCTTCTTTGCGAAAAAGTAATTGAACGAAGTACTTTAGGTGTAACTTGTTAGTTTCAATATCTTCATAATTACCTTGCGTATCTCTAGTAACTAATGGTTTATATTGAATTGTATCTGATGTGTAAATATGCCTTTGATTTCTTCTTGTTTTGGCTGAGCGGATATTGAAGTAACAATGATTTTTGCACTTGAACTCGCTAAAAGTTGGGTCTTTTTTATCTTCTATTATAGCCATTGAAATATCTATGACTAAATCATAAACTTTGCTTTTTTGTTGAAATGTCGCACTAGCAACGGGTTTTGTATTTAAGTGTAGAGGGGAATTCAAATATTCCTGCGAACCAATTATTTCTAGGTTCACCTGTGGAAATTTCATTGTTTCAAAGTCAAGACTTAATGCTGTTAGATTCTCGAACATTTGCTTTAAATCTTCAAAAGCAATTGCGGCACAAGGAACATCATTTTCTTTAACTAAAACATTCCATTGACTTTGTTGAATATTTAATTTTTCTGTAAGAATTGCTTCAATAATTGTTTTCTGCAGACGGGCAATTGCAATGGGCGATTGCGTTAATTGTAAATTGTTTGGGTCAACATTTTTGTTTTCAAAAATGATTGAACCAAAATCGTTACGTTGAAGATTGTTGCCAAAGCTCTGAAATTGAGTTTCAATAAACGGGCTTGCTTTGGTAGGTAATCCTCTTGTAATAATATTATTGAGAACTGCTAATATTGGATTTATATCTTCATAAACACTGGCTCCAATATCAAAAGGCGCAGAAACCTCAAAGTAAGATAATAGGGATAAATTAGCCCGTTTGTCTTTAAAGCAATCTAAATAATATCCTGCGTGAAATTGTACCGCTGGATAATAGTCGATAGGAATATAGTAAATCTTGCCTTTTTCAAATTTGAAGACTTTTAGCTTTAGAGTATATTTTCTAAAAACATCTTTACCGTGTGCTTCTTCGGCTAAGAGATTTAATTTGTTTTCACTTTGCTCAAAATCAGAAAATACTGGTGGTAAATCGAAATAATTGTAGAAAGCATCTAATCTGTGGCTTCGTCCTTCAATCAATGGACTTACACAGAAAAAATAATGTTCACCGCTGACGTTTTCGCCTACAAGTTGAGCTAATTTCTTTAAGTCAATTTGCGGTACATCAAGAATATTCGAAAATAAATGAACCGTAATTGATTGATTCGTTTCTATATCTGTTTTTTCAACATCGTCTAAGTATTTGTTTACGAGTTGAATTTTAGTTTCGTCTTTGATGTAAACGTTTGTGTGTATTTTTGCTCGTTCTAACGCTTGTTCAGATGGCTCAATTAAAATAACATTTTGTGTGTTGTTAGGTATTCCTTTATTTTTTAGAAAATCGAAAAAGCAAACTGTCGCCAATCCTTGACCACAACCCCAATCAACAATGGCTATATCAGTGTTAAAAACTTCCTTTGGATTGCGAATTGAAAATAACGCCTTTTGGATTTTAGCTTCGTGCATATTTCCATAAGAGAAAATATATTGACACATAAGTTCGTGTGAATCCAATAAATCAACTCC
The DNA here is from genome assembly GCA_044226285.1 of Chitinophagales bacterium. Classification (GTDB taxonomy): domain Bacteria; phylum Bacteroidota; class Bacteroidia; order Chitinophagales; family LD1; genus CALAYL01. The sequence continues at coordinate 326,065 of JBGAHI010000006.1, read as the reverse complement.
TTGATTTAGATTCTGCCAAAATGTGTCTCTCTCACTTTTTGAAAAGTGCGACAAGGATTCATTAGAAATTCTTCTAATTTGCTGAAAAGTTGGATTTGGTAATGACTCTATTCTAATTGCGTATTCTCTCATAAAGTCATTATAAATTAATCACTCTAAAAGTTAGGTTTATTCTTTCGTTTACAACTTTGCTTGTTTTGGGTACTTGGTGTTGCCAAAAGTGTTGTAGTTCTCCTTGCATTATTAGCAAACTTCCGTGTGTTAATTCAATTTCAAATTTTTCTTTTGTTTCGTTATGTCTAAGTTGGAACTTTCTTGTTGCACCAAAATTCACAGAAGCAATAACAGGATTCTTTCCAAGTTCTTTTTCCGCGTCAGTATGCCAAGAAATAGAGTCATTCCCACTTCTATAGAGGTTTAGTAGCACACTATTAAAAACAACTTTTGATATCGGTTCTATTTTTTCTTTTATCTCAATAAGTTCTTTAGTCCAAGTTTTGGGTTCTAAAGTTATCCCTGAAAATGAATAAGGTTTATTATTGTCACCGTACCAAGCTGTCAAACGAGGGAAGTTTACTTGTTTACCATACATATTCATTGACTCTTGTTTCCAGTCAATACCTTTTTTTAATGATTGTAAGAAAAAATCACTTTGTGCTTTTGAAAAAAAGTCTGGATAGAATAAATACTCACCGTTTTCAATTTTTGTTAAACCTAACTTTGGTTTATCGTTATCTAAAGAAGGTATAATGTTGCCAAATAAGTCTCTTTGTTCCATTTTCTTAATTGTTTTACTATGAAGTTCGTGTGTAAGGGCAAAAGCAAATGTGCTGCATTGTATTGGCTTTGAGCGTGGGGATGCAGCTCTTTTGATTTTGCAGAAGCGTTGGCAGTTTGTCTTTCATTTTTCTGTTCGTTTATTGTCGGTCGTGTCGTCTTTTAGGGTTAGGCATAACATACATCTACCCGAAAGTTCTCTATAGCTACCCCTCAAACCTCACCAATTCCCCCCACAATACCAACCGTAGTTCTACGCAATTTTCACGTAGTTCTACGCAACAGCGCTTTACGTAGAAATACGCCATTTTTACGTAGTTCTACGTAAAATGCAAAGGTAGGAGCAAGGGCTGTAACGTTATGTCTTTTTGCGTTTGAGGCAGTTTTTACTGTAATTCCTTACCCCGGCCCAAACCTAAGCCGGCTTAGGTTTGTTGTAAACTCGGTTAATTTTTATATTCCATAGGTTAGCATCTTGTTTACCTTCCGCTTATTGTAGAACAACTCTACAATGTTGCCATAAAGGAGGGCAAAAAGTGGGCGCAATTCATCCATTACGCTAGCAAGTAGCATAAACATTCACCTCGGCATTGCTATAACTGCGGTACACATTTTTGCTGTAAAAGCAGCCGTATTTACACTTATACCTTTACAACTTGCGGTTTTGCCTTTGGCTAACCCAATAGCTTGCTTGTGGCAAAGTCGTTTTGTGCACCAAGGTGGTTTTTCTGCCCAAACAAATAATCCATAAACGTATTTACCCACCCCAAACATAAACTGAGGGTAGGCAAAAGGCATACCCCCCCCACCCCTAGGGGTGGGGGGGTACCACCCTAAAGGGTGGGTACTCCCTAGCTAAAAGGTAAACTTAAGGTAGCCATTTTATAAACCGACCCTACCCGAGAGGTGGCTACCCCCACCTTCATTGTAGGGTCGGTTTATGTTTTAGGGAGGGTCAGTTTATGTTTGGGGTGGGGTCGGTTCATATTTTTGGCAAACGAGTTTAGCTTTTAGCTAATTCGGTTTATGTTTTGGGGAGGGTAAGTTCCTGTTTTTGGTAACTCGGCTTGGGTTTTTGATGGGTGGAGTAGGAGTGAGCCACTAGAGGCATAGCGGCTGAATACCGTCAATGCCATTAGGATTAAACACATAGAAACATAGACACATAGCCGGACTGTTCTTTTGAAATGGAGGCAACAGATCGATAAACCAAAGGTTTATCGATCTGTGTACTTGTTATGGCATCTTTCAGGCGTAAGCAAACTATGTGTCTATGAGGTTAAATCTTTGAAATGGTTGGTTTTATTACAAACGGCAGAATACCGTCAACGCCATTTGGATTAAACACATAGAAACATAGACACATAGCCGGACTGTTCTTTTGAAAAGAAGGCAACATAGCGATAAACCAAAGGGTTATCCATCTGTGTACTTGTTATGGCATCTTTCAGGCGTAAGCAAACTATGTGTCTATGTGGTTAAATCCTTGAAATGGTTGATTTTATTACAAACGGCAGAATACCGTCAACGCCATTTGGATTAAACACATAAAAACAAAGGCACATAGCCGGAGAGTTCTTTTGAAAAGAAGGCAACATAGCGATAAACCAAAGGTTTATCCATCTGTGTACTTGTTATGGCATCTTTCAGGCGTAAGCAAACTATGTGTCTATGTGGTTAAATCCTTGAAATGGTTGGTCGCCTTACCAACAGTTTTAGGTTGCCTTAGTATAGGATTAAATTCAAACTATACGTTTTGGTTGGTGGCGGAACACCAACCAAAGGGAAAAGTTTATGTTTTTGGTTACTCGGCTTGGGTTTAGGGTGGGAGAGTTGAGGTTTGGGTTGGAACACCAACCAAAGGGGAAAAAGTGTAAATTATTGTTACATTAGGTTTTGTTGGTGCCCGAACTTCAACTATAGGGTAACAAAAGAGAAGTTAAACAAGTAATAATTTTGCTGAAATGGAGATAATTCTTAGCATAAAATGTCCTAATCATTACGATTTAGTTGACTTTTATTTCGAAAAGTTAAAGCTCTTTAATATAGTTAATGATCAACAAGAAAGTACAAATCTTGTTTATAAATACGACAATGAAATTATGCTGCATATAAGTAAATCAGATGTTTTGTCGGATACATTTAAATGTCAAATACAAATGCCGGATGTGCAGCAACATTTTTCAGCATTACAAATAGAACCTGAATTTTCAATACAACAATATCCTTTTGGCGACTCAGTTACAATAACCGATTTGATAGGAAACGTTATCTTCTTTTATGATAAGAATGGTACTTGGGTGAGTTATTGATCCAGTATTAATAAATACTAATGTTTGGATTAAGTATTTTAGAACTAATTACAATGCTATATAATGGATAGTAATGCTGTAATAGACTTTTTGTTGTCGTATGGATTGGTTGTATTTGTTGTGCTGTATCTATTGGCTTACATGTTTTATAGAAATAGTGGAAGACTGAAATCAGATTTGAAGTATGGTGGGGTAAAAGTATTTGATGTAAGCAGATTAATCGTTGAAGATCTTTGTAATCTGTTTAAAAATAAATGATAGATGTCAATGATTCAGATTTATTTCGATAAAGATAGAGCGGGTAAGCTATTATCGTTGCACTGGTTGCCAAATTTCGCTGTTAGGTGCTCGCCCTGTAACGAGTTTCAGTAGATAAAACAAATATTCGTTTTCACTCATTCCACTTGACTTTATCATATCTTCAATAGCAAAATTGGATAAACTAAAAATGGAAGTTAAATCGAATTTCCAAGTTCCTGCTTCTTTGTAGAAATGGAAAAATATGGGCACTTTTTCTCCTTCAAATATGAATTGTCCTTTTGCAAATTCCGATTCGATGGTTACATCGCCAATCTTATTTTTTTCTGAAACACTGTTCTTCCCTACCATACCGCTTTTTATAGCATAGGCAAGAAGCCCTTTTCCATCAAAACTAAGTATTTCTTCTTTTGGTGCTCGATGGCGAATAGTAAACACCATAAATCTGTCAAAAACATTAAGCGCTGATACTTGCGCTGAATCAGCATGTTTGACGCTCTCGAGTATATGACCGTAATAATTGATTGTTCTACTATCAACGCATTGCAATGCCACATCAGCATTATCTGTTAAGATAGCCGTTCGGTAAGTTTCAAATACTTTACGTATTGTTTTTTCTTCACTTTTTTGTGTGAAAACATAAGTTGAATGTATCAGAAAAACAATAGCAGTTAGCAGCGTTTTTTGCATCTTCTTGTTGTAGTTTTTGATTTGTTAGCGCTAATAATTACATAGCAAAACGGACGAAATTAAACTATTTGACAATTAAATTCAGGAATATCGAGTTGGAACAAGGAGACTTGCGACTAGTTTGAAGTAAAAATTTAATTTATATTTATGGAGAGTAAACCCTTCATCACATTCAAAAACATTTTATGTTACGCCAGAAGTTTGTTTTAATAACCATTCTTTTTCTTTACGCGCCTTATTTCTATGCTCAAACTATTGTAAATATTAATTTCGATGAAGTAAAACGAGTAACGAAAGACAGTTCAACATCTGCATACTACCCAACTTTACTTAACCGACTTCGTCAATTTGATACCACACTTACGCTTAGTGATTTCAAGCTGCTGTATTACGGTAATGTGTTTACCGATAATTATAATCCTTACGATTTCGGCTCAAAAAAGGAAGATCGATTTAATGAACTTTATAAAGCAGGCAATTTAAAAGAAGCATTGGCCGAAGGCAAACAATTGTTTGAAGAGAACCCGGTTAATATCCGCTTACTTTACAGAATGATGTATTGTTGTGAAGAGTTAAAACAAATGGAGTTAGGACAAAAATTTGCGAATTGCTATTTTGGCTTCATTTATTCCATTTTAGCCAGTGGGAACGGTAATAGTATTGAAACTGCATATGTTGTGACTCGGGTTGCAGATGAATATTCTATTTTAAAACATCTTCACTTAAACAATACTACACAAGCCCTTGTTGGCTATACGGATGTTCTCACTATTAATCTAAAGCAGCAAAAAAAGGTAAAAGGAAAGAAAAAAGTAAAGGAACTCTATTTCAACGTTCAGATGCCTTTTCAGCAATTAAGCAAGATGTTAAAGAAATCGGAGTCACCTGATAAATAGTACTTACAAGAAATTAATAATAGGTAAGTTAAACAGGCTAAATCCTGTGGTCGGTGTTATCACCGCACCACTCTAAACAGGCTTATCACCCTTCTTTAGTTTTCGGCCATTTATCAAATTTTCTCTACTTTTCATATACACCACAATGCCCGCGTGAAGGATGCGGAAGGCTTGGTGCGTAACGCAGTGGAGCACGGGAGCGCAGCGCACCCTGTAGCAGCCTGACCGGAGTGCAACGGAGGACACGCCCAGATGGTGAGCTGCTAGCTTCTAGCCATTAGCTGTTAGCGACTTGCGCTCGAGAGATATTTATGTGTTAATACTCCATTCCCATGGTTCGTATTATCACGGACCATCCAAAATTAAATTCGTATTTCGTTTTGTGAGACACGAACCGAGGAAAAGAAGTCAAATCATGAAATGATGTAACCATTCGCCTGAATTGTGTAACACTTCTTCGTTCCATCGGGTGATATTTGCCGCCCAAAATTATTAGCGAACATGAAGTTATATATCAAGTACATGGTTAGCCACTGTTGCAAGTTAATGGTGAAGCAAGAGTTTGAAAAACTTGGCATCAAAATTTCGAGTATTGAGCTGGGCGAATTGGAGGTGCAACAGAAAATTACGATTCGTCAGTTCGATAAAATTAAGGCTGCGTTGTTAAAGAACGGACATGAATTGATGGAGGATAAAAAATCCATTCAAATCGAAAAAGTGAAAAATGCAATTATCGATATGATTCATTATTCCGATGAGCCACCGGAAGAAAAATATTCGGAGTACTTGAGTAAAAAGTTGGAATGTGATTACAACTACCTTTCGAATTTATTCTCGGAAGTTACGGGTTCTACCTTGCAGCAATTCATTATCATTAACAAGATTGAACGGGCTAAAGAATTAATCATCTACAACGAGCTTAGCTTGAAAGAAATTTGTTTTAAGTTGCACTACAGTAGTGTGCCTCATTTCTCGAATCAGTTTAAAAAGATTACGGGTTTATCGCCCATGTTCTTTAAATCGCACAAAAAACGAAAACGTATTTCGCTTGAACATTTGATTCAAGAACAAACGGTGACGATAAAAAAATAATAACCGGATCATTTTAGAAGCTAGCTTTATCTTCTAGCCTGTAGCTACTAGAAGCTGGAGCAGGATTAGCATTGCATAGTTTTGCTGGTCATGTAGAAGCGCAACAACCTATTCTATGGTCATATTGTCATGAAAATGTCAACTTTTTAAAGTAATCCACGCTATTGCCAACTTATTCACAACACGCAACCTTTTGCGGCATAATATTTTCTATATATTGGGCGAGTATTATTAGTGAATGTTTGAACAAATGCGATTATGAAGAATTACAAATTTAAAACACTGAAAGTGTTTGGCTCCGATGAGTGGTTAGTGAACCGCACGCGCGAGTACAGAACGGTATATGATGAATCGGAATTAACCTATATCTCGGCCGAATTTGCTTTTTACAACAAGCTGTTTGACGAGAAAGATTGGGAAGCTACCATCTGCATGAAGGCCTTTGCCCACGAAGCCGATGATGTGAAACGTGAACTCTGCTCTCAAGAAGAAAAGCGAACGATTACCGCCAACGAAAACGTAGTGTATGTGAACAAAGGTTGGGGAACACCTACGCCTAATTCGTTTTGGAAATATGGAGAATACAGTTGGGAAGCATGGATTGATAACGAGATGGTGGGCAGTAAACGTTTCTTTGTAGAGAAAGCAGGTGCGGTTTCGCAAAACAGTAATCCGTTTTTCGATATACACCAAGTTCGTTTTTATGTAGGCGATTTTAATGCGGTGAGCGAGGCAGGGAAGGTCTATCTCAAACAAATCAGCAAAGATGATACGCCATATTTATACATCGAATTTACGGCTACCAACAAACTCGACACGCCATGGAACTGCGAAATTGTGTTCAACTGGTACAATGCTTCGGGTTTATTGAAAGCACGTATTGAGCGTAACCGTAAAATTGGTTCTAAAGAAAACGAACCTTTCTTGGTGTTCAACGAAGGCTGGGGCAACGATATGCCGGGCACTTGGCGCGATTCGAACTACCGTTTAGAGGTAGTATTTATGGATACCGTTATTGCGGTGTTGCAATTGCCTACGGGTGACGAAGAAATTGAAGGGGATATCGATCCATCGGAAATACCGCATGCGTTTATTTCGCAATCGGAGCCGGAAGAACAAACGGTGACTATCGAACAGTTGCTCGCGAAGTTCGATACCCTTGTGGGTATGGAGCATTTACGCAAAGAAATTCACGATCACTTGGATTATATTCAGTTCTTGAAATTGCGCAAAGAGAAAGGCTTGCAGGATGAAGATCGCATCAACTTACATGCTGTGTTCACCGGTAATCCGGGTACCGGCAAAACCACAGTGGTGAAGATGTTGGGGCAGATATACAAATCGATGGGCTTGTTGTCGAAAGGACATGTGAAGGAAGTGGATCGTTCGCATTTGATAGGCGAATACATCGGACAAACAGCACCGAAAGTGAAGAAGGCGATTGAAGAAGCACGTGGTGGCATTTTGTTTATTGATGAAGCCTATGCTTTGGCCCGAGAAGGCGATGACAGCAAGGATTTCGGGAAAGAAGCCATTGAAATTATCATTAAAGAAATGAGCGATGGTCACCCCGATATTGCAGTGATGGTGGCCGGTTATCCGAAGGAAATGGATGTGTTTTTGAAATCCAATCCGGGTTTGAAATCGCGTTTTGCGAATTACTTCACTTTTGAAGATTACACACCTGAAGAATTGTTGGAAATTGTGATGCGCAATGCCGGTGATAAGCAAGTAACGCTTACCGAAGATGCACAACATTATTTGTATGAGCAGTTAACAGAAGGGTTTAGAACGCGCGACCGTTCGTTTGGCAATGCCCGTTATGCCATTGGTTTGTTGAGCGAAGCTAAAATGAACATGGGCTTGCGGTTGATGAAAAGCGAGAACTTGAAAGACTTATCGCCCGCTGAATTATCGACCGTTCACAAAGAAGATATTGAGCGCATTTTTGTAGCGAAAGACAAGAAGAAAGTCCACTTACAAGTGAACGAGAAATTGTTGCAAAGCGCTATGGCCGATTTAGATAAGTTGGCCGGTGTCAACAACATTAAAAACGAAGTGAACGAGTTAGTGAAATTGGTGCGCTTCTACAACGAAACCGGAAAAGATGTGTTGAATAAGTTTTCGTTACACACTGTGTTTTTAGGTAATCCAGGAACGGGTAAAACAACGGTAGCACGTATTTTTGGTAAGCTCTTCAAAGCATTGGGCTTATTGGAACGTGGCCACATGGTGGAGTTAGATAAACAAGGTTTGGTTTCGGGTTATGTGGGACAAACAGCTATTAAAACCGATGAACGTATTCAGGAAGCAAAAGGAGGTGTGTTGTTTATTGATGAGGCCTATAGCTTGATGGATGGGACCTACGGACAAGAAGCGGTGGAGATTTTATTGAAACGTATGGAAGACATGCGTGGTGAATTCGCTGTGATTGTGGCGGGTTATACTGAACCTATGAAACGTTTCTTAGAAATGAATCCGGGTTTGAAATCGCGTTTCGATAGAACGTTTTTCTTTGAAGATTACAACGAAACCGAGTTGTGGACGATTACCGTTTCTATGGTTACGGATGAGAAAGTGAAGTTGAATGCTGATGCTGAAACGTTCTTGAAAAAACATGTTGCCGAATTGTATCAATCGCGCGATAAGAATTTCGGGAATGCTCGTGTGATTCGTAAGTTGGTACAAGATATTGTGCATCATCAAAACATACGTTTGGCTTCTTTACCAAAAGAAGAACGTACAAAAGATATGTTGGATACGATTACGCTCGATGATTTACAACATTTGAACAAAGAAGACGAAACGAAACGCAAAGGTTTAGGTTTCAAATATTAAGATTAAGTTTAACTATGCTAAGACGATTCAATGTTCGCGTTTATGGAATTCTGATGAATGAAAACGATCAGATTTTATTGTCGGATGAGTTGATTAAAGAACGCTATGTAACTAAGTTTCCGGGAGGAGGAGTGGAGTTAGGGGAAGGTTTGCGCGATGCCTTGATACGTGAGTTTAAAGAGGAGTGTGGTATTGATATTCAAGTATTGGAGCATTTCTATACTACCGATTTTTTTGTGCCTTCGCAGTTTGATCCGGAAAGTCAGGTGTTATCGATGTATTATATTGTAGCCTGCCAAGATTGGCGAATGATTGAGACATCGGGCAAGAAGTTTGATTTTCCTGTGGTGCGCGGCATGGATGCGGAATCGAAGCGTTGGGTAGATTTATCGCAAATTGATAAAGAAGCAGATATTGTGTTGCCGGTAGATAAAGTGGTAGCCGATATTTTGTCAACGAAATTTCCGAAAGTAGGATTCCGTTTACCTTCAAAGGGTTAATATGAGCAAGAAAGAGGCTTTAAGTATTTTCGATATGTTTAAGATAGGGGTTGGACCATCGAGTTCACACACCCTTGGACCTTGGAAAGCTGCTTTGCAATTTGTGCAAAGTATAAACGAATTGAATACCGTAACTAAAGTGGTTATTGATTTGTATGGTTCATTGGCCAAAACAGGCAAAGGACACGGAACAGATATTGCGGTACAAATGGGTTTGATGGGTGAACTACCTGAGACCTTTGATACGTCTTCGCTTTCAAGATTAATTGAAGGTATAAAGACCAATGAAAAGTTAGTGTTGAATACATCACATACTGTTTCCTTTCAACCGGAAACGGATATTATCTTTCATATGAAAGAGTCTTTGCCATTTCATCCGAATGCATTGCGTTTCACGGCTTATAATGGTTCAGTAACTGTTGCCACTGATGTGCATTATAGTATTGGCGGTGGTTTTGTGGTACGAGAGGCCGAAAATGCTGAGACCTCGGTTCCGCTGAAAATATTGAATTACGGTAATCACGACTCGGATGATTTGTTGCAGAATTGCATGTTAGCCGGGAAAAATATTTCCAGTATTGTATTAGAAAACGAACGCGAATGGCGTAGCGATACAGAAACATTAGCCGGCATTCAGCGCATTTGGGAGGTGATGGAAGACTGTATTTACAGAGGATGCAACACATCAGGTATTTTGCCGGGTGGATTGTTTGTGAAGCGCAGAGCCTTTGATATTCATCGCAAAATGGTGAATGGTAAAACCTTTGCTTCTATTCCTGAATGGAAAGCATATATCAAAACATTACCGGCCAGTTTCCCGCAAATTTTAAATTGGGTGAGTTGTTTTGCATTGGCGGTGAATGAAGAGAATGCAGCATTCGGGCGTGTAGTTACAGCGCCTACCAATGGTGCAGCAGGCGTAATTCCAGCTGTGTTGATGTACCAGCAATTATTTACAGATAGTAAAGAAGGTGATATTGTAACCTTCTTGGCAACAGCAGCAGAGATTGGTATGTTGTTTAAAAAGGGAGCAACAATTTCGGCTGCGATGGGCGGTTGTCAGGCGGAAATAGGCGTTTCTTCGGCCATGGCTGCAGGTGCGTTGACTGAATGTATTGGTGGTTCGCCTCAGCAAGTTTTACAGGCCGCTGAAATTGCGATGGAGCATCACTTAGGCTTAACCTGTGATCCTATTGGCGGTTTGGTGCAAATTCCATGCATTGAGCGCAATACGATGGGAGCTGTGAAAGCCATAACTGCTGCGCACTTAGCTATGCAGGGCGATCCCGATTTTGCAAAGGTAAGTTTAGATACCGTGATTAAAACCATGTGGGATACCGCATTAGATATGAACAGCAAATACAAAGAAACAGCCGATGGGGGATTGGCGGTGAATATCCCTATTTCATTACCAGAATGTTAGACCATGAGTGATTTAGCGAGTACATATGCATTGATAACGGGAGCCACATCCGGTATTGGAAAGGCAACAGCGTACAAGTTTGCAGAGAATAAAGTGAATTTGATTTTGTGCGCTAGACGACAAGAACGTTTGGAAGAAATTGCAAATGATATTACTTCCCATTTTGGGGTTAAAGTGTTGATCCATGTTACGGATGTACGCAATAAGCAAGAAGTGGAGGCCTTTCATGCCTTTGTACAATCGAAAAATATTGTGCCTTCGGTGTTAGTTAATAATGCAGGCTTAGCGTCAGGAAAAGATAAGCTACAAGCCGGCAGCTATGACGATTGGGAGCAAATGATAGATACGAATATCAAGGGCTTGTTGTATGTAACGCGTACTTTTATGCCCGATATGATTGCGAAAAACGAAGGACATATCATCAATATAGGCAGTACAGCCGGACATTTAGTCTATCCGGAAGGGAATGTATACAACGCTACAAAATATGCCGTAAAAGCTTTGAATGAAGGGATTAACTTAGATTTAGTGGGCACAAATTTACGTTGTTGCTCCATCGATCCGGGAGCTTGCGAAACTGAGTTTTCGGTAGTGCGTTTTCATGGCGATGAAAGCAAGGCAAAGAAAGTGTATGAAGGCTTCGAGCCCCTTCATCCGGAAGATATTGCAGATGCAATCTGGTATGTGTGTAATGCGCCAAAGCATGTGAATATTACCAATATGGTGGTGTATCCAACAGCGCAACGGAATGTATTTGTGATGGATAGAAAGGTGTAGTTAACTCACCAAATCAGCCAACTTATTAATCTTAAAATCGACTAAGAGCGATTCAACAATATCCGAATCTTCTTTGTCAGACACGAATACAGTGTACATGCCAGCATTTCGACCGAATTGCATATCCGTAATAGAGTCGCCAACAATTACTGATTTAGCAAAATCAATTTCCGGAAAATCTTCTTGGGCCTGCATAGCCATACCAATCTTTGGTTTGCGCAAACCAAACTCATCTTTACTTTCTAGGCTTGTTGCGGCATAAATAGAATCGATTCGGCCACCGGCAGCTTCAATTTCAACCAACATATTGGAGTGAATATTCTGCAAGGTCTCTTCCGTCATTTTTCCTTTACCAACGCCTTGTTGATTGGTTACCACCACTATCTTCCCAAAATGCTTCGTTAACTGTTTTATGGCATCTATCGCACCTTCCAAAAAGAAAAACTCGTTCCATGTTTTCACATAATCTTTCGGGAAATGGAGATTAATTACCCCATCTCTGTCGAGAAATAAAGTCCAGTTTTTATCTACTTTCAGTTGTTCCAGAATGTTCATTAATACAGTAATTTAGGTAAATCTTCGTTCGCTTTGTAATAGTCTTCCGGAATACCAATGTCAATAAAATAACCATCGGAACAATATCCGTTTACTTGTAAACTATCGAGGTGGCGTTCTAAAAAATCTTTTTCCAGTGAAAATTGCTCCGGTAAATCAAAGCGATTTAATACTTCAGCTGAAGTAAGATAAACACCTCCATTGATCCATCCTTCCTTCGTATATGTCTTCTCTTTAAATCCTTTCACTCGGCTATTTTCAAGGGTAATAGTGCCGTAGCGATCAAATTCAGTGAGATGTTTTAAACTCATCGAGAAATCTGCATTCGTATTGTTATGATAGGCGTCTAGTTCGGTTAAATTCACATCGAAAAAAGTATCGCCATTCAACACAAAGGCATTGTTTTCGATTAGCTCAAATGCTTTTTTGATGCCGCCTCCGGTGCCTAGCGGTTTTTCTTCAACACAATAACGTACCTTTATGCCTAAGTATTCATCCTTGAAATATTCTTTAATTACTTCATGTAAATAACCCACAGAAAGCACTACTTCTTGGATGTAATATTGCTGCAAATATACAAATACATAATGCAGGAAAGGCTTGCCCTGTATGGGTGCCATAGGTTTAGGTACATCGCTTACAACTTTTTGCAAACGTGTTCCGAAACCTCCGGCTAATATGATGGCAGTTGTTGTCAAGGCAATAAATTAAAAGAACATATTTTCTTCCACCAATTCGCAGATGATATGTCCAATGAGGATATGTGATTCTTGAATACGAGGTGTATCGGTACTTGGAACATTGAACAGTATGTCGCACGAGTCTTTCATTTTTCCTCCGGTTTCACCGGTTAATGAAATCACATACATGCCTTTTCTTTTCGCTTCTTCTTGGGCTAAAACCACATTTTTTGAATTGCCCGAAGTGGAGATGCCAAAGAAAACATCGCCTGCTCTACCTTGCGCTTTAATCATTCGTTGATAGACTTCATCATACGAATAATCATTCGCTACTGCGGTTAGGAACGAAGTGTTTACGTGCAAAGCTTCTGCAGGTAAGGGTTCGCGGTCTTTGTAAAATCTTCCTGTAAATTCTGCTGCCAAGTGTTGTGCATCTGCTGCACTTCCTCCGTTACCGGCAAAGTAAATTCTGCATCCGTTTTGAAAACTCTTCACCACTTGCATGGCAGCTTCCTCAATACGATGGTGCATAGTAGCGTCATCAAGGATTTTAGCTTTTACATCAATAGAAGCTTGGATAACCGATTTTATTTTTGATTGCATGGTATTCGTATCGTTTAAGGCTTCGAAAATATAAAACAATCGTATTTGTTTTATGGAAATTTAATCGGGAAGGAGTAAGCAATGGCTTTTTGCGGAATGGCTAATAAATTGTTTTTCAAATTAATAGTTTAATATCGCGGTTCAATTGTTATAAATGGAAAATTTAACGGAAGTGGTTGGTTATGCTGCGAGCTTGGGTGTATTGCTTTCCTTCCTTATGAAAGATTTAAAAACACTGCGTATCGTTAATACCATTGGTTGTTTATTATTTGTTTTGTATGGGGTTTTACTGCATTATTCTTATCCGGTTATTCTCACTAATGTGAGCATTATTGGAATTAATCTCTATTATTTGACACGAAAAGTGTAATTTGTTTCCCCTTGTTTTAAACACAAAGTATTAATAAACGTAATGTGTTTTTGTTTGTTTTTTAATGCTATCTGAAACTATTAGCGTTTAAATAATGGTACTCTAGTTTAATTGCACTTGATGATTACGTAAAAAGAGTTGCTTATCTCTTATTTTTTTTCGAAATTTATGTGGTACTGTAGTATTTATAAGTAATATTAGAGTTGGCTTTTCTACACCCCTTAATGTAGAAGGTTTTGAAAATGAAAATCATGGACAGTATAGAATTATATAAAGCCTTTTTTGACGCCTCCCCCGATGGCATAATATTAGTGGATGTTCATGGCGAAATTTTGCTTGGCAACAGTTTGGCTTGTTCCATGTTTGGTTATTCCAAAGAGGAGCTAGCCGGAATGAATATAGAACAGTTGGTTCCCGTTCGTTTTCGCGAGCAATACGATGAACTTTTTCAAGACTTCTTAAAACAGCCTGTTCAACGTGCCCTAGGTGATGGAAAGGAATTGCTGGGTTTAAAAAAAGATCAAAGTGAGTTTACGATTGAAATTCGTCCTAATCCATTGTTGTTCCGAGGAGATACTTATTTCTATGCCACACTAAAAGATATCTCTGAACCTTCTCGAGCAGCAAGAATTCTTAAAGAAAATGAAGAACGATATCGCATTTTGGTGGAAAATGCACCTGAAGCCCTTGTAGTTTTTGATACTGAGATTGAAAAGTTTGTCGATGTAAGTCAAACGGCATTGGATTTGTTCAAGATGTCGCGCGAACAACTACTTTCTATTGGTGTTGCAGAAATTAGCCCCACTTATCAGCCCGATGGACGATTATCGAGAGAAGCTGCAAAAGAGAAAAATGTTGAAGCTCAAAATGGAGGTAAGCCTGTTTTTGAATGGGTACATATCGACAGTGAAGGGAACTCGATTCCTTGCGAAGTTCGTTTAATTCGTTTGCCTGCAGAAAACAAGGTGTTGATTCGAGGGAGTATCAGCGATATCTCTGAACGCAAGAAAGCAGAGGCTTACGCAAAAGAACGCTCTATACAGTTGCAAATCTTAAGCGATAATTTACCGAATGTCTTTATGTATCAGGTGTATTGTGACACCGATCGTAAGATGAAGTTTTCGTATTTGAGCAAGAGTGTTTCAAAACTTACCGGGAAATCACCTGAAGCGATTATTCAAGATTCTTCATTGATGTACAATATTGTTATAGAAGAAGATCGCGCTGCATTGGCTGAGGCGGAGGATTTGTCGTATAGAAATTTATCGCCATTTTTTGCCGATATGCGTTGCCGAAACCATAAAGGAGAAATACGTTGGGTTCATCTTTCGTCAGTACCCCGTAAAGCAGAAAATGGAATTGTAGTCTGGGATGGCGTATTAGTGGATATTACAGATCGTAAAAACGCAGATGAAATATTACGCAATACAAAAGAGAAGTACAGAAGCTTATTGAATAAGCTAGATGCAGCTATAGTGTTGCATGCTCCTGATACGTCAATTATCAACAGCAATCCTAAGGCAGTGGAGTTGTTGGGATTGAGTGAAGAGCAACTCAGAGGCAAAATGGCTCTTGATCCTGAGTGGAAGTTTATGCGCGTAGATCACAGCACTATGCCTATCGAAGAGTATCCGGTAAATGTGATACTATCCACTAAAAAAGGAATACGAAATCTTACTATTGGTATATATCGTCCGCTTACGAAAGACACCATTTGGGCCATGGTTACCGGTTACCCTGTGTTTAATGGGAATAACGAAATAGTTGAAGTTGTTATCAGCTTTATTGATATCAGTGAACGAAAACGGGCTGAAGAAGAAATAAGTGCCAGCGAAGAAAAATACCGATCGTTAGTAGAACATGCTACTGATGCTATTTTTATTGCAGATGGCGAAGGTCGGTTTATCATGGTGAATTCGAGTATGTGCCGAATGTCGGGGTATACAGAACAAGAGTTGAAAAAGTTGACTATTTATGATTTTGCTTTGCATGAAGACCTGCAAAAAAATCCTTTTCATTTTGATGAGTTAAGACAAGGTAAAACCGTAGTTACCGAGCGAATCATGAAAGGGAAAGGTGGAATTCATCTTTCTGTTGAGATTAAAGCAAAGCTATTGTCAGATGCACGTTTATTGATTTTTGTTCGTGATATTTCGCGGCAAAAGGAAGATGAACAAGCTATTATAGCTGCAAAAGAGCGTGCCGAAGCCAGTGAGCGTGATTTGCTTATTAGTAACATGGAATACGAGGCTATCAACAAGAAACTGATTCAAACCAATAAAGAATTGATGGAGGCTTCGTTGGATATTCGGGAACGAAAAATTACAGAAGCAGAACTGAAACGTAAATCGGAAGAGTTAGTTCGAGCCAATCAAGAGTTAGAACAGTTTGCTTATGCGGCTTCTCACGATTTACAAGAGCCGTTGCGAACTATTTCAAACTTTACCGGACTGCTCAATAAACGCAGTTCTGAAAAAACGGAAGAAGAGGAACATTATATCCAGTTTATTTTGAAGGCCACCATTAAGATGCAAAACTTAGTGAAAGCGCTGTTAGATTTTTCGCGTATCGGAAGAAAGGTTTCAGCAGATAAAGTGGATTGTAATGAAGTGTTGAAAGATGTTCTAGCCAACTTAAAAGCCTCTATAACCGAGAGTGATGCTAGTGTTACAGCCTCCTTACTACCCCAAGTCATTGGAAACGAAATTGAGTTAAAACAGTTGTTTCAGAACTTAATTAGTAATGCCATTAAGTTTCGGAAAAAGAATGAAAGGGCTTGTATTGAGGTCAGTGCTGAGGAGCGGGAAAACGATTACCTGTTTACTTTCAAGGATAACGGAATTGGCATCGATAAAAAGTACCAAGACAAAGTATTTATTATCTTCCAACGCTTACATACCGATGCCGAATATCAAGGTACTGGAATTGGTTTAGCTACCTGTAATAAAATTGTTTCCCAACACAACGGAAAGATTTGGGTGGAATCGCAATTAGGCGAAGGCAGTACGTTCTACTTTACTATTGCTAAAGAGAATTAAGAATATACTTAATGCCTATCTCTGTTTTTCTGTTTGAAACTGAAATCAATTCGGTAATAGAATAGTGGTAAAAATCCCAATTGGTAGACTTCACGAGGTTGTGCCTGCGCATCTACATACTGCAATCGCAAAATGTTTTTCTGGAACGTAATGTTTACTAGGTCGATACCCACTTCTTGGGTAACGTGTTTCTTCCCATTCCACATGTAATTTAGCTTAATGTCGAAACGGAAGTAGGGTTTGAATTGATACTTGTTCCTTTCTTTATCTTGCACAACAGGATCTTCTGAATACTTTGAAAGTAAAGTATCGTAAGGTGTATAGCGCTGTCCTCCACCTACTGTAAGTTTGCCGCCAATGCCAATGGTGTTCAATCGTTTTTTGCCCCATTTAAATTCTTTTGTACCAAGTATGTTCACAATATAATTTCCGTTATAAGATGTGTTGTACCAAAGTCCATCACTCGCTTTATATTTTGAATCATATACAGATCCGGAGAACATCACAAACCAGTTATGAGTGAAAAATTTTTCAAGAGTAACTTCTAATCCTACATTTCTTCCTAAGCCTTTGTTTTCCAACTTTCCCGGGAAGAAACGATCGAAGCTAGCACCTTCATTGATTACACTATATGATGAAGGTGTTTTATCAATCGGAATACCCCAAAGGTATTGGAAATAGGCTTCCACTTTCATGCGTATATCTTGCTTGAAGAATATATCGTAAGCGCCAACCAAATGGAAAGAACGCGAAAAATCTAAGTTTTTATTGCGGAGGCCATATTCAGTATGAAGTACATTATCGTTTTGAAAATAAAGATAACCAGGTTGTAACTGACTGTGTAAGCCTGTTCCCAATGCCACACTCTGATTGCGTTTGAATTGATACTTTACGGCTAAACGCGGTTCTAAACTCCACGATTTATTCAACGTGAACAGTTGCCCGTGTAAACCCGCGTTTAGTGTTACTTTTTCGCTGATACTCCATCGCCATTGCACATAGGGTTGAAACACAAAATGCGCACCTTTGTAGGATAGTCGTTTCTCCCATAGACTGGTTTGTTCGTTTAAAATACTATCGGAATAGCGATAAACATTTAGTTCAGTATTCATCCCAAAACGAACTACATGGCGGTTGTTGAGTTTGTAATTTCTATAGAAATTGGCACTGAATTTTGCCTCCATAAAATTGAAAAACATTTTGTCGTATTTATTGTCGACTACATAATCTCCCGAAACCGGATCAACATGTCGAACGATACGTACAAAGTGGTTTCTGAGCGATTGTCCGGATGCCGCAAAAGTAATTCTTGAGTAGCATTTATCGTTAATCGGACGCGTATAATTAATGCCCACAACACCCATGCCGGTGCGCAAAAATTCGTCTATATCTTTCGATGCATAGATATCTCGCTCCGGTTTTTTATCGGTGCTCGTCATTAGATTCACCAAACTGTATCCTCCCAAACCAAAGAACGATAAGTTAGCACCGTTCTTCAATGGAAAGTTAAGTTTGAACTGCAAATCCTGATATTTCGGAATGGCTTTAGTACCGATATCGATGCCCGCTTTTACTAGCAAATCGAGTGTTGCATAACGGTAGTTCACCACATACGATGCTTTCGTTTTTCGGTTCAATGGACCTTCTGCAAAGGCTTGTGCCCCCATCAACCCAAATTCTAAACCGAATTCATGCTTCTCATCATTCCCGTTTTTAAAACGCACATCAAAAACTCCTGCTAAAGCATTTCCATATTCAGCCGGGAATGCACCGGTTAAAAAATCTGAATTAGACAGTACTTTGTTGTTGAGCATACCTACCGGGCCGCCCGTGGTTCCTGCAATAGCGAAGTGCGAAGGGTTAGGAATATTCACATTTTCCAAACGCCACTGCACACCAAACGGGGAGTTCCCGCGCACCACAATATCATTGCGCGAATCATCTGTACCCGAAACACCGGCAAAGTTTGATGCCATCCGCGCAGGATCGTTTCTGCTTCCGGCATATCGGGCAGCATCATCCACTGTAAATGCTCTTGCACTTAAGGTTGTCATTTCGTTAATGGCTTCCCCTTTTCGTTTGCCCCCGGTTACTTCCACTTCTTTCATTTCTTGAACGGCAGGCTCTAATTCAATGTTAGTTACCATTTCCTTTGCAGAAGTGAGTTGAATGTTCTGAATAGTGGTTTTCTTATACCCCAAATAACTAGCTGTAATTTCTATCCTTGTAATGGGTAATTTTTCGATTCGGTAATATCCATTCTCATCGGTTTGCGCTCCACCCAGCAATTTTCCATTTAAGAAAGCAGCTACATTTACGCCCATCAACGGCATGGTAATTTCGCGGTCTATGACCCGTCCACGAAGGGTTTGTGTAGCTTGTTGTGCGAATGAAATACAGGAATATAGCAATAGCGTTAGAAGTAGAACTTTCTTCATAACTGTAATGGTTTGGTTTGGAAATGTGGTGTTGGTTTTATTCGATAACTTTTACTTCATCAACGAAGTAAGCGGTTTCCCCTTGCCAGAAAAACTGGTGCATAATTTGGTTGTAGTGTAATTGAACTTTCTTTCCTTCCAAGCCTTCAAGCTCTTTAGCGATTTTGTTGTCTTTCACCGAAAAGTCCCAAAAGTTATTGATAATCGTGTTGTTTTGAGCCGAAACCCCTCCTAAATTCAATTGACCTTCATGTGTTTTAAAAACATAGCCTTTAGTTGAAAATTTCATCAATATACCGGCTCTAGTTCCTTCGCTGTAGGTGTATTGCGTGTATGCAAAATAGCCACCCAATGCCAATAACAAAACGGCAACAATAATTCCGATAACTTTTCCCATAATCCTTGATTTTGAACGGCAATATAGAAAAATGAAACCGGATTTAAAGGTTTTAGCCTATCCCATTGAAAGGTTTGTCATGATATTAATCAACATTTACATGTATATTTTCAATTGGAAAATGAAGTTGCAAACGCTACATTCGCACCCGTTATGATTGAAACAGATATATTAATTATTGGAGCAGGTCCGGTTGGACTGTTTACCGTTTTTGAAGCCGGTTTGTTGAAATTGAAATGCCATTTGGTGGATGTGTTGCCACAACCTGGCGGACAATTAGAAGAGGTCTATCCCAAAAAACCGATTTATGATATTCCGGGGTATCCGTCTGTATTAGCGGGCGATTTGATTAAAAACTTGATGGAACAAATTGCTCCTTTCAAGCCGGGCTTTACGTTTGGCGAGCGTATCGATAAAATCGAAAAGCAGGAAGACGGAAAATTTATTCTGACCGGAAGCAAAGGAACTGAATTCAAATGCGCTGCTATTTTTATTGCTGCCGGTTTAGGTTGTTTTGAACCGAAACGCCCGCCAATAGATAATATTCGCGATTTTGAAGAAAAAGGTGTGGATTATGTGATTCGCGATCCGGAAAAATACAGAGGCAAAACGGTTGTTATTTCCGGAGGAGGAGATTCTGCGTTGGATTGGACCATATTCTTAGCGGATGTGGCAAAAAAAGTAACTATGGTGCACCGCAGAGATAGTTTCCGCGGACATTTAGATTCTGTAGAGAAAGTTATGGCTTTGGCCAAAGCAGGAAAAATTGATGTGGTGTTAGAATCGGAAATTGTAGGCGTTGACGGTGGTGAGCATTTAACCAAAGTACATCTTAAAACAAATGCAGGAGTGGAGTCTACCCTCGAAACAGAATATTGGATGCCACTGTATGGATTATCGCCAATGTTAGGACCAATTGCAGAATGGGGCTTGAATTTGGATAAGAAATCGATTTTAGTGAATACAGAAGATTACAGCACAAATATTAAAGGGATATATGCAGTTGGCGATATCAACGAATATCCCGGTAAATTAAAGTTAATTCTTTGTGGTTTCCACGAAGCAACTTTGGCTGTTCAATCGGCTTTTGCGATTTGCTACCCGGATAAAAAACGCCAGTTCAAATACACCACTGTTGCCGGTGTTGAGGCCTTTGAATAAAACGTAAACGAGAATATATGAAATGCATCGGGTGTATGTCCGGTGCATTTTTTTTGCGTTAATTTTTGTTGATACGATTTTAATCATCTGTGCCTTTGTTGTTTTTCTTTAGGTTTAACAATAGAACAAAACTACATGCAGAAAATTCTCATCATTAACGGTCATCCTAATCCCGATAGCGTCAATTACGGCATTGCTGCTGCCTACAAGCAAGGCGCTTTAACTGCAGGAGCAGAGGTAAAAGAAATTGTAGTGGCTGATTTAAATTTCAGTCCCAATTTAAAATTCGGTTATCAAAAGCGAACCAATTTAGAACCGGATTTACTCGATGCTTTGGAGAAAATAAAATGGGCCAATCATATGGTATGGATACATCCGGTTTGGTGGGGCGGTTTACCGGCTATGCTGAAAGGGTTTATTGATCGGGTATTTCTGCCCGGATTCGTTTTCCAGTATCGTGAAAACTCGGTGTGGTGGGATAAATTACTCACCGGGAAATCGGCACGAATCATTACTACACTCGATCAACCGAGTTGGTATTATTGGTTGATGTTTGGTCGGCCAAGTGTGAATCAATTAAAAAAATCTACACTCGAGTTTTGTGGTGTGAAGCCGGTGAAGGTCAGCTACGTTGGTCCCTTACGAAATTCCACTGCCGAATTTCGGGCTGAACAATTAAAGAAAATAGAACAATTAGGTGCAAAGCTGAAATGATGAACAGTATTTGATTGTCAGATATTCGTCATTTGTTTTAAAAAATAGTTAAGCGGAAAAAATAATCGTATCTTAGGAATACGATGAAAGCCCATTACCTCATATTGATTATTCTTCTTGGATGTTATCTAAGCGCTTGCAGAAAGGCGGATGATAAAACAGTTGTTCAGCCTAAACCTATTTTAGTGAAATCGTTTCAAAAGGTAGGAGATACTTGTGTTACTTACTGCACATACGATGAAAAAAATCGATTAATTTCTGCCATCCAATGTGCAATCACAGAGTCGTTTGAATATCACACCGATTCTATAGTTTACACCCGTATGGTCTCTGGTTCCATGGATTATCAATATATCTATTACCTGAATGCCGATGGATTAGCCGCGAGCTACAAACGTATTGGTAATAGCGGAAGCGAGACGTTTTATTCATTCACTTATGATGTAAATAGATATAAAACCTACATGGTACAAACGGATGATACAAGTAATTATAAAACCTATACTGTAAGTAATGGTAATGTGGTGTATGAAACCAGTCAATCACCTATTTCTACCGGAAACTATGCCATTTCAACAATTTATTATACCGATAAAACAAATACCCTTTCTAACGATAACTACGGCAGACCTTTTTTAGGGAAATCCACTATGAACTTGCGAAAGGCTGAAGATTGGGTAACTCCGAGCGGAGATTTCAGTCAGCAGTATTTTTACGATTTTGATACTGAAGGGCGGGTTGTTAAGCGTGTAACGTTGTTGAATGCGCAAGATACTTCCGATGTGAGAACCTATACTTATTATTGATTTTCAGGATTTCATTTCTGTTTTATTTCCCTTAGTTTAGTTGAATTAATGAGTGTTTATGCTTAGCTATTGGGAGAAATCTTCTTTTCTACATTATGATGTGATAATCATTGGCTCTGGTGTTGTAGGGTTGTCTACTGCCATTTCATTAAAAGAAAAGCAACCTACATTATCGATCGCCATTTTGGAGCGTGGTATTTTGCCCACCGGTGCAAGTACTAAGAATGCCGGTTTTGCCTGCATTGGTAGTTTAACAGAAATTTTAGACGATCTTAAATCAATGCCACAAACGGAAGTGTTGGAATTGGTGCAATTGCGAAAAAGCGGATTAGCGAGGTTACACAAAAGGCTAGGCGATGAGCGGATGTCTTATCGTTCGAATGGTAGTCATGAATTGATATTCGAAAAAGATATTGCTTCACTCCATCAGCTCGATAATATCAATGAAATGTTGTTCCCGATGTTGAATGAAAATGCATTTGCATTAGCCAACGATAAAATCGAATCCTTCGGTTTTCAAGGTATTTCTGCCTTAATCGAAAATCGATTGGAAGGCGAAATAGATTCCGGCAAAACAATGCGAGCGTTAATGGATAAGGCGCTGTCGTTAGGTATACAATTGCTTACGGGTTGTTTTGTGGAAACGTTTGAAGAAGAAAATAATTGTGTTGCCGTTTTTGTAAAGCATGGGGTGTTAAACGAAGTCATTCGCTTTCATGCCAAGCAATTGGTGGTATGTACGAATGCATTTGCCAAACAATTTTTTCCTGAAGAGAATATTCGTCCGGGTCGCGGACAAATTTTAATCACTAAACCCATAGATAACTTAAAGTTAAAGGGTGTATTTCATTTCGATGAAGGGTATTATTATTTCCGCGAAATTAATGGTAGAGTACTTTTTGGTGGTGGACGAAATATAGATTTTAATGAAGAGGAAACCACTGAATTTGAGTTCAACGAAGTGATATTAGATAACTTAGTAGAAAAGCTACATGCCATTATTCTTCCGCAAACTCCGTTTGAAATTGATTATGCGTGGACGGGCATTATGGCATTTGGAGATAGTAAATTTCCAATCATTAAACAGGTGTCGGAACATGTGCATGCAGGTGTTCGCATGGGAGGTATGGGAGTGGCCATTGGCAGTGAAGTAGGAGAGGTGTTGGCCTCAAAAATTGTTGCAGGCTTGTAACTTTATTTGTATATTAGTATGGAAAATGAATCATACTATCATCTCATTAGCATTAAATCAAAAATTATGAGAACATTATTCCTCCTATTCACCATTATTGCGTTACAGGCTTCTGCCACATCGCCTATCTTGCATACTTTAGATGCAAAAGAACTTATGCAATTGGATCTTAACGGTAAGTTTGCCGGTAAACGTTTCCAATATACTGCCGATCAAAAGGGCATTATGCAAACTTTCATTTATGAATTCAATTTGAAGCAAGAAGGCTCAATCATTTCTGGAACTTCTACAATTATTAATGACAATGGTGATTATGCGGATATGTTGTTGCGTGGCTCCATTGTTGGAGATAAAGTCTACTTTGAAGAGTATAGTATTAAAAGTGAAATTAAACCCGATGCAAAAGTATGGTGTTTTAAAAGTGGAGCTTTGAATATTCGTAAAGATGATTTTGGCAATATCAAATTGATTGGAGCTACACCAAGTTTGATTCCTGAATATTACTACACTTGTACCGGTGGATATACCGATTTAACACGCAATGAAAGTGCTGAAACAGTTGCTGCTATTAGTAATGATAACCAGCAAGTAATTGCAGATGAAATGCGTTTCTCCGTTTTCCCTAATCCATTTTTAGATAAGACTTCTGTGCAGTACAAACTCACATCCGATGCAAAAGTATCATTAGAGATTATGGATATTTTAGGTAAGCGTATTGCATTATTAGAGAACAATGTTTCAAAAGCAGCCGGTGATTATACTGTAGGCTATCAGAAAAACGAAGTAAATGCCGGAGTATATATCGCAAAACTTACCGTGAATGGAGAGGTGTTTTCTCAACAAATTGTACAAGTGAAATAGTTTTTCACTGTATCTTTAATACACAAGCAATTCCATCCATTGCTGCACTAACAATACCTCCTGCATACCCAGCGCCTTCACCGCATGGGAATAGGTTCTTGATTTGAGGATGACGTAAGGTTTCTTTATCGCGTGGAATACGCACCGGACTGCTGGTTCGGCTTTCTACACCTACAACTATGGCTTCGTTAGTTCTATAGCCACGCATTTTTTTGCCAAAATCTATGAACCCTTCACGCAATGTATCGCTGATAAATCGAGGTAATACTGAATTCAAATCATAGGATGTAAGTCCCGGAATGTAAGATGATTTTGGTAGATGCTGCGAAGTTTTCTTTTGAATGAAATCTTCTAAACGTTGTGCAGGTGCCTGGATAGATCCAACAACCTTAAATGCTTTTTGCTCAATTTCGCTTTGAAATGCCAATGCCGCTAATGCACCTTTCGTACCATATTGTTGCCAGTTTTCGGGCTGTACTTGAACTACAATGCCGCTGTTAGAAAACGGACCGTTTCTGGCACTCGAACTCCAACCATTCACCACCGTTTCATTATTTGCAGTTCCTGCAGGTGCAATTACTCCACCGGGGCACATACAAAAGGAAAATACGCCTCTTCCTTTCACCTGAGAAACTAAACTATAGGATGCTGGTGGCAAAAATTTTCCTCTTGAATCACATTTGTATTGAATGCTGTCTATCAACTCCTGCGTATGTTCTACGCGTACACCTAAAGCGAAAGGCTTTGCTTCAATCAATATGTTTTTGTGATGAAGCAACTCAAATATATCTCGTGCAGAGTGGCCGGTGGCAAGGATCACATGCTCACAAGGATATTCACTATCATCTGCACATTGTATCTTTTTAATTTCATCATTTTCCAATACAAAATCAGAAACCCTTTTTCCGAAATGCACTTCACCGCCAAACTCAATAATGGTTTTGCGCATGTTTTCGATAATGCGCGGAAGTTTGTTGGTGCCTATGTGTGGATGTGCCTCTATCCCAATCTTTGCATCTGCCCCATGTTGAATGAAAATGTTGAGTACTTTTTTAATATCGCCACGTTTACTGCTTCGCGTGTAAAGTTTTCCATCACTGTAGGTTCCTGCACCGCCCTCGCCAAAGCAATAATTACTATCGGGGTCTATTTGCAAGGTTTTGTGTATGGCTGATATATCGGAAATCCTGTCTTTCACAGCCTTTCCACGTTCCAATACAATGGGTTTAATACCTTGTTCTAAACATTGCAGTGCAGCAAAAATGCCTGCAGGTCCAAAGCCAATAATATGGCAGGTTTTACCTTCTTGTGGATGATTATATTGAATGGTCTTGTTTTCAATGATTACCTCTTCTCCAGTCTGAAACACCCTTACTTTCAGCAAAAAAACTATGGGATGTTTTCTTGCATCCAGCGATTTACGGAGGATTTCAATATGTTGAATTGAATCGGATGCTATATCCGAATGTAGGTTTACTGCTTTGCGGATTTCTTCCATGGAATCCACTAATTCCGGTGCGATGCGGAGTTCAAGTTCTACTGGCATGATGTTAGGTTTTTATCCTAAGAATGTGCCGAAAGTAAGGGATTTTCGGGAGACAATCATTAAAATTTCAGACGATGCATATAGATGTTCGTTTTGCCGAGCTGCCCGCGTATCCAGTTTTTAGGATGTTTTGGATCGGATGAATAGTTAAACACGGCAAACTCATTTGTTCCAGTTTGTACAATGCCGGCATAAGCATTATCGCCTGTGCTTGGGAAATCTAAAACAAGGTCAATGCTCTTATTTTCTTTATTGATTTTGTATAGCGATGTACATTTTCGTGTAAAGGAATAACGAATCAAATTCCGATTTCTGCTTTTGAATCGGTTAGCTTTTCCATCTAAGTTTCTTCGAGCAATTAAATAGGTGTCGTCACCAACATTAAACAACAAGGCACTGTCGTATTTATAATCAGTGCGATAGAAAGCCCAATGTGCCCAGTTATTCTTTTCGGAATGAAATAAAGCGCCACCAAATCCTTCAAAACGAATCGTTCCCCAAAGTTCACCCTTTGAATCTGCAATAAATTCGCCTTCTTCAGCAAAGTCGAGTTGACATTGTGCCGAGTCGGAGAGGGGTTTCCATTGCAAACCATTTTCGCTCGTAAACAATCGTAAATCGGAATGGTGGGCTTTGTTGTAAAGATTAACGCCATAATAGGCAGAGAGATAAAAAGTGGAATTGAGATTACGCACTCGCCATGGCACATAGCCGTCTAGGTGTTGATCGATGGGAGATGTCCAAGCAGACGAAGATGTTTTTACTATTGCCCAAACCTTCTTGGGTTCGAATTTGAATTTTTTTGAACCGCCTTCAAAGAAATAGAGGAAAAGCGAATCCCCTTTTACACAAAATCGAGGTTCTCGGATGTCGTTTCCAATACTAAGTGTGGTATCAATTGTGTAATCCTTTAAATTGCTCGTTCTTAAAACAACTAGCCTTGTTTTTTTAGACGCAAAATGACTAGGAGCAGTTCTAAACGCCAGATAGAATTGGTTGTTGAAGGCAACTACATCCAAATTATTATTCGCCTTTTGGATAGGTAAAGATGCATTGGGATAGGCAATGATTGTTGTTGTTTCTGTTAACTGTTGTGCTTTCACATTTATAATGCTGAGCAATAGAAAAAGTAAAGGATAAACTTTCATTTTCTAAAAAAACAAAAAGCCAACAAGAATTTGTTGGCTTTTCAATAAAGTGCTATAAGTTGATTACTTAATCACAGTAAGTTTTTTCTGCGTAACAGATCCATTTTCTTTCACACGAACAAAATAGATTCCGCTTGCACTGAACATACTATTCGTTAATGTAATTTTGAATTCGTTATCGGTAAGAATTCCATTGTAAATATTCTCCACTAATTTCCCATCCATAGTATAAACAGCAACATCAACCGTTTTACCTCTCAAATCAGCTAAAAATAAGGTGGATGAAGTTTGCATAGGATTTGGATAAAGAGTAACTTGTTGTGTTAGGTCAGTTGTGTTTTCAATTCCGGTAGGGAAACCGCCAACGTTCCAATTGTCTAGATAAAAGTTATTTGTTCTATCAGCTGCTTTAACCCAAATTTTGAATTGTACACCTGAAGTTTGAAAACCTGAAGTTAAAGGGAATGAAATCGTTTTCCAATATTCAGAAGTAGTACCCGGTGTATAAGGTGCCCCTTCCAAAATACCTGCATTTACGATGGTTGGACCACCTTTTCTAAGTACCGGGGTCCAAGTTAAACCACAGTTTTTAGACGCGTAAACTACGATGGAATCTCTTTTCGCATCGCTAGTCTCAGAAAGGTAATTCTGATTCATTGTTGCTAAGGAGTAATCGAAAGAAATAGTTTGAGTTGAAGTTGAAGTAAGGTCCATTACAGGAGTAATAATCTCGTCAATATCACCGGGTAGCGATTTGTATAACTCCACTTTCATACAACCATTACCACCTTTACCGGTGTTAGCAGCATAACTCCATTTTGAATTGTTTCTATCGTAATTAAATCCAATCCAATCGTTCACTACACTTGAGCTGTTAAATGCTTCAAAATAGGGGCCTTCAGGAAGTGCATCACCTGTTTGAATATAAACCGCTTCCGTTGAAGTGTATGAATTAGAACCATTTGCATTTTCAGCTTTAAGTGTAATTGTTTTCCAACCCGGAGAACTGAACGTTACTGTAGGATCTTTCACATTTGAAGTAGAGATATCTGCATCTGCAGGGAAAGTCCAAGTATAGTCAATGAGGTCTGAATTATAAGAAGCATTGATGAATTTAACGGCTTCACCAACACAAGCAACATGACGCAAAGTACCAAACATGGCAATTGGAACAGTAGGAGCCGGGTTAGGATCGTCAACTCCAGTTAGCGTTTGGTTAGCTTCTGACCAAAGATTATTTCTGCCGGCAATAGGACTTGTAATTGCGGCCTCTGTTCTTCCCTGTTGATCGTTAGTGAACATCATACTGCAGTAAGAATATTCCATAAAATTTTGGATATTCTCTACAACTCCGGTTTGACAGATCTTTGCAGCTTTTTGGCTGCACGATAAATGTCCTTGTGTGAGTGGCGTATCATCTACGTTATCATCGCCACAAGCCACCTCAGGACTGTTATCAAATCCCCAAGTATGCGGTAGGTTAAGCCAATGTCCTACTTCGTGCGTTAACGCTCTACTTCTTGATGCATTCGCAGTTCCAATACTGCCGATGTAATCATCTAAAATGATTACCCCGTCCATAGCATAATTTGCTTGTTCAACAGCAACAGAACTTGGGAAATAAGCGTATCCTGCAACTCCGTCACGCATTCTTGAAACAACCCATATGTTCAAGTATTGATCGCGTGGCCATCGGTTCAATTTAGACCAATCTGTACCAGCATAAGTTTGTACTGAATAAATGTGCTCAATACCGGTTGTAGGATTTCCTTGTGGATCCTTTTTTGCCAAACGGAATTCAATTTTCATATCGGCAATATTATTCTTAAATGCTGCGTTAGCCGCAGAAGTATCAGGATTTGAACGACTGTAGTCTAAGTTTAGAATACGCATCTGATCTAAAACTTGAGCATCAGTAATATTCTCGCTTCCTAAATTATGAATTACGTGAAACACAATAGGAACAATGTACGGGTAAGGGGCTGAACGCGAATTCTTTCCGGCTTTTTGCGCTGCAATAAAATCTTTGGTATATTGTTCAAACATCTGCTCCGTTTGAAGAATAGAAGGATTCTCTTGAATCAAACGCTGACGTTGGATATGCTGACCGCAAGTAAAATCAGATTGAGCAGAGATTTTTCCAATAAATAGACTAAAAACCGCAAGGGTAATAGTAAGTTTTTTCATTATAACTACTTAAATATTTTATAATAATGGATTATTTAGCTGTACAGGTATAGCCGTTATCTTCATATTCTTTGATAGCCACACTGTTTAATGTTCCATTTCCTTCTTTGCCATTATTGCAGGCTTCAAATTTGAAAGATTGAATGGTGTCAACGCCATTCACTGTGACAGTATTCTGTTTTGTACATACATAGCATTTTTTGCATGAACTGAATACAAGCAAAAAAGCAACAAGACCGGTCAATAAAATTCTCATGAGACTGATTATTTGAATGTTTATGGTTAAAAATTTGCTGATAAATGTAGTCATTTTTTTTCGATTTTGCTATTTTGAATTCAAAAAATAAGCTTTCAAATAATTTTGTCATCAATTAGGTTCAATGTATAGGGTAAATCAATATTTTAGCCACATGGAAATGAAACACATTCGGTTGATTTGGCTTTTCTTTTGCTTTTTAATCTACGGACAAGCTAATGCCTTTACAGATTATCAAACCTATAATCATAGTTCTGGATTAATTGTAATTCAACACTCTGAATCAGGAAAGTCTGCTTCATTACAATTTTATTTCCGCATTGGATCTGCATATGAAACTGACTCCACTTATGGATACAGTCTGCTCTTTTCCAATTTGTTCTTCCAAAGGGTTATGCAGTCAGCCCCTGGTTTGAATGTTAATCAAATTATTGAACCTGAAATGATTGGATTTACATTTAATGTTGAGCAAGAAAGATTAGCATCAACATTAACATTATTTCGTGATGTAGTTTTGAATTATAAAATCACGGATAATGATATTAATGATTTGCAGCAATATGCTGAAGATACTTTAAAAAATCGTTTTGAAAAAACTGTTTTGAAAAAATTGTGGGGAGATGACTATAAAAAAGTCTGTTACCTAACTCGTCCAATTTATTCTGTTGATAAAGGTAGGTTGGAATCTTTTCAAAAGCTATACTTTAATACTTCTAATGCTGTTGTTTGTATAAATGCAGCCTTAGAAAAATTGCAAATGGATGTTATGTTAGATAAAACCTTCACCCAAAGAGGTTTAGCGCAATTCAATCCTGAACGTATAACTCATGTTATAGAATTTAAGCCAATTGTAAACAACACTCATTTCATTTTCAATAATGTGCAAGAAAAAGAAGAAAGTGGTATAGTTTTTCAAAATCCTGGAGCACGTTACGATAGAAGAGGCTCCTATTGTGCCTATCTTTTAAATCAAATGTTGGAGAACGGAAAGAATGAAGATGGGGTAAATGCTTCCTATAAGTCGAATAATTACTTTGGAACATTTACGATTACTGCTGAAGTCAAAGACCATAAATACAAGACAACGTTAGATAAACTTATTCATACGATAAAAAAAGTACAAGGCTCAGATTTTATTACACAAGAGCGACTAAGTAAAGCTAAAGACTTGGTAATAAATGAATATAAAAATTTGGCATTATCCGGCCCAATTTACTTTATGAAAGAGATGGCCTATTTTCGCTTTACCAATGATGAAAATTACATATTATCTTTTACGGACAGCTTAGCGAATATTTCGGAACAAGATATGAAATGGTATATCAATGATTATTTCATTAATAGAGCTGGGGTAATGTATACGTTTTCTAACATCGATGCCGAACACTATGCCGATTCAACTCAAAGAATATTCAATTTGGATGGCGATTTTACAAATTCAAAGTGTTTTTATGAGCTGAATAAAACCGATTTATATGGAGATTCGAATTGGACAAATGTGTATCGTGTAATCAGTTGGTTGCAAATCAATGCTGATGCGCATGTTCAAATAAATGGTTTTGCAGATCAGAGCGAGTATAATAGGGTAAAGGATGTGCCGTTGCAAACTTTTATTGATTCCATTCCAACTTTCAGAAAAGCGATGCCCGATTTTATTAAAACGGGGTACATGCGTCCGGAATCAATGCGTTCTCTTAAGCTCATGAAAGTTTTTTATGAAAACGGTATTGATTTAAATCGAATAACGGGAACTAGTATGTTGTATACTTCCGATACAAAGGAAAAAGCAGCTGAAAATAGAAGATGTACTTTTGTAGTAGAAAAAATAAAACCTACAAAATCGCTTCGGGAGTATCATTACAAAGCAAAAAATTAATACATTATTTAATCTAAAATTATGGAATCTACTTTGGTAGAACAATCAACATTGGAAGCAAAAGATTTTCTTCCGTTAAATGGCACCGATCACGTTGAGTTTTATGTAGGCAATGCAAAGCAATCTGCCTATTACTATCAAGCCGCATGGGGGTATGAATTAGTAGCTTATGCAGGTCCTGAAACCGGGATAAGAGAATATGCTTCATATGTTTTGCAGCAAGGTAAGATTCGCATTGTGCTTACTTCTGCTTTTTCGGCAACACATCCTATTGCCCAACATCAATTAGTCCATGGCGATGGTGTTAAGGTTTTGGCACTTTGGGTTGATGATGCAAAAGCAGCCTATGAAGCAACAATAAGCCGTGGTGCAAAGTCGGCTATTGCTCCAACTGTTGCTAAAGATGAATTTGGTGAAGTGGTTATAGCCGCAATTGAAACGTATGGTGAAACCATTCACAAGTTTGTTGAGCGAAAAAATTACAACGGAGCTTTCTTACCGGGTTATAAAGCTGCAAAAAGTAATTTCCCTGTTAAGTCGGTAGGATTAAAGCATGTCGACCATTGTGTAGGTAATGTGGAGTTGGGTGCCATGAATCAGTGGGTGAAATTTTATGAAGATGTGATGGGCTTTAAGTTGTTGCTCACTTTTGATGATGAAGATATTTCTACAGAATACTCTGCATTGATGAGTAAAGTGGTGTCAAATGGTAATGGGTACGTTAAATTTCCAATCAATGAACCGGCAAGCGGTAAAAAGAAGTCGCAAATCGAAGAGTATTTGGATTTCTATAAATCGGCAGGCGTACAACACATTGCAGTGGCTACAGATGATATAATTGCAACAGTAACTGAACTTAGAGCAAGAGGAATTGAATTTTTATATGTGCCTGATGCTTACTACGATGATTTGACCGCACGGGTAGGTGCAATTAATGAAGACATTGCTAAAATCAAAGCATTAAATATTCTTGTTGATCGCGATGATGAAGGCTATCTATTACAGTTGTTCACTAAACCTGTCCAAGATCGTCCAACACTCTTCTATGAAATTATTCAACGCAACGGTGCAAAATCGTTCGGCAAAGGAAACTTTAAAGCTTTGTTCGAATCGATTGAACGTGAACAAGAACTCAGAGGAAATTTATAATTTGAATTTGCCGGAAAATTAAGTTCCGGCATTTTTTTTATGCTCGATAACATCATTCAATATTGCT
This sequence comes from Chitinophagales bacterium, assembly GCA_044226285.1. Taxonomy (GTDB): domain Bacteria; phylum Bacteroidota; class Bacteroidia; order Chitinophagales; family LD1; genus CALAYL01. The sequence goes on along the minus strand of JBGAHI010000006.1, from coordinate 293,458 downwards.
GGCAAAAGTTTTTGAGTATAACTCACTACGACCATTTTCAATGGAGCGATTTTGCATTATTTTTGGCTGTACCTTTAGGCTGTTTAATTGTTGAAGCATTTATTGTTGGTTACAGCGCTTCTTCATTAAGAAAGCTATTGACATGGAACGCTTCAGCACAAAACGATTTTTTTTGTTTCCTTACCCATGCCTTTAATCTTTATCAGTTTATTGGAATTGCATTAACATTTGGCTTGTTTTATTTTGCTTATGGTGTAATTCAGAAGCACTTTTGTTTGCATTTTATAGATTATATCACTAATCCTTTTCTGCAATTTGGGTTGATGTTGTTTGTAGGTGATTTTAAAAACTATGTTAGGCATTACCTTTTACACCGATTTGGATGGTCGTGGGAATTGCACAAGTTACATCATTCGGCAACAGACTTTACCATGTTGACCTACTTAAGAAGTCATGCTGCTGAAACCATTCTCACTAATTTTATTGATTTGTTTCCTTTCATCATTTTTGGTGCAGGTTTTCAAAGTTTTGTTTGGGTGTATGTATTTCGTGAAGCGCATCAATATTTCATCCATTCACAAATTAAAAGCGATTGGGGCTGGTTAGGAAAATGTATTCTTGTTTCGCCTTTGGCGCATCGGATTCATCATTCCATCAATCCGGTACACTACGGTAAAAATTTTGGAAACACCTTTATTATATGGGATCGATTGTTCGGTACTTATTGCGAAGCCAATCCGGAAACGGTTGATGTTTTAGGTATACCGGAGAATCCCTACAATCAAAAAGGGTTTTTACATGACTATCTTTTTTGTTACGTTCGTTCTATTCAATCGGTATTTAATTTCAAAAGTTGAAAGGCAAAATTCTACTTGTTTGTGTTGGGGTAATGACTGCATTATGCATTGCGGAAATTGCACTGCGTGTAGTTGCAAAATTCAATCCTCCCGGAAGATTTATTTATGCGCCTAATCATACCTATTATTTTCATCCAGATTCCTCTATTTTGGTTGGAATTCACGGTGAAAAGAAATTCAAAACCAATGCCCAAGGGTTTCGTGGCGATGAAGATTTTACCGATACTACTTACAATGTTTTATGTGTTGGTGGAAGTACAACCGAATGTAACTATCTCGACAATAACGAAACATGGTATAGTTTGTTGAATCAATCGCCAGCAATTGCAAGATTAATGGGTGCCGGTAAAAAGCAAGTAGTTATTGCTTCTGTGGGTTTAAGCGGACAAACATCGTTTGAAAATTACTTTATGCTCAACGAATTGTTGTTGAAACATAAAAATATTCATCAGGTAGTATTGATGTGTGGTATCAACGACTTTGTAAAAGTATTAGCCAAGCCATCCCTAAATATATCAGTCGTTAACCAAAAGGATTCATTGGCTCAAGCGCATAGTATCTCTCGCTATTGGTATATACCGGGCAGAATCAACGATACCACTTGGACCGGTCATTCAGCATTGCTACATACATTGCGAATGAAATTCTTTTCACAGTCTGCTAAAAATACTGTCGATAGAAAAGGAGAAATAATAAAACAATGGAGAGCAAATTACAGTAGTCGTTCAAAGGTATTGGATACATTACCCGATTTAACGCAATCGCTAAAGATTTTCCATCAAAACATAGAACAAATAGCCACCTTGTGTGCTGCGCATCAAGTGAAACTGTTATGCATCAATCAAGCTACACTTTGGCAAGATTCGCTCTCTGAAAATCTTTCTGCTTTGCTGTGGATGGGAGGCATAGGCAAATATCAGGAGCAAAATGGCGGAGTTTATTATTCGCCAAAAGCTTTAGCAGCCGGTATGCGTATGTTTAATGAGACCCTGAAATGTACTACTTTAACACATAACATTTTATATATCGACATTGCCGGTAAACTCCCTAAAGATACATCCGTGTTTTATGATGATTGCCATTTCAACGAATCAGGAGCAAGAAAGGTGGCTGATGAAATACTATCTCAACTAAAATCGGTTAGTCCGTAATTTTCAAGCAGTAACATTACCGCATCGTCCTCAGTCAAGAGTGGATTCATGTCAAAGATGAGGGATAAGTCTTTAGTGTCAATATTGATGGCCTTTTCCAACGTTGCTAATGCCTCTTTTCGCTGTCCGATTTGGAAAAGGAATACCGTTTTAATATAAAGTACATCCGTTGCACTTGGGAATAATGAATAGCAAAGATCGAGTGTATCGATACTGTTATTAAAATCTTCAGCACTGAAAAAGCCGTTGGCCAAATTGATGTAATGCGATTTTACATTCGGCTCTAAGTCTATGGCTTTGCTGAAATAGCTTAAAGCCGTATCGGTATCTTCGTTTAGCATATGAGCATTGCCCAAAGCTATTAAGAAAGATGTGTTTTCCGGTGAGATTTTTACTGCACGCTCATAGGCCTGAACCGCTTGATTATAGTTGTTTTCTGCTAAATAGGTTTCTCCAATTTTATAGAAGGCGTCATCATAAGTAGCATCAATATTCGTAGCCTTTCTCAAATAGTATCGGCAATTTTTAAAATCGGTGAGTTGTTCATAACACTCAGCAATTTTGAAAAATGTTTCTTTGCGCGACTTCCCAATTTTAGAGGCATCCATGTATTTTTCAAGGGCCTTGGAATACTCTTCTTTTTCAAACCAAACATCGCCTAAAAAGATGTGTGCCGGTTCAAAATCATCTTGAATAGCAACAACAAATTCAAACGCCTCAATGGCATCATCGAAACGATGCAAATAATAAAGTGCATGCCCTAAATTAAACCAAGCAAAATGGTTGTAGGGGTCGCTCTCCGTTAATTCACGATGAAAGACCTCACTGCGTTCAAAGGCTTCCGTAATCTCTATAGCAAAACCTAAACGACTTAGGGCTTCTTCAGAATATGGATCTGCTTTTATAGCTTTTTCTAACGCATCAATAACTTCTAAATATTGTTCCTGATCTTCGAATACATCTGCTTTTAAAAGGTAAATATCCGTAAAGTCATCTTTCTCAGATGCCAATGGCAAAGCTAAATTCAATTGTTCTAGCGCTTTTTTATGTTGTGATGTCCACAAATAAATATCGGCACGAATTAGATAAATAGTAATCTCATTAGCATCTAGCGTTTCGGCTATTTCCAGAATGTTTAACGCTTCTTCAAACTGATTTTGTTCGGCCAGCACTTCTGCCTTGAGTATGAAGAAAGTAGGAGAGTAGGGGTACTGTTCTAACGCAGTTTCCGCAACAGATAGTGCACGTTTGAATTCCCTGTTTTCTTGATAAAATAAAATGATGCGTTCGTAGCTGTCTTCATCAAAAAATAACGGCTTACTGCTTTGCTGCGATTGTTCAAATTGCTGCACTAGGCCCATTAAATCGCTCAGCGACATATCTTCTTGCTCCTCATCCATCCAATCTTCCATAATGCAAAATTATAGCTTTTAAAGCAGAATTTGCTTGAATTTGTTGTTATACTAAGTTAATGAAGTAGAATGTAGCGTAGTAAAATACTTTTCCACAGTATGATAATTCCGTCTAAAACGAGACTTTATGCCTTTATCTTATCTTGAACGATAGCCATAATTTTGGCTTCAAGCGCCATGGCAGAATTCAATAATTGCTGTCCTTCTTCGACTTTTTGAGCCGCATAGCTTTTATCGTCTAGCCCGGAAGCATTGATTTGTACATTCAGAAATGCCCCATATACTGCTGTTCTGGCACATAAAGCACCTACACCTGCATCGGTTACTGAATTTGGATTACCAATACTAGCCATTTGTTCAATTACTGACATACTTTCATAAGAAAGTTGCATTACTTTGAACGGCACTTCAATAGCATATTTTGTTGCATCTTGAATGGCTTGCTTGCGTTGCTTTTTCTCTTCTTCAGTGCCTTTAGGAAGGGTGAAAGCCGACATGATTTTATTGAAAGCAGCAGTATCCTCATCTACTAATTTCAATAACTCATCTTTTAGTTTTTGTCCTTTCTCTGCCCAATCAGAAAATTCTTTCCAACGATTGTCCCAGCCTGGTTTGTGGGACGAAAGATTGGCCACCATGGTCGCTAACGAAACACCTAATGCACCAACATATGCAGAGATAGAACCTCCTCCCGGAGCAGGCGATTCGCTTGCCGTTTCGTTGGCGAAGGCGGTCAATGTCATGGATGTCAGTTTTGCAGCACTTGCATCGCGAAGTAAGTATTCTATGATACGTTCTTTGGGGTTAAACGGACTTAACTCATCCAATCCCATTGATTTCACTGCAATTTTGATGAGTTCATCTTCGCTTACTCCTGTTGATCGTTGTTGTTTTTCCAAGAAATATTTCCCTGCATCCAACATCGATTGCAATGGGATAAGACCTATCAATTCAGAACCTGTAACACGCATTCCTCTTGTATAAGCACTTTTTACACATTCGTCAAACGCCTTATGAATAGGCGTTTGCATAATATCCGTCAAGTTCATGGAAACTTGCGCTACTCCATATTCTTCGATAAACCATCCAATGCCCTTAACGGCTTTACAGGTTCCCGGTTGATGTACTTCTTCTCCTTTTTCGTTCTTTACCTTTCGTCCGGCTTCTCGTACATCAAAAGCTACGGAGTTCGCTCTTCTTGTAGAAGTGGTATTCAAATTCACATTGTAGGCAATCAAAATGTTCCGCGCTCCAATGGCAATGTTTCCGCTTCTTTCGTTGAATTCTGCTTTGCCGTAATCAGGAGTCCATTCCGATAATTTAATTTTATCGGCAATACCTTCATATTCACCGGCTCTAACACTCGCTAAATTTCTTCGGTGTTCTGCTGAAGCCGCAAATTCATAAAGATATACCGGTATATTAAGCTCACGGCCAACTCGCTCTCCAAGCTTATTCGCGCAAGCAATACAATCTTCCATTGTGGCATTGGCAATTGGTATAAACGGACAAACATCTGTGGCACCAAAACGAGGGTGTTCACCTTTATGTTTACGCATATCTATAAGCTCTTGTGCTTTTCGAATGGCTTGAAACGCACCCTCTACAATACTTTCCTCATCACCCACAAAAGTAATAACGGTTCTGTTGGTCGCTTTTCCCGGATCTACATTCAGTAATTTAACTCCCGGAACAGCTTTAATACTGTCACAAATTTTTTCAATGATACCGGCATCGTTTCCTTCGCTAAAATTCGGTACACATTCAATAATTTTTTTCATCGATTTACTATTTATTTACTTAAACGTTTTAATGCTTTTTGCGCTAATTCGTATTTCGAATTAATATTCAAACACTGTTGGTACAGCGATTTGGCTTCTTCGATTCGTTTTAACTGTTCGGCACATACTCCTTTTTTATAATAGGCTTCATGATAAGTTGGATCGATTTTAATGGCTAAATCGAAGTTCTTATACGCTTGCGGAATCGAATCCATCATTAAATAGCTATATCCAATAGCGTAGAGGGCTTCTTCATTTTTATAATCGCGTTCTATAATTTGTCGGAAGGTAACAATCGATTGTTCGTATTGCTTTGCATCTTGCTCTCCATATCCTTTGGCATACAAGGCATCCACCGCTTTGGGATTGGCTTTTACGGCATTGTCTAAATACTTTTGTGCCATTTTATCTTTCTTGGTTTGCAACAACAAACCTATTTGTAAATAGGCATCGGCATTTTTTGGATCTTGTTCAACACAGGTTTGGAAAGAGGATAAGGCTTTTGTGGTGTCTCCTTTTTCTTTGTAGACCATGCCTTTGTAATAATAAGTTTCAGGCGCAAACATGTCTTTCTCAATGGCACGGTTGAAGTACTTTAACGCTCCATCATAATCTTTGACGTAGAATGCGTATTTGCCGGCATAAATGTAAAATGGAATATAAGATGAATCTAATATTAAGGCCTGATTCATCAGCATTATAGCCCGTTTAGGTTCATTACTTTTAATGAACAATTCCGAACTGTAAGTGTAGTAATCGTGATTCAACGAATCGAGTGTAATCGCAATGAACATATCTGTTAGCGCTGATTTTAAATCGTTCTCAGCTTCATGAATTTTGGCGCGTTTGAAATACAACATTGGGTTAATCGAATCCTTTTTGATAGCCGCATTCATATCACGAATAGGTTTTGAAATGCTAGTATCAACTACCTCATCGGTATTCACCTTCGAAGAGTTACATTGCTTACATCCATTACTGCATAGCAATACAAGAAAAGTGATGAGAAGCAGAGAGGTTGTTTTAACTATTATGGCCGATGGACGATTCATTATCTTCATTTAATTGTCAAAAATAGAATTCTGTTTTGGAAAATTGAGGGAACTAGCGTAATATTGATTATCGTTCTTCGAAAACTTCTCCCATACAGAACAGATGCGATAGCTGGATAATTTAATCTAATACCGGACTATAATGCACTACCAATGGCGGGCTGCAATATCGGTTTTCCGATATCCTCGTCCACAAAACAGGTTAACAGCAGATTACAGCGATAGTGTACAGTCCAAATCCTGACATGAGGCAGCTTATTCGTCAGGCGTTCTGTATGGGTTTTTTATTTTCGTTGCAATTCATTGGCCGGAATGGTCAATGTTCTTTTTAGTTTTCCTCCTTTACTAAACACTTCAATTTTAGCGATACGGTTATCTTTTTCTCCGCTTATAGAAATTTTACCAAAATTCTTTTTGGCATAGTCTGAACCCGAAATTCTGTCGGCATTATAATAAGCACCTAATAATTTTCTCGGAAGGGCAGGAGTTGTAATCGGAGAACAGGTAAAATCATACACAGGGTAATCATTTATCATTCGTTTACATACTTCACTGTAATGCTTGTCACCCGTGAGGAAAACAACGCCTTTAATGTTGTTTTTGGTTATGAAGTTGATTAAATCGTTGTGCTCTTTTTTATATTGTTCATACGATTCTCCAAAACCATTCGCATTTAAAACTTGCGTACCAATGGCAATAAATTTAAAGGTAGCATCTGAAATTTGAAGTTTATTTTTCAGCCATACTAGTTGCGTTTCGCCTAAAAAAGCGCATGTGTCGCAAGGCTCATCTCTAAAACTACGGTTGTCCATCATAAAGAACTCGGCATCGTATTGTTGGTAGGAAAAGTAATTTCCATTCAACTGTTCTTTATGCGGATAAGTGTTCGGCCAAAAATGTTTGAATACAAGTAAAGAGGTGTCTTTTTTGTTCCAATCTTTTCCACTGTCGTTCGGACCGTAATCATGATCATCCCAAATAGCATATTGCGGAGTAGAAGAGAGGAAATGTCTTAACCGACTGAATTTTGCACGAATATTCATGTTGCGCGCGAACATCTTTTCATACGAAACATAATCTCTTTTGAAGTAATAGAGATTGTCGCCTAGCCATACCATAAAATTGGGATGCGCCTTTTCCATTTGGCAAAAAATTCGTGAGGATCCACCGGGAAACACACCTCGCCAAAAGCCGGTTTCCAATAATGCACATGATCCAAGTGTAAATGAAAAATCGTGAATACCTGAATCAGAAAGGGTTGTAAAGGAAGCCGTGGCATTCTTCTTTCCTTTTTCAATAGAGGCAACTACAAAGTATTTTCGACCTGGTACTAATTGTGTGAAATTCGCAATAGCTGCGCGATGTTCTTTCTTTGATTTAATTTCAGAAACAGAAGAAGGATAAAAAATACGATTAGAAATGGTATCGGTAAGTACTAAAATTTGCTTTCCTTTACCGTAGTATCCAATCCAAACTTTGGCGGAATTATTAGTGACTGAGCCAACCATTGGTCCAGCAAAAATGCGTGCTTTTTGACCGAAAGACATTAAACAAGCGAAAAGAAGCGCAAAGGAGAATTTAAATTTCAATGGATGTAATTAATAGGGTGATACGGTTACATAAATTTCGTTCACATTGAGTGTACTTCCTTTGGAATCAGCAGCTCGAATACGATCGAAAACAATTTTTTGGCCGGGTTTTGCATCTCTGATTTTATCCATCATTTCTTGTTGGAAAAGACTTGAATTACTTGTTGCTTCAAATGGAATATCTGCATTATCAATGCGCATTCTAAAACTGGTAATACGGATGGATGGATCTTGTGGCGATAATAACTGGAGTCCTTGTTTTGCCAGAATTAAATTTTTAGGCGCATTGGTATTTCTTAAATCGTTTCCAACATAAGCCTTAGGATCGGGTCTAGTACTAACGTTATATGTTCTACTGTCGATAGTTTCGTTGGTGAGTTTATCTTTGAATACAAGCGTAATGGGGCCGGTTTCACTCGGTTTCACTAAAAACAAATTTCGCCCAATTTCTTTGATTTGCGCACGTTGGTACAAACATTCTAAAGTGGCTGGATTTACTGAATGATACTTGTTGCCTAAATCGATGGGATAAACTTGTTCATACACCATATCGATAGCCGGCAAGTATAGCGATTCCGTTACTAGCGGAGCAACATTCGTCACAGCAGTTACTGTTGTTTCAGGTCTTACAATAGTAGCGCCTAAAACAGTAGATGGAGATATTTTAGTTGTATACGTTGGCGTAGCAATAGTATTTAAACTTAAAGCAGTAGCTGAATCCGTTTTTTGCGAAAGGGAATCCCCTCTGTCTGAGAGCGATGATGCTATTTTTTCTTGTTCGGTATTTTTATCGAAAGCATTTGTAGCAACTTCTTTATTTGTTGAATCAGTACTGAAAAATAAGGCTAAAGAAAAAATCATCAGTAAAAGTGAGCCTAAAATTGGAAGCGAGGCCTTTTTGAAAAAAAGAGTGAGCGATGATTGTTCCGTTTTCGCTACCTCTACTTCCTGTTGTGGTTCTTCAATGAAAGGAGCACCCAGTAGCACCGACTTTTCTTCTTTATCAATAACTGTTTCAGCTTGAGTTTGATGTACAATAGGTTTGATGTCAAGCTTTTCAATAACCGGAATCAATATCGCATTATTAACAGGAACTACTTGTTGAACGGCTATGTTTTCTACAGATGGGTTATGTAGTAATTCAATAATTTCTGCTGCACTTTCAGGACGATGTTTGGCATTTCGTTGCAAGATTTTCTCCAAAACTGAACGAAGATGCAAATCGCTGATTACATTAAAATCAATTCGCTCAAACGCAATACATTGGATGATTTGTTCCATGCGCTTCGAAGCATCGAAAAATAATGGTTTGCCTGAAATTAACTCGTACATGATAACTCCAAACGACCAAAAATCAGCTTTCTTGAGTAATTCACTTTCAGTAGTTTCCTTGAACAATTCCGGTGCCTTATAACATGTGTTTTGTGCATCGAATTGCGAAATAATACTTTTCGCGTTAACATTCAACGGCAAATAGTCGGCAATCTTTGGCGTCTTTTCATCATTGCTGTTCTTTACGAAAATATTGCCCGGATGTAAGTTTAAATGGTATGTATTATGTTCGTGTAAGTATTGCAACCCCTTTAAAATGCCGGTCAAAAGTTTTAATTGTTCTTCTTTTGTATCAAACGAAGGCATACTTTGTTTAAGTGCTCCTCCTTCAATAAATTCTGAGACCACTACAATGGAGTTGTGGGTAATACCAAAGGCATCAGTATTCGATTGTTCCAGGGTATCGTAATAAGAACATAAATTCGGATGAAAATACAGAATGGCCTTTTTTGCGGCTTCTGTGAGCATATCGCTTTCATCTTTTCCTACCTGAAAAATACGCAAGCAAATCGGACGTTGTAACAGTTTATCTTGTGATATGTATGTAGACACCCCAGCCCGTTTAGATAACAGGTTTTGTTCAGGATTAAACTCATATCTTTCTTTAATGTTCAATCAATTCCTTTTTATACCCGAATAAATGTTTTTCCGATATAAGCTCAGCCACCTTTTCAGGTACTGCCGCTTTCCAAGTATCATCACCGGCTTGAATAGAGGCGATAATCTTGTCGGAGAAAATGTTCAATAAGTCGGGGTGGGAATTTTCAGAGTCCACTATGAGGTTGTTGGATATTAAATGATGGTAGATATGGCTTAAACTATCGTCTACGCGGAGGGTAGTTGAATCCACTACTTTCTGTTCAGATTTCGAGAAGTATGGATAGGCAATCATTACGGTTTCACCACGGAAAATACCGCCAAAATAGGAGAGTAGTTCACTTGGAGCACTGCAATAATTTTCTTTTTTGAAGAGCTCAATCAAGTTCATAACGCCTACAATGATGCCAATTTTCTTGGTTTTACAACGCGTAAAGAAATCAATCAATTTATCGTGTTTGTCGCAATTGGACACTAATACGGTATGCCCTAATTGACATAGTAATTCGGCACGATCCAAAAAGTCGGTTGGGTCATGATCTTCATCGCCCATTAAATTGTTGAGGGTCAATTCTGAAAGCGAAATAAACTGCTCATCATCCGCCAAACGATGTTGGAACGTTAACTCCCCGCTTTTTTGCATGTCTTCGCTGAGCAAAGTGTATGGACGGAACCTACTGCGTAAACACAACACGTTCTTCTTGTACAAGAAATCTTTCGGTTGATAAACTTCACGTTTGCTGCCGAAAATGGTTGCATCCGTGTAGCCTTTCTTTACCAGTTTCAAAGCCACTAAACGATTATCAATATCAAAGTTTTCGCCATTAATACGCACTAAATCAATCTCAATTTGATCTACACTTAAATTGTCCATTAACGAATCAATAAAAGCATTGATATCGTTAGAATACCAGAAACAAGCAAAAATTAAATTCACACCAACACCACCAATAACCCGTTGTTGCAACAAAGCATCGTTGTCTTTCAAACGAATATGCACAATCACATCGTTATAACCGCCACCCGGAGTAAGCTGAAACCGAAGTCCCATCCAGCAGTGCGGGTCGTTGGTTTTAGTATAATTTAAAATGGAGCAAGTATTGGCATAAGCAAAAAAGCGTTTGCCTTCATATTCATCACCTACCAAGCGCTCGCCCAATAATTCGTATTCGTGGGTGAGCATTTTATTGAGGCGCGATTCACTCACGTAACGACCACTTTCTTCTTCACCATAAATCGAATCGGAAAAGGCCATATCGTAAGCCGACATTGTTTTAGCCACTGTGCCCGAGGCGCCACCCACCTGAAAAAACGTACGCGCCACTTCTTGTCCGGCACCAATTTCCGCAAAGGTTCCATAGATAGAGCCTTCTAAATTGATACGTAGCGCTTTCCGCTTAATGGATATTACTTCTCTGTTCATCTTTTCAAAACTTGGCAAAATTAGCAATGAATCGGGTAATTTAAAACATTCGCCCTGTTAACTTATCATAGTGTATACGTAATTTTTAGAGAAACAGATACAAAAAATAAGTTATAAAATGGTAATGGTGCATTTTGAGGACAAGAATACGTGACGCATCCATGCGCTGGCTTGTGAAAATTTGTTGATATTGGGCGAGTTCCTCTCGGAATCGGAACCGCGCTGTACGTTTCAATCTTTATCCCGCTAAAAAGCGGGAAAAGGATTTCCACTTCCATCGCTCTCGCGGGCATTATGCACGATAGGTTGTTTGGTTATTTATTTCGAATTGTCTGTAGTCAGCACCAACCAAACGGAAAAAATTGGCAAAAGAATATCGAATTGAAAATAATGTAGTTTTATTATCTTTACTTTAATTAATTCAACGCTATGTTTAGGGAAGATTCCACAGCAAAACTAATAGACTACATCCAAACCTTGCCAAAGCAGGAGCGGAAACGAATTGCCCAAATGATTGTTGAACCCAAAGCGAAAACGAACAAAAAGGACAACGCAAAACAAAAAGTACTTAAATCAGTAAAAAACGGATTGCTTGAAATAAAAGAAGCAAAACGCACCGGTAAGAAATTGAAAACCTTATCTGAATTTTTGAATGAAGCCTAGGGTATTAATACAACTTACCAAGTCGTTTGAAAAGGAATTTAAGCGATTGCTCAAAAAATACCCATCGCTGAAAACCGACCTCACTAAACTTTCAGAAACGCTGCTTTCCGACCCTAAAACAGGCACACCGCTTGGCAATAACACTTTCAAAATCCGTTTAGCTGTTAAGAGTAAAGGAAAAGGAAAGAGTGGAGGAGCGCGAATTATATCTCATTTAGAAACTGAAATTATTGGCATTGTTGAAAATAATACCCTAACCCTTCTTTCTATTTACGATAAATCCGAAGTGTCAACTATATCGAAAGAAGATATTGAACGTTTGGTATTTGAACTTCAGCAAAAGAAAAGTTAGATGCTCACTGACAGTCCAGATTATTGCGGTAAGAAAGGATGTATTGAGATAATATTAATAGAATGATTATTACATTAGTGGCACAAGAACTCTACGCAAAGCGCCTTGCTGCATTCTTGCGCCAGATGGGGGGGAATACATACACAATAATCCTGTTCAAGAAAAATGGAAATTGGTAGATTTACCGGAAGAATATATTTGGAGTTCTGCATCCTTTTATTTGTTGAATAATAAGCGATATGGATTCATCAAACATTATATGGATTAGGTTTGGTTGGTGGCGGAACACCAACCAAAGGGGGAAATACGGACAGTGGCCTTCCTGCATTCTTGACCAGGTTGAGATTCAAAAATCAGGATAAGCATTTCTCACATTCTCAGGTATTGCTCTTTCTCGATACAATTTCGGTATGTCTAGAAAGCGGGGTCTTTTGTAAAGACGTTTAAAATGTCGAAATTCTGATTGTATTTCCTGTTCATTTAGTTTAATCCAGTTTTTTTGGTGGTAAATCTTCATCTTTTCGAACAATTCATCATCACTAAATTTTACGCCTATTGTCTTTAATAACTCAACAAACAAATCGGTACGCCTTGTATAAGCACCTAATACTTCATTGCCTTCTAAATGTTTGATGTACCTATATTTGGTTTTTTCTGTTTTTGCTAAGTTAATCCTATTAACAAAGGTCGCCACATATAAACCGTTTGTAAAGTATTCTTTTATTGCCTCTTCATCAGTGTGATATGATGCTCCTGTTAATTGAGGCAGTTCAATATTTATTGGAATGGGTTCGGAGCCAATAAATGTCCAATTATTCTCGCCTCTCATTTTAGGCAGAGTACATAAATGCTGTGGTATGATGAATTCCTTATACTTAAAAAGATTAGGGTCTTTTATTGGCTCATTACTAAAATAGTTATATATGCCACATAAAAAGTAAGACTCTTGCATATCATGTATATAGCAATTATTTACAAAACGTGCATAGGCATATTGGTATTCAAAATTGATGCCCGCTTCTTTAAAAGGTATGTCACCTATTTCAAACCTAAAGTAACAAATTTCTGACTGTATTAAATCCATTATTTTCATAACACATTTTCTCCTCTGGTTGGTGTTCCGCCACCAACCAGTACTTATATATTAATCACTTCCTGTTTTTCCCAAGATTGGCATCAATAGATAACTCTGTGTGCGGAACAGATCTAATGCGATCTTTTTTCTTAGCCATTTCTTTTGGGCTATCATCGGCTTTGTTGTTAGTTAGTTTAGACTCTTTAATTTCCAACTTCGATTTGTTATCACTCATAAACTTTTTTTAATGGTATGTTTTTCTTTTGTAGTTAAAGCAATTTAGTGATTTTTTTTTAAAGTATGTGTAGTTCAAATTAATGGAATAGATTTTCACTACTAGCGCAAGAATGCAGGGCTGGTCTTAGGTTTGGGTTCTTGTGCTAAGATAAAATTATTGCTGCAATTTTTCTTTTTACCGAAATGCACGCGTTAAGGATGCGAAAGGCTTGGTGCAGAACGCAGTGGAGCACGGGAGCGCAACGCACCCTGTAGCAGCCTGACCGGAGTGCAACGGAGGGAACGCCCACAATTATTGAAACGTATTGTTGTCTTTTAGGCACAAAAAAAGCCGTCAAATCTGACAGCTTTTAGTGGTGATCCCGACAGGATTCGAACCTGTGACCCACAGATTAGAAATCTGTTGCTCTATCCAGCTGAGCTACGGGACCGTTTTACGGAGCGCAAATATATAATTCTTTACATTTTTTCATAGCTTTTTAAACCGCTGTAATTTCATTTTTCTATTTTGGCTGTGTAACTGCTCAAGTAATTGTATGTCTGTAGCCATTGAAGAAAGCTGGAAAAGGGAACTCCACAGCGAGTTCGAGAAACCGTATTTCGGGAAAATAAAGGAATTTATTGTTGCCGAAAAAGCCAAAGGGAAAACTGTTTTTCCTCCGGGTCCGCTTATTTTCAATGCGTTTAATTTAACGCCATTTCAAGAGGTGAAAGTGGTGATTTTGGGTCAGGATCCCTACCATGGCAAGGGACAAGCGCACGGACTGAGTTTCTCTGTGCCTTTCGGCATTACTGCTCCGCCTTCGCTCAAAAATATTTACAAAGAATTGGATAGCGACTTAGGCTTAAAAGCCCCGAACCACGGTAATTTGGAGGCATGGACGAAACAAGGTGTGTTTTTGCTCAACGCTTTTTTAACGGTGAATGAAGGTGAACCGGCTTCGCACAAAAATGCAGGGTGGGAGGTGTTCACCAATGCGGTGATCAAAGCCATTTCGCGCGATCGAGAACATGTTGTGTTTATGTTGTGGGGCAAATTTGCGCAACAGAAAGAGGTGTTGATTGATACGCAGAAGCATCTGATTCTAAGAGCTGCCCATCCTTCGCCATTGGCCGGTGGTGCGTTTTTTGGCTGCAAGCACTTTTCGAAAGCCAACAAATACCTCGAATCAAAAAATATAGCCCCAATAAATTGGCGTTTAGCCTAAGAAAAAATAAATTAGTGTATGCGAAACTGCTTTTTTCAATATTATCCCGTCTGGGTTCGAGTCAGTGCTTAGTCACACAACGCCTTTTAATATTGGCCTTTAAGGCTTTTATTTCTTTTTATTTTTAAACCACAAGCGAAATAATATTTTCGCAACACTATTCGACCTTATGGAACGAGTAGCGAATCAAACAATATAGCTATGATGGACTCTAAATATACACCGCAAGACAAAGAAGATAAATGGTATAAATACTGGATGGACAATAAGTTTTTCCGCTCTGTACCCGATGAACGTGAACCTTACACCATTGTCATTCCTCCTCCAAACGTAACAGGCGTGCTGCACATGGGACACATGTTGAACAATACGATTCAAGATATTTTGATTCGTAAGGCGCGTATGCAAGGCAAAAATGCATGCTGGGTGCCGGGAACGGATCACGCTTCGATAGCCACAGAAGCCAAGGTGGTGCAGATGTTGCGCGAACGTGGCATTAAAAAAGCCGATATTTCGCGCGAAGAATTTTTGAAATATGCGTTCGAATGGAAAGATAAATACGGGGGCATTATCCTCGAACAATTGAAAAAGTTAGGTGCTTCATGCGATTGGGATAGAACACGTTTCACCATGGAAGACTCGCTGAGTGATGCGGTTTTAGACTCGTTTATCGATTTGTATAACCAAGGGTTGGTGTATCGCGATTTGAAGATGATTAACTGGGATCCGGAAGCGAAAACGGTGTTGAGCAACGAAGAGGTATTGCACTCCGAAGAAAATTCGAAGTTGTACTACATCAAATATATGTTGAAAGACAGCGATGCCTTTTTAACGGTGGCAACGGTTCGTCCGGAGACGATTATGGGCGATGTGGCCATTGCGGTGAACCCAAAAGACGAGCGCTATCAGTCGTTGATTGGCAAAACGGTGATTGTTCCTTTTGTAAACAGAGAAGTGAACATTATTGCCGATGATTATGTGGATTTGGAATTCGGAACAGGTTGTTTGAAAGTAACTCCTGCTCACGATGTGAATGATTACGAAATTGGGAAACGCCATAACTTAGCGGTAATCGACTGTTTCAACGAAGACGGTACCATTAGCAAAGCGGGTATTTGTTTCGTGGGGCTCGATCGTTTCAAAGCCAGAAAAGAAGCGGTAAAGGAGTTGGAAGAGAAAGGTTTGTTGGTGAAAACGGAAGACATTCAAAACAAAGTTGGGCGCAGCGAAAGAACCAATGCAGTGATTGAGCCACGTTTATCGTTGCAATGGTTTGTGGATATGAAGAAATTCTTCGCCAAGAACCCTCAGGTGTTAGACGATGTAATGCAGGACGATATCAAATTCTATCCTCCGAAATTCAAGAATAGCTACAAAAACTGGATTGATAATATTCGCGATTGGTGTATTAGTCGTCAGTTGTGGTGGGGACAGCGTATTCCTGCTTGGTATGACGAGAAAGGCACACTGGTAGCCGTTTGCAAAACACGCGAAGAAGCTTTGGCGAAAGCGAAGGTTGCGAATCCGTCTATTACAGCCGAGCAATTACGACAAGAAGAAGATGTATTGGATACTTGGTTTTCATCTTGGTTGTGGCCGATTTCGGTGTTTGATGGCTTCAAAGACAAGAACAATGCGGATATCAAGTATTACTACCCTACGAACGATTTAGTAACTGCACCCGAAATTATGTTCTTCTGGGTAATGCGTATGATTATGGCGGGGTACGAATGGAGAGGAGAGAAGCCATTCAAAAACGTGTATTACACGGGCATTGTGCGCGATAAGCTGCGCAGAAAAATGAGTAAGTCATTGGGGAATTCTCCGAATCCACTTGATTTGATTGCACAATACGGGGCTGATGGTGTGCGTATGGGCATGATGTTATGTTCGCCTGCCGGTAACGATATTTTGTTTGACGAAAAGCAATGTGAACAAGGTCGAAATTTCTCAAATAAATTATGGAATGCGTTGCGCTTAATCAAAGGCTGGGAAACTACCGATGCGGCTCAACCGAAGGTAAATGCTGTGGCAGGACAGTGGTTTGAAGCGCGTTTCAATCAAACGGTAATGGATATCGAAAATTGCTTTACCGATTTCAGAATCAGTGAAGCGTTGATGACCTTGTACAAATTGATTTGGGACGATTTCTGTTCGTGGTATTTGGAAATGATTAAGCCGGAATATCAACAACCGATTGATCAAACTACCTTGAATCAAAGTATTGATTTCTTCGAGCGATTGATGCAGTTGTTGCATCCGTTTATGCCATTTATAACAGAGGAAATTTGGCATACGGTGCGTGAGCGAGGCGATAAGGAATCTATTTGTATCAGTAGTTATCCGGCATTGAAACCACTTACTCCAGCACAAGAGCAATTAATTGAAGAGTCGCAATTGGCGTTTGAAATCGTTACGTCTATTCGCGAAATTCGGGCAAAAGCACAAAAGAAAAATCACGAAACGGTGGATTGTTTCTATAAATCTGAAGGGCAAATTGCATTCGGGTTATTCAGCGATACCATTGCTAAGTTGGCGAAATTGAATGCTTTTGGCGCATTAACGGATGCACAAAGCGGGTTCTCGCGTTCGATGGTGGTTCGGGGTTACGAGTTTTTGGTATTCACCGGGGAGGTGGAAAAGGCGCAAGATAACGAGCAATTACTAAAAGACTTAGAATACACCAAAGGCTTTTTGGAGAGCGTGGAGAAGAAATTGGCGAACGAAAAGTTTGTGACCAACGCTAAACCTGAAGTTTTGGCGAATGAACAGAAGAAAAGAGATGATGCAATAGCCAAAATAAAAGCGATTTCAGAAAGTTTAGGTAATATTAAAGATTAGTGTAAATTCGTTATCCAACCAAAACAGGAAATATGAGTGATTTTTACCCAAGACATCAACAAGCACAGCGAAAGCAAATGCATTATTCTCCGAATCTATTGACTACGGTACAGAATGCTATAGATAATTCGTTGTTATCAACAATAGAGTATGATTCACGTGAGAAAGGAATAACTATTCGTGATGTTGAGCCTTTGGCGGTAGTGTACAAAGACAGAAGAAGAAATTTAGTAGCGTTTTGTCATTTGCGAAATGAGTATAGAGCGTTTCGATTAGACCGCTTGAACATGATTAAAGTAACGAAGCAAGCATTTGCACACCGCGATGATTTCAACATCGATGAATTTCAGGATGATCCGAGTATGGGTGGTGGAGAAGTATTTGAAGACGAAGATTAATAGTAAAGTTTATGCATTAGGTCCTGCTCGAGCAATTGAGCAGGATTTTTTTTAATACAAAGGGATATGATAAAACGTTTGGTAAAAATGACATTCAAGCCTGCTTCAATTGAATTATTCAAAGCAGTTTTTGCCTCAAAAAAAGCACTCATAGGTGCATTCCCCGGCTGTAAAGGCGTTGAACTATTGCAATCCAAAGCTGATGAGCGAATATTCTTTACAAGTTCAGTTTGGGAGCATGAAGCCGATTTGGAAAACTATCGTGTTTCATCGCTCTTTACGGAAACATGGGCTACAGTTAAGCCACATTTTGATGATAGGCCGGAGGCGTGGACGGTTGAAAATGTGTAACTAACCTTTTAACTTATAAACTATTATGGAGCCTTTATGAAAAACTTCTTCTTCTATATTTGGTTTCAATTCTCCTTTTTCTTGAATCTCTTTTGAATCCGTATAGAGATATTTTGCCCCTTTTTGAATCATCTGTTGTAGTGTTTGAGCATCTAATTGATTCTCATTAAAAACCCATCCCTTTCTATCGATATAATATAGAAAAATGAACTGTGAAACATCGTTTCCAACTACAACCAAGTCGGAAGGTTTAGAAATGGTTCTAAGTTCATTTTTATAGGTGTACAAATCTTTATTGAAGCCTGGAGAATCAATTTTCCATCTTGATTGCATGCGCAGAAAAGTTGTGAGAGGAAGTAAACACAGGGAAATGATTACAAAAAAGGAAATTGCTTTTTTATCGAGCGCCAACAAACGTTTTGCCCCATATGCAACTACAATGAAAAGAAATGGAAGAAAAGGGAAAAGGTAATAATCATGCATGTCTTTTATCATGTTTATCTCAAAAAGGAAATAGATACAAACACAGAACACACAAACCAGAAATGAGAGAAATAATTTTTTTTGTTGGGGTCTATATTTTAATGTGAAATATGCACCTATCAAAAACAATCCTACACTTCCGTAATTGAGAAGAAGTTCAGGGAAAACAGAAAATAAGTTACTGAATAAGTAATAAAACCACGTAGAGATAGGCATTTGATTGGATATGATACCTGTGGTAATGCCATTGTTATTCCATGTTGGTATGGCTAATGCATACCATATTACAACTGGAATGATTGATACAGCTAGGATGAACAATTTTAAAAGAGCATTTCTGTTTTTTTCTTGAATAAAATAAAAAACTGGAATTGTATAGAATAAGATATATGGAAGTTTGGCTAGCGTTCCAACCATAAGTAGAATTGTCATTCCCCAGAAATATTTCATTCTGTTGTTTTGGAGATAGGTTAAGAAAAGGGTTGTTCCCCAAATGGAAAGACATAATGCAAAATTATCAGGTAGTGGACAAATACTGTAATAGAAAAATGCAGGCGAGAAAGTTAAACACCATGCGCCTAAGGCGGATATTGTTTTGTCACTTGATAACTTAAATAATAGTTGATATAGCCCAAAAATGGAAAAAAAGCTAATCCACAATGTAAGTAGGCGACTAATGATAATATGTTCTCCAAATACCTTGTAGAAACATGCAAATAGCCATTGCATAATTGGAAACTCCTTTCTTAAAATACCGCTTCCATCTCTTCTGTAATTTATTCTTGGGTTTAGGATATTGAAGTCTTCTTTATAAAAGTTATTGATTACCGTTTGCGTTTCCGTTTGGCGCCATACGTGCACGCTTACTAAGTCGATATTAAGTGCATGAAGATGTAAAAGAAAACTGATAGAAAATGCTAAACCAATAACTCCTAGAGGGAATTTGGGTGAGTTGGTTATAGAGCGAATAAGCAAGTTTAACGTTCTTGGCATTTTCTTTTTATAAATATTGGGAAAGTTTTTCCATTTTTAGCGTAAGATTAGAAAAAAATATCCATGCGTCATTACTCGGTTTTACTATTATTGGTTTTGTTTCTGGGGTGTAAAAAAGACCAAAAGACAGAATGGGATACTGAATTGCTAACCCCAATTGGTAGAACATCTCTATCCATTGAAAACTTAATTAAAGATAGCTTAGCAAAAGCAAATGGCGATAACACTGTGAATCTAACTTATCGCTCAACCATTTATGAATTGAATTTGGCAGATCAGTTGATTCGAATTCCTGATACAAGTTTAAAATCTAACATAAATGTATCTTCATTGGTATTTTCAGAAGTTAGAGTAACCTATAATGCATCATTGGGTACAATTGCTAATACGTTAAAGCAGAGCACAGATGCAACGCAACAGTTTATTGGTAATTATCTTATTAGCAATCAAGGGAACAATGCAGTTATTGCTCCAATCAATGGACTTGCAGCTACTCCGTTCTTATTCGATGCATCATCTTATTTTCAATCGATAGAATTAGAACAGGGTAAATTGCGCTTTTATGTTGTGAACCATTTACCTATAGCAATTACAGATGTGCATTATGAGGCAAGAAATGCGATTTCTAACTCTCTTGTCTTAGCCGGAACGGTTCCAAACTCAGCTCCATTCATTATTCCTCCGTACGATTCTGTTTATGTGGAAGAAGATTTGGCAGGGAAAACGCTCGAAGGCTCACTTAAGTTCCAAATAACAAGTTTTAATTCACCGGGAAGTAATGGTGTGCCTGTGAAAATTGATACGAACGACTATATTGGAATTAATGCCGCCATTGCGAATATTGTGGCAAAGAAAGCTATTGCTCGGTTCCCGTCTCAAGATTTAATTTCATCCGATCAAGAAATTACACAAACCATTGGCGAACGAAAATTTACTTATGTTGATTGTAAATCCGGTGAATTGGGAGTAGATATTAGTAGTTCAATTCAAG
This sequence comes from Chitinophagales bacterium, assembly GCA_044226285.1. Taxonomy (GTDB): domain Bacteria; phylum Bacteroidota; class Bacteroidia; order Chitinophagales; family LD1; genus CALAYL01. The sequence goes on along the minus strand of JBGAHI010000006.1, from coordinate 272,672 downwards.
AGAAATTACGTATTACTTATCGCTTGAAAAATGCGTACAATAAAAATGGTAAAGTAATTGAAGACATTTCGGATGTTGCACCTTCCGTTGGCGGTGTTCCAACAACCATTTCCAAGAGCTTTGATTTATCGGGTTTTTCGATTGGCTTAACCGGCAGCAAGGGCAATAATTTCAATACATACACGCAAGTGGTGGTGGCTCACATCGATTCTTCCGGTATTTTACGCGAAATCACCAATAGCGATAGTTTGTATTTTACATATAGACTCAAAAATATTAAGCCGAATTACATCAAAGGTTATGCAGGTCGCGATACCATTTTATTCCAAGGTAATTCTCCGTTCTCGTTTAGTAATCTTTTTGCAGGCAATGCCCCCAATGCTTTAGATTTTCAAGATGTGAGCTTATCCTTAAACATTGAAAATGGTTTAGGAGTAGACGGCATTGTAAAAATAAACACACTTTCCGGGAAAAATGCGAATGGCAATATAGTGAGTCTTCAAGATAACTCTGCTTCGCCTGTCATCGGTCAACCTTTATCCATAAACCGTGCACAAGATTTTCCGCTTCGTCCGGCTAAACACGATTTCCAAATCAATAGCGCCACAAGTAATATCAAAAACTTTTTGACGAATCTTCCAAGTTCTATTGATTACGATGTGCAGATTCGTACGAATCCGAATGGCAATCAACAAACCTATGACGACTTTGCCTATCTGGATTCGCGTTTAAAAGTGAATTTGGATTTAAACATTCCGCTTTCTGTGAAGGCTAATAATCTTACATTACGCGATACCTTTGGCTTCAAATTAGGCAATAGCCCTAAAGAAATCGACAACATCAATAGTGGTACACTCTATTTGATTACTTACAACAAGTTTCCGCTCAAAGGTGATGTTACGTTGGTGGTGTATGATAGTTTGAACAATCCGATAGATACACTTTTGAGTAATTATACTTTAGTGCCCGGTGATGTTGATGGTAATTGTAGGGTGAATGAAGCTAAGAAAAATGTATTCAGTATTCCGGTAAGCAGTACTCGAATTCATAAATTATTTTCAGGTTATAAGGCCGTTTTAACAGCCGTTTTCAATACACAAACCAACAATGGCACCTGCAATGGTCAGTATTATAAAATTTATAGCGATTATAAGTTGGATGCCAAGATTACGGCACAGTTTAATTATAAGGTGAAGTTATAAAAGAATGTACATGAGTTGGAATACTTTGAAAAAAGAAGAAGTAATGATTAGGAGTAGTTTTATTATATGTTTTGTATTATCATTTACCCTTGTAGTGAGCGCTCAAAAAAAACAAGTTTTACTTGACGATGCTTTGGTTACTGCAAATGCGGCCCCCAATCCCAATATTATCGTTTGCTACAATTCAACTCCTGCTCCACAATTAATTCCGGAAAGTTATTTTTTAACTGATTCTGTTCAGGATTTAAAATATCCTATAACCGATTCACTACAAACGCTTTCAAAAACGTCATCAGTATGTATTTTATTAGGACCAACACTTTCTAATAGCTCAATTTCCTATCTAGCAGATATCCCTGTTCTCGTTGCATCGGCTACCGGTTCAAACAAAGTAATCTTTTCTTCCTCATTTCACCAAAACTCCAACAGTCTTCCCTTAGGTTTTGTAATGAAATTCTTAGCCAAAGGTGAAATCAATACAGCTTACAAAGACCGCATTACTTCATTCCCCGGTAAACGCATTCGCTACGAAGATGAGTTGAAAGCGGGCCTAAGTTATCAGCATTATTTTTCAAAGAGCAAAGTGGTGTTTTACGCTAGTTATTTTCATCGTAATATGCGTTATGCCGACATAACAAAAGATGCACTCAACTTAGTGTTGTATGGCAATAAAATGTATGAAGATAAAACGGCATCTTTGAGCAACATGAATTTTGAAAACTTGATGTACAATCAGTTTTCGTTAGGAATAGGTAAGCAAGAAGGGAATTTGTTTGCAGCCGTTAATCTTTCGTTTTTGCAAGGGTTTATGGATAATCAATTGCGCACAACCAATGCAGGAATCTACACAGCACCCTATGGTGAATATATTGATGCAAAGTATGGATTCTCCTATAATCAAGCTAATGAAGGTGCAAGTCCGTTTTTTGGATTAAAAGGAGCCGGTTTTTCGGGGGATGTGCATGTAGGTTATCAATTCAATAAAGGCTTATTGCAATTCGATGTGCAAGACTTAGGGCTCATCATGTGGGGAAAAGAAAGCATTAATTACGGCAAGGATACAGCCATACATTTTGAAGGCGTAGTAATCGACAATATTCTTAAAATCAACAGCAGTTCATTCGGACGATTAAATGTAGATTCCATTGTAAAAGATGTAGCAGCCGAGAAAACGCATCGCCAATACAATACCTATTTACCTGCAACTGTGAGTTTGTCTTTTTCTCATCAGTTGAAAACAAAGAAGATTGGCATTCAACTAAACTACGGTATACAAACACGATGGCTTTCGAATTATTATGTGATGGCATACGTTAAATCAAACTTTCTTTTTAGTAATGGATTTCGTACAGCTGTGTCAATTTCCGGAGGCGGATATTCGCTATTCAATTTAGGCGCTGAAATTGGTTATACCACAAGGCATATCAACTTCATGTTGGGTACGCACAATTTACTGGGCTTGGTGGCTCCAAACCATTATCCTTCTTCTTCTTTGAACTTAAGGTTTCAGTATTCATTCTAAATGAGTAATACAACGCCTACTATTCTTATTGTTGGAGCCGGACCGGCAGGATGCACAACGGCATTGCGTTTGGCGAAATTGGGTGTCAAATCTATACTCATCGATAAAGCGGTATTTCCGCGCGATAAAATTTGTGGCGATGCCCTTAGCGGAAAAGTGATGGATATTGTGCGCAAGCTCAATCCCGATTGGATTGCCGAATTTCAATCTTCTTCAAAAGCAATAGGCTCCTACGGTATTCTGTTTGTTTCTCCTTCCGGGTATCGCCTAAGATTGCCGTTCAAGCCGAGTTACACAGCCGAAGAACCTGCTCCGGGCTTTGTATCAAAGCGCGTAGATTTCGATGATTGGTTAGTAAATAAAGTGAAGCAAGAACCACTGATTCAATTGATGGAACAAACTGAGGTTCGTCATTACACTTTCGATGAAGAAAATCAAACTTGGCAGGCGCAATGTAAGGATGGGGGAACACTAACGGCCGATTTTATTGTGGCATGTGATGGCGCTTATTCATCGTTTACAAAAGAAGTAGCCGGTTTAAGCACCGAACCTCAACATAATTGTTTCGGACTGCGAACATACTATCGCAATGTGTCGAACATGGATAGGGAGAATTTCATCGAACTTCATTTTGTGGATGATTTTTTGCCGGGCTATTTTTGGATATTCCCGTTGCCTAACGGAGAAGCCAATGTTGGCGCGGGCATTCGTGCCGATTACTTACAACAAAAAAATATCAATCTCAAAAAGCAATTTGAGCGCGTAATAACGGAGCATCCTGAATTTAAAGAACGATTCAAAAATGCTGAAATTGTCAACGATGTAAAGCTCTTCGGTCTTCCTTTGGGTTCTAAAACGCGTAAACTACATGGACATCACTATTTACTGGCAGGTGATGCAGCTATGCTTATCGATCCGTTTACAGGAGAAGGTATCGGCAATGCTATGATTAGTGGCTTTGAAGCGGCCAATACCATTGTGAGTTGTATTACTCAAAATGATTACTCGGAAAAGGCAACTATTCACTATCAAAGCACCATCGAACGAAAACTCTCAGCAGAATTGAAACTGAGTGCTAAACTCCAACAATTGGCTAATTATCCACGTTTGTTCAATTTTGTGGTGAAACGTACCGTCAAAAGCAAAGCGCTTAGCGATACATTCTCTGCTATGTTCTACGATGTAAATATTCGCGCCAAGCTAAAAAATCCGATGTTTTACTTAGAACTATTATTTTCGTCCTTTAAATAAACGAATACTGAAATGAAAAAATTAATTGTAACGATAAGCTTTCTTGGTTTTGCAGCCATGTTGAATGCACAGAAAGTAGTTTGTGATCCTTCCAAAGAGAAGAACTATAAGTGTTTGACAAAACAAAACGAGAAAGGCGGATATGGCGCTGTTATCACTAAAGATGGTGCTGTAACTTTAGCGAAGGCTGAAGCCGATATGAAAGCTAAAGGAGAGACGAAAAAGGAAAACGTTGTGATTTATGGTAAAGTAGATGAAGTTTGCCAGAAGAAAGGTTGTTGGATGACTGTAGATAACGGAAACGGCAAAAAGGTGCGTATTCGTTTTAAGGATTATGCGTTTTTTGTACCTGCGAACATCAGTGGATGGACTGTTTATGCTAAAGGAACTGTATTTTTTGATACAACTACAGTGGAGGAATTAAAACATTACGCCACCGATGCAAAGAAGTCTCAGGCTGAAATAGACGCTATCACTGCGCCAGAGATAGATGTAAACTTTACGGCTGAAGGTGTTTTGTTCGAAAAGAAATAATTTTTTTGATAATTGTTTGCAAAAAGAAATCGATTACTATATTTGCAACCGCTTAGTTAAAAAGGTGATGATTCCGTAGCTCAGCTGGTAGAGCAATACACTTTTAATGTATGGGTCTTGGGTTCGAATCCCAACGGGATCACAAAAAAGGTTGTCAGAAATGACAACCTTTTTCGTTTTATACCCATTACAAAAAAAGAGTGAAGAACTTTCTTCACTCTTTTTCATTACGCTAATCTTTTAAATCAAGAATAACTTCTTTTCCTTCCTTAACAGCTCTAATCACACCGTTTCGCTCTATTCGGATATCCTCGTACTTGTTTTCAATCAATACTTTACCTTGTTTGTTAATCATGCCGGCCAAGCCATTTTTTCTGGTAATGGCAAAAGACCCGTTGAAAGCACTAATACTTCCATATATATTGGGCACAATTACTTTCCCTTGCATTGTGATTAATCCAACAAGTCCTTCTTTCCATGTATAAGCAATACCATCTTTCCCAAATCCGGATATTTTATCGTATGCAGGTTTAACTATTTCTTTTCCTCCTTGTGTTATAAGTCCACAATGACCGCTTTTCCAAACAATAGCTACGCCTTGGTTAAATCTACCGATTTTATCGTACTGACCGGATACCTCCTGAGCCGTTGCAGATAAAAAGAAAAATGCTGTGCATAAAGACAAAATGTATTTCATAGTTTAAAATTTTATAATGCAAAGATATTGTGTGTTTTAACTATCCAACATGACTTTACTCAATGATTAAACAGAACTGTACTGATTATTGTCAAGTTTATAGGTAGAATGATGAACATTTGATGCATTAAGTTGTTGCTTATTTATATGTCAATATTACTAAAAAGTATTATTTGTATTGTTGTTTGTGTAGGATTGGGAACATTTAGTGGTTTAAGCACTATTGATGCCATTCAAACTTGGTATCCTACAATACAAAAGCCTAGCTGGAATCCGCCTAATTGGCTTTTTGGGCCGGTTTGGACAGTTTTATACATTATGATGGGGATTTCCTTTGCTTTGTTATGGAATTCGTCTCAGAATGGCGGAAAAAGCGCTATGATTCTTTTTGTTGTTCAGTTTGGATTGAACATGGCTTGGTCTTTTATCTTTTTTAACCTACATCTATTAGGTTGGTCATTCATTGAGTCGCTCATTATGCTTTCTGCCATAGGGGCAACTATCTTTTTTAGCTATTCTGTTAACGCAACCGCAGCTTACTTGCTCATCCCGTATTTTTTGTGGGTGAGTTTTGCAAGTATATTGAACGGAACAGTTTGGTGGTTGAACAAATAGATAAGCTATCAACGAGCTATATGAACATAACTATCGCAGAAATCGATCGAATCATTGAAATGGCGTGGGAAGACAGAACTCCTTTTGAAGCTATTGAATTCCAATTCGGATTAACTGAAGCGCAGGTGGTAGACATTATGCGCAACACATTAAAGCGAAGTAGTTTTAATCGATGGCGAAAACGGGTGCATAGCGGCATAAGTCAAAAACATATAGCCAAACGAAGTGCAGATATAACCCGTTTCAAGTGTAGCCGACAACGAACAATTTCCTATAACAAAATCAGTAAACGTTGAATGAAAAAGCAAGATCTGCCCCAAAAACTTTGTGCTGTTTGTGCTCGACCATTTGTATGGCGAAAGAAGTGGGAGAAAAATTGGAATGAAGTGATCTATTGCAGCGATAAATGCAGAATGAATAAAAAAAACTAAATCAGTAATATGAAAAACATAGTTGTGGTAGGAGCAGGGCGTGGAATAGGATTAGCCACGGTCAAAGCTTTGCAAAATGAAAATCTATTTACTATATCGCACCAACTTACTAACGAACTAGAGGCTTTGAATACCACCTTCTTTGCCTTAGATGCCGCAAAAGATGATTTGACTGTGTTGGCTGATTTGCCTGAAGTGATTCATGGTCTTGTCTATTGCCCTGGTTCAATTAATTTAAGACCATTCAACCGACTTACAACTCAAGATTTTCTCACCGATTTTCAGCAGAACGTACTAGGCGCAATTGCTGTAATTCAGTATTTGTTACCCCGTCTCAAAAAAGCTGATGGCGCTTCAATCGTATTATTCAGTACTGTTGCAGTGAAAATTGGAATGCCTTTTCATGCTTCGATTGCGGCTGCAAAAGGGGCTATTGAAGGTTTAGCTAAAAGCTTAGCCGCTGAATTGGCTACTTCAAAAATTAGAGTGAATGTAATTGCACCTTCTTTAACAGATACGCCATTGTCAAGTGCATTGTTGAATAGTGATGAAAAGCGCGAAGCAGCCGCCAAGCGACATCCATTGAATAGTATTGGATCGGCTGATGAAATCGGGCAATTAGTGGCGTTTTTAATACAAGACAACAGTCGTTGGATAACCGGTCAAGTTATTGGTGTAGATGGTGGGATAGGTAGTTTAAAATAGGGATGTTACCTTGCGCCTAATGCAAAATTGAAAGGGAATAATTTTCCTTCCATTACACCTTCCTTGATGCACGGGTCGTTCTCCATAATCAATTTTGCTTCTACCTCATCTTCCGCAGTGAAGATGGCAATGCCCCTGTTTTCAGGATTTTCAATAGGCACTTCGGTTCTGCCCACTATTTTCATAACACCTTTGGCGTGCAAATCCACCAAATAATTCCAATGGCGACCCAACGTAGCACGGGTTTCGTCTGTCCAACACGCTTCTTGCTCGTACGGACTTTTTAATTGCAAAATGTAAATGAATGTTGCCATTCGAATAAGATTATAGGTCTAATAAGCCTTCCGGCAAGTCAAAAATAATCTGTTTCTTCTTTTTAATGATATCTATCACGAAATCATCAACAAGCGGAATTAAGTGCTCCTTTTCGCCATTTTCAACAACGGCAAAGGTTTGCATAGGCATTTCATCGATAGCAATAATGGTCCCGAACTCGTTTTCATTATCAAAGGCGGTGTAGCCAATCAAGAATTCCAAATCCGATTCATCTTCTTCAAAGTATTTCTCGGCATCTTGTTCCGATAAATAAATCTCTAAATTACTATGTACAATGGCTTGGTTACGGTCTTTGAATTCTTCGAAATGCACAAATCCCGATTCTTCACGGTTCATTTCTAATTTCTCAACAAACAAAGGGGTATACATTCCATTGCGTTGAATAAAAAAGAAATTTGGTATTGCGGCATCGTCTTTCAAGAACCCGTGAAACACAAATTGTAAAGCCCCATGGATTCCATGAGGCTTTACTAATTTTCCGACAGAAATATATTCCATTGCGGATGTATAGTTTAGATTATTCAGCTGGAGCTTCTGTACTTTCAGCAGCCGGAGCTTCTTCAACTGCAGGTGTTTCTTCAACTGCCGGAGCATTTGCAGCTTCAGCAGCAGCCAATGCAGCAGCACGTTTTGCTTCTCTGCTTTCTTTAATCTTCGTTTCTTCTTCTAACAATTTTGCAATTTTATCTGCGTTAGATTTGTGTAGTTTTTTCTGATGATCCAACACAGCGTTTTTGTGTGCATCTAACCACTCTTGCCATTTTTGATCAGCTACTTCTTGCGTTAATGCGCCTTTAGCAACTCCTCTCAAAAGGTGTTTGTGGAATAATACGCCTTTGTATTTCAAAATTGCGTTTACTGTATTAGTAGGTTCAGCACCTTTTTGCAACCAAGCTAAAGCTTTTTCTACATCTAAATTAATAGAAGCAGGAACAGTTAGTGGATTGTAATCACCGATTCTTTCGATGTATTTACCATCTCTACGTGCACGAGAGTCGGCAACTACGATGGTGTAATAAGGTCTTTTTCCTCGACCGTGACGTTGAAGTCTGATTTTTGTAGCCATGTCTTAAATGAATTTAAGGATTGGGTTAATTAATATTTTGAGGCGCGAATATAGTAGTTAATTGCGATTTTGCAAATCTTCGAGGTTTATTTCCCCATTATGCCTTTTAACGACCGACCGGAATCGCTCATTTTTTGTACCGATTTCATCATTTTTTTCATTTCATCAAATTGCTTGATGAAGGCATTGACCTCCTGAATACTGTTGCCCGAGCCTTTTGCCAAACGTGCTCTTCGTTTGCCGTCCAACAAATCCGGATTTTCACGCTCTTTTGGCGTCATGGAATAGATAATAGCTTCAATTTTCTTGAACGAATCGTTATTGATGTCCACATCTTTCACTGCTTTTCCCATTCCAGGAATCATACCCAATAGGTCTTTCATGTTACCCATTTTCTTGATCTGGTTCAATTGATAAAGAAAATCATTGAAGTTAAATTGGTTTTTACGGATTTTCGATTCAATCTCACGCGCTTTCTTTTCATCGTATTGCGCTTGGGCTTTTTCCACGAAGGAAACGATATCTCCCATACCCAAAATACGTTGTGCCATACGATCGGGGTGGAACACATCCAATGCCTCGGCCTTTTCGCCCAACGATACAAACTTAATTGGCTTACCAACAGTATACGTAATCGTTAAAGCTGCACCACCACGGGTGTCACCATCTAATTTTGTTAATACAACACCGTCAAAGTTCAAGCGGTCGTTGAAGGCTTTGGCCGTATTCACTGCATCCTGACCGGTCATGGAATCCACTACAAACAAAATTTCGGTAGGCGAAGTTTTTTCCTTCAACAACGAAATCTCGTTCATCATGTCTTCATCTACTGCCAAACGACCTGCAGTATCTATAATCACCACATCGTTTCCGTTGGCTTTAGCTTCTTCAATCCCTCTTAAAGCAATCGCTAACGGATTGTTGTTTTCTTTATCGGCATAAACCGGAATATTGATTTTCTCTCCCAACACCATCAACTGGTCAATCGCAGCCGGACGATACACGTCACAGGCCACCATCAACGGTCGTTTGAATTTCTGTGTTTTAAGGAACAAGGCGAGTTTATGCGTGAATGTTGTTTTTCCCGATCCTTGTAAACCGGCAATCAAAATCACAGCCGGAGCACCTTTCACATTGAAATCAGCAGCCGTTCCGCCCATGAGTTCCGTTAATTCATCACTCATAATTTTGGTGATGAGTTGTCCCGGAGATACTGCGGTGAGAACGTTCTGACCTAATGCTTTCTCTTTAACGCGATCGGTAAATTCTTTGGCAATTTTATAGTTCACATCGGCATCTACCAATGCGCGTCTGATTTCCTTTATTGTTTCCGCGACATTTATCTCGGTAATTTTCCCTTGTCCTTTTAGCGTTTTAAAGGCTCCTTCGAGGCGTTCCTGTAAATTTTCAAACATGATTGCGTTGTTTTTGAGCGTGCGAATATAGAAGGCTAATCGTCAATTACCAATAGCCATGCGTTTAAAGCATCAATTTTTGATAATTCGAACTGTTTTAACTTTGTCGACTGAAGTAATTCGAAGGATAAATAGGCCGCTGTTCCAGTCTGAAGTATTCAATGTCATTTTTTCTTCACCTTCTAAAAATGATGTAAACACAGTCTTCCCATCAATACTCATCACTTGAATACTGTTCATCGGAAAGTCAGTAGATACGTTCAGATAGTTAGCAATCGGATTTGGATAGGCACTTACAATAGTGGCATCATCTTCAATCCCTAGAGCCGTTGAATCATCGTCAATTATAAAAAATGTAAATTGCCGTATGCCTTGATGACCAATGGCAACAGGTGATAAATCACCTATGCGCAAGTTAACTTGTTCGTTTATCTCTTCAACATTATCATCCATCAAAGTAATATACACTTCTTGCGTATCCATTGAAAATGCAGGGAATGTGACTACAGTATCAACGAAAGTAAAGTCGATATTTGGCGATGCATTTCCATTGTAATAAGTAACCGGAACACTAATGGGCACTTTCATAGGTGAAGTGGTGACCAGTTTAACCGTGCATTTCCCTTGGTTTTCTAAGAAAGAATAGGCTGCTCCCAAAAATCCGATTTGAACAGTATCTCTATCTACTATACTCATTGTGTAGACTGTATCGGATGCTGTATTTACACTTCCGTATTTAAATCGTACGTAGGCCTGCTCCGTATCTTCAACAAAGGCATCGTTTTTAACTTTAACGAAAACCGTATCGTGCGATATTCCCGGAGGCGCACTAAATAGTGGGTCGTGGTTAAAATAGAAAGAATAATCGTTTTGTTTTGCCGTTCCGTCAAATGCAGTAGTAATTTGAAATAAAAATGTTTTACTCCAAGGGTTGTTAACGGTTACATAGATAGTTGTAACGCCAGCAGTATCTTCATAAACAGTGTCGTTCAACCGATCGAAAGCAATGGAGATAGGTTGTGGCGATTCATCGTCTTTTATAAACAACGTAAATGCAGAGTCGGTACAATTATTGGCATCGAAATCGCTAAGCTTCAACACAAGTGTTTCAATTGTTTCCTGGATATTATCATCGTAGAGATAAACATATGCACTGGCTGTATCGAGGCCCGGCTTGAAGTTCAGATAGGTCCAACCGAAACCAAACTCTTGACCACCGGTTAAAGTATAATGTCCATCATCGGCTCGTAGGAAACAACGAACACCTTTTGGATTGGGATTATTACAAACCACACTTACTTTATAGGAAGATTGCGTTTCCCAAATGGTATCCATGGGCATCAGAAATGAAAACGTGGCCGTAAGTTCATTGTCGATTATACTCAGTGTGAAAAGAGAATCTGCGCCAAGTGTATCATTTAAAGTAGTAGGTTGGAGTGCAAAAACGATGGATTCTAATTGCTCTACTATGGAATCATCTGTTACCGTTAAATAAACCGGTGCAGAATCTGTAAGTGACGGAATTAAAATAGGTGTTGTTGTAAAATTATTGATATCAGCGGCTTTTCCTGTACCCGATTTTAGCGTCAATTGAAAACTGTGGTTTTGAACGGAAGCAACGGATGCTTTTACGTATCCCGCCAATACTAAACCATCGGCTTCATTAACAGTTCCGCTGATTGTAGTGAATTGAAACACCGTTTGCGCCTGAACTGAAACGGAAATTAAAAAGAAGTTTAGTAATGTAATATAGAAACGCATGAACATTTTTTAGTCTAGCGAAGTTAATGAAACTGTTGAATTGATTTAGTTTAAAACAAAGGATTGTATATTTTTAATCGCAATTGTTAAGGTATGATTATTCCGGAAAAGACTTGGAGTTACGAATTTGAAAAAGGGAAGCAAGTAAAGCCCGGAACATTGCTGTTGGCTGAGCCGTTTATGGATGACGATAATTTCAGAAGGGCTGTGGTGCTCATTTGCAGAAATGATGCGGATGGCACACATGGTTTGTTGCTGAATAAACCTGTTGATTTACGTTTACAAGATGTGATTGAAAATTTCCCTATGGTTTACGAAGGGAAATTGTTGTTAGGCGGGCCGGTAGGTACAGATTTGATTCAAGTGATTCATAACCGCGGTACACTTATCGAGGGGAGCATGAAAATTGCAGAAGGTGTGTATTGGGGAGGTAATTTCGAGCAGATCAAAAAACTTATTCGCCAAGGCACTTTAACTACAGCACATTTGCGTTTTTTTATTGGCTATTCCGGTTGGGATGAGGGGCAGTTGGATGCCGAAATAAAGGATAGTTCATGGATCATTGGAACAGGGGCTAATGAAACCTTATTTTACCACAACACTGAAAATATGTGGCGGTTAAAAATGCAGTCGATGGGTGGGGTATATAAAGCAATGGCTGTTTATCCCGAAAGTCCAATGCTCAACTGAGATTATTTCTTTTGGAAGAATACAAATCCATTTTTTGAATACAATGGGATTAAATCAGTGGTATCTATTTTTGATATCAAATTTACTTTCGAGACAACGTATGTTTTATTGGATGTTGGAGCCGGACTTATTTGTCCATAATAGTAAATCGCATAACTTTTAAATCCTCTCGCTTCAAATCTGCAATCTTCAATGGAAGCCTTTTTTAGAAAATCAATCATAGCGTTTTGTGAATAACGCTCAACGCGCGGTGCCATTAGCAAAGCAATCAGTGATGCAAATAGTCCGGAAGAAATCAGCAGTATGCCGATGGCAATAGCTTTTTTATTTAGATGAATGGCTATTATTGAAGCGATAATAAGAAATAAGAATAGCATTGGGATAATAAGTTCTTTTGAATTCCAATACACCTTTGCTTTCAAGGCTTCAACGGCAAACAAGTCGTTGATTGTAGGAAGTGTAAGTTTTGTGCTAAAAATATACATTGCACCGCCAATTGTAATTGCCCATAATAAAGCAAGAACAAGTATTCCCACCGACATACCCCAATGCCATTTCTTTTTACCTTCATAAACTTTGTGCAAATAATAAGCGGCAAGGAATGTTATTGGTAAATAGCAAAGCGATGAATAGTGTACAATTTTAGTTTGAGTAATAGAAAAAAGAATAAGTACTACACTTAGTAGTGCTAACATCCATCGCTTTAATAGTAATTGATGTATGGTATCTTCGTTGTTCTTTTTCATTGCCCCCCAAAGTAAAATACTGGCAGGAAAGCACCCCAAAAGCAATATTATAAAGTGGTAGTATATCGGTCCGGCATGACCGGCATCAGCTGTGGTAAACAAACGCACCTGATAGTATAAAAATTCTTTCAAAAATTTGACACCAATGCCTTGCGATTCATAACTCAACCAAATCGATATAATCAGTGTAACAATGGCCGACCAAGTAATAAAACTGGAAAAGTTAAAGGTGATTCTTCCTCTGTTCCATACACCAACACTTGTAACCACTAACACAATAATAAGTATTGCTACTGGTCCTTTAGTTAGTACGGCTAAACCACAAGCAATGGCAGAGTAAATGGTAAAGCGCATCATTTTTTTGCGTAAGGTTTTACCGGATTCAAATTCGTCTTTGATGGATATTTTAAATAGCCAATACAAACTCAGAAAAATGAAATAATTGAACACGGGATCAATGATGCCCGATTTAAAGTAAAAAAATGGAAGGAATGAACAGGCCATTAATAGTGCCCAAAAGACTCCGAAAGTAACCGAGAAATAGTGTTTGCCTATATTGTAAGTGAGGAGCATAGTTAAAATCCCAAAAATGGCATTTGGGAATCGCGCTGAAAATTCATCGGTACCTAAGAAATGCATACACAAAGCTTGCATCCACATAAACAATGGCGGTTTCTCAAAAAAAGGTTGAAAATTAATTTGAACCTGGTGGAAATTACCACTAACTAACATCTCGCGAGCAGATTCTGCAAAGTTGATTTCATCCCAATCGAACAAATGAACATGCCCTAAAAAGGGAATAAAAAGTCCCGCACCGATAACGATCACAAATAATCGTGTAGGGAATTGGGCTAGTCTTTTAAAAATGTCGTTCATGAAACCAAATATAAAAATTCTAGGTTGTCAATTTATTAGCTTACTGAGATAGCGATTGTAAAGTCTGTTTCCTATCATTCCCATCGATAGGCCAATCAATGCTCCTATACCGGTATCGATAACAAAATGCGCCAATAAATAAATGCGCGACAATCCAACCAATATACCTATGGAAAGAAAAAAGAATGTCCATTTTTTTTCGTTGTACAAAATCACTAAACAATACATGAGGCAAAAGGCAAAGGCGGTGTGACCTGAAGGAAAGCTAAAGTGCAATAAATTGGAGGCATCGGCAGGCAGTACGATGTGTTGTTGTATTGCCCATGCTCTTGGACGATCTGAAGAGGAAAAGATAAGGTGTTTAAAGATTGTTATCGTAAGTGCAGTGAGCAATGCTATAATTGTGTAATGGAGGAGTTGTTTTCGGTCTTTCAATACCACTAAAAGGATGAACAAAATAATTCCGGGTAGTTCAGCCACTTGAGTAACATAGGTAAAAAAAGAATGGAGGATTTCAGAATAATGTTGAGTTACATAACTGACTTCCATTCCTTTGGCAAAAGTAATGGCAAAACCTAAGCAAATCAAGGCATAAAGGATGGTTCCCAATCCAAAGTTTATCTCTTCTTTCGTGAGGTTTCGTCTCATAGTTTACGCCATTTTCTAGGCACAATAATACTATTGAGAAACTTTACATATTTATCTTTGCTGAACAGTGCTGAATCGTTGGCTGCTTTATAGGTGAGAAAAATACCTAGCGGTAATAAAATAAAAGTGGAAAGCCACATTCCACTGAATGCTGAAAGGGCCATCTTTTCTGCCGATTTTTCCCCAATAATAGACGTAACATGATAGACTATAAAAAATACAATGGAGTAGGCGAGTGGCCATCCAAGTCCACCTTGACGTATGATTGAACCCAATGGAGCACCGATAAAGAAAAGTACTAAGCACGCAATTGATAGCGTGAATTTGCGATAAATTTCAATCAAATCGCCAATAATTTCGTTGTTTTTGAATTGGATTTGGTTTTTGAGGATATCGCTGTAATTCTTAATGTTTCTCGATTGATTCATTGCTTTCTCTAATACCGTTTTTCGTTCTCCTTTTGGAAGAATTGTAAGCCAATCGTCAATTTTAGAGAACGAGTGAAAGAGCGGAGAAGGGCTATTTAGCTTTTTTACAGAATCTTTCGCAAATTTTGAAAATACAAAATAGGGTTTACTGTACTCTACCATCGATAGTTCTAGCTTAGCTTTTTCTTCTTTTACCGTATCCATTTCATACATTAATTGCTTTAGATTCATCATTTGCTTTAAATCTCTAAAGTAGTTGTCATCGCTTCTGGAAAGTTTGAATTTACTGAGGTCGAAGCGCTTTTCCCAAGATTTAAATTTTGTATAATATAAATCGTAATGCTCTTCATCTTCGGGTTTTTTCTTTGTACTTACATCCTTGTATTGCTTTCCGTTTTCTAAGAAAAAGGTAAGCGCCATGTTTTTTTCATCTTGAATCAATTGCCCTTTTTCTGCATATATCACATGATCGCTTCCAAGCCCACTAGAATGGTCATATAGAATGATACCATGCAAAGTGTTGCCATCCGGGTCTTTTTTATCGACCCGTATATTAAAACCATCAATATCGTTGTAGAATATTCCATCTTTAATTGCAACCGTTGGTTTCTGATTACGGATGTCGTAAAGCAGTGTTTGGAACTTGAGATTAGAAAATGGGAGTAGATAATTGGAAAAAACAAACGCAAAAATACTGATCATACTTACAACTACTATCAATGGTCGCATCATTCGCAACACAGATACTCCAGAAGCTTTTAAAGCTGTTAATTCGAAATGTTCTCCCAACGAACCGAAGGTCATGATGGAGGAAAGCAATACTGCTAAAGGGAGTGCCAATGGAACCAAACGTGCAGAGGCATAAAATATTAATTCAAACAGCACAAAGGTGTTTAGCCCCTTTCCAACGAGGTCGTCAACATACTTCCATAGAAACTGCATGACCAATACAAATAATGCAATGAAAAAAGTAAGAATAAACGGTCCAATAAAACTCTTTACTAAGAGCCAATCGAGTTTATTAAAGAAAAATGGAGCTACTATTTTCTTTGCCAATTTCATTTGTGCAAAGCAGATAAAATGGAGTAATTACTTAATGAATGAACATTAAGCGGCACCAAGACAATGTTTGAGTTGGTCAATCTGACTATCCCAAAGACGAATTTGATCTTTAATTTCTCTATCTTCAGCAAAATCGGTTACCTCTAATACTGTTTCAAATGAAATTTCCGATTTATAGATTCTAAAAGAGAAGAATTCTCCTTTAGTACCGTCTTTCCAATGGTATTTTACGAATTCATCTTCAATATATTCAACAATATCGGCTTCTTCTCTAGACCCACCCCAACCAAAAACAATATGTGAATCGTTCCCGTCACAAGTATCTGAAAACCATTGAGTTAATTTCGTAGGGTCGGTTACAAATTCAAAAAGAATTGAAGGTGATGATCGAATAATATATTCGTTAGTGTATTTTTTTCTTGCCATAACCTGTTGTTTATTTAACACAACATAGCAATGATAAACAAATATTTCGTTTTACAAAATTTTTAACCAATAAACTGCAATTATTTTTCTATTTGTAGAGCTCGCTCTTCATTACTCCCAATTTACAGAAGAGGTGGATAAAGCACACCTTTAAACAACCTAAACCATATTCTACACTGCGTTTAAAGTTGATGGAAGAAGCTTCTTCAAAGTATTTTGTAGGACAAGTTACTTCACCAATTTCAAATCCCTTGTAGAAAATCTGTGATACCATTTGATTGTCGAATACAAAATCATCGGAGTTCGCTTCGAAATTTACTGCTCGGATAACATCAGCTGAGAATGCTCGATATCCGGTGTGGTATTCCGATAATTTTTGATTGATAAGGATGTTTTGTGTGAGTGTTAACATACGGTTGAATATGTATTTATACATAGGCATTCCTCCATTAAGCGCTCCTTTACCAAGAATTCTAGAGCCAAATACTACCGGATATACTTCGTTTCCGATAATGCTAATCATAGCCAAAAGTAACTTAGGTGTGTATTGATAATCGGGATGTAGCATTACTACAATATCGGCATTTAGCGATAGTGCTTTGTTGTAACAGGTTTTCTGATTACCGCCATAGCCTTTGTTTTGGTCGTGGCGAATAACATGTTTTATTCCCAGTTCTTTGGCCAGTTCAGATGTATTATCTTTACTGGCATCATCTACCAATACAACTTCATCCACAACATCCATTGGGATTTCAGCATAGGTTTGTGCTAATGTTTGAGCTGCATTATAGGCAGGAAGAACTATTACGACTTTCTTATTGTTGTACATACAATGGCAAATAAATCAGTTTTACTTGGCAAAAACAAATTAAAGTGTCATTTTCAAAATCACCGGAAAATGATCCGACAAATCTTTATGTTTTTTATCCCATTGCTGTTGTATCTGTTTTACAATTCTTAATGTTGATATAGGTTTCACTCCATTTCGTCTTACAAATACATAATCGATTAAATGGCGTTTTTCAGGGTCGTAATAGTCCATATCATTCAACATATGATCACTAGTATATTTTAATGGAGTACATATTTCTCCGTCTTCACAGTGAAGAGCGTTAATCAATTTTGGGTATAACACAGTATCAATTCGCTTGGTATTAAAATCGCCACAAGCAAATTGTGGAACACCTTCCATTTCATATTTTTTAAGTAAGAAACCCGACTCGTTATATTGACTTTCCTTAATTTCCTTTGTTCCGCCTGCCTGAATGTGCGTTCCCAATACCTGTATTTTACATGCCGGATGATCTACTTCGACAATCATTGCACCCTTACTAGCACTGCAGTCGATATAACCTTTACATTGGCTGTATTTAATACTTTCCAGTTCTTTCATTGGGTATTTACTGAACATGATAATTCCACCTGCTCGCTTATAAGAAATAGCTTTTCTGTTTTTTGTGCCCATACAGAAAGGATAAGCTGTCTTAATTTTCCTTTTGATTATTCGAATGGAAAGTCCATCATAAGCTTCTTGAAAAATTATGACATCTGCGTTTTCTTCCATCAATTTTGCAGGAATTAATTTTGCTCTAACAACCGGATGATGATGCAAAAAAACAGCACCGCGTGGCAACAATTTTACATTCCACGTCATAATGCTTATTGCTTTTGCGGTTGTAGAATCTTGATGGGGGTCTACAGCCCATGCTTTACACGAAAACAGGACAGTAAATAATATAAGTATATAGGTATTACTTTTTTTCATGCTTGAAAATACATTTTTTCTTAATACTGAAGCTTTAAGTAAACTAACTATTCCATCATCTTACTCTTTTTTGTAGATTCGCATTCATGCTTTCGATGCTGTTTATTCACTGGAATGTAAATCCAAATATTCCTTTGCCGTTCGATTTATTTACCGTGCAGTGGTACGGTATGATGTGGTCTTTATCCATTATAGCCTGCTTTTACTACGGACGATGGATACTTCGCAAAGAGCATTTAGATGAAAATCATTTGATACTTATTGTTCAGTATGTATTTATCGGAGCAATTATTGGCGCTCGATTAGGTCAGGTCTTTTTCTATCAGTGGGATTTTTTCTCTCAACATCCAATTGAAATTGTAAAAGTGTGGAATGGAGGATTGGCTAGCCATGGGGGAGTTGTTGGGGGATTAGTTGGTCTTTTTTTGTTTCTCCGAAAATATCCGCAATACCATTGGGTTTGGCTTTTAGACGGAACGGCTTTGGTTATTTTTATTCCAGCAGCTTTAATTCGATTAGGCAATTTATTCAATAGTGAGCTCTATGGTAAAGTAACCGATGTACCATGGGCATTCATTTTTGAACGTGTTGATGCTTTTCCACGTCATCCTGTAGTGCTGTATGAAAGTATCTGTTATTCGGTACTGTCGGTACTGATTTTAATGATATATAAACGCTATGGCCGTCAATATCCAGGCTTGTATATTTCCTTTTTCTTTGCGGTTTTGTTCTCCATAAGGTTCCTTTTGGAGTTTTTCAAAGAACCGGAAGGGGAGCTGTGGTTGGGTTACATCAGCAAAACACAGCTACTCAGCGTGCCGTTTATTGTTTTCGGTTTGATTTTCTTTTTTAGAGCTATTCTTAAGCCAACTTCAACAAACAAAACGTAATCTATGTTTTACGAAAAATGGTTTGGGGCCGGAATAGGTTTTATGGTGACAGGTTCACCGGCCGGAGCCTTGATGGGCTATGGTGCTGGAAAGCTATTGGAACAAAATGATGCACAATCAAAATCAACACTCAGTACATCCGACTTTGAAGTGAATGTATTGCTGTTGGCGGCTGAAGTGATTCGCGCTGAAAAGGGGGTAACGTTCAAAGAATTGGATTTCATTCGTAATTTCTGGAAGACTCAATTTGGAGAAGAAAATCTAGACGAAAAGACAAATATTCTTCATCATTTTTTGCAAAAAAAATACGATGCAAAGAAGGCCTGTATTGATTTACACCGTGTATGTACAACCAACACTATACATCAAATTATGCATTTTTTGTTTGACTTAGCCGAATGTGATAAATCTGTGTCGGAGAAAGAGCGAAAATGTATTTTTGTGTTAGGCTGTTGGATGAATGTAAATGATGTTACTTTCCTTAAAATTGAAGCTGACCGATTAAAATCGGATACATCCCATTATACTGTTTTAGGGGTGAAGGAAACGGATACGATTGAAATGATTCGAACCCACTATAGAAAACTTATTCTACAGTTTCATCCCGATAAAAATCAGCATTTAACGGAAGCAGAGCGTAAAAAATTAGAAGCAAAAGTGCTCCAAATCCGAGAAGCCTACGAGAAAATTAAAAAAGAAAAACAGTGATGCAACCTTTTCTCGTTTCTTGCATCTAAATTTTAAACTGTTGCTGTATAGAAAAAAATCTACATTTCTTGTTCATCATAAAAATGATTTGTTTTACCTCACTAAAATGACTAGTAATGATTACTGAAACAGCAATTTCCCGTTCGGCCTATTTAATGGAATTAGAAGAGCAATATGGTGCTCATAACTATCACCCACTTCCGGTTGTATTGGAAAGGGGGAGAGGGGTGCACGTTTGGGACGTAGACGGAAAGGTTTATTTCGATTTTTTATCTGCCTATTCTGCCGTTAACCAAGGGCATTGTCATCCTTTAATCATCGATACACTTAAAAAACAAGCCGATAAACTTACGCTTACATCTCGAGCTTTCTATAATTCGGTTTTAGGGGAATATGAAAAATATATTTCGGAGTATTTTGGCTACGATAAGGTATTGCCTATGAATACTGGTGTTGAGGCCGTTGAAACCGCAATGAAATTAGCCAGACGGTGGGCTTATCAAGTCAAAGGAGTGGAAGAAGGAAAGGCTGTTTTGATTTTTGCTGATGGTAACTTTCACGGAAGAACTATTGCCGCTATCTCTGCATCGAACGATCCGAGTAGCTATGCAGGATTTGGTCCGCATTTAGGCGGAATTATTCGAGTTCCATACAATGATGTTTCGGCTTTATCTAAAGCATTAGAAAATAAAAATGTTGCAGGCTTTATTGTAGAACCTATTCAAGGTGAGGCAGGCGTGAATGTGCCTGATGAAGGCTATTTGATGAAATGTGCTCATTTGTGCAAAGAGGCAAACGTATTGTTTATTGCCGATGAGGTACAAACCGGTTTGGCACGAACAGGAAAGATGTTGTGTTGTGATCATGAAGATGTTCGTCCGGATATAGTTATTCTTGGGAAAGCCCTTTCCGGTGGAGTTTTACCGGTATCCGCAGTGTTGGCTGATGATGAAATTATGATGACCATTAAACCCGGTGAACATGGATCAACTTACGGGGGCAATCCTTTAGCTTGTAAAGTTGCCATGTCGGCATTGCAAGTGATTAAAGACGAAAATTTAGTAGATAATGCATACTACCTTGGAAAGTACTTTCGAAAAGAATTAGAAAAAATCAACCATCCACTCATTAAACAAGTTCGTGGAAAAGGCTTATTAAATGCAATTGTTCTAGATACAGAAGATGAAGAATTGGGCTGGAATTTCTGCTTGCGTTTAGCGGAAAAAGGCTTGCTAGCAAAACCAACACATCACTATATTATTCGTTTAGCGCCACCTTTAATTATCACTAAAACTCAATTAGACGAGTGTGTAGCTATTATAAAAGAAACGATTGAAGAGTTTTAATCTGTTTTTGTAGTTTTCACTTCATGAACAAAAAAGAACGCGTTCAGTTTATTGCCGATAAACTTGAGTCACTGTATCCGAAAACACCAATCCCATTAGATCACAGCGATGCTTATACGTTGCTGATTGCTGTATTGCTCTCGGCACAATGCACCGATAAGCGCGTGAATCTTATCACGCCTATCTTGTTTAAGAAGGCCAATACCCCCCAAAAAATGGTTAAGCTTTCTATCGATGAAATACGCGATATTATTAAACCCTGTGGTTTATCGCCCATGAAATCGAAAGCGATTTTTAACCTGTCTCAGATCATTTTAGATAAGCACAAAGGAAAAGTACCCAACACATTTGAAGATTTAGAAGCTTTACCTGGTGTTGGTCACAAAACAGCATCAGTGGTGATGTCTCAAGCCTTTGGTTTTCCTGCATTTCCTGTGGATACACATATTCACAGGTTAATGACACGTTGGAAACTTACGAATGGGAAAAATGTAGAACAAACGGAGAAAGATGCGAAACGTCTTTTCCCTGAATCCAGTTGGAATAAACTTCACTTGCAAATAATATTCTTTGGAAGAGAATATTGTCCCGCCCGAGGACATGTGGTGGAGAACTGCCCCATTTGTTCTAAGCTTTAATTATTATTGCTCAAATTTTATGGAAATGGAAGTAAGAAACCCTTGGACTGTCTTGTCTAAAGAAGTGAAATATGAAAATCCATGGATGCGTGTGGAAGAGAATAAAGTGCTTAATCCTGCGAGGAAAGACGGTATTTATGGCGTAGTGCATATTAAAGATTATGCAGTGGCAATACTTCCTTTGGATGAGAACAATAATACGTGGATTGTTGGTCAGTATCGTTTTCCGTTTGATACTTTTGAATGGGAGATAATTGAAGGTGGCTGTCCGGTTGGTACATCACCCTTAGAAACTGCTAGGAGAGAACTACATGAAGAGGCAGGGCTTATTGCAGAACATTTTCATCTTATTTTAGAAATGCAATTATCTAATTCAAAAACAGACGAAGTCTCATACAGCTATATCGCAAAGGGGATAAGCTTTACTGATGCTGAGCCGGAAGAAACAGAGCAATTAGTCATCCGAAAACTTCCGTTTGAAGAATTGTTTAAAATGGTGATGAAAGGGGAAATAAAAGATGCTTTGAGTATAGCCACTGTGTTAAAGGCAAAGACATTAATGGAGCAAGGAAAACTGTAATTTTGTGCTAAAAAAAGATTGAAAAAAATTTGCGGTTTAGAAAACTGTTACTATTATTGGGTATTAATTAACTCCCAAAAAACAAAAAACATGAAAAAAATGTTATTCGCAGTGGCTGTAGTAGCCGTTTTCGGTCTTGGTTCTTGTAAAGAGTGCGTAGATTGTTCTGGCGTTGCTGGATCAGCTGGTACTAAAATCTGCAAAAGCGACTATAATGACGCTGGAACAGGAATTAGCTGGGATACTTATAAAGCTGCTTTAAAAGCTGCTGGTTGCAAATAATTTTTGCTATACCAAAAAAAATGGCGGTCTGAAAAGATCGCCATTTTTTTTGTCTTCAATTTAAATTTACTGAATTACCGGTTTAATTCCTCGAATCCCCATATCTACAACATTTTCGCCTTTAGCCGGTTCCCACTTTCCATCGGGTACAACATCATTCCATTCAAAACTCTTATTCGTAGAAACAGAAACATTCACTACAACACTTTTCGTTTCATTTCCTGTTACCACCAACTTTCCGGGTTCGAACTTAGCAGTTGCTACGCAAGAACCTGCTGGAATTGGAGAGGTGCTGAAAAGCGGATTTACCACAGTGGTTGAGCCTGCCGGTGTTTGCCCTGTATTTACCTGATCAAATGGATAACCGTAAATAGTTCCGTATGATTCAGCGCCCCAATAGCCTTGAAGACGATTGCCGTTCACTGTTACCGATTGGTTGTGCATGGTGTAGTTTTTGATATAGGTATTAAACCCAACAAAACTAGCCACGTTGCAAGGAAATTCTTGTTTAATTGGGTAGTTGGTTCCTCCAACATTAATGGAAGTATCCAACAAGAATTTAACCTCATAATTTTGATAGGCTAAAGATACTCTTACATATTCATAAGTGCCTGGAGTAACTGACTTTAAAGGGATTTTAAAGAAAATAGAATCGTTTTTTACAATTGTGTTTTGTTCAAAATCAATAGCATTGGCACCGCCAATAGTAGTTTCCGGTGCATGATATAGAATAACTCCAGTTCCGAGTTGTGTATAGGCGCTTTGCGCTAATTCAATATAATGCTGACTCAAACCTTTAAAATTCGGATGTTGGCCGGCATGACCGGAAGGCATTGTGGTTGGATTACCGAAGTTATCTAAACGTGTCATTGTTGAGTCGAAATGGAACTTCATGATGAGATAGGCAACGGTATCACCATTCACTTCAGAACAGCTTGCTCCTGTGAAATTGGCTGTACATTTACATTGACCTGTATTTTCATCGCAAGTGCCACCGTTATAGCAACTCACATTGGTACATTTCGATTTCTTACAACCTGAATGTGAGATGGCAAGTGAGAAAAATGCAAGTGCAAAAAGTAGTTTTTTCATAATTGGATTTTGGGTAAAATTAAAAAAGGAAGTCTGAAAATAGCATTTCAGACTTCCCGAACCCAGTAACCCTTTAAAAACAAACCTATAACATAGACGCAGAAGGGTTGCGAAAAGGTTGCATTGGAATAAAAAAAATTAATTAAAGCGAATAGCTTTTATCGGGGTGATGCGTTTTGCTAAGTGTGTTGGTAGTAATAATGCACTTAAAATCAATAAGATAGTTCCAGTATTAATGGCAAAAATAGCTTTCCAATCTAATACAATTGGCGCATATTTAAGATAGTATGATTCTTGTGGAAGTTGAATAAGATGAAACTGTTGTTGTAGCAAACATAATCCAATACCTATAAAGTCGCCCAATAATACGCCAATGATGAGTATAGTCAATCCATAAAACAAAAATAATTTTCGTATCGAAAAATCATTGGCCCCAATAGCTTTCAATATACCAATCATAGTGGTGCGTTCCATCACTAAGATTAGTAGTGTGGTAATCATATTTATACCTGCAACCAATATCATTAGAATCAGAATAATCAATTCGTTCATAGTTTGCAGATTTAACCAATCAAACAGTCCTGGGTTCAAATCCTTTATGGATATAGCCTCCAACGATAAGTTGTCAATGTCGTAACTCATTTGTTTCGATATATCATCTATTGGGTCGATAAGCCATTGGTTGTATGTTTCTTCCGGAATCACACTATTGCCAAATAGCAAGGCATAGGATTTTGCTCTGCTTTTGAATAGATTTTTTTCGGTTAGAAATACTTCAAATCCGGTAACTGTGTCTTTTCCCCAGTGATTAATATCTTGGAGAATGCCCATATCGGTTATCGCAAAATCTTTGTCGAACTCTTCAATGCCTGTTTCATAAATACCCGACACACGAAATGCCCTGGCTGTGGTATTAGTGTTCGAAGGAAAGTAAATTACTGCTTTATCGTTTAAATCAATTTTTAATCGTTTTGCAGTTGTGGTGGATATTATAATTTGCTTTGAACGTGCAGCACTATCTCCACCAATAGCTTTGCCTTTCACCAAATAGGTATTGAATACCTTCCAGTTGAATTCATCATTAATTCCTCGCAAAACAATCTTATCAAAGGCGTCTTTCGTTTTAATTAAGCCACCTTTAACCACCATGGGTTGGATATGGGCTACGGTAGGATCTTTTCGGAGTTTTTCTACAAAGGATTGATAACGGTAAGTGCCTTCTTCATTGTAGGTTCTACTTAGGCTGTAGGGAAGAATATGGATATGGCCCCAAAACGAAAATACTTTGTTGCGAATCTCGGTTTGAAAGCCATTCACAAAGGATACCGCAACTATCATTGTACTCACACTCAGCACAACAGCCACCATAGCAATACGGATAATAAAAGCCGAAAAGCTCTTTTTTCCGCTGAAGGCAATCTTTTTTACTATAAAAAATTCAAAATCCAATGTGCTGTCGTTACTTTGGCGAAAGTATTGTTTTATAAAACAAAATGATGAGCCAACGACTATTTTTTCTGTTTTTAATTTTTGCTATTACCTTAAATTGTATCGCTCAAAAGCCAATTGTAGGAGCGGAGCGAACATGGGAATATATCCCTAAGCTTCGCAATAAGAAAGTGGGTTTGGTGGTTAACCAAACATCAGTGATTGGGAAAACTCATTTAGTTGATACCCTAATAAAACTGAATATTGCTATTCAATCAATCTTCGCTCCTGAGCATGGATTTAGAGGTACAGCAGATGCCGGAGCGCATATCGATAATAGTGTTGACACTAAAACAAAATTACCTATCATATCATTGTATGGTGCTAAGCATGCCCCAAGCGATGCTGATTTAAAGGGAATGGATGTTTTAGTATTTGACATACAAGATGTGGGTTGCAGGTTCTATACGTTCATCTCCACATTGCATTATGTGATGGAAGCATGCGCAAAGAACCATGTGGAATTGATTGTCTTGGATCGCCCGAATCCCAACGGAATGTATGTGGATGGTCCAATGTTGCAAAAAGGCTTTGAATCTTTTGTTGGAGTGGATCCTATTCCGGTGTTATATGGAATGACCATAGGCGAATATGGTTTAATGGTGAAAGGGGAGCAATGGATTGCCAATGCCGATAGTTTGAAAATGACTGTGGTAAAATGTTCGAACTACAAGCATAGGACAAAATATGTTTTGCCCGTGAAGCCATCGCCAAATCTACCGAACAGTCAGGCCATTACACTATATCCATCGCTGTGTTATTTCGAAGGTACGAATGTGAGTGTTGGTCGTGGCACCAATTTCCCTTTTCAGGTAGTCGGAAGCCCTTATTACGACTCACTTTCCGCGCTTTATAGTTTTATTCCAAAACCTAAAGATGGAGCGAAGGAGCCGTTTCTTTTAAACAAAAAATGTTTTGGTTTTGATTTGCGTAAAAACAAAACAGTAGGAGTGAACTTGTTCTTTGTTATAAAGATGTATAAGGGCTTCCGCGATAAATCGAAATTCTTTTTAGCCAATAATTTCTTTGATAAACTAATCGGTACTGATGCCGTTCGTAAGATGATAGTAGACGGAAAATCGGAAGCTGAAATTCGCCAGACTTGGCAACAAGATATAGAGGCATTTAAAATCATCCGACAAAAATATTTGATCTATGAGTAAGTCTTTACGCATTGTGTTTATGGGGACTCCCGAGTTTGCCGTGCCCATGTTGGATACATTGGTTCATTCCCAACATCAAGTAGTTGGTGTAATTACTGCCCCCGATAAGCCGGCAGGCAGAGGAATGCAGTTTCAACAATCGGATGTAAAAAAATATGCTGTTGAAAAAGGATTACACATCCTTCAACCAGAGAAGTTAAAGAACGAAGTTTTCTTAGAGGAATTACGTGCTTTACAAGCAGATTTATTTGTGGTTGTGGCCTTTCGTATGTTGCCTGTTGTGGTTTGGAATATGCCACCTTTAGGAACCATTAACCTGCATGCTTCATTATTACCAAACTACAGAGGAGCAGCGCCTATCAATTGGGCCGTTATAAATGGTGAAAAAGAAACAGGGGTGTCTACATTTCGTTTACAACATGAGATCGATACCGGCAATATTATTTTCCGAGAAAAGATAACGATAGACGAAAAAGACAATGTAGGCATAGTCTACAAAAAGCTTATGGATATTGGTGCTCCGGTGTTATTGAAAACTGTAAATGCCATGGCAGATGGAAATTTTCCACAAGAACCTCAGGCGCATATCACAGAAATTAAGCATGCCCCAAAAATCTTCAAAGAGCATTGTTTGATTGATTGGAACCAATCGGCTGAAACGGTGTATAATTTGATTCGTGGGCTTAGTCCATATCCGGCTGCATTCACCACATTGAACGGAAAAGGATTAAAAATATTTTCATCACAAAAAGCGAATACCACTGCTTCAAAATTGCCCGGAACTGTTGAGACTGATGGCAAAACCTATTTGCGATTTTATTGCAAAGAAGGAGCTGTCGATTGCCTTGAATTGCAGTTGGAAGGCAAGAAGCGCATGGGCGTGGAAGAGTTTTTACGAGGGAATAAAATCTTATCTGAATAATTTTTTATAGTTTTCAATTCAACAAGTTTCAGCATGCAACTACTTTTTGCAACGTCTAATGTCAATAAGGTCAAGGAAATTCAATCGTTTTTACCGGAAGGGTTTAGCTTATTGGGACTAAACGACATTGGTTTTAGTGGCGATATTCCGGAAACAGCAGATACCATAGAAGGCAATTCTTTGTTAAAAGCACAGTTTATTGCAGAAAATTATAATCGGATTTGTTTTTCAGAAGATACTGGTTTAGAGGTAGTTGCGCTAAATGGAAGACCCGGTGTTCGCACAGCGCGTTATGCAGGTGAACAGGCATGCAACCAAGACAATATTTCGCTCGTCTTAAAAGAAATGAACGCAATAACCGAACGTAAAGCTAGGTTTAAAACGGTCATTTCGTTCTTTGACGGAAACGAGTTCAAACAGTTTGAAGGCATTTGTAATGGAAGCATAGCCACTGAAGTAAAAGGGAATGATGGATTTGGGTACGACCCGATTTTTATTCCTGATGGTGAAGTGCGAACATTTGCAGAAATGACTTTGGCAGAGAAGAACAAATTTAGTCACAGAAAGAAAGCTTTTAATCAATTCTTGGAATATTTAAAAGACAATAAATGAAACAAGATCTACGTTACTGAGTAAATAAATTGGAGCGTTATGCAAGCAAAACAAACTACATATTCAGACGAGCAAATTATTGCAGGATGTAGAGCCGGAGATCGAAAGTATCAGGAGCTCCTTTATCAGCGATTTGCATCAAAAATGTTCACGGTGTGTATGCGCTACGCTGCCGAGTCGAATTCTGCACAAGATTTATTACAAGAGGGTTTTGTGAAAATATTTAAGAACATCGAAAAGTTTAGAGGAGAAGGTTCTTTTGAAGGTTGGATTAGAAGAATATTTGTAAATACATGTTTAGAGTTCGTGAGAAAGAAAGCAAATATGTATGTAGTGCAAGATACTGAAACGGTAAAAGTAGAATATCACGATGAAAATGCACTCCAAAAATTAATGAAAGAAGATTTGATGGAAATGATTCAGAGTTTATCTACCGGCTACAGAACCATTTTCAACTTATATGTGATAGAAGGCTATTCGCACAAAGAGATTGCCGAGTTATTAAACGTAACTGAAGGTACTTCAAAATCGCAACTAGCCAGAGCACGCTATTTATTACAAAAAAAGGTAGAAACATTAATGGGCATCAAAGCTCCGATTGTACAAACTCAAATTGCAGAATAAAATGAAAGACATGGAAAAATTCGACAACTTTTTCAAGGATCAACTCGCAGAACACGAGATTACTCCTCCGGCAGGGTTTTGGCATCAGATATCTGAGCAACTAAATCATGAAGAGCAAGTGGTAGGGAATTCTCCGGTTATTGCAGAAACTAAAATGCCGTTTTACAAATCTGCATTAAAGATAGCAGCAGTAGTTGCCATTGCTTTTGGTGTTGGTTCTGTTTTGTATCTGCAAAGTACTGATAAACAAGAAGTTGTGGCTTCCAAGGTAGAAACAATTGTAACTCCTTCCTCACCGGTGAAAAATGAAGTTAAAGCAGAAGTTGAAACGACACAGTTGGCAGTTACAAGTCCGGCTAAAGTTGTTCCGGTTAAAAAGCAAGCGCATAAAATCGAACTTCCAAAACATGAAGAGGCTTTACCATTGGTTAAGCAAGAAGAGTTGGCTATGCCAATTTTAGCCCAAGAGGAAAAAGTTGTCACTACAAAAACGAACGATGTTGTAGATATTCAAAATACAAATATCCCTGTTTATTCTTTGAAGTTATTAAACAGCCGCGTTCCTGAGAATGACGAAATTACAGTGATTGAAAAAAACAAAAACGAGAAAGTTCTGCCTGATGCTAAGAAGGTAATCATCATTGAAAAGAATATTTCAAAGAAACCTGAAATCTATTTCCAAGTTCCTTTACGATTCTAAGTTGACCCCAAACAATTCAAGGAAGCTGTAACGAAAGTTGCGGCTTCTTTGTTTTAATGGCTGAATTAGTTTCTTTTGCACCGCTAAAATTTTACTATGAGTTTACAGTGTGGTATCGTTGGATTGCCAAATGTTGGGAAATCTACTTTGTTTAACGCCATCAGTTCGGGGAAGGCACAAGCGGCTAATTTTCCGTTTTGCACTATCGATCCGAACGTTGGTATTGTTACTGTTCCGGATGATCGATTGAATAAATTGGCAGAATTGGTTATCCCTGAACGGATTTTACCTACAACAATTGAGTTTGTTGATATTGCTGGATTAGTGAAGGGCGCTAGTAAAGGAGAGGGATTAGGCAATCAGTTTTTGGGGAATATAAGAGAAGTGGATGCCATTGTTCACGTAGTACGTTGTTTCGATGATCCTAACGTAATTCATGTGGATGGTTCGGTGAATCCGGTTCGTGATAAAGAAATCATAGACACGGAACTTCAACTGAAGGATTTAGATTCAGTGATTAAAAAATTGCAAAGAAGCCAGAAGTTGATTAAATCTAACGATAAAGAAATTCTGAAATCGATAGATGTATTGGAAGTGTATAAAAAGCACTTAGAAACAGGTATGTCGGCTCGAACGGCTCCTGTAAGCGATGACGATAAGCGTTTTGTGGAAGATATTCAGTTATTGACTATGAAGCCCGTAATCTATGCTTGTAATGTTGATGAAAAATCTGTAACTACCGGAAATGCTTATGTGGAACAATTGAAAGCGGCTGTAGCTTCAGAAAACGCTCAAGTGATTATTATCTCTGCAGCTATTGAAGCTGATATTGCACAATTAGAAAGTGAAGAAGATAGAGCCGTTTTTTTAGCGGATATGGGATTGACAGAATCGGGTTTAAATAAACTCACAAGAGCGGCATACAGCTTGTTAGATTTGTATACCTATTTCACCGCAGGAGTGCAAGAGGTTAGAGCTTGGACTATCACTAAGGGCATGAAAGCGCCTCAAGCTGCCGGTGTTATTCACTCTGATTTTGAGCGCGGATTCATTCGTGCTGAGGTTATTGGTTACGAAGATTATATCAAATACAAAACGGAAGCTGCATGTCGTGAGGCCGGAAGATTGCGTTTGGAAGGAAAAGAATACATCGTACAAGATGGCGATGTAATGCATTTCCGATTTAACGTTTAATCATTATTTTTTTGACTGATCAACTTTATTAATGAAGTTAATCACTCCAGGAAAATAGTGTTGTTGATCGTCCCACATGCACAAATGGCTACCATCTGGGCAATACAAGTATTCTCCATTCGGTACTAAGGTGCTCATTAACTTCATGTATTCCGGATCCATGGAGTCGTAATGTGCCCCAATCATCAATGTAGGAACAGTGATTTTTTTGAGATCATGTTCTCTATCCCAATTTTTCAGTAGACCTCCGGGTACAAACTCACTTGGACCTTGAATAAGCTCGTAAACCGGTTGGTTGATGTGTTTGAAACTTCGCTGAATAGGCTCCGGCCATTGGGCTTCAGGCATTCTGCAGATGTGTTTACAATAGAATTCAGTAGTAACAAGTTGCTGATAAACCGGATTATGAAAATCTCCCTTTTGTTCAAAAGCAACTAAAGAGTCAACAAGTGATTTACGTAACTCTTGTCTTAGCTTTTCATTGTAAGCTCCATATTTAGGGTAACTAGCCATCATGTTAGAAATGATAAGTCCTTTTACGTTTTGTTGATATTTTAAGGCATATTCCATGGCTAAAATTCCTCCCCACGATTGACCTAGCAAAAAGAAATTATCTTTTGTTAGTCCTAATGCTTTTCGAACTTGCTCTACTTCATCGGTGAATCGGTCTAAAGTCCATAATACACTATCTTTGGGTTGGTCGCTATAATAACTGCCCAACTGATCGTATTCATAAAACTCAAAACCTTCTCCCGGGAAATAACTTTCAAACGATTCTAAATATTCATGGGTTAATGCAGGTCCGCCATGCAGAATTAAAATTTTTATTCTTGGATTGTTTCCAAATCGTTTGGTCCAAACCTTAAATGTTCCAACTGAAGTTTTAATAGGAATCATTTTCACTCCTCCTGATTTAATGCCCTCTTCTTGTAAGTCGAAATATGAGGAGAGTGTATTTTTTGAATGCTTTGGAGAATCTGGTCTTTCATTACATGAAAAAAACATTGTAGCGAATAGAATGTAAATGAGATATACTTTTTTCATAGTTTCTTGTTTTGAAAATATTATGTCTAATGTATTGTTGTTAAGCGTAAAACGAATCCGAATAAAATATTATTTATTATGGTTCTAAATAGTGTTTATACGAAAGTGGAATTCTCCACAACGATGTTATGAAATTGTTCAGAATAAATGGGTCTTAAACTTCAATCTATGCATGTTTTGTGTTATTTTTCAAGGTCAAAATAAGATTTAAACAGGATATGGCAAACAAAGAAAAATTTAAAGAGATAATTGAGCAAGGATATACCTTCAGTGGAGATTCCATTGTAATGGGAGCTGCTATGTTAGATGGTGAAGCGATAGAAGGGCTTCAAGTGAAAGCTCCACTTAAAACGTTTAACCGTCACGGGTTAATTGCAGGTGCCACCGGAACAGGAAAAACTAAAACATTACAAATGATTTCAGAAAACCTTTCAGCGAAAGGGGTTTCTGTTTTATTGATGGACATTAAAGGTGATTTAAGTGGAATTGCGCAGACGGGTACATTGAATGACAAAATAAATGACCGTGTGGCAAAAATAGGTGTTGATTTTGCCGTTCACGGAAATCCGGTTGAATTTCTTACCTTATCGAAAGAAAAAGGTGCGAAGTTACGGGCAACTGTATCGGAGTTTGGTCCAGTTTTGTTTTCAAAAATACTTGAATTGAACGATGTTCAGGAAGGTGTTGTAGCCATTATTTTCAAGTATTGTGACGATAATCAAATGCCACTTTTGGATTTAAAAGACTTCAAAAAAGTGTTGAATTATTCAATTGCAGAAGGAGAGGATGAGTTCGAAAAAGAGTACGGTAAAGTTGCATCAACAACAGCTTCTACAATTCTTCGAAAAATTATTGAACTCGAGCAGCAAGGCGCAGATACATTCTTTGGCGAAAAATCATTTGAAGTAGATGATTTAGTTCGAATGAATGATAAAGGCGAAGGATTAATTTCTATTTTACGATTAACCGACATTCAAGATCGTCCGAAACTATTCTCGACATTTATGCTTTGTTTGTTGGCTGAAATCTATGCCACATTTCCGGAAGAAGGAGATACAGATGCGCCTAAACTGGTTATTTTTATTGATGAAGCGCATTTAATTTTCGATGAAGCCTCTAAAGCTCTGCTGAATCAAATTGAAACTATCATTAAACTGATTCGTTCTAAAGGTGTTGGTGTTTTCTTTTGCACGCAAAACCCGGCCGATATTCCAGATTCAGTTTTGGCACAATTAGGAATGAAAGTGCAACACGCTCTTCGTGCATTTACTGCCAAAGATCGTAAGGCCATTAAATTAGCTGCCGAGAATTATCCTGAAACAGAATTTTATGATACGGAGAATTCATTGACTAGTCTTGGTATTGGAGAAGCCTTCATTTCAGTGTTGAACGAGAAAGGTATTCCTTCTCCTTTAGCCGCTACTTTGATGTGCCCACCTGCATCTAGAATGGATGTTTTAACCCCTTCAGAAATTAATGAAATTGTAGAAAACTCGAAGTTAGTAGCGAAATATAACGAAGAAATTGATCGCGAAAGCGCCTATGAAATGCTCACACAAAAATTAACACCACAAGAACAAACTGAAAATAATGATGAAAGTCAGGAAGTAACAGGCAACCCAACTAATGATAAATCAGTCATAGAAAAGGCTGGTGGATTCATAAGTGATGTTGCCAACAGTTCTGCCGGGAAAATTATTATTCGAGAAGTAACAAGAGGTTTGCTTGGTGTTCTTGGATTTGGAGGAACTACTAGACGTACAAGAAGATACTAGAATGACTAAATAACATAAAACTAACCATGAAAAAAGCAATTTACTTTTCACTGCTATTGATGTTTTTGATTCCCATTTCGTCCAAAGCCAGTCACGTGATGGGAATGGATTTGACTTATGAATGTTTAGGTCCTAATAGGTACCTAGTCACACTTAAGTTGTATCGAGATTGTAACGGTATCTCACCAAGCGGTTCCTATACCCTTAACTATTCGTCCGCGCAATGTGGGGTATCCAGTTCCATCAACTTAACGCAACTTGGACAACCTATCGATATCACTCCACTTTGTCCAAGTATACAATCGCAATGTAATGGGTCAAACCAATATGGGGTTCAGAAATATACATACCAGGGTATTTTAAATCTACCTGCAGGTTGTGGTAGCGATTGGGTAATGACGGTAACTGAATGTTGTAGAAATGCTGCTATTACTTCACTCACCAATCCTTCCAACGAAAATATTTTAGTAGAAGCAACACTGAATAATACCCTTGCGTCATGTGATAATTCCCCGCAATTCCTCAATGATCCGGTTCCTTTTTATTGTGCCAATCAATTGTCAAATTATAATCACGGTGCCACCGACTCCGATGGCGATTCTCTCGTTTTTACGCTTGTGCCTTGTGAAAACGGTGTAGGGACGTATGTAAGTTACAAAGGGGGATATAGTGCCACAAGTCCGTTGGCTACCACCGGTGCTTTCAATTTAAACTCCTCAAACGGTCAATTAAGTTTTACACCTAGCAGTACACAAGTTTCGGTGGTTAAGGTGCAAGTAGACGAATATAGAAATGGAGTTAAGATTGGAACAGTAGTTCGCGATATGCAATTTATAGTAGTAAACTGTTCAAACAATTTACCTACAGCAAGTGGAGTGAACGGTACAGCCAGCAATACTTTTACTATGACGGCTTGTTCGAATTCTTGTTTCACTATCAATTCAGCCGATGGTGATGCTGCCGATGTGGTAACCATGATTTCCAATAATGCTATTCCCGGTGCAACTTTTACAACAACCAGTGGAAGTCGTCCGGTGGGTACTTTTTGTTGGGCACCAACCCAGAGTGATGTAGGAACTTATACTTTCACTGTTCAAGTAAAAGATAACCATTGCCAGATTTATGGCACCAATACTTATCCGTATACTGTAATTGTCAATCCTTCTTCTGATCCTGTAGTAAACGCAGGACCAGACGTTAAGCTTTGTCCGGGTCAAACTACCACACTTACTGCTACAGCAGGTTCAGGAGCAACTTATACTTGGTCTGATGGTACAAATACACATAGTGGAGCTACGTGGCCCGTAAACCCTTCTGTTACTACATTGTATACTGTAACCGCAAACTATCCAAGTGGTTGTCAGCGTACAGACGATGTGTTGGTAACGAGAAATCCAATGCCAACAATTAGTGCATATCCTCCGGTTATTACGATTTGTTCACCTACCGATTCCACTCAACTTAATGCGAGTAGTTCAACTGGTGTAACGTATCAGTGGTCGCCAACAACAGGTATGCCTTGTCCAACTTGTCAGAACCCTCAAGTAGCACCAGGTGCAACAACAACGTATTCTGTAACAGCATATGATGCCAATAATTGTCCTAGTAATCCTGCAACTGTACAAGTAATATTGAATAATCCACCACCATCACAAAGTTGTACGGTTATTTATGGTACAGTGAGTGGCACTGGGAATGGAACAAAGGCTAACCCGGCAAGTTTAGCCGGTGCATTAGCATTAGCACAATGTAACAATGCGCATGTAAAATTAGGCATTGGAAATTATACCATAGATTATCCAATTACTAATATTGGTAGTAACACAACCATTGAAGGTGGCTTTGATCCTGCTTCAAACTGGCAAAAATCGAGTTTGGCAGGTGCAACAACCATTACCCGATCTACTTTAAACATGGAAGGGTCTGGCACAAATAAACGATTAGTGGCAGTATACTTGAACAATGCAAGCTATGTTCGTTTTCAAGATCTTACTTTTCAGAATGCCAACTGCCCGGCCATTTCAGGGGGAGATGTATATGGCTATAGCAATTATGTATTTCATATTACAAATTCCAGCAATTATAACTTCGTAAGATGTCAGATTTTAGGAGGTAATGCTTCTGCAGGCCAATCGGGTGTCCCTGGAAATGCCGGTATTGCCGGAGCTGCAGGTTTAAACGGTGGTGGTGGATCTTGTGATGGAGGAACATGTACGTTTAGTTCCGGTAATCCGGGGGGTGCAGGAGGCAATGGCGGAAGCGGAGGCGGAGGAGCGGCCGGAGGAGGCGGAGGAGCGGCAGTTACGGGAACGGCCAATAATGGTTCACCTGGAGCAGCAGCAACCGGACTGAATGGAGGTGCCGGTGGGGGAGGTGCATCAGGTATGGATGAGTGTAATTCAAGTGTGGCTAGTGGTGCAAGTGGAGGAAGTTCTGCACAAGGAGCCGGAGGAAATGGTGGCGGTGGTGGAAGTAGCGGTGATCCAGGAGGTGCTGGAGCAAATGGAGCAGCTGGTTTAGCTGGTGCAAATGGGGCGAATGGTACTCCCGGATCTGCTGGTGCTATTGTTGCAGGATACTATAATGCAGGAGGTCTTGGAACGAATGGAACCAATGGTGTTGGCGCTAGTGGCGGTGGCGGTGGTGGTGGCGGTGGTCGCCAAACCTGTACGTTTTGCGATAATGGTCCAGGCAATGGCGGAGGCGGAGGCGGAGGCGGTGGTTCTGCCGGTACTTTTGGAACGGGAGGTTACGGTGGAGGAAGTTCATTTGCTGTATTCTTAAATAACAATGGTGCAAATTCTAATTTTATTGATTGCAACATAGTAAGTGGATTATTTGGAAATGGTGGTGCTGGTGGAGCAGGCGGTATTGGAGGTGCTGGTGGAGCAGGTGGCATTGGAGCCTCGGTTTGTACTAGTGAAGTTGGTCGTGGCGGAAATGGAGGAGCAGGAGGTAAAGGAGGTAATGGTGGCAATGGAGGTAGTGGAGCCGATGGAATTTCAGGCATTGTTTATCTCAATAGCGGTACTGCTCCGGTTACTTCAATTACTAACTTCAACTTAGCGGCTCAGCCGGTAATTAAATGCGATAATATTTCATGTACCTTTACAAATGATAATCTAACAGCAACTGCATCAGGTGCGTGGAATGCCGGATCGGGAGCATCAGTTCCAACAAGTACCGGAATAACACACACAACTCAATACACAACAATAGGTAGAAAAGACATTCAATATGCGGCTAATACCTATACGGGATTTGTATATATTGCTATTGATCAAGGCTCTTTTGCACCTAATATACAAACCACAGCTACTCAAATTGGAACAACAGATACATTCTATTTATGTCAATTCGCAAAAGCCAATTTCAATGCTGTTATTGCCTCTGCAGATACCTTCGATTGGAACTTTGGCGGATCAACAATACCCAATACTTATTTTGGAAGCACTTTCCAAAATTTGACAAATTTATCGTTCAATACAACAGGTACTTTCAAAATTAAAGTTCGAATTAAAACAGATTGTTGCGGATGGTCGCCATACGATTCTATTTATTTAATTGTAGAACCTACACCGGTATTAAGTTATACAGGGAATACTTCATATTGTCCAGGAGATAGTGCACACATCATTTTGAGTGGTGCCAGTACATATATGTGGTCGCCTATAGCTTATTTAAGCAATCCAACAGGTGCAGATGTTATTGCTAAACCACCGGTAACTTCCGGATATTTAGTAACAGGCTATAGTCCAAAGGGCTATTGTAAAAAAGATACAGCGATTACAATCACAGTAACTACTCCACCTGCATTAACGTTTACAAAAGTGGATGCTACTTGTGGTCCGAATGGAAGTATAACCGTTAATCCAACGCCTTCCGGAACGTATACTTATGCTTGGAATCCTTCAGGTTCAACGCAAACTATCACAGGACTTCAATCCGGAACATATAATGTAACAGTGACGGATCAAACTTCGAAATGTACAGCTACTTCTGCAACATCTTTAAGTTCTGGAGGTGGTGTTCAAGCTTATATTGTGAAAAGTGTTAATCCGTTTTGTTTTGGTCAACTTACAGGTATCATTAAAGTGAAAGCGATAGGAGGTACGGCACCGTATGCTTATCATTGGAATACAGGACCAACTATTGATAGTTTGAAAAACTTGGGTCCGGGAACTTATACGGTAACTGTTACAGATGCGACAGGATGCAGTACAACAACATCAGGAACTATTTCGCAACCCGATTTATTGCAAATTCAATTCTTAGATACAGTGAATATGAAGTGCTTCAATACTTGTGATGGAAGTGCAAGAGTAGATGCAAAAGGTGGTAGCGGTGGTTATCAATTTGTGTGGAGTACAACACCTGTGCAGGATTCAACTGTAGGGATTAATTTATGCAGTGGCAATTATAGTGTAACTGTAGTAGACGGTAATGGATGTACTGCTACAGGTACAGTGCCGATTACTGCTCCATTGCCTATTGTTATAGATACTGTGAAAACGGTACCTCCTTCTTGCTTTGGGTCCAATGACGGGCAAATCATATTAAAAGTGAATGGAGGTGTTTATCCATACACTTATAATTGGCCTGCATTACCATCGGAACTCGATAGTATTGCGCAGGGTTTGTATGCCAATACGTATAATGCGATCATTACTGATTTAAATGGCTGTAAAGATACTGCAACATATACTATCCTACAAGCACCAAGAGTTTCTTTAACTCTCGCATCTATTGATACGGTGTCTTGTTTTGGCGGAACAGATGGAAAAATTACAGTTACCGGTGGCGGAGGTGCTGCTCCTTATACCTATTCGATTAATGGGGGAGCCGGTCAATCTTCTCCAGTATTTTCGAGCCTCACTGCACAAACTTACACTATAGGTTTAGTAGATGCGCATGGTTGTGATACAACAATTAGTGTTACTGTACCTCAACCTTCAGCAATAACAATTGCTTTAGTTACTAAACGCGATGTTTCTTGTAACGGGGGCAACAATGGAATGATTAAAGTGGTTGGTTCTGGAGCAAATGGAACATATCAATATTCTAAGGATGGAGTTACATTCCAATCAGCTGATTCGTTTTCAAATTTATCAGCAGGGACATACACTATCACAGTGAAAGATCGTAAGAGTTGCACAACTACACTTACAGTTACACTTACAGAACCTAGTTTACTCGATTTACTTTTTGTTTCTTCTACACCTCCAAAATGTTTCAAAGGCAATGACGGACAGATTGTAGTTAATGCTACGGGCGGAACCTTGGCATATAACTATGCTTTAGATTATGGTGTAAACCAAGCCGGAGGTACGTTTAATGTAGTTAGTTCCGGAGCGCATACTGCTATTGTTACCGATGGCAATGGTTGTGTAGATTCATTATCAATTAATGTATCGCAGCCAAATGCTGTTCGTGGTGATACGCTTAGAACAAATGCTGTTTCTTGCTTTGGTGGAAATGATGGTGGAATTGTTTTAGCAGTAAATGGAGGTATTTACCCTTATTCTTATTCATGGCTTCAAATTCCAACTGAATTGGATAGTATTGCTACTAACTTAACTGCGGGAACTTATACTGTTATTGTTTCAGACCAAAATGCGTGTACCGATACCGTGATTACGCAAGTGTTACAACCTACCAAATTAGCGCCATCAATTGTGATGTTAGATAGTGTATCGTGTTTCGGAGGTAATGATGGAGGGATAACATTAACAGCAACCGGTGGAACAGCGCCATATACCTATTCTATAGATGCTACCAATACGTTTGTAACGAACAATGTATTTGCTTCTCTAACAGCAGGTAATCACACTGTTACTGTTCGCGATGCACATAACTGCGACTCTATTGTTTCGTTTTTCATTTACGAACCAACACAACTCTCTGTATCTATAGTTAATTTCCGCAATGTTCGCTGTTTCAATAATTGCGATGGTATGATTCGAGTTACCGGAAACGGAGGTACTTTGCCTTATCAGTTTTCAATAGATGGAGTGAATTATCAAAATATGGATTCTTTTAATGCTCTTTGTAATAATAGCTACACTATCACTATTAAAGACCAAAAAGGATGTACGTCAACGGTATCACAAACCATCACTCAACCAACTGCATTGAATATAGATACAACAAGTGTAGTAGCACCAACATGTAACTTAGGTGCTAATGGTAGTGTAACAGTTGTTGCTTCTGGTGGCACTCCTGGTTATGCATATACATACGACTATAAATTGCCAGTACAATTTAACGGAAGTTTTTCACCGGTGAGCAGTGGGCTTCATACCTTTATTGCAGCCGATTTAAATGGATGTATCGATAGTATTCGAGTGAATGTTCCTTCTCCTCCTGCAACATCTACATTAGATACCAACAAAATTGATGTAACCTGTTTTGGAGGAAATAATGGGTCAATTGATTTAACGGTGATAGGAACAGTAACGCCTTATACTTATCAATGGTCGAGTGCTGAAACAACTGAAGATATCGCCAACAAAGTAGCGGGCAAATATATTGTTACAGTAACTGATGGAAATGGTTGCAGAGTATGGGGATTAGATACCATTGAAATTACTCAACCTACACAGGTACAATTATCGAACGTTATTACAAATGTTACCTGTAATGGTGGTGCCAATGGATGTATTGATTTAACGGTTACCGGAGGTACAACACCTTATTCTTATGTTTGGTCGAATGCACTTCCTACAACTCAAGACCAATGTGGACTAAGTGCAGGAACTTATGCTGTTACTGTGTATGATACTTGGCAGTGTTCTGCAACGTTAACGTCCATTGTTGTTGGAGAGCCTACTGCAATTCTAGTAAACTCTGTTTCAACGCCAGTTACTTGTCCGGGTAGAACAGATGGATCAATAAACTTAACTGTGAGTGGCGCAACACCAAATTATACGTATGCTTGGAGCAATAGTTCAACGGCAGAGGATATTTCAGGTTTGGCCTTTGGAAGTTATACTGTTACAATTACGGATGCCAATTCATGTACTGCAACAGCATCGGTTAATGTGGGTCAGATTCCTGAGTTATTCATTAATCCAATAACAAGAGATGTTTTGTGTGAACCTTTGAAAAATGGTTCTGTATATACATTCCCTTCTGGTGGAACACCTCCATATAATTATGTTTGGCAGAATGGTACAACAGGAAGTTATATTGGGGGATTGGGTGCAGGAAATTATGCAGTTACAGTAACCGATCAAAACGGATGCGAGAAAGACTCAAGCTTCATTATTATTGTTGGTAATACCTTTGATATTAGTGCTTCTCCAAAAGATACATTAGTTGAATTGGGAGAAACCATTCCAATTCATTTGGATGCTGTTGGTGGAAATATGGCTGATATAGTTTGGTCACCTCCATATTACTTAACGTGTGGCGATTGTCAAGATCCTGTTTCTAATACTGTAAACAATATTGTTTATGAAGTTGCTGTGGTGAGTGATAGTGGTTGTACAGCATACGATACGGTTCGAATCCGTGTTAATCCAACATATCAATTATATGTGCCAAATGCATTTACTCCAAATGGAGATGGTATTAATGATTACTTCGAAATTTTTGGAAACAAAAAGGTGTGGTTAGAAATGGAAATGATTGTTTTCAATCGTTGGGGCGAAAAAGTATTCGAGTCGAAAGACATGAACTTCCAATGGGATGGTAAATTCCGTGGTGTATTACAAAACCCTCAAGTTTATGTTTATGAACTCTATCTTACCTATATCAACGGTTATAAGATGCCACTTCAAAAAGGAAGTTTAACCTTGATTAGATAAAACACAAAAAAGCGTTTCTGAATCCAGAAACGCTTTTTTATTATTGGTTTATTGAATTTTGAAAGTAGTCTTTTGTTGTAATATAGATGGAATAGAACTGACAACCCAAACAATAAGCGAAAACCGATTCTAAAATAGCACATAGAATCAGAATGGTAGTTACGATTAATGCAAGATAGAATTGTTGAAGAAGGAACAATACAAGAATTAAAATAGAAAAAAAGAAACCGATTTTTGCCGCAAAACGCTTTGGAGCTGCATCAATCAGCTTTTCATTAAAGTTAAATAGGTTAGTTATTTGTATCGCAATAAACCGAAGCAGACTATATTCTTTCTTATAAAATCCTCGAACAAAAAAATCGTATCCGAGAAATAAGAAAATAAATGACAAGTGGAAGTAAATTCCCAAAGCCGAGAGAATAACAACAATTCCTGCAACTGTTCTAACTGTTGGTTCGTTAATTTTTTCTCCGTTAATAGGGCAAATATGTGCCATGATTTTTGTTTTTAAAACTTGATAAATGTGCTTTTTTGGAAAGCAAACGTTGATTACGTTCATTTGAACAAGCCATAAAAAGAAAAAAGCAAAAAATAGAAATGGCTGTTGCGCTTATCGACAACAACAGCAACACATTTCAAATGTGTTAGAAAGAAAACAATATGTTTTGGTGATAAACATACTATAAGAATAGTGAAAATAATTGAGATGGAAAATTAAACAGCAATAATTCCACTTTTAATTCCATAAATAGTTAAGCCAATAGCATTCTTAACGCCAATCTTTTTGATGAGCTCGGTGCGGATGCCTTCTATAGTACGAACACTGCAAAACATTTTCTCTGCGATTTCTGCACTGGTCAATTCTTCTCCAATATGTTTGATGAGCTCAATCTCTTTGGCATTAAGCACCAGATTTCCTGATTCAAATTTTGGAACAATTTTTTTCTTTTTGGCCATATTTTTCACCAACAACAGATTTACTTTCTCATCGAAGTAAAAACCATTACATATAATAGATTGTATTGCTAAGTGAATAATCTCAGGATCTGAATCTTTGGTGAGGTATCCATTTGCTCCGGCTTCTATGGCTTTGAGCACAAACTTTTCTTCGTTGTGCATAGAAATCATTAAACATGGTGGTGAGTTTCTGCGCTCACGCAATTTAACTAAAGCATCAATACCGTTTAAAACGGGCATATCCATATCCATTAAAATGATATCCGGATTTATTGCGGAATATTTTGAAAGAAATTCCTTTCCGTTTTCGGCTTCACCAACAATATTAAGCTCTGGGATATCGGATAGAATAGCTATGAGTCCTTTTCTGAATAGGGTGTGGTCGTCAACCACCATTACATTTATGGGCATATGCTGATATTGATCTTCGCATTAAATATACATTTTTTCCATGACTACTTTTGTGCCTTTATTCAATTCTGAAGAAAATTCAATTTTGGCATCAACAACTTTTGCTCTTGATTGCATGTTTTTTAATCCTATTCCGTTTGATGCGATAGATAGAACATTATATCCTTTACCATCATCACTAATGGTGAGGCAACAGCGATGAGTTGAATATTCGAGTATGAGGTTAATGTTTTTTGCTTCTGCATACTTAACTGCATTTTGAACTGATTCTTGAGCCACTCTGAAAAATGCAAGTTCTATAGCTTTATCTTGCTCAAAAACCTCCCCAATCACAGTTGTAGTAGATTTGATAATTGTAGAACTGTCAATCTTAGCAGAAATACTTTGAAGAGCAGCTGCAAGTCCATCTTCTTCTAGTTTTGAAGGTAGAATACTATGTGAAAGTTGACGTATATTCTTTATAGAACTATCAATATCGAATTTTAGTTGTTCGATTGTATCTAAGGGTAATTCGTGTTTTTTTAGTTGACTAGAAATATGAGCCGTGCTGAATCTTAATGTTGCCATTTCTTGGAGAATTCCATCGTGCAATTCTTTAGCAATAAAGTTCTGTGTGTTTTCTTGCGATTCGATAACGGCACGAAGCAACTCATTTTGCTTTTCTTCTTCTTTTCGAGCTAGCTCTTGCTGATGCAATAAAACCTTACGTTGGTATTTGAATACAAAAAGCAACATTCCCCCAAAGAAAAGGATGAGACTACTTGTGCCGAAAAATAGGATTAAGAGGAGAGAGTCTTTGGTTTCAAGCATAAGATACTTATGGCAAGAAAAATATAAAAAAGAATAGAGAAAATT
Organism: Chitinophagales bacterium; assembly: GCA_044226285.1. Taxonomy (GTDB): domain Bacteria; phylum Bacteroidota; class Bacteroidia; order Chitinophagales; family LD1; genus CALAYL01. Next base: position 229,407 of record JBGAHI010000006.1, on the reverse strand, counting down.
GAATTTAAAAGGTTAAAGGCTAATGAGGCTAATGTTTGATCTAAAATATAAAGTTTGTCAAGAAGAAGAAAAAGGAAGGTTGTTCCAGCATTGTATAATAAGAAGCCTAATGAAAACCAAAATGAAACAGACATATATATAAGAGATTCGCTTGGTGTTTCAAGTAAGTCATATAAAGTATACATACAAATCAAAATCTCAAAAAAGGAAGCTATATAGTTTGTTAAGTAAAATGATACAACTATCCCTGTTTTAAATACTTCAAAAAGTACTATCGAATAAAAAAATATTCCTAAAACAATTAACACTTTTTTTTGAAGTTTCTTGTAGTGTAGCTCGTTTAATATATACACACAAAATGGAAGCTCAAGCATTGTATAAATATTGTAGAGTATATTGTTGTTTTGCGGAATAAACTTTGGACGTAAAACATAGTCTCCAATTGTTGCTATTAAGATTAAAAAAATAAATCCAAAGAAATAATAATAGTCTCTGCGAATAACATTGAATTTAATCACAGAGACTATTAATAAAATTAAACTTGCAAAAGTAGCAGTTTGAAGAAAAAGAAACGAAGTGCTAATTTCCATTTAAACTATTCGAATTGCCACATGTAGGTGGACAAGGTCTTAATTTTTCTACAATTAAACTTGTAACATCGTCACCGGTAGCTTTAGCGCCTACGATTACAAGATTTGGCACCCCTTCTTCATTTAACCCGAAGTAAATTCTTAATCCTACAACATTTTCTTGATTGAGTAAAGAGTTAATCTTATTTCTTCCAACAAAGAGACCCTTAATAACACCATCCATACTAGGGAATTGATCTCTATATGCAGCTGTGTAAGCGGCCCCTTCACTTAGTGTTACGAAATCTCCGTCATTTACTGATAATACATCCATGTTTTAATAATTTTGAGGTTAAATAAATGTTTTTTGAAGTTACGTTAAATGCTAGTAAAAAGATGCAAAAAGGTTAGTAATTCGTGTTTTGTATTTGTAATAAGTTGAAAATTAGCAAAATGTAATGATCTGTATAAATCTTGGTTCAGTATTTCTACGTAAAACTAGGTAAAAATACCTTTTACGCTATCCGTATAAATACGTAAAAATTCCGTATAAATACGCTTGACATTTTCATAGCAGATAGGCTATATTGCAATCGAGAATTGTCTAGTCCTGATTATTGTATAAACGACCCCTGATGAAGTATTATCTTTCTATTATTTGTATCTTTTGTTCTGTGTATTGTAGTATTGCCGGAACATCAAAAATTGTTCAATTTAAAATTAAGGAACATTCAAAAGAAGCAGATAGTATACGTATGTATTTGAATACGGTACACGATTTTTGTATTTCGGATTCAATTGCACAGGTTTATTATAAAGATAATCATTCTGATACCTACACTGTGGTGAGTGAAGGAGAGAATAGGATGTTTTATATCATTAATGGAACGACAGGTTATTATGTGAAATTCAATTCTGCTTTTAGAGATGTAGAGTTTATTATTGATAATTCAGAATCTCGCGTTGATGCAGCAATCATTATGTTTGATCAAATTCAATTCGATTGTAATGGGAATGTATCTAATTGTAATGCTTCTGATATGCTTTGCATTGAGAGTAAACGGAAAGGAGGATGTATTCCCCGATAATTCGAATTATTGGAAGTAATCATTAAATACTTTCTGAAAATCCTTGTTTAATATCTGATTTTCCACAATTGCTTTAATCGCTGAGTTGTCGACAAAATAGGTTGTTCCACTTTCTTCCATAACGATTTTGGCTTCTGTTTTTGTTGCTTTAGACAGCATAGAAATAATACTCGTTATTGGAATGGGCTGATCACCACAGATGTCTATAGTTAGGTTTCCATTTTGCTTACTGGCTTTATAGAATTCGATTACTCGTTTCACTATCACGGAAATGTCGGCAACGTCAATTAAATAACGGCTGGCATATTTATGCACACGAATGAATTGGTTGTTTTTAATTGCCTTTAAGAGATAGCCAACTAACTGGTTTTCATTGTTGTTTCTTCCAACAATAATAGGAAGACGAATAACTATACTTTTGGAAAATAAGCTTGCTATGGCTTGTTCAAATTTTAGCTTTTCTTGTACGTATTTTGTATGCTGTTTTTCAGTATCAAATACACTAGTTGTACTAAAATATACAAATATTTTATTGGCTTCTTTTTGTGCAGAAGAATTAATCATTTCAAATTCTTTTGAATAAGCTGTGTCATCCGTACAAGTTGAATTGGATACTCCTCTTGCAAAAACAAGCACCGAATCATCGTTTTGAAATGATTCTTGTAGCGCATTTGCAATAAGTCCACTGCCGGTTATCATAAAGTATTTAAAAGTGTTTTGAGACGAGCAGCTCGCTTTTCAAAAGTAAATCTAGTTTTAATGCTCTTATGTGCCTCTAATGATTGATTTTCTTTTTCAGAAGAATTCATTGCGGTTCTGAGTAGATCAATTGCGTTTTGCATATCTTTTTTTGCTAAAACATAACCTTTGTTATCCATAATTCCAGGAATTCCGAAGGCATTAGAACCAATTGGAATACAACCATATAACATAGATTCTGCTAACGCATTAGGAAAGCCTTCTGCAATGGACAATTGCAAATAAAATTCGTGACTCAAAAAAGCATTATACAATTCTTGCTGACTTAATCGGCCAACAATTTTTACATTATCAGGAAGGGGAGTAGTATAATCGTAATTATCACCTACCAAAGTAAAGGTAGCATCGGGTAAGTGCGGAGCAACTGCAATAATCATATCTATTCCCTTGCGGAAGTAATCAAAACCTGATAAGTCAACAGAAGCTGTAATAAAACTGTTCTTCGTTCTTTTAGCCTCAATGATCGCTGATTCCGGTAGATTATATTCAAAACCGCAATTTAAGGCCTCAATTATGCCGTTTAGTTTCTTGTTGAAAGGAATGATACCTTGGTGTGGGTAAACGGCATCTATGTAGGTAAGATGATAATCAATTAATGTTTCATCTACGGGTAAAATTAAATCGGCAAGCTCCAAACTCCTTCGTGTAAAGAATGCATAAACAGATTTACGATAATTTCCGTAGTTGATTTCAGGAAAGTAATGACATTCTGTTCCTCCCAATGCACATACTACTTTTTTGCCAAGCAGTTTAGCCAACAAGAAAGGAAATAGTGTGTGATAGCCTACAAAAAAGGAATAGACAATATCTGCTCTAGGTACATTGATTAATGCGTCAATCGTACTTTTAAAGAAACTGACAATAACTGAATTTCCTCCACCATTAAACTCAAAGCATTTAATCAAAGTAAATTGCTCCTCAAATATTCGCTTATCTACTCTAACAAACGATGAATTGTGAATGTAGGTATAATAGATTTTCTTTTGCGAAACACTCATTACGAACTAATCGTTATATTTTTTTTGATGCAACAGTAACATCGAACAACTTCGTTGGCATTACTAAATTAGCATCTGGAGCCATTGTTTTTAGCGATCGTTTAGTGTAAATACCACAAAGGGTATTAGTTACTCTGTAAATAAACGGATGAGCTTCTTTCGGAGCGCCCATCAATGCTCCTGCAATTACATCACTTCTTTGTTCAGAATAGTTGTTGCCGAAGTCGTGCCAAATAATAATAGAATTTTCGTCTTTCAACAACTTGAACGCATTAGCAGTGTCTATTTTAACGGCATGTGTTGAATGATCACCATCGATAAAAATCAAATCGAATTTTTTGTTCAAAGAAGCAAAGTCGAAGGTGAGGGAGTTGTGATAAATTTGGGTCAATTTCTCGTTTGGCTTAACGAGGATTGATTCCGGTTCCATCAAATATTCTGGTAAGTTTATCTCTCGCATTTCTTTCTTTGAGAGGCTGAGACTTACTGTGGAATTGGTGTTCGGTAGAATGTTTACCAAACTCTCTCCTCTGAAGCAACCAATTTCTAGGTAATCACATTTATCGAAAGATTTGGCAATCGCTTTAATAAAGCCAATATCTGTTACACGAGAAGTATATGAAAGGAAGGTAAAGTCGGTAACGGTTTCATTAAATCCTGGAACAACTTCTAATAGGTCTACGTAGGGCAGTCCTTTACCATTAGTATAACTGTTCACAATATCTTGTGCCATATTATCCTCTGTAAAGGCCATCAAACTTTTTAATAACTGCTTATAATGTTTTAATGCAACCGGAATAAAGTTTTTGATTGCTTCGCTTTTTCTGCTCATTTTTACGTTTCGTTTTACATTTGGAGCAAAGTAGTTATCTGAAACTGTGGTTTATTTGGCGACTTGTCAACCGAAGAAACTCCTTTATAAAAAACAAGCTGTGAATGAACACTCGCTTTGCTTTGCCCCTCATTTGTCATTTCATAAAGTCGTAAATAAACAAATATTATTTTTTAAAAAAGTACTTTTAAAGCGAAATAATTCATTATTGTAGCACCTATGGGAATAATTCAAAGGCAAGGTTTGATAAATAGTGTGATAAGTTACACCGGACTTTTGTTGGGGGCTATTAGTCTTTTATTTATTCAACCGCACTTTTTAAGTAAAGAAGAAATTGGCCTAACCCGCGTGCTCTTCTCGTTTTCTTCGTTGATTGCCACCTTTATGCCGTTGGGAATGAATGTGATTACCTTAAAATTTTTCCCACACTTCCGAAATCATGAAAAAGGGCATTATGGCTTTTTCGGACTCATGTTGGTACTCCCTTTTATTGGTTTTCTGCTTTTTGGCTCCATTCTGTTTCTAATGAAGGGTTACATCATTTCAAAATACATTGACCAATCTAAGCTGTTCACCGATTATTTCTACTATATCTTTCCACTGAGTTTCTTTTTGTCATTTATCAATGTACTTATCGCCTATTCATATTCTATTTTCCGCACTTCATTTCCTGCTCTAATCAATGATGTGCTGGTTCGAGTGGTGTCGATTCTGTTATTCACTTTATACTTCATAAAATGGATTACACTCCATCAGTTCGTTACGCTTTTTGTTGGAATTTACGGGATGCAATTCCTTTCATTGATCGTGTATTTGTTTTGGCGCGATAATCCAAAACTCAATGTCGATCGCAACTTTCTTCAACAGCAGAACATCCGTGAAATGTTGAATTACGGGTTAATCATGAGTGTTGCGTCTTTGTCTTCACTCGGATTGAAGTATTTGGATACGGTCATGTTAGGAATGTATAAACCTAAGCAAGAAGGATTGAATGCCCTAGATATTATTGGTATATACTCCATTGCCGCCTTTGTAGCCACTATTGTTGAAGCTCCTTTCAATGCATTGGAAAAAATCGTACTCCCGCAAATAGCCAATAGTATCGCCAAAAACGATATGAAAAATGTAGAAGATATTTATTTGAAATCTGCAAAGTATCTTTTCTTGGCCGGTGGTTTACTATTTCTTCTGGTGAATCTTAATTTGTCTTCATTGTTTGCGTTAATGCCGGATAAAGACTATTCGCTTGGTAAAAACATTGTACTTATTATTAGTCTTGGAACCCTTATAAATATGGCTACCGGAAGTAACGACTCCATTTTATACACTTCGAATAAGTATCACTTTATGACCTACTTGCTTCTTGGTCTTTTTGTAGTAGCTATGGTGAACTATCTTATTTTTATTCCGATTTTTGGAATGGAAGGTGCTGCTTTGGCCACAGCGTTTTCTGCCTTGTTATTTAATATTTCTAAGTATTTCCTGATTTGGAAGTTCTTTAAAATCCAACCTTTTTCATGGAATACGCTAAAAGTTGCAGGAGTAATTGTTTTTACTTTTTTTGCATGTTCTCTTATTCCTGAAGCGTTTCACCCCATTGCAAATATAATTATTCGCTCAACAGCAATACTGGCTTGTTTCGGAGGATTAGTGATTACACTAAATGTTGTACCAGAATTAGTAGAACAGGTAAAGGCTAAATTGAAATAATTTATTTCAACTCCTCATACTCAAACTTAGGAAAACCTTTATTTCCATTGCTATCGTAAAAATCGAGCATACGTAGTTTGAAATATTTTTCATCTGATTTGATAATGTAGTTATATCCGGTTTTAACCATATAACTTCCAAATTCATACTGTTTCCACTCATAACCAATGCCATCGCGCTTTTCATTGAATTTGGAGTTATCCACGTTCGCCAATTTTATTGTTGTAAAATCAGAAGTAGAGTCCATTAAATAGGCATTCGTTTTATAAGGATTAGTAAGTACACCGGTAACTTTGTATGGAAGTTTTTCTTTGTAAAAATAAGTGCTATACTCTGTAAATTGTAAGTCCCATATGTCTTTTGCCGGTTCAAGGTTGTTAATGCTCTTGGAAGAAAAAGAATAGTATGTGAAATTTACATCACTATTTTTGGGAATAAACGCACTCGACTCTTCACTGCCATCTAAGTTGGCAAATGTAATTTGATAGCCTCCGTTAAAATCGCCAACTTGCATTTTCTTATACCCAAATCCATTGCCCGATTCATCTGTTCCTAAATTCAATACATACACTTTTTTGTCGGATTGCGGATAGTTGCCCCATTTGCCTATAGCATTGGAATCGGCTAAGCCATAGCCAAATTCAACATGCCATTCCAATGAAAGTGTATCTTCTGGTTTCACCTCATTCATACTGGTTTTACCTGTACGTGCAGCTTGCATAAGTTTAGCTCCGTTTAACCAGATATTAAATTTATTGGCATCACAATCAAAGGCTAAATCATAGTCGTAGCGAGAGTTGGAGTCAATAAACAATCCATTTTGCACGTTGAAATATAGTTGTTTACTATAGTCGGCTCCCATATTTGCGGTGAAGAGAGTGCCAATATTGTTTGTAGGCGCTTTAATCGGTTTTTCTTTAAAGCAACTGCTAAGTGAAAGTGCAAGTGCAAGGAAAAAATATATAATTAGTTTGTTCATGTTATCTCTATTTGCTGAATTCAAAAGCTAGGCTACAAAAAAAGGTTCTCCCCCAATTTACTTGTGTACTGTTGCCACTGAAACTATGTCCTATGGCCGATACGTTCTGCGCATTTACATTCGTAACGCCAAGTAAATTTTTACCTCCAACCGTCAGTTGAATTCTATTTTTCCAAAATGATTTTGATGCTGAAATATTTAAACTGTGATAATCGCCTCTTGTTCCCGCTTGAATACTGCTGTTGATAGCGTAAAGGAGTTTTTTTCCATTGTATTTGTACCAAACATCGATATTGATTTCAGCCTTCGGTATTTTGTAACCTAGCTTAACAGTTGCATCAGGGCTCCATAATTTAATTTCATTAGAGGATGTACCCGTTTGTACTTTTGAAAGTAAATACATCACGCCAACTCCGGCATACACACGTTTGAAACGATAGTTCAATTCATGTTCGCCACTTACTGTGTTGTATCGTTTGATATTGAAATACTGATAGGTTACCGGAAGTGTATTTGGGTTAGATACTGCTAAATCAATTTTGTTATACATTGAATTGTATGAAAATTGGTTTGTGAACGAAATATCATGATTCTTTTTCAGCGTACTGAAATCAAGCCCCAACGAGAAATTGTGGGAATTTTCAGGTTTGAGATTAGGATTTCCAACAATATCGTGATTACTGTCTTTAAAGTCTAAATAAAGCTCTTTTAAAGAAGGTGCTCGATAGCCCATACCATATGAGGCTCTCAACGTCACATATTCTCCGGCTTTCAATCTGGCATTTACAGAAGGCATCACAGAAATACCGAATTGAGAATTGAACAACAATCTTCCGGCAGGTTGAATGGTGAAGCCCTTTATGCCAAAGTATTGCAAAGAAGCAAAGAGGGCATAATCGCCCATTTGTTTTTTGTTGCCCTGAATTCGATTCTGTTCTGTCCAAAGCTGACTAATATCTAAACCTGTTTGAATTTGAATTTTCTGTTTTATAAATTTCTTCATCAAAACAGGTCTAATATTCAATTGATGATAAATAGTAGTGTCTTGATCTTCGCTTTGGCGAACCGTTTCAGATAAGGTAACTAAATCCTTTTTATAATTATTGATGGCTCGAAAAAATCCCGAATAGCCTGCAGTAACATCCAGCAGAAGATTATCTTTACCTACATACGATGCACCAAGGGTAGCCATCGGTCTATAGGTTGTAAAGTGCTGATCAAACGCGTAAGTTGTATACGGACGAAGATCTCCACGATCAATCATTAACTCTCTGAAGAAGGATAACTCTGCCCATACCTTCAAATGATCCAATGCAATTCCGAATTTAGTATTCACGAAATATTGTTCTTTGGGTCTCCATTCTTTATGTCGTGAAGTATCTCTCACCGAATAACCATCGAAGAAATTTCGACCTGCGTCAAAACTGATAAAGCCTTTTTTAATAGTTGCACCACCGCCAACACTTACGTTATATTGTCCAACTGATTCATAAAAGCCTTTTGCGAATACATTCCAAGTGTTTTTTTGATTCTTAGTAATCAAGTTAATCACACCCCCAAGGGCATCGGAACCATATAAGACGGAGAGTGGCCCTTTTACAATTTCAATACGCTCCACATTATTCATATTGATTTGAGAAAGGTCGATTTTTCCGTCAATTCTTCCCACCATAGGAACACCATTCACAAGAATTTTTATTCCTTCTCCTGAAATCCCATTTAAGCTGGCGCTACTGCCGAAAACATTGTCTTGCGATAAGTTAACGCCAAGTTTATTATCTAATGCTTCACGAAGATTGGTAGCGCCTTTAGCCTGTAATTCAGATTTAGAGATGGTTGTAACATTATATACTGCACTTTTCGAAGAGATAGGAGCATATTCACCGGTTACCACAATATCGGATAACTCTTGTTTCATGCCCGAAATTTGAACCGTATCTGTTGTCGATTTGAGTGTAGTATCCAAGAGGGAATGGTATTCATTTCCTAAGACTGGAATGATAGCCAGAGAAAAAACGGACACAAGAAGACAGAAAATCACTCTCTTTTTCACGGTCGCAAAGGTAAATTTATGCTCCATGAAATTGGTGATTCAGCGTATTATTTGTGTCATAGAATTGTCATTTATTCGAGGGATTGAATAAAAACGAAAGACCCAAAAAATTGATAATCAATTTTTTGGGTCTGAAGTGATCTTGAAGGGAGTCGAACCCCTAACCGCTTGATTCGTAGTCAAGTACTCTATCCAGTTGAGCTACAAGATCATCATTACGGGTGCGAATATAGAAATTTATTTTTTATCTCCAACACCTCCTTTAGAAATTGCATCACGCATTTGCGTATCCGACTGAATATTTTGCATTTTATAATAGTCTAAAACACCCAAATTGCCGCTTCTAAACGCTTCTGAAATGGCAATTGGGATTTGCGCTTCTGCCTCAATCACCTTGGCTCTTGCTTCTTGTGCTTTCGCTTTCATCTCTTGTTCAAGGGCAATCGCCATGGCTCTTCTTTCTTCGGCTTTGGCTTGTGCAATATTTTTATCGGCATTGGCCTGGTCCATTTGCAAACTCGCTCCAATATTTTTTCCGATATCAATATCTGCAATGTCAATCGATAAGATTTCGAAAGCAGTTCCGGCATCCAAACCTTTTGCTAATACCACTTTAGAAATCGAATCCGGATTTTCCATTACTGATTTATGACTTTCAGCAGAACCAATGGATGTTACAATTCCTTCGCCAACACGCGCTAAAACGGTTTCTTCACCTGCACCACCCACAAACTGCCGCATATTCGCTCGAACAGTAACACGCGCTTTTGTAATTAACTGAATACCATCTTTAGCAACAGCTGTAACCGGAGGAGATTCAATCACCTTAGGATTTACCGAAAGTTGAACGGCTTCAAATACATCTCGTCCTGCCAAATCAATGGCAGTAGCAGCTTTGAAATCCAAGTCAATATTGGCTTTATCAGCTGAAATAAGTGCACGAATCACACGCGGTACATTCCCTCCGGCCAAAAAGTGAGCTTCTAATAAATCGCGTTCAATAATTATTCCTGCTTTTTGCGAGGTAACCATTGCATTTACAATTACAGAAGGCGGTACACGTCTGAAACGCATAAATACCAATTGAAGCAAACTGATGTGCACATTGGCAAATTTTGCCGATAACCATAAGGGAATTGGTAAAATCCACAACGTAAAGAGAACAATAACAATGATTGTTCCTGCAATAAAAGCAAATGGGATATCCATAGTTGTTTGTGTTTATGGGGTTAAGTTAATGGTTTATTTCAATATTTCAAGTCAATAGGAAGCCGACTATTTATCGTTTTGCTTATAAAGTTTTACTGCCATTTTGTTTTTTGGTGAAGTCGATTCCAAATAGAGTGTCGCTGAATCTTTCAACTCGAAATGAAATACCTGTTTAGGCTTTTTTTCTGCTGTTGATTCAAACGAGATTGTTTGCTCTTCAATTGAATATTTCCCTTTTTCCAATTTATTGTTCATCTCTAAACTATAGTTGCCTTTAGCATCAAAAGTGTAAAATGGTTTCCCAATCTGCTCAAACGGTAATGTAGCTCCATTAATGGAAACTTCATCCATTTTCCAACGGCCTACCATTTTTTTGTTAGATGAGTTACAAGCACAAATGCTCAGCAGCAAAACAAAAACTGTAAATGATCGCATCAAAATTATTTTGATACAGCAGTGTCAGTGCTCTCTGCTGAAGGTGGACCCATTTGAGGTTCAGCTTGTGGAGCAGGATCCGGCAAAGAATCTCCCGGAACAAGAGTAAACGTTACAGGCTGCGAACTGTCGTTAGTTACATATTCAAATTTATCTTTCGTAAGTGTGACGATTTTATATTTCATGGGGCGACCGGTTTCATCCGTTGCCGTCATTTCTTTTTGATCTTTACTGAATTCCCATTTACCGGAAGATGAACGACCCATGAAACGTGCAACATAAGTACCGTCTTCTTTATATGTTAAGCGCAAATATTGTTTCATTTGTGCCAACATCGATTCAAAAAAAGCTTTCTGTTCTTCAGGAACTTCTTTGCTGATTTTTACATCTTCTATTTTCCAGGTTCTTGCCAATAATTTTGTTTTGTTTTCGTTACAGCCGATTAAAACAAAAGCGATAAGTGTTGATAAGAGAAATGGTGTAAATGTTTTTTTCATTCGTTTTATTTGTGAGGCCAAATAAACATATTGTTAACGACTTTCAATATTTTATTGCATAGTTTTATCAAAAAAAAACAGAAATGAAGATAAATCTGATTCTTTTAGGCAAAACAACAGAAAAATCTATTGCCGATTTATCACTGTTTTATCAAAGCAAACTCAAACACTACACCAATTTCGAAATTACAATCATCGATAACTCATCCATTCGATTTGAAAACCCAGATCTTGTAAAAGAGGCTGAGGCAAAGCTAATTATAAAAAAAATTGCACCTTCAGATTGGGTTGTTTTGTTAGATGAAAATGGAAAAACATTTTCTAGTGTTGGATTTGCCAATCAGTTGCAAACATGGATGAACATGGGGCGCAAGCAAATTTGTTTAATTGTTGGCGGAGCATTTGGCTTTCATACTTCTGTGTATGAAAGGGCTGATGCTAAGTTGAGTTTATCGACTATGACTTTTTCTCATCAATTGGTAAGACCTGTTTTTTTGGAGCAACTCTATCGAGCCTTTACGATACTCAAAAACGAACCCTATCACCATCAATAAAAAAAGGGATGCTCAGGCATCCCTTTTTTTATAAAAATATTCGAAAAGACTATCGTTGTGATTGTTGTGTGTATGGTAAACCTACAGTAGTTAAAGGCAATTCAACCACTGAACCGTTCGATTCCACTTGAACTTTATAATAAACTGTAGAATGGTTAATGTTTTTATCTGAATACAACATAACCGACTGATTTAAAGAATTTGGGATTGAAGCTACTTGCTCGTAAGTATTGCCATCAAAACTTCTTGTGATAATTACATTATCCAAAGTTCTTTGATTGTTATTGTTGATCGATAAAGTAACTGCGTTCTCACGAGAAAACGTTTCAATTGAGAAATCACTGCTTGAAGTAGCATTTACTGCTGTTTGTGTAGTATTATTATCACCTCCAACAAAAACTTTAAGCGTTTTAGCGATAGTTGCATCCGGAGAATTAATTACAGTTTGATTTGCGAAAAATGTACCGTGCTCACCATTTAAAGAACCACCATAATTTAAGATGTTTGTTCCAGAAAGTACGTTTACATTATTATTGAAGTTGCCGCTATTTTGAATTTCCATCATTGACTCTAAAGAAGAATTATTCTGGATTTCACCTTCGTTCATTAGTCTTTTTACATTCACACTTCCGTTGTTCACTAAACGACCAGATTTACCAACAGCTAATGATTTGTTGCTTACCAATGTATTTCCTTTCTCAATAATCATTGTTCCAAATATAGAGATGTCTGAACTCACAACAACGTGATTTTTGACAATAACAACATCTGTAGATTGAATTTCGTTGCCGGGTACTCCGTTTTCCCAAATGGCAGCGTCAGACCATTTACCGTTATTAACGATCATATATGTTTTAGCGAAAGAAGAAGAAGAAACAAGAACCGCTACTAGAGTAGTTGCAAGTAAATTTAGGGTAGATTTTTTCATATGTTCTCTGTTTTCTTCTATTTACGACCAGAGAAATAGGAAAGTTTCATTTAATTGAAAAAAAATTACATATGATAAATGTAGTTGATTATCAATAAAATATAAATGTAGATAAAAACGAACACAAGAGTATTACACTGTAAAAAAGAAACCATTGTTTGGATAAATAATCAGAAAGAGGAATATTGAACTTGTATCGAAGTGTGATAATCAGAACTAATTTTTCAACTAAAAAAGATATAGCAATAGCTAGTACAAGTCCATGTAATCCAAAGAAATGAAAGCCTATAAATGAAAATAGAATAAGCACGCCTATCTCACAAAATAGAGCAATAGTAATCCATTGCTGAGCACCTTTTGCATGTAAAATGGGTTGAGGGAATAAGAGTCGAGGTATAGTAAGGAGCATAGTGAAAGAAAACAATTTCCCACTTTCATAAAAAGCTTCGGAAAATACGTATTTAAAGAGGAGAGGAGCAGTTAAGGTAAGTACAATAGCAATAGGGAAAAAGAGGTGCATTTGTTGAAGTCCTTTTTGTTTGAGTTGAGCAATTCCATTTTTCTCATCTGCAGCAATAACTGAAATCATCGAATTGCTCAAAGCCGCAGCCAATAAGGTAAAGAGCGGCATTTCTTTTGTGCCATACCTGAATGTAGTGAAAGCCGATGCGTCAGAAAAATGTTTCACAAACCAACCGGTGATATATTCACTCGAACCACTTAATAAGAAACCTGTAACCAAAATAAAAAGTGTTGCCCACTTTGTATTTTCAATAATGGAGAAATCGGGCGATGAAAACCGAAATAGCAGAAAGAGGGTGTACAACCAACGTAGAAAAGCTACAAACACAAAAACAAGCAACGTTACTCCAAAACACTTTTCGATTGGCTCGTTGAACACTAAGACTATAACAATAATTAATCCAATTGAAGTTAACACCAGTAATGCTGACGATAGAATGCCATATACCAACAACGATTTTTTTCGCTCGTTCAAGTAAAGAATATATTCATTCAATAAACTAGGCGTATTAAACAAAACGAACAACGCTATAGTTGATGAATAGTCGCTATCAGTCCAAAAGTATACAGCTACAGCCGCAATGGCGCTGAATAGCTGAAACGTAATAAAGTAGCGGAAAATGGATTTTTTCTTGTCAAAATCGTTCAAAGCGGTATACTCTGAAAGTAAAAGTTGAATACAACTATTCACCCAGAAGAAACTTACTAAACCACTAATAAATATAAGGCTTTCAAGCCAAGCAATGCTACTTTTGGGAACGCCTATTTTAGCGAAGCAAATCCCCAACACAACAAGCGTTCCATACCGAAGCAATTGAAATAACTGCAATGCGGCAACGGAATCGAATCGTTTAATTAGTTTTTGAAACACTACCAATATTACAAAATGAATTGGTAATTTATCAATGCGTTATTGATTCAATATATAAGCAAACACAAGAGGTGCAACAATTGTAGCATCCGATTCAATGATGAATTTCGGTGTGTGAATATCCAATTTACCCCAAGTAATTTTTTCGTTCGGTACAGCCCCTGAATACGACCCGTATGAAGTTGTTGAATCAGAAATCTGACAGAAATAACTCCAGAACGGAACATCATGCCATTCCAAATCTTGATACATCATCGGCACAACGCATATTGGGAAATCTCCTGCAATTCCACCACCTATTTGGAAAAAACCAACACCTTTGCCACTAGAATTATGACGATACCAATCGGCCAACCAAACCATATACTCAATACCCGATTTCATAGTTGTGGCTTTCAATTCGCTCTTAATAACATAAGAAGCAAAGATGTTCCCCATTGTTGAATCTTCCCAACCCGGGACTACAATTGGAATATTCTTCTGCGCGGCTGCCAACATCCATGAATTTTTCGGGTCGATTTCGTAATACTGCTCCAAGACCCCTGATAAAAGCATTTTGTACATGTATTCGTGAGGGAAATAACGTTCCCCTTTATTTTCAGCATCTTTCCAAATTTGATGAATGTGCTTTTGTAATCTTCTGAATGCCTCTTCTTCAGGAATACAAGTATCAGTTACCCTGTTGTAGTGGTTTTCCAACAAATCCCATTCTTCTTTTGGCGATAACTCTCTGTAGTTCGGAACGCGTTTGTAGTGCGAGTGCGCTACTAAGTTCATGATATCTTCTTCCAAATTGGCACCTGTACATGAAATGATTTGTACTTTATCCTGACGAATCATTTCGGCTAAAGAAATACCTAACTCTGCAGTAGACATCGCACCTGCTAGTGTAATCATCATTTTTCCACCTTCCAATAAATGTTGCTCATATCCTTTTGATGCATCTACCAATGCAGCTGAGTTGAAGTGTAAATAATTCTTATCGATAAAATCGCGAATAGCGCCCATAGTTTTAATTTTAGTGGTGCAAAAATCTTATTTTTTACTGAGTAAACAAGTGAATAATCAGGATTAGCTAATTAGCTTGATTTTCGAACGTATTTAGTCAGAATAACAATTTGCTGTCCTTCAATTTTTCCTTCGATTTGTTCTGTATTATCGACAACCAGTTTAATGTTTTTCACAACTGTTCCCATTTTGGCATTCAACGATGAACCCTTTACATCCAATGATTTGGTTAACACAATTGAATCTCCTGTTTGAAGAATAGCGCCATTACAATCGCGGTGAAGATCAACATCAGCCGAGTTTTCGTGGTCACCCATCGCTTTTGCCCATGTGAGCATATCATCGTCTAGATACATCATATCCAAAGCTTCCATAGCCCAAGTTTCATTCTTCAACCGATTCAACATTCTCCACGAAACCACCTGAACTGCAGGCACCTCGCTCCACATACTTTCATTCAAACAAGACCAATGTGCAGGCTCCAACTCCTCTTTTTTCTCCAATTGTGCATTGCATTTGTCGCAAACATATAGTGCATTACTTTCTTGTTTATCAGGACTTGGTGGAACAGCATATACCGTCAAATGAGTAGTGGATTTGCATAATTCGCACTGATTGTTGCTTCTGGCTTGCAATTGTTCTTCTATGGTCATTGTTTTGAAATTTGACCGCAATAGTAACGATAATGAGAAATAAAACTAAAAAATGTTGCTTAATGGCTTTATACAATACGTAAATAAAGCTCCTCCACTTTTTTTCTTGCCCAAGGTGTTTTTCGTAAAAAGGTAAGGCTTGATTTAATGCTGGGATTACTGTTGAAGCAATTGATGTTTATCCTTCGGCCCAGTTCGTCCCATCCAAAATGCGTCACAAGTTCTTCAAGAATGTGTTCGAGTGTTTTACCGTGCAATGGATCTTTTGACGTCATTTATCTTGATTAAAATGTTCTGCTTTGGCAAAAATAAAAAAGGACGAGATAACTCGCCCTTTTCAATGATATTAATTCACAATAAAGCTTTGTCGCCTTATTGTTTTTTCGTTTTTCAATTGCAATATGTATTTTCCTTTTGCGTAAGCTTTGACATCTACATTGAATTCATTGAAGCCACCGTTATAGCTTCTTTCTTTTTCTTCTGCTATTAATTTACCATTCAAGTCGTAAATAGCCATCGATACTTTCGAGTTCACAGGTAAATAGAAACGAGCATTAATCACACTTGTGGTTGGATTAGGATACAACTCATACAATTGAGCAGTGCTCACAATACCAGAAACATTAATGCCGGTTGCTGTTGTATCTGTTGGTCCTTGCAAAGTATCCAGTTTTGCATAATCGGTACTGTCAACAATAAAATTTTCATCACCAGGTTCGGCAATCAAGAAGTTGAAATAACAAAGCATCATTTCATCGGTAGTAGCTTCACCCACTTTTACTTGAACAGGATTGCTCTTATTCGGATTACGAGGATTGTTCACTGTGTTGTCATACACTGCAGTTGCATAAGCTTTATATCCCGATGGAATTCTGATAAGTCGTTGGAAGGTATAGAATCCTTGCCATTCAAAATTCCAATCTTTAATATTAATCAAAGGAATAGTATCATTTGTTGGTCCTACAGCATAGCATATCATCGATTTTCCGATTAAATGCATGTGTGGCGCTATAGATAACAAAGAGAAATCGATTGGATAAGTGTTATTAAATTTAGAGGTAAATGTTTTTACAGTATTTGCCGGAATCACCAATGGTCCATTAATCATACTTCCCGGACCCGATGTGGTATGATTTAATAATGGTTGAACCATGATATTTCGCAAACCTGTGTTTGTCGATAACTTCAAATTAATTTTTGTGCTGTCTACTTTTCCTAAACTGTTTTTTGGGTAGTGAATTTGTAGAACAATATCGGAGTTCTTATACAGTCGAACACCCATTGTAGAAGGGTAGGAGTATGGACGCTGCCCAGGAACCCAGCCACCAATAAGAATAGGATTGGCAACACCAATACCTCCAAAATTAGTATATCCAGGATTTGGATCTGCAATGTCTTTCTGACGAGCTACTCCGGTAGTATCTTGGTACACTAAAACGTGATGCACAATTTCAGTATTCCCCGGAATAATTTCCATGGAAGTAATAAACTCATTAGCAGATAAACCGCTTGGCAAAACAAAGCACTGATAGATATCACTATTAGATGTTACAGCATAGGTAGGAATAGTTGCCGTAAAATCAGGTGTAGTAATGAATGCGCTATTGGTGTAAACAGGTTTAGCAGGAGCCAAAGTAGTATCCCCTGAAGGTGCTCCGGCACTCACCCAATCCAAAATAGCTTGCTTTTGATAGTTACTAAGAAATCGTTCATCTGCAAAATGTCTGTATGATCTTTCAGGAGGCCATGGTGGCATATATCCGGCAGATACCTGGTATTGTATAGCACCGGATAAACTAAGCGCATCATCATAGGTAATCAAAGATCCATGTCCTGCTCCACCGGGATGGTGACATGCAGTACATTTCGAGTATAAGATAGGCGCAACATCTTTAGCCCAAGTGGGTGTTGTTGCCTTTGAAGCCGAGCTTATCAAAATGGAAAGGAATAGCGAAGTAATTATGCGCATATTTTGGTTTTGTTTTCTAAATATATAAAATAATAGATAATAACTATTTAGGCGTAAAGAAGAATAAGAAGTTTAGCGGGCAATCTTGTTAAATTCTACGATGTATTCAGGATGGTTCGTTTTCATGGCCCAATCCCAAAAATTGAAATAGAGTCCATAATTGTATTGCGCGTATTTGTGATGCATATTGTGATGTACAGAGGTATTCGACCAGCGTGTAATACTATTTTTTACAAATCCTTTCTTGAAAATTTCAAAGCCTAAATGCCCTAACACATTCATAAAGGTCATGAACAGAATCCATGTGATGATGGCTAAAGGATGAAGCGGAATTAGAAAAACCATAATCGGTAAAATGCCTACTTCCAAAATGGCTTCGGTAGGGTGGAAACTAAAAGCTGCCCATGGTGTAGGGTTAATGGATTGATGATGAACTTTGTGTACATATTTGTAGATTCGCTTATCGTGAATCAAACGATGCATCCAATAAAAATAGGTGTCGTGGGCCAAAATCATGAGAAGAGTACTCAGTAAAAAATAACCCCAACCATAGTCTGAAAAGGTTTCATAAATTTTAGTGTATCCGGTACGATGAAGCAACGAAACACCAAGACCAACCAATGAAAAAAGTAAAATTGAAATAACCGAGTAAACAAATTCGTTTCGGATAACAAGGCTTGTAGGGAATTTCTGTTGTATTTTAAGGGCAAGAAATTTTTCTTTTTTCCAAACGTAAAAAAACAGATACGCTGCACCCGCAAATACCAAATACCGAATAAAGCTGATGGTGAAAATTTTGGCAAAAATGCCTATGGCCGTTGAAATCATGCTTAAAAGTCTATGTTTTATTGAGCCGTTTGGCATAACTTCAATCAAATACCTTTTTAGTATAACGAAATGAAAAATCAATGCATACATTCGCATCGTGGGAATTTTAACAAATATCGGCACCAAGCTGCAAAACAGCACTAAAGAATCGAAAGGGATAAACTTTACAGGAATCCTTCACTTTGTATTTTGGCTATTATTCTTTGGCGCCTCCACATTTATTGCCACTCAAACTTTGCCCATTGGATATGCCGTGAAGCGTAACCTATTGGTTGTGTTTTTCAATGCTTTGGTATTCTATATCAACTTTTTGTGGATTATGCCTGAGTTCTTTGAACGCGGAGATTTTAGGGCATATTCTATTGCTATGGTGGCGATGTTGATTCTGGCACCCACAGCCCAATACATCATTGAAGTTGCCTTTTTTCAAGTACCGGAAGATGTGAAAGTATTCACTTACAACGTGCGTTATGTGGTTTGGATTGGCGTTACCATCTTTATCATGCTTAGCTTAAGCACGTTGTTGAAGATGGCTATGTCGAGGTCTTATTTTGAACGCGAGTTGTTGGAGCTTCGTGCCCGTAAATTTGAAGCAGAATTGAAATTCCTTCGGGAGCAAATAAACCCACACTTTTTGTTTAATTCCATCAACAATATCTATTCATTATCATTAGAGAATTCTCCACGTACGCCTGAAATGATTCTAAAACTATCGGAGTTGTTGCGTTATATGCTTTACGACTGCA
This sequence comes from Chitinophagales bacterium, assembly GCA_044226285.1. Classification (GTDB taxonomy): domain Bacteria; phylum Bacteroidota; class Bacteroidia; order Chitinophagales; family LD1; genus CALAYL01. The sequence goes on along the minus strand of JBGAHI010000006.1, from coordinate 210,199 downwards.
ACCAACCCAAGGTAAACTTGGAAAATGAGATTGTATGTGTAGAATCGTTGTTGGAACTTTTTCAACTCAAATTTTCAGAGCCCATTCGCATTACATTCGAGAAAAACGGTAATTTTAAAGACCGTATGATTGTCCCCAACTTGTTTACCCCTTTAATTGAAAACGCTTTCAAACATGGCGATTTTTCAAGTAATAAGAAGGCTTATATGGAGATTGTTTGTACGGTGAGAAGTTCGTACATTTATTTTTCGGTAAAAAACAGTAAGTCGCCTATAACGGAGCCTGCTTCTTCACCCGGAGGAATAGGTATTGAAAATTTGAAGCGTAGATTTCAGATTAATTATGAACCGGGAGGGCAGTTGAGATTTAAAGAAACTAAAGATTCGTTTCAAGCAGCCATGAAGATTCCGTTTTAAAGATTAAATTACACTTTCAAACAAGCTAAAATGATTAGAACCTTACTCGTAGATGATGAATTTCCTTCGTTGAAGATACTTGAAAATTTCTCGCTTAAATTGGCAGAATGTGAGATTGTTGGGAAATGTACTTCAGGAGCAGAAGCCTTGGAATTTTTGCAAAAAAATGAGGTGGATTTATTGTTTTTGGATATTCAAATGCCCGGAATGACAGGCATTGAGATGTTGTCCAAATTGGAAAAACGCCCTATCACTGTAATTACAACAGCAAACCACGACAAAGCACTTGATGCTTACAACTTAGACGTTGTAGATTATTTAGTAAAACCATTTTCATTTGACCGTTTTCAACGGTCTGTTGAGCGAGCTAAAGCCCAATTATCCTATAAAAACATCGACCAAAAAGATATTCTCGAAAAGCCGAACTATATCACTGTAAAATCTGATTACAAAGTAGTTAAAATACTTTTGGATGAAATTCGTTATATAGAGGGATTGGGAGAATATGTAAAAATTGTATTGGAGAAGAATTTTGTGGTTACGTTAGAAGCGCTAAAGAATCTGGAGAAAACGCTTCCTGAGCAGAATTTCGTTAGAATTCATAAATCCTATATTGCTAATACTAAATTTGTTAGAACAATTACAAGTACTTCAGTGACATTAAAAGATGGTCACGCATTGCCAGTTGGCAAGGTTTATAAAGATGAGGTAAAGGCAAAGTTTAAACATTAATTTTTAAAAATATTTTACCTTCGCCTGAAATTTTTCAACGTGGAAATTCTTGTATTGAGTAAAATAGCTAATTTCGCGCAAAATTTTTTGAACATGGCTAAAACAAAAAAAACAACAGCTAAGCAAGCTTCTCCCAAAAAAGGAGCAAAACCTGCACCTAAGAAAGCCGTTAAACCGGTGGCTAAAAAGGCTGTAAAATCTGCTGCACCTAAGAAAGCAGCTAAACCTGCTCCTAAAAAAGTGGCAGCTAAACCTGTTGCTAAAAAAGTGGCTAAGCCTATTGCTAAAAAAGCCGCTAAACCTGCTCCTAAGAAGGTCGTTAAGCCCGTTGTTAAGAAAGTCGCTAAACCTGCTCTAAAGAAAGTAGTAAAACAGGTGGCTAAAAAAGCCGCTAAACCTGCTCCTAAGAAAGTGGTTAAACCGGTTGCTAAAAAAGCCGCTAACCCTGCTCCCAAGAAAGTAGTAAAACCGGTGGCAAAGAAAGCTGCTAAACCGGCTCCTAAAAAAGCAGTTAAGTCAGCTAAGCCAATAGTAAAAAAGGCAATTAAGCCTGTTGTAAAAAAATCAGCTCCGGTAAGTGCAAAGAAAGCAGTAAAGCCTGCTCCAAAGCCAGTTGCTAAAAAAGTAGTAGTTCCTACAAAACCTGCTGCTAAAAAGGCGGATAAAAAACCAATTGCATTGAAAGAAAAAGCTGTAAAAGCTGCTCCGGTAGTAGAAGTAAAACCGAAAAAGGAGGTTGTTGAAAAACTCCCTAAAGTTAAAGTGCCGAAACCAAAGAAAGTTATTAAAGAAGAATTGCCAGCAAAAGCATTGATATTTTTGAAGAAACCAGAAGTGAAAGAAGAAACACCATCATACAATAAACCAACTCAGTTACGCTACAGCGATGAGGATTTGAGAGAATTTAAAGGAATAATTGATAAAAAATTAGAGTCTGCTCGTGAGGAGTTAGTGAACTTAAAGAGTTCATTGGAGAACCACACCGATAGTCAAGAGGGCAATAAGGCTTGGAACTTGGAAGAAGGTTCTGATACTTCAGAAATGGAATATCTAATGAATCAGATTTCTCGTCAAAATAAATTTATTCGCGACTTAGAAATGGCTTTAGTGCGCGTGGAGAACAAAACCTATGGTATTTGCCGCGTAACCGGTAAGTTAATCGATAAAAACCGTTTACGCATTGTGCCTCACGCTACTTTAAGTATTGAAGCAAAGCAATCACGCAAAGGAGATGACCATTCTACGCCTAACACTTCCAGCTCTGCCCATATGGGTTCTGAAGGTGAAGGATTTGGCGCAGACGATCATCGTTAATACATGGGCACACTTGTTCTAGCCGATATATTAACCATTACATTTACACTTTTTGCGGTGATTGATGTAATAGGAGGTTTGCCTGTAATTATTGGATTAAAAAGTAAGGAAATAGAATTTAAACCCGCTACAGCCACACTGTTTGCGGGTTTTTTAATGGTCTTATTTCTTTTTGTAGGTGAGCGTTTACTAGCCTTGATGGGGGTGGACGTACAATCGTTTGCTGTTGCCGGTTCAATAGTGATTTTTATTTTAGGCATCGAACTCGTGCTGGGCATAAATCTTTTCAAAACGGAAAAGGAAATTGGTAAATCAGGAAGCATTGTACCGCTAGGATTCCCACTATTAGCCGGTTCAGGGACGTTGACTACAATTATGTCGCTTCGTTCGGTATATACTATTCCGAACATTTTAGTAGGGATTCTCTTGAACTTACTTTTTGTGTATGTAGTTTTACGTTCAGTAGATTGGTTGGAAGAGAAAATTGGCGATGCTGTATTAGCCGCTTTCAAAAAGTTTTTTGGCGTAATACTTATTGCAATCGCGGTGAAAATATTTGTAGCTGCAGTATATATGTTTAAAGTTCCCAACTAATGAATAATCGAAAATCACTTTTTGTTCTTGTAACTCTTTTAGGCGGAATAGCTGTTTGTTTAGGTGCTTTTGGTGCTCACGCATTAAAGCCCTACCTTAACGATTATCAAAAAGACATTTACAACAAAGCGGTGTTCTATCAGTTTGTGCACGTGTTAGCGGCTTTAGTTGCTTTGCTTTCAGCGCAGCTTTTTTCACAAAAAGCGTTTCACTTACCTGTACTATTGTTCATTTTGGGTGTGCTATGCTTTTCCGGCTCTTTATATATTTTATCATTGAATCATATATTGCAGTTTCCAACAGTTCTAATTGGTCCAATTACTCCAATTGGAGGTGTTTTCTTCATCTCCGGATGGTTAACATTTGCCTATCAACTTTATAAAAACGTATAGTTACTTGTTGTGTCTCTTGTTAAATCCTTTTTTAGTTTGATTTCTTCAACAAGAAAATGAATATTTGCCCGCCATTGAATCTATGTTGAGCAACGAACTCTTTTTTAAAATTTTCAAATTCGCAGTTGTAGGATTTTCCTCTTTCCTTATCGATATGGCCGTTACCTATACCGGCAAGGAGAAAATCAGATTAAATCAATATGTAGCAAATACCTGTGGTTTTGTATGTGCCGCTATTTATAATTTTACACTCAACCGACTGTGGACCTTTCATAGTCACGATGTAGATATCCAAACGCAAGCCCTTAAGTTTATGGCTTCAATGGCGTTCAGTTTGCTGATTGGCAATCTGATTATTTACGTGTTAAACGAGAAGTTTAAAATCAATTTCTACGTGGCTAAGATTATGGCCATCGGTGTGAGTATGATATGGAATTTCTCCATCAACAATTTGCTGATTTTCGCAAAGTAGTTTGCTGTTATTTTTTATTCTCTTTGATCATGTAACTTCTATTCGTTGTTATCCATTTTCCATTATTGAATGTATTTGTTTTTTCTTCTACTATATTTTCATGTATATTAATGAGTCGTATTAAAACGTTTTGGATATGGTAAGGCGTTTCAAATACAAATTCTTGATCAACAGAAGCTGTAAAGCCTCCTTTTGCATGTGTTATAATTCGTTTTCGCTTTTTATCATTTTCGAATAACCCCATCGATTCGTTACTCAATGCTGTTAGTTCTTTATTCAGTAGAAAGCGATGTTGTTCTGGCGAGAACAAATAGATAGCATATGAAGTAAATGAATAATTTCCGCTGTTACCGTTTACAATGGCTAAATCGTTATAGCCGTCAAAATTGAAGTCTCTAAAAGTAACCGGGCCAAGTGTTTCCTTGTCTAAATCGTTATTTTTCGAAAAAAACATGTTTCCTATTGTGAACGATTGAACGACTTTCCCATTTATATTTTTTAGCCTAACAATTCCTTTACCACTACAAGCTCCATCATGGGTACAAGTATCTATTTGTATTGATAAGTAACGATGATTAACTGTATCGCTCAATTCAATGTTCTTCTGCGCGAAACAAACATGCAATAAACCAAGTAATGCAAAAAGGAATTGATGTTTTCGTTTGATTTTCATGGTTGAGTAAGTATCGAAAGGTATTCAAAATAAAACAAAAACGGCTACCTTTAGGTAGCCGTTCTCCATTTTTTCAAAGCAAATGATTACATCATTCCGCCCATGCCACCCGGCATTCCGCCACCCATGGCAGCACTCATATCGGGTTTATCGCTTGGTTTGTCGGCAATAACGGCCTCAGTAGTTAACAACATAGCTGCGATAGACGCTGCATTTTCCAATGCAATACGCGATACCTTAGCCGGGTCAATTACACCTGCTTTTTTCAAATCTTCATAAACATCAGTTCTTGCATTGTAACCAAAGTCAACACCTTTGCCTTCTTTCACTTTCAATACAACAATAGAACCTTCTACACCTGCATTTTCAGCAATTTGACGCAATGGTTCTTCAATCGCTCTGCGAACGATAGCAATACCCGTGTTCTCGTCATCGTTTAGCCCTTTCAATGTATCCAATACCGCTTGTGCTCTGATGAACGCTGCGCCTCCACCCGGAACAATTCCTTCTTGGATTGCTGCTCTAGTTGCGTGCAATGCATCATCTACACGGTCTTTTTTCTCTTTCATTTCTACTTCAGTTGCTGCTCCAACATAAATTACAGCAACACCTCCGCTCAATTTCGCCAAACGCTCTTGCAATTTCTCGCGATCGTAATCTGAAGTTGTTTTCTCGATTTGTGCTTTAATTTCGTTGATTCTCGCTACGATTTGTGCTTTCTCGCCAGTACCGTTAACAATTGTGGTATTGTCTTTGTCGATAACGATTTTTTCCGTCTGACCTAAGTACGACAAATCAGCATTTTCCAATTTGTAACCCTGCTCTTCGCTGATGCAAATTCCACCTGTTAGAATAGCGATGTCTTTCAACATTTCTTTTCTTCTATCGCCAAAGCCAGGAGCTTTAACGGCAGCAATTTTCAATGTTCCTCTCAATTTGTTCACTACCAATGTAGCTAAAGCGCTGCTTTCTACATCTTCGGCAATAATCAACAACGGACGACCGGTTTGAGCCGTTTTCTCCAATACCGGCAAGATTTCCGGAAGGTTAGAGATTTTTTTGTCGGTGATCAAAATGAATGGATTCTCCAATTCGCACTCCATCGTTTCAGAATTGGTAACGAAGTATGGCGACAAATAACCTCTGTCGAACTGCATACCTTCTACGATTTTCACTTCCGTTGAAGTACCTTTTGCTTCTTCTACTGTAATAACGCCTTCAGTAGTTACTTTAGCCATTGCATCGGCAATCATTTTTCCGATTTCAGCATCGTTGTTCGCTGAAATAGAAGCCACTTGCTCGATTTTGTTGCTATCAGTACCTACTTTCTCTGCAATAGATTTCAAATGCTCTACAACCGCGTGAACGGCTTTGTCGATACCACGTTTCAAATCCATTGGGTTAGCGCCTGATGCCAAAGCTTTTAAGCCCGGACCAACAATAGCTTGCGCCAAAACGGTAGCTGTAGTTGTTCCATCACCAGCCATATCAGCCGTTTTAGACGCTACTTCTTTCGTTAATTGCGCTCCCATATTTTCGATCACATCTTCCAATTCGATTTCTTTTGCTACACTCACACCGTCTTTGGTGATAGTAGGCGCTCCGAATTTTCTGTCGATGATCACATTTCGTCCTTTAGGACCTAAAGTTACTTTCACGGCATTCGCCAATTTGTCAACGCCAGCTTTAAGCTTATCGCGTGCCTCTTTTTCGAAGATGATTTGTTTTGCCATTTTTATTTACTGTTTATTATTTAAGAATGAATGTTGGTTAGATTAAACGATCGCGAAAATATCGGATTCGCGCATCATCAAATATTCAACGCCATCGATAGTGATTTCCGTTCCTGAATATTTGCCATACAAAATAGTATCGCCTACTTTAACTGTGGTTGGTTCGTCTTTTTTACCCGGACCTACAGCTACTACTGTACCTCTTTGTGGTTTCTCTTTAGCGGTATCCGGAATAATGATTCCGCTCGCTGTTTTCGTTTCTGCTTCTGCTGCTTTTACCACTACTCGGTCTGCAAGTGGTTTAATGTTTACATCTGCCATAGTTTTTTGGATATAATTTTGTTTAGTAAAAATTGATTTACGAGCCAAATGATACATATTCTGTGCCACCACAAAAATCCTTTCATTTTGGCAGAAAAATTGGCAATTGCCATGAAATTTCAATAAGGAGAAAGACAAGTTGACATTCCTGCCATAAGAATTCAGACAAATCAGAAATTCCGTTAGGTGAAGAAGAATCTTTTCTTTACTTTGTCATCGTAAATTTTACTGTTCTTCCGCTAAACTTTAAAACCGTTATGAAGTACTTCTTTTTTGTGATTGGCTTACTGGGAATACTCACTTTTTCTTCGTGTAAGAAGTGTTTTACTTGTTCAAATATTTGCGAATATTGCGAATTGAAAGATAATACCGGGGCCGTGTTACAAAGCAAAACGCTGTGTTCCGACTCTACAACTCCTGATAAATATGCCAATAATTTGGCACGAAAAGATTCGTTGATTGGTCGTGGTTTTGTGTGTACATCCACAACATCAACCTCTGTGAAAGATTTTTGTTCTAACAGCGCAGCAACCGATCAATATACCGAGTACTATAACGACAAACAATTCACCTGCAAACAAAAGTAATATGGAACTGTTGAATAAAGAAGGAGAGGAGGTGCCGAATGTGGTGACGATTCGACCTAATGGCCCTGTGGTGATTACTGGAAACTTTACCATTATTGATGAAGAAGGGAAAGAGTTGGAAAAGCGCGAACGACTTTCAGTTTGTCGGTGTGGCTTAAGCAAAAACATGCCGTTTTGCGATGGAGCGCATAAGGTTGTTGCTCGTTAATTATCGCTAAAGGCTAGTTCTCTTTTTTCAAAAAAGCTATTTTGGTGATGACAATAAAACAGTCACCGCAACCCATGAAACGAATAGTCATTCTTGTTTTCTTTCTTTTTCCGATGCTTTCGCGGGCTTCCTATTTGTTGATTCCAATGGATGAAGCGCAGAAAAACCATTTAAAGGCGTATGGGATAGCTTATTGGTTATTAAAGACTTATAATCAGGAAGTCGATTGGTTGTTGAACTATCGTGGAGGAAGTTTTGCTGTGAAGTACGATCGCAATTTTGAAAGTGAATGTGGTATACGGGGCATTTCCTATGAAGTCATTGCCGATGGCCAATACACCGGAATTCTGAATGAAATTGCCAATCCGGAAGTAAACATGGAATTGGTGAAATTGGAAAAAGCACCGCGTATGGCGGTGTATTCCCCAAAAGCTTTACAACCATGGGACGATGCCGTTACCATGGTATTGAGTTATGCAGAAATCCCGTACGATGTGATCTATGACGATGAAGTGCTCGATGAAAAACTGGCGCAATACGATTGGTTGCATTTGCATCACGAAGATTTTACAGGACAATATGGTAAGTTTTACGCTTCCTATTCACAAGCACAATGGTACAAAGGGCAGGTTGCTGAATTGGAAGAAATCGCCAAACGCAGAGGTTTCGATAAAGTGTCGAAGTTGAAATTAGCGGTGTGCAAGAAAATCAAGGATTTTGTTGGTGGTGGAGGTTTTATGTTTGCCATGTGCAGTGCAACCGATTCGTACGACATTGCATTAGATGCCGAAGGAACAGACATTTGCGATGTTATGTACGACCACGATGGGCAATCACCAAATGCGCAAAAGGAATTGGATTTTTCGAAGGGGTTTGCCTTTGAAAACTATCATTTGCATACTAACCCTATGGAGTACGAATATTCCGACATTGATGCGAATGTTGGACGACAAGTGCAGAAAGATTTAGATTACTTCAATTTGTTTGATTTCTCGGCCAAATGGGATCAAATTCCGGCCATGTTAACGCAATGTCACACTAAAGTGGTTAAAGGCTTTATGGGACAAACAACCGCTTTCAACAAGAATTTCATTAAGAAAAGTGTGTTGATTATGGGGCAAAATAAATCCGCTAATGAAGCGCGGTATGTACATGGCGAATTTGGAAAAGGGATGTGGACGTTTTACGGTGGACACGATCCCGAAGATTATCAGCACTTAGTAGGCGACCCTAAAACCGATTTGAATTTGCATCCGAATTCACCGGGATATCGTTTGATTTTGAATAATGTGTTGTTTCCGGCTGCAAAAAAGAAAAAACAGAAGACCTAATATTGATAACCTTTTTGAGGTTATTTGACCAAATACCAAAACATGAGCAAAGAAAAAATTGTAGGCGTGATTGGTGCCGGAAGCTTCGGTACAGCGGTATCGAATCTTTTAGCTGAAAACACTAAGGTGTATTTGTATGAACGAAACCCTGAAGTTCGTGAACGTATGGCCCGAGATGGTGTAAATCGCAATCATGTGATGCATCCCAACATTACGGTAACCGATTCGTTTGAAGAAATGGCCGAAAAATCGTGTATGCTGTTTCCGGTAGTGCCTTCGGCTTCGTTTAAGCAAATGATTATTGATTTATCTCCTTATTTACGTCCCGATCATTTGATGATTCACGCTACTAAAGGCTTACACTGCGAGTTTGATATCGATACCATTGATGCAAAAGATGTGAATTTGAAGAACATCAAAACCATGTCGGAGATTATTCAACAAGAAACGGCTATTGTGCGTATTGGTTGTATTGCCGGTCCGAATTTAGCTGCAGAATTAGCCGAGCATCAACCGGCAGGAACTGTTATTGCCAGTAGATTTGACGAGGTAATTCGCGAGGGCAAATCGGTGTTGCAAAGCGATAGATTTCAAGTGTTTGGCAACAAAGATTTATTGGGTATTGAATTAGCCGGTGTATTGAAGAATTATATTGCTTTGGCTTCAGGGGCATTATCGGGTGTTGGTTATGGCGAGAATACTAGAGCATTATTAATCACCCGAGGAATGGGAGAGATGATACGCATTGGTAAGGCATTAGGAGCAGATAAGCGCGCCTTTTTAGGTATTGCCGGTATTGGCGATTTAATTGCTACTTGTGCTTCTCCTAAATCGAGAAACTACACGGTAGGTTATAGAATTGCAAAAGGGGAGACTTTGGAAGAAGTCTTAGCCTCCATGAGTGAAGTCGCTGAAGGGGTTCGTACACTTAAGATTTGTAAACTCATTGTTGATCACATTGGGGCAAATGCTCCACTGCTTCAAGTGTTGTACTCTGTGTTCTTCGAAGGGTTGAAAATGGAGAAAGCGATAACGTATTTGATGCGTTATCCAGTTGGACAAGACGCAGAATATCTCGATTTATAGAAGTTGTTATTAGGCATTCACTAATGGAAATGCCTCACCTTCTGTTTTTCCATATCTGAAGAAAAAGGAAATATAGAGTAGTGAAGCTCCAACTAGAAGCAGCGTGAGAATGCTTACCCAACCAATAAGTGTGATTAAATCGTGTTGATACAATACTATTACAAATGTTGCTCCCATCAACAATAATCGTCCTATCTCTGTGAAAATTGCCCAAGGTTTGGCTTCTAATACACCATACCAACTGTATATCATCAACATTATTTCTGCCGAAAATATAATACGATCAAATACAGAAAGGGCATTTTGCTGATTGATGGTAAAATACATAAATACTAAACCAAGCAGTAACTGGAAAATTAAGTAGGGTTTACTGAAGGCGAATTGTTTGCTTGTCCATTTTGTTTGTTCCTCTAAATCATATCCGATTCGTTGCGTTAAGTCGGTTTGTTCTAAACCCCTCGGCCGCCAAGTGAGTGGCATAAACCAAATCTTTAGTTTATCAACGAAATAAGGAGCCGCAATAGCATCATCGATTAACTGTTTCCAGTATTGGATGTTGATGTAAAATGGATCCCAAGTTCGAGGAGGGTGGGTGAGACCATAGCACACCGGTTTTTCTTCTTTAGCGAAAGTGCCAAAAATTCTATCCCAGATAATCAAAAACTCGGAAAAATTTTTGTCGATATATTCCGGATTTACACCATGATGTACACGATGATGAGATGGCGTTACAAATATTTTTTCTATCCAACCCAGTTTATTGATAAGCTGTGTATGATGCCAATAAGCTATGAATAAATGAATAGCAGCCATGCTGTAAATCATCTCCGGTGAAAAGCCAAACACTACCAAAACCCAATCAAAAAATAGAAACTGAAAGATACGCTGGGTGAAACTTGCTCGTAATCCAACCGAAAGATTCAGTTCCTCACTGCTATGGTGTGGCATATGTGCGGCCCAGAAGATGTGCAAGGTGTGCCCTGTTCTGTGAAACCAATAGAACACAAAGTCTTGGATAACCAATAACAGCAAAAGAAAATACCAAGTATTGGGAACTTTCCAAGGAATGTATTGATAGATAAACCCGTAAAATTTGAAGACAAAAAAGGCTACTCCTAGATTTACACATTGATTGCCAATGCCTGTTCCAAGGTTAGTGATCGTATCTTGAAAACTATAAATCCCATTTTGTTTATATACAGAGTATCCTATTTCAAGGAAAAGGAGCAACAACACCATAGGTGTGATAAATGCATAAATATTCATATTCGGTTTTTAGGTTAAGACCAATTTACCGTTTGTTTTGGTAAATATGAAATAATCTACTTAGATGCTCTTGTTTTGAAGATTGCTTTGTACCAATTTGTCCATATAAGGAGATTGGAATACCGATTTAATAATTTCGGTATGACGCATATTATGGATATCTGTACCGGCAAATTCTATCATGTTGTTATCAATCAATTTTTCGGCATATGATTGTGCATTTTTCCCATACAAACCAATAAGTGAACCTAGATTAACTTGAAACAAAATCCCAGAATCGCGTAATTCTTTATAGTCTTCTAAAGAGGATTGATAGAAAAAAGGATAACGCTCTGGATGGGCCAAAATTACTTTGTAACCTGCACTTCGCAATTCAAAGAAAAGCTTGGTCATATTCATAGGCTTAGTGTAATACGAAAGCTCGACCAATACATGTTTATCTCCAAATGTAATTAACTCCTTGTTTTTGATTTTTTGAAAGATTCCTTCATCTAAATAATATTCGGCAGTAGCATCGAATGCTATATCTATGTTTCTTTTGGATAGTTCATTGCGAATATCATCTCGTCCTTTAAGTATTATTTCTGGTGTATTCACATAGCCATCCAACATTACATGAGGCGAAGTAATGATTTTCTTATACCCCAATGCAGCAAGTTGTTCTATAATAGCAATGGATTCTTCAAGAGTTTTTACGCCATCGTCAATACCGGGAATTAGGTGGGAGTGCATGTCAGTTTTCAACCACGAAAAATCCTTTACAGAAGATTCATTGGTTTTACTTCCCAAAAGTTTTGAAAATAAAGACATGATTATTTATTGTACTTCTCTACGAAATATTGAACAGTAATATCGAGTCCTTTTTTGAAGTCAAATTTAGGGTCGTATCCTATAAGTTCAATTGCTTTTGAAATGTCTGCCAGGGAATTTCTAATATCTCCTGCTCTTGCATCACGATGAATGCTTTTATGATCGCTTTTTAAATATGCTGCAATGGCATCGTACAAGAAGTTTACTGAAAAATTACTTCCACAAGCGATATTAAATATTTGTCCTTTTGCTTTCTCGTTTTGCGTAAGCATTGCTCGAACATTGGCTTGTACAGCATTTTCCACAAATGTAAAATCACGTGTTTGTTCGCCATCACCATCAATATAAACAGGCTCGCGTTTCATGATTTTATCAACGAAAATGGGAATTACAGCGGCATACATGCCGGCAGGATCTTGGCGTGGGCCAAAAATATTGAAATAACGCAGCCCTATAATGTTCATATTGTAAGACTTAGCAAAAACTGCCGCATACAACTCATTTGCATATTTTGAAACCGCATAGGGAGACAATTGATTCCCAATCTTGGCTTCTACTTTTGGAAGCGATTGCTCGTCACCATAAACCGATGACGAAGATGCATATACAAATTGCTTTACGCCTGCATCTTTAGCTGATGTGAGCATATTTACAAAACCGCCAACATTGATTTCGTTTGTTCGAAAGGGTTCTTTTAATGATCTAGGAACAGAACCCAATGCCGCTTGGTGCGAGACGTAATCAATTCCTTCACAAGCCTTTCTACAGGTTTCTAAATCAGTTATACTTCCTTCTATAACTTCGAAATTTGGAAGAGATAGGTAAGGTTCAATATTCAATTTCGAACTGGTTGCATAATTATCTAACACTCTAACCTTCCCTGCATTGTATTTCAAAAGATACTCTACAATATTAGAACCAATAAAACCTGAACCGCCTGTAACTAGGAAAGATGATTTCGAAATATCGATATTGTGATAACTGTTTTCGTACATCTTATCGATTATATTGTTGTTCGTAATAATGCTGATAATTGCCGCTAGTTACATTATCAAGCCAATTGGTATTTGCAAGATACCAATCTACGGTTTTTTCTAAACCTTCTTCGAATTGAAGAGATGGTTTCCAACCAAGGTCGTTTTGTAATTTGGTAGAATCTATAGCATAACGCAAATCGTGACCGGCACGATCCTTTACAAATGTGATAAGTTGTTCGTTTGTTCCTTCAGCTCTACCGAGTTTTTTATCCATGATTTTACATAACAAGCGAATAACATCAATGTTCGTCCATTCGTTATGTCCTCCAATATTATAGGTCGAACCATCGTTTGCCTGATGATAAATAACATCAATTGCCCGTGCATGATCCACTACATATAACCAATCGCGAACGTTTTCACCTTTTCCGTAGATTGGAAGTGGTTTATTGTTTTTGATGTTATTAATACAAAGCGGAATCAATTTTTCAGGGAAATGATTCGGACCATAGTTGTTTGAACAGTTAGAAATTACTGCAGGTAAATTGTACGTATCGTGGTATGCTCTTACAAAGTGATCGGAACTGGCTTTTGATGCAGAATACGGACTGTGTGGATCATATGCCGTTGTTTCGGTGAACATGCCTTCTTCGCCCAAAGCGCCATATACTTCATCAGTAGAAACGTGATAAAAGCGTTTACCTTCTACTTTATTGTCTTTGTTGCATCCCCAAAGGGTTCTAGCGGCATTTAATAAGTTAACAGTGCCAATTACGTTAGTAATCACAAACTCCATAGGATTGCTAATCGAGCGATCTACATGGCTTTCTGCTGCTAAGTGGATAACACCATCAAATTGATGGGTAAAAAATAATTCATTAACAAAAGCAGCATCGGCAATATCCCCTTTAACGAAAGCATAATTAGGCGATTGATCGATATCGCTCAAGTTTTCTAAGTTCCCGGCATAGGTTAACTTATCCAAATTGAAAATATGATAGTTTGGGTATTTAGTAACAAATAGTCTAACTACGTGAGACCCAATAAAACCGGCACCTCCGGTAATGAGGATTTTTTTAGTAAATTCCATAATTACAACGACCAATAATTTAAATTTCCAATTTTTCTTCTCAAATCTCCTTTAACATCTACAATGATGCCGTCTGTTCTCAAAATCGATCTAAAGAATGCTTCATCATACGTAGCGAATTGATCGTGATTTACGGCAACTATTACCGCATCATACTCTTTACCTACTTCTTTGGTTAATGAAACCCCATATTCGTGAACGAATTCTTCGTTATCGGCATTCGGATCAAACACTTCAACATTCACTGAATAGGTTTGCAATTCTTTGATAACGTCTACCACTTTTGAATTTCTGATATCTGTTACGTTTTCTTTGAACGTGGCTCCCATAACTAAAACTCTGGTGTGTGCCACTTGTTTATCTTGCTTGATGAGTTGCTGTACTAATTTCTTAGAAATAATAGCTCCCATAGAATCGTTAATCTTTCTTCCTGCCAAAATCATCTCCGGCTTGAATCCCAATTGATTGGCTTTATAAGTCAAATAGTATGGGTCAACACCAATACAGTGTCCGCCTACTAAACCAGGGAAGAATTTCAAGAAGTTCCATTTTGTTCCAGCAGCTTCTAACACTTCATATGTATTGATGCCCATTTTATCGAAGATACAACTTAACTCGTTCATCAACGCGATATTCACATCACGTTGTGTATTTTCAATGATTTTAGCGGCTTCAGCTACTTTGATACAACTTGCCCGGTGGGTTCCGGCCGTTACAATAATTTCGTAGGTTCTGGCAATCACATCCAAAGATTCTGCATCACATCCAGAAACAACTTTCAAGATTTTGGTAATCGTATGTTCTTTATCGCCAGGATTAATACGCTCTGGAGAATAACCCAATTTGAAATCTACTCCCATTTTTAACCCCGATAGCTCTTCCAAAATTGGCAAACAGTCTTCTTCTGTACAACCCGGATAAACTGTAGATTCATACACCACATAATCGCCTTTTTTCAATACTTGTCCGATGGTTTTTGATGCCGATTGTACAGGCTTCAAATCCGGAACGTTGTGAGAATCAACAGGCGTAGGCACAGCAACAATAAAAAAATTGGCTTCCTTAAGTTCTTCTAATTTATGAGTGAAGAATATATCGCAACCGTCAAAAGCTTCTTTCTCTAATTCGTTACTCGGATCGATGCCATTACGCATCATCTCTACGCGTTTTTCGTTGATATCGAATCCGATTACCTTTACTTTCTTTGCAAATTCTAAGGCAATTGGTAAACCTACATAACCCAAACCGATAACGGCTAATTTTTTCTCTTTGTTTAGTAATTGCTCTACCATGTTTAACTGATTTTTGAAACCTTGTTATTCTCTAATCTATATTGCTGATTGCTTTCAGGACAAGTGGCTATACCTTGATTATCGAATTTTAATTTGTGACCGTATTCACTCATCCATCCGGTTTGGCGGGCGGGGTTTCCAACTAATAGGGCATAGGCGGGAACATCTTTTGTAACAACAGCTCCGGCACCAATAAAAGCAAATTCGCCAATATCATTTCCACATACAATTGTAGCATTGGCGCCAATTGAAGCTCCTTTTTTTACTGTCGTTTTCGCATACTCACTTTTTCTGTTCACAGCGCTTCTTGGGTTAATCACATTGGTGAACACCATGGAAGGACCCAAAAAAACATCGTCTTCGCAGAAAACACCAGTGTAAATAGACACGTTATTTTGAACTTTCACATTTTTTCCGAGTGTTACATTCGGTGAAATCACAACGTTTTGACCTATATTACAGTTTTCGCCTAAGGTGCAATTCGGCATCACATGACTGAAATGCCATATTTTAGTGCCTTTTCCAATGGAGCAACCTTCATCGATATAAGCTGATTCGTGTGCGAAAAAATCTTTTTCAGTACTCATGCTTGTTCAAATTTTGGACTTTTAAACCATTCCTCCTGGGGCAAATTTTTAAAATAGTCGTAGGTGATTTTCAACCCTTCCGCTCTTGAAACTTTAGGTTCCCAGCCTAAAATAGATTTTGCCTTGGTAATATCCGGACGTCTTTGTTTTGGATCATCCGTTGGTAAAGGCTTACTAATTAATTTTTGATTTGCACCGGTTAATTTTAAAATTTCTTCTCCGAACTCACGAATGGTGATTTCATCCGGATTACCTATGTTCATGGGTTGTGCGTAGTCACTCATTAATAAACGATAGATACCTTCCACTAAATCGGCTACGTAACAAAACGAACGAGTTTGCGAACCATCACCAAACATGGTTAAGTCTTCTCCGCGTAGCGCTTGACCAATAAATGCAGGTAACACACGACCGTCATTTAAACGCATACGAGGTCCATAAGTATTGAATATTCGAACAATTCTTGTTTCAACTCCATGAAATGTATGATAGGCCATGGTAATTGCTTCTTGAAAACGCTTGGCTTCATCGTAAACACCTCGTGGTCCTACCGGATTTACATTGCCCCAATATTCTTCGGGTTGTGGGTGGACTGAAGGGTCGCCATACACTTCAGAAGTAGAGGCAACAATAATTCTTGCCTTTTTAGCTTTAGCGAGACCTAACAAATTGTGTGTGCCTAATGATCCTACTTTAAGGGTTTGTATTGGAATTTTTAGATAGTCGATAGGTGAAGCAGGCGAAGCAAAATGAAGGATGTAATCTAAATGCCCCGGTACATGCACAAACTTCGAAACATCGTGATGATAAAATTCGAAATTTTCGAGTTTAAAGAGATGTTCTATGTTTTTCAAATCTCCTGTAATGAGATTATCCATAGCAATCACATGCATATCTTCTTTGATGAATCGGTCACAAAGATGAGATCCTAAAAAACCTGCTGCTCCTGTAATTAAAACGCGCTTTCTTTGCATAACTAAATATTTTAACCGATTGATTTTCGTCCAACACTGCAGTAGTAGTAACCCAACTCCATCATTTCGTTGAGGTCGTATAGATTTCTTCCATCAAAAATAACCTTCGTTTTCAACGAAGAACTAATTTTATCGAAATCAGGCGATCGGAAAGCGTTCCATTCCGTAGCAATGGTTAAGAAATCGGCACCCTCCAGTGCTTCATATTGGTCTTTTGCGAAAAACACTTTTTCTCCAAAAATCTCTTTTACATTTTTCATGGCTTCTGGGTCATATGCTCTCACCGATGCACCGTGTTCCAAGAATTTTTCAATCAAATAAACGGCAGGAGCTTCACGAATATCATCGGTGTTAGGCTTGAATGCCAGTCCCCAAAGAGCAATGGTCTTACCGGCTAAATTGCCGTTGAAGAAGTTCAAAATTCGATTAAAGAACAATTCTCTTTGTTTGTAATTCACATCCATTACTGCATCCAAAATGCGGAATGCATATTTGTTTTCTTGTGCCGTGAAATGCAATGCCTGAACATCTTTCGGGAAACAGCTTCCGCCATATCCAATGCCAGGGAAAAGAAAACGCTTACCAATTCTTGAATCAGTTCCAATTCCTTTTCTCACATTATCTACATCTGCACCCACCAATTCGCATAGGTTGGCTACTTCATTCATAAACGAAATTTTTGTCGCCAAAAATGCATTGGCTGCATATTTGGTCATCTCTGCACTTCTTTCGTCCATAAACAAAATTGGATTACCTTGACGAACAAACGGCTCATATAGTCGATTCATAACTTCCTTAGCTTTATTCGAAGATGTTCCAATGACTACACGTTCCGGTTTTAGGAAGTCTTCAACAGCAACTCCTTCACGTAAAAATTCAGGGTTTGAAACAACATCAAACAAATCACGTTGGCCTGATTCAAGAATTGCAGCAGTTACTTTATCTGCGGTACCCACTGGCACTGTACTTTTGTCAACAATAACCACATAGTTTTTCAAAAGAGGCCCCAATTCTTTAGCAACACCTAAAATGTATTTCAAATCAGCGGAGCCGTCTTCTCCCGGTGGAGTTGGTAGGGCTAAGAAAATTACCTTTGCATCTTCAATACCTTCTTTCAATGAAGTAGTAAATTTTAATCTACCTTCATTTTTATTTCGTTCGAAAAGGGTATCCAATTCCGGTTCGTAAATCGGTAATTGATTGTTTTCGAGCATTTTGATTTTCGATTCATTAATATCAATACAAGTAACTGTATTGCCTGTTTCTGCAAAACAGGTACCGGTAACTAATCCTACATATCCGGTTCCAACAACGGCTATTTTCATCCTTTTATTATTAAATTGATTCTAAAACTGATTGAACAATATATTCTCTTTGCGCTGTATCCATTTCGGTGTGCATTGGTAAAGAAATCACTCTTTTGCATAAGTCTGTTGAAATAGGAAAATCTGCATCAGAGAAGCGAGGATCTTGATAGGCTTTTTGATTATGGAGGGGTATTGGGTAATAAATCATGGATGGTACATTTTTATCGGCCAATTTTTTTCTAAACTCATCTCGATTAACACCATTGAGCAGGAGTGTGTATTGGTGAAAAACATGCGTAGAGCTCTTTTTGCGATAAGGAGTGGTGAGTTGAGGGCAGTTGGCAAAGGCTTTATCGTAGAAATTTGCCAATTCGTTTCTGCTTTTTGCATACTCGTCTAAGTAAGGTAATTTTTCATTCAAAATTGCTGCTTGAATGGAATCTAAACGGGAATTAACTCCTACCTTATCGTGGAAATATTGAACTGATTGTCCGTGATTCGCAATCATTCTAATACGTGTTGCCAAGATATCATCATTTGTGTATAGCGCACCTCCATCTCCATAACATCCTAAATTTTTTGATGGGAAGAAAGATGTACTTCCTATATCGCCAATAGTTCCCGCCTTATGTACAGATTTGTCGGAAAAAGTAAAATCAGCACCAATTGCCTGAGCCACATCTTCAATCACAAACAAATTGTTTTTCTCTGCAATTTTCATGATAGCTTCCATGTCTGAACATTGACCGAACAAATGAACAGGAACTATAGCCTTAGTTTTTGGGGTTATCGCTTTTTCAATGGCTTTAGGATCGATATTGAACGTCTTTGGATTCACCTCAACCAAAATGGGTTTTAAGCGAAGTAGAGCAATTACCTCAGCCGTAGCAGCGTATGTAAAATCGGCAGTGATGACTTCGTCACCGGGTTGCAAATCAAGTGCCATCATGGCAATTTGAAGTGCATCTGTTCCATTGGCTACACCAATAACATGTTTCACGTTAAGATACTTTGCCAAATTATCTTCAAACTCCTTTACTTTAGGACCTTTGATAAATTGTGTCGCATCAATTACCGATTGAATGGCTGTATCGATCTGAGGCTTTATCTTCAGATATTGACGTTTCAAATCAACCATTTCTATTTTGTGCATATCAAAAATTGAGTTGCGAAGGTAACATTTTAATTATTGTTCAAAAATGATAAGTACCTAGTTTTGTACTTATTTAGAACTGTTGTATTTAAGTTCACCGCCTAAATTATTCATCTGTCTTAGAATCCAAGATTGACGGGCATTAATAAAAGGTGTTGGTCTACTCAATTTGTATTTAATAGGATTGGGGATGATAGCAGCAATCAAAGCACACTGGGAAGAGGATAACTGTTTTGCTGATGTATGAAAATAAGTTTGCGCTGCACCTTCTGCACCGTATACTCCATCACCCATTTCTATGATGTTTAAATATACTTCCATAATTCGCTCTTTGCTCCATAGAACTTCAAGCAAAACAGTGAAATACACTTCAAAACCTTTTCTAATCCATGAGCGTGAAGGCCAAAGAAAGAGATTTTTAGCCGTTTGTTGAGAAATGGTAGAAGCCCCACGAACGCGTTTATGTTTTCCGTTAAACTTAAGGGCGTCTTTTATCGCTTCTACATCGAAACCGTGATGGTCTAAAAATAATTGATCTTCGCTGGCAACAACGGCTAACTGAAGTTTTGGCGAAATTTCATCGATAGATTTCCATTTTTTATACAAACGCAACTCTTTTCCATGTATGGTTTGTTCTACACAACGGATGAGCATTAGCGGTGTTACCGGCACCGGAATAAATCTAAAAATGATAATAGAAACAACGGAAACTATAAAAAAATATAAAGCTATTTTCCCTGCTATTCGAAGCACATTTTTCATTTATCAACCTATTGAAATCCCTTAATAATTTTTACCAAAACTTATCCTCTAGTGGGTTTCCACATATGCTGAAAGTTGTTCAAAATCTTCATCTTTCATTGGAAGATAGTGGCAATCGACCATTCCTTCATATTTAGCCCAACCATGTCCTTTTGTTGTATTACAAATTACAGCAAGTGGTTTTGAAAAGGAAGGATAATCGAATTTAACGGTATTGAGTGCTTCAAAGTCGTGTCCGTTAATTTCAACAACATCAAAACCAAAAGCCTCTAATTTTTTATCGAGCGGATCTAATCGCATCACGTCTTCCGTTTTGCCAAATCCTTGAAGGCGGTTGCGATCAATTAACCAAACCACATTTTTGAGTTGATGATGGGCAATGAAAAGTGCGGCCTCCCAAGTACTTCCTTCGTTGATTTCTCCATCGCTGGTTACACAGAAAATGGTTTTGTTGGTTTTCTTTAATTTAGCTGCAAGTCCTAATCCGCAGGCAATGGAAAGCCCGTGTCCCAAACTTCCCGTTGCAAAAGGAATGCCTTTTAATTTATTGGTAGGAGGGTGGGCGGCTAAATACGTATCGTTTTTGTAAAACGTTTTGATTTGCTCTTCTGAAATATCTCCTGCTTCAGCCAACACACTGTATAAAACAGCTGCAGCATGGCCTTTCGAGAGAATCACTTCATCTTCAGCCTTCATCCAATTTAACTTCACAAAAGTAAGCATCTCTGTACACGACAAAGAACAGCCAACATGCCCTGCATTGGCCGATTTATACATAGCTAAAAATCGTTGTTTGATGGATCTATTGTGTGCAGATAGTTGCGCTGTATTCATGCCATTTCTTCATTATTGTTGTCAATTTTGCCCCTTTTTCCTAGTTCAATTACTTCCAAATTAAGTACTTTTTTTTCATGTAATTGAAACCGCAGCACCGTTTTAATTTTATGCATGCCATGAATGCCTGCAGCACCGGGATTAAAAACGATCATATTGTTGAGTTTCTCATCGCGCATAACTTTTAAAATATGCGAATGTCCACAAATAAAAATATCGGGTTTAACAGAAGGCAACATGCTTCTAACAGCTGGACTGTAATTGCCCGGATAGCCCCCAATATGAGTCATCCAGATTTTAAAGCCTTCAACTTCCCAAATCAAGTGCTCTTTATATTCCTGCCGAAGAACGCCTCCGTCAATATTGCCGTAAACCGCTTTTATATTCGGTTGAATCTGTTGGAGTTGTTCCATTAAGCCCATGGAACCAATATCCCCTGCATGCCATATTTCATCCACATCTTTGAAGAATTCAACCAGCTTTGGGTCGAAATAATTATGTGTGTCAGAAATTAAGCCGATTCGAATCATTTATTATATTTGTGCGTATCCAACCCAAAAATAGAAATATGAACAAATTATTACTTTGTTTTTCTGTAGTTGCTCTTGTAGCAGCTTCGTCTTGTAAAAAAGGATGTGTTCAATGTGCAGCTTACGATAAGGACTCCAACATTCAGGTGTATAAAACCGGTGAAGTTTGCGGAACTAGCTTTGATATGAAGAACTATAAAAACCGTTTCGAGAAGAACTTCAGCCAATACAATACTACTTGCAACGACATCAACTAGTACTTGTTGATTTTTCGAATTTTAGAATAAGGAGGTAGTACCACACTACTCCCAAAATATAGAAGCCTACAGTAATAAAGATAATATTGCTGTAGGCTATTTTCATTTCTCGAAGTATAGAAAATAACACCGCACTGATAAACCAACTGCCACTCCAAATGGCTGAAATAATAGCCGATACTAACTTTCGATTTTGTTCACCTACATATTTCATCGATAGTTCTGTGGTTAACGGGCCTGCAATATTCATCAACGGCTGCCGAACAATAAATAAGCCCATAGCAATCAATGGCGCATAGGCATAGCCTTGAATCCATTCCGTTGTTCCCAATAAAAACAAGGCAATAATGGCTAGTGATTGAAAGAAGGTGATAGCGAACTTATAGCCGAGCTTTCGCTTGATTATAGGATTAATAAAGCCTCCCAAAACCACTAGAACAAAGGCAATAGTGTTGATTAACGAAAACACAGGCGCCTCAACATTGTGAACGAATTTGAAAAATAAATTGATAAATGGTATAGTGAAACCGGCACCAAAGGCAATCAGGAAAACAGGAATAAGCACTTCGCCAATTTTTCTCCAATCGCTTTTTGTTGTCCTGTAAACTTGTTCGGCTTTGGATTTTGGATGAATGTCATTCAATTTATAGATGAAAAACGGACCGAAACAAGCCACAAAGCAGTATAGCGCTAAAAGCGAAATGTTTGAAAAGTCAGGAAACACAAGGTTCGCCAAGTAATTGAACAACCCACAAATGATGGTAGTGAAACTTCCAATAGCGAAAAATAGCGAAATGGCTTCAGTTTCATTCTCTTCTGTTGTGATGTTCATAAGAATAGGAAGCGCCATAATTTGCACCAATGAAAACGACACTCCCCACAAAAAAGTAACGAGACGTAACAGTTCAGATATATGGAAATGTATACACCAAAGTGTGGCCAACGAAAGGAGAGGAGCGGTTACACTACCAATGAGTAATAAGTTTTTGAGATTTATTCGCTCTGAAATTAATGTTAGCGGATAGGCACAAATCAAAACGGCTAAGTATCTGTTGCCATTGATGGATGTAATGTCGTAGTCTTTATAACCGTGATCAATCATCACATAATTCAACAGCAATGCAAATGCAGCATTAATGAGTTGTAATGCTACATCGGCACCCAAAAGCCACCAAACATCTGTAGGAAGGGTTTTATAGGATTGAAATATCTTTTTCACCGATTACTTTTTCCACTTGGCTAAGATTTCACTTTGCCAATTTTCCCAGTTTTTACTGCTTATATAATTTGTTAGTATTGTTTTGAATGTATCTTCTTTTACAAATTTTGTAATGGTACGCTCGGCCGGACCGGCTAATCTTGCGTTTGGATTTAAGGATGCATCAACCAAATTGATCACAAGCTGCTCATTATAGAATCCCACTCGTTGCAACGATTCCATTGCTCTTAAACGTGTTCTGAATTCGTAACTCAAAGAAGTATAATCAACTAGCTCCTTCATTAGCGGGTTTGATGCTTCTTTAATTTGTAATTCCAACCAAGCAATACGAACATTTTCAGAAATACCATGTATCTCTTTTGTTTTCTCGAAGTACACTTTAGCCTGATTTGGGAACTGCTTTTCTAATTTTCGTAAAGCCATTTCAATGTTTACATACGAGGTGTCGTTCAACATTTTTTCAAGTTCAGGAATGAGTTCAGTATCAATTGTGTCAATGCTTTCAACAACTGCTCGTCTGACCATGAAATGCTCCTCTTTTAGACCTTTTACAAGTAATTTTTTAGCCTCTTCATTATGTGCTTTTCCTAACTGTGCAATAATTTCTTGTTTGATATAAATTGCTTTTTCGCTTTCATACAGTTTAATGAGATCGGATTGTTTTCTGGCAACGGCAGTATCTTTCAAAGCAACAATAGCTAAATAACGATCAATCATATTTTTGCTTTTCGCGGCTTGAGCGATTAGTTCATTATAACTTCTTTGAAATTTAAGGGTCTTTAGCACATTGTAACCGGGGTCAAAAACAACAAATTCAGTTTGTGTGTTTGCTTTTACGGGAATTGAAAATGTATCCAGTGTTCTACTGATTAAAAAGCGTTGTTTGATCTTTTCTCCGTTTTGTGTGTACACTTCAATATCTACAGGCATTCTGAAGTCCTTAATTAAGGAGTCTTTTTTATGTGTCTGCGCAACAAAAATACGTACAGCGCTTGAATCGGTTTGATAGGCTACGGTGAATTCCGGCACTCCGCTTTTGTAAATCCACTCTTCAAAGAACCAATCTAAATTAATGCCTGCTGTTTCCATGAATGCGCGATAGAAATCATGTGTATCCACCATTCCGTAGGCATGCTTTTCTAAGTATTTTGTGATGCACTTTCTGTAAATAGAATCGCCTACAACATACCGCAACATATCAATCACAAAACTGCCTTTCGGGTAATGACGAGAGCTTCCTGCGCGGGAATGCGCAACAGGATAATTATCGTTCTTATCGGCATTAATGGCTTGTAAACTTTCGTTGTATTTTGTCCATTCGTATTGGTCTTGACCGTAAACAGTGGCGCAAAATTGCTTTGCATAGTAAGTTGCAAAACTTTCATGCAACCAATGATGAGTAGCACTCCATTCTGTTATGTAATCGCCAAACCATTGATGCGTGAGTTCGTGCGCATTGGTGCTAACATAACCGCGTTCCTGATTCGCTCTATAATCATGCAAATAAAAATCGCCAAAAATGGTCGATGTTGTATTCTCCATAGCTCCAAACATAAAATCCTGAACTGGCGTATTCGCATAAGATGTCCAAGGGAAAGGCACTTGCAGTTCTTTGCGCAACCAATCCATCATTTCTGATGAGTATTGATAAGTAGATGCCACATCTTGCGGACGATCGGCATAATAATACTGACGGCTAGTTATTCCACTTTTTGAAGGATAATCTTTGTAAGCATATTTATCAATGGCTAACATCACTAAATATGGTGAATGTGGCTTCGACATGCGATACTGCCATGTTTTGGTGTTATCTGGATTGATTCTAGAAAGTGTAAGTAAGCCGTTCGATATCACTGTATATGCTTTGTCGAAAGTGATATTTGTTTCAGTAATCACTTTATCATTTACATCATCATAACACGGAAACCAATGACGGTTATCGATGCCTTGTCCTTGCGTCCAAATTTGTTTTCGCGATAAATTGCGTTCATCCTTCCAACCAATGAAATAAAGCCCTCTTCGTGGTGTTGCTTTATAGTCGATGGTAATTTTGTAGCTCCTGTTCCAATTTAATGACTTCGAGAAACGGATGCTAACCCCTTCTTTAGTTGTTGAGAATGTAATGTTTACACGCGGATCGTTAATCATTATAGAATTAAAAGTAATGCCGGGAGCATCCAAAAATAGGCTATCAACAATTGGCTGTATGGGTTTGAAGCTTAATAACTCTTTCCCTGAAACCTCACCTAATAAAGGGTTAAAGCGAATGTCCAATTTCAAGGTATCGAAGTCTACGTTATGTTCGCGATAATGTCCGCCAATATCCGAGATATGACAAACAATGGAATCGTTGCAATAAGAAGTTTGTGCAATGAATGCACACAAAAACAGGACGATGAAAGGTAAACGCATAGCTATTGGTTGAAAAAGATCCGAAAGATATTTATTTGCTCGATTTTTTTCAGCCGTAATTGTAGTTTCGAAGTATAAAGAATAAACAACAATTATATGAAAGGAGCCATCGTGTTATATTCAATTCCAGCCTTTTTCATTCTTATCGGCCTTGAATTGCTTATTAATTACTTTAAGCATCAAAATAGATACCGACTAAACGATTCCATTACTAACCTTTCTTTAGGCATAGGAAGTCAGGTAGTAGGAACTTTAACTAAGGTGTTAGTTTTTGGATCGTATGTATGGACCTATGATCATTTTGCGTTCTTCAAGTTGCCTGATAGTGTGCTGGTGTTTTTTGTATGCTTGGTATTGTATGACTTCATATACTATTGGTCGCATCGATGGGGACATACAGTGAGTTTGTTCTGGGGGGCGCATATTGTTCATCATCAGAGCGAAGAATATAATTTAACAGTTGCCCTTAGACAGCCTTGGTTTCACAGTCTTATTGCTTTTTATTTGTTCTTGCCATTGGCTTTGTTAGGTTTTAGTCCTATTATCTTAGGATCAGTTGCCGGTATAAATCTTGTGTATCAATTTTGGATTCATACCGAGTATATCGATAAAATGCCGCGTTGGTTTGAATATATTTTCAATACACCTTCGCACCACCGTGTTCACCATGCCATCAATCCGAAATACATTGATCGCAATCATGCAGGTATGTTTATGATTTGGGATAGGCTCTTTGGAACGTTTCAAGCTGAAGATGAAAACGAAAAAATAAGATACGGAATCACCAAAACTTTTGGCAGTTGGAACCCTGCATGGGCGAATGTTCATTTTTATACAGAGCTTTGGGATAAAATGAAATTAGTGGATGGCGTAGGAGCCAAGTTGGCTTTAATTTTCCGTAAACCGGGTTGGAACCCTGTTTCTATGCAGGAAGATGTGATTTTGCCTCCTAGCCCCGATATGCTTAAATATGATAAAGACACGAAATCTAGTGCACGAATTTATGCTGTAGTGCAATTCGGAATCGTGTTAATGGGTTCGGTGATGTTTTTGGTTAAATATCCAACACTAACATTGCCTTATAAATTACTATTTGCGGGACTCATTATTTTTTCAATTGAAGTTATTGGTGGGCTATTTGAAAATAAGAAGTGGGCTATTTATGGCGAATATTTGCGTTTAGCGGCTATCTTATTAGGACTGAATTGGTTCTATTATTTTCAATATCCTAATTGGCTCATTTATACTTTGGTGTGTTCTTTAGTTCTAGGGTTGTTATCTATGATTGTATATCGCATTATTCAAACTTCACCGGTATCCAACTCGCGAAGTGTAGCATAAAGTGTATTTTTTTCCACACAAATAGTCTTAATTGGGAATAATTTAATATTTCACTTTGCACTATTTCATGATATTCGCATTTATTATTTCACAAAACAATAAACAATGAAGCACTTATTATCTGCTGTTTTTATGCTGTTTTTCTTTGTCGCTTTTTCGCAAAACGATGAAAAAAATGTTACTCAGTTCCGAAATATTCCTTGGGGAGCACCGAAAGATTCTATTTATGTAAACGGTAAAAAATTGGAGTTTACTAAAGATAAGAATGCTCTTACAAAGAATACTTATTATGTTGTAAATGACGATATGACAATTGGCAATGTTCGTTTAACGCGTGTAAACTATATTTTTAATGACGATGATCGTTTTGTGAAAGTACTTTTAGAAGGACCAAAAGAAGATGCAGAACAAATGCGATTCATTTTGGATTATAAATTTGGTGCATTTAAAAATGAAAGCCGTGTTGATAACGTAAGCTACAAACAATGGTTAGTTAAAGATGTAACTTTTACACTTGGAGTATATGATTTCTTGAAATTTGAAGTTCGTATTGAATCTAACTGGCAAGCTTCTGAGGCTTATAAAAAGAATATTTCAGTTGACGACTTTTAGTCAATTGTAAAGTAACTAAAAAAAGGCGGAATGAATTCATTCCGCCTTTTTTTATGCCTTTTCTTTTGTTTTATTATTAATAGTAGGTTGGAATTGAGATAGATACATTTGTTGAATAAAACTAATAATACTTGTAACTGTTAAACATATAGTATAAATTAGGTTAACCAAAACCAATATTTATGAAAGAAAACATTTACTACTTACTAGAAATACATAGAAAGTTATTTTTTAGTTTTTGTCTTTTTTTTGTTTTTCATACTATAGAAGCTCAATCTATAATTACAGAAATTATTGTAACTCCCGGAGCAGGGAATTTTATTGTCCCAACCGGGTTTACGCTTTCAACACTAAAAGTTGAAGCTTGGGGAGGAGGTGGAGGTGGTGCCGGTCGGCCAAACTGTGTAATTTGCGGCAATGGAGGAGGAGGTGGTGGTGGTGGTGCATATGCCACAAACACATTCTCAAGTGTGCCTGCAGGAACGATACCTTATGCTGTTGGTGCCGGTGGTGCCGGAGGAATAAGCAATACTACACAGTCTGTTGCGGGAGGTAACACTTCATTTACGTATTCAACTAATGTTATAGCTGTAGGTGGTGGTAGAAATAATGGAACCGGAACGGCTCCAGGAGGATTAGCGAGCGCTTGCACACCAACTGCGGGAGCTCAAAATGGAGGTACAAGCTCTAATGGTGGAGGGAGTAGAGGAGGAGGTGGTGGTGGTGGTGCCGGAACATTGAATCCTGGCGGTACACCGGTTGCTACAAGTACAGGTGGAACTGGTGGTCTTAACAATGGAGGAAATGGAGGGCAGGGAAGGCCTAGTGGAACAGGCAATGGAACTTCGGCTACTCAACCAACGGTAAGTTCACCATTTGCAGGCGGAGGCGGAGGGGGAGGCTATTCTAATAATTTAATTACAGCTGCGAATGGAGGTGCCGGAGCGAATGGAATGTTGTTTTTTACGTATACAATGCCAGCTCCTATAATTAGTTCATTTTCTCCAGCACAAGTTTGTGATAATGGGGCAAGTGTGACCATCACAGGTGATTATTTTCATGGTTTTGGTGGCTCTAAAATTATTACTTCCGTTACAGTTAATGGTGTAGCAGCAACAGTTACAGCGTCTACTTCAACAACTATAACAATTACAGTTCCATCTACAACATCAGGTCCAATTGTTGTAACTACAACTGCAGGTACAGTTACAAGTAGCACAAATTTAACCATAAACCCTTTGCCTTCTGTACCAACAGCAGTCAGCCCTTCAGGAACAACGAATGGCTGTGCTTATGCTTATAATCTAAACGGAACTAGTACGGGCGGAACGATTCGCTGGTTCACTGCACCAACAGGCTTAGGTTCGCTTTTGGGAAGTTCTGCAAGTGCGAGTAATTTTTCTGTAACTCCACCTGCGGCCGGTGGAACAATAACTTATTATGCTGAGGGCTATAATACAACAACAGGTTGTGTTAGTCCAAGTAGGACTGCAACAGGTGTCTTTACAATTTTACCTACCCCCACAGTGAATCCAATTACCGGAAATACGGGTGCAATTTGTCCAGGAACTCAACTTTCTTTAGGTGGAAATACTCCAACCACTGTTTTTCAAAAATTTACTACAGTTGGTACATCAACTTTTACGCCCCCAACAAGTGGAAACGCAGAAGTTCTAGTGGTAGCAGGTGGTGGTGGTGGTGGATCAAATAGAGGTGGAGGTGGAGGAGCAGGTGGTGTAATCTATAATACATCTTATGCACTTACCGCAGGTATTGGAGTAACCTATACCGTTGGAGCAGGAGGCGCTGGAGGAACTACCAATGATGGCGGTGATGGCGGAAATAGTGTTTTTGGAACGCTAACAGCCATCGGAGGAGGTGGTGGAGGTGGTAATGCTCGCGTTGGGCGAAGTGGTGGGTCTGGTGGTGGTGGATCAAATAATAAAGTAGGTGGAAATGGAACTGCTGGACAAGGAAATAAAGGTGGAAATCAAATTAGTTCCGGAAACTATGGTTGTGGAGGAGGAGGTGCAAGTGCTGCAGGAGCTGATGCGACTTCTGCAGGATCTGCAGGCGGAGCAGGTATTAGCAATAGTATTACCGGTGTTTCAGTTGTGTATGCCGGTGGAGGTGGTGGAGGAAATGGTGCAAGTGGAACTCAATATCCAGGTGGTGTAGGAGGAGGAGGTTCAGGAGGAAATAATTCTTTACTGACTACAAATGGAACTGCTGGAGCTGCAAACACAGGTGGTGGTGGCGGTGGCGGGGGTAATTGGGGCTTGGCGGGAAATGGTGGAGCAGGAGGATCAGGAGTAGTAATTGTCAAATATCCGAATTATAGTTGGACAAGCAGTAATCCATCGGTAGCTACTGTTGATGCGAACGGAACAGTAAGTGCACTTGCAATCGGTTCTACAAATATCACTTATTCAGTGTATGGTACAAATGGTTGTATTGCATCAACGTCAACAACAGTAATTGTTTCAAGTTGTTCCTATACTTGGAATGGAACATCTGGAACCGATTGGACAACAAGTTCAAATTGGACTCCTTCATCACCAATTGGGGGGCCAAATAATTGTGGCGCTGATGTCATAATTCCGGATGTAGTTAATGATCCTATAGTACCTATTAGTGGAAAACAAGTTGGTCAATTAACCATAGATGCCAATGCAAATGTTACTTTAAATGGCAATTTGGCTGTGTGTAAAGACCTCGTTGGGGGTACTGGTTCAGCCGCTTTAACGATAGGTTCTGGCGAATTAGTGCTGAATGGGAATACTTTACAAAACGTTACCGGAAATATTGTTGCAGATCAACTCGTTATTGATAATAATTCTTCAGGTGTATCACTTGCCACATCTGCAAATATTTCTGTAAATAAAGCATTAACGTTGAAAAATGGTAATGTGAATAATAATGGGGCTATTACACTTAAATCGGATGCCACAAATACAGCTTACTTCGATAATTTTACGAGTCCAACTGCTGGTTCTTTCTCAGGAAATGTAATCGTGGAGCGATATATTGGCGGAGCATCCGGACAGCATTATATTTCAATACCAATAAATGCAATGCCTTTAAGCGAATTGAGTGAAATTGGTCCTTCAGGATCAGGACAAATCGTTCCTAAGCCAAGCTGTGATGCGAATAATATAGCTACTAACTCTCCATACGGAACTCTTTTTGAATGGAAAGAAAATGCGTCATTTCTTTTTAGCTGCTCTCAGTCGGGTTGGTTTGTAAAAGGAAGTGGAAACACGGAAAATGGTAGAGGTTATTCTGCTATTGTCAATTCCGGACAAACACTTAGTGTAAGTGGTGTTCCAAACTTAAATTCGGTTAGTTATTCGCTTACGAAAAGTGCATATACGTCTGTTCCTAACCCTACACCGGCTGCAGGAGTATATAATCCTGCCTATACTTCTACTAGTTCAGGAATGCACTTGGTTGGTAATCCTTTCCCTTCGCCTTATAAATGGGATGGAGGTGATGCTAATATTGATAATATAGGCTATATGTGGGTTTCTAATGGTTCGTATAAAGGAACGTATCAACCCATAAATGTAAATGATGTGCTCGCTATCGGACAAGGTTTTATGGTGCATACTAATGCAGCTACTACTCTTCAGTTTTTAAATGCAAACCGCCAATCCACTGCAACAGCATCTTTTTACAAAAATAGTGCTGAAAAATTAGTTGTTGATCTCGTTGGAAATGGTTTTGCCGATAAAACAGAGATTAATTTTAATCCGATGGCAACTAATAATTTCGATAATGAATATGATGGATTTAAAATAATTGGAAATTACAATCAACCTACTTTGTTTACGGTGATTGATGGTTCAAAAATGGCTTCTGTAAATACCCTTCCTTCAATTGCTCAAACCCCTAATGTTCCCATGAGTTTGTTTGTTGGCACAAACGGACAATATCAACTTAAAGCGAGTAATATCAGTAGTTTTGACCCTACAAGTTATATTTTCCTAGAAGATACAAAAACTGGTTCAATGCAGGATATGCGAGCGAATGATACATATCCTTTTTCAGCAAGCACCACTGATATACCGGATAGATTCATAATCCATTTTACGCCTCCAATTACCATCACCACGAAAAATGCATCTTGTTACACTAAGGGCAACTTAGATGTTGAACAAGAAGGAAGCGCAAGTTGGAATTTCATTCTTAAAGATACAGCAAATGCAATTATTCAGTCCGGAATAGTCAATCGTACTAACCCTCTGCATCTTAGTTTAGCTAAAGGCGAATACAATTTGGTTTTAACGGATGCCAATAACTATTCTGTTACTCAATCTATTTCAATTGATGGTGCTTCACCAATTCATGCAGCCATGAATACAAGTAAGGCTTCCGTTGCTGTTAGTGAGCCGATTACATTCACTGCAACTACGCAGAATGCGAATGCGTATGATTGGGATTTTGGAGATGGTTCTTCTGCAACCGGACTTCAAAATGTTGTTCATTCTTATTCATCCTCCGGTTCGTACAATGTATCATTAGCCGTAACAAATTCATCAGGCTGTGTGGCGAATACATCAAAATTGATTACTGTTCAATCGTTAACAACTTCGATTAATGGAATCGCTGAAGAGCTTGATTTGAATATATTTTCATTTGGAAATAAAATGGTAATTGATTTCAGTAATCTTAAAAATGTAGATGCGAAAATTCAGGTATACAATTTACTAGGGCAGGAACTATTTAATGATACGTTTCAGCGAAATGCAATATATACAAGAGCTATCCTAGATATTGAAGCTGCATATCTGATTGTACAAGTACGGAATAATAATGGCCAATACATCCGAAAGAAGATATTTATCTCGAATAGTTTCTAATTTGATTTGTTTCGATTTAGCTCTTCCGAATTTTTTCGGAAGAGCTTTTTTTATGGGTTTTCGTCCAGCTCAATAAACTTAGGCTTCTCTCGTGTATCAAAGTATTTATCTTCCTTGGTTTTCTCTTTTGTTTCTGTTTTCACTGTTTCTTTCTTGAACAATGTCTTCAGGTTTTCCTTTTCCTTTTTAAAGTCATCGCTGACCTTTTGATCGGCATATTGCTTGTCGTATTTTACCGTTGGGTTCGACATATTTCCTTTTAAAGATAGGAACAGATTCGTACCTTCATAAGGATCTTCTTCGATGTACTCGTTTGTATTGTTCTTCTTGAACTTATTCGCCAAAAGCTTTCTAAGATTAACTTTGATGTGATAATCGATATCGTTATCGAAACTGTGCGAACCATTTAACATTACATTAATGGCAGAAGACTGAATCTCAAATTTTGGAATTTCAATCGTACTGTTCTTAATCAATAACTGATTCTTTAAGTCAGAAAAATAGATATGGTTTAACTCCTCTACACGAATAAACTTTGACGCCACCTTTATAGGTTCAAAATTGATCAGTTCTCCTTTCAAAATGCTGCAATTCAACGTGGCATTAATTTTATCCATATTGATATTCTTATAATCATCGAACACAACTCGATAATCCACATCTGCTTTTATTTCGCCTTTAATATTTTTTGAAGTCAAAGTTGTCTGACCAAAATTCTCTGCCTGCTCAAAAATTTGCGGAATTTCGACACCACTAAAATTGAGCGTTCCATTCATTATCATTTCTCGATTATTGCTGAATGAGATGAGTCCGCTATGATGAATAGAGCCACCCATTCCACGCGCATCAAAGCTCTTCAACATCAAGGTGCCAGGAGTGAGTCCAACATCTACAGTAATATCTTCAACAACAATTTTATTGTACTGAAACTTAGCCACAGAAAGGCTTAATTTTCCTTCCATATTGAATATCTCACGGATATCAATTTTGTCACTGCCTTTTTTGTCTTCTTCTTTTTTAAAAGCTTTCAGCATATTCGTTAAGTTGAATTGCTTAATGCTCAAACTTCCATCTAAAACTAGTGGGGTATTATTTTCTCGTTTAATTTTTTCAATAATATAAGGAACTAGATTGTCGATTTTCCCATTGAAAAGAAAATCAGTAGTCAGGAAATTGGCCGTAACATTCGTTGCATCTAAATGATCGTGCTCATATTCCAAAACACCATTAATATTGCCATAAGTTACATCATTGGCCTGTACTTCAGCTTCTTTAAACGTGAATTTCCCACCGCCCTTTAAACTTGTAGCTATTAGTTTTCTGTTTTCATCCAGTTGCCCTGAAAGTTTGAAATTCTTAAAATCAATCTCTCCTTCTGCATTCTGTACATACTGTTCAGGAATAAACGATTGTATGGCTTGCAGATTCAGTACTCCATTTGCTGTCAAATCAAATTCAGGAGCAGATTTAATTTCTTTTACTTTCAAAGAAAAATCGATAGGCTTTTCATCGTAATTAGCTTTGAATGTGGCAATGCTAAAAACATCCGTTTTGCTGTCATAGTTCAACTCAGTGTTTACCTCTGTTATTGACTTTTTGAGCTGCTTTAACTCGATTTCTCCATTCTTTAAAAAGCCATTTAACTTCATCTGAGGCGTATTCCCACTGCCACTTTTCCCTTCTACTCTTAGATGTATGGCATATTCTCCATCACCCTTAGCACCTGAGAGTTTTTCCTGTAATGAATTCGGAAGTAAGGAGAGTAGATCGGCCATTTTATCGCCTTTGCAAGAGGCCGTAATTTGCAAGTCATTATACACCTTATTGCTATTATTCAGTTTTCCTGCAACACTTATTTCTGTTTTTTCAATACGAAGTACAGACGGTTTAATATCAGTAATTTTAGAAGTTTTATCGATTTGAAAAGCAAATGCCAATGCGGTTTTTTTGAAAACAGAAAACGTATCTTGTTTGTATATAAAATAGTTCCAATTAAAATTGGCCTCTAATCCTAAACCAAAATTTGTTTTCCCGAAGTCGCCATGTAATTCAGCTTTATCGATAGTAGCTGAGAATTTAGTTTGAGAAGGAATACTATGCCATACTAAAGCAACATCTTTTAAGATGACAGACTTTAGCTGAAGTTCTGAACTCGATGTATTTTCATTTGTCTTTTTTAAAATGTCAAAATTAGTTTTGCCGTAACCGTCTTCTAATAAATAAATTTGTCCTTTAGTTAAGATGATCTTTCGAAGCGATTGTTTTTCACTCATTACCTCACTGATATTCACTAACAGCGAAACTTCATTCAACTTTAACAGGTCCTGATTTTTGCGTAATGGATCGTTAATGGTAACTTCTTTTAAGGAAATAGAAACGTTTGGAAAATTCTTGAAAAAGGAAACATCAATACCTCCTTTCACGATAATAGGCACCTTAATTTGCTCATTGACCTGATTAATGGCAAATTGTTTTAATTTGTCTTGGAAAATAAATGTAAGCGAACCCGTAATCGCAATAAGGCTAAGCAACGAAATTGTTAATCCCAAAAGAATATTGCGCAGAATTTTCATATTTACTATGGTAATAGTAGACTAATTATTTGATCAGAAATCCACATTATGTTATTTACGAAACGGTTATCTCTCTATTTTATTGGACTATTCATTTATTCTTCAACTTTTGCTCAAATCGATAGAACTCTCATCCCACTTGGTTTCAATTTATCTGAACAAGAATTAACGGCTTTACCATATCAAACGTATCCTTTACCGGCATTACTTCCTGTAGTTTCTAGCACAAAGTATGGAGCTTATCCGCGCATGGGCATTTGTGTACCTACTGATATCAATTTAATTGAACAAGCTGTAAAAACACAAGTAGGGGGGGATGTATGTTATTTATTCAAAATTGAAATTTCAGGCGCCAAAGGATTAGTGCCTTATTTTGATCGCTTTCGTTTAACTCCTGGGTCTACATTACATATTTATTCAAGAGATAAAACCGAATGGATTGGCGCCTTTACCTCAGTAAATAACACGGATAATGGTTACAATTCATTGGGGTTGTTTAATGGAGCAGAAATGATTGTAGAATATTCCCCAGGTGAAAATGCATATGCTGACGAGCTACATCTTAGCGAAATAGGAGTTGCTCAACAACATGTACCGATAAAGAAGAGGAGTACCCCAGAATTTGGTTCTTCCCAAAATTGTGAGGTTAATGTGAATTGCCCTGAAGGCGACAATTGGCAAAATCAGAAAAGGGCCGTTGCTAGAATATTAGTAAAAACCGGCAATGAATTTGGCTGGTGTTCAGGCACAATGGTAAATAACACCGGTAACGATTGTACACCTTTTTTGTTAACTGCCGATCATTGCGGAATCAAATCCAATGGAGGCTATGCATCCAGTACTGATTTTAATCAATGGACATTCTACTTTAATTATGAATCCGCAGATTGTACGAATCCTAATTCAGATTCGGCAATTGTAGATGATTTTCTTGTGGGAAGCAGTAGAGTTGCTTATAGTCAAGATCAAGGAGGAGATAATGGTTCAGATTTTCTATTAGTAAAGCTGAAAAAACGTCCGGATTCGTTATATAATACTTATTATGCCGGTTGGAATGCCGAAAACATAGTGCCAGATAGTGGAATTGGAATACATCATCCAAGTGCCGATATAAAAAAGATATCAAAATTTGGAACTCAAGCTACATCAACATCGTGGGGAGGAAACAAGAATGATACACATTGGCAGGTAGTTTGGAAACAAACGGCATCTGGATGGGGGATAACCGAAGAAGGTTCTTCAGGTTCTGCTATATTTAATGCCCAACAACAAATCATTGGAACACTAACCGGAGGAAATTCATTTTGTAGTACACCAACAGCACCGGATGATTATGGAAAGTTTTCATATCACTGGAACAGCAATAGTTCAACGTTGCAAAAACAACTGCAACCTTGGCTAGATTCATTAACGACAGGGCTTACCCAAATAGATGGCAGAGATAAATGTGTAACCGGTGCTCCAAACGCCATTCTTCCTGTTCAAAAAGATGATTTAACACTTCACCTTTATCCTAATCCAACCCAAGGGAAATTGCATGTTCATACTAAGGCAAAAATTCAACGCGTTTTGGTGTATGATTTGACAGGAAAAATAGTAGGCGTAGGTGGAAATTCAGGGCAATATACTTTTGATTATCTCACAGCAGGTATTTATACTGTTCAGGTTGTTACTACTGCAAAAACATTCACACAAAAATTGATTGTAGCGAAATAGCTACAACGCTCGTTAAATGTTCAGTATTTTAAATTTTATTACAACATTTAGTTTGTCATTCTCGTAAATAATTTCATAAATTTAAATGAACAATTTATTAACCTTTAAAATTTTGAAAATTATGAACTTAGTCATTCATGCAGTAAGTTTTGAGGCCGATTCTAAACTAAGAGAATTCATTGAAAAGAAACTTCAGAAATTAGAAACATTCTTCGATAAAATCATCAATGTAGAAGTATTTTTAAAACTCGATAGTAATGAAACTGTAAAAGATAAAACGGTGGAAGTGAAGGTACATGTTCCCGGAAAAACAATTTTTGTAACTGAAACATCTAAGAAATTTGAGGAGAGCACAGACTTAGCTTTGGACTCTGTAAGCCGTCAAATAAAAAAACAGAAAGAAAAAATGCGTTTGCATTAAAAGTTTTCAATAAATAATTTGCCAATTTATTTTTTTTGTATAGTATTGCGCTCCATTTGAAAAACAGGTGGAGCGTTCTTTTTTATAAAAAATAAGAGATTTAAGCCGAAGTAGCTCAGTTGGCCAGAGCTACTGATTTGTAATCAGTGGGTCGGGGGTTCGAATCCCTCCTTCGGCTCTTATTATTTTGGGTAGATGGCCGAGTGGTTAAAGGCGACAGACTGTAAATCTGTTCACGTGAGTGTACGAAGGTTCGAACCCTTCTCTGCCCACTTACTTTTTTCAGAAGATAATCGCTTTTAAAGGCGTTTTATTCAGGAAAAAGAGAAGTAAAGACATTCATTGAAAATGAGTATCACCCTCGCTATTAAGGGTTAAGTTTAACAGCTTAAATAAAATAGTAAATGTTCTTTTAAAAAATTGCGGGAGTAGCTCAGTTGGTAGAGCGACAGCCTTCCAAGCTGTAGGTCGCGGGTTCGAGCCTCGTCTCCCGCTCAAATTTGAGCATTGTAATTTGATATGCTCATCACTTTGCCGTTGTAGCTCAGTGGTAGAGCACTTCCTTGGTAAGGAAGAGGTCGCGAGTTCGATTCTCATCAACGGCTCAAATGGTAAAATATTTGAAGCAAAATTAAAGAGTTCAAATAGTTAACAATTAAACAAACAATAAAAAACAATAACAATGGCTAAAGAAAAATTCGTTAAAGACAAGCCGCACGTAAACATCGGTACTATCGGTCACGTTGACCACGGTAAAACTACCTTGACTGCTGCTATTACAACTGTATTGGCAAAAAAAGGTCTTGCAGAATTACGTGATTATTCATCAATTGATAATGCCCCGGAAGAAAAAGAACGTGGTATCACTATCAATACAGCGCACGTAGAATATGCTACTGCAACTCGTCACTATGCACACGTTGACTGTCCAGGTCACGCGGATTATATCAAAAACATGGTTACAGGTGCCGCTCAAATGGACGGTGCAATCCTTGTAGTTGCTGCAACTGATGGTCCTATGCCTCAAACTCGCGAGCACATCCTTTTGGCTCGTCAGGTAGGTGTACCTCAAGTAGTAGTTTTCATGAACAAAGTTGACTTAGTTGACGATCCTGAATTCCTAGAATTAGGAGAAATGGAAATCCGTGACTTGTTATCTTTCTACAAATATGATGGCGCTAACGTACCAGTTATCCAAGGTTCTGCTTTGGGTGCTTTGAACGGAGAAGCTAAATGGGTAGAAAAAATCGATCAATTGATGGATGCAGTGGATTCTTATATCCCAGTTCCTCCACGTATGGTTGACTTACCTTTCTTGATGCCGGTTGAGGACGTATTCTCTATCACTGGTCGTGGTACAGTTGCTACAGGACGTATCGAAAGAGGTCGTGCATTAACTGGAGAGTCAGTAGAAATTATCGGTCTTTCTTTCGAGAAAATGACTTCTACTATCACTGGTGTTGAGATGTTCCGTAAAATTTTGGACGAAGGTGAGGCTGGAGACAACGTAGGTTTGTTGTTGAGAGGTATCGATAAAGAACAAATCAAGAGAGGTATGGTTATCTGTAAACCAGGTTCTGTAACTCCACACACTGAATTCAAATGTGAGGTGTATATCTTGAGCAAAGACGAAGGTGGACGTCACACTCCATTCTTCCAAAAATATCGTCCTCAGTTCTACTTCAGAACTACTGACGTAACAGGTGAGATTACTTTACCAGAAGGAACAGAAATGTGTATGCCTGGTGATAACATCACTTTGACAGTACAATTGATTTACCCAATCGCTCTAGAAAAAGGTCTTCGTTTCGCTATCCGTGAAGGTGGTAGAACAGTAGGAGCTGGTCAGGTAACTGAAATCTTGAAATAATCTATCAAGTTTTATAATGGAAAAGGAAGTCTTCGGACTTCCTTTTTTAGTTTATGAAAGTTATATAAACACCTCTATCCTAATGCTTTATTCCCTTTTTGAAGGATAGTAGAATGCTTATTAATCATTTCGATCACGAAAGAAGGAATCCAAGGAAGTGAAATAACAGTTAACTTATTGAGCCAACCCGGAATACATTCGGCTTTGTTTTTAAATAACACATCAACAGCATTTTTCGCTACTACATCGGCTGTTTGCATCACGCCTAATTGTTTGGCTAATGTTAAGTTCACTCGATTCGGATCGTATAGTCCGGTTTCTGTAGCACCAGGAATTAAACATGTTACATTCACATTATACAATTTCATTTCGCTACGCAAGGCACGGCTGAAATAACGCATATAGGTTTTGGATGGACCATAGAGCGAAATACCGGGATAAGGCATTACTGCCGAAATGGAAGAAACATTCAAGATATGTCCCTTTCGGTTTGCTTTCATTTTTTCTCCGAACAATTTACACAAAGCAGTTGGCGTTTGAATATGCAACTGCAGAATGGCTTCCAACTTTACAAGTGGGGTTTCCACCACTTCCGAAAAGACGAGCATACCCGCATTGTTCACCAAAATTTCAATGTTCGGAGCATATGTTTGTGCAAATTCAAAAATACGCAAAGCTGATTCTTTGACAGTCATATCAATGTTGAAGATGTTGCATTTCACCCCATAGGTACTCTCGAATGTAGATTTACATTCATCAAGTGCTTCTACCTGATTGCTCACTAACAGTAAATTATAATTACGCGCAGCAAATACATGTGCTAATGCCAATCCTATACCTGAAGATCCACCGGTAATCAATACAAATGGATTTGAATTGTCTTTCATTTTTCATTGGAATTTTGAATGCAAGAAAATGCTCCGTTATACATCACCGCAATACAATAATTGCATGTATCGCAACTCGATTGTTTCAATTTTTCTTCCAACAGTTGATTGATAAAATCCGGATTTCGAATCATGGCCCGAGCAATGGCCACACCCTCAAAACCTTCGTTCAACACTTCATCGATATTGGCTTTTGAAAGAATGCCACCCACATAAATCAATGGCATTTTCAATGCTTTCCGGAAGCGTTTTGCATCATCTAAAAAGTAGTTTTCTTTAAATGGAACATCAGGCACTAACAACTTTCCAAACAGGCGCACAAATAAGCTCATCACCGGATTATCCATATGTGCCGCTAATGTGCCTATGGGCATTGCTCCTCGCATTACATACATAGGAGCCTTACTCACAAAGCCCCCACTCAACACTAAGCCATGAACGCCCATGTTCTCCAACGTTTTCGCTACTTCCAATAGCTCATCAATATCCATCCCTGCTGCGAAACCATCGCGCATATTCATTTTCACGAGCACCGCAGTTTTCGTTCCTGCTGCTTTCAACACTTCTTCCATTACCATTTGCATGAAACGAATGCGGTTGGTTAATGAACCGCCAAATTCATCTTTGCGTTTATTGGTGGCTGGTGATAAAAACTGACTGATTAAATAACCATGTCCGGCATGGACTTCCACCGCGTCAAAACCTGCTTCCTGTGCTATTCTTACTGCATCACCGAACGATTTCGCCATGGCCACAATATCTTGTTTCGTCATAGCCCTTGGAAACGATGGTGCATACATATTGATTCGTGCTGAGGGAGCTACTGGTCGTTCTCCAATCACCTCATGCTTTGCCATATTGCCGCAATGCCCAATTTGTATCGAAGCTTTGGCATTGTGGCGATGCACAGCATCCGTTAATTTTCGAAGTTCAGGAATGATTTCTTCACGCAACCAAAGTTGATGCGGAAAAGATAAGCCACTTTTGGTTACAGCAGCATAAGCAACTGTCGTCATCCCAACACCACCGGCTGCTACTGCTTCGTGGTATTGAATAAGCTGATCAGAAACATTATGGTTAAAGCACATGCCTTCGAAAGCCGCAGCACGAATGGAACGGTTGCGTAAGGTGATAGGTCCGAATTGAATGGGAGAGAAGAGCATGAAATTGGATTAGAACGACAATTTAGTATTCACTCCAATAATAAACAACTACAATATCAATTTGAGAAAATATTAAATGACTTCTCCAACGGATTTTGCGCCAACACCAATGCCTTAAACTCTTCCTTACTTAATGTTCCAATAGCAGAAAAAAGATTCTCACTTCGTTCCATTAATGTTCCATTCGGAAAAAATTGCTGATGCACACTTTCTATTTGCTGTAAAGCAGTTTCTTGATTACGTTTTTCAGCTTTCAATAATTTGCCGGCAACTGCATCCAATCCATTTAAACTGCGCTGTAATTCCCCTTTAATACTGCCTTCTAGAGATTTATCAATAGCTATAGCCTTCTTTAATAGTTCATCAAAAATGACTTCCAACTTAGTTTTTTCGTTGTCTACAGATACATCGTGTGTACTGTTTTCCGATAACCACTGCCTTATAAAACTGTTCTTATCTCCAACATAATCCAGTGGTTTTGTGTTCAATTTTTCCATCTTGGCCAATATTTTCGCACCAGTGAGCATACCCATACTTCGGAATAATTGCATTGGATAAGGCACTTTATAATAATCAAACAAAGGCTTCAACTCCAACCAGTAACTCAACTCGCCTGCACCACCAATAAAGCCTAAGTTAGGTAAGATGTATTCCTGGAAAAGCGGACGGAAAAACACATTCGGACTGAACCGTTCAGCATGTGCTGAAATCTCCTTTTCCATTTCTGCAGCATTGAAATTCGCCAATTGGTTGGCAGTAGTGAAGCCATCTCCATCACGCACAATTCTATCACGCGAACCGGGTTGAATGTAGAAGAAATTAATGGGTCTTGGCTTAGCTTGAACACTGTAATGTT
Source organism: Chitinophagales bacterium (assembly GCA_044226285.1). Lineage (GTDB taxonomy): Bacteria > Bacteroidota > Bacteroidia > Chitinophagales > LD1 > CALAYL01. Next base: position 168,569 of record JBGAHI010000006.1, on the reverse strand, counting down.
GTTCCAACCATTCGAGTTGTGGTTGCAATACTTTTTCTGCACGTTGCTCGAAAACTTCATCGCGAATTATGTCCGCAAACAAAGCTTTTAATTGGGCATTGTTTTGATCAATCACCACTAAACCAAACTCCTTGAATAGCTCATGGGTGAGGTATTGTGTGAGTTGACCAAAGTCGGAAGTTGATGCAATACCCTTGTCGATTATGGATACATATTCTGCGGTTAATAGGGGAGAAGCAGCTTTAAACGCCTCTAGAGCTTCAGCTAGTCCTTCTGTTCCAAACTTACCTATAACGCCCGAGTAATCATTATTCCAATCAATTCTGCTTCCTCCAACAATGGTATTACACAACTCTTCTTTATCGTGATCTTCGCTACCCATCCAAAACACCGGCACAAAATTATGTTGCGGGTATTTTTCTTTCAAAAGCCTTGCTGTTACAATCGTTCCGGAAATCTTAAACAGATTGAACAATGGTCCCAAAAACAAACACGGCTGATGGGCAGCAGTGATGGTAAAGGTATTCGGTTGCAACAGCAAATCAATATTGCTTTCAACTTCTGTTTGTTTTGGAAGATTTGTGTACTGACTTTTCAATACCTCCACCAATACCTTTCGATTAGTATCAAACGCTTTTCGATTTTCTATAGCCTGTTCAAAACCATCCAGTGAAAAAGAATGCGCATAGAGCTGACGAATAGCTTCATCTTCCGCTAAATAGGCTTTCATTAAAGGCGAAAGAAAAGGCAACTCCTCAATCTTCACCTCATATTTTTTTTCCATCACTCTCGTTTTTACCAAGGTAATTTAATGCCTTTGGTTGCGTTTTTGATTTGATCAGCTGCATTATTTTTCAGTTTCTCTGCCTCTGCTTTTGCGCGATCTTCAGCTTGTTTCTTAATTTTGTCAGCTTCTTGTTGTGCTTGTTGTTTCAACTTATCGGCCTCTTCTTTCGCTTTCTGTTCAGCCTGTTTTTTCAAATCATCTACTTTGTCTTTCACCATATCTTTTACTGAGCCACCGGCTCCTCCTACTTTATTCAACTTCACGGTTGGTTTCGTCATGGTACCACCTACTTTTAAGAACAAATTCAACGTCTCCGGTAATTTAAACTCTAATCCGGGCACCTTCGGAATCATATTTGTCAAATAACTTGTAGCTCCACCTAATTCTTTGCTCGGTACGTCAAAGCGTACATCATAATCAATGCTTTGATCGAATCCGTTTGCACCTTTCAAATTGATGTTGTATCCGTTTCCAAATTTCAAATCGGTTGGGTCAACATTTACTTTTCCATCTTTAAATTGAATAGCTGTCCATGCATTGTTGATGGACATATTCTGCAATGCAGGAATTTTTGTCACTTCAGCAATCTTAGTCAAAATGGGCAATCCCACTACTTTAGCAGTTCCAATTTGAACTTTTCCATCACCTACAAGCGTATTGTAATCCACACTCATATCTTCTTTTAAACTTCCGGCACCTTTCAAATTAGACGAGAAATTCCCTTGCACATACTTCATTACTGGAGCCAATTTTTCAGCCATACCCACAAACTTGTACGTCTCTTGGAAATCGAAGTTCTTGATATCATAATTGAAATTCACTTTTGGAATTGAAGAGTTCGCGGTATTGTAAGTAGCGCCAATTGTTGCATTTCCTCCCAATAAATCGGCATACAAATTATTCATGCTGATTTGCTCATTCTTCACTTGCACATTTCCTCTCACATTCGATAAAGTCAATTTATCGTAAAGCACCTTACCAAACTTAGCATTAGCGTCAAAGTCAATATTGGCAGGTACTTGGAAGTACTTTTCACTTTCTGTTTTAGGAGCAGTTGTGGTGTTCGATTCACCCGGTTTCAACCACTCATTCAAATCTAAATTGTTTGAGTTTAGATTCAACTTACCTTGTAAAGCCCCTTTGTTGAAGGCATAGGCCATATAGTTTTCCAACGAACCATTCGCTTGGTAATCGCTCTTGCCAATTTTGGCTGAAAGATTATTCAAGGTAATGTTCTGCGGATTAAACGTCATCTTAATATCACTTACATTCAACGGCATTGGCGTTTCTTTCGAATCATATACCATGTTTGTTACGCTCAAATTACCTGCAGCTTTCACTGCATTGTAATTCTTTTTATCGAGGTCGCTCTTACGACCTTTAAACGTTAAATCGGCTACCAACAATCCCGTTAAGGTTTTCAAATCCTTCATCGGATAGAGTTTCGGCACATTCGCTAAATTCAATCTGCCTTTCAAATTCATGTCAATGTTCGGGTCAGATATCGGAGTACTCACAAAAATTCTTGCATCAATTGGGTCGGTACCAATATCTGCATGCAGTTTCTGGATGTTAACTAAGGTCTTATCTAATGGCCCTTGTTCTTTCGTAATTTTCGCATCAATGTTGATGTTGTTCACCGCAGTAGGCAACGAAGGATATTGGAACATCGCATTGCTTACATTCAAATTCAAACCAAAACCAGGGTAAGCAAACTCACTGTACAAGCCTTTTACAAAACCGTCCAATTTCAAATTACCCGATGTTTTAATGTCGGCAAAATCCTTAGAGTAAATAGCCGGAATCAACGATAGAATGCTTTTGAAGGTAGTTGCCTTTGATTTGAACTTCACATCTAAATCGTAATTGTCTTTGTTCAGTTTCACAAAACCATCAAACAACAAGCCCAAGTCGTTTACATTAATTTCGTTGTTGGCGAAAGTGTATTTACTGTTTTTCTGGTCGATTTTAACGGTGTTATCAGCCTTTATTTTAGCTGCACTCAAGTAGGCTACCGCACCGCTTCTGTAGGTTAATGAAGCAATCTCCGTTTTCGTAATAAAGTCGTATACATCGGTGGTTACATCGCCACTGCCACTAAAATCGAGGTCTTTTACCGAAGCGTATGTTTTTCCTTTCAAATCCTCATACACAATATCGCCTTTCTCAATGGCGTATTTATTGATTTGAAATGCAAAATTGCTACTCTCGCTCGAAGTTGTTGTTTTATCGGTGCTCGGCTTAGCAATATCCCAGTTCGCTTTTCCGTCTTTCGTAACAAGGGCGTGAATCTTCGGTTCTGTCAATATTACTTGCAAAATTTTGTACTTCTCCTTGTTAATTACTGTCATAATATCGAGGGTAAAACGAAAGTTCTTAATGTACGCCAAGGTATCGCCCTTAAACTCACCAATTCCGGCTACCGAAACATCATCAATCGAAAAACTGAAGTTAGGGAAGGAGCGGAGCAAAGATAGGTCGAAGCTGCCGTAATCCACTTTGGCATTCAAGTTCTTATTGATTTCCTCTTTCAAGGCGGCATTAATTTCGTCTTTAAACAAGAACGGCACAGCCACAATGGCGCCAATCAATAACACAAAGAGCAATAACACGCCCAGCAAGACTTTTTTCAGCATAACAGGTTTTTTAGCAGTACCTTCCAAAATTATGCCTATTCTTCAATAAATTACGAATTGAATCCACATTTAAAGGAATTTGTGGAAAAGAACCCCTTCTCCGTTTTGAAAATTGGGGTTTTGTAATTAGGAACTTAACTATTGGGGCGTGTTTCCGGCTGTTCGTTCCAATCTTTTCCCGCTAAGAAGCGGGACAAAGGATTTTCACTGCCATCCGGTACGCGGCATTGAGGTTTAAAGGAAACATTGTGGATGGTTGGCATCCCTTCCGACCATGAAGAAACGAATTAAGCTGATTGCTGCTTAGGCGGCCAATAGCAGCGGAGGGAACGGAAGGAGAAAAAATCACCATAAATTCGTAAAATTGATTCACTATGGAAATGATTTATGCTTTACCTGCTTTCGGACTGTTACTGCTTTTTGAGTTTCTATACGGTTATTTTAAAAAGCGAAATACGTATCACGATGTAAAAGATACGGTTGCAAGTCTTAGCTTAGGTATCACACAGGTTATAGTTTCTATTATCCTTGCTTCAACTTTGTTGGCAATCGATAATCTATTTTACAAACACAGACTGTTTGACTTTGGCAACGTATGGTATGAACTGGTTGTACTCTTTTTACTCATGGACTTTTCCTTTTATTGGTGGCATCGCGCTTCACACCGTATTCGTTTTTTCTGGGCGAATCATGTTAATCATCACTCCAGTAAAGAGTATAATTTTTCCACAGCACTTCGACAACCGGTGTTCTCACCCATTTTACGACCGCTTTTTTACTTCTATATTCCTTGGCTTGGTTTTAACCCAAAATCCTTAATTATTATGGGTTCTGTAAGTTTAGTTTGGGGGGTATGGTCTCACACTAAACATATAGGCAAACTCGGATTTCTGGAATACTTTATTGTTACTCCTTCAGCACATCGTGTTCATCACGGAAAAAATCCGGAGTATATTGATAAAAACTATGGAGGGGTTTTTATTTTTTGGGACATTTTGTTCGGCACTTATGAAAAGGAGGTGAACCCGGTAGAATATGGTCTTACTAAAGACATAAAAACCTATAACTTCTTCACCATCATTTTTCATGAATGGCAAGCTTGGTATAAAGATGTTGTTCATTCCAAATCGCTCCGTGAAGCATTTAATCATACGTTTCATCCACCTCAATAATCTCATGAGAGTACAAACAGAGTACAGAATATCTATCCCATCAAAATTTCAATTATCTTAATCGCATAATTGAAGAATATGAGTCTCTCTAAATTGGTTTCCAATTACACATCTTTTAATGCTTGGGCAAATTTGAATATGGTTACTTGGCTGCAAAGCATCGACAGGGAACTGCTGTATACGCCTGCTGTATCAAGTTTTACGTCTATCGACTATACCCTGCAACACATTTTACGCACCCAACGGTTTTGGTACACCTTTATTACCGAACAAGATACTTCAGCATTGAATTGGACAGTGCGAGAAAAAGAAGTGGGGCAAATTATGCAAGAGCTTCTAGCGCTTTCCGATGAAATGAAAAATACTTTTGCAAATTATTCGGAGAACGAATTACTTCAAATTTTGCATTTAGATACGCCTTGGGCCAACAATAGTTTAAGTCGCTATGAATACATTGTGCATGTGGTGAATCACAGTACGTTTCACCGCGGACAAATAGTAACCTTGGCGCGCAGTTTGGGTATAACTTCGGGTGTGCCAAATACCGATTACAATATCTTTAATACGCCATTTTAGTTTGAAAAGTGGTTCATAGTTAACCGAAATACATTTTTATGCGCATAAAATCCATACACTTTTTTTCAGGAATTGTGATTTCCGTTTTTGTAGCGTTTCACTTGTTGAATCATGCCTCGAGCGTATTTGGAGCCGAGCAACATGTTGCTGTAATGAAGCTCTTACGGGTGGTTTATCGCAATGTGTTTGTTGAAACGCTATTATTGGCGACCGTGTTGGTGCAAATTATTACGGGATTGTGGTTGTTCAGCAAGGGTAGAAAATGGGCAAGCACTTTTTTTGAAAAGCTGCAAATATGGTCGGGTTTGTATTTAGCGATTTTCTTTCTCATTCATTTAAGTGCAGTGCTGGGAGGTCGTTGGGTATTGCATCTCGATACCAATTACTATTTCGGAGTGGCAGGGTTGAATACGTTTCCATTCAATTTGTTTTTTATTCCGTATTATGGATTGGCAGTTTTGTCTTTCTTCGGACATATAGCTGCTATTCACCAACGTAAAATGGAGCCATCTGTTTTGGGTTTATCGCCAACAGCACAATCGAAGTTTATGCTGGGTTTTGGATTACTGTTTACGCTGTTCTTGTTTTACGGATTAACGAACCATTTCCAAGGTGTTGAAATACCTGCTGCTTATGGCGTTTTGGTTGGGAAATAGTTACAGCTATTACAAAACTTATCCAATCCAGGTGATGATCAGTGGCAAGTTTTTAAGTAGAACACATTTATTTTCTGTAACATTGAAAAACAAATTTCACCTTATGAAAATTACCAATTTCAGAAATAGTCTAGCTATTGTTGCTTTATCCGTAATCCTTTTCTCGTCTTGCAAAAAAAATGAAACCGCTACGCCTGACGATCCCAATATAGTGTTCGTACAGCTAAATAAAACCGTAACTACCATTATTGGTTCTACCCAGTTAGATTCTATAGACTTAAATAGAGATGGATTAAGTGAATTGAAAATTGAATTCAAAAATTTAAGTAACGACTCGGGATTAGTTTCTTTAGCCAAGAACAGTCAACCTTGTGAAATTGCAATTACCAGTACTGTCCCCGCACCTTATGTAAAATTGTTTACCAAAGCTGAAACACAACCCAGTAGCGATGCTGCCTATAATCCTGGCGGAGCTTATGCGTCAGTTCGTGTAGCCGGTTATCGTTTAGGTATTTTAGATAATGGCGATAAGTATTTGGCCTTTCGTTTTAAAACGGGAACTAAATTTAACTACGGTTGGATGAAGGTGAATATAAACAGTGGGTTCACTGAATTCAAATTGATTGAATACGCCTATTCAATTTTACCTGATACGCCAATTGCCGTGGGTGCAGAATAGATTTGGGTTTTTAATATTACTTTTAGATGATGCCTAATACTGAATTATTGGTCCGTTTCAAGACGCTAAATCTATTGCGGATAACATCGGTTTTTGTTTTACTAGTTTGCTTTTCAGCATGCACACCTAATCCTGAAAAAACGCAAGTTGATAAGCCTAAAAACAGTGTTGATAGCCTTCCTTCTTTGCAAATCTCTGTCGACTCATTGGATGCGGTTGTCAACTCGATTATTGCTATTTCCACCAACGATTTTTATAAGAACCAACAGCCCATTCCTGTTGCCTTTCGGGAGGTACAATTGAAATATTATTTTAAACCCAACAAAGAACTCTTGTACATTTTGTGCGGTGAATTTTCAACACAAGCGGAAAGCGATAAAGCCGAATGGACGCACTTTACGACCATAAAAAACAGCGATTACGAGCAATGGATTGGCCCCAATGGTTTAACTTATTGCGAACATTCAACAGCCATTGATTACACTAAAGCTGATTTAGCGTCTTTGTTGAAACAGCATTTAGACGAATTGAAAACAAAGCAATAGATTCAGTATCTGCTTTTCATTTTCGGAAAAATGCTGAAGACGAGCAGAATGCCTGCGTGCGGATGGGAGTGGAAATCCTTTGTCCCGCTTCATAGCGGGACAAAGATTGCAACGGACAGCCGATAACACGCCCCAAAAGGAAATTTGTTTTTATTTTGCGCCATGGCTAATACCTCTTTTCAATTCAAGCAATTTGTGGTAGAGCAGGCGCATTGTGCCATGAAAGTGAATACCGATGGGGTGTTGCTTGGGGCTTGGGCAAAGGCGGGCGAGGCTGAGCGTATTTTAGACATTGGTACAGGCACGGGCGTAATTGCGTTGATGATGGCGCAGCAATGTCCAACCGCAATGATTGATGCTATTGATATTGATGCGAGAGCTGCCGGACAAGCCAAAACGAATGTTGAGCATTCAGCTTGGAATGAGCGTCTGTGTGTGTATCACAGCGCTTTGCAAGATTTTAAACCTGCGTACAGCTACGATTTTATTGTCTCGAATCCACCTTATTTTGTAAACGATTTGAAACCGACCGATACGCGAAAATCGGTGGCTAAACATAGCGTGGACTTGAGCTATGACGAGCTGTTGACAAACGTTCATCGTTTATTATCGGAAACCGGCCAATTTGCTGTGGTAATACCGTATTTTAATAAAGCCTTGTTTTTGGAAAAGGCGGCTGGGTTTGGGTTATTTGTTTCGTCTGCTTTGCGAGTACAGGCGCGTGAAGACAAGGTGCCTTATTTAGCTTTGTTGCAATTGGAGCGCAGGAAAGGGGAGGAGTTGGAGGAGGGGTTGTCGATTCAAGCTATTTCCGGAGAATATACTGCCGAATACAAAGCACTTACCCAAGCCTTTTACCTTAAGTTTTAGACAGCGGCTAAATGCGGTGGAAAAAACGCATTTAGATTTGGCAATTCCTTTTATATTCGCAACGCAAAAACACACTGAATGAACTTTTCTACCAACGAAAACCAAAAAATGATCGCGCAAATTTGTCGCGATTTTGCAGAGAAAGAAATCCGTCCGAATTTGATGGAATGGGATGAAAAACAAATTTTCCCACGTGAGTTGTTCCGTAAAATGGGCGAACTGGGCTTATTAGGCGTTTATGTGCCGCAAGAATACGGTGGTTCCGGCTTTACGTACTTCGAATATGTTACTGCTATTGTAGAAATTGCTAAAGTTTGCGGCTCTGTAGGTTTATCGATGGCTGCACACAACTCGTTATGCACAGGGCATATCTACTACCACGGTAGCGAAGAGCAAAAGAAAAAATACTTGCCGAAATTGGCTTCTGGAGAATGGATTGGTGCTTGGGGATTAACCGAGGCGAACACCGGTTCGGATGCGATGCGTATGAAATGCGTAGCGAAGAAAGAAGGTAGCGAGTGGGTGATTAACGGAACGAAAAACTGGATTACGCACGGTGCAACAGGCGATGTGGCCGTAGTGTTGGCACGTACGGGTGAATTATTGGATTCAAACGGCATTACCGCTTTCATTGTAGATCGTACTAATCCGGGTTTGAAAGCAGGCAAAAAAGAGAATAAATTGGGAATGCGTGCTTCGGAAACGGCTGAAATGATTTTCGATAACTGCCGTGTATCAGAAGATGCTGTGATTGGTAAAGAGGGAATGGGCTTCCGTCAGGCGATGCAAATTTTGGATGGCGGACGTATTTCTATTGCTGCTCTCGGTTTAGGTATTGCCAAAGGCGCTTACGAAGCGGCTGTGAAATATGCTAAGGAACGTCAGCAATTTGGTCAGCCGATTGCTCAATTCCAGGCGATTGGGTTCAAATTAGCCGATATGGCAACTAAAATTGAAGCCGGAGAATTGTTAACCATGCAGGCGGCATACTTAAAAAATGAGAAAAAACCGATGACCAAAGAATCGGCTTTCGCTAAATATTATACTTCAGAAATTGCGGTTCAAATCTCTACGGATGCCATCCAGGTGTTCGGTGGATACGGGTATACAAAGGATTTCCCGGTAGAAAAATTCTATCGCGACTCTAAATTATGTACGATTGGAGAGGGAACTTCCGAAATTCAAAAACTGGTAATTTCAAGAGAAATTTTAAAAGGTAATTTGTAAATCAAATTTTTTTATATATTCGCACACTCAAAATAAAGAAAAAAACATGCTAATAATTGACACAAGAGATTCGGACTCATTAGACAAGGCACTTAAGAAATATAAAAAGAAATACGAGAAAACACGTATCCTTAGACAATTGAGAGAAAGACAAGCGTTTATTAAACCATCGGTTCGTAAGCGTAACACAATCCTTAAAGCTAAAATGACTCAGGATTACAGAAAAGAAAACGATTTGTAAGATTGTATTCTAAACTATAGTAAAAACTGCCTTTCGATTACGGAAGGCAGTTTTTTTTATGCAATAAAGGTTGTAAACTCCTGAAAATGAATAGGATTTAGTAAATTCACCGAAAGCTAAGTCATATGAAAAAGGTATTGTTGTTTATTGCTGTTGTTACCCTGGCTAGTTTCCAAGGTTGTAATGCGTTGAAGAAATTAACGCAGTTTAGAGTGAATCAATCGACAGATTTTAGTGTGCCTTCATCGTTATTAGTGAATGTACCGATTAGTTTGCCATCACCGGATATTACCACGAATTCGTCTCAAACCTTTGCGAATAATAATACTTCAGCGGACATGATTGAAAGCGTGAAGTTGGAGGAAATGAAGTTGACGGTAACCGCTCCGTCAGGCAAGAGTTTCAGCTTTTTGAAAGATATTCAACTCTACTTATCGGCTCCCAATTTACCGGAAGTATTGGTGGCGGAAAAATTGAATGTGAGTTCTACTACGGGAGAGTTATTGTTGGACGTGAAAGACGTTGAACTCAAGGAATATCTGAAGAAAGATAAGCTATCGTTGCGCTCGCAAGTGTTAACCGATGAAGTGCTTACGCAAAGCATTCAAATTAAAGCCGATTCGCGTTTCTTTGTGGATGCAAAGATTTTGGGGTTCTGAGTCAACACAAATGACAAAACTATGACAGACTGAATCTTGTTGGTTTTAGGGGAAAGCGTACATTTATGCTATTGCTTTCAAGCTTAACCCCAAGAAATGAGAAAACAAATACTCTTATTCTTCTTTTTCTCCATTTTTGTTACACTAAGTAAAGCACAGCGTTATAACAAACGAATAGTAAAGGATGCTTGGGCTACAACATACAATAGTTGTGTGCTGATTGGTGATACCTTATATGTTACAGGCATTTATGGTTGGAAGAATGCCATACAAAATCAAAAACCTTTAATTTGTAAATACACTTTATCTGGAGAGTTAGTAAAACAGTTTTTATTTATTGGAGATACTCTTCGCGATTATGGACCCTTACAATCGTTGATTTATACAAAAGAAAAAAACTTGGTTAGTGTTTGTTATGGAGCTGAAAATGGAACTCAACAGTATGGTGTAATATGCACTTCTGATGCTTCACTCCATTTAGACTCTGTTCAGAAGCTAACAGATACGGCTCGTTATTCCTTTACATTTTCAAAAATTATTGAATTGGGTGATAGTTCTTTAATTTGTACCGGCTACTCTGGTGCTAAAACAGGATGGGGGAAACCCACTTTATTAAAATTAAGAAAAGATAGAAGTAAAGAATGGAATAAATATGTTGGGATTGGGCAAAAAGAATTTTACTACCCTACTTGCCTTACAGTAAGGACAAACGGTAGGATAGTATTAATTGCTGAGCGAACTATTTATTATCCTGACGAGATTATTCCGACCAGAATAAGTGTTTTTCAGGTAGTATTTGAGCTGGATCAGAAAACAGGTAATATACTAAAAACTGCTCAATTACCCTCTGATAGTATATTTGGCTCTGTTTGTCTAATTCCTACTATGGACGGAGGATTTATAACCGGAAACGCAAAAGCTGATTCATTTTCACAAAAGCAGTTAGTTCATCATGGTTATATATCAAAGTTGGATAGCAACTATAACATGATTTGGAGAAAACAAATTATTTCCTCATATGGCAATTCACATTTTAATACTATTAAACAATTAGCTGATGGCAATTATTTAGGAATAGGAGAGTGTGTAAATTTTGACTCGGACACAACTATCCCATTTTCCAACCCTTTAAAAAGTTTATATGCCGGTTGGCTCGTTAAATTCAATGAAGCAGGTGATATAATTTGGGACAGAAAGTATTACGGAGTAGCCAGCTATCAGGAGTTTAATCGTTTATTTGATTTTTCGGAACTGCCCAATGGCGATATAATTGCATGCGGGGAAAGCACTAACATGTACAACGATGACAGTTTTACGCAAGATTCCATTTTGCAAATGGGATGGCTATTGCGTATTGGGCCTGATGGTTGTTTGAGTGGTACCAATTGCGGTTACACCAGCATTGCTGTACCCAAAGAAAGCAAGACTATTGAACTTTCTATTTACCCTAATCCGGCAGTAGATAAAATCAATATTGAAACCAATGCATTAGATGATACAGAAAACTATTCTTTTGTTGTTACCGATTTAACAGGCAAAGCCATCACAAATCCTGTCCGTTTGTTTCAACATTCCAGTTATATAGTGAATGCCGCTAATTATAGTAGAGGTTCTTATATCGTAAGTGTTTTCCATCATCAACAGCTTCTTTTCTCCAAGAAAATTGAAAAACTATGAAACGATTAATACTCCCGTTTTTTATTCTCCTTTTTGTTTCAACTTCTGCCCAACAATGGTGCAATACTGGGGCAAAATGGACCTACAACTTCTATAGTATGGCTAGTTTTGGGTATCAAACTTTAGAGTATAAAAAAGACACTATAGTTTTAAATCAACCTTGTAAAAAGCTGATTGGCCAACTTATACAACCTTTCTATATTGGCCCCGGAGTTCATCCATTACGTATTGACACATCTAGCGTTAAGCCAATCTATACTTATTCGAATAGCGATTCGGTATTCTGCCTTGTGAATAGTTTTTTCAGACCTATCTATATTTTTAATGTGCAAAAAGGCGATACTATATACAGCTATAATTTTAATCTACCTGACAACAGTACAACCGGGTGTGATTCCATTGTTCAACAAGTCATTGATTCAACAGGGACAGTCATTTTAAACAACGACACGTTGAAGATGTATGTTGCCCGACCTATCAACTATTCAAGTAGTCTTTTCTATCCCTATAAAGTTATGATTGCTGAGAAACTTGGAGCAATAGACAATTATTTTTCTCCATATTTCATCTGTTATACAGATGGTAATGAATATACCTTACGCTGTTACAGCGATAGTGCCTTTTCAACTTATCAAACATCGAGTGAAACAGCTTGTAATTATATTTATACTAGTATTACGAACGAAGACATAAACAATGTGGGTGTACATCCCAATCCTACTCAAACAACAATTAATGTGACAGTCAATCAAGAGACAAAGATACAGTTTGCTAACATTTACGACCTTGTTGGAAAACAAAGGGTACGATTGGATGATGTAAGCGATTCGAAAAATCTGACGTTCGATGTAAGTGATTTGCCTACTGGTGTTTACTTCATTAAGTTGACATTGCGCACCGGGAATATACTTTTGACTAAGTTTGTCAAACAATAAAGATTAACGGCTATTTCTTCAACTCCTGAATTTCCTGCTTCAACTCTTGCATGAGCGTCAAAATATTCTGGAAACTGGTATCTGAGCCTTTATTGACGTGGCTGATTTGCACAACGCCTTTCCAAATCTCCAATACATCTTGCACAGGAATGGGGTAGGGCGTATACGTTGGATTATCAGAACGAAGAATCAAAGTGCCTTCTTCCTCCACCTGGTTAAAAATACGCTTGTACACAATACCATCGTTTTTCGAAATCACTACGTAGGTTTGTCCGTCTTTTAAATCGGCAATGCGCTCTACATATTCACCAATCACAATCGAACCCGATTGTAGCGGAGGCATGGAATCGCCTTTAATTTCAAAAGCTCTGTAAGTTCCTACCGGTAAGAACGGCAAGCGAAACCGACTTAATTCTTTGATATATTCCGGATCGGCATAACCGTTTAAGTAACCGGCAGCCGCTTTAGCATTGATAATTTCGATGTTTTCGTTTTGTTCTTCGTCAACCGTAATGGCTAAAATGCGGGAAGGCTGCATCAGCGGGGTGTTCAACTGTTCATCGGAAAACAGCGGTACTTCCTTCATCAACCGAAAATCTTTGTTCAGCAAATGGTCGATGGAAACGTGAAAATACTTGGCAATTTCAGCCAGTTTTTCGTAGCTCGGATTGGCTCGTCCTTCTTCGTAGGAGCCGATTTGAGAGCGTTTCACCTGTAGCTCAAAAGCCAATTCATCTTGCGTAAAACCACGGACTTTACGGAGAAATTTCAAATTGGAATTAAAATACATTTTGCTAAATTTTACAACAAAACTAAATAATTTAGCGGAAACAAAAAAGTTTTATATTTGTAATTATGATTTTGCACCTCGATTTAGATTCTTTTTTTGTTTCCGTGGAGCGCATTCTCAATCCCGAGCTTATTGGAAAGCCCGTGATTGTGGGCGGTTCAGGGAATAGGGGAGTGGTGTCGAGTTGCAGTTACGAGGCACGTGCCTTTGGCGTGCGTTCAGCCATGCCGATGATGAAGGCGAGGGCGCTTTGTCCGCATGCTGTTACAGCCAACAATGGCTATCGCGAGTACGGCAAATACTCTAAAATGGTTACCGATATTATTGCCGAGAAATCGCCACAATTCCAAAAAGCTTCCATTGATGAGTTCTACATCGATGTTAGTGGCATGGATAAATACTTTGGGGCTGAAAAATGGAGTCATGCGTTGAGACAGCATATTATCAAAGAAACCGGATTGCCCATTTCGTGGGGCTTAGCGGCCAATAAGTTGTTGGCGAAAATGTGCACGCAAGATGCTAAACCCAATGGAACTTATGTGATTCCGCTAGGAGAGGAGCAACAGTATTTAGATCCAAAACCCGTTGGCACCATTCCTTTTGTAGGAGAGAAGATGGTGGAAACCCTTGCCCGTATGCGCATTCATACCATTGCCGATTTACGAGCATTTGAGCAAGAAGCGCTCATGCGAAGATTCGGTAAAAACGGAATGTGGCTTTGGCAAAAGGCACGTGGTATCGACCATTCGCAGGTGCATAGCGGACGCGAAGAGAAATCTGTTTCCTGTGAAAGAACCTTTTCGAACAATATTTCAAACCGAAAAGAGATGAAGCATTTGCTGTTTACCTTGTGTGAAAAGTTGTCGTTTGAATTGCGCAGTAAACAATGGCAAACGGGCTGTGTAACAGTAAAAATCAGATTCTCCAATTTTGAAACACATAGTCATCAAAAACAGATTATTCCTGAGTTTGCTACGCCCGATTTATATGCTGTGGCTGAAAAACTGCTCGATGAATTGTGGGAAGACAATGTGCCCCTTCGCCTAATTGGTATACGTTTCAGCGATTTATCGGGTATTGAAAATCAGTTGACATTGTTTGATAATTCGGAGACTAAACGCAATTATTTTTCAGCCGTAGACAAGTTAAAAGCGAAATACGGCAAAGGCAAATTGTTTTTTGGCGGCAACATGGAGTGAACAGATAATTGAACATTCAACGCGAGTTGTTTATTATGTTTCGCTGAAGTAATTCAATCCTTTCGATAAATAACGTACGTTCGTTTTGTGAAAATCGATATAGCTAAATACATCAACAAAATTCCACCTATTTTCAGAAATGTTTTTTTTCTGTCGACTATTGCTTTTTTAGTATGGATGCTTTTCTTGGATGATAATAATGTGATGACGCAATACCGTCTTTATAAGGAGTTGAAGGAAATGGAAGCCAAAAAAGAGTTCTTCAAAAAGGAATCGTTTGCTGCTACTGCAGAGTATAATGCTATTGTCGATAATCCGCAATATGTAGAGCGTTTTGCACGCGAAAAGTATTGGATGAAAAAAGATAATGAAGATTTATATATCATTGTGAAAACGGACAAGCAATAATGAGTAGAGGAATTCAGGCCTTCACGCCACAAGGTTTTGCAGATTATGAATTAATAGATTCTGGAGGGTTTCTGAAATTAGAGCGTTTTGGGCAGTTTATTACGATTCGTCCGGAGCCACAAGCCGTTTGGGATTCCAGTCTTACTATGCCTGAATGGGAGAAGATGGCGCATGTACGTTTTGAGCCAAAATCCAGCTCTTCAGGCAATTGGGTGAAATTGAAAAAAAACATGCCCGATCAATGGCAGATTAAATATGCGATTCAATCTATCGAGTCGAAAGAAATTGCATTTCGATTAGGACTCACATCTTTCAAACATGTGGGCATTTTTCCTGAACAAGCGGTGAATTGGGAATACATTGCCGATTCGGTTTCTCGTATGCCTATACAGCCTGTTCGATTCTTGAATCTGTTTGCTTATACCGGTGGTGCATCTTTGGCTGCTCGAGCAGCAGGTGCCGAGACGCTCCATTTAGATTCCATAAAACAAGTAGTGAACTGGGCGAATGAAAACCAACAACTGAGCGGCTTGAAAGATATTCGATGGGTGGTTGAAGATGCCTTGAAATTCGCACGAAGAGAAGTGAAACGAGGGAATAAATACAACGGTATTATTTTGGATCCGCCTGCATTCGGACATGGTCCCAATGGTGAAAAGTGGAAGTTGGAGGATCAGATTAACGAAATGGTGAAATTGGTATTGGAGTTGTTAGACGATCAATATCATTTCTTGATTTTGAATGCCTATTCACTCGGCTTTTCATCACTCATTCTCGAAAACTTATTGCAATCGGGCGATAAAAAAAGAAAGGTAGAAATTGGAGAACTTTACTTGGAAGATCGTTTCTCTAAACGATTACCATTAGGCGCATTCGGCCGCTTACGCAACTTTTAATTGCTGTTCGTAAGCCGTCAATAATTTATCGAGTAATGCATTGAATTCAATTACTTCTTTTTGCGATAATGGCATTAATTCGGACGTAAATAATGTTTCATTTGCTTTGTCGATTTCCGCTAATATCATTAACCCTTTTTCGGTGATTTTTACGTCAACGGAACGTCTGTCGTTCGGACAGGTAACACGTTCTACAAATTCGGAAAGTCGAAGTCGTTCAATCAATCGAGACACATCACTGTTTCTATCGATTAACCGGTCTTTAATCAAATTGAGATTAGCCGGATTGGGGTATTGCCCGCGCAAGATGCGAAGCGCATTAAATTGTTGATGTGTTATGCCAAAATTTTTAAAAGCATCTTGTTGTGAAGAAGTCACAAAGTTAGCACTGTATAAAAGACCTACAATGGCCTTTTCATGCTCGTTTTTGAATTGCTTTTGCTGAATTAAACGTTCAATTGCTCCCATAATAATTTCCCTTTAAAATAAGAAAGCAGGAGCGTAGCCGCTCCCGCATTTCAAAACCAAAACCCCCGAATTGGTTTATTTCTTGTTTAATTCAATATTTACGAATACTTGAACATCATCACTTAAAGCGAATCCTCCAGTATCTAACACTTTATTCCATGAAATGTTGAAATCAGAACGTTTTACCACAGTTGATGCTCTAAAACCGGCTTTTGTATTTCCGTATGGATCTTTTGCAGTTCCATTATATTTTACGTCAAATGTAACTGGTTTTGTTACACCATGCATGGTTAATTCTCCAGCTAATTTATATGATTTTTCACTAACTTTTTTGAAAGAGGCAGATTTAAAAGTAATAGTTGGATATTTTTCTGCATCGAAGAAATCCGGACTAGTTAAGTGACCGTCACGTTTCTCATCGTCAGTGTTGATGGATTTTACTTGAATGCTGAAGTCTGCATTTAAATCAGAAAAGTCTTCTTTTTGGGCTGATACATTCCCGGTGAAGCTTTTGAAGTTACCTTCAGTTTCAGACACCATCATATGCGTTACAGAAAACTTTACGGATGAATGAGATTTGTCTAATTGCCAAGTTTGAGCATTGGCCATTGCGATTGAAGCTACTAAAGCTAAGGTTGTGATAATTTTTTTCATTTGATTTAATTTTAAAACAAATATATGTTTAAACATTTAATGTTACAACATTTAAATACAAAAAAGAGTTAAATGGAATGAGGCAAACTAAAAAATGCTTGATTCCAGTAATGAAATCTAACAAAATATACGGGGAATAATTTTACTTTTGCGCTCTCAAAATTAGCAAATGAAATTTTATAAATTATTATTGGAATACCGTCTTTATTTGGGTTTCATCTTATTAGTGGCAGCAATTGGGTTTGCGTTTGTACCGGATTGGGTAAGTTTTACAGTATTACTTATTGGCGGATTAATAGCTATCGGATCTCACTTTTTCTTTGGTCCGTTGCGTTTAGTTCAAGATGCCATGCAATCCGGTGATATTGAAGCCGCTAAAAAGTATTTGGCTATGGTGAAGTATCCCAATTTGTTATTCAAGCCGGTACGTCAGGGATATTATATGATTCAATCGAATTTGTCGATGATGAATAAGGATTATGCTGGAGCTGAAGCACATTTGAAAGAGAGTTTAAAGAATAAGACGGATTATATTGGAAAAGAATATGAAGGCGCTTCATACTTACAGTTAGGTATGTTAGCAGCACAAAAAGGCGATACAAAAGAGGCAAAGGCTAATTTACGAACTGCACTTCAAAAAGGATTACCGGATAATGATAGTAAGGCCACTGCATTTTTGCAATTAGCATCAATTGAAATCTCATTAAAGCAATTCAAACCCGGTAAAGATTACTTTCGAAAAGCAAAGGCACTAAATCCTAAAGCCAAAGAATTGAAGCAGCAGATTGCTGAGATGGAGAAATATGTGGCTAGAATTCCGGGATAAATTACTATAAATATGGGTATCATTCGTGAATTATTAAGCAAACTTAATAGAGGTCCGGCTATTCAAAATTTAGAGAATTTTGACATGATACTCCAAATGAAGGATGGTGGGGTTTTATTACCAATTATATGTAGTCGTCATTTAGACCATTCCGATGAGAACATTTTTCTTGTAAACACAAAAATTAAAAACTACTTATTAATGCTCAAGTTAGAGGAATTTCAAAGTGATTTTCCTTCACCAACATACATTCAAATTGAGTTGGATTGTGTAAAACGACCTGACCAAATAATTCTTGACGAACTTGACAACATTTCTAAATCATTAGTCAATAATGGTATTCGGATAACTTGGCGTTCCTAACTAGACCACATGTCTGCATATTTGTTTCAAGATATATTCACTATACAAAAGAAATATAAATTCACTATAATTAATATTATGTTAAATGACATTGAGAAAGAATAGCCGATATTCCTATCGGCCTCTCTTCTCTAGTTTATTTTGTAAGGGAATCTATATTACCTAATGCTGCTTTTACAGATGCATTATCTGGCTTAATTGTAAGTGCTTTATCTAAGAACGGTTTTGCTTCAGCAAAAATCTTAGTACGATTACCTTTTAACTCCTCGTATTTAACTTGGTCGGCCTTTCCATAACCTAAGGCATTCATCTGATCAGTGATATCTTTTGCTTTGTTAAAAATCATTGCTCCCATACCATAATTGCCATCAAAACTATTAGGATTAAGTTTGAGCAAGTTTCCATAAGTTTCTCTCGCGTTAGTTTCATCTTTTAATTGCTCGTAAGCTTGGCCCAGGGCAACATAAAGTACTTCGTTCTTTGGATCTTGTTCAATAATTTTCTTTAAATAATCTACAGCAGCTCCACTTTTACCTGTAGTGATTAAAGCATTTACCTTGCTGATTAGCAGGTCTTTATCAGACGGGTATTTTGTAAGTCCTTCTTCTACAATTGCATTTGCAGCATCTAGATTACTGTTCTTCTTGTGCAATTGATAAAGAATATTGTAGTATTTAACATCAGGGAATTTTGTAATTAGCTTTGAATACACTTCAACAGCCTCTTTGTATAATCCTCCGTTTTCGGCAGAAACAGCTGCGTTATCTAAGGCCGTTTTAGCTTCAATAGGACTTTTACCTCCTCTTGCTTCAATAATGGTATTGATTTCAGGAATTAAACCAAAGTTCTTCGCAGCAAGGTCAAATTTCTTGGCTTGAAATTGATCCACACCATCGTTAAATATAGTTGTTGATAAAGCAGTTAGGTTCTTTAAGGCATCTTCCCAATCTTTGAATTTGGGATCATTAATTTCGTTCATTTTCTTAAATGAAACTAAGGCCTCTAATCCTGCTTCCGGGTATTTTCCGTGTATTTCTTTTTCGGAAGCTATGAATTGGTAAACTTGTGAACGATACCACCATGCTCTGGCGCTATTCATAGTTTGCTCATTAGCAACTGCTTCATTAATATATGGTAAAGCAGCTTCTAGGTTAGACACCCCTTCTCCTTTCTTATAAGATTCTAACGCATTCCAGGTAGAAACTAATTTACCTTGTTGTGCACTAGCGCTTCCGATGATTCCGAAACAAGCAAAAGCGAAGATTATTTTTTTCATTTGTATGTTTTTAGTTATTCAAATAATAAATATGCCAACTTCTATATGTTAACGTTTATTCAGAAATTGGTTCAGTTGGATCAACGGCTTCAGCAGAAGCTAATTCACCATCTTCATCCGGATTAAAACTGCTTCTTCCGTCTTTAATCTTCGCGATGGCTGCAATACTGTCTTTCGAATCCAATTTAATCAATCGAACGCCTTGTGTTGCACGGCCCATTACGCGAAGCGAATCTACTGCAATACGAATAGCCACACCCGATTTATTGATAATCATCACGTGATCATTATCGGTTACATTCTGAATTCCAACTAGATTTCCGGTTTTTTCAGTGATTTTCAGAGTATTTACCCCTTTTCCACCCCTGTTAGTTACACGGTAATCTTCCAAATCGGTTCGTTTTCCATAACCTTTTTCAGAAAGCACCATAATAGTTTCTTCCTTATTCTCCGGATTTACGGTAATCATACCAATTACTTCATTTGATCCGTCTTCTGCTAAATCCACTCCAATAACACCGGAAGCAACACGACCAACCGCTCTTACTTTTGTTTCGTTGAATCGAATTGCTTTACCTTCTTTTGTTGCTAAAACAATCTCCGATTTGCCATCAGTCATACTCACTTGTACTAAAGTATCCCCTTCTCTTATCTCGATAGCGTTAACTCCACCCTGACGAACATTTGAGTATGCTCTTAAAGTTGTTTTCTTAATGATACCATTCTTCGTACAGAAAATCAAGAAGTTATTATCTAAGTATTCATCATCCTTTAGATTCTTCACCGGCAAGTACGCCATGATTTTTTCAGAAGGCGGAATGTTAATCAAGTTCTGAATAGCTCTTCCTTTTGATGTCTTCTCTCCTTCCGGAATTTCATATACCTTTTTCCAATAACATCTTCCTGCATCGGAGAAGAACATTAAGAAGTTATGGTTAGTGGCTGTAAACAAGTGTTCAATGAAATCTGCATCTCGTGAAGCACTTCCTCTCGAACCTCGTCCTCCTCTATTTTGAGTTTTATATTCGCTTGATATTGTTTTCTTTATGTAGCCAAGGTGAGAAATAGTTACAACCACTTCATCATCAGCAATCAAGTCTTCCATATTGATGTCTCCGGCAGCGTACTCTATATTTGTACGTCTTTCGTCACCATATTTTTCTTTAATTTCTGCTAGTTCATCCTTAATAATTTGATAACGTAAAGGCTCTTCGTTCAAGATGCGGTTCAAGTAGTTGATGGTCTTCATCAATTCATCGTATTCTGCTTTTATCTTATCTCTTTCAAGACCGGTAAGTCGTTGTAAACGAAGCTCTAAGATGGCTTTAGCTTGAATTTCACTTAAGCCAAAGTTAGCAATTAAACCTTCGCGAGCAATATCCGGAGTTTGTGATTCTCGGATTAACTTAATTACTGCATCCAAATGGTCTAACGCAATCAACAAACCTTGTAAGATGTGAGCACGTTTCTCTGCTTCGCGAAGTTCGTATTTTGTTCTTCGAACAATTACCTCGTGACGGAAATCGACAAAGTGACGAATCTGATCTTTCAAATTCAACGTCATCGGACGACCACCCACTAGGGCAACGTTATTAATTCCGTATGACGTTTGAAGTGGAGTAAGCGAGTACAATTGATTCAAAATAACATTCGAAATCGCATCGCGCTTCAATTCAATTACTATTCGAATACCATTTCTATCCGATTGGTCGCTCAAGTCAGAAATTCCCTCGATTTTCTTTTCTTCAACCAACTCGGCAATCTTCTTAATTAACTCAGATTTAACGACTTGGTAAGGAATTTCGGTAACGATAATACTTTCTCGGCCTTTATCATCGGTTTCAATTTCCGATTTACCACGTAAAACAACACGTCCTCTTCCTGTTAAGAAACCGGCTTTTACCCCTTCAATACCATAGATGGTACCTCCAGTTGGAAAGTCGGGAGCCTTAACGGTTTGCATTAAGTCTTCTATGGTAATATCATTGTTATCAATATATTGTATTGTTGCATCAACCACTTCCGTCATATTGTGAGGCAACATATTGGTAGCCATACCCACGGCAATACCTGAAGCGCCATTCACCAACAAGTTCGGGAAACGAGCCGGTAAAACAGTTGGTTCTTCTAAGGTATCATCAAAGTTCAAACTCATGTCTACGGTATCCTTTTCGATATCACGTAGCATTTCTTCTGCTAATCTTCTGAAACGAGCCTCCGTGTAACGCATCGCTGCCGGTGGGTCATTATCTATGGAACCGAAGTTACCTTGTCCGTCTACCAACGGGTAACGCAACGACCAATCTTGCGCCATACGCACCATGGAGTCGTATACCGATGAATCGCCATGTGGGTGAAACTTACCTAACACCTCCCCTACGATACGGGCAGATTTTTTATAGGGTTTTCCTGCACCAACGCCTAATTCGTTCATACCGTAAAGTACTCTACGGTGAACGGGTTTTAATCCATCCCTTACATCCGGAATCGCACGGGAAACAATCACCGACATCGAGTAATCGATGTAGGCGGTTTTCATTTCATCTTCAATGTTGATATTAATAATTCTGCTATCGTTATCTTCAGCCATTTTTTGCTATAATTTTTAGAAAATCGTTTTTAAGTGCCAATAAAGCGTGCGAATATAGTAAATTGACACCCCCTCGAGAAGTAATTGTGACGCGATTTATCCACAATTTTTGTTGCAAATTGCAAAACTTTAGGTTTGAAGTACTTCTTTACTTGAACTGGAACTTGTTTTTGGTTTAAACACGAAATATTCTAAGAATTCACTTAAAAAAGCTGTGTCATTTTGTAGACCGATCGTACATAATAATGCTACCGGCTACAGCTACATTCATGCAATGCTCACCCGGTAGTTGAACCATTTTATGGCATTTCTCGAGAGCCGTTTTACTTAAACCATTATCTTCAGAACCTAATAAATAAACACAACGAGGCGGATGAACAAAATCAGCTATTGGAACACTTTTTTCATCCATCTCCACACCTACCAACTGGCAATCGTAGGGTAACGCCTTGTAAAAGGCTTCAAAGTTTTCATAGTTATAGAGTGGAATATGTTTCCACGTAATTGCCGTATCGGTAGCTTGGATTTTGTATTGTTTCCCAATGGTGAAAATAAAACTGGCCTTCATAATTGACGCACTGCGCCATAGTGTACCAATGTTCTGTTCTGTTTTGAAGTTCTCGATACCGATGCCGAAGAATGCCATTGGTGATTGGGTTTTAAATGTGTCTAAAGATAGGTTTCAAAATTATAATGCAAGAAAACAGCTCTAAATCTCGAAAAAAATGGCAGAATAGTGCTTAAAACTTATAAAATCAAGTGTAAATATGGGAAGGGAAAAATCATTTTAAAGATAGAACAGCCTTTAACAATTCCTCTTTATAGTTTTTATGTATTGGTAAATCCATACCAGCAACATTCAGCGTATTGGTATTCATGCTTTCTAAATATTTTAAATTAACAGCATAACTCTTATGTATTTTAAAAAGTAATCCATTAAGTTCATTTTTAAGAAAAGATTCCATTGTACTTCGCACTAAATACGGTTTTTTAGAGGTAAAAATTGACAAATACACATTTTCGCTTTTTATATAGATTATATCGTTTAACTCAACTTTATGATAAAGGTCGCCTTCTTTAATGAATATGATGTTTTTAAGATATTTGATTGACGCTTCATCAGTATTATTTTCTTTAAAATTGAGAAGAGCAATTTCAATGGCTGTATATAAATCAATTTCTCTAAATGGTTTCACAATATAAGCTGATGGCTTAACTTTTTTTGCACGTTCAATGGTATGCGCATCGTAATTACCAGTTAAAAAGATGAAAGGTAATTTGTATGTTTTATTAATCGTTTCAGCTAAATCCACTCCGTCTTTTTTTCCATCAATCATTATATCGATCATCAGTAAATCGGGCTTCTCTGTTTTAATCATTTCTAATGAAGCTTCATAGGTGGAAGCAGCTTCAGTTGTTTCATAACCTATTTCATTTAATGCCATACGAATACTTTCGGCAATAAGCCATTCGTCTTCTACAATTCCTATTTTAATAGCCATACGTTTATCAAAACCAATTATAATGAAATATAAAATAGGAAACAGTTCTCTTTGTTGTGCGAGTATGTAAGTTTAGCCTTTAACTGAATTGTCATCATTTGTATTAATCTTAAACCTAATGTAGCGGAAATGATTTTACTGTTCATATCTTTGATTTCGTTGCCCAAATCTTGATATTGGAAGATTAAGATTTCGTTCTCTTCTTCAATAACTTTCTTTACTTTAATTTCAATCCTATTCGTTTCTTTGGTTTTACATGCATATTTTAAAGAGTTTGTAATTAATTCATTTAAAATAATTCCTAATGTTACGCTTTTTTTAAGTGGAAAAGATATAGGTTCAATTTCACAGATGAGATTAATTTCACTACTGTTTTTTGAAAAGTTTGAAATAATTTGAACGGCTAAATCATTTAGAAAAGGTTTCAATTGAATGTTTTCTAATATATCAGATTGATATAATTTTTGGTGTATAAATCCAATTGAATTAACACGACTTTGCGCTTCAACAAATATATCTCGTATTTTTTCATCTTTGATGGCATTGCTTTGTAACATCAAAATACTTGAAATCATTTGCAAATTGTTCTTAACTCGATGATGTATTTCCTTCATCAGCATTTCTTTCTCATCTACTAATCTGCTTAGCTTTTCATTTTGATCAGAAATTTGAGCGGTTCTATTCTGAACAATTTTTTCTAACATAAAATTCTCGTCTTTCAGTTTTTGTTCTCTTCTTTTTATAAATAAAAATAGCAGTACAACAAATCCAATCAAGCAAATTGATTTAAACCACCATGTTTGCCACCAAGGCGGATTTATAGTAAAAGAAAATGAAATTTCCTTTTTGCAAAGTTGGTTTTCGTTTTTTATCGAAATGGCTTTAAAAATATAGTTCCCAGGTGCAATGTTAGAATACGTAATTTCATTATTGATACTTGCTTTTGTCCATTGGTTATCTTGCCCAATTAGAGCAAAAGAATACAATACATTATCGGTTGTCAAAGCCTTGACGCGAAAGGATAGTTGGTTCTTTGAGTAGGGCAGTTTTAAATCTACAGGTAAATTGGTAATAGGGTCGAATGCTATATTATTTTTAGCCCAATTCATCTCTTGAAAAGCAATTAATATGTTTTCAAGAATAAGCTCACGTGATGTTGATTTTTTTGCTGATTCGAAATTTCGAAACAACCAAAGACCTTCCACTGAGCCAAGCCAAACTCCACATTCACTTTGCGCTAAAACGGCTTGATGGTTAAGTCCCTTAGTGTTAAAACCATCGTGATTATTATAAAACTCGATAGTTTTTAAATGATTTTGATTTATTCTTGCTAATACATCTTCTTGTATAACAAAACAACTTTCCTTTTCTGGGTACAATCCAAGAATATAGTTGCTTTTAAGCATTGGCGATGAATAATTTTCTTTCCATTCATTTTCAACTTTTTCGAGTATACCATTTTCTGCTGTACCTATCAATAAATTATGCTTTTCATTTTCGGCAAAACACCAAACTGATTTTGCTATTGTTTTTGCTTTTTCGGGTTCATTTTCTTTTATTTCATAAAGCCCTTCATCTGATGTGCCTATCCAAATTTGATGTTTATAATCTTTATAAATAGCTAAAATATTTTGACTCGGTATTTTAGTGGCAAAACTATATTCATTTTTCCCCTGCCATTTAAACAAGCCTGAACCAAAAGTAGCTAACCAATGCAAATCATTTTTTTCATGCACCATTTGCATGGGACAAACTAAATCAATATTGCTATTTTGATGAAATTCAGCAATTAACTTTACAACTCTATTGTGAATGCTAATTTTAAAAACACCTTGTGTAGCACAGATCCAAATAAATCCCTCTTCATCTTCCGATAGGCCATTAATTTCTATATCCTTAAGTGCACTTATCGAATTTATTTTCTGAAACTTATTTACTTGCTTTAAATCAAAAAAGTAAAGTCCGTCCTTTGCGCCAAGGAGTAAAGTATTTGTGTTTTTGAGTTGAAAAATACTGGTAACATTAACGCTCTCAGTACCATTCTTAAAACTATAAAGCGAGAAGTTTTTAGCATACAGTAAATCTACACCGGCATTAAAAAGCCCTATCCATAAATTATCTTCGTCATCGCAGAAAATAGATTGAGTTGCATTTGCCGATAAACCGTTGGCCGTACTAATTTGCTCAAATTGATTATTCCTATATAGAAACACACCATGTGAAGTGGCAATATAAAGTACTCCATCTTTATCTTCGCAAATACTGCCTAAAAAATCTTGCGCACAAATTTTGGGTAACTCAATTTTTTCGATTTGGTGTGCAGCACTAATTTTTAGCAATGTCCCATCTATGCTCCCCATCCAAATATTGCCAAATTTATCGCAATGTGAGCTAAAGAAAGTGTGGTCTTTTATAAAAGGATGTGTTGACCAATCTGTTAATTTGCCGCTACAATAGTGTGCTATTCCATGTTCCATTCCTATCCAAAAACCAGCTGAAGAATCAGCACAAAGCGAATAGCACGACCTATTTGTAACTGAAGATAACGCTTTAAATTTACCATTATCAAGATACCTTAAACCACTATCAAGCGTTGCTACCCAAAGCTTATTACTTTGGTCGTTTAGAATAGAATAAACTACACTTTTTCCAATACCTTCTTTTTCTTGATAATTTGTAAAATGTAATCCATCGAAATAGGATAAGCCTTCAGCTGTGCCTATCCACTTTTTTTGTAACTTATCTTCAAATATAAATGTAACATCGTTGCATGCCAGGCCATTTTCTTTATTAAAGTTTGTAAACTTCTGTCCATTAAACTTACTTATTCCGCCTCCTTGCGTAGCAAACCATATATAGCCCCTTCGGTCTTGTAAAACATGATTTATAGTATTGCCGGCTAACCCTTTTGATCGTGTATAATTTTCAAAAAAATAGTGTTGGGCTAATGTATCTATTGGCGCTAACAGATTACCCAAAAAAAAGAAAACAAAACAAGACCAAAATGTAGATACCCTCATTTAGCACTAATGTACTATAACTTTTGAATTGTAAATTCTATTTTTTGAACTAAACTGTAAACTATAAACTCCCTTTGGTAAATCGCTCAAATCAAGTTGCATAAAATTGGAACTAGAATTATTTATTCGATTTTGTTCCATTACAATCTCTCCAAGTGTACTTATCAATTTAATAGAGGTAGCATCACCCAATGTATTTTCATCCAAAAATAAATATTGATGTGTAGGGTTGGGATAGACTACAAAATGCAACGCTTCGTTTTCGTCAATGCCAACAGTTTTAACTTTCTTGATATTTGAACGTGTTGTATTTACAGTAGTTGGAAACTGACAAGCCATATTCCAGTATACATCAACAAAGTAATTTACTGAAGAAGTATCGTTGGGGTTAAAAAGCACATCCGTAAAACTAGAATTAGTTCCAGGTAAGAAACCAATTTTATGATATACTGAATTACCACTAGAATCTTTATAGAAATTATAAGATTGAACAGGATTAGGACTCCCTTCAATTTCATAAAACGACCATAAAAAATTGCCTTGTCCTAAAAATTGTAAATGAATAGATTGATGGTAAGGGCTTTTTGCAGATTCAACACCACAACTACTTAGGGATGCAATTTTATATCGGTATGAAGTGGAATTTGGATTTGAACTATAATCATGGAAAACACCAATTCCGCTATAAGGAGCTGCACCTACCTTAGTGTATGTATTAGTTGAGATTTCACGATATATAATAAAACTATCTATCGAATTGGTATTTGGTCTTTCCCAAATAACTACATTGTGCGTTGAGTTTGTGTCTACAGTAACTAAACAAATATTTACAGCAGGTGGTTGTTGTCCGTAAATTTGCTTTTTTCGGGCTAAACTAAATCCGCAACTATCTGTAAACGCTTTTACACTTATTTCGCCACTTTTCCCATCGGTAAACACCAAAATACTTGTAGAGTCTGAACTACCCGACCATCCAACTGGTAACTGCCATTGATAGTGCGTTGCATATTGAACTGGAGGAACAGAATACAAAATGTATTGTGAACAAGCAATAGTATCAGGCCCTTGAATGTTTTGAGGTGTTTCGGTTAAGCAATTATAGAGGCGTGCAATATTGGCTCTGGGGTGGCCGTCATACTCCCAAAAATTACCTACAATGTAAATCTTATCGTGAGCAGGGGTAAGTTCAAAATCAATTAATCTGGATTCTTTGTACTGTCCGGTAGGTATTCCTTTTCCGGTATTAAACCAGGGATATTTTTTCCCATTATAGTCTATTCTTGTTATACCATAAACAGAATCTTTGTTGTAAGTAGAAAAAGAACCAGCGATTAGAACATCATCATTTTCCAAAACTTTTATTTTCCTTACACCAAAATCTGTCGCATTTGTATCAGAAAAAAGAGCATCAGCATATCCATTATTTAAAAGCCTTACAATACGGTTACGAGGTTGAATCTCGTAGTTCACAAAATCGCCTCCAACAAAAATTTTCCGATTAGCAAAAGTATCTATTGTAGTTACTAATCTACCTGCTCCAACTTGAATAAAATTAGAGTCCAATTGACCATTTTTGGTAATTCTTGCAATTCTTAATCGTACATTTGGAATGCCACTTCCCCCATAAAAATCGAAGCCCCCTCCTATCAACATATTTCCGGCAGGTAACAAAAATATTTCCTGTACATTATCATTTGCACCAAAACTTCTGTCCCAACTTAAATCTATATCTCCATTACTTTCTAATCGAATGATTCTGTTGGCTGTTGAGTCCTGATACTGAGTAAACTCCCCTCCTACTACAATTTTCCCATTAGGCTGTTGCTTGATAACATATACCCAATCATTGAATCCTTTACCGATATGAAATGAAGTATCTAAGATGCCATCTGCTAACAACCGAACAATATGATTGACACTATCGCCATTAAACATAGTGAATTGTCCACCTAGCAATATTTTTCCGTCATGTTGAACGCAAATCGAATGGATAGTATCGTTTGCACCAGCACCTGTTATAAATGTAGTATCTAAAATTGCATGATTATCAATACGAGCAATTCGATTAACTATTCGACCTTGATAAGTAGCAAAACACCCGGCAATAAGCATTTTACCAGTGGGTAGTAATACAATATCTTTTATTTCGCCACTTGTACTTGCTTGGGGATTAAACGTTAGGTCTAATGCACCCGGCTGTGCATATAGGCTTGAACAAAAGAGTATTAAAAAAAACAGAAGTATTTGTTTTTGCATCGTTGAAAGTAGTATAGGGTTAGTTAATGAACTGATAGTTATTGGTTTGTAAAAGTAACAGAAATATTGAAACCAATTTATACTGAAATTTCGTGATAAAAATGTTCTCACTTCAATAAATGGAGAGTTCACAACATCCGCATAGCACTTCACAACAATAATTTTTTGGTCTGTAAAAGAGAGCGTTATTTTGGGAATAGAAAAGAAGTAATGCATTAACATCATTTGATTTACAACGTGTTGCATATTAAAACAAATATAAAATTAAGCAACAGAGAGAAGGAATTGTTGGAGTATGCAGCTAATGGATTTTCTATAAAGGAAATTGCCGAGTTGATAAAGCTAAGCCGATTTACTATTGATACTCATAACCGAAATATTCTGCGAAAACTAGCTGCTAAAAACATGAAACATGCTATTGCCCTGAGTATTAGAAATGGGTTCATCTAAACAAAATCGTAAAAACCCGAATGCCGAAAAGGGGATTTTAGAGTAGGCGGAAATTAATTTAATGAATATGAAAATGCTAGCAAAAGAAATACTTGCAATACTATTATTTGCAGTTTCTATTACTTTCCAAAGCTGCAAAACAGTAAAATGGACTGTACGGGATACAGCTACGTTAGCTGTTCAAAAAGGAGGCATACTTACCAAACCTAAAGTGGCTGATTTAAAAATTGAGAATTTTAAAGTTACAGGCACGGCCGAAGGAGATATTAAGGAAGAAACAATGGAGGAGCTAAAAGGGAAAGCTTTGCAGGATGCTTTGAAGAATGGCAAAGCCGACATTTTAGTTGAACCCATATATGAGTTGAGTAGAAATGGTAGAGAAATAAAAGCAGAAGTTACAGGATTCCCTGCTAAGGTCTTAAATTTTAGAGAAATAGAACCTGCTGATACGTTAGCCTTTGGTGTTGCCTCTAGGTACATCATTCCGTCAGCAAATTTAAAAAGCACTTCTTCTTCTGATAATGCTGCAGCACAAATGTTGAAAGCCGAAAAGAAAAAGAAACTCGTTAAGAGTTTAGGCTTAGGCTTGGGTCTTGGAGTAGCCTTACCAATCATTTTAGGAACTGTTATACCACTCTCAATTAATTAACTATTTGTATAACCGAAAGTGATGAAAAAGCTACTTCTATTTCATACTGTTTTATTATCCGCTTACAATCGTGTATGCGCACAAGATTATATTGTAAAAACCGATGCCGATATAATTAAGGCAAAAGTGCAATCGGTAGAGCAATCTGAAATTAAATACAAAAAGTTTGAAAATATAGATGGCCCTGTCTATAGTGTTTTAAAAAAGGAAGTATATGTAGTGGTTTATGCCAACGGGCTTATTGATACAGTTACAAACATCAATTCGGCTAAGAATAAAACTATTTCAAGCAACAAAACAAGTGAACAAACTAAAACGCCAATTGTGGTTTCATCGCCCAAAGAAGATAATACAGATAAGTATAATCAATATATGCGAGCCTATAAACGAAATATAGGTTGGGGTATTGCAGGTACAGTGCTTTGTTTACCGGTTACTGCCGCTGGAATTGTTTGGATTGCATCAACCAATAATACAGGATATGCCATTGCTGGTGGTGTTTTGGCTGGAACCGGTGTGCTTTGTGGCATTTTTGGAGGAATGGACATTGTTAAGGCCATTAAACTAAAAAAGAAAGCACAGGAATATAAAACAGCAATCAATGTAACGCCTTTTGTTTATCCCAATATGTTGAATACTGCATTTTCGAATCCCTCTTTTGGAATGACTTTGAACGTAACTTTTTAAAAAATAAAATCTTCAATTATGCTACCTTCTTTAAACAAGATTCCAAAATATACACCGATAAGTTTTCAATTTACCTTATCACTACTTTTTACCTTCATATTTATATTATCAAGCTGCAAAAAAGACAAATGTGAAAACCAATATTGCCTAAATGGCGGAAGCTGCTCTAAAGGAAGCGGAGATTGTCAATGCCCTACTGGATATAGTGGCGAGCATTGTCAAAATTACTCTGGAGGAGGTGGCGGTGGTGGTGGCACTTGTACATATACTTCTTATTATGGAGTTCAAAATTGTACACAATCGGGTTATGTTGCCGTTTCAGCTACTTCATGTTGCCCAGCGAGCGCACCTTATACTTGCGATGGTGCCTCTTACTGTTACGCTACCTGCCAAGAGGCTAAAGATGCAGGTTGTGGGGCTGTAGTTTATGGAACCGGGCAAACAGGAGGTGGAGGAAATAGTGGCTATAATTGCAATGGAACAAATTGCTATTCAGTAAGCAGTGGAGCTAGTTATGCAACACTATCTCAATGTCAAAATAACTGTAGCGGTGGTGGTACGTGTAACTATACGCAATGGACAGGCACCGGCAATTGCGCCAATACCGGATATTACCCGGTGTATAGCAATACCTGCTGCCCAAGTAGTAGCCCATATTACAATACAGGAAGTAATGCTTGCTATACATCTTGTACAAATGCAAAAAATGCGAATGCCTCGGGTAGTATTTATTTAGCGAATACTTCAAGTGGAGGTACAAGTGGTTATAATTGCAATGGATCTTCTTGTTACTCGGTGAGTAGTGGCGCAACTTATAGTACTCTATCTTCTTGTCAATCAACTTGTGGAACTAGTTCAGTTAAGTATGGTTGCAATGCTTATTCATGTTATCAATTGCCGAGTAACAGCCCATCTGGGTACAGCTCACTTTCTCAATGCCAAAACAAATGTGGGCTAGGAGGATTTGGAGCAATTAGTGTTTGGACTTCAAATTCAGCACCTTGCTCATCAGGATCAGGAGTGTCAATTTCAGTATATATTGATGGTAATTATGCTGGTGTTATTTCTACTTATTCAACTTCCACACCTATTTGTGGTGACCCGAATACAAATTTAATTATTGGTGCACCTCCTGGAGGACATTTGATAACAGCAAAATGTGGAACTAAAACGTGGCCAAGCCAATCAGCTTACATAAATTTTCAGGGGGACTGTACAAGTATACACTTAAACTAATATATGAAATCTTTTCAAGTTATAATATTAACGATTATTACTCTGTTGCTTGCTATCCAGACAGGTATTCAAGCTTATACATTTTTTTCGAACCGAAAGATATTAAACGAAAGTATTAGTAGGCCCGAAAGTGTGCCAGCCATTAAATCCATACCCGACTTGCCCAAAACTGCCATAAAGTTTGATAAGCAACAACACAATTTTGGCATCATTAAAGACGATAAAAAGCAATACACTGCTTTCGAATTTACAAACACAGGCAAAGAGCCGCTAATGATTTTAAGTGCAGAAGGCTCTTGCGGTTGCACCGTACCATCGTGGCCGCGTGAACCTATTGCCCCAGGCAAATCAGCTAAAATTGAAATTGCTTTCGACCCGAATGGAAAAACAGGAGAACACTCCAAAATAGTAACCGTAACCTCCAACACTGAACCAAGCACTACTATTTTAACCATACAAGCCAACATTATT
Source organism: Chitinophagales bacterium (assembly GCA_044226285.1). Classification (GTDB taxonomy): domain Bacteria; phylum Bacteroidota; class Bacteroidia; order Chitinophagales; family LD1; genus CALAYL01. The sequence continues at coordinate 136,168 of JBGAHI010000006.1, read as the reverse complement.
AAATCAAACTAAACTCATGTATATGCAAAAAAAACTACTCATTCTCTTTTTGGTTTTTAGCGGTTCAAAACTTTGGGCGCAAAACTACACCTTGCCTGTTTCACTTATAAGTTCGGGCGGTGGTATGGGGCAAACTTCAATCAATGGAGGAACTGCAAATGTTGAATGGACATTAGGCGAAACCTTTATTTATGGAGGAAATGTAGGGGCTACCGTTTTAGCAAATGGCGAGCAGCAAAGCGATGTTGGCTTTGGAGTTGGTATCAACGAAATCTTTTTTAGTGCATTGAACATTTATCCAAATCCAACAAAAAGCTATTTACAAATAGAGCAATTGCCAAAAGGCGAAAACACAATTTCTATTGTTTCTCTAACCGGAAAGGTGTTACAAACGCTTGTTACAAAAGAACAAAATATACAGCTATTGCTACAAAACTATGCTGCCGGCATATATAGCCTAAACATCGTTAACGGCACTAATTCCATTTCAAAATCAATCATTATTAACCCATAAACAACTAAACTATGCGTACCGAAATTAAACTCAACTTAACGCTTATTCTCACATTTTTTATCATGATTTTAGTAGCTCAAACCCCTAGCTTGTTCAATTATCAGGCAATGGTAAGAGATGCAAACTTTCATGCCATACCCAATACACAAGTTGCAATTCGTTTTCAGATATACAACGACTCTGTTTTTGGGACTATTGTTTACCAAGAGGATTTTACAACCACCACCAATGGCTTTGGTGTAGTGAATCTACAAATAGGTAAAGCACCAACATTAGGCGATTTAAAATTACTGAACTGGAGTTCATCTTCCTTTTTTGTAAACATACAAATGAGGAGTGGTGGCACCTATGCCAATATTAGCCCCGATAGAACACAATTGGTAAGCGTACCTTATGCCTTGCATGCTGCAAAAGCCGATACGGCATTAGTATTGGCCACAGGTGGCATTCCTCCGGGTTCTATTATGGCTTGGGGTGGCGTTACAGCACCGGCAGGTTGGCTACTATGCGATGGATTATCGTATAACAATGTTGATTATCCTAATTTGTCTGCCGCCATTGGAAAAAACTTTGGAGGTACTGGGAGTACGTTTAATGTGCCGGATGCAAGGGGTAGATTTATGAGAGGAGTGTCAGGCACAAGTGCTGCTGATCCAGATAGAAATACACGAACTGCTTCAAATCCTGGGGGAAATACAGGGAATAGTGTAGGAAGTTTTCAATTAGATGGAATTGTTAGCCATAATCATGTTGTAGGACATTCAAATACTGCAACTAGCGTGGCTTTTAATGGGGGTGCCCATCCAATTTTTGATCCAGCATCGTATGCAGCAAATATGAACTCGGGGAATACAGGCGGTTCCGAAACACGCCCTAAAAACATTTATGTAAATTATATCATCAAATATTAACCCATGTCTCCCCTTTGGCTGCAAGGCCTAGGGGGGATTATTTTTAAAAGAAAATGAAGAAAATAAACTATTTACTATTTGCCGTTTTGCTTTTGGTAGCAGGCTGCAAAAAGAAAGAAGATACGCCAAACCCTTATGGCGGCAACAACGGCAGAGTAGCCTTTTTATTGAATGGCAACTATGGCGTGGGCGATGTAACGATTTATTTAGACGGAACAAGTTTAGGGAAAATAACACACTATAGCACTGTTGGTAGTAGTGAATGTGATAACGACTTAGATGTACATACGCTAAAAGAAGCGGGCACCTATAACTGGGAGGCGCGTGCTGCCAATGGCGATAGTTGGAACGGCACCATCACCATTGCAAAAGGTATTTGCAGTGCAGTAGAGGTTACAATTCCCGGCAGACCAATTCCGGAAGGCTATACCAAACAAGGCATGATTACCATAAAAGGAACCAGCCCTAATGTTTGTTTCAAAAATGGAAATGGCACTACACTCGAAACAGTGTTTATAAAAATGAATGATTTATTGTTGAATGGTTCGTTTTCAACGGTGTTATATGGTAATACCCCAATTTGTGGAGTGCCCTCGCAGGGTTTTGTACAAGGATATAACTATATAAGCATAAGCAGTGGAACCACAGTAGCTACCAACGTATCGGTAACTGATGCCTTTAGCACCCAAACATTTACCATCAACTCGAATAGTGGAGCGGGGGGAGCGTATGTTATTAAAGTAGAATAAAAAAATAGATATGAAAAAGATTAAAAACACAGCTTTACTTGTACTGCTTATTTTTGTAATCAGTGTAGGAAAATCGCAAAATCCTTTTTGGAAAAAGAGGAATTATTATGGTTATAATGATACAATAGTTCCAAATTTTATTAATGCAAATTCTACTCCATTTGAGTTTAATGGAAAAATATATACTGGATTAGAGTTAAATATAAATGATTACAGTAAAAGAATTTTGTTTAGATATGATATTTTAAATGACAAATGGGAAACAATTAAACAGCCTTTTTCATTATTTAGAGATGCTTTATCTTGGTTCACATTTCAAAACAAGCTATATGTGATTGCAAGAGATTCATCTTCTATATCAGGTTCTGATCCTACTTTTATCTTTGATTATAATCCAGAAACAGGAACCGCAATTAAAAAAAGCCAAACACCTTTATCATTTAGCTGGTTTTATAAAATTCAAAATTGTAAAGTAGGAAACTCCATTTATTTTTTGAGAGATAGTTTTTGGGTTTATGAACCCTTAATTGATAAGTGGACACAAACTACAACTTCTACTTTACCTTATGCAAAATACAACACAACTGTATATCCTAATCTTGGTCCAAATATGTGCTCTTTAAACAATGAAATCTACATTTTTTCGGACAGTATTTACAAGTACCTTCCTGCTACAAACAATTGGATAAACAAAGGTAAAATTGATTATAGATTATCTAGCACAGTAGGTATTAGTTCACAATGCCTCTCATTTAACAACAAAATCTATTTTCCAAAAGGAATATTAGATAAAATACATTCTCAGCCAGGGAATAAATATTCATCAATTATTGAATATAACCCCGTAAATGATTCTATAAAAGAAAAAGCAAGAAATTGGGGGGAAGATGGAATTCAATCTAAATACACTAGTTTATATCCAGAACTTCCTGTTATCTCAGGGTCTGTTTTTTATGGTGGTAAATTATATTGCTTTTCAGACTGTTCTGGAGGATTTTATGCCTATGATTTTCAGAGTGATAGTTTTTATTTGAAAGCAAATTATTCAAGTTTTCTTAAGTTTGGTAGCCATCCATTTGCAATAGGCTCAAAAATCTATTATGGAAGTGAATATGGTTTAGGTGCATCAAGAAATTACTGGTCCTTTGATACCATAAATTATAAGTGGACAAGAATAGCAGATTTACCAACAACCAACTATAGTTTCGGAGCATTCTCTATTGCTGATAAAGGCTATTCTTTACATCATAACGGTAATGATACCTTTTCTCTATTTCAGTATTCTCCTGCAAGCAATTTATGGTCTAGCAAAAAGCCATTTACATATAATTTATTAGGAGGTTGGGGTCTATTTTTGACAATTGGGTATGATATGTATATGGGTACTTCTCTGTACGGTCCTCAACTAAACAATGGTTCTCCTATAAGATCTAGTAAATTTTGGAAATACGAAAGTATAACGGATAGTTGGGTGCAGAAAGCAAACGTACCTGGCAATCCAAGAGATGGGGCTATAGGTTTTAGTTTGAATGGAAAAATTTACATAGGTGGTGGTAGTAGTTTTGATTCCCAATCTAATCCTATTTATCACCAAGATTTTTGGGAGTATAATCCTTCTAATAATTCTTGGTCTGCTAAAGCAAACATTCCAATTCCTACTGTCTACCCCTCTTCCTTAGCTCGTTCTTGCTCTATTAACAATGAAGGATTCTTGATTATGAACTGGATTATATTAAAGTACAACCCCATTGTAAATAAATGGGATACCATGTATTATTACGATATTAACAATCCATCACAACAACTTTTTAATGAAAATATTATAGGAGCAGTAAGTGTTGGAAGTAAAATTTTTTCTGTCACTTCGGGTTTTAATACTAGTCAAATACCTGCTTTCTACGAATTTGGAGTTTTCTCAGACAACAATACTACAAACCTATTCGAAAACGATTTTTACAATTCAATAAAAATTTATCCCAATCCAACAACAGGCTGGCTTAAAATCGAAACCGAAAATCATACAACTATTACCATACAAGACCTCAATGGTAAAATATTACAAACGCAAGATGTAGATAAACAAGGGCAGATTGATATTTCATCTTTAAGTAGTGGGATGTATTTATTGAGAACAAAGGAAGGTGTTACAAGGAAATTTATAAAAGAATAGAGTATGAAAAAAAGCATCATTATAACGCTAATTACATTGTTTGCTACTGTTGCGCAAGCTCAACAATGGCAATGGGCAAAACCGCTTAATAAAAAGCGGATTTCTTCAATAAATCAAAATTGGGAGCAAACGAATACGCTGAAAACGGATGGCAATGGGAATGTCTATGTTACAGGCTGGTTTGAAGATACAGCTTATTTCAGTCCTACGGTTTATAAATATTCAAGTGTAAAGAATGGATTTTTGGCAAAATATAATGCTAATGGGACTTTGCAATGGGTAAAGCATTTTTCTTCTGGAGCGCTGAATAGAGGAACAGCCTTAGCAATAGATAATTCCGGAAATTGTTTTTTGACTATATACTTTAACGGAAATACTACTATCGATATAGATGGAACAATTTATTCACCCACATACCAATCAACAATTATAGTTGAGTTTTCTTCACAAGGGAATAAAATAGCGTCTCACTTGCTTTCGAATTTGCAAACTTATATAGAGCCCAGAGATATAGAGGTGTATAACAATAAAGTAATCATTGCCGGTATAAAAGCTGGTCTTGATGTAAATGGACTATATATGAATGGTTCCTACATCGATACACTTCGAGGAAACATTTTTTTGCTTGCTATAGATTGGCCTTCTCAGAATTACTTATGGGTGAGAGATATAATGACTGGTACTAATACACAAACCGATGGTGCAATTGGTTTGGATATGGATATGACCAATGCTGGAGATATTTTTCTTACTGCCACATATAAAAGCAGCCTAAACTTCGATTTTCCGTATTCTCCCTTTTTGGGAAATGTTCAAGGCTATGGTCAAGGTAATTATGATCATATAGTGGCTAAATACGACCATTTAGGTAATTATTACTGGGCAACAAACATAGGGGGCAGCGGAGATGATATAGGTAACTCCATAAAAGTTGATGGACAAGATAACATTTATGTTTGTGGTCGAGTTTCAGGTCTTGTAAATTTTAATACCGAACGAATTACTAGTGAATGGGTTCTTACAAATGGAGCAAGTGGTTATATAGCAAAACTTAGACCGTCTGATGGCAAAGTTGTTTGGGTTAAAAGAGTTGGAGGTACCAGTATTAATCGGATGCAAAGTTTGGCAATTAAAAACAATGGAAATCTAATTGTTGCTGGTTATCTATGGCCAGACAATGGTTCAGTATCTTTTGGCAGTCTATCTATTGATTTGAGTAATTATGGTTCTGAATCTATTCCTTTTTCAGCTGAACTTGACCCTACAGGAAATTTCATTGAGGTTGATACTATTGGAGGTATAAGTTATTCTGAAATTTATGCAGTAACAGTAGACCAAAATGGAAATTTATACTATAAAGGATTTTTAGCAAATTCTAATACTGGCGATACCGTTACTTTAGGTATGATTCCCATAGATTTTGCTAATGTTTATCTTCTTAAAAAAGGAACTGGTATAGCACCAGTTGCTAATTTTACAAGTAATCTTACAACAGGCACATTGCCATTAAAAGTAAATTTCACAGATTTAAGTTCAAATGCTCCTGCACAATGGCTTTGGAACTTTGGTGATGGAACAACAAGTACTTTGCAAAATCCTCAACATGTATATACTATACAGGGAACGTATTCTGTTTCATTAACTGTTACCAATGCAAATGGCTCAAACACAAAAACCAGAACAAACCTCATAGTAGCTCAAATCCCTTATATAAGTATTAATTTTTCGCCAAACACAATAAATCTATGTAATGGTCAATCCTACTCTTTAAACCCTATAATTACGTTTAATGTTGATACAATGGGCAAGCCATTTTATTTTGATTGGGTAGAAAATGGGTGGCTGGTTTTAAACAACAATAGTATCAAAAATCCTATTGTTACATCCGCAAGTTCAGTACCTAGCTCTCTGACGCTTACTGTTAATCACTATAATGATACCGTGTTTACTATGGACACTGCCACTATTTATTTTAATCCTTCCCCAAACACTACAATAACAGGTAATGTAAAGCAAACGAACAATGCCACTGTAGTTAATTCTAAAGTATTGTTGATTGCACATAATACTATAAACCAAACATTAACAGCTATAGATTCAGTAGTTACTGATGCTAACGGCAACTATTCCTTATCAGTTACTCCAGGTACATATTACCTCAAATTAATTCCAAATCTTGTAGCATATCCAAATTTGTTACCAACTTATTACAACACATCTACAGTTTTCCAATTTGCAACTCCTATTGTTACTTCTAGTTGTAACAATCAGGTCATCAATATTACTCCAATTAATGGAGTTAATCCGGGAGGTGCTGGATTTATAAGTGGCTTTATTGCTAATGGCGCGGGAAAAACAGATGGCTTTATTCCTGCTGTAAATTTACCATTAGTGCTTTATAACAAAAATAGCAATACCCCTATTAGTTATAGCACTACAAATAGTGATGGATTTTTTAGTTTCAGTAACTTGAGTTATGCGAGTTATGCATTGTATCTTGATAAGCCTCGAATCGACAATTTTTTATCACCATTATTATCTGTTCAACTAAGCGAACCCGTTTTAGATAGTTTGTATTTTGTGCTAACCGACACGACACTATTACGATCAGAATGGCCAGTTGGAATTAGTATTAATTCAACAGAAAATGATTTAAGATTTTCAGTATATCCAAATCCTGCATCTAATACTCTTTTTGTTGAATCGAATGTTAATACTAGAGTTGAGCTTGAAGATATAACTGGTAAAAAAGTTATAAGTCAAGTCATAAATAAACGTGGTCAGATAGATATTTCATTTTTAAGCAAAGGGATGTATTTATTGAGAACAAAGGATGGTTTAATTCAGAAATTTACAAAAGAGTAATCCAGATTTTACTTTTAAACACTAATAATGACAATAAATATTACAAGCTTTTTTCAAGCTATAGGCATTGCATTAGCACCAGCAATTTATTTAGGAATAATCATTTATGGGAAAGATAAAGTTGAAAAGCAGCCTAAAAAAGATTTACTAATTGTTTTTTTGTTGGGGATATTAATTGTTCCAATCAGCGCAATTTTTGAAACGCAATTAGAATCAACAATACCTTTTGAATCTCAAAGCAACTTTCAACTATTTATTCAAAATTTCTGTGTTGTTGCTTTCATTGAAGAAATGCTGAAATTTCTTGTGTTTATTCTAGTTATTAATCGTTTAAGTTCTTTTACAGAACCATTTGATGGAATTGTATTTGGGACGTTTTTAGCGCTAGGATTTTCATCGTTTGAGAATTGTAGGTATGCTTATATGTCTGGATTTGAGGGTAGCGTTTTTAGGATCTTTACATCGGTACCCTTACACTATTCTTGTGGTGTTGTAATGGGTTATTTATGGAGCGAATGGAAGTTTAATAGAAACAGAAAATGGCTTTTTTTATTGACTAGCTTTGTTGTCCCTATTATTATCCATGGTTTATACGATATGTTTGCAGATAGGAGTATTGATAATCAATTGGGTATAGTTCTAATGGATAGTCAAGGAAGCCAACCGATTATAGGTATTGGCTTATATTCTGTCTTTATACTTATAGCTAGTATAATACTTACGTCTCAACTAATAAGTAAGTCAACAAAGGAATCGGCACTTCATTTTTTAAAATCACAAAATCATTATCCAACCTAAAGTATTTTCTTTTTTTTCTAAATCTTAATCTAAAACATTTAAACATGAAAAATTATATTCGCATTTTATTCGTATCTTTTTTATTTGCCTTCTCATTTACTAGTTTTTCGCAAACAAATAATGCTAACACTAAAAAACCTGTTGGTGTTGGACTCTTTAAAGAGGGTCGTAAAATCAGTAAATCAGATATTGCATTTCTTCATTTTGTCAATAACGACACAACACTTGAAATTTCAAAAAAACAAATTGTGAGTTTGAATGGAAAAGATGTATCCCTAAATAACCTTATTTCAAAAGAATTAGCTGAACATATAAACCAAGTAGTTGATTTGTTTAAGAAAAACAATCCTTCAAAAGGAAAAATGGAACAATCTGCAAAAGCAAAATCGGCTATGTATTATTGTCCTTGCGGTTGTTGTTGTTTATGGTGGGATCGATGGGGGAATTCATGGTATGACTGTTGCAGATGCTATTAAAACCTGTTATGTTGCTGATTCAGGAAAGGGAATACTAAAGGTATTCCCTTTTTTATTCTATACTCAACACCTTCCCCATCTGCACCCAAAAATCAGGATACGACTTTGAAACAACCGATGGATCAGTAATGGTGATTGGCGCTAAAACAGCCAGTGGCGCAAAGCACATCGCCATTCTATGGTCGTTATAGGTTTCGATGGTAACCGGTTGGGCCACAAATTTTCCTTCTAAAGTAAAAATGCAATTATCTTTTTCGACAAGTGTAACATCAAACTTTTTCAATTCGGTTTGCAAGGCTGCAATGCGGTCGGTTTCTTTGATACGAAGCGAATTCAATCCGCTAAACGTAGCGTTGATGCGCATTGCAGCACAAAGAACAATAATGGTTTGCGCTAAATCAGGGTGTGGGGTAAAGTCAAAATGCAGCTGATTGGGAAGATTAACATTCGTTTTAGAAAGTTGTAGTATCCCATTTTTGAATTCACTTTTAACACCAAAATAGTTCCCCCATTCCAACAATACTTTATCGCCTTGAGGAGAGTCTTCTTCAAGACCTTCTAAAACAATTTCTGCAGAAGGACTGAGCGCAACAATGGAATACCAGTAACTGGCATTGGTCCAATCGTCACCAGCGCTCAGCACAGTTGTTTTATATTCTTGTTTAGCGATGGTAATTACCGGAAAGTTAATATCAGATTCGATTCCTGCTTTTCGCATCAACGCTGCTGTGAGCAAAATGTAAGGTTTAGACGCAACTTCACCGGTAATGGTTATCTCCAAACCATTTGGTAGAGAAGCTCCAATCATCATCAACGAACTAATAAATTGGCTACTAATTGAACCATCGATAGTTACTTTATTGTTTAAGGAAACAAGGTTTACCGGAATGATTTCAATAGGTGGAAATCCAGGTTGGCCAAGATAGTTAATGCGAAATCCAATTTGATGTAGCGCTTCCACTAAATCATGTACAGGACGTTTATGCATACGTTCAGTTCCCTTCACGATTTTATGCTCATTGCGCATGGCATAAAAAGAAGTAAGAAAACGCATAGCTGTACCTGCATCGTCAATATTTACAATCAGACTTTTAGAGTTCAGTGCTTTTTGAAGTAAAAGGGTATCGTTGGCCGTAGAGAAGTTTACAATCTTCATGTTTCCATTGCTCAACGCTTGTAAGATTAACAACCTGTTTGATTCACTCTTTGAAGCAGGAAGTTGAATTGTTGCCGACAAATGCGTTACCGATGTATTTGGATTACTAAGTGTATTGTTCACAAGTAGAATTATAATGATTTAATGCCAACAAAATTTCATCGTGATGAATGGGAACATCTAGCTCAAATTGTCCAATGCCATTCAATAAAACGCAATTAATGGTTGAGGTGTTTTTTTTGTCTTGCAATGCAAGTGTATAAATAGAGTCAAAGGCATCGGGTTGGATTGGGGTTAGTGCGATTCGGTTATGTAGGGTTGAGGAAACAGTGTCTAAGTCGATATCTGTGAGTTTTTGCCTATTGCAAGCTATAAATGATTCCGCAATTAGTCCCATCGCAATAGCTTCGCCATGCAATAAAGGCGCTGAAGTTTTCAAATAGTAACTTTCAATGGCATGTCCAATGGTATGTCCGAAGTTTAAGGCTTTACGAACTCCTTTATCGAAAGGATCTTGCGATACAAAATGGCTTTTGATGGCCACTGCACGTTCAATTAAGCTTTGCATTTCATGATTAGACAAGGTATTTTTGTTATCTATTTTGGTGAATTCTCGAAATAACTCACCATCATGAATAAGATAGTGTTTTATGATTTCAGCCCAAGCGCTATTCAGTTCTCGAGCAGGCAATGTGCTCAGTAATTCGCTACAAATATACGACTCACAAGCAGAATCGAATACACCAATCTGGTTTTTGAAACCCATAAAATCAATTCCCGTTTTGCCTCCTACTGATGCATCTACCATGCCTAAGAAAGAAGTAGGGATATTGATATGGGTAACACCACGCTTGAAACAAGAGGCCGCAAAACTTCCCAAATCGGTAATCATCCCACCGCCAAGCGAGAGTATCAAAGCGTTTCTATCGACATTAAGTTGAGTAAGTTGTTCCCATATGGATATACATGAAGCAATGTTTTTATGTTCCTCTCCTGCAGGAATTACAATAGTATCAGCGTTGATGCCTAAACGATGAAAACAAAGTTTAAAGGTGTTGGAATCGGCAATGCATACAACTTTTGAATAGTGAATAGCAATAGATTGGAGATACAATTGAAGTTTATCTAAAGCAAAAAAAGTTACGCTATTCATCAGAATTTACGCTCGAGAATGATGGAATGGATGATGGCTGAACGCATATCAAAATTAACCGATGTCTCTTCTTCAACGGGCATTTCATCAACAAATTGAATTTGAGAACCACCTTCATTAAAAGAGGCTTCTTCGTATACTTTATATACACTTTTGCCTTCTTCGAAAACGGGATTAATTTTTTCTTTTACAAAGATATCCTTCTGCTTAACCGGTTTTTTACTCTGTGTTTCAAGAGCTATATCTTTTACCTGCTGTTGTTTTGACTTGAATTCTTCAATAGCTTCGTCAAAGGTAGAGCGTTTTTTAGGTTGTGGAGCAATTTTTTTTTTAGGTTGATCTTTTGCCTTTTTTGTAAGCGAATAAATCACGTAACCCAAACCCAAAAAAAGATAAAATATGCCCTTAGCTTCCATTATAACGAAAGTAATAAAAAGTGAGGTAAAGCAAAAGTATTAACGAATATAAACGGTCTTTACATTCACAAACTCGCGTAGGCCAAATTCGGAAAGTTCCCGACCAAAACCACTGCGTTTAATTCCTCCGAAAGGCAAACGAGCATCTGATTTTACAATATCGTTAATGAAAACGTTCCCGCTTTGTAATTGTGGGGCTAGCTCCTCTCCTGCCTTTTCATCGGCTGTCCAGATGGATGCACCTAATCCATAAACAGTGTTATTGGCTAATTCAATGGCATGCTCGGTGGAATTCGCTTTAATTATCGTCCACACGGGGCCAAAAATTTCTTCTTGAAATGCACACATCATTGGAGTAACATCTGTAAGTATGGTTGGTGCAACAAAATTGCTTTTAACGGAAATGTATGATGGATTAGTAATGGCCTTTGCCCCTTGAGCAATAGTTTTTGTTATCTGAGAACGAACTTTTTCAGCTAAATCATTTCGGGCAATAGGTCCAATGTTTGTATCTTCTTGCATTGGATCGCCAACTTTTAATGCATTAACAGCATTAGCTAGCTTTTCGATAAACTGGGAATAGTTCTTTTCAGTTACAATAAATCGTTTTGCAGCATTACACGATTGTCCTGAGTTAATAGAACGCGATTTGATAGCACCGGCAATTGCTAAATCCAAATCAGCATTATCGAGTACAATGAAAGGATCGTTACCTCCCAATTCTACAACGCATTTTTTAATGTTTTGTCCGGCTAATCCGGCTATAATTGCGCCTGTAGTATCACTGCCGGTGAAGGTTACGCCTGAAATTGCAGGCGTTGCAATAAGATTTGCGACATCATCGTTGCTTAAACAATAATTCACCAAGAGGTTTTTCGGTAAACGTTCATCCTGAAACAATTGATGAATTGCTTCAGCGCATTGCGGTACGTTGGGTGCATGTTTCAATATTGTAACATTACCGGCCATCAGCGAAGGTACTGCAAAACGAAACACTTGCCAGAAAGGGAAATTCCATGGCATAATGGATAGAATAATACCTAGCGGCTCAAAGGAAATATAACTTTTTGAAGCATTGGTTTGTACAAACTCTTTGGCTAAGTGTTGCTCGGCATTCGGAATGTAATATTCAAAAGCGGTAAGGGTTTTGTCGATTTCATAGTATGCCTCGCGAAGCGGTTTCCCCATTTCAGCAGTAATCAATCGAGCAAATTCATCGCGTTTGGATTGAATGTTTTCCGCAATTATTTTCAGCACATCTCCTCGCTCCTTAATGCTATAACGACTCCACTCCTGCTGCGCTTTAACCGAAAGCTGTATATCCGGAAATGAAGAGACTTTGAACGTTTTAAGCAGTTCGTTAGTGAATGGATTTATAGATTGATACATGGTTTATTTTTTCGGGTGACAATCGAGATTTACTTCAAGAATAAAATTGTCGAACACTTGTGCAATGTATAGTTTGTGATTATAAATAAGTCCTGTGGATGCGGCACTAATCACTTCTCCTGAATTGAAATAGACCAAATTCTTTTCGTGAGAATCTTTATTGATAGTAAAGATAGCCGTTGGCGATTTTTTGTTGGTATTCTTCATGTGTTTCAGAAACTTACCGAATTTTAAATGGCCTGCTACCACTAGATTATTTCCGTCTAAACGAATATTATCGGCTCCTTTCACTTTAGCAATCGTTGTTTTATTGCTCAACTTTCCGTTTGAAAAGGCGTATTGATAAACCTCTCCTGGCATAGTAGACGCTTGATAAATAGTGCTTCCATTCACTAAAATGCCATTGCCATAACAGACTTTCGCATCAGCAAAGGAAGCTGTTCCATTTTTCCAATAAACTACTTTTGCTTTCTTTTGTTTGAATAGCACTTCGAAAATGCTTCCTTGCTTATTAGCGTCATTACTTACCAAAAAACTACCATCAGAAAATCCGGATACTGCATTAGGTGAAGTAAACATTGGATTGGTAATCTTTTCCAAGAAATAAAGCATGTTGTTTTTCCAATAATACCGAACAATTGAATTGGTTTTGTTAGCGCTACAATGACTAACTACCAATAAAATCAAACTGTCGTGAACATTTACCAAGTCGATACCATGTGGATTAAAGCATAAATCTAAAGGTTCAATACGTTTAACGGGGCTTGTGGTTTGTGCATTGATATCGTAAACAAAGATTTCCGACATATCTTTTTCCGTTTTTCTACGAGAGTTGCAGGAAACCAAAAGTTTTGGTTGGGCCGGATTGGATATAGTATCAATAACAATATCTTCCGGACCATACCCTAAGTTTATTCGTTGGTAGCAATAATCGGAATTCGCCAGTTTACTTTGTGCATTGACTGTTAAGGCGAACACAAATGAAAAAAATATAATGTATTGACATGTAATTCGATTGATGCGCATAGCTCTAAACTTAGATTAGGCTGCGAATCTAACTACAAAATAGCACTCTTCTAATTTTTTTACGCGCTTAACTATAATTACGACTTCAGGAAAAGCTATTTTCCATTTAGGAAATTTAAAACATCATTTCGAACCTCCTCCGGTCGTTCCAACATTGGCACATGTCCGCACGAATCATAAATAATCACATGACTGCCTTTAATATCGCTATGGAATCGCTCTGCATATTTCGGAGAAACAATTTTATCGTATTTACCCCAAACAATAAGGGTAGGACAATTGATTTGTTTAATCAAATTTTGGTCTAAATACTTTGTTGAAGAAGCCATTGCCAAAATATGCGGCAGATTACCCTCACGATTCCAAAAGTCGTTCAAGCGTTGTACTTTTTCTTCAGTTAGCATTGGTGCTTTATAAAATACTCTTCCCACGCCTTTAGCAGTTGCAAATTTTGGAATTCCTCTCTGCAATAACAGTTGAACGAGTTTATATCTGAATATATAGGCATTTGCTGTTTTAGAAACTGCTTCCATATCATATCCGGCACTGTTGAATAGTATCAACTTTTTGACCACGTTTGGATGTTTAACGGTCAAGTTCCAAGCCATCATTCCACCTAAAGAATTGCCCATAACATAGCAAGAGTCTAAGTGCAACGTATCGAGTAAGAAATTAAAATACTCGTCATATTCTTTCGTAAAATCAACATCTTGGCTTGTTTGCTTTGGAAAGTCTGACAATCCAAAGCCCGGTAAATCGACACGAATAACACGATAATGTTGGTTCACCAATGAGTCGAGAATATAGAAATCGCGATTACTTCCACCAAATCCATGAATCATTAAAATAGGAAAACCTGAGCCACTTTCAGTGTAATGAATTTCGCCTCCTTTCCAGTTCAAAAATTTGGAATTAGGCAGACTATATTTTTGTTTTATATAGGCCTTCGACAGCGTTAAATCTTTACGAAGGACAGTGAGATATACAAACGTTAATCCTATTGCAAAACACAAAAACAGAAGTATTTTCTTGATCATAGTAAAAATTGATGCGCGAAGATGCAGTATTTCTTTTAGTTGTTGGTTTGAACTTTTGTTAACTTCCGTTGTTACAACTCTATAAACGTATACTTATGGCAATCTCTAAATTACTCTTAAGCTACTTGCTCACCACATTAGTTTTCTTTGCAATCGACATGACTTGGCTAGGTTTTATCGCAAAGAATCTTTATCGAAAATATTTAGGCGAATTCTTAAGTGATAATGTGAATTGGACGGCTGCTATTGTTTTCTATTTGTTGTTTATAGTTGGAATTTTCTACTTCTCCATTTTGCCATCAGTAGAAAAAAACGATTTTAGTAAAGCCGTGATTAGTGGAGCACTGTTCGGCTTATTTACTTATGCCACCTACGATTTAACCAATTTGGCAACATTAAAAAACTGGCCGCTGAACATCGTTTTCATAGATATTATCTGGGGTATGGTACTAACAGCATTAGTGAGCTCTGCCGGATTTTTCATTGTTAAATGGCTAGCCTAATGCTTCCTGTTTTCCTGAAATGCTTGTTGTTAATTGTTACTTATGTTTCGATTTGGTATTTAATAGCCTTATTTAAACAGCGAAATGATGTCGCAGATATAGCTTGGGGATTAGGCTATGTTTTGGTTTGTTTGTATCTTTTTGGGTTTCATTCCAAGGAGCCTATTTCTTTGCTGTTGTATGCGCTTGTAACCTTGTGGGGACTTCGTTTAAGCATACACATTTATGCTAGAAACAAAGGCAAACAAGAAGATTTTCGCTATAAGCAATGGCGAGAAGAATGGGGTAAAACCTTTTATTGGCGAAGCTTTCTACAGGTTTTTCTATTGCAAGGTGTTATTCTACTAATCATCATCTCTCCTATTATTTTCAGTACAACAGTGACTCATCAACCGTTTGATAGTATAACTTTTATCGGGGTTACTTTATGGATTGTGGGCTTTTTCTTTCAAGCGGTAGGTGATTATCAGTTAAATGTGTTTTCGAAACAGCGCAAAAGTAAAAACGAAATCATGCAAACCGGTTTGTGGAGATATTCTCGTCACCCGAACTATTTTGGCGAAATACTGATGTGGTGGAGTATTTACTTCATTGTATTCCCCTTTGATAACAGCTGGTGGTTTATCATTAGTCCGTTTTCAATAACCTATTTGTTGTTGTTTGTATCCGGAGTGCCTTTATTAGAAGCAAAATACAGAGGAAATACTGAATTTGATAGCTACAAACAGCGTACAAATGCCGTTTTCCCTTGGTTCCCGAAAAAGTAGATTTATTTTCTTTTCAACAACCAAATGGTATTCGAAGAATATTTTGGTGCTTCTAAAATGCTTAAGGTCATGCCATACTTATCTGCAATTACTTGTAGTTTGTTTTGAGAAGTGAAGAATAATTCTCCATGTCCCATTTTATTGAAGCCAAAGTTCGTAGAGAAAAATTCGCTCAACCACGTTACTTTCTGTCCTTTTTCATCCTCCACATTTGCATCCTTAATAATCAGTATTCCATTGGGATTCAAATGTTGAATACAATTCGCAATTACTTTTTCTTGCTCGTCATACTTTAGGTAATGCAACACATCGTTGATTACATAAGCATCTTGCGGCACAAAACTAATCTCTGTAATACTGCTGGCATAGAAATTCAAGTTCGGGTTCTTCGAGTAATTGTTGTTGGCTACATCAATTTTAGGCTCATTGTAATCCACTCCGGTAATCACACGATCCGGACAAATGAAATTCAACATATACGCCATGTAACCGTAACCACAACCTAAATCGGTGATAGTACCTTGGCGCGGCAATACATCATGGTACGTTTTATAGTAGTTTTCGAGTTGAATTTTTTTCCATGTGTACCATTCGAGCACAGGTCCTTTATACACATAATTCATTTCTAAGCGTTGTTTGAAATACAAGGGCTGCTCAATTTCTACACGCAGTTTTTCAAATTCATCTTTAAAATACTGACTAATGTTTTTTGTTCTTTCCGAATAACCAACTCCAAATGTTGTATCGGATGGTTTGATTCTCGGTAAGTATTTCAATGTCATTTGTCCGTTAAATAACATGAAATCGCCTTTCCCCATGGTATGATTGATACCGTGCAATAACAGCGGCTGAATGTCTAAATTTAACTGTTCAGCTAAGAAAAATGCACCCTTCTTAAAGCGTTTCATTTTGCCATCGGCAGAACGGGTACCTTCCGGGAAAATTACAATGGAATAACCCTCACTTACTTTCTTTTGCAATCTTTCAATAGCTCCTTCTGCCCCATCGGCTACCGGATAGTAATCGCCTAATTTTACCACTTGTCCGAAGAACGGTGAATTGTATACCCATTCGTTCGTCAACAAAATGATTTTTGGGTGTTGCATTACCGTAATCAAAATATCGAGGAACGATTGATGATTACTGATAATAACGGAAGGTGTAGAAAAGTCGGCAAGCTCTTTATTAATATGTACTTTACGCACATTCGCCATCATGTAAACCAATGATTTTACGAAGTTGCTCAGCAATACATGGTAGATGTATTTTCGTTTGGCTTTTGAAGGAAAAGGCAATAAGTAGATGAGCGGGAAGCCAAACAATGCCAACACAAATCCGCCAATTACAAAATACATGAACGCCACAGAAGCCAATAATAGCGTTGGAAGTGTCCATGGTGCAAAGCCTTTCTCTTTTCGATTTTGGATAAAGTAATTGTACAACAAAGGCTGAATCGTTTGTCCGATAATAATCACACACAACAATCCAAGCATTGATAACCAAGCAATAGATTTTAGTGCCGGATGTTTAGCAAAGATTAAAGCACCAAGCCCAAGAATTGTAGTAACTGTAGCCAAGAATATCGAAGATTTATGTGACGATAAAACATCTTTACCTGATTTGAATTTTTGAGTCAATCCGTCAGTAATAAAAATGCTGAAATCGTCACCCAAACCAAAGATAAACGTAGAGATAATAATATTGACAATATTGAATTTCAAGCCGAATAGTCCCATAATACCCAGAATCCAAATCCATGTTACGGCCATTGGAATGAAGGTAATGAGCGCCAATTCTATTCTTCCGTAGCTAATTAAAAGCGCAAGGAATACGATGAGTGAAGTGTACAATAAAATTTTGTTGAAATCGGTATACACGCTTTCAATCAAACTATTCGTAACAATAGCTTTATCGAGAATGGTAACGCCTTTGAGTTGTTCCAATTCAGGATATACAACAGCTCGGTTGGCTTTTTTAAGTAGAACAGATGATAAGACAGCATATCCATCGTGCGTTTGAGCGATTTGCTCAGTACCAATAGAATGAATAATTAAGTCCGTTTCCGCTTTAGCCAACTGCTTAGGATTACTGTTCAACAAATCGTAAAAGACTTGAAATGCTTCCGGCTTAAAATGATAAGAGCCTGAAGCCGATTTGATTCCACTGATTACTGTTTGCCGTTTTGCATCGCTCCAATAAGCATTCCAACGGGCAATTCGCTTTTGTTGTTCAGCTTCCGGTATTACAAAAGCACTGATTGCGCTGTAATTTTCAATGTGATGATTTTCTTTTTGGCTGGCTAAAGTGCCCGCCAATGTTGCCGTTTGATTTAAAGCTTCATCCAATGTTGCACCTTTCGTAGAAATATAAACGGTTTTCACACTATCGCCCTGCAAAGCATTCATTGCTTTTTCAAAGCCCTTAAGCTCATCGGTTTGATAGCTTAATTGATTCAAATCGCTGTCGAATTGCACGCGATTAACAAAGAACAAAAACACCACCGTTAATACTGTAATACCGATTGCCACCCATTTGTTTGGGGTATACTTTATGGTGGTAAATCGTTCAAACGAAGTAGTTTCTTCCGAAAATTCAGGAACAAAAACAGGCAAGAAAAGCAAGGTAAAAATGGAAGTGCCAATCAATGTCCAACCGGCAAACAATCCAAAATCGGCTAATATGGGTGAATGAACAAATTGCAAACTAAAGAACGATGCCACTGTGGTGAAACTGCCTATACTCAGAGGTTCTATCAAGTCGCCAATTGTATCTTTAATGGAATGTGAATGCTTGTAATGGTTAATAAAGTGAAGGGCATAATTAATACCTATGCCTAATATCACACAACCAGCAGCTAAGGCAATGGTAGAGATGGAACCTTTGGTAATAGCAATCATACACAGTGCCAACAATGCGCCAAACAAAACCGGGAAAAACACAATCAGCGGTATGCGTTTCTTGCGGAAATAAAACCAAATGAAAGCCAATAGGCCAACTACAGTAATGGTTAATGTAAGAAAAGTGTCTTTCTTCAACTGCACAGCATTACTATATGCCACCGGAGAGGCTCCATAATACTGGACTTCACAATCAGGATACGCTTTCTGTAGTGCAGCTATTTGATTCTTCAGTTGTACTATAAATTGCTCATTTACTTTGCTATTGTTCGATGCAAACGAAGGGGTGAGCACCATCAGCACATTTTGCATGTCTTTGGTAAAGAAATAACCATCTTGCAGCACAATATTATCGTTAAACTGCAACTGGTTCATTTTCTTCAACACCAAGCCGGTGATTCCGATTGGGTCCTTTAAGATTTGCTCTTTCAAAACAATACCAGAAGCCGATGAAAGCATACGATAATCGTTTTCCAACGCCTTAGGAATATTACCTTCGGCAATCATTGAATCCATGGCTATGTAATCGCTCTCTTCTAAGAATACCGGTGCATTGCGCTGAATTAAGGCATATAAATCCAAGAACTCTTCATCATTCGTTTTACATTTCACATGTTGTACAAAGCGTTGAAGCGAATCCCCAAAACGTTCATTCAAGAAATCGGCTGAAGCCGTAAGGGTTTCAGCGGGAACTGTTTCATTTTTTGCATGAATCAAAAACACAACTTTCTCTGATAATTTTGAATCTTGAAGGGTATGTAAAATCTCAGATGCCTTTCCTGCATTAGGCATCATTTTAGTTACATCTTCTTCGATTTTTAATCGTGATGCACCCAATCCGAGTGCTAAAACTATAATGAATAAAAGACCATAGAATATGGTCAAATGTGTCTTAAAGTAAGTATATATTGATGTAAAAATTTTCTCCATGGGCTACTTTCTATACTTTTTCTTTTCTGTATTTCACCAATAAATAAGTTACGAATCCGGCCACAACTGCAGCAATGGTGGCAAATGTGAAGCTTCCTAATACGTATTGAATCACATTTTGGTGAATCACGGCTAATGTAAGTTTTGTGCTAAAATTAAGATGTGTTGCTTTCGGCATCCAAATAGCTCCAAATTCGTAACTCAAAAAGAGCAATAGCGGAATCATAGGAGGAATGCTGATATTTGATACCACCAAAGCCAGTGCATTGTTGAGTTTCAAGCGCCATGCAAAGAAAGCTACCAATAGCATTTGGAAACCCCAAAACGGAGCAATACCGAAAAAAATACCTAAAGCTACTGAACCAGCTTTTACAGCAGGCGATTCGTGTGAACGGAAAAGATACTCTTCGAAAAACTCACTTAAACTTTTTTTTTTGAGTAGTCGGTATAAGTCGCGGGGCTTGATGTACAGCAAAAGCCAAATCACCAATACAGAATTCAATATGCTGATGCGTGTGAAATCTTTCAAAGGACGAAAATGCGACACGCGTTCCTCTGCTGGAGGATAATATACTTTCACAGGAACGGCCTCTACGCCTACTCCTTCCCAAGCAGCACGCACAATTACCTCTACTTCAAATTCGTAGCGATTGGAAAAGAAATGGATGTCTTGTAAAGGTTTCAACGGATAAAGTCTATAGCCAGATTGTGTATCTGGAAGCTCAATACCTGTTTCTAACTTGAACCAAAAGTTCGAAAATTTGTTCCCGAAATTCGATTTACCGGGTACATTTTCAACGGTCATATTGCGTGCACCAATGAAAATACAATTCTTATCTCGCTCTAATGCATCTATAAAAACTGGTAAATCGGAGGCGTAATGTTGTCCGTCTGAATCAATAGTAATGGCATATTCGTAACCATTGTCAATAGCAAACATAAAGCCGGTTTGGAGCGCAAATCCTTTCCCCCTGTTTACAGAATAGGTATGAATTTTAATGTTCGAGAATTGTTGAATAAGCGATAATGTATCGTCTGTAGAACCATCATTCACCACACAAACATCATCGGTGTATACTAAAACATCTTTAATTACCTGTGCTATGGTATTGCGGTTATTGTATGTTGGAATTAAAACACAACATTTATTATCTCTGAATCTTTGTTTCAACAGCTCCATATCAACTTGAGTATTCAGTACTTAAATCGCCTTTAAATTTTAAAAACACGGTGCCTTCTGCACTAATTACTGCATTTAGAACTACTCCCTTTTCTTGATTTGTCCAATCTAACTTAAAGGTAAGCTGCGGATTCACGTTCGGATTAATGAACGATAAAAATTTCATTACAGAGGCTCCCGTTAACACTAAATTTTGCTTTGTTAATGCATTAAAGAGTTCAACACACATTTGCGTTTGACAAACACCCGGCAGTATAGGTTGTCCGGGGAAGTGCCCTTCAAAAATAGGGTGTGTAGTATGTAAAGCAATAGTAGCAGTAAGGGTTTGCTCACCTATTTCTTGTTCTTCGATATGGTACAAATTATCTAAAAGCATTATTCAGTAGCGTTTTCAATCAACTTTGTAAAGTTATATTTTATCGGCAAACCACTATGTTTTATGATAATATGGTTTGTGTCTGTATTTCTTTTTTGCTTTACCTTTCCGGCTTTTGTTTTAACGGTTAACTGCGTTTCATTTTTTAGGTTCTTACGCTTTAATACTTGAGCATCAGGAAAATAAACAAGGGAATTTAAGTCGGAAGTAAGTACAGCCAAAATCCCTTTTTTGCGTAGTGGTTCAATGCAATCTACCACTTCAACACTATCGTTTATCAGTTTAAAATCAAAAAACTTAAATCCTGTTTCTGTAGTAAACACCATGCGCTTTTGAATAGCATCAATAGCTTTAACAGTAAGAATTCCACTGAAATGCTTTCCAAAAAAATCCATTTTTGTTACATAGTGATCGGACGCAGATTGTTGCGCTAAAACCGATGTAGAGCCCAAAAAACTATTTAACAGCAAACAAAGAAGCCACAAGCGGTTTGTTGAGCTCTTTATTTTGGAAAGTAATAATGGTATTATCAGCAGATTTTTCATGTAGTTCTAAGCGAGATGCACTATAATCTTTCTTTTCGATAAAGATATAAATCACCTTGAAAAAGTCTTTCATTCCTTTGCCAATTGGCGTCATTTCTAACTTGTATTGAGTGGAACTTTCGAATACTTTGGTTGAAAAGTCTGGGTTAGTAAGGGCTGTCCCGTTCACACAATCGGTCATAATACGGTTCACCGACTGGAAAATTTTATTCGAGCGCAAATCCACCTTTGATGTTTTGGCATCGTCTTTAATCAGCATCTTTCCGTTGTTCATCACCATCAAATATTTGAATGGTGAAGTGTATTCCAAACGGACTTTATTTTCTTTTTCGAAATAGAAGAAACCTTTTGAAATCAACTTATCGGAAAGTGCGCTGAGATTTTTTTCTTGTACAAAAGATGATTTGATGGAGGTGATTTTCTTCGGAATCTCAGCAAACTTTTGACGAACCAAAGCTTCATCTTTCACCAAGGTAAAGCCGTTTTGTGCAGAAGCGGTAATCAATACACCTAAATAGAGGAACAAGAAAATAATGCGTTTCATCCTTATTTTTTATCGTGTTTCATAAAAAGCGAAAAATCGAGTTTATCCTTTATGGGCTTGGCTTGGAGCGCCAGTTCCAACACTTCACTCATATTGTTCACATAGTTTACTTTCAAGTTTCGAATATAGGTTTTATCGATGGCTTCCAAATGCTTTCTGTTCTTTTCAGGCAGAATTATTTCTTTGATTCCTGCTCGTTTAGCAGCCAGTATTTTTTCTTTAATTCCTCCTACCGGCAATACTTTCCCGCGTAAGCTAGCTTCACCTGTCATGGCTAAGAATGGTTTCACTCTGCGTTGGGTAAATAAAGAAGTTAAAGCCGTTAAAATGGTGATACCCGCACTAGGTCCGTCTTTTGGTACTGCACCTTCCGGGAAATGCAGGTGGACATTTACTTTGGCGAATACATCAGAGTCAATGCCATATTCAGCTGCGTGAGCTTTCAGATATGTAAAAGCTGTTGAAGCCGATTCTTTCATCACATCGCCTAAACTGCCTGTTAAAACTAATTGTCCGCTCCCTTTAGTAACTGCTGATTCTATGAACAAAATGTCTCCACCTACTGATGTCCAAGCCATACCCACAGCCACACCCGGTTGATGTTCTTCACTGTAAATACTCTTATCAAAACGATCGGGGCCTAACATTTCTTCAACTTCTTCAAATGTAAGTGCAGGATTGTAACTTTCTTCTGCAGCAACGTATTTCGCTATTTTACGCATGATGGCGGCTAACACGCGATCCAATTCACGCACACCGGACTCTTTGGTATATTGCTCTACTACTTGCTCCATCACTTTATCGGAAATCACTACATCCTTAGCTTTTAAACCATGATTGGTAATTTGCTTCGGCATCAGGTGTTTCTTGGCAATCTGAATTTTCTCTTCAATGGAGTACCCTTCCAACGATATAATTTCCATACGATCGCGCAAAGCTGGTTGAATGGAATTCAACGAATTCGCTGTCGCAATGAACAATACCTTCGATAAATCGAATTCTAATTCCAGATAATTATCATAAAAAGCATTGTTTTGTTCGGGATCCAACACCTCTAAAAGTGCGGAAGAAGGGTCGCCTTTAAAGTCGTTACCTACTTTATCGATTTCATCTAAAATCATCACCGGATTTGAAGATTGTGCCTTTTTCAACGATTGTACCACTCGGCCGGGCATAGCACCAATATAAGTTTTGCGGTGACCTCTAATCTCGGCTTCATCGTGTAAGCCGCCTAAAGCTATTCGTACATATTTTCGCCCTAATGCCTTTGCAATCGATTGCCCTAAAGAGGTTTTGCCCACCCCCGGAGGACCAACAAAGCATAAAATCGGTGATTTCAAATCGCCTTTCAACTTTAATACTGATAGGTATTCCAAGATTCGTTCCTTGATCTTATCGATACCAAAATGATCTTTATCGAGTGTTGTTTTTGCCTTTTTAATATCGTTGTGGTCTTCAGTATACACTCCCCAAGGCAAATCCAGCAATAATTCGCAATAGTTCATGACCACGGAATAATCGGCAGCAGCGGGGTTCATACGTTGCAATTTCTCTAATTCTTTATTCACGGCTAAACGCACCGCTTCAGGCAAGTTCATTTCAGCTGCTTTTTCGCGTAACCGTTGCACATCGCGATCAGGATTGTTGTGCCCTAATTCTTCTTGAATTTGTTTTAATTGCTGGTGCAAGAAGTATTCGCGCTGTTGTTTATCGATATCGCCACGTACCTTGCTTTGAATCTGATTTTTGATTTCCAGCATTTGTAACTCAGAGTTGAGGTGCTGAATTACCGTTTTCACCAACTCGCTCATATCGTTAATCTCCAAAATTTCCTGCTTTTTCTTCACCTCAATATTCAAATTGGAAGCAATGAAAAAGGTCAAGGTAATCGGGTTATTGATATTCTTAATCATGATGTTGGCCTCAGAAGGAATCTGCGGATTAATCTTGATGATATTATTCGCCAAATCCTTTATCGTCATGATAGACGCGTCAAATTCCTTGTCGCCCTTAGGAAATTCCTCGGATAGCGGTTGTAATTTAACGGTCATGTAAGGGTCAGTAGTGAGGAGTTCCAAGCTTTCAAATCTGCTTCTACCTTGTAAAATGGCAGTTGTAGAGCCATCCGGCATCTTAATCATTCGCAAAATCTGGGCTACTGTACCAATTTTGAATAAATCTTGAAAATTAGGTTCTTCAATGGATACGTCAATTTGACTTACAACGCCAATTAACTTATTGGTCTTGTATGCCTCTTTGACAGCTAAAATCGACTTGTCTCTACTGATTGTAATTGGCAATACAACACCGGGGAAAAGCACTGTATTTCTTAACGGCAACAGAGGTAATGTATTCGGAATAGCTGTTTTATCTCTATTTGAATCGTCTTCATCCAATAAAATAGGGAGGAAATCCGCATCGTCATCGCTCACGGGTTTCGCAAAAAAACCATCTTGAAAATTTGTCATAAATACTTCACAATTAATCTGAAAAATAAACGTCTAGAGTAATAGTCAATTAATGTGCCAACCAAAAATGAAACCTTTTTTTTGGACGGTCGTACATACACAAAAAGGTCCTTATGAAAGCATTGAAAATCACACACAACATTGCCAACGCAGAAAGCCACATTTTAGACAAATACCTTATCGAAATTTCGAAACACGAGTTGTTATCGGTTGAAGAAGAATATAGCTTGGCTAAAAAAGTACATGAAGGTGATTTAGATGCCCTTGATCTTTTAGTTAAATCAAATTTGCGATTTGTCGTTTCAGTAGCTAAACAATATCAAGGACAAGGCTTGTCGTTAAACGATTTGATTAACGATGGTAATTTAGGCTTGATTCGCGCTGCTAATAAATTCGATGAAACAAAAGGATTTCGCTTTATATCTTATGCCGTGTGGTGGATTCGTCAGGCCATGACTCAGTCTATTGTTGAACAATCGAAGATTATTCGAACACCCATCAGTAGAAATTCTTCTTATTCAAAAGTGAAGAAGGCATTCCAATTGTTAGAACAAGAATATCAACGTGAGCCTGATAGCGATGCCATTGCTACAAGAGCCGGAGTAAGCGAATCAGTGGTGAATGATTATTTGAATTCAATTTTAAAAACGGTTTCAACGGATGTTTCATTCGGACATGAGAATGAGCAGACATTAGCTGATATTATTGCCGACTTTGCATATAATGAACCCGATAATTTGCTGATTAAGCAAAATATGGAAAAGAGTATTGCACAAATTATTGATGAATTACCGGAGCGTGAAAAAGATATTTTGGTTTGCTACTTCGGTTTGAATGGTGATGATCCAATGACGTTGGAAGAAATTGGTGAAAAATACGGTTTAACTAGAGAACGCGTTCGTCAAATAAAAGAAAGAACCTTGGAACGATTGAAATCAAAAGGGTTGACAAGAAGTCTAAAGGATTATTAAGAGAATGAAAGCTTAATTTGTAATATTGCTCCTGCCATGAAACAGCAGGAGTTTTTTTTTACACTTACCGACATTAATGCCATAGCAGAGCAAGTACTAACATTGTATCCAAACGAGCGCGTTTTCTTTTTTAAAGGAACTTTAGGAGCCGGGAAGACCACATTTATCAAGGCACTTTGTCAGCAATTAGGGATAAATGATGCACTCTCCTCCCCTTCCTTTTCCATTGTAAACGAATATACCTCCAACAGCCAATGGAAGGCTTATCACATGGATTTGTATCGCTTGAAAAGTATTGAAGAAGCTGAAGCGATTGGGTTGTACGAATACTTCGATAGTGGAAACTATTGCTTTGTGGAATGGCCGGAGATTATAGAGGCATTTCAAAGCGGCATTACTCTAAACTTCGATATAGTTGATGCAAACACGCGCAAATTGAGTATTTCTAATTAACAACAGAATTTCAGTATCTTTGGGCAACTACAGTGATTTTATCACTTCATTTTGATTGAAAAACATACCCAAGCACGTATGGCAGCCGAAAAAACACAATTCAGCGGATTAGTAACAAAATTAGGGCTTCAACCCATGGAAGCTCCGGCTATGGTGGCCAATAAGCAGTCGAAATTATTTATAGGCATACCAAAGGAAAAAACATTCCAAGAACATCGTATTGGATTAACGCCAGAGTCGGTTAAAACATTGGTGGCTAACGGACATCGTATACTTATTGAGTCGAATGCCGGTTTCGATAGTCATTTTTTTGATACCGATTATTCTGAAGCAGGAGCAGAAATTACAACATCAACAGAAGAAGTATATAAAGCGGATATCATTATCAAAATTGCACCTCCCCAGCCCAATGAAATCGAGATGATGCAATTAGAGCAAACCCTTATTTCGCCTTTGCATTTACCTACAATTAATAAAGATTATATAGCGAAGCTAACCTCTAAAAAGGTTACCGCTTTGGCATTTGAGTACACAAAGGATCAAGCCGGCTTTTACCCTTTTGTTCGAGCTATGAGCGAAATTGCAGGTAACTCTTCTATCCTCATTGCTGCTGAATATTTGAGTAATGCCAATCATGGAAAAGGAATTCTATTAGGTGGTATTTCGGGGGTTCCACCTGCAAAAGTGGTGATTCTAGGAGCCGGAGCGGTTGGAACCTATGCTGCACGTGCTGCTATCGGCTTAGGTGCCATTGTATCTGTTTTCGATAATAACGTTTACAAATTACAACGTTTACAAGAGCGTATAGGTGCAAGAATTTTCACTTCTACTATTTCGCCCAATATTTTGGAAGAAGAGTTACAGCTCACGGATGTGGCCATTGGTGCCATACATTCCAAAAAAGGCAGAACGCCAGTGATTGTGAATGAAGACATGGTAGCTAAAATGAAAGCCGGTTCGGTGATTATTGATGTAAGTATTGATCAAGGAGGATGCTTTGAAACATCTACAATTACTTCTCATTCCAATCCAACGTTCAAAAAATATGATGTAACACATTATTGTGTTCCCAATATTCCTTCTCGTGTTTCTAGAACTGCTTCTTATGCATTCTCGAATATCTTGACCCCTATTCTATTGCATTGTGGAGATGTGCAAGGTATCAAAGGCTTGATTTATGAGGATGCCGGCATTCGCAATGGAATTTACTTATACAAAGGTAATCTTACAAACGAACATATTGCAAAGGCCTTTGGTATGAAGAACACGAACCTTGAATTGTTGTTTGCTACCAACTTCTAATTACAACGACTTATCACTTCTTCGAATAGCCAACAACTCTGCAGGCGTCAATTTACGTTCCCAGGAATTATCGTATTGTTTCAAGAATGGCAATGAACGAAATTCTTCAGCCGTTATTTTCTTGTTGATGTAATCGGCAAAGGCATTGAATACATCCGGTTTTTCATCTTTCAGAACAAGTAAAGCTGCATTAAAACCTGCCTTCACAGCAATTGGAACTCCACCACCTAATTCTGCCCAATGTCCGCTTAAAATAAGATGCTTCACAGGCGTTCTATAATGCGCCACTTTGGCTTGCATATTTTCTTTTCCAGGTCGTGCGCCCATCATGGTGCCGTTTTTGTTACCTGTATAACGATAATGCGTAATAGGCGTAGCTACATCATAGAATAGGATATGTGAGCGAAGTCCTGGAGCGACTTGTTCTTCAACCCTTCTAATTAGCACATTGGCAATTTCTTCTTTCAGTTTGTTATACTCTTCTCCACGAACGTAATTCCCTTCGCTGTCTCGTTCTGCTTTCCAATTGCTGAATTGTTCCATTCTAGCAGGCATGAAAATGGTGATGGTTCCATTGCCTTCCGGAGCCATAGTTTTGTCGCGATACGATGGTGCAAGAATAATGATTTCAGACTTCTCTGGATCACCGCCTGATAAGTCTTTACGTGCAATACCTTGACGAGAAATATGAATCATTTCTTCTCCAAATCCTAATTGTTCAGGCGGACAATCGAGTGCAACTGAAATGGTTAAAGAGGAATTATACAATACTGCATTTCGCAGTTTATCTTTAAGTTTAGTAGGGACAATAGCTTCCGGTAACATCTTCTCATATAATGTTTCCACATCGCAGGAAGCCAATACATAGCGGCTTTTCACTTGATAAATGGTTCCGCGATGGTCTATTTCGACACCAACCGCTTTATCGCCATCTAACAAAATCTTATTCACTTTACTGTGGAAGAAAATGTCGTTTCCGTAATATTTAACAACATGCGAAAGCCATTCCGGAAAGGCTTGTCCGCCACCTACCGGAGGATTCTGAAAATCACCAAAATAGGCCCAACCAATAGGAATTAAACACGAGAGCAAATCCGGTTCTGTACTGAAAAACTGATGCAATTTTTCATCTTTAAAATAGCGATTGAGCCCTTTTTTCAAACCCTCTTCTCCGCTAAAACGAACGTGCTGAATAAAAGGCAAAACAAAGCGAAGCATTTTCATTCCATTACTTGCTTTCTCGTACCATTTCAATGTTTCAGAAGAACGTACATTGCTTCCCCACTTATACATGCGCTCGCCAAGTACTTTTGCATCTTTGAAGAAGCGCTCAATGCCGGACTTTTCATGCGGAAACTCTTTTTGTAATTGCGCTTTAAGTTCATCGGGGTTGTTGGTGAGCAAGTAATCGTGATGATCTCCACGATAGCGCTTGATTCTTTTCTGTGGAATAGCATGAGGATAATCGGTGCCAATAGTCTCAAATACAGTATTTACAATCCCCCCGGGATTACATTGATTGAGCCAATGAATAGCTGTGTCGAAGCGGAATTTGTTGCGATGAAATCCGGCCAAATAACCACCGGCCTGACTTGCCATCTCCACAACAACGACTGAGTATCCGGCTTTGGAGAGCAGACTTGCTGCTGTTAATCCGCCAACACCTGCACCAATCACCACTATGTCGTAACTGTCCTTGATATTAATATTACTCATCCTCCTTGCTTCGAATTAACAAATAAACACAAATTTCATCGAGTTGTTCATTTGCTTGTCATAAGTTTGTTATTTCTTATGATTTGCTGCAGTTGAGTTATACATTTCACAAAAAAATAGCGTTTATTTACAAAGTTATGAATAAGAAGATTTTCTCTTTTTTCCTATTAATGCTTGGACTTCAACAAGCCTTTGGTCAATTAGCCGATTCAGAAAAATTCAAGAAACGAGCAGCTAATGCGAATAATGTTGTAATTATTAGTCCATCTTATAATGCTCAGTTCCCATTTGGCAATATGAAGGATCGTTTTGGGTTTAACTCTAATGTAGGCATGCTATTAAGTTATCGATTCGGAAAGAGTTGGATTGTTGGTGTTGAAGGGAATTATTTGTTTGGCAATAAAGTAAAGGAAAACAACATCCTGGCTAATATCACCACTAGCGAGGGCAAACATATCACGAATGAAGGCTATTTAGTCGACACTAAATTATCGGAAGAAGGTTTTTCTGTAAAGGCAGTTGGCGGAAAAGTTTTTCGTGTTTCTAAGCGTTTACCCGGAAGTGGGATTTTTCTTTTGGGAGGTTTAGGTTATTTACAGCATAAGATTCTGATTCAAGCGCCAACACGTTTGGTTCCTCAGCTTGATAAAACGTATCGTAAAGGGTACGATCGTTTATCTAACGGACCGGTATTATCGTTAGGCACGGGATTCATGTTTATGGAACGAAAAAAACTGTTGAACTTCTATTTGGGGTGTCAGGCGGACATTGCTTTTACGCATAATATTCGCGCTTGGAATTTCGACCAAGGGAAGAAAGATAACACACAACGTAAAGACATATTTGTAGGCGTGAAATTTGGTTTTATTATTCCGGTTTATACCAACAAAGACAACGAAGATTTATACTAGTGAACCTTAGCACTTTGGTTTATCGGCTTTTTGTTGTGGGCTATAGCAGCTTGCTGAAACTAGCGTCATTGTTTCATCCCAAAGCGAAATTACTGATTGATGGAAGATCCGAAACATGGGAGAAGCTATCAACTATTAATTCTTCATCACCCCAACGCATTTGGTTTCATTGTGCATCCTTAGGGGAATTCGAGCAGGCTCGTCCTTTGATTGAAGCGCTGAAGGCCAAACAGCCCAACCTTTTTCTTGCATTAAGCTTCTTCTCTCCTTCCGGTTACGAGGTTCGGAAAAACTATGCTTTAGCTGATGTCGTTTTTTATCTGCCTGCCGATACTGCTTTGAATGCAAGACGATTGCTACAACTTTTAAAACCTACAACAGTTTATTGGGTCAAATACGATTTTTGGCACTTTATTCTTTCTGAAATCCAACTCCAGCAAATTCCCAATTATCTAGTATGTAGCATTTTTAGAAAAGAGCAACCGTTTTTTGCTACTTGGGGAGCATTTTTTCGTCAACAACTAACTTTTTTTACAACGATTTTCGTGCAAGATGAAGCCTCTAAAAAGTTGTTAGCGGCAATAAAAGTAAATGCTCTAGTTGCCGGAGACACTCGATTCGATAGAGTTGCTACAATTGCTGCAGAAAATAAATCATTGGAAGATATTGATCATTTCTGTCAATCGAAAAAAGTGATGATTGCCGGCAGTACTTGGAAGGTAGACATCGATCAGTTGAAAGCGGCACTTCCTTCTGATTTTTTCGAGCGTTATCGATTAGTTATTGTACCTCATGATGTTAATGAATCGAATATAGCCTATATAGAAAATCAGTTTCCTGGGCAAACTATTCGTTATTCTGCTTATTCAAACGAAATTCTATCACCTATACTGATTGTTGATAGCACAGGAATTCTTTCTACCATTTACCGGTATGGAACTTTTGCTTATATAGGTGGTGGATTTGGTGTTTGTGTTCACAATATCTTAGAAGCTGCTGTATACGGAGTTCCTACCATTTTTGGTCCGCACCATACAAAAGCAAAAGAAGCATTGGATTTGATACAGCAAAATGGAGCCATTGCTGTATCTAGTACAAATGAGTTGAAACAAGCCATCACCAATTTGCAAAACGAAAAGGAATGTCAATTGTATTCAACGCTGGCGAAAAATTATGTCGAAAGAAACACCGGAGCAACTGAGCAAATCCTTAAAGCCACTAATTTTGGTGGATTACTTTAAGATGCGCCAATTGTTTGGATAGTAGTTGTTTGTCCGATTGTCCATCACCTTTACCCAGGCTAAACCGAGATTTTTGAAGGTGATTAAGTGCCAGCCACGTTGACATCCTGAGAAATGCAGGTTTTCGCATTTGAGTATACGTATTGCATCTTCATAACTCACTTCAATTCGACTCACACCATCGGCAATAGAAGTACTGAAGGCCAATTCAGGAGCCGGAATCAAGTCTTTCCCTTTTTGGGTACACACAATGGTGCCTTCTTGCTTTATGCGCAATGTTTTACGAAACACATCCTTTAACGAAGCATATTTTTTGCTCACTAAATGATACTCCTCTTGAAAGGAAACAATGGCATTTGTATCGGTTAAACTTACCCATTGTTGAATATCGGGTGATGTTTTTTCAATAGCAGATAACTTTATTTTCTTGGAATCTGTCTCTACTAAAGGCTTTTGCAAAGCAGCAATAAAGAAGCCTTCTCCGTTTGTTTTATGCGGATAAAAGGCATAACCAAAGGCTCCTCCGCAAGTGATAGTAGTTACACCCTTTTCTTCAAAGACTTGTGCAGGAGCCACGCATTGCAAATGGTATTCTTTCGTTAACCATTCAATGCGATGGATATTCTCTCCGGGTTCAAAAGTGCAAGTAGAGTAAATTAGCATTCCTCCTGGTTTTAAAGCAGGCAGAATAGCCGTTAAGATTTCTTCTTGACGGTAAATACAGGTTTCTACATTATTTGCACTCCATTCGGTTATGGCATTATTGTCTTTGCGAAACATACCTTCTCCGCTACATGGTGCATCTACCACAATAAGGTCAAATACGTCTTCTAAGCGCTGAAATTCTTTAGGATCATTTTGTGTTACAACCACATTAAATGCACCCCATTTGGCAATATTTTGTCGTAAAGCTGCGTTACGATTAGCTATAATTTCATTGGCCATAAGCACTCCACGGCCTTCCAACAGAGAAAGTAAATGTGTTGATTTCCCTCCTGGTGCAGCACATAAATCGAGCACTACCGGTTCAGAAATGTTAGCAAGAAAAGCTTGTGCAAATTGCTCCAAAAACATAGATGACGCCTCTTGAACATAATACCCGCCTGCTTGAAAAATCGGATCGTAAGTAAAAGAAGGACGTTGTTTAAGATATCTGCCTTCTGCACACCATGGGGTTGAAGCTATAGGTTCAAGATAACCATCATCAAAGGATTTCAGCGGATGCTTTCGAATACTCACAGGTGAATCTGTACTAAAAGATTGCACTAATTCTTCCCAATCGTTGGGTAAGTTATTTTGGATAGCCGCAAGAAAAGCCTCAGGCAGTTGCATCTTTAATGGTTTGTTTTTTGCCTAAAAAAATACTGAGTAGCACTCCGGTTAGAATTAAGGCAACGCCAAGATAATTGAAAACAGTGTAATGCTCGTTGAAAATGAGTATGCCGAAAATAAAAGCATAAACAACGCCTAAATAATTTATACTGGAAACCACACCAACAGCTTCTCCTTGCAGCGCTTTAGTTAAATAGAGTTGCCCCAAATAGGTAAAGATTCCTACTAAAAGCAGATATACACTATCCATCAACGTTGGTACATGATAATTGAATAGCGTAAAGCATAAGCCGGTTATTGCGCCAATCAACTGAAAATGAAATACCACCACCAATGGATTTTCCTTGCCTTTAAGTGTCCGAACAAAATTATATGCAGCTCCCGAACATAATGCAGAGGTTAGTCCGATGAGGAAAAGCGACATGGTGATGCTGGTGTCAAATCCTTTCAATACAATAATTCCGGCAAAAGAAACAGCAAAGAAGAGATATTGAATTTTTGGAATGTATTCGCCAAGAATTAAGCCGGCAATTATTGTAGTAAAAATGGGCGATAAATATTGGATGGTAACCGCTGTTGCCAAAGGCATTCGCTGTAATGTTATGAAGAAGGTATAAACTGCCAGTGTTCCACTCACACCGCGGAGAATTAAAAGTTTTCGCTCACTTCCTATCCAATCGATATGTTTAATGCGCATACTTACCCCAGCAATGGCGAGTGCAATAAAACAGCGAAAGAACACTACTTCCATGGGTGGAATATGACTTACCTGCTTAATGCAAACATTCATCAAGGCAAAAAAAAACGTGGCCATCATCATATGCACCACGCCTTTACTTATTGTGATTGATTGACTCAAGCGTGTCCGTGTTCAGATAAATAACGTTCCGCTTCTAATGCAGCCATGCAGCCTGAACCTGCTGCAGTTACTGCTTGTCGATATATCTTATCTTGTAAATCGCCACAAGCAAAAACACCTGCAACATTTGTTTTTGGTGTTCCAGGAACCGTTACAATATAATCTTGTTCATCGGTTGTAATGAAATCTTTGAAAACTGCTGAATTCGGCTGATGACCGATAGCTACAAAAAATCCGGCAACTGGAACTGTAGTTTTTTCATTGGTTACTCGATTCACAATGCGAACAGCTTCAACTACTGTATCGCCTAAAACCTCATCTGTTTCTGAATTCCAATACACTTTAATGTTTGGCGTGTTCAATACACGCTCTTGCATGATTTTCGAAGCTCGCATTTGATCTCTGCGCACAATCATGTGCACGTTAGAACAAAGCTTAGAAAGATAAATCGCTTCTTCGCATGCCGTATCTCCTGCCCCTACTATAGCAACTTCTTGTCCGCGGTAGAAAAATCCATCACAAACTGCACATGCACTAACACCATTGCCATTCAAGCGTTTTTCAGAAGGTAACCCTAACCATTTTGCCTCTGCCCCAGTAGCTAATATTACTACATCTGCATGAATTTCTATAGAATCATCAATCCACACTTTATGCGGAGAACCACTAAAATCAACCTTAGTAGCCATTCCGAAACGAATATCAGTTCCAAAGCGCTCTGCTTGTAACTTAAAATCCTCCATCATTTCAGGACCCATAATGCCTTTAGGATACCCAGGGTAATTTTCAACATCAGTGGTATTCATCAACTGACCACCTTGCTGCAAACCTGTATACATCAATGGTTTCAAACCTGCACGTGCCGCGTAAATTGCTGCTGTATATCCTGCAGGGCCTGAACCTATAATTAAACATGAAACTTTTTCCATTACTATATTATTTAAAAATCAAAGGTCTAAATTCTAATCTAAGGGCGAGTATAATAATTCTTAAATAAGAGAATTCAACATATGCACAACTCAGTGCCCGTTTGCTATTTAGGGACCTTTATCGAATAGTATCTCGTTGCATAACCCGCAAAAACACCAATACCGCCAGTAACGTTCGATTTTACTTTTACTTGATTGGCAAAGGGGTTACCTGAACCGTCATTTTCGAGTGTATAGAAGAAATCATAGGTCTGATAATCAATGTTTGACCACTTGAGTACAACAGTATCCCCTTTCCAGAAGTAGCCATACGTTGGGTCGTTTTGTTGCGTGTTAGTAGCAGGTTGACCACGTTCCAACGGTAAAACCAATGATTGCCCGGAGAACAATTTATCGTCATACACTGATTGTGATAGAGGTGGATAAAACGGCTGTGCGTTTCGTTTGGTCCAATACCGCGAAAAATTACCAATGGTTGGAGGTACATTGATATGAACAAGAACAGTTACCAAAGTATCGTTAGACGGTTTTGAATGTGGCTTGTAACTGAGCGAGTCAATACCACCAAGCGATTTTGGAATTGTTGTAGAGGCCGTTAAGTAACGTGCGCCCGCTTTAATCGTCATATCATATTTATGTTCTTCCTTTCCATAAAAGGCGCAAGTTCCGGTAGTATAATAAGCAATAATATCAGGAACAGTGTAGGCACAAACATTCGGAACTGCATTGCTGTCGTAGGCAATAATTCCTAAGCCTTTCAATAAATCAGCTTTCGTAGAATCAGGGAATGGTAAATCTTTCAAACAGAATTCAACCAGCTTCACTGAATCTTTAGTATTGGCATCTTTAATCCAAATCTCAGCGTCATGCTCGAAGAAACCTGACAAGTCGTTCAAATCCAATCCACCAAACACTTTCGATGTTTTAGTTAAGAGTACCAATGGCGGAGTATTGGTTTCAATATTGGCATCTACCACTAATTTCAATTCCGGATCGGGTAAGTTACCTTGAATTTCTTTCGTACAAGAAGTAGTTAAAAATGCTGCTACAATGGCAATTACACATAGTTTTAGAACATCTCCCATAGAAGTATAAGATTGGACGAAAGTTTGTTTAGTTGTTGCGTTCATGGGGTATTAAAATTTAAAGTTCCATGTTAATGAAGGAAGAATCGGGAAAAGAGATGATTGTTTCAACACTGCTTTCTGGTTGCCTTTGCCTGGCTCTCCTTTGATGGCTAAGTAAACGAAATAAGGATTTTGTCGGTTATACACGTTGTAAATAGAGAAATTAATATCGTAGCTCCATTTTTTCTTCTGCACCATATAACTAACACCTAAATCTAAACGGTGATAAGCCGGCAATCGCCAACTGTTTCTATCTCCCCATTCGTAGTGGATATTTCCGCCTACATAATAAATCGCAACCGGTAAAGTGGTTGTGTTACCTGATGCATAAACAAATGTTGAACTTATACGCCAATGTTTAGAGACATCCCACATTAACACCACATTTAAATCGTGTCGTCTGTCGTATTTCGATGGGAACGTTTTCCCGTTATCGATACCAGGGAATTTACGTGTACTCCAAGCTAAAGTATAGCCAATCCAACCTGTCCAGCGCCCTTTAGCTTTTTTCACAAAGAACTCAGAACCATAAGCACGACCTCGTCCGTAAGTGTATAAGTCTTCCACATCATAGTTAATGTTGCTTACAGCTGATTGTCCGTTTTCAATCAAGTTAAACAAATCTTTATAGTACAATTCAACAGAGGTTTCAATCATATTATCCTTAAAGTTCTGGAACACACCTAACGAGTATTGTAAACCGGTTTGCGGCTTCACATTCGGGCTACTAGGCACCCACAAATCGGTTGGTAAAGTTGAATTCGACACCGGCACTAAATGCACATATTGTTTTGTCATGTGAAAGCCCGCTTTAATGGAAGTAGCTTTAGCCACTTGAAAGCGCATACCAATACGAGGCTCAATACCAAAATAAGTTTTAACCACTTGATCCAACGCAAACTGAATCGTATCCTTTACAGAGCCATTTTCATTAAATTCAATTTTCTTATAAGGGCCAACTAAATTAAACATAGACCCTCTAACACCAATATTTAAACGGAACCACTTTGTAACATCAAATTCATCTAAGAAATAAACAGCCGTTTCGTGCGCATACTTTTTATTAGCATTTGAGTTTTTGAACGAGTTTGTGCCATCGCTACCGGTAGCCGTATATGGAGTGAAAATATGGTGATTGTAATGAATTCCGAATTTCATTAAGTGGCCAATAATAGGAGAATAATCGTAATCGATTTTGGCTGAAATCTGTTGAATAGACGATTTCACATCGAACTTAACATCTAAAAATTTGATATTGGCTGCAAAACGATAATCGTTGTAAACCAAAGAGGTATTCATGAATAACTTCTCGTCAAATACGTGATTCCATCTAGCGGTAACGGTGCTGTTTCCCCACGGAAAATCAAGCGAGAATTGTCCGTCCGGGTCTTTAAACTTAAACACGTCACGTCCAAAATACCCACTGATGTATACTCTGTCTTTATCGGAAAAACGATAATTGATTTTTGCATTGATGTCGTAGAAGTAATAGCTATTTCCTGCAAATTTACCATCTTGTACTTTCTTCAAAATTTCTTTGGTGAACAAATCGATGTATGTTCTTCTACCCGAAAGCATTATAGAACATTTATCTTTTTTGAGCGGACCTTGGATGGTTAAACGGGAAGCTATGATTCCTATTCCTCCTTCAGCCGTCCACTTTTTCATATTGCCTTCCTTCATTTTCACATCTACAACAGATGAAATTCTTCCGCCATAGTTAGCCGGCATAGATCCTTTTTCGATGGTTACTGATTTAATAGCATCGGAATTAAATACCGAAAAAAAGCCAAACAAATGACCTGTATTATATACTGTTGCTTCATCTAAGAGCACTAAATTTTGATCTGGTCCGCCTCCACGCACGTAAAATCCGGAGTTCCCCTCTCCTGCTGCTTGAACACCAGGCAACAATTGCAACGTTTTAAGAATATCTACTTCACCAAGCAAAGCGGGAATAGCTTTCGCATTTTCCATGGTAATTTCTTGTCGGCCAATATTTGTACTACTTACATTCGCATCTTTGCGTTCAGCTGTAACGACTACCTCTTTCGAAAGAACCGAAGATGGTCCCATTTCCACATTAAGCTTAGTGTCTTTATCTAGTGTAACCGGGAGTAATTGAGTAGCATAACCTACATAGGATATTTTGATTGTATATTTCCCTGCAGGCAATTGAAGGGAATAGAATCCGTATTCATTAGTGGTTGTTCCCTTACTGATTTCATTAACATAAACGATGGAAGACATTAAGCTCTCACCATTGGATCCATCTTTAATATATCCCGAAATGGTATATTTCGTTTCTTTCTGGGCGGAAACAGAAAGTACTGTCATCAAAATCAACAAAGTAAGTATTCTATGCATGGGTGAAATTTAGCGTTGCGAAAGTAACGTAAATAGCTGTATTTATGTTTATGAATTCGTTAAATAGAACAGAATAATTGAGTCGGTGGTTGAATTTGACACACTAGATTTAAAAAGGAAATTACAGTTTAACTTAAAGTGTATTCTGTATTATGATATCAATCATTGTAATTTAACGCTGCTTGGCAATAACTTGCACTTTAAAATCAACTTATATGCAAACGGAAAAATTCGTCATCGCTAACTTAAAGTGTAGCGGTTGTGCGCATACCATCAAATCAAAAATACTTGAGCTACAAGGCGTAAAAATGGTTGATGTGAATCTTGAAGAAGATACTGTAACTGTAAGTTTTGAATTACCTACCAATAGACCTGCTATAAATTCAAAACTCTATTCATTAGGTTATCCTGAAGCTACTGAAGAAAATGGGTTGCTATTGCAAGT
This sequence comes from Chitinophagales bacterium, assembly GCA_044226285.1. GTDB lineage: Bacteria > Bacteroidota > Bacteroidia > Chitinophagales > LD1 > CALAYL01. The sequence continues at coordinate 97,645 of JBGAHI010000006.1, read as the reverse complement.
GAAGAGCTATGCCAGTTGTATGATAGGCCGAATCAGCAAATAATGATTTCTTTAGTCTATTTTCGAAGCAAAAGAATGTTATGACATTAAACCCCTTGTTGTTTGCGTTATGTTTAGTAACGCTCCTCTCCTGTCACACGAATGGTTCAAGTCAGAAAGCCGAGAACGTAAATATTAAAACCGACAGTCTTTATCCAACAGGAATAGTGCATAACAATATCCTGCTTCCCGGTTATTCTGAAGAGTCTGTAGCGCTTTATGTCCCAAGTACTTTCTCGTCTTCGAAGTCAATGCCGCTAATGATTTTTCTTGATCCGCATAGTGCAGGTGAACTACCTTTGCAAAAGTACAAAAGCCTTGCCGAGCAATATAACGTTATCCTTGTTGGAAGTAATAATTGTAAGAATGCAATACTATTTGAAAAAAACATTCAATTTGTTGAACATCTAATGCTCCAATTGAATAAGTGTATACGTTTCGACAGTACAAAAATTGCCCTTTGTGGGTTTAGTGGCGGTGCAAAATTGGCGATTATTGAAGGATTTCGAAATCCTTTAGTAACCACTGTGATTTACTCAGGTGCTGTTGTTCCTATAGCATCAACACCCATCAATAAAAAACTTATTGGATTTGCCGGAGAACGCGATATGAACTATACTGATTTGATTCAATTCGATAGAAGCCTGCCGAATAGTATTCCACATCAACTCGTTAATTGGAAAGGTAAACACGAATGGCCCGATGAAAGTGTTTTTAAGGAAGCATTTATTTACTTCTTGAAAGGAAAAACTACAGAAAATATAGCCTTTAAACCAACAATAACGGATGATAAAGTTCAACAAGAGCAACTAGAAAAGCAAAACTACTTACAAGCCTTTCAGCAAAAAGACTTGAATTGGTGGAAAAATGCAATCGACAATCTAAATAAGCAGAAAGCGTCTAACCTAATGTATGAGAGGCTTTTAGGCTTTATTTCATTAGCATGTTATTCGTTTGCCGGCAGTAGTTTACAACAGGAAAATTTGCCGGCAGCAGAAAAAATCATCTCTATCTATCAAATGGCAGACCCTACGAATAATGACGCAAAAAAATATCGTGAAGAGTTAAATCGAAGAAAAAATCAGTTGCGCTAGAATGCTATGTTCGCTTTCATTTTTTTATAGATTAGCTTTTTCTTCATTTTAAAATAAAACCTTCCCCTCATGCACATGAAAAGAAATGTAATTACTTGCCTAAGCTTAGTTTTATCATTGTTTTTAACGGCTCAGGAAATTCATTCCCCTGCCGAAATTATTAAGATAATGGAAGCGTCAAAACTTTCGTATAGCATTAAAATACTTGAGAAGAAACTCGAATGTCAAGATTACAGTAAGCGGTTGAATTATCATGATGTTTATAGAGTTCAAGATGGCGACCAATTGAAAACCAATGATATCAAACCGAATAAAAAAGCGGCATCCTTTTTATCGAAGGCAGAAAAATACTTCCAATTAAATGAATTAGATAGTGCATTGGCTTTCTACCAATATACGCTTAATGCCGACTCAACTGTGTATACGGCAATGACTTATATTGGCCAGATTTATGGCATTCGAAAAGATTATCCCAATGCCATTCTTTGGTATAAAAAAGCGATTAGAAAAAACTATATCGACTATATGGCTCATTGGTTTTTAGCCGATATTTATACTTCAACGAATCGTGTGAACGATGCAGTGGATGAAATCGTAATTGCCAAAATTCTAAATAGAAATAACCCACGTATACAAAATGCGATGGAGGCCATTTTTACTAAAGCGAAGATTCATTATGAAGATTGGTGTTTTAATCCACAATACGAATTGGGTAAAAATGCCGATAGTTCCATTAATGTAACCGCTGATGAAAAGTGGCTTGGTTTTGCTTTAGTAAAAGCCGTATGGGAATATGAGCCTGGATATCGTGAATCGATGGGTGTTGCCAAAAACAATTACGCCATTATTGAAGATAGAGAAAGTATTATTTCGCTTTACATGGGATTGACGAATTCCAAAACTAAATTCAACAAAGACCCACAATTCAAAGTATTGAAGAAGGCCTTGGATGAAAAGTTTATGGATCCTTATATTATTTACGAAATCATTCTGCCTAAAACACCTTCTGCGGCTTATCAACTTTCAGAAGAAGTCATCAATTTGATGAAAGAATACGTGCTGAAAATCAGATGTGCTAAATAAATAGTTTTCTCTTTTTTTCATTTACCCGGAAACACCAAAATGTCACGTGCTTGTCACATGTGTTAAGTCGTGTTAATCCGTGTAAAATTTATGGAATAAAAAAAACGAAATCATCGTTATTCCATAAATCCAAAACACATGCAACCAAACAAAAACTTTAAGCCTATCCTGCTGGCAGGAATTCTATTGCTCTTTACATTAACGGTAGTAAGTGCCATTAAAAGTAAAGTAAAAATTAAACAGCGTCTAACGCCAATACTGTCGATGCACGAGCCCATTCAGTCTGATGATACCTACTACAAAATCCCTGATAGTATTACTTATAATGGCAAAGCTGTATTAAACAAAGCCGGACTATTAACGCTTTCAACAGAGACCGGACATAACTTCTATTTGGTGAACGACACCGCCAACAATACCGGTTTTCTTTATGCAGAAGTGAAAGCCGATAATTACAATCCTACCGATAAAGTTCGGGCCCCCTTGAATATTTCGTTAGTGATTGATCGGAGCGGTTCTATGGAAGGAGATAAACTGGCTTATGTAAAAAAGGCGGCCGACTTTCTTATCGATAAATTAAATGAACAAGACATGTTGTCTATTGTGGTTTATGAAACACAAGTGGGTGTAATTCAAAAATCTGCTCCGGTAAGTAATAAGCAATATTTACATACGCTCATTGCGAATGTAGTTACCGGTGGAGGCACGAACCTAGGTGGAGGTATGGAAGCAGGTCTACAGCAGGTAAAAAACACCTACAAAAGCGGTTATGTAAATCGAGTGCTTTTACTTAGTGATGGATTGGCCAATGAAGGTATTGTAGATCCTCTGCAACTAAAAACGATTGTCAAGAAATGGTTTAATCAAGAAAGTGTAAGTATCAGCACCTTTGGTGTTGGAAACGATTACAACGAAAATCTAATGACCTCTTTGGCTGAAAATGGCGGAGGGAATTATTATTACATCAAAGATCCGAAGCAGATTCCGACTATTTTTGAGAAGGAAGTAAATGGGCTATTAACGTTGGTAGCAAAACAAGCAACATTGAAGATTAAATTGCCATCTGCTCTGATGGTTCAGCGCGTTTACGGAGGCAATTATGAAATGGATCAAAACGAATTAGTGGTTAATTTGAAAGATGTTTTTGCGAATGAAACAAAGGCCATTCTTATCAAATTTAAAATCAATACAGGAACGAATACTGATATAGCCCTGACTACAGTTTTGAATTTTGAAGATGCAACGCTGAACAGCGAGAAAAAAGAAATTCAAAATCTAAATACAATTTTACCAATTGATGATGTCAAACAATATCTGTCGAATTTTAGTGAGCGTGTAATGCAACAATGTACTATGTTCGAGACTAACGACTTGATGGAAAAAACAATGAAAGCTGCAGATGAAGGGGATTATGACAAAGCAAGAAAGTTAGGAATAACCACAAAAGGGTATTTTGATGTGAATAGCGCCAAAATCAGTAAGAGTAATGAAATTATAATGCAAGACTCAATAGTGAGTTATTACAATGTAAACCTGAAGGATATTGATCAGAAAAGTGAAGGTGAAATTAAATCTTTGCAAAAGGTAAGTAAAAGCGTTAACTACTCCATTCGAACGAAAAAGTAGCATACTATTCGTAAAGAGGGGCTCCAAATGTGGAGTCCTTCTTATTTAGAAAGCACCTTCTTCATTTTGTAATTAATCATCTCCACTCCTTTTTGTAGCACTTTTTTTTCTTCCATTGTTTCGAACCCCATTTTCTCAAAAAACGATTTTGCAGTTTTACTAACATCAGCATCTATTATGGTTGTATTGTTTACTCTTGCTTCATTTTCTATAAATGAATAGAGCTTTGTGGCAATACCTTGACGTTGATAATCTTTATGGACATATAACAAATCGATATAGTCGCCATTATCTAAAGAACAAAATCCTGCTATTCGATTTTTACGAAGTGCCACTATAACATATTGGCGGGTTAAAATATTGAGCCATCGTTGCTCATTTTCTACACTTTCTGTCCAAACCTTTATTTGTTGAGCGTTATAGTCTTTACTACATACACTACTTATTGTATCAACAAATAATTGTTGCAACTCTTTATAGTCAATTAATGTTGCTAGTCTAATCGATATATCCTCTCTGTTCATTTTTTGATCAATTACTTTGTGGGGTATATGATTTGATGGTTGATGATTTTCTAGGAATTGTTTACAAATGGGTGTTACAAAAAACTGACTCTTGTTCATTTTTGACTTTACAAATGTTATTTCAATTTCCAATTATACTTCTACTTGTATTTTTGGGACTATAACATTATTGTAAATTTTAATATTTAAAACTTACGAAACAACCGTAGAAATACGGAATTTCATGCTCCGTATTTCTACGGATTTTTTGCGTAGAAATACGGGATTTTACACGTAAAAATAGTTTCATAAAACTTGACGGTTGGTACATTAAGAAAAATTATTAATATACCTTATTGCGAAAGAATCTTTGATGCAAAAAAGTTACATTAAGGAATAAACATATTAGGCAGAATTATCTTAAAAACTATTCCTGAATAGGGTAAAAATATACCGGTTTCATAAATACAAAAAACACTCTTATTGGTCAATTGAACTATATCGCTATACGCAGCATTACCGTTATGAACAATTATGCTTTTGCTCCATGTTTTACCTTCATCTGAGCTGATGTGAAGTGTTAAGTTTTTTCGTTTCTTTTTATGGGATGGATTGGAAAATAGAATCGCACTATTCTCATATCGTAACAATGCTCCTTCACAAATAGGCTCGATGAGAGTAGTATCGAATGAGGAAGTACTCCATGTTTTGCCTCCATCGCTACTTTTACTTATTTTTCTGCAGGGCAAAGTTCTATCGCTATTGCGCATGTTTAGCATTAGAGAACCATCCTTTAATTCAACAACAGTACATTCATCTGTTCCTTTATCGGTAATACTTTCGCCCATTTTCCAAGTTAGTCCTTTATCATCAGAATAAATAACATGTGAAAAATGAGAATCATTGCCATCAACCGTATGATTGCAAGGCACTACTATCCTCCCCTTATACGTATCGCTTTTAAGTTGAATCGCATGTACAGGGCCGGTGGCGTACCATCGCCAATCATTCTCTTTTATACTGGAAGTAATGTCGACCGGTGTTTCCCACGATTCGCCTTCATTTTTTGAACGAAGTACAAATACTTTATCGTTGTTTAATGTTGCCAATACAATTACATCGCCTGTTGTTTCATCAATAACAGGCGATGGATTGCCACAAGTATTTGAAGCTTCGTTCCAGAGCACGTGTAGTTTACTCCATGTTTTCCCATCATCTAAAGACGACTTCATTACTAAGTCTATGTTTCCATGATCAAATAAGCTTTGTCGCCCTTCACAAAAAGCCAATAACTTTCCACTTTTTGTTTTGATGATAGTGGGGATACGATATACACCATAACCATCGACATGGTTCTTAAAAAGATATGTAGCTTTTGAAACTTGCGCATATAGTCCGATTGTTATAAAGAGTAAAAGCAATAAAAGTTTATGTGCAAACGACATGTTTCATATTTCCTCGAAAATATCAAACTTAAATCGGCACATGAAATTTCATTAATATGTTTTTCTTACCGGTCGAGGTTGATCTACATTAAACAATCCAACAAACACAGCATATCCAAACAGTGCTCCAAAACCAATTTGCTTCATTACACCCAGTAAATCAGTAGTTTGCCATTCCTGCATCACTTTCCCGTCTTTCACCTTGCGCATAAAAATGCCATGTATCTCTAGGTTTTTATTGTTAGCCGGTGCCCCCATAAACTTTCCTGTATTAACAGCAGAAGAGATAAATCGAATCGAGGCCATATCTCCGTCAACTACAATGTTCGGGAATTCCATTTTTAAATTGGAGAATGCTGCTTTCATATCTTGCATAAATCCTATGTATTCATCTTTTGTAAATACGAATCCGTCTCCGGTGTAGGTAAAGTTCTCATCCAATAATTGGTCTAGATCATTCCATCTTCCTTCTAGAATGGCTATCGACACGGCCAATGCTGTTGATTTAATTTGTTCTTTTTCCATGACTTGTTTTTTTGTTTTTGAATGATGCAAACCTATTCAAGGTACTATCTCAAAACAATATACTTACCAAAAAGGAAGCGCTTTCTTTTTGGTAAGTACAGCCGAAGTATGTAGGTTTAATTTCATTTTTGCATTTCAACAAATGAGTATGAAACGATATAAATTAGATGGTGCGTTCTACTATTGTCCGGTGGATTTAACGCTACACATTGTTGGCGGACGATGGAAAGGAATTGTGATTTGGAATTTACGAGACGGAGTAAAACGCTTTAGCGAATTGAAAAGAATATTGGTTACAATTAACGATAAGATGCTCTCGCAGGTGCTCAAAGAACTGGAAACACAAGGAGTAGTCAATAGAAAGGTGTATGAAATTGTTCCTCCCAAAGTGGAGTACAGTCTCACAAAAGAAGGAAAGAAACTTTTGCCGATTATGCAGGCTATGAGCGATTACGGGACAAAATTCGAAGTGAAATAAGGAAGCTCTACTCTCTTTTAAAATTCTCTTTTTATTGTTTATTTCGTGCCATATTAAACCTTAACCCTCAAGCATGAAAAGACTTCTGTTTTTTGCCTTATTAGTTATCTCATCTACTTTTTTGGTTGCACAAAATCAATATCAATATCAAATCGATTTGCTACATGTTACTAACGACCAAGTTAAAGTAACATTAACTCCACCAAAAATGGATAGAGCTGAGCTGTTGTTTGTTATGCCGCGCGTTATTCCTGGAAGTTACTCCATTAAAAATTACGGACGTTTTATCAAGCAATTTACGGCTTTCGACACAAACGGAAAAAAACTGAAGACCAAGCAAAAAGAAATTAATGAATTCTATATTTATAATGCCGGCTCTATTGGCAAAATAGAGTATTATGTGAACGATACATGGGACGACAAGGATAAAAAGAACTTTGTTTTTCAGCCCGGTGGATCCAATATTGAAGCAGGTTTAAACTATGTCATTAATCCGCATTGTTTCTTTGGCTATTTCGATGGATTTAAAATGAATCCCATTCAAATTGAGGTGAAAAAGCCGGCAGAAATGTATGGTTCAGGGAACTTAACGAAATCATCAAAAGATAATATTACCGATATTATTGAAGCGCCTAACTATGTATTTTTGGCCGATAATCCTATAATGTACTGTGTTCCTGATACCACTTCATTTCAAGTAGCTGCAGCCAATATTCACATTTCTGTTTATTCGGTAAATGGTATCGTTAAGAGTAAAAAAGTGGCAGAATATTTACAACCGGTTGCAGGTGCGCTAAAAGAATTTCTAAAGGATCTCCCGGTAAGTGAATATCATTTCTTGTATTATTTTGATGACCCTGAACGCTTACAAACCTCCAAATCAAAAGGGTTGAGTGGTGGTTACGGTGCTTTGGAACACAATCACTCTTCTTTTTATTATTTACCTGAATCGCGTTACGAAAAGAATCTTGTTGAAACGGTTAAACATGTTTCTAGCCATGAATTTCTTCATCTTGTTACACCGCTGAATTTACATTCAGAAGAAATTGAACATTTCGACTTTCTTCATCCGAAAATGTCGAAACACCTTTGGATGTATGAAGGCGTTACGGAGTATTTCTCTTATTTAGCGCAGATTCGAGGCAATATAATTACGGAAAAAGACTTTCGAAAAGAAATCCGCAGCAGACTCAATAGAGGTACTCAATTTGGCAATTTTTCCATGACTGCTATGAGTAGTGATGTTTTAAGTCCATCCAATCAAAAGCTCTATTTAAGTGTGTATTCAAGAGGGGCTTTAATAGCCATGCTTCTAGATATTCGGATTACAGAACTTACAGCAGGAAAAAAAACGTTGCAATCGGTAATGATGGCATTATCTCAGAAATATGGTACAGCTAAACCTTTTAAAGATGATCAACTGTTTGATGATATCATTGCACTCACTCATCCCAAGGTCAAAGACTTCATCAACGCATTCATTATTGGTGAAGAAGCTTTACCATACTTTGAACTCAGTAAATTAGGTTGGGATTATGCAGAAGAAAGGCGAGATCGGATTTATTTCTGCGGCTATTTTGGTGTGAAATATGATGAAAAAAATGCTGCTTTCTCTTTTGCTAAAACAGGAGAAAATGTATATGGAGTTCAAGATAACGATATCTTACTCGCTGTAAATAATACTCCAGTAACTATGGACAACTTTTCGGAATTGTTTGATAAATATTTACAAATCAATGAAAACGGAGAAGCTGTAGATATTACCATTAATCGAAATGGAACCCAATTACAATTACATGGAGTTCCCCGTTCCGGCATCTCAACAATGCGCAACTATTTAGGAGAACTGAAAGATTTAGATGAAACACAGAAGATGATTCGAAAAGCTATTTTAAACAAGTAGTTTAATCTAACTTATATATTTCCATAATTTCAGAAAGTATTTTAGGAAAATCGATTTTCAAATCAATAAGTTTCCCGGAATGAATATCAAATACCCATCCGTGAACCTGTAAACCTCTTTCTCTATAGGCTTGCTGAACGGCTGCTGTTTTAATCAGATTTACACATTGTTCTTGAACATTCAATTCAACTAATCTGTCGTAACGTTTATCCAAATCGGCAATACTACCCAACTCTTCTTTATGCAGTCGATAAACATCCCTAATATTACGTAACCAAGGATTCAATAAACCTAAGTCTTGCGATTGCATGGCTGCCTTAACGCCACCGCAAGCATAATGTCCGCATACAACAATGTTATTTACCTTCAAATGGCGCACAGCATAGTTTAAAACCGACATTACATTTAAGTCAATCGATATTACCATATTCGCAATGTTACGATGAATAAATACTTCTCCGGGTTTAGCACCCATCAAATCTTCAGCAGTTACTCGGCTATCACTGCAACCAATATAAAGCGTATCAGGGGTTTGTCCCTTTGAAAGATTCACAAAATAATCGGGGTCTAAAGCTAATTTCTCAGCTACCCACGCTTCGTTATTCTTAATGATTTGTTCAAAATTCATGTGTTAGGTATTTAAGTGAGGATGAAATTAGAAGGTTTTAGAGGTTCTAATTGATGAGAAACTTGTAACATTTCCAACATATCGATTTCAATATTACGACTCATTTGTGTTATAGGTACATCATTAGCACTTCCTTCAAAAGGATTCTCAGAAGACTCTCCAATCTTTTCGAGTGTTGTAAAAATCCAACCCGATAAGGCAGCAAATGGAATAGTAAGCCAAATCATGTTGTTGCCTAGTTTTCCAAACTCTTGCAACATTCCCAAAGGGATAAGCAATACAAAAATCTTCACAAACCAAAGATTTAAAGTAGCGTACTGTCTAGGGTATGGAAAATTCTTGATACGTTCACTCCCGCCCTGTTGTGCATAAAAATCAATCAACATCTTTTCTAATTCCATGTGCCGAAAGTCTTCAATGAAACCACTTTCCTTTAGGCGTTTTAAGTGTGACGACTGCAAAGCAATAATCTGTGCTGCTTTGTTAGACTTTTGCATCACTTCATTATACTCTATTTCACTTAAATAGGGCTTTAGCGCATCAGCGAGTTTGTGTTCATGTTCATCAACCTTGAACCATCTATTTTTGTATTCTTGATTGTGCACTTTATAGATAGCCTCCCATGCTTTCGCTTCTCTTAACTGATAACGAAGCGCTGTAAGCCATGCAAAATGTCGATTATACAATTCTAGGTGAATGGATTTGAGTTCATCTTCTGAAACAACTTGTTGAGCATGTGTGTTGGTTACATAATCCTTCACCATTATCCCCCAACTTCGACTGCCATTCACTATAGAGCCCCAAATTCTTCGAGCTTCCCACATTCTATCGTAGGAAGCATTGTTTTTAAAACCCACAACAAAGGCAACGGCTGTACCTAATAAGGCAATCGGTAGCCAAGGCAAAGCTAACCATGTCCAACCCAAAATCTTATATAGAACCACAGGTATAGTGGCTATAACAAGCAACATATAAATGTCTCTTCTTGTCCAAATTAGAACTTCTTTAATGGTGTAGGTGTTTCCGGTATGCATCGTACAAATAGTTAATTACCAATTACTTGATTGATACCTAAAGATATCTAATCAAACAAAATGGACAATATTTATTTTTAAAAAGGAATGTTATGCTTGTGCAATAGGACCAAAGCCCATTGGATATGGAACATTCTCGTTATCCTCTATTACCCCAAACTGGTCTTCGTATTTTTTAATATTTTCAGACAATGCACGGACAAAACGTTTTGCGTGTTGTGGGGTAAGCACAATTCTTGCCTTTACTTTAGCCTTTGGAATGCCCGGCATTAAACGAACATAGTCGATAATAAATTCCTGATTCGAATGGGCGATGATGGCAAAGTTTGAGTATATACCTTCAGCGATTTCTTCAGGCAATTCGATATTGATTTGATTTTGTTGATTAGGGTCTTGTACGTTATCCATTGTAATAAATTAAGATATAAGGTTTAGTGATTTAAGATTTTCAATTTTAAAGTAATTTGAAATTAAAAATGTTTCATCATTTGTTCGTAGAAGGCGATCATTTCCATAAAATCATGAATGCCTATTCGTTCATTAACGCCATGAATGGTTTGTAATTGTTCTTTACTCATCCGCACCGGCATACAGCGAATCAACGACTCCGATACCTTTTCAAAATGTTTTGAATCAGTTCCACCAATCATTAGAAAAGGGGATACCAAAACATCTGGAAACACTTCTCCGCAAACAGCTTGAGTGGTTTTAAAACCAAAAGTTGCTGTACTTGTAATAGGCGATGGATCAAATGAATTTTCAGCAACTTCTATAATTACTCGTTCATCATTGACCACAGCTTTAATTTCTTTAAAAACATCTGCACAGGTTTGTCCGGTAAGAATACGGAAGTTAACTTTCGCTTTAGCTTCACCCGGAATTAAATTGTCTTTCACTCCTGCATCCAAAATGGTAATAGCTGAAGTAGTTCTCGTTACTGCATTCCCCTCCCCTCCTACATTTTGATACGCTTTGATAATGATTGGAGCAAACAACCAACGATTCGTAAATAATAGCCTTGCAGGCATTTTCATTTCCGGTCCAACATAATCCACAAAATCAGCTAACACAGGCGATAACTGAGCAGGAAAGGGATGTGCATTGATTTTCTCTAAAGCATCTACTAATACTCCTGTAGATGTTTCTTTCTCGGGTTTGCTGGAATGCCCGCCTTTGATTTTCACCGAAATATTTAAGGTCATGTAGCCTTTTTCAGCAGTACCAATCAGCATCACAGGCTTATCGACAAAGGGAACCATTTTGCTAGTACACATTCCGCCCTCGTCTAAATTAAAGCGCGTTTTAATGCCTTTCGACTGAAAGTATTTTGCCACTTCACCGGCACCCAAATTCCCTCCAATTTCCTCATCGTGACCAAAGACTATATAAATATCGTTTTCAGGAGTAAAACCTTGTTTCAACAGCATTTCCGTTGATTCTAGAATGGCTATAGCGCTTCCTTTATCGTCTAAAGTACCTCGCCCCCAAACCATTCCCTCTGCGGTATCTCCGCTAAAAGGAGCATGAGTCCATTCGCTTTTATTCACTGACTCAATGGGCACAACATCTAAATGCGCATACAAAATACTTGGTTTAGCAACATTAGACTTCCCTTTCCAACGGTAAATCAGAGAAAATGAATTAACCACCGTTTTCTCCAAACGTTGCGTAGTAAGCGGATAAACAGAGTCAAACAAACGATGTAATGCCCAAAAGCCTGCCGTATCAGTATTTATATGCCCATCATACGAAACTGTTGGAATACGAATGGCACTTTGTAAATGCACTAATGCATCGTATCGAATGCTATACGTTTTCCGTTCTCCGGATGTTCTTAACTGCTTTGATTCCGTAGTATATGTTTTGATCAACAACACACAAACCAATAGCAACAATGCAACAAGAACGAATAGCAATGTTTTCTTCAGCATCACAAATTGTTTTAGCCAACCAATTTTTTGTATTTGAATCGTTTTGGTTGTTCGCCTAAACGTGCTTTTCTGTTTTCTTCGTATTCACTGAAACCGCCTTCAAAGAAGTAAACTGTTCCTTCTCCTTCAAACGCCAAAATATGTGTACATACTCTATCCAAGAACCAGCGGTCGTGAGAGATAACAACGGCACAACCCGCATAGTTGTTTAATGCTTCTTCCAACGAACGAATGGTATTTATATCTAAGTCGTTGGTAGGCTCATCCAGCAACAACACATTGGCTTCTTCACGCAAAGTCATAGCTAAATGCAAACGATTACGCTCTCCACCGGAAAGTACTTTCAATTTCTTTTGCTGATCGGCTCCGTTGAAGTTGAAACGCGATACGTAAGCACGTGAGTTCATTTTCAATTTACCGGTTTCAATCCATTCATCTCCGTTTGAAATTACATCAAATACCGTTTTTTCGGGATCCATTTTCGAGTGCGCCTGATCTACATAAGCAATCTTTACTGTTTCGCCTATTTCAAAGGTGCCTGAAAGCGGTTGCTCTTCTCCCATAATCATTCGGAACAATGTAGTTTTACCTGCACCATTCGGTCCGATAATTCCTACAATTCCCCCTTGTGGCAAGGAAAAATTCAAATGCTCATATAACAAGCGATCGCCAAAGCCTTTCGCTACATCTTTAGCTACAATTACTTTTGAGCCTAATCGTGGTCCGGGTGGAATGTATAACTCTAACTTTTCGTCATTTTGTTTTACATCCTCTTCTAGCATCTGTTCGTAGTTCTTCAAACGTGCTTTAGATTTGGCTTGACGGCCTTTCACACCCTGACGAACCCATTCTAACTCGCGCTCCAATACTTTTCTTCGTTTCGATTCCACTTTCTCTTCTTGTCCCATTCGAATGGCTTTTTGATCTAACCACGAAGAGTAATTGCCTTTCCAAGGAATGCCTTCTCCACGATCCAATTCCAAAATCCATCCGGCCACGTTATCCAAGAAATAACGGTCGTGCGTAATACAGATTACCGTTCCACGATATTGCGCCAAGTGATGCTCTAACCACAATACTGATTCTGCATCTAAGTGGTTGGTAGGCTCATCCAACAACAACACATCCGGTTCTTGTAACAATAAACGACATAAAGCTACTCGTCTGCGTTCTCCACCCGATAGTGTTTCTATCTTCGCATCCGGATCCGGACATTGCAATGCATCCATAGCTCGGCTCAATACCTGATCGATTTCCCAAGCATTAGCTGCGTCTATTTTATCCTGTAATAATCCCTGACGATCCAACAATTTGGTCATTTCATCATCACTCATCGGCTCCATGAATTTGTTACCGATTTCTTCGAATTCAGTAAGCATATCAAAAATCTCTTTCTTGCCTTCGCGAATTACCTCAATAACAGTCTTTCCATTATCCAACAGGGGTTCTTGCTCTAAATAACCAACAGAGAAATCTTTGCTCGATTCAATTTTACCAACATAGTTTTGATCCAATCCTGCAATGATTTTGAGCAATGTCGACTTACCGGAACCGTTCATACCAATGATACCGATTTTTGCACCGTAATAGAACGAGAGGTATATATCTTTCAGAATTTGACGGCTAGGCGGAATGATTTTACTTACCCCCACCATCGAAAAAATAATCTTATTGGAAACTTCTGCCATTTCTTTGAAATTTTGTTGTGCGAATGTAATTATTTGCCCGGCTTATTTCAGAATTGTATAACATTGATTTTTGAACAATTTGCTATTCGTTTCATGCCTTCTAAAAGGAAATCCCTGAAGCCTGTAGTGTAAAGATAAATAGTAAACATGCATTGGACATTTAAGTTGCGAAGACATTTCGTTTTTCTACGTCAACTGTTTTGGGAGGCATTTCGTGAAAAAATGTTGATCTCATTTGTTGCCACCTGCGTTTTTGCTACGCTCATTGCCATGCTGAATAATTTTCTTTACGATAGCCATGTTTGGGATCGTTTTTACACTGAACCTGGCATTGAAGATATCTTCTGCGAATTCACCGATATGAAACGCTTTGTTCGTCAGCCTATCAACACATTTACCAATTTTATCTACCTTATCAGCGGTATGTATTTTTTCAGTAAAGGTTTGGAAGACATGAAAAAAAAGCGTTCATACAACCTTATTACCGCTAATCATTTCTACTCTTTTGTTTTGGCAATTATCAGTTTTTATGTGTTTGCTACAAGTACATTCTTTCATTCTTCATTGGTGGAGGTAGCTTCAGATATGGACTTCTCAGGGGTATACAGCATTTCTCTATTTCCGTTAATGTATTTATCGCATCGTGTGTTATTAACAGTCCGAGGAAAAGATACGAGCAAAAAATATTGGACGGAACGACTCATTCTCATCATTCTTTTTAGCTGTATCTATCTACTGCTTACCTTTGTAGTTCCAATGCATTATGTTCATCCTATTGTTGGAACATTTATTCTCCTCATCATTGGATTTGGTACGTATCTCGAAAAAAAATCGCCCAATACCAATAAAGACTATTTGATTGCAACAGGAATTTCCATCACCATGGCCGTTGTTTTTTTTGAATTTGATTTCAAGAAAATTATGTGCAATCCACATATTCTAATATACCCGCACAGCCTATGGCATCTGTTTAATGGGATGTCGATTTTCTTTTTCTATCTCTACATTCGCAGTGAAAGTTACAAGCCGGAATACGACAATTTACGGAGTAATTTGAAACGTATAGCGCACGATAAAGTATCTGAACGATACAATTCTAAATCCAATTAAGCTCAAGCACAAAAGAAAGCGAAGTCGTAAACACAACTTTGCTTTCTTTTATGTTTTAATGATTAGTTAAATGAGCTCCACATCATATTAAAGTCGCCACTTGTAGCATCTTTAAACACCGATGGACTGCTGCTATCGTATTCCATTTTTGCTTTAAACGTACCGGTAACTTTGTATATATTAAACATCCCGTTGTTTTCAACAAATGTTACAGAATTGATTTTTACAAAGTAAGAATGATCTGTTGTTGAATACGAGTAAACATAGCTCATACCAATATTATGTTTAAAAATGATGCCACCAATTGGTAAGGTACCTGTACTAGTACCATCAAAATAGAAAGTTTTCCCGGCTAACGTTAAAACATCACTTTTCGTAATTTTATTATTGAACACTATGGTTATCCCTGCAGCATCATAGAAATTTTTTTCGCTGTTACACCAACCACCTAATTCATAAGAATCATTGCACCCGGCTTGAAAAACTTGGCTTTTGTTATAATAACTTTTTCCGTCAAGATTATACTTAATGTAATAACCACTTGATGTAGGATCCGGATCTTTTTTACATGAGCTGAGCCATGTGATGGAAAAAAGGGCAAAAAGAAGGAGGAGTTGTTGCTTTTTCATAATAATTATTTTTTTGCAAAAGTAGAAAAAAGGATCGTTGTATTCTATTATGTCGTATGTGTCGAGAATATTTTACTCTCCATAATTCGGGTTTACTTAAGATCAAAATACATAAACTTCATTTATGCCGATTTATCATATTGATATAAACATAACAATCAACAACTTATAAGTCTACTTATAAATGCAACTTTTTGCTTGTTTTTCAGCCGTTGTCATCTTAGCTTTGCTCTATTAAAACACTATATATGTCTACAAAACAGCATAATTTTTCTATTGCATTTTTAAGCTTAGCATTCGTATTTTCAATTGTTTTTATTCATTCGTGTAGTAACGGCAATTCAGAAAAAAAAGAAAACTATAAGGTAGATCCTTTAGTGAAAAGAGCGTTAGGATCATTTTCGGCAATTTCAGAAAATGCAGAAAGTGCAGAAAATCCTATCACGGAAGCGAAAGTATTGTTAGGAAAAACGTTATACTTTGATAACCGCTTGTCGAAGAATAATACGCAAAGTTGTAACACATGCCATAATCTTTCCACATTTGGAGTTGACAATAAAGCTACAAGTGCCGGAGACTTGGGTAAGAATGGAACACGAAACTCACCAACGGTTTTAAATGCAGCCTTTCATACTTCGCAATTTTGGGATGGTCGAGCAAAAGATGTAGAAGAACAAGCAGGTATGCCTATAACAAACCCGGTAGAAATGAACATGCCATCTGAATCTTTTGTTGAAGAGCGTATAAAAGGAATTCCGGGATATCAAAAATTATTTGCAGATGCTTTTCCGGGAGAAGAAAACCCTATTCAATTCAAAAACTTGAAAAAAGCTATCGGTGTATTTGAAAGAACACTTACTACACCTACAAAATTCGATAAGTTCCTTCAAGGCGATGCTGAAGCGTTAACTGCTGATGAAAAAGCTGGACTCACAAAATTTATGGATATAGGTTGTACTACATGTCATATTGGTCCTGCTGTTGGAGGAACAATGGTTCAGCGTTTTCCTTTAGTTGGAGACGATTATAAGTCATTAACAGGAAGTAAGATTGATGATAAAGGGGTTATGGAGGTTTCGAAGAAAGAAGAAGATAAATATATGTTCAAAGTGCCGACACTTAGGAATATCCATAAAACTGCCCCCTATTTCCACGATGGAAGCGTAGCTGATTTAAATAGTGCAATTAAGATAATGGCTAAGTTAGAACTTAACAAAGACATTTCAGATGATGATGTTAAGTCGATTGCTTTATTTCTAAACACTCTAACCGGAGAAGTAAAACAGCAAACTGCAATTTCACCTAAAATGCCTCAATAATAAGAGTCTAATTAAAGATTCTGAGAGATATTTGCAGAAAACAATCCTGCATCAGGAGATGAAATCACCGTATTGGTAAACTCAACACTTGGTACACTTACATTAACTTTAGACCCCGAAACGGTTACAGTAGCAACTGCACTTGCAGTATTTGATAAAGTATACGTTTTAGTGCCTATATTCATAATCACATAAACTTGACCGGCACTCGACACCGGTACATTGGTAATTGCGTAATTCCCTGGAGCTGGAGGAAAAGAGTTGAAATGGAATACAACATTATTAATTTCACTAGTTGAACCAGTTGTAGCTGTAAGTGTTTTAGCGGTAGTAGATCCAACGGCTGAATAAGCTGTGTAACTAACGCCTTTAAAACTCCAACTTCCACCTAATAGGCTATTGGAGTTACTGCAAGAAGAAATCAAAAGTATACTTAACAATCCCAAAGCGACTAATACGTTTTTCATTTTTTATTTTTTACGAAAGTAACTATTCAAAACTAGTAAGACAAATGCTGGTTTTTCATTATTTGTTTGATAACCCAATTTCATTACTAATATTTTGGTTTTTGAAGTCTGACATTAAAAAACCAAATCAAGAATGTCATTAATATCGGAAGCGCAAGAACAAAAAACAAAAATGAATACATTATGTCTTCCGAATGAAAATGCTTTTTATGTCCAATTGGTCCAAGTGATAAATAGAGGCCAAGAAGGATAACTGAAAACAATTGAGTGGTCACTAACAAGCAATATATCGAACTAACACTATTCATACCTTCTTTTGGATTTGTATCTACCAATAGAAATGATAATAATTGGTTGAACATCATGTACAAAACCAACATAATAAACATTGTAAAATTCTCAAGTTTTAGGAAAGAGAAAAAACTATAAAAAAGTATCAAAAGAAAACTCAGGCCAATTGGATACAGAATTTTATTCTTACTGAACATAGATTCAAGGGTGTTTATGGTATTAATATTACAATTTTAAATAATATTTACAAAAGATAATACTTGTTATTTAAACAGGTATGAGACAAGTTCCTTTGCAATAAAGTACTGACAATTAATTTTATACAAATACATTGCCAAAGTGAATTCACAGAAGTATATTACATTTTCTACTTTATAACTTATAAAGTATGATTAATAAATACATAGAAACTACTTAATATATAAACGAATTTTGATTCTAGTTTAAAAATCGGAAACTAGAAAGTAACCGGGAAAGTGAGAGTTTCTTGTCCTCTTAATATACTAACTGTTGAAGTATCGCCTTTTGAAAAGTGATTCAATGCTTTCATGTACTCTTGAATCTCTTGAACTTTATATTCACCCAATTGAATAATAATATCACCTTGTATTATACCTGCTTTTGAAGCTGGTTTACCTTCGGTTACGCCATCAACTCTTAGCCCTTTCCCTTCAAAGGCATAATCAGGCATTATACCTAAAGTAACTTTAAAACTTGACTTTGCTTGTTCAGCATTTCTTGTAGTAAGAAAGTGTAATCTCGGTAACTTATCAATTGAATCAATTAGCGTAAGTATATACTCCAGAACTTTTTGCTCTCCTTCAAAATTGATCTTTTCTACATCGTCAGTAGGTTTGTGATAATCGCTATGTTGCCCGGTAAAAAAATGAAGTACAGGTACATTTTTCAAGTAAAATGAGGTATGATCGGAAGGTCCAATACCGGAAGAATCTGTTTTAATTCGGAACTCCTTGTTCATCGATAGAACTAGATTATGTAATTCAGGTGCTGTTCCGGTTCCATAAACAAGTAAGGACTTTGTGGAATCATTTAATCTTCCAATCATATCCATATTGAGCATAAAGTTCAAATCAGTGAGTTGTAGTGTTGGATTATTCGTAAAATATTTCGAGCCTAATAAACCGCTTTCTTCAGCTGAAAAACAGATAAAAAGATAGTTATAATGCTCCACATTAGAATTTGAACTAAGCTGGTGTGCCAACTCTAATACCCCAGCCACACCACTCGCATTATCATCTGCTCCATTATGAATTTTAGCATTTGGATTAGCATCTAATGAATTGCCATGATTGCCCCAACCTAAATGATCGTAATGTGCCCCAATAACTATTGTATTTTTGGCTCCATTGTCTAAAAGAGCTAAAACGTTTTTGCCTGTTCTTTGTATTTTATTACTTTGTGCTGTATCATGAGGATTCAAACTTTCTCCAAATGTAAAAGGTTGGAAGTAACCATTGCTTCCAGCTGGCTTTAACTTCAAATGTTTAAAATAGTTTGCTATATATTTAGCTGCAAGATTACCGCCTTTTTCACCCGGGCTCCTTCCTTCCAACTTATCCGAAGCTAAATACGTTATATGCTTACGAACTAATACTTTATCAATTTGTTGTGCATTAAGCATATGAGCTTGAATAACAAGCAATAAGAGGAATAATCTATTCATTTGAGCGTTTTTTATTCTTTCCAATCTGCAATAAAAATATTTGTATCATGTCCACCATGATTATTTCTGTTCGATGACCAAACTAGCTTTTTACCATTAGGAGAAAACATAGGGAAAGCATTAAAATAGCTTTCTGATGTAATTTGTTCTAATCCAGTTCCATCTGCATTAATCATATAAAGCTGAAAATCCCAGCCTTTTTTACTGGCATGATTAGAAGAGAACAAAATTCTTTTTCCATCAGGATGATAGAATGGAGCCCAATTTGCTTTTCCTAAGTGAGTTATTTGTTTCAATTCACTTCCATCTATATTACAAGTATAGATTTCCATATTTGTTGGAGCTACAAGATGTTGCGAAAGTAAATCTTTGTATTCTTTAATATCCTTCTCATCAGTTGGTCGAGATGCGCGAAACACTAACTTTTTACCGTCAGGCGAAAAAAAAGCACCACCATCATATCCTAATCCGGATGTAACTTGATGTAGGTTTCCTCCATTAATATCCATCGTATACAATTCTAAATCTCCACTCCTATCAGATGTGAACACAATCATTTTTCCATCAGGAGAAACAGTTGCTTCTGCATCATATCCAAGCGTATCCGTTAATTTTCTCGTTATCTTACCAGTAGTGATATTTGACACATAAATATCAAAACTAGGGAAAAGCGGCCAGAGGTATTTTCCTCCTTTTCGTAAATCACCTGCATCCGGACAAGCACTATTCGCCTCGTGTGTGGAAGCATATAAAACATGCTTTCCATCTTTCAAAAAATAAGAACAAGTTGTTCGTCCTTTGCCAGTACTAATCAACCGAGGACCGTATAATGAATCATTGGCAGCTTTCTTAATATCAATGGCAAAAATCTGATCACAACTAATTCCTTTCTTCGCATTCGTAATTTGACAAGTTAAAAACTTATTGTTATAGCTAAAATAAGCTTCTGCATTATCGCCACCGAACGTAAGTTGTTTGACATTTTGTAAATGAGGTTCATTTCGTTGGGCATTTACGTTATATCCCAAACAAAGGGCAAGAAATAGAATTGTTGATTTTTTCATTCTTTGAAATACATTTTAAATGCTTGTAAAACTATGGTTTTCGCCCAATATTCAGTCAAAAAAACAAGACATTACTCTTACATGACAATTCAAAAAAAAAGCAGTATCCCAAAAGATACTGCTTTAAAATAAAGTTGTTGATTGGTTATCGTGTTATAACTAATTTTTCAGACTGAATGCCTACTGCAGAGAAGAGATTTATAGTATAAACTCCCTCCGATAAATCAGCGACATTAACCAAAGAAATAGGATCGATAATCGTTTGTGTTTTCACTGTACGACCTAATGCATCTACAATATGGATTTTTTCAAAATGATGGTTCTCGGGCAACTTAACCGTTACCATAGCACTCCCCGGATTAGGGAAAACGCTAACGTTTACTTTGTTCGACTTATCTTGAATACCGGTATTATCTTGTTTAACATTGATATTATCGATATACAAAGCATTACCCCAACCGGTAAAGTTCTCAAACTTAAAACGTACTTTTTGTTGACCGCCAAGATACGACAATGGAAGTGAAATCGTTTTCCATTCGTTAGATTCAGGTAAGAATGGAAGTACTGCTTCGTTAGTTGATGTAGCCAAAGCCTCTCCCCCATTTCTCCAAATTAAATTCCAAGTTGTTCCACAATCTAAAGAATAAGAGACTTGTAAAGTATCAGATTTAACACCTCGTTTTGCATATGCGTAATCAAACGATAGTTTAGTTCCCGACAAAGATGTCAAATCTAAATCCTGCAATACAAATGCATCCTTTCTTACGTTTGGCGTATTAGGATTGGTTGTATACCCATAATTGTTTATCCAAATGCAAGTATTACTTAAACTGTAAGCACCTAAACCTGTTTTTTCTGTCCATGTTATAGCGTCACTGTTTGGATTTTCAATGGTCCAATCGGATGGAGGGAAAAATCCACTTTCAAAGTCTTCTGTATATGGGGAAGAGAAACCCGGACCAGCATCAGCAACACTAAATGAAACTAAAGAAGAATCGTTTGATGCTGTATTATCTGTTCCTAATGCATTTACATCCGTAATAATCGCTTCAAAAGTATATGTTAGGTTCCCAAGTCCCGAAATTGCAGGTAAAGAAATTGTTGAAGTACCCAGAGCCGGTATTACTCCTGTCCATGGATAAGTATTCCAAGAACCATCTACAGCATAACTGAATGTAGCGGTTGTTATATCTGTTAATCCTTTGTTTTTTACCGTTAATACAGGTTTAAAACTACCTAAACAAAGAGTAGCACTTGGTTGGATAGTTTTTTCAATCGACAAGTCCAAACTTTTGAAGCAACGCGAAGCTACTGATTTGAGTGAACTTCTACCACCATCTAAAATAGATTGCATACGTGTAACTTGACCAATAGTGAACATAGAAGAGCAATCATCGTTAGTATAGTCCATAAAGTTCATGAACATATTACTTTTACCACATGAGTTTTGAGGATAAGTTGGGAAACCAAAATATTGATCTCCTTGATCAGGCGTATCGCCAATATTATCGGAACCTGCTCCTGATTGTCCGGCACATTTTCCGTTATCATCTCCCCAAATATGGAATAAACCTAACCAGTGGCCTGCTTCATGCACTAAGGTTTTCCCTTTATTGTAGTTGGCCATCAAACCAAACCCATTTCCGGCTCCAATTGTATTATAACGAGCTACAAGACCATCAGTATTCGCAGCTCCTCCCCAAGGTGGAGGGAATTGTGCATAGGCCAAAACACCAGATGATGCCATAGTTCCTCCGGGACGAACAGACCAAATATTTAAGTATTTGTTTCTATCCCAAATAGTCGAAGGTTTAACCGTATTATCGATATCAGTTTGATCCCAATCTACAGCGCCTAAATTATGTCGGATGATTCCGGTTGTTGGATTACCGGATGGATCTGTAATCGCTAAGCAAAAACGTATTTTTGTTGCGGTTGCAAATGGCTTAAATTCCGCAGGTATATCGGCAGCATTTTCATTACTCATCGAGAAATACTTATTAAAAGCATCCATTTGAGATTGAATTTGAGCATCAGAAATATTTTCACCACCAGCTGCTCCAATGGCATCTCCGTTATGAATAATATGAAATACTACAGGAATGTAAATAGTGTCAGAAACCCCTCGATTAAAATCATTCAATCGATAATTAAATTCATTGTCTTTGCAGTACTGAATATAATTTTCGTATTGAAGTTTTAATGCAGGATCGTTACCAATCTGTTGCTGCAAACCGTCCATCGATGAGCACCAATTGTTTTGCTGTGCTGAAACTCCACCGATTAGCAGAAAAGCAGATATTGCTGTGAAAATTTTTCTCATGCGTGGTTTTATTGTTTAATAAATTTATAGGTCTTCGTACCGTTATTAGACTTCAATTGAACATAGTATACTCCCGAAGCCAAAGCACTAACCTCAATTGTTGAAGAATAGTTCGCTGCTGTAACTTTTTCATAGGCAATTATTTCTCGTCCTACTTCATCCATAATGGAATAAGAGAAGACTACAGGAGATGAAAATTTAAACTCAATTTGCAAAATTTCAGTAGCAGGATTTGGACGAATGGAAACGCTCGTTAATGTTTCGATGTTTTGAACTCCATTCGGAATAATATCTGCCGCAACAACTGCGCTACAATTAGAGGCATCAAACACAGTACAAGAATATGAGCCAACTGTCAAACCAGAAATGGAACTTGTTGTAGCACCCGTATTCCACGAGTAGGAATAAGG
This sequence comes from Chitinophagales bacterium, assembly GCA_044226285.1. GTDB lineage: Bacteria > Bacteroidota > Bacteroidia > Chitinophagales > LD1 > CALAYL01. Next base: position 74,371 of record JBGAHI010000006.1, on the reverse strand, counting down.
TTGATTTCCTCCCGATGCGGTTACAGATGCATAACCTGTATTGCCTCCTTGATAAGTATTCACAACATTTGATGTAGCAGAAAGTTGAGATGGTTCATTAATTGTAAACGTATCAATGCTTTGACAACCCGATTCTGTAACAGTAACATAATATGTTCCCGCTAATAGATTTGTTGCAGTAGAGCCTGTTTGACCATTACTCCATGCAACAGTGTAGTTTCCGGTACTAGAAACAGAAGCTATTGCAGAACCGTTATTAAAGCCATAACATGTTGCATCAAACGAGGAAACAGAAATAGATGGACCATTAGAACTTCCTATATTGGTAGAAGAAGTTGCTGTGCAACCACTTGCATTAGTTACGGTAACTTGATAAGCACCAACACTTAAACCACTCACCGATGATAAAGTTTGTCCGTTGCTCCAAAGGTAGGTTGCTCCAATACTTGAACCCGATGGAAAAGCAACAGCAGAACCATTGTTTTGACCACAAGAAGCATCTGTAGAATTGATATTTACAGTTAGTGTATTAGGGTCTGTTGATACTGATGTACTTCCTTGAACAGTACATCCCTTTTGATCGGTAACGGTAACAGAATAGGTATTTGGACTCAATCCACTAATGGTTTGTGTTGTTGCTGCACTTCCAGCCCATGTATATGAGAATCCACCTGATCCACCTGTAGCATTAGCGGTTACAGTACCATTATTTTGTCCGCAATAGGCGTTAGTTTGGCTCATAGTAATACCCATAGCCGAAAAAGGTTGAGAAATATTGGCAATAGCAGTTGTAAAACAAGATTTAGAATCGGTTACTGTTACTGTATAAGATCCTGCCGACTTGTTAATGATAGAAGCAGTAAGATCTCCACTAGACCATAAGTAAGCATAAGAAGGTGTGCCTCCTGCACCTGTTGCTGTAGCACTGCCAGTATTCCCTCCGTAACAACTCACAGCGAAAGTTGTAGTAGAAGCAGTTGGATTTGCATTTACTGTAATATAACCTGTTTTTGTTACAGAGTCTTTTCCGCCAGAGTTAAACACAATCAATTTCACAGCATAAGTTCCTGCAGTTGCATAGGTAACACTAGGTGATTGAAGCGAAGAAGCAGCAGGTGTTCCACCTGTAAAGGTCCAAGCCCAACTTGTTGGTGTATTTTTAGACGTATCTGTAAATGCAACTGTTCCGCCAACACAAAGACTCGTTTTGTTGGAACTAAAACCGGCAACAGGAGGTGTTCCTGTAGAACCGTTCACAACAGAGACATATGCTGTTTTGGTTACAGCTGTAGATGAACCGCACGCATTGGTTGCAGTTAAAGTAACATTATAGTTACCAACGGTGTTATAGGTTACAGTTGGGTTTTGAGCAGTTGATGTGGCAGGCGTTCCTCCGGCAAATGTCCACGACCAACTTGTAGGCGTATTGGTAGAAAGATCCGTGAAAGATACAGAATTTCCTACTGTTACAGTAGTTGGTGCTGCAGTAAAATCAGCTACCGGTTTATTACAAGTTGTAATTGCATCAAAAATATTTATGTTATCGAGGAGTAATGAGTTTCCGTACTTAGAGATATTAATAAAAGCAAACTTCACATTATTCTTTCCAAGTAATGCCGTTAAACTTACTGAATCTCTCTTCCATTGTGCTGCAGTAGGAACAAACTTTGCAGTAATTCCTGTAGCTGTTGCCAATGAAACACCACCTTTTTTCCAAAGATTAACCCAAGTAGCACCACAGTCTATCGAATACATAATTTGTAACGAGTCATAACTTGTTTGGTAGTATGTGTATGCATAATCCCATTTTAATCTTCCATTGGTTACATTAGTGAAATCGTAGGCAGGAGAATAGATATAGTCTTTCTGTCCGGAATAATTTGTAGTGTAATTATCAAAATAAGCTGATGCTGTTGAAGTACCAAAACCGCTAGCACTGGTTGTTCGAACCCATGCGGTTAGATTATCAGGATTGCCAATGGTCCAATTTGTTGGAGGGAAAGTAGTACTTTCAAACCCTTCAACAACAGGCAAAGCAGATGCTGTAACTACATTAATATATGCCGTTTTGGTTAAAGTATTTGTACCAAATGTATTCGTTACTGTTAATGATACCGTGTATGTTCCGGGAGTGTTATAAACCACACTAGGTGCTGCTGCTGTAGAAGTTGCAGGCGTTCCTCCGGTGAATGTCCAAGCATAAGAAGTAGGTGCTCCGGTAGATTGGCTGGTGAATGCTACTGTACCACCCGGACAAATAGTAGTTGGTGTACCTGTAAACAAAGCTGTTGGTGTATTACTTACCGGAACACATCCTAATGAATTGATTAACGATGCTCTCGAGCCACCTGTAGCAAATAAAGATTGAATTCGAGTATTTTGACCATTGGTAAACATATACATGGATGCATCATTTACATAATCCATGTAATTCATGAACATAACACCAGGAGAAGAAGGAGAACAAGCATCTGTCTTAGGAAATGTTGGTGCTCCACCATTGGAATTAGCTTGATTGGGTGTATCTCCAACTTGATCCGAACCTGTACAAGCTCCACCATCATCGCCCCAAATATGATACAAGTTTAACCAGTGACCTACCTCATGGGTTGCAGTTCTTCCTAAATTATATGGGGCAGCAGCAGTTCCAATTGTACCAAAACCGGTATAAGTAATAACAACTCCATCAGTTGCTGCTGGTCCACCCGGAAATTGAGCATATCCTAACAAACTATTCCCTAATTTACATACCCACAAATTAAGATAGGATGAAGATGGCCATGCATCGTGCCCACCAGATGAAGCTTTTTTAACTTTATCATCATCTATAAAAGAAGTTACTGTGGTTGATGTTCTTGTAATACCGGTAGTTGCAGCACCATTTGGATCGCGTTGTGCTAAGCAGAATTGAATATTTGTATTCGCAGCTAAACTTTTCCATACGGCAGGAATTTTAGTGGTATCCGAATTCATTTTAGCAAAATCCTTATTCAATACATCAATTTGTGTTTGAATTTGAGCATCGGATACATTTTGTACTGCAGTATTGTAAACCACATGAACAACCACTGGAATTGTAATAACCGCTCTGTTGTTGTTATTGGAATTTAAATGATTGATGACATATTGTGAGGTGAAATTTTCAATGGACTGGCGTTGTTGTATAACTTTGGGATCTTGCTGTTCCAACATTTGCTGATGATGCATTGTACCACAAACGCGTTGAGCAGACATACTTGTTGTACTCAAAAGCAACAAGCCAAATAGAAGTTTTTTCATTATTCCTTAAAAATGTTTAAAAACGAATGTAGCACAAAAACGGAAAAAGGGAAAAGTAGCCTGAACAAAATATGACGTTTATAGAATTCCAAGGTGTAAAACCTTAATCCTACATCGATTAAAATGTGATTAAAACAGGCTTGTTTTGAAGAATATCTTCAATTTTCAGCATAACCTCATCAGTTAAAGTTGGAAGCGAATCCCAACATGTTAAATTTTGGACCAACTGTTCAACTTTTGAAGCCCCAAGAATAACGGTTGAAACATTTGGATTTTTCAAGCACCAACAAATGGCTAAATGAGGAAGAGGAATAGTTAATGCTTCAGCCAAACCTTTAAGTTGCTTAACCTTTTCCATTTTATCTTGCTCCGATAAAACACGTTCTTTCAACCAATTCATACTTGGCATTTCAAATCGTGAATCAGCAGGTGAGCTTTCAATATGTTTACCGGACAGTAAACCAGAGGCTAATGGCGACCAAATTGTAGTACCTAAACCAAACGTTTTATAAACCGGTAAATAATCAAGTTCTACTTTCTTTCGCTCAAACATATTGTATTGGGGTTGTTCCATAATTGGACCAATCAATTTGTACCGTTCTGCCCAATAATGCGCTTCAGTAATTTGTTGTCCGGTCCACTCGCTTGTTCCCCAATACGTAATTTTACCTTGCTGAATAAGCGTATTCATAGCCCATACCGTTTCTGAAATAGGTGTATTTACATCAGGCCGATGGCAGAAAAACAAATCCAAATAATCTACTTGTAAACGCTTCAAAGCGCCTTCACAGGCTTCAAAAATGTGTTTTCGCATTAAGCCTTTTTGATTCGGTAATTGTCCGCCCCAAAACACTTTACTGGAAACAATATAAGTACTTCTATCCCAATTAGCCTTCTTAAGAATATTACCCATTACTATCTCCGACTTGCCTGAGGCATAGACTTCTGCATTATCGAAAAAATTCACCCCGGCTTCATAGGCAGTATGCATCAATTTCTCTGCTATATCATCCGTTATCTGACTTCCAAACGTAACCCAACTCCCTAACGAAAGGGCACTCACTTGCAATCCGGAATTGCCTAATCTTCTGTATTCCATAATCAAAATTTATAAGTAAATAAATGAACAGCGAATAGTGTTATTTGTTCCACGTTTGCGGATTTTCCTTCCACGCCTTCAATGTGTCAAGTTCTTCTTGTTTAATGTAATTATTACGAAGTGCAATGTCTAAAAGCGTATCGTAATTGGTCAAAGTAACAGCTTTACAATTGGCCTTGTCAAATGCCTCTTGTGCTTGTGGAAATCCATACGTAAAGATAGCTCCTAATCCAACTACCTCTGCTCCAGCTGAACGCAATGCCTCAACTGCCTTTAAAGAACTTCCTCCGGTAGATATTAAATCTTCAATTACAAAAACGCGTTGACCAGGCTCCAATTTACCTTCAATTTGATTTTCTAAACCATGTCCTTTGGGTTTATCACGAACATAAATAAATGGCAAATTCAACACATCTGCAACTAAAGCACCATGTGGAATTCCGGCAGTAGCAACTCCTGCAATCACATCAGTATCGCCAAATTCATCGTCAATTAAATCTGAAAAAGATGTTTTGATGAAATTACGTACTTTGGGGTGTGACAATGTTTTACGGTTATCACAATAAATTGGACTTTTGATACCACTAGCCCATGTAAAAGGCTCAGCAGCATTTAGTATAACGGCTTTTATCTCTAATAGAAATTCAGCCATATCGCGGGCTACTACATTATTCAAAATCATACTGCAATTTTATATCATTTATTTGTAGAATTGAATTTTTAATGATTTTCCTTTATGCAAAAGATTGTATACTTCGACAGCTACCACTTACTTATCACTAATAAGCCCGATTCCTTCGAAAAATCCATTTATACTATTATTCTCACCGATGAAGAAAAGGTATTTGATTTCAGAACAGATCCATCCATCCTATTCAATGGATTTAAAGGAAACATAGCTTTGATTACCCCCTTTGTTGAAGAAGCCCTAGAGTCTATTTTTGATTTTGCAGATGGAATTGTTGCAGCCGGAGGAATTATCAAAAATGCTAATGGACAAATTTTAACGATATTCAGACGTGGATTTTGGGATTTACCCAAAGGGAAAGTGGAGCCGGGTGAAAAAATTGAAGATGCCGCGTTGCGAGAAGTGAAAGAAGAAACCGGAGCAGATGTAGTTCGTTCATCGCATCGAACAATTATTACGTATCACTGCTATGTAATAAAAGGGAAAAATTGTATCAAAGAAACGCACTGGTACTTGATGGATGTTGTTGGCTCAAACGCACTAAAACCGCAAACAGAAGAAGACATCGAACGCATAGAATGGATGAATAAAGCTGAATTTGAAAACAAGAAGTTGTTGTTCTATCCGCTGATTTCTTCTTTGTTAACTGAATATTTCTCGAAATAACATTTATAGGTTGATCAGCCGCAAGGCTTCTTCCACGGTCTTCACAGGAAGACTACAGCTTTTGTTTTTGCAAACGTAAATTAACGTCTCTCCAGAAATGAATTTGTCTTTAAGAAGAGGTAGAGTACTTTCCATATTAGCCCCCATAATCAATACATGTGTTAAAGCCAGTTGATCAAATTCCCTTTTAATATTTTGATGTTTATCGCCAATAATAGCTATTTGCGTGTAACCGGCTATAAAGCTCAATTCAAGTCTAGCCCAAGCGCTGTAAAAGAAGGGATGCTCCTCAGTGAGTTTTTGCATGTTTTGTGCCATCTGTTCAGCCATGCGTTGATATCTTGTATCGTCAAAAACTTCACCTAAATAGTGCAACGCATTCGCCATTACTGCATTTGACGATGGAATTACATTGTCTGCAGTTTCTGTTTTTCTGGAAATTAGTGGTTCATCATCAATAGAAGTAAAGAAAAACATTCCATTTTGCGTATTGTAGAAGTGCTGAATACAGTAATCTGTAAGCTGTTTCGCCACATTCAAGTACTGCTCATTAAATGTTGCTGAATAGAGAGCAATATTTGAAGCAATCCATGTTGCATAGTCTTCTAAAAATGCGGGTGTCGATACCTTTCCATTTTTGTAATTACGGTAAAGGATGGTATCCGATTGCAAAATATTGTTTTTGAAAAAGGTATTTATCTGCTCTGCTTCTATCAAAAATTTCTTATCACAAAATACCGAACTGCAAACGCTTAATGCTTTTGCCAATAAAGCATTCCAGGAAGTAATCGACTTATCGTCTAATCCCGGAGCAATTCTTTTACTTCGGACAGCATACAGTTTATTCATCCAACTTCGTTCTTGTTCCGAACCAAAACCCGATAAGGTTTTTCGAACCAAGTGATTTTTGCCTTCGAAATTGCCGTCTTCACTAATCAAAAATCGCTCGGTGAAAAGTGTATAATCGTCAGCTAAAATAGATTTCATTTCCTCCATCGACCACACATAATATTTACCTTCTACACCCTCACTATCAGCATCCAATGCTGAATAATAAATACCGGAAGCATCCCGTAAATCGCGTTGCAGGAATTCAAAGGTTCTATAAACAACTGCTTTATACTCTTCCTTACGTGTCAATTGAAAAGCACGGGCATACACTTCCAGCAGTTGGGCGTTATCGTACAACATTTTCTCGAAATGAGGAATATGCCAGTATTCATCAACTGAATAACGGGCAAAACCACCACCTACATGATCGTAAATACCTCCCATGATTAAGCTATCGAGCGTAATAGTAATGGCCTCCAATATTTTCTTGTCTTTGTTGACATAAAATAAATCCAACATCAATAACAATGAGGATGGCATCGGAAACTTAGGCGCTCCTCTCCTTCCTCCATATTGGAAATCCCAATTCCGAATCATTTTTTCTTTGATATCGTCTACCACGGTAGGTGAAAATGGCTCATTTGCAGCGAGGGGGATAATATCCAATTGCTTTAAATCGTGGGTTATTGCCTCAGCTCTTTTAAGCGTCTCTGGCCGTTTATTTCTATATTCTTCTTCTAAAAAAGCAAGTAAATACATCCATTGTTCCCGTTTAAAATATGTGCCGGCATACACCGGTTTTCCATCGGGCAAACATATCGCGTTCAATGGCCAGCCGCCATGCCCGGTAATGAGCTGAACCGCGTCCATATAAATGTGATCAATGTCGGGTCGCTCTTCACGATCCACCTTAATGGAAACAAAATGCAGGTTCATCAAATCCGCAACTTCTTGATTTTCAAACGATTCATGTTCCATAACATGACACCAATGACAAGCAGAATAGCCGATACTCACAATAACCAGCTTGTCTTCTTCTTTTGCTTTGAGCCACGCGTTTTCGTTCCACGGCATCCAATTTACAGGATTATAGGCGTGCTGTAACAAATATGGGGATGATTCATTTATTAATGCATTGGAAATGTGGTTGTTATGGTCCGACATATGGTTTTTATATTTAAAATACAAAGCTACTGAACTAAACGATTAAAACAGAAAATTGTTCTTTTGTGTGTTCAAACTAATATGCAAAAAACTCAAACTATACTTTGCTTATTTTTATCAAAAAGTTGAACATACAGTAGTAAAAATTGTGTTTCTGTAATTTTACTTTGAGATGAGCTATTTTTTATCCACAATGTGTAAAGTTTAGTTTGCTGGAGACGATATACAATTTGCACTTTTGGAAACTAAAATATATAGCAATGTTGTCTTTAAATCTTCAACGAATCTTCAAAGCTCGTGGTATAGAGCACCCGTATCGTTTCTTGGTAAAAGGCGGATTTGTACCTTTCACAGCACATAAGTACAAAAACAACAAGGTAGAGCAAATACGACTTGACCACATTGAACAGCTATGTATTCTACTAAATTGTACACCAAACGAAATTTTCGAGTGGATTCCAAACGATTTATTGGATGATAGAATGGATCATCCGTTGCAATCTATTCGAAGAAGAGATAAGAAAATCGACATCAATAAGATGCTTTCAAAACTATCCATTCAAAAACTGGAAGAGGTAGAACGCATGATTGCTCAGGTAGCTTAAGTATATTTTAGAGGAACTAATTGCTTTCTAATTGAATATTAAAGTGAATGGCTTCAAGTTGCATACATATTTAATATTATTGCAACATGTTCAAGAAGATAATATTCCCCCAAGAGTATCCGAAATTGAGTGAAATTGAGCAAAAAAGACGCGCTTATGCCTTTTTTGTAAACAGTGGACTCTTTCTTTTTTTTGCTGTAGTATTCCTAATCCATGTCTTTTGTAAAATGGGAAAAGCCCATTACACTGCAGATGTAGTTGGAATAATCGGTACTTGCATCTCTATCTTTTTTATTCGATCGAACAATATGAATCGGGCGTTAAAAACGCTGATTGGAACTTGCTTGACCGCAATTTTTCTCTACGGTACACTTGTAGACTATCTCCACGAAGTGTCCGTTCATTTTCTGCGCCTCTATGTTACGTTATTTGCCTTGGATGGAACGTTGTTGTTGATGGTATCGTTCTTTTTAGATACCATAAGCTATAGACGAATTGCGTCATTATTTTCGCTCTTTTTGTGTATGCATTTTGGTGTCATTATCCATCACTACGGCACAGAAAATGTAACCTTGGAGATGATATCCTACTTCACTATAGCACTTGTTGCTATCAATTTATCCTGTTATATAGGTTCGGTGATGGTTCGGTTTAACCTGTCGCTAATACGCAATATCAATGAAGATAAGCGAAAAATTTTAAAACATAACGAGAACTTGGAACAAGAAGTAAACAAACGTACACAAGAACTGCAAAAGAGTAATGATAACCTAAAACAATTTGCACATGTTGTTTCACACGATTTAAAGGAACCTCTACGAACAATTGCCAACTTTGCCGGCTTACTTCAACTCAAACTTGAGAAAAACAATATTCAAGAACCAGAAATTAACGACTATACCAAATACATCAAAACAAACAGTACGTTGATGATTCGATTGATTAACGAAATACTTACGTTTTCAACAATTCCATCATCTTCCTCTAATTTTCAGGAGATAAACATGAATGAGGTGTTAGACTTAGTACTGCTTCAAATCGAAAGTCTTGTGCACGAAAAGCAAGGTGTTATTCAATCCTCTAGTTTATGCAGGGTAAATGGCGATCCACTTCTCGTATACCAAGTGCTACAAAATTTGATTGTGAATGCCATCCGTTATACAGCTCCAGATAAAATACCGGAAATAACAATTCAATGCACACCTGGAGAAACCATGTCTACATTTTCAATACAAGATAATGGATTAGGTATTCCTAGTGAGTATGTAGGGCTAATCTTTAACCCATTGGAACGATTAAAACGTGATCAAAACAATGAAGGAACCGGGATGGGGCTTTCCATCTGTCAGAAAATTATTACAGCTCATGGCGGTAAAATTTGGGTAGAAAGTGAACTTGGAAAAGGGTCGACATTCTATTTTACTCTTCCAATTTTCAGGAAGTAACGTATTAAAAGTTAAACACTACTTTAGCATTTACTCTTCTGTTCGTTAAGTAGTTTGGAACCGCATATTGGTTATTATAGAAGTCTTTCACCCAAGTGTACGATACCGTGTTGCTAATTCCGAAAATATTCAACACATCTATACTTATCCAAACAGATTTAAACCCTTCCGATAATTTCGTTTTCGTTTTTGCCCATTTCGGGTTCCACAATTGACCTGAAAAACCGGCATCTACTCTTCTGTAAAAAGGCATTCGATTTTTATCTGTATACGCATCAGCACCAGGTGATTTAAACGGTAATCCGGAGCCAAATACTAAATTCAAATTGAAGCGGATGAATGGAAACTTTGGAATATAATCTTGAAAATAAAGATTAAAGGTAACTCGTTGATCGGTCGGACGAGGCTGATAGCCTATATCCTGATACAGTGTATCGCGCACTTGATCTTTATTCGTTGAGTTTACATACTTGATTGGATTGCCGGCTGAATCAACAAACACCATTTTCTTATCGCCTTGAATATCGTTAAAGGTTCCCATTACCGACATACTTAACCAAGACTCTAAACCTTCAGCTAATTGCCCGTTTAAACGCATATCTAAGCCGGTTGAAAATCCTTTGGCATTATTCTGTCCGGAGTAACGAATCAACACGTTATCGAACTCATACGGAACAATGTCCCATAAGTACTTGTAATATACTTCTGCAGCAAACAAAAAGGGACGTTTCCAAGCTTTAAAAGCATAATTTGCACCTGCTACCACATGTGCCGATTTTTGGGCTTTTAAGTTAAGATTTACTGAACCATCCATAGCACGCATTTCACGATAGAACGGAGGTTGGTAATACATTCCACCTGATAAGGTAAAGATTACATCGGCATTTTTCTTTGTCTTAGGACGGAACGAAAACTGAACACGCGGTGTAACCACAGGCTCCTTGTTCACATCCCAATATTGAAAACGTACACCGTAATTGAAGGTAACGCGTTCTTCTTTACCTAAACGCCAAGTATCTTGAATATATGCGGTAAATCGATTGGAATTCAGCGTAAATGAACCTTTCAATACGTTATCCATGGAAATGGTTGGATTGGCTGAAGGCGCCATCGAGTCTCCGTAAAACGATTTTTGATCATCGAAATAATGCAACGAATAACCGGCTGAATCTAATCTATCCCACTCATTAATTTTATCGTTCAGTCGTTCGTGCTTATAATCGACACCCCATGCAACAGTGTGTTTACCGGCAATCCATGTACCGCGGTGCGACACCTGATAAATGGACGTATTGAGAAAGTTTCTTGCATGGTTTTGGATGCCACCGTAACCGCGGAAAGAACTTACTTCTCCATAGTTTGATTTGCTTTGATCGGTTTCCACATCGCCAATACGATAATCAGAGATAATATCAAAAGTTTCTTTCTCGCTGTTGTTATACACTGAACCTAATAACTTCAACTTAATATTTTCTTTAGGGAAAAAGTTCAAGGCCAAGCCATTCATAAACGAAGAATACATATCGTTCTCCGAACCTTCAAACGCCATCTCCAATTGCTTTACGTCTTGTACGCTACCAAATTTTGTTTTTCTTGAATCGGGTGCATAAAAGAAACGATTTCGTGCATAATTACTGATTAATTCAACATTCCATTTCTCATTAATTAAATAGGTTGCAAATAGCTGAACGTCAATAAAATTGGGACTGTACTGTCCTTTGGTTTCTAAACTTTTTACAATATATTGACTTAACTTTTGACGAAAACCCACCAAAAAAGTAAAGCGTTTCGATTTATCGCATCCTTCTAAATGCCCTGTAAAACCTAATAAAGATGCAGAGATTGAACCACCCCAAGCTTTTGGACGTTTGTATGTTACATCTAAAACAGATGATAATTTATCGCCATAGCGCGATTGAAAACCACCGGACGAAAATTTAATGTTGCTAACTAAATTGGGATTAGGAAAAGTAAGCCCCTCTTGCTGTCCGGAGCGAATCAAAAACGGACGATAAACCTCAAAATCATTTACATAAACCAAGTTCTCATCGAAATTTCCTCCTCGAACTGAATAGTTAGAACTCAGCTCATTTGTTTTGTTGAAACCCAGTGTTTGTGCAGCAAGGAATGTTTCAATACCGCCACCACTGGCATCAGGCAATAATTGATTATCCACTTTCACTTCGCTTAAACTGCCCTGTTCACGGGTAGTTCGATCTTTAATATCAACTTCCTTGAGGATGTTTTCTTTGGATTCAAGAACAAAATTCAATTCACGAACTTCATTTGGCTTCAATTCCATTTTCTTCTCAAAGGGCTTCACGTTTAGCGATGTGAAAACAATGGTCCACATTTGATTGGCAGGCACTTTTAGTTCGAAATAACCTTTTTCGTTAGAAGTAGTAAGTAGATCTTGATTTTCTTTTGCAACAATATTCACTAACTCTAAAGGCTGACCTAAGGCATTTTTAAGCACTCCTTTTAGTGTCGCTGTTTGCTGTGCTTTCAATGAACTGAAGGCAAATAGAATTAACACAGACCAAAGAATGTGCTTAATAAAAAGATGTTTGAAAGTCATGTATTAAAATGAATTGTGCCTTAAACGACAGAAGAAATTAAATATTGTGCACGTTTTTCAGTGCAGTAATTGTTGCTTTAGGATCAGGTGAATTGAACACCGCGCTTCCTGCTACTAAAATGGATGCACCAACATGAATCAACTCTTTTGCATTATCGAGCGTAACACCACCATCTACTTGTATTTTAGCATGTGCATGTTTCGATTTAATCAGTTCTTTGGTAAGTTCAATTTTATGTACTGCGTAGGGAATAAATTTTTGTCCGCCAAAACCCGGATTTACGGACATAATCAGTACCATATCTAACAAATGTATGATAGGAGAAAGTACCGAAACCGATGTTGCCGGGTTTAAAGCCACACCCACATTCATACCTGCCGATTTGATTTTATTGATAAGCGAATCAAGGTGTAGATTCCCTTCATAATGTACAGTAAGCTGATTGGCTCCGGCATCTCTGAATTGATGCACATATTGATCAGGATTTTGGATCATGAGGTGAACATCCAAAAACTTATTCGTATGTTTTCGGATGGCCTGAAGTACCGGAAAACCAAAAGAAATGTTAGGCACAAATACACCATCCATTACATCGATGTGAATCCATTCTGCTTCGCTTTGATTCAATAGCTCTACATCGGCCTGAAGATTGGCAAAATCTGCACTCAATACAGAGGGCGCAATAATTACATTATTCATTCGGCTAAGATAAAAAAAATGCCAAGTGAAACAGCATTTGCAACACCTTATTAACCTACAATCTTTTTCAATTTATAGCTTTCTCCATGTTGCGATTGATCGAGTCCGAAGTTTTCTTCCTCAACGGAAACACGCAACGATACAATCTTATCGGTGATAAAGTAAAGAATATAAGAACCTACAAACGTGTAAACAGAAACAATTAATAAAGCAAGTAAATGATACAAGAATGTATGTGTTTGTCCATAAAACAATCCCACTTCTTTTGCAAAAATGCCTGTAAGCAACATACCTGAAATTCCACCCAAACCATGACAAGGAAACACATCTAGGGTATCGTCTAAGTTAGATTTGTTTTTTGCGCGAACGGCTAAGTTTGATATTACCGCTGAGAAAAAACCAATAAAAATACTTTGTGGAATGGTAACAAAACCTGCAGCCGGTGTGATAGCTACCAATCCTACCACTGCGCCAATACAAGCACCCATTGCCGAAATTTTCTTTCCACGAGCTGCATCAAAAAATATCCAACCCATCATGGCAGTAGCAGAAGCCACTATGGTAGTTGCAAACGCTTGAATAGCCAATAAATTAGCACCTAATGAAGAGCCTGCATTAAAACCAAACCATCCAAACCATAACATTCCGGTACCTAAAATAACAAATGGAATGTTAGCCGGCTCGGTATGTTTACTATCACCAAACGAGGTTCTAGGTCCCAAAAACATAGCTCCTGCTAGTGCGGCATAACCTGCACTCATATGCACTACTGTACCCCCGGCAAAGTCTAATACACCCCATTTATGCAAAAATCCATCAGGGTGCCATGTCCAATGGGCTAAAGGACAATAAATAAACAAAGAGAATAAACAAATGAAAATAAGGTATGCATTAAATTTCACTCGTTCAGCAAAGCTGCCTGTAATCAGTGCAGGCGTAATAATGGCAAACTTCAATTGAAAAATAGCAAAAAGGATAAGCGGAATGCTGGTGGCAAATTTCGGCTCAATAGCAAAACCAACATTTTGAAAAAATGCATATTGAAATGGATTGCCAATCAATCCATGATAACTATCACCAAAACAAAGGCTGAAACCCACAATTACAAATAGAAGTGTAATTACACCCAGTGCAATAAAGCTTTGGAGCATCGTAGAAATAATGTTCTTTTTGCTCACCATTCCTCCATAAAAGAACGACAAACCGGGAGTCATCAACAATACAAGTCCAGATGCTGTTAGCATCCAAGCAATGTCTGCTTTATCGAGCCCAACCTGATCACCTATTATGAATTGCTGAGGAGTGAACAATCCTAGAACAGCAATTAAAGCGAGTACAATGAAAGAAATCAAGTAGCGACTTTTCATATTAAATAAATATAATTATGTTTTATTTTCCAGAAAAATTGAAGAAACTGATGCAAATCAATAAAATTCTAAGGATTATTTCTGCAAAACATATAAATATTCAAAGTTTTATTTCGAATGAAACAAAAATATCACACTTGAAATAAAATCTATAAGATTTAAACAGAAAAAAACAGAAGAATTTAGATACGTGGTTTCATAAAACCCCAAAGCAGTTTCTTTTCAGTATCGTTTTTCTGAAAGGCATCGATTCCGGATACAATGATTAGCTCAAGATTTGAAACCGAAAAGGGTTTGTGCTTTGAGACATTGGCCGACTGAAACACGGGTAGAGAAAGAGTAGAAAAGACAATGATGTATTTTACTCCACTTTTTTCAAGGAGATGAAGCGACCAAGTGGAAGAACTACTCAGAATACAAGTGTTTTCTATATCTTGATTAACCGATTTTAGAATTTTCAAAAACTGTTCTTGATGTTCAGTAGGAAGTTCAGCAAATGGTGCATCCAATACAAAGGCGAATTTTGCAAACTGTTGACTAGGCTTTACATCTGATTGCTCGTCCAGCAAATAAACTTGTTCGTTATCAATAAGATATGCCATTGCTTTAAAGTTAATTTATGCGCTGAAGATTATTTATCCACCACTGTATATTGCGACAAAAATAATTATAATTTTGACCCATAATCCAAAACAATGTCAACAATCAACATTTCCATCGAAAGGGCAAAAGAAAGCGGAATCGGTAATATCGATTTTAATGATTTACCATTTGGCAAGAATTTTTCTGACCATATGTTCATAGCCGATTATTATGATGGCGAATGGAGAGATGCGCGTATTGTACCTTTTGCTGATTTCACTTTGCACCCTGCAACATCTGCTATCCATTATGGTCAAGCCATTTTTGAAGGAATGAAAGCTGAATTGGCTCCTGATGGACAACCCATCGTTTTTCGTCCGTTGAAAAACTGGAATCGTTTGAATAAATCTGCACAACGCATGGCTATTCCGCCTATTTCGCAAGAGTTGTTCATGGCCGCATTGGATACGCTTATTGATATTGATAAAGATTTCATTCCAACAGCTCCGCTTTCTTCGTTGTATATCCGTCCGTTTATGTTTGCAACAGAGAAATATGTAGGTATTCGTGTGGCTGAAAATTATCGCTTTTGTATTTTCACTTCTCCTGTTGGTGCGTATTACAACCGACCGGTACGCGTATTCGTAAGCGATAAGTATGTACGTGCCGCTCCGGGAGGTGCAGGTTTTGCCAAAGCAGCCGGAAACTATGGCGCAGCGATGATGCCTACTTGGGAAGTGCAAAAAATGGGTTACGATCAACTGTTGTGGTTAGATGCCATTGAACATAAGTATTTCCAAGAAATTGGAACTATGAACGTATTTTTTGTGATTGATGGTGTGTTGATTACTCCGGGTCTAGATCAAGGTACGATTTTGGAAGGCGTTACGCGCGATAGCTTAATTCAATTAGCAC
The DNA here is from genome assembly GCA_044226285.1 of Chitinophagales bacterium. Taxonomy (GTDB): domain Bacteria; phylum Bacteroidota; class Bacteroidia; order Chitinophagales; family LD1; genus CALAYL01. The sequence continues at coordinate 58,452 of JBGAHI010000006.1, read as the reverse complement.
AAGACGAAGGTTATGTGGTTCAAGAAAGAGACGTATCGGTTGATGAAGTAATTCATGCCTATAATGATGGTAAATTGCAAGATATGTTTGGGGCTGGAACTGCAGCTGTAGTATCATACATTGGCGGATTCCACTACAAAGGTGTTGACTATGAATTGCCACCTGTTGAGAAAAGAGAAGTATCCAACAAATTACGCGCTCGTTTAATGGATATTAAATCTGGTTTGGTAGTAGATAAATTCAACTGGGTTCACCACGTGCCTGTAACACAATCAGTGTAAGCTTTACTCAAGTAAACGCTTCATTTCATTCAGTTTCATCATCGCCTCAATTGGGGTAAGTGCGTTAATTTCCACTTTTTGGAGCAACTCTCCTATTTGTTTGAGTTTAGGATCTGTCATGTCGAACATGCTCATCTGAATTTGCGGATTGGCTTTCTTCAACGATTGACGCATATTACTGTTGGCGCGTTGTTCCTCTAATTCTGCTAATAGTTCATTGGCTCTATCCAATATTAAACGAGGCATTCCGGCCATTTTTGCTACGTGAATACCAAAGCTATGCTCGCTACCTCCTTCGACCATTTTGCGTAAGAAAATGATTTTATTTCCCACCTCTTTTGTCGCCACATGAAAGTTCTTGATGCGCTCGTACTTCTCTGCTAATTCATTTAATTCGTGGTAATGTGTGGCAAACAAAGTTCGAGGATGAGCCACAGGATAATTATGCAAAAATTCGGCAATCGACCATGCAATTGAAATCCCATCATAGGTGGAGGTACCTCTTCCAATTTCATCTAACAAAATTAAACTACGAGCAGAAATGTTATTGATGATACTGGCTGTTTCATTCATTTCCACCATGAAGGTAGATTCTCCTGCACTGAGGTTATCGCTCGCTCCAACACGTGTAAACAGTTTATCTATAAAGCCAATAGAAGCGGTTTCCGCAGGAACAAAACTTCCCATTTGAGCCATTAACACAATAAGTGCAGTTTGGCGAAGCAATGCCGATTTACCAGACATATTGGGACCTGTAATCATCAATATCTGCTGTTGCACATCATCCAAGTAAACATCATTTGGGATATATGCATTGCCCGGATCAAGCATTTGTTCGATTACCGGATGTCGGCCTGATTTGATATTGATTTCTAATGAATCATTAACACTGGGTTTACTGTAATTATTGACATTCGCTGATTCGGCAAACGATAAAAGAGCATCCAAACGTGCGATAATGTTGCTATTCTGTTGAATCGACAAGGTAAAATCACGAACATAGGTTACCAATTCATTGAACAAGCGTTCCTCTATCCATTGAATTTTTTCTTCAGCCCCTAATACTTTTTGTTCGTATTCTTTGAGTTCTTCGGTGATGTAACGCTCTGCATTGGCAAGGGTTTGCTTGCGAATCCATTCCGGTGGCACTTTCGATTTATGTGTGTTGGTTACTTCTAAATAATAGCCAAACACATTATTGAAGCCCACTTTAAGCGATGAGATACCCGTTCTATCCGTTTCGTCTTGTTGAATTTTAGCAATATAGCTCTTACCGGAAGAGCGAATCAATCGCAAATCATCCAACTCTTTATCAACTCCGGCTTTAATAAAATTGCCTTTGCCAATCATGGCTCCAGACTCATCTTCCAAGGTTTGATCGATACGTTCAGCAACTGGATGAAGCAGTACAATTTTGTTTGCCAGATTGGTTAACGTTTCATCCTTGCCTTGCAAAAGCATTTGCTGAATGGGAGCAAGCGCATTCAATCCACGCTTTAACTGCACCAACTCTCTAGGGTTAGCCTTATTCATAGCCACCTTTGAAATCAAGCGTTCCAGATCGCCAATACTTCGAATCAATAATCGGAGTTCCGTGGCAATTTCCTTTGTTTTAGTGAAATATTCAACTGCATCTAATCGCTCTTGAATGGAAGCAATGGAAATCAAAGGCATCACCGTCCAACGTCTGATTAATCGTCCTCCCATTGGCGAAACCGTTTTATCAATCACATCTACTAAGGCTTTACCATCAGGGTGTGATGAGTGCAATAATTCGAGGTTTCGAATGGTAAACTTATCGAGCCAAACGTATTGCTGCTCGTGAATTCTGGAAATTTTGGTGAAATGCGAAAGCTGGTGATGTTCTGTATCTTTCAAATACTGAACAGCAGCTCCTGCAGCAATGGTAGCGAAAGTTTCCTGCTCAATGCCAAAACCTTTGAGCGAGTTCGTTTCAAACAATTTGGTAAGCGTTTCTTGAGCATATTCTAAACTATATACCCAATCTTCCAATTTACTGGTAATGTGTTTTGACCCGAAAAACTCAATAAATTCGCGTTGTTTACTGCGTTGATAAATCACTTCTGAAGGCGCAAAACTCTGCATCAATTTATCGATGTAATCTTTTTTTCCTTCACCTACTAAAAACTCGCCTGTTGAAATATCAATGAAAGCTACACCACAGTTATCCTTCTCAATATAAATAGAGGCAAGAAAGTTATTGGCTTTGCTCTGTAGAATATGATCGCCTACAACAACACCAGGGGTTACCATTTCCGTAACACCACGTTTCACAATGGTTTTGGTCATTTTCGGATCTTCCAATTGATCGCAAATAGCCACACGATACCCGGCACGAACTAATTTCGGCAAATAGGTATCCAATGAATGGTGTGGGAAGCCCGCCAAATCTACTTCTGAAGCTTTACCATTTGATCGCTTCGTAAGTACAATGCCTAAAATAGCTGCCGCTTTCTTAGCATCTTCGCCAAAGGTTTCATAGAAATCCCCAACACGAAACAACAAAATCGCATCGGGATATTTCGATTTGATTTGATTGTACTGTTTCATGAGCGGAGTTTCCGCATCGGTACCTAGTGCTTTAACCTTTTCAGCCATCCGTTTTTAAATCATTATTGCGGGTGAAATTTATTAAAGATTTGGGAAGTTGACATAAAAAAAGTCCCACAGTTATTCACCATGGGACTTTTCAATTATAAATAAATATTATAGTTGAGCGTCTAAACGAACGATATCTTTATTGCTTAAAATACCAACAATTTTACCGTCTTCAACTACAGGTAATGCTTGAAAAACACCGCCACTTAATAACTCACGCGCTTTTTCAATTGGATCTTTTGGCGCAACTGAAACAAGGTTTTTGGTCATAATATCTGACACATTGAACACGGCATCTAAACCTTCAATAGAAACTGATTTTCCGCCATCTAATTGAGCAATAATGAATTTCAACAAATCGGTATAGCTTACCATTCCAATCAGCACATCATTCTCACAAATAGGCAAATGGTGAACTTTAAAAGAAGTAAAGAATTCAGCAACTTGTGAAAACTTTGTAGAAAGACCTCCAACAGTAATTGTTTTGGTCATTAATTGCGCAACAATGATTTTATCTTCAAACATGATTTAAAATTTTATGCAAAGGTAAGGCATTTCTTCGAATTCAACATGATATTTATCAGTAATTTACGTTAGGAAAATGTTTTTTATCATAAAGCCAAATGGTTACAATTATCAAATCAATTTAACTAAAGCATATAACAATAAAAATCCCCATAAAAACAAAACAGCGTAATGCATTACAAACAATAGCTTTCTGAATATGTCCGTTTCACCTTCTTCAATATATAACTTTGGTATAGCACTCAAATAACTAAAGAAATCGGAGAAATCGACTGAGGCATTCTTACGTTTGTTGTATGCAAATAACAATAAGCATTTAAGCACATGCAATGCCAAAAGCAATAAAATAAATGGTTTCAATGAATACAACATTTTCGAAATTAGTTTTGATCAAAAAAATGCCGCTCCTCCTCTATTGGCAATTGATCTTCGACACGATTTACATGGCGGAGTATATACGCACAAACTAAACCTACTACTGCACCTGCTAAATGTCCTTGCCAAGAAATTCCTGTTTGCGGTACAAATCCTGTTATCATTCCACCATATAGCATCGCAACAACAATGGCTATAGCGGTAGATTGACGGTCTCTTCTGAAAACACCTGAACCCACTAAAAAGCCAGCCATGCCATAGATAATAGCGCTAATACCAATATGTGCTCCACCCGCAGGAGCCAATAGCCAAACCAACAAACCACTGCCAAGGTGAATAGTAACAATCACCGGAAAAGCTACCTTCTCATAGGTATTAAACAACACCATCATCAATACAAAACAGGGAATAGTATTCGATAATAAGTGCATAAAATCGCCATGAATAAATGGAGAGAAAACAATGCCACGTAACCCGATATACTCGTGTGGTAAAATACCATATTCGGCAAAACTTACCCCGAAAAGCACCTCAATAAACTTAACAATCCATAAGATAATGATTAAAAGACTGGTGTATACAAAGGATTTTGCAAAACTACTGCTCATATTTAAAATTGTTCAACACTTTCTTTTTATGCTTGCAAAAGAATTCTATTTTCAAAACAAAGTTATAAAAGTGAAACATATATCCTTTTTTCTCTCGCTCGTTGTTACTGCCACTTTAGTTTATATTTTGAATCACCCATTAGGTCCTGCACCGGCATTGGGAAGGTTTTTAAGTCCGTTTGACGGTTTTTGGCAAAATGCTGAAAATGAAAAAGGTTTTAAAGATGAAACATTTTCGTTTCCCGACCTGAAAGACAAGGTGAGCGTGGTATTTGATGAACGCTTGGTGCCCCACATCTTTGCACAAAACAACGAAGACCTGTTTTACATGCAAGGCTATATTACCGCCAAATATCGTTTGTGGCAAATGGATATTCAAACGCAGAATGCTGCTGGAAGAGTGAGCGAAGTGGTGGGCGAAAAAGCATTGGATAACGATAGACTACAACGCAGAATAGGCCTTCAGTTTGGGGCAGAAAAGGCAGAAGAATTTATCAATCAGGATCCGGAATCGAAAGCTATTTTAACGGCTTATTGCAATGGGGTAAACGCTTATATTAAATCGCTTAGTCCGAAGGATTATCCGCTTGAATATAAACTTTTAGGCTATGCACCTGAAGAGTGGAAACCCATCAAAGTAGCGTTATTGTTGAAGAACATGGCCAATATGCTTTCGGTATATGAATTTGACATTGAAAATACGAACTTCATTCAGAAGTATGGCGAAAAAGCATTCCAACATTTGTATGCTGATGTTGATGACTTCAAAGACTTTATTATTCCTTCAAAAACACCGTTTGACTTTAAAGCTGAAGAAGGATTCGCTCGTACAACCGACAAACCAATTCGTGATAAAAGCGAAGTGATTACAGCCAAAGATCAACCGGTGTATGAATCGTACAACAATGTTTTGAAAAAACCGGATGAGATTACCGGTTCGAACAACTGGGCTGTGAGTGGTTCAAAAACAAAATCAGGAAAACCGTTGCTTTGTAACGATCCGCACTTAGAATTAAACTTACCCTCCATTTGGTATGAGATGCACTTAGTTTCCCCCACAATCAATGTATACGGAGCTACACTTCCCGGTGCTCCTTGTGTGATTAGTGGTTTTAACGATTCTATTGCCTGGGGCGTAACGAATGCCGGACGTGATGTACGGGACTGGTTTGCCATCAAATTTAAAGACGAAAAACAAGAAGAGTACATGGTAGACGGACAATGGGAAAAAACCATTAAACGCGTTGAACACATCTACATGAAAAACGGTAAAGAATTTTTGGATACTGTGTTGTACACGCGTTATGGCCCTATTGTATTCGATAAAACATTCCGCAACGCAAAAGGCAAGCAGTTGTTGGCTTTGAAATGGACAGCTCATCAACCGTCCAACGAGTTTAAGACCTTCTATTTGATGAATCAAGGAAAAAATTACGATGATTACAGAAACGCGCTGAAAAACTATACTTGTCCTTCGCAGAACTTTGTATTTGCCTCACGTTCCAATGATATCGCTATTGTTGAACAAGGTAAACATCCAAATGTGAGTAGTGAAATTACGGATGGAACAAACAGTAAAAACGACTGGACGGCTTATGTTCCAAGCGAACACAATCCAAGTGTGAAAAATCCGGAACGTGGATTTGTGTCGAGTGCAAACCAATTTCCTGTTGATGCTACCTACCCTTATCCCATTTCGAAAGTAGGCGTATATGAGAATTTCCGCTCTATTCGCATCAACCGAATGTTGAGCGATACCAATAAAATGGATGTGGGCTATATGCAAAAAATGCACAGCGACAATTACAACATTTTTGCCGAAATGATATTGCCAACTTTGCTGAAATTAGAAAAAGGAAAAGAAACCGCTGAACAAACGCAATTGTTGGCATTCTTAGCCGGTTGGAATTTCAGAAACGATGCAGATAAAAAAGAGCCTGTAATTTTCGAAGAATGGGCAAATGCTTTCAACGATTTACTTTGGGATGAAATGATGGACCCAAATTTACCGATGAAACGTCCCAATAGCTACTTAACGGCTAATTTTTTAAAGAGCGACAGCACAAGTATCTTCTATGATAATTTACAAACTGGAGAACGGGAAACACGAGATATGCTTGTATCGATTTCTTTCCAAAAGGCTGTAACAAAATTGAAAGAAAAATACGGTTCATTTGATAAAATACCGGATTGGGGAACTTACAAAGCCACTTCTGTGATGCACTTAGCAAAATTGGACCCATTGAGTAAATTGAATGTGTATTGTGGTGGCAACAGAGGAATCATCAACGCTTCAAGCGATCGGCACGGACCAAGCTGGAGAATGATTGTAGACTTTGGCGACATGAAAGGTTATTGTGTTTATCCGGGTGGAGAATCAGGTAATCCGGGCAGTAAGTTTTACGACAATTTAGTGGAGAAATGGTCGAAAGGAGAATACTTTGAAGCAAACTTTTCTTCTGATATAGAAACGGTGAAAAAGAAAGCCTTATTCACCAATCAATTCAACAACAAATAAGTTTAATCACAAATAGAAATTATGCAACTCATTCGAAATATAATCATTATTGCACTCCTCTCCTTCTTATTACAACTCGTTTTCCCGTGGTGGATTATTTGTTTGGTAGGATTTGTTGTTGGCTATTTTGGTGCCGAAAAACCTTGGCAGGCTTTTGTAGCAGGCTTTTGTGCAGTATTCTTAGTTTGGTTTGGTTATGCCTTATATATCGACCAAAGCAACAATCATCTTCTTTCATCTAAAATCATTCAATTGTTCCAATTACCGAACTCGTTATCCATTATTTTTATTTCGGCAATGGTGGGAGGATTAACGTGTGGATTAGCGGCATTAACCGGTAGATTATTAAAAAACATCGCTTAAGCTAATTATGAAAAACGTATTGTTCGCTTGGCGGAATCTCATTCTGGTAGTCTTTTTGGCTACTTCTTCGATTGTGTCTGCAGCTGAATTTCATGTATCCGATTCTTGTAAGATCAGTTTATTGACCTGTTCACCCGGCAACGAATTGTATAGTTGCTTTGGGCATAGTGGCATTCGTGTAAACGATCCTTTAGAACACGTAGATATTGTATTTAACTATGGAACATTCGATTTTGAACGTCCGGGTTTTTATGTGAATTTCTGTCGTGGAATTTTGATTTACTCCTTGGGTGTTGATCAATACTTTGATTTTGAAAATCAATACATTTATGAGCAGCGTGGACTTTCTGAACAAATCTTGAATCTGACAACTGATGAAAAACAAGCCATCGTTGAGTTTCTGCTTACGAATGCACAACGTGAAAATAGAGACTACCGCTATGATTTTTTGTTGGATAACTGCGCCACCAGAATTCGAGATGTGTTTGAAAAGCATTTAGGAGCGAAACTGGCATTTCACACCGAAAAATGGGATACAACGAAAACATTTCGTTACCTGATAGATGAATATTCCTGGTTTAAACGCTGGGAAAGCTTTGGTATGAATTTGTTGATTGGTTTACCTGTAGATAAACCTACAACACCTCGCCAACAGATGTTTCTGCCGAATTATTTACGCGATGGTTTCACGACTGCTACAGTAAAAGGAAATGAACCTTTTGTAATGTCAACTCGCGAGATCTTACCGGCTCCGAATTTCGATAAATCTGCAAATTGGACTTCTCCGGAATGGCTGTTTGCCATAATTTTGGGCTTGATTATACTACTAACATTAGCTGAAATCCGATTCCATTTTCACTTAAAAATAGTTGACTTCATTTTGCTCTTTACCACCGGTTTATTAGGCTTACTATTTCTGACCTTATGGCTTTTTACTCAGCATTGGACAACAGCCTGGAATCTGAATTTGCTTTGGGCTTTACCAACGCATTTCCTACTTGCTTTTGCTATTTTGTTTAAGAGTTTGTATCTGAAATTGAAGCCAATCATTTTCATTACATTGATTGTAGAAATAGCCTTTTTGGTTCTCCATTTTGCTTTACCACAACCATTCCAAATCGGAATGATTTTGATCAACGCAATGCTTGTTACGCGATTGTTTCGCTTGTATTGGAAGGCGAAACAGCATTCTTAGAAAATATTTTCATTAAAAATTTTGAAATACGAAAGTGTTACTTAATTTCGGTATATGATTTCCACAAACCTTATTTCTTGTAATATTTGCTGCTGTACCTATTACCCCGAGGGCTGTTGGTGAATCATTTGAGTTTAATAATTGAATAAATGAGCCCTTCAGCGATGAGGGGCTTTTTTAATGTTGATAATATGAGTAATAACGAATTATTTGAGAAGATAAAAGTGTTCAATAATGAGCACAATGAGTACATTCCATCGAAGCAAGAAATAGAATTGTTTGCCGATGAACTGCTTGATTTTCTATTTCCTTTGCGCGCCAGATTCAGCAATTCTGCCCCATTCTCAGATTTGAAACATGAGTTACTATTCAAGAAGCTTGAAATATTACTGGCTCCCTATGCTGAAAAGAACAATTTTGATGCATCGGCACTTTCAACGCAATTCTTTCAAAACCTCTCACCCGTTTTTGATTTGCTATTATTGGATGCCGAGGCCATTCAACGTTTCGACCCGGCTGCCAATTCAGTTGAAGAAGTAATAACAGCCTATCCGGGATTTTATGCTGTATCTTTGTATCGTATATCGCATATTCTTTATACCTTAGGCATTCCAACAATTCCTCGTATTATTTCAGAGCATGCGCACAGCAAAACCGGCATTGACATTCACCCCGGTGCTACCATCGGAAAATCATTTTTCATTGACCATGGAACTGGTGTTGTGATAGGCGAAACAACCTTAATTGGCGATAATGTGAAGATTTATCAAGGGGTCACATTAGGGGCATTGCAAGTATCAAAAGCACAAGCACAAAAGAAACGCCACCCCACTATTGAAGACAATGTGATGATCTATTCGGGGGCAACGATTTTGGGAGGAGATACTATAATTGGTCATGATAGTGTAATTGGCGGAAACGTTTGGCTTACGGCAGGCGTGCCATCGTTTTCGTTAGTATTCGCCACCCACGAAGTGAAAGTGCGCAACAGCAAAGAGTTTGTTGAACCGATTGATTTTGTTATTTAAATAAACCTATAAAATAGAAAACACCATGAAAGCGAACAACATTCTACAAACCATTGGCAACACGCCACACGTAAAATTGAACCGATTGTACGGCAGTGATAGCGAAGTGTATGTTAAACTCGAAAAGCAAAACCCCGGAGCATCAATCAAAGATCGTATTGCGTTAGCTATGATTGAAGATGCAGAAGCAAAAGGGCTTTTGAAGCCTGATTCAGTGATTATTGAACCAACATCAGGTAATACCGGCATAGGGTTAGCTATAGTAGCTGCTGTAAAAGGATACAAATTAGTTTTAGTAATGCCTGAATCGATGAGTATTGAACGAAGACGATTGATGGCCGTTTACGGTGCACAATTGGAGCTGACACCACGAGAAAAAGGAATGAAAGGAGCCATTGAGAAAGCAAATGAACTAGCCGCCAACACACCAAATTCTTGGATTCCACAACAGTTTTCGAATCCTGCAAACATCGATATTCACAGAAGGACTACTGCGCAAGAAATCATCAACGATTTTCCTGAAGGATTGGATTATTTAATCACAGGTGTTGGAACCGGAGGGCATATATCGGGTGTTGCAGAAGTGCTAAAAGCAAAGTTCCCTTCGCTTAAAGTTTTTGCCGTTGAACCGGCTGCATCGCCTGTAATTAGTGGTGGACAACCGGCTCCTCACCCTATTCAGGGGATTGGTGCGGGCTTTATTCCCGATAACCTTAAACGAGAACTCTTGGATGGAGTAATTACCGTTACTAAAGAAGAAGCATTTGAATATGCACAAAGAATTGCCAGAGAAGAGGGTATTTTTGTGGGTATCTCATCTGGAGCATCTTTGGCAGCTGTAGCAAAAAAGCTGGCTGAAGTACCAAAAGGTAGTCGTGTACTTACGTTTGCGTATGATACAGGTGAGCGCTACTTAAGTATTGAAGGATTGTTTTAATTAAGTCTGTTTGTTTTATTGTTTTTTGAAAGCCAGGACATTATTGTCTTGGCTTTTTTATGTCGATATCTTTCAAACAGTTTAAACCACCTAAATGTATAGAAAAGTTATTTTTACGTCATGGCCGCAGAAACCTTTGAAACCATATTACAGTCGATTCAAAAGAAACAATTTTCGCCTTTCTACATTTTTTATGGCGAGGAGGAATTTTTCATAGATCGATTAAGTGCTGCTATGGAAGAATCGGTTTTAGCGGAAAGCGAAAAGGCGTTCAATCAAAATATTTTGTACGGTAAAGACATTACCTCTTCGCAATTGATTGAAACATGTAGAAGGTTGCCTATGATGGCGGAACGGCAATTGGTTTTGATTCGTGAGGCGCAATCGTTTCAATTCAGAAAAGAGGAAGATGAAGCGCCATTGTTGAGTTATTTGAAGCACCCTACACCTTCAACCGTTTTAGTATTTGCATTCAAACACGGCAATCCGGATAAACGAAAGAATTTCTATAAAGAATTGATTGCAAAATCCGTTTCTTTTGAATCGAAAAAACTCTATGAAAACCAAGTGGGTTCATGGGTAAAGAAATATGTTGGGCAACACAGTTTCGGCATTACCGAGGATGCAGTTGAATTATTGGTTGAATTTACGGGAAATGATTTGAGTACTGTTTCCAACGAACTTTCGAAGATTTTCATTAGTAAGCCGCCCAAATCAACGCTGAGTTATCAAGATATCGAGCAATCGGTAGGTATGCTCAAGGAGTTCAGTGTGTTTGAATTAAATAATGCTTTAGGAAGTAAACAAGTAGCCAAGGCATTTCGTATTGCCAATTATTTCAAATCAAATCCTAAGAGTGCCCCATTGGTAATGATGTTGGGAACTCTTCACGGTTTCTTTGCAAAGGTTTTCATCTGCAGTAACAACCGCGGATTACAAGATGCCGATTTAGCAAGAATTCTAAAGGTGAGTCCTTTTTTCGTAAAAGATTACAGAAGTGCAGCACAACATTATTCGCCTCAGAAATTGGCGCAAATTTTCCAAACATTAGCTGAATTTGACCTACGTTCAAAAGGTGTAGACAGCACTAATAATATGGGTGAGGGAGAAATGATACGGGAGTTAATCTACCGTATCATTCAGTAAGTTGATCTCAAACGAAATTACTTCGCTTTATATTTTTCGTTCATTCCTTTTACAACATCTGCAGTAATATTGTACATACTATCTTTGTACAAAATTGAACCTCCTTTCGAATACGATAAAATATACGAATAGCGTTTATCGGCATTGTACTCAGTTAAGAATGAATCCAACTTAGCATTTAAATCTAAATTGAATTGAGTTTGTTGGGCCATAAGGGATTCCGACATTTGTACTTGTTTCTGCTCCAAAGCAGCTTTTCGATTCATTAACTTTTCTTGGATAGCTTCTCCTTCTGCTTGTGTAATAGTCGCAGCGCGCTGTTGTAAATCGTAAGCAGCACGTTGTAATGATTCAGCTTCACCTTGTAAAGTACTTTCAATACTTTTCTGAGATTTCTCTAACTCTGCTTTACGCTCTTTGAAAAAAATGTAATTCGTTTCTAGCGAATCAATATCCACATAAGCAATCACTTGACCTGATTTTCCGGATGCCGCATTAATCGTTGACGTTGGACCTTTTGAACATGACTTACAGTCTTTAAAATGCAAGTAGAACAATACAGCAACTGCAATTGCCAACACCCCATTAATAATCAAACTAAGATTTTTCATTTCGTTTATTTTTTGCAAGAATAAGATTTATTTTTTAACAGAATCAACAGGTGCAGGTGGAATAACCGGTGTTTCTATTTTTTTCACAGAATCGACAGGTGTTGGCTGCACTTGAGGCACTTCCGACTTGGCTGGCGTTTCAGCTGGAGGTGATGTAATCGGAACAACCGCTTTCTTTACTGTATCGGTTACTGAAGGAACTATAGGCTTCTCAATTTTTGCAGGAGTTTCGGCTGGGGGCGGAACAACCGTTTTCTTCACTGTATCCGAAGTTATTGGAACAACTGTTGGAACCGCATTCTTCACTGTATCCTGGGAAGTAGGAACAACAGGAGGAACAGTTGGAGAAGGATTTTCGTCTTTAGTTCCATATTTCTCCTTCAACTTATCTGCACGCGACTTAGGAGGCTCTTGCTTTTCCTCTTTCTTTTTCTCAGGAACTGCAACAGGCTCTTCTGTTTTGTTTTCAACAGGTTTTCCTTCTGTTGGTTTAACTTCTGCATCAGGCTTCTTCTCCGGTGTAGCTTTTTGCTCCAATTTAGCCTTAGCAGCCGCAGAATCTTTTGCTGTCATAACCGGTTTAGGCTTAACATATACTTTTTCGTTTGGCAAAGAAGGGTTTACTTTTTCTTTCATAGCATCAACAAATGCTTGCTTATTGATAGTAGAACCAATGGTATAGGTATAAAACTTATTGCTCTTATCGGTAACTTTACGCTTATCAGGAGCCACAGCACCAATTGTTCTATTGAAATCATCGTAAGAGGATACCATACCCAATAATCCAGGCTTGTATTCAAAATAATACCATTCGTTATTACCGGTTTTGATATAAATATTAAAATAGTCTGCACCCTGACGTGGACCAATTTCTATATACCCTTCCAATTTCTTATGAATGGCTCTTTCCCCTATAAATGAAACACCAATTTTACCATACGATCGGAATGTAAAATCAACCGGATCATAAATAAAATTCACATCAGAAAAAACCAAGTAATGTGGTAAGCTTTTCGGGCGTTTGAATTGCTGGGTAGTTTCGAATTCTTTAATCAGTTTTTCTTCATCTTTTGCAAGTGTCTGATAAATCGATTTAAAGCGTTCAGTAGTATAATCAATGTCAGGCATATCGGTATTGTCGACATACATTACATTCTGCAACTTCTCTTGAATAGATTTATTGTCGAAATTCATATCTAGTCCAAAGGTCACATTCATTAGCAATTCCTTTTTCGTTAAATCATTGGTAAACGAACCCACAGCAAGTGTTTTCATCAAACCAAAGTCAACAGGAAGGTTTATTCCACCATCTCCTTTTACAATTCCCTTGGTATCGTCATATTTCAATACATCACCTGTTGTTGCATCTCCTTTAATACGTTTTTCATCTCCAAAACTATATTCCCCTGTTTTCTCGTTTTGTGTAATTACACCAACAGGTCGGAACATGGCAATATCGTTATAATCGTGCAGTGGAGAAAATAAAACTGAGTATGGAGAAGGCATATCGCCTGATTTATCAAAGTAAAGTCCCATACCTAATTTTGTTCCATCTGAAGACTTAATAATAGAATCATAATGGAAGAAGAATTTATCCGGATTGATATCATCTATGATATTAAAATCGGAATTGGCAACATTTGGATTCTTGAACAAAATTTTTGCAAAACCTTTGAAGAACAAATCCGGATTTCTACCAAACAGACTAGCTTCTCCAATATATGTAGCATTTGGATAGAGAAAGAAATTATCCTTGGTTTCAATATTCCCTTTTGCAACTAAACTGTAATCGGTAAATTGATTTTTCTTCAACCCGACTACTTCTTTTTTGCAAGTGATATCAGATAAAACAATAGGCTGATTAGTGTGGTCTTTACAAGAGTATTTAAAGAAACCATTTCCTTTCAATTCCGCTTTACTGATGATATCGAGCGTACAATCTTCAATTTTATGACGTTTGGTAATAGTATCAGCTAAAATTGTAGCATGCTTTAATTGATCCATTTTTGCTTCTGCTTGAATGACAACAATTCCGCTATCAGGAACTACCAAAGCATCTGCAACATTGATAGAAGGTACTTGCTCACAACGGAGAATCGATGTTTGGAGATTATATGTTGCTCGTTTAGATAAAAACTTCAAACCTAACTGGCTTGCTCTTGTAGACTCGAAATACTCTCCAGCTGAACCGGCAGGCACTCTAAAATCAAGTATCTTTTTCTCGATATCCCATTTAAACTCCTTAATGTTTGTTTTGTATTGGTTGTAGGCGAACTCAGTTGGGTTATTGGGTAAATTCGATTTGAAATCGGCTTGTTTGTTTTTGAAATCTACAAAAGCCTTTACGTTAGGTGTTTTGAATGTCACTTTATCGCCAAACTCTGATTTGATATTTAATTCAGCGGTATCGGCATTCATATCATCAGTTTTAAAATTGAATTCCTTTGAACTTAACAAAGCTTCTTTCCAATCCAATGCTCCATTGCCTTTTAGCCCTTTACTTGTAAGCAATAAGTTCCCTTTTAGTGACGTTTGATTATCGTACATAGAGAAAGGACGATCTTTCATAGCAATCAACATTGAATCGCTTTTTGGCTTCCAAAACACTCTGTTTCCGCCACTCGACACATCAGGTGTCTTCACCCCATCACTTACTTTTGCTATATGGAAAGTATCGGCAATGGCAATCATTGAATCGAGATAAAAGTTAATTTGATGCGATGACATAGATGAGGTTAAGTGCGTTAAATCGCCTTTACCGGTTAAACCTCGATAATCCAATGTTACATCGCCTTTGTATTTTCCTCCGCCTTTATAAGTATCCCAACCGGTAGTAGGTGCCGCTGTAGTAAAGCCCAACGATAAATCGTCTTGCACTTTAATACTCTCAGGAATATCAGGGAATATTCCACCGGAGACTAACTTTCCTTTCCAGTTTATGGATTGCACAGAAAACGAATTCAAACTATCTAAACGAAAAGGATCAATTTCAAAAAAGAAATCTTTTTTCTTGTATGAACCACCTGCAATTTCTCGATCTGCATAATAAGCAAAAGACTTACCCGTACTGATTAATCGTGGATATTGCATCAATCTTGCTCTACCCGATTTATTGATGGGTAAATCTACATCCATTCTCCCGGCAATTCCTTCAATATTCGTACGAAGTGTTTTCAGCAAAGGTTGATTGTTTACATCAACTTTATCGCCATCGGGTATATTGATTCGCAATGAATCGAGTTGTTGAAATCCAACATAAAAGGAATCATACTTAAAATGGTAGTTATTACCGAAGAAGTCCATTCTTCCGCCATAAATCATTCCGTCAAACTCCATATTTCGGTCTTTCTGGATTTTTACAAAATTATTGGCCGGATAGAACGAAACTCCTGCTGTATCGCTAATCGGCACATACTTCACCCCTTTCAACTCTATATTGTTATTCTTTAAATCAATATAATCGTTACCATCTTTAGGAATGGATTGTATTCTGATAATGTCGTAGTCTTTTTTCTTAGCATTCGACATTACATAATGAATTACTTTATCGCGAACAAGAATAGTACTTGTAGGTTCATCATAAATAATAAAACCTTGCTTCACTAATTCATAGAATATCGACTTTGCCTGTTGTTCCGTTAAGTGCGAATCGAACGCTTTAGCCACTTCATCGGCATTTAAAGCTCTACTTCCGGTTTTTTCAAATAATCGTTTAATAACAGAAAGTGGTTCGTAATCACCTACTCCTTGTAATTTTCGAATGCGGTTCTTATCGAAGAAATTATTCGATTCAAAGTTAGAACCGGTTTTACCACTACCTTCGAGTGTTTTAATTTGAATTCGTGTCGAATCCAAGTTCCAGAAAATGGCATCAGCATCAAATTCATGATTATGGTATGTATCAATAAATTTGGATTGCGACATGGCTGTTTGTCCGCGCATTAATTTCAACTGACGAGTTTTCACTTTATAAATCATCACTAACTCTGGGTGAAAGATGGTATCATTTCCATTAAACAAAAGGATTTGTGCTTTTTGTGATGAAAGCTCATCATTCTTTTTAATTGGAAACTCAGTGAAGTATGCAGTAAGTACTTTGGTTACTTTATCGCTTTTATAGAATGTAACAGATGCTTTCTCTTCAGGTGTTCCATAACCTATAACACGATTTCCATAAAAGTTGAACCCACCGGTGTAACTTACATTCGGAGCTAAATCTTTAATTGTAATTTTCAAATCTTTGGAATCGAAACGAGGGTAAGTAGAGCTGGCAGTATCGCCTGTGCCAAATTTATCGGAGTACTTTCCATATAAGGCAGTGGGGAAATACTCTTTGTGAAAAAATTCAACGGTATCAATGGTAATCATAAAATTATCCAAGTTTAAAGCATACTCGCCCTTCACATTGGCAAACACGGAGGCAGAACTTACTCCCGCTTTTGCCCAATCAACCTTTCCTCCTTTTCCTATCCATTTATTTTCCAATGGATAATAATCACCTGAAGTATTATTTATAATGATTGTATCCCGATTCGTGAAACCTATAAAACGAGAGGCAGGAAAACTGATTTTAACTTTACCTTCACTATTGCCTATGGAATAGCTCGAAGTCTCCACTTTCCATGTCTTAGCGCTAGATGTATTAACTGCACCTTTACTGAAAAACGCATTACTAAACTCTGCAAACTTTAGGAACTCTTTATTATCACCTTTTGCTTTGTTTTTAGCCGTTTGAATCGCGATATCAGACCAACTGGCAAATTTAGCAGGATCCCCTTTAGCTTTTGTAAACGCATTCACAGCCGATAAATAGTTGTAAAAATAAGGAAATGGCGACATCACTCTACTTAACATCACATTGGATGTTTCAATGATTTTTGCCATTTCTTGATCATTAATTTCACCTTTTTTCACCCCTGCTTGGAACTCATCTACTGCTTGAGAACAGTTCTCCAGCTTATTGATTTTCATGAAATCGTCTAGCGCTTTTAGAAATTTATCTTTTTCTGTTGGAAAAGCGGAAACTACTTGTGCTTGAGAAGCAGATGCGTATATAAATAGTAAAAGGAAATAAAATAACTTCTTCATTAATTTGATTTTGTGAGTGATATTAAAATCCATCCGTTTAAATGTTTCGTAAAATTATGTTTAAAGCCAACAGCTTTATTTAATACATCTTGTTCGTCAGCATCTAAAAGTCCACTTAATAATAATACGCCTTTTGCATCTAATAGTGTATGCCATTTAGCAAGATTTTGCAAAATAACATGACGATTAACATTGGCTAAAATAATCGCAAAAGTGGAGATAAATTGATAATCGCTATCTCCTAATATTGGATCAACATTCTGAATGTTGTTTAATGAACAGTTTTCAATGCAATTCTCAAAAGCCCACTCCTCGTTATCAATAGCATCAATATGTTTTGCCCCAAGCATAGCAGCATAAATAGATAAAATGCCTGTACCTGAGCCAAAGTCTAAAATCTCTTTTCCTTTTAAGTCGAAATTTTTCATCTCCCGAATCATCAATTCAGTTGTAGGATGATGTCCGGTTCCAAACGACATTTTGGGATCGATAATTATCTCGGTGGGTGAATTTGACTTCTCATGAAAAGTTGCTCGAATGCAAACATCGTCAATCACAATTGGAGAAAAATTCTTCTCCCACGATTCGTTCCAATTCACTTCTTCAATCGTAGAATATTCAAATGGAATAAAAGCTAATCCATATTCATCTAAAACAGCTTTCACTTCGTCTTGCGTAAGAAGCGTATTGTCTATGAACCCTACAAGTGCATCAGAGGTTTCTTCAAAACCATTGAAATCAAAGGAAGTCATGACTGCAGAAAGTAAATTCCGCTCTAATTTATCGGTGGTTAAAAATTTATATTGTGCGTACACGTAAAAGGTTTTTGATAAAAAAAATTATTGCGCAGCTTGGATGATTTGATAAAACTCATCCACTTTGAGCGATGCTCCACCCACTAATCCACCATCAACATTGGGTTGATTGAATAGTGATTTTGCATTTACGGCATTAACACTTCCACCATAAAGAATAGGAATAGCATTCGCAGTATCGGCATTATATCGATTGGTAAATTCTTTACGAATATAGGCATGCATGGCTTCTGCTTGCTCAGGTGTTGCTGTCAAACCAGTTCCGATAGCCCAAACCGGCTCATAGGCAATAATCACTTTACTGATTTGCTCTTCATTTAAATGAAATAAACTCTCTTCTATTTGTTGAAAAACATAACGATCTTGCTTTTCATCGATACGAATCTCTTTCGGTTCACCACAACAAAAAATAGGTGTTACACCATATTCCAATGCTAAATCCACCTTTTCTTTCAAAGAAACATTGCTTTCGTGAAAATAGATTCTGCGCTCGCTGTGCCCGATAATTACATACTCAATATGTGCCCCAGCCAACATACTTACCGATACTTCACCTGTAAATGCACCACTAACTCTGTCGGAGCAGTTCTGCGCACTTATTTTAATGGCTGAGTTTTGAACCAAATTGCGCAAGGTCAATAAGTGTAACATGGGTGGCGCTAATATTACTTCTGTATTACTCACCTTTTGCTGAAGTCCTTTATTTATCAATCCGGATACCAAAGCCACCCCTTCTTCTACAGTAAGGTTCATCTTCCAATTTCCGGCAACTATCTTTCGTTTCGACATTTTTTCCTTCTTATTTTCTATATTTTTTATCGCGTTCAAACACTTCTTTCAAAATGGCGATATCTGATTCTGATAATTCTATTCCTCTTCGCTCCATCATTCGTTGTGCCACTTCCAACGATTTTTCGAAAGTGAAAGTACGCAACCATTGCGCTCCTCCCCACGAAAAAGAAGGAATGAACTTTGGTGGAAAATCACTTCCAAATACATTCGCAGAAACGCCAACAACCGTACCTGTGTTGAACATTGTATTAATGCCCGACTTCGCATGGTCACCCATAATCAAACCATGAAACTGCATTCCTGTATCTTCATATTTTTCAGTAGCATAACTCCACACATCTACATCGCCATAATTGTTTTTCAAATTCGAATTATTGGTATCTGCGCCTAAATTACACCACTCACCAATCACTGAATTGCCAATAAATCCATCGTGGCCCTTGTTGCTATACGCAAAAAACACTGCATTGTTTACCTCCCCTCCCACTTTGCAGTGCGGACCAATGGTAGTAGCTCCGTATATTTTTGCGCTCATCTTCAATCCTGCATGTTCGCATAGCGCTAATGGTCCGCGTACCGCACAATTCTCCATGATTTCAGCCTCATGCCCAATGTAGATATAACCGGTATTTGTGTTAAGTATTGAGGCTTCTACAACGGCATCTTCCTCAATAAATAGTTTATTGGCAGGACCAATGAGTGTATTCGTTGGAGAAAGTGTTTTTGAAATTCTTCCCGCTGTAAGCAATTTAAAATCGTTCTCAATCTCTTGTCCGTTATACTTAAAAATGGCTGATGGCGATTCTACAAACTGAGCAGCAACCACCGGTGGAGTGAACTTAATGTTTGGTATATTGCTTTTGAAACTCGCTATATCTGGAAACTTTATTGTGGTTTTAAATGCAATAATTGTATCGGAAAACGAGAGTCCATGTTCAGCTGTCAATAACTGAATTTCAGCTACTAATTGGGTAGTGGGAAAAACATTTGAAGCAATAAAAAGCGTTTCAGCATCATGGCTTAAAGCACCATATTTAGGTTGCAAGTAATCTTCAGTAAGTACACCTACCGATTGCCCAAAATAACGCTCCCACTTTTCTTTAATCGTTAAAATACCGATGCGCATATCCGCTACCGAGCGGGTATAGGATAAGGGCAACAATTGTGTACGGTTTTCCACCGTGTCGAACAAAACAATATTCACCTCTCTGTTTTTGCACTAAGCTATTAAAAAACGGCAATTTTTACAGACTTTTCAAAATCTATACGACAATAAGTCACGTGAATTCAGACATTTACTGCAAAAATTTCCGAAAAATAGAGATGGATTTGAATTTGATGCTCATAGTTCAAAACAACTATATACCCTATGAATGTAAATAATTTCACAACCAAAGCACTTGAAGCTGTAACAGCAGCACAGCAAATTGCGTTCAATAATTCGTCTCCAACATTGGATACTATCCACATGTTGAAGGGCTTATTTGAAGCAGATCAGGATAGTCTACCATTCTTATTGGAGAAGTCCGGAGTCAATAAAAACATCTTACTTGGAAAAGTGGAAGAGCAACTTAAGAAACTTCCGAAAGTTACCGGAAGCAGCGAAGGCGCAGCACAAGCGAGTCCAAAGTTTGGACAAATGGTAATGCAAGCCAATAAATTAATCAAAGATTTTGGCGATTCGTATGTGTCGATTGATCACTTGTTATTGGCCTTACTTTCAGTTAATGACGATACTTCACAACTATTGAAATCAGTAGGTTTGGAAGAACGTAACCTCAAAAAAGCGATTGAGGAATTGCGTAAAGGCGCAAAAGTAATCGACCCGAATGCTGATACTACGTACAATTCGTTAGATAAATACGCTATCAATTTGTGCAAGCAAGCGCAAAACGGAAAGTTAGATCCTGTGATTGGAAGAGATGAAGAGATACGAAGAGTAATGCATATTCTTTCGCGTAAAACGAAAAACAATCCGTTGTTAGTGGGTGAACCCGGTGTGGGTAAAACGGCCATTGCTGAAGGAATTGCACACCGAATTATTAAAGGCGATGTACCTGAAAACTTGCGCAATAAGATCATTTATTCACTCGATATGGGTGCATTAATGGCCGGTGCAAAATACCGCGGAGATTTTGAGGAACGATTGAAAGCTGTAGTAAAAGAGGTAAAAGAATCGGACGATACAATCATTCTCTTCATCGATGAAATCCATACCCTTGTAGGTGCAGGAGCTACTGATGGCGCAATGGATGCAGCGAATATTTTGAAACCGGAATTGGCACGTGGCGAATTACGTGCCATTGGAGCAACAACATTAAACGAGTATCAAAAACATTTTGAAAAAGATAAGGCGCTTGAAAGACGTTTCCAAAAAGTAATGGTAGATGAACCAAGTGTGGAAGATGCCATTTCAATTCTTCGTGGCTTGAAAGAACGTTACGAAACACACCACAAAGTGCGTATTAAAGATGAGGCGATTATTGCTTCAGTAACTCTTTCCGATAGATATATTTCGGATCGTTTCTTGCCCGATAAAGCTATTGACTTAATTGATGAAGCGGCTGCTAAACTTCGCCTACAGATGAATTCTGTGCCTGAAGAACTCGATGAAATAGAACGCAAAATCATGCAACTCGAGATTGAAATCGAAGCCATTAAACGTGAGAATGATGAAGTAAAGGTCAATCAATTGAAATCGGAACTGTCGAATTTGAACGAGAAACGCAATCAAATCAAAGCGAAATGGACGGCCGAAAAAGAATTGTTAGAATCTATTCAAAGTAAGAAGCAAGAAATTGAGAACTTAAAAGTAGAGGCTGATCAATTAGAACGTTCAGGCGAATATGGTAAGGTAGCCGAAATACGCTACGGTAAAATTAAGGAGGCTGAAAATGCGATTCAAGTTTTGGAAGAAAAAAGAGCTAATACTTCAGGCGATAAGCGAATGCTGAACGAGGAAGTGAATGCAGAAGATATAGCTTCAATTGTGGCGAAATGGACAGGCATTCCACTTACTAAAATGATGGAAAGCGATACTGAGAAACTATTGCATTTAGAACAACGTTTAGGAGAACGCGTGAAAGGCCAAGAAGAAGCATTAGAGGCTGTTGCAGATGCGATCAGACGATCTCGTGCAGGTTTACAAGACGAACGAAAACCAATTGGATCTTTCCTTTTCTTGGGTACAACAGGCGTTGGAAAAACAGAGTTAAGCAAGGCTTTAAGTGAAGTGCTTTTCAACGATGAAACGGCTATGATTCGTATTGATATGAGTGAGTTTCAAGAAAAACATGCTGTATCACGTTTAGTGGGTTCGCCTCCGGGATATGTAGGATATGATGAAGGCGGGCAGTTGACCGAAGCTGTACGAAGAAAACCATACTCAGTTGTATTGTTCGATGAAATAGAAAAAGCGCATCCGGATGTGTTTAACATCTTGCTGCAAGTATTGGATGACGGTCGTTTGACGGATAACAAAGGGCGCACGGTGAATTTCAAAAACACCATCATTATCATGACCTCTAATATTGGTTCGGATATTATTCAGAAAAACTTTGAACATGTAGATGAAAGCAATTTGATTGCAGTAACAGAAACCACTAAAATTGAAGTGGTCGAACGTTTGAAGCTATCTGTTCGTCCGGAATTTTTGAATAGAATTGATGATATTGTAATGTTCAAACCATTGTTGAAAAAACAAATTCGTGCTATTGTTGATTTGCAATTGAATCTTACAAAAAAATTGCTTGCAGAAAAAGAAATCGGATTAGTACTTACCGATAAAGCGTTGGATTGGTTAGGCGAACAAGGCTACGAACCACAATACGGTGCAAGACCATTGAAACGACTCATTCAAAAAGAAGTAGTCAATGAACTTTCGAAAAAAATATTGAGCGGTGAAGTAAGAAAAGGTCAAACCGTATACATCAATGAAGAAAACGGAGTGCTTATTTTTGAAAGTAAGTAATTTTTCAATCACTAAAAGTATTAGAAAGGCTACCCTAGGGTGGCCTTTTTAATTAGTCTTGAATTAATGAAATGGAATAAGAAGATTGAAAGTCTTTCCCGGCCGGCAATACAACTACCTTTTCCTTTTTCGTAAAATCATCTTGAAAACCATCGGCATCAGCACAACCTATCCACGGTTCAAGGCAAACGTAATCTGCTCCTGGTTTTGCCCAAATACCTAAATAAGGAAAACCTTCAAAATTCAGCTGAAGTCGTTTTTTGTGTTTATGAGAAACAATACTCACTTCCTTAGAGTGTAAGTCTTTAAATATTAAAGCATCTTCTTTAAAGAGATTAGAATGAAATGCTATTCGATTCGACAAACATTCAACCTTAGACATTCGTCCATCAAACAAACCCTCTGTATTAATATGATGGCGAATTAACGAATCATCATTTGGAAATGCTATTGCATAATCTTCATACTCTTCACCTTCAAAAAAGGGCACAGCAAAAGCCGGATGTCCGCCAATCGCAAAAGGCATTTCAGTATTACTTCTATTTTCAATTGTATAGGTTGTTAACAAAGCATGCTCTTGAAGCGAATACGTTATTCGAAAACTAAAGTCGAAGGGATACATGTGTTTGATTTGTTGGTTGGAGCAAAGTTCAAAGCTCATACTATCCTCAGTTTGAGCAATCAAATGGAATTCATTTCTTCGTGCAAAGCCATGCTTTTCCATTTTATATTTTTCCCCTTTAAACAATAATGTATCGTTATTGCATCTTCCCACAATAGGAAAAAGAATGGGAGCATGTGCTGCCCAATAGGCAGGATTACCCTGCCAAAGATGTTCTGTATTGTCTCGTTTATCAAAAATAGAAACTAGCTCAGCACCTAGCAATTTGGCGTTTACGCGTAAGATGGCATTCTCTATTTGCATATTTTTTTAATCTAAAAGATTTTAGTGTATTGATTTTTTGGTAATATTGTTGAAACAACCATAAATTAAATGAAAAAATTAGTACTACTACTTTCTGTTTTTGCGCTGACTATTCAGTTGTCTTCTGCAACACCAATTGACAAAGCTGAAAAAAAACGAATCAAGAAAGAATTGAAAGGCTACAAAAAGAATCCTGAGCAGTACAAAGCCATGATTACAAATTACAAAACAACTATCGCTTCCAATGATAGTACTATTGATGTTACGAGAAAAGAAATGCTTTCGTTAAATACTCAAATGGTAGAACAGCAACAAAAAATGGCAAAATTAGATCAAGAACTTCAGGAATGTAAAAACAAACCGGTTCCTGTATGTCCAACACCTCCTGCACCGGGAGCTATTCCTGCAACAGGTTCTGTTTATAAAGTTCAATTTGGTTTATATGAGAAGTTTGACATTTCAGGCTATTTCGAAGTGCCTAAATTTATTGGTGTAGAAAAAGTAGACAACTTGAATGCATATGTTGTTAGTTATTTCGATACGGAAGAACAAGCACAAAAATTCAAAGCTGATTTAAGAAAACTTGGATTACGTGATGCTTTTGTATCTAAATATACTGATGGTGCACGCGTTTACGAATGGGGAAAAAATCCTAAATACAAAGGCAAAAAAGCCCCTGCAAGTTTAAACGAAGCGTTAGGAAAATAATTCTATCATTTTTATTGAAATAACTGATTAGTCGAGCCCCAAAAGCTCGACTAATTCGCTTATAATAATAGCTGTTGCACCCCAAATTACTTTACCTTCATAGATAAATGCAGGTACTTCGTATTGATAATCTTTGTGGATATTGATTTTAGTATTAGTTCTACTCTCCGGATTCAAGAAAAAAGAAACCGGTATTTCTACAACACTTTCTACTTCGTGATCATCCTTTTTAAATATCGGTTTTTCTTCTGCAATGGCTGCTTGCGGAAACACTAAAAAGTTACTTGGTGGAATGTAAAGTTTCGACAACGGATTTACTATTCGAAAATCATTTGCCCCTACCCCAACCTCTTCAAAAGCTTCACGAATAGCAGTTTGTTCCAATGTTTCTCCTACTTCTTGCTTCCCTCCCGGAAAACTAATTTGTCCGCTGTGAACACCCTCATATTGTCTTCTTTGCGTAAACACAAGATGCCATTCGCTTTCGATTGGATAGAGCAAAACCAGCACTGCGCTTAGTCTTGGATTAAGTTTATCGATGGCATCATCACTTAAATCAGCTCTGTACGAAGGCGCCATTTTGTATTGCGCTTCTTTTCCGGGAAGCGGTTTTCGCAGTCGATTTTCGAGCTCAAAAATTGTCCATTTACTCACACTATATCTTTTACCAAGTTATTTTTAACTTTGCCCACTTTCTAAACAAAGTAGAAAACAAAAGTATGCAAAATAGATTTGTCGTTAACGGGAATATTAAAGATGTGCAAGATGTAATTTTGGCTTACGAGCTATTAGAAGCAGAGTTCAAAATTAACCTCTATGTAACAGAGCGAAAACTTCTCACAGCAGAGCAAATTGAATTCTTGCAGAAAGAATGGATTACCGGTGCCCCTTTTACTTTTCCGGAAGGCATGCAATTAATCAATCCGGATATTAACGAAGACTCCATTGTACCTGCAGATATTAAATCCGACAAGACCGGAGAAATTCGTCATTTCCAAAACGAATGGGCAGTCCAGTTGTTGACCAATAAACTTTGGGAAGTCTATATCCAACGTTTAGATGAATTAAAAGCTAAAGCAGACGGATTAACCACATATAGTAAAGACTTGTTTGAAGACACAAAAAGTTTTTGGGAGCAAGTGTTGGAGAATAAAAAGGAAAGAAATATTACACAGAGTCGTTTAGATAAAATCAAAGAAGATGTAAATGTGATTTTCGATAAATTGAAAACCTTCCGCAAAACCGAATCAGAGGAGTTTGAAAAAATATCGAAAGCAGCCCTAGAAGAAGTTGTGGGAAAGTTGGATGCTGTGAAAAAGAAAGTAACCGAAAAGGCCAACTTCAAAGATTTAGCTGATGAAATTAAAAAAGTACAACAATCGGTTCGTCAGTTGCGTTTAACGAAATCACATGATACAGCATTACGCAAAGCCTTTGACGATGCTTTCCATTACTTGAACGAAACCAGAAAATCGTATTTCAGTACTAAGAACGAATCGCGTGTTGCCGGCTTGAAAGAAGTAATTGGCAAAATGGAAGCCGGTTTAGAGCGCGATAGAAAAGACTTAGAATACTTTACAAATAAAGCGGAAAAACCAAAAATTGGTTCGTTAGAGTTACAATTGTTGAAAGTGCGTTTACGTCAGATTTCTGAAACGATTCAATCGAAAGAAGAAAAGTTGAAAGACATCTATAAAACGATGGAAAGTTTACTTCGTCAATCGGGAACAAAAGAACAGCCAGCATCTGAAGTTACAGAGCATCACGTTGAAGTAAAAGAAACTGCAACTCCTTTAATAGAAGTTACTGAGGCTCCAGAAGCAGAGCAACCATCTGCAGAAAAGGAATAAAAAAGCCCACGCGAAATTCGGTGGGCATAGGGGTAAAATAGTTTTAATTTATTCCTTGACTATTCGTTTTATCTGCTCTCCTACTTTTAGGAAATACATTCCGTTTGAAAGGAAACGCACATCAAAAATGTTATCTCCAAATTTTAGTTTGGTTTGCATTTGCACTTTTCCTTGCACATCATAAAGTTCAATGGATGTTGTGTTTGCTACTGTCACTTTAAGTAAATCCTGAACCGGATTAGGGAAAACAGAGAGGAACACTTCTTCCTTTTTTTCAATTGCTGTTGGTGCAGAACAACCCAACATTCTTGCCATAAACACATAAGATGAATCCAGCATTGCAGTGGAGGCTGCATGTCCGCCAGTTGCAGGGAAAAATCCATACGCTTCTACCCCATTATTTTTGAATTGCGTATAGATAGCTCTTGAGCCACAACCTACACCAGCTTCACAATCTACGGGAACTACGTTATCATCCTGACAATGAATTCCGGCATAAGGAACATGATTAACATCGGCATAATAACCGGCAATGTCGCTGTATATAATTCTACCGAAAAACGACAATACCCCTGCCACTGCATCACTCGTATTTTTTAATGCAGCCGGAGAACTGGCTTTTTTATCACCATAATTTGCCGCAAGCTTTGCAGGATTCCAATCCCAACTGTTTTCATCTTTCAACAATCCGGCATTTGTAGCGGTCATGGCCCCTCTTGAGAATCCGCCAATGTAAATTCTATTGGGTAAAACACCATAAGCACTTGCATTCGAACGAACAAATCTTACTGCTGCCAAACCATCTTGCCATTCTCTATATTGACGTTCATAATCGCCAGAAGCACCGGCTTGAATAAATTCGCTAGCCCATCCATCTTTTCTGTATTCAACAGCAAACGCTACCCAACCTCGTTTGGCAAATTCGACACAAGTTGCCTTCACATCATTCGGACTGCCATTCAATCCATGAAACAATAATATAGCCGGACGAGCAACACTCGCATCACCCATTGGACTTATCTTCGTGATGTGTAAATCTTGTGTAGAATTGGTTTCCCAGTTTTTATTGCTGCCATAAACTTCAGCAGCAGCCTCGGTTGTAGCACTATACAGCTTTGTGAAATATCGTCCGTTACTACAATCGATTTGCGCTGAAGATAACAGATGAATACATAAAATACTTAATGCTAAGACTGCCTTTTTCATGATTAGAGTTTGACTTAGGGTTAATTTGTTTTAATCAATTTTTGTGGAGTATTCTCATTCACACGTATAAAGTAACAAGATGGCGAGAGAGCTGAAACATCCATTTGATAGCTATTCGTATTCAAGTTGTTTATTTGAAAAACATCTTTTCCATTTAAATCAGTAATGCATATACTTTGAATATGCTCTGCTTTTATTTGAATCATTTGAGTAGCGGGATTAGGAAAAATTGTTATTGCATCGTTTGCCAATTCATCTTGAATTCCATTAGCCTTTCTAGGAATCACTTTTACAATCATGGGATGTGCTTTCCCATCGGAATGGAAGGTTTCTGAGCCCACGATAATAAACGATTCATCTCCATTCGGTGCAACATCTACTAATGCATCATAAGCCATTTCAGCGCTGGGCTGTTCATAGGTATCGAATGGTAAACTATAATTAGTTGATCCGTTATTAAATGTTGTTTCTGGTTCTAAATCGCTATTTATTTTTCCAATACAAACATGCGTGCCCGTTGCACTATCGCCACTTCCACCAAAATAGTATGCCCCTTTGTTTTCAAGCACTACCGAATAATACTTACTGAAGGGCATATACATTTGCGAAGCAGTTAATGGTGTAACCATTGCAGGTAAACCATTTTTCCCTTGGCGATTGGATAATGCATCGTTCAAAATACGCACTGAACCATCTGCAGCTATTTTAGGGTTTACATTTTTATACCCGGCCGAAAACAAATTCGTATCACGTACAGCAATAGCATACACTTCGTTGGCTAATCCATTTTGATTTGAAGTAACACTGTAGCCTGAAACAACAGTATCAGGTGTTCCATCGGCTTTCCAATAGGTATAAAAGGGTTGAGGTGCCGTATTTGAAGAATTGCGTTCAACATAACTTCCTGCTGCATAAATATTTCCATTTGTTGCCACAGTCAAAGCATAAAAACTACTGGCTCCCGGAACAAAACTGAACTCTTTGGCATCTTCTATTTTAGCGATGCCATTCGTTCCAAATGTGCTCACCAAACTAAAAGCAGCTCCATCATCATGTAATTTCACCAAACGTGCTCTATCTTCACCTACCACGGCAGTTCTTCCACAAACCAGCACATCATGATTCGGTAACAATTTCAAACGATAGGCAATAGACAGCATATTATTGGGCAACCATATCTCATGAATTTTAAACCCGTTCTTGTTGAACTTTACAAGATAAAATTCGTCTAAACCCGATTCTTGTTTTACCCCACAAGCATAAATTGTGCTATCTGAAGCTACCTCAACATCGTAAAAAACGCCTTCAAATTGATCCAGTAGCGAAAATGCAGTGTTATCATTATCGCCATTAGGAAAAAACCGAACAATGGCTTGAAAATCTACATTATTATAAACATACTTTCCAACCACAATGTAGCTTTCACCCTGACGATCAATGGCTCTCCATTCGCCTTTGCTGATAAATAATGTTCTTCCGTTATTTAAGTTTCCAAAACTATTATCAGCTTGGAAAGCTTGAGCAGATGTTGAAATGCGCAAAGTAGCGATGATGAATAAAAACAATAGATGTTTCATGACTTAAATATGTTTTGATTATTGTGGGCAACTGTATTCTAATGTCAAACTATTTGTTGTCCCATTATCAAAGGCTTCTAAAATGGATGTAACTTTTCCATCTCCATCTTTTGTATAAGAATAGGTGGTTGTTGAGCCAGTTCCCAGCGGTGCGCCCGTGTTTTGATCGAACTGTTGAAAATGTATTGAAGCTGGCAATAGATTAGAGATAGTTG
This sequence comes from Chitinophagales bacterium, assembly GCA_044226285.1. Lineage (GTDB taxonomy): Bacteria > Bacteroidota > Bacteroidia > Chitinophagales > LD1 > CALAYL01. The sequence continues at coordinate 29,100 of JBGAHI010000006.1, read as the reverse complement.
CACCGTAAAATTGTTTCGATTGGAATTTCAAATCTTCGATCGACATAGGCCCCCAGCCGCCTGTCCAGAAGAGAGATTCAGGGCAATAGTTCATTATATTCTTTTCGGTTCCATAGGTAAACGTTTTAGTATACCAAGGTTTGTATTGATCGAAGGCGTTTAACTCCGAGAGATTGCCATCCGCATTGTACTTGCAAATAAATAAAATGCGAGTTCCAATCCCGTTATTGCCTAATGTTATTGAGTCAATTTGGTTAGCCGCATTGGTATAACAACGATTCGTATAAGAGCGCCCAATAAAATAATAATATAGACCCGAAGTAGTTAATCCAACAGTGTCTCTATGTGTTGAATTTGCATACGACAAATAAAGACTATTGTACCCATAGGTATAGATTCGACTTCCTCCGCTTGCCCCAAACAAATCAAAGTATTCCAACTTGGTTATTCGTCCATAAGAATCATAGGAATATACATCCTTACCGGTATTAGTAGTGCTGCTAATCACCTTACATTTTGTAATATCAACTGTTGGTTTGTTGTCTTTCTTACATCCATTCACGGTGAATAAAAGTATCGATGAAACAACCATTGAACTTAAGTTTAGCGCTTTCATTTGCAATAAATTTTAGCACAAATAGAGGCTAATCAAAGTAAGCAATCAAGGGAAAGATTTTAGTGTTTGTAACAATAAAGTAATGATGGCAAGTTCTTATATAACTAATAACCAACTAATTAAACACTACGCATTGTAATCGTTGCTCATTTGTATTTTTATTTCATGGAGGTTTTAAAAATGAATTGGGGAATAGAGAAATTCGACATTTTTGAAACACAATGAATTCCTAATAGATGGTAATTTCCGATTAAAAGGAGGATGATATTCGCTTGCTTCTGCCATTTTGTCTTATCTTCGCATCGAATTTTTGATAAATGAGTGATCAGCTATATAACAACGAAATTGCCTTTGAATTGGGGTCGAAAGACATCGATGAATCGAAACAAGGCAATGCGCTTACTTTAGAACGCCCAAGCAACATAGCTCCAAACGGGAAGAAATACTATATCGAAAGCTATGGTTGCGCCATGAATTTTTCCGATAGTGAAGTAGTCGCTTCCATTTTGGCGAATTCCGGATTTGATAGTACGGACAATCATTTGGATGCCGATTTGATTTTGATTAACACCTGCGCCATTCGTGATAATGCTGAACAACGTGTGCGTATGCGTTTACAGAATTTAGGAGCAGTCAAAAAGAAGAAGAAAGGCGCATTAATAGGCGTATTAGGCTGTATGGCTGAACGCTTAAAAGATCAGTTTTTAGAACAAGAGAAACTAGTAGATATCGTTGTTGGGCCTGATGCATACCGCTCTTTACCGGAGCTAGTGTTTGAAGCTGAAAATAACAACAAAGCTGTAAATGTGCTCCTTAGCCGCGAAGAAACCTATGCCGAAATAAGCCCTATCCGATTGAACTCAAATGGAATTTCCGCTTTCATCTCCATTATGCGTGGTTGCGATAATATTTGTTCGTTCTGTGTGGTTCCTATCACCCGAGGAAGAGAGCGTTCGCGCGATTGGCGTTCTATTGTGGAAGAGGCAAAGGATTTATTTGATCGAGGGTATAAAGAAGTTACTCTATTAGGTCAAAACGTTGACTCCTATCGCTTTAGTGATGACCCGAAATTAGTAGGTAAAAAACTACTCGAAGCAAAATATGAAGACCATGTAGTGAATTTTGCTGAACTACTTGAAAAAGTAGCATCCATTTCACCGTTGTTACGTATTCGTTTTTCGACTTCGCACCCTAAAGATATGACGGATGATGTTTTGGAAGTAATGGCCAAATATCCTAACGTATGTAAGCATATTCACTTGCCGGTACAAAGCGGAAACGACCGTATTTTGGGACTTATGGATCGTTCGTACACCAAAGCTTGGTATTTAGACCGAATTGCTGCCATCCATCGTATTGTGCCTGATGCCGATATTTCAACGGATATCATCACCGGCTTTTGCACTGAAACAGAAGAAGAACACCAAGAAACAATGGAATTGATGAGCACTGTTCGCTTTGATTTGGCCTATATGTATTATTATAGCGAACGCCCAGGAACTCCTGCAGCAAAGCGTTTGAAGGATGATGTTCCCGAAGATGTAAAGAAACGTAGACTTACAGAAATTGTTGCTTTGTTCCGTCAGATTTCATTGGAGCGCAATCAAGAAAATGTTGGACAAGTCTACGAAGTACTATTAGAAGGCATTTCCAGCAAAAGCGACAAGCATTTTTTCGGAAGAAATTCACAAAACAAAGGCGTTATTGTTCCGGCTAAAGAAGGTATGAAAGCAGGCGATTACGTTAAGGTAAGAATTGCCTCATGTACGAGTGGAACCCTAATTGCTGAACATATTTAATTGATAATGGATATTCAAACTATAAAAAATCGCTTTGGTATAATTGGTAATTCACCGCAATTGAATCATGCCATTAGTATTGCAGAGCGTGTATCGTCTACCAATCTTACGGTATTGATTACCGGAGAAAGTGGTGTTGGAAAAGAAGTGTTTTCTCAAATTATTCACCAACTTTCGAGCCGCAAGCACAACAATTTTATTGCAGTGAACTGTGGAGCTATCCCTGAGGGCACAATTGATTCGGAGTTATTCGGGCACGAAAAAGGATCCTTCACCGGTGCCAACGATGCGCGAAAGGGTTACTTTGAAACGGTGAATGGCGGAACCATTTTCTTGGATGAAGTGGGTGAATTGCCTTTAGGAACCCAAGCGCGTTTATTGCGTGTATTGGAAACCGGAGAATACATTCGTGTGGGTTCATCGAAAGTAATGAAAACAGATGTGCGAGTAGTAGCCGCAACCAATGTCAACTTGCAAGATGCAGTTCGTACCGGTCGTTTCCGCGAAGATTTGTACTACCGTTTAAGTACCGTACCCATAACCATTCCGGCATTGCGCGAACGTGGCGAAGACATCTATTTTCTGTTCCGAAAATTCTGTATTGATTTTTCAGAGCGCATGAAAATGACTCCGGTGAAATTGAACGATGACGCTAAAGCATTGATTTTAAAATATACTTGGCCCGGTAATGTTCGCCAGTTGAAAAACGTTGCTGAACAAGTAAGTATATTAGCTGTAAACAAAGAAGTTTCCGCCCATGAGTTGGTGCAAATTGTTCCCGATATTACGCAAAACAGATTGCCTGCACTCACTAAAGACGGGCTTTTCGATGGTGCATCGGCTGGATATAGCGAAAGAGAATTATTATATAAACTCATCTTCGATTTGAAGAAAGATTTAAATGATCTGAAGCAGTTTGTGCTAAACGCTACGAACGGTCAACCGGAAGCCTTTGAGAAGGCAGCGCATAACTTTATTCCTTCGGCAAAGCAGGATACGATTCCATCGTACCAACAAGAATATGTTGCACATACTCCCACCATCCATATGCCGCAAAACGATGGAAAAACGATTTTCATTGAACCTCAATCGCATTTTGATTCGCATGAAACCATTGAGGAATCACTTTCTATTATCGATAAAGAGAAAGAACTGATCATCAAAGCGTTGAAAAAACATCGCAACCGCAGAAAAGATGCTGCAGCCGATTTAGGTATTTCGGAACGAACATTGTATCGAAAAATTAAAGAATACGGATTAGAAGATTAATGAAAAAGAACAACTCACTTTCGTTACACTGGATGCCGATGATTATGGTATCAATACTGCTTTGTGTTAGCCTGGCAGCATGTAAAATTTATTCTTTTACCGGAGCCAATTTATCGCCCGATGTAAAGAGTGTAACCATTGATTTGTTGGATAATCGAGCTGCTAGTGCGCCTGCTTCTTATGCCCAGATCTTCACCGAAAAGCTCAAATTGAAAATGGTTACAGAGGCCAATCTGAAACAAGTAAATGCTGGTGGTGATTTGCATTTTTCAGGCTATGTAACGTCCTATACTGTTTCAGCTTTAGCTCCAACTGCGCAAGTGCAAACCGGAGTAAATCGATTGAACATCACAGTGCACATCGAATTTGTAAATGCCACCGATGAAAAAGACAAATGGGGACAAGACTTCACACGGTATGCAGAATTTCCGGCTACTGAATTGTTGAGCAATAGAGAAAGTCAGTTGATAGAAGAGATCAATAAACAACTGGTTGACGATATTTTCAATAAGGCTTTGGTGAAATGGTAATCGTTCACTGTTAGAAAGCGCTTTCCGATTCAGCCTTTGCGCAGTTGTGGAAAAAACAAATTACAATTCTCCAGTTTTTATTATATTTGTTCAATCTTCACAGCAATGCTATTAATACGCTCGGCTCTAGTTGTCCTCTCAGGTTCAACATATAATGGAAAAACAGTAGATATATTTATTGAAAACGGTAAAGTGAAGCGCATTGGTGCTAAACTAAAAAATGCCGAAAACGCTCCGGAGATTTCCTTTCCCAACTTACATATTTCCCCCGGGTTTGTAGATATGCATGCCTATATAGGTGAACCCGGTTTCGAACAAAAAGAAACTATTGCTTCGGCATGTAAGTCGGCTGCAAAGGGCGGAATTACTCAGTTTTGTGTAATGCCGAACTTAAATCCGGTTTCGGGCACTAAGTCACAGATTGAGTTTCTAAAGCATAAAGCAAAAGGCCAAGTGGCCACACTCCTTCCGGTTGGTGCACTAACCCACAATTTGGAAGGTAAAGATTTAGCTGAAGTTTACGATATGCATGAAGCAGGTGCTGTGGCCTTTAGTGATGGATACAAAGCATTACCAAATGCAGGAATTTTAGAACGCGCGTTGCTTTATACTTCTGCTTTTGACGGATTAGTAATGGTGCATGCAGAAGAAAAAAGCATGTCGAAAAACGGAGTGATGCACGAAGGTATTGTGAGCACTAAGCTTGGATTACCCGGAATTCCTGCTGTTGCGGAGGAAATAGCCATTGCGAGAGATTTATCGGTAGTAGAATATACCAATGGACGACTGCATTTCTTAGATGTTTCGTTAAAGAAATCTGTAGAACTCATCAAGCAAGCCAAAAAGAAGAAACTTAACATCTCTGCATCTTGCAACGCATACAACCTTATCTTATCGCATGATGCAGTTGTAGATTATAACTCGGCTACTAAAGTGAATCCGCCTTTACGCGAACAAAAAGATATTGAAGGCTTAATCAAAGGCATAGAAGAAGGAGTAATTGATACCATTACCTCTCAGCATTCCCCGCAAGATGAGGAGTGCAAGAAGTTGGAATTCGACAAAGCAGACTTTGGAATGATTGGTTTTGAAACTTTATTCCCAATATGTAATACAGTTTTAAATAAGGCTGTTGGGTTAGAAAAAATCATTGATTTGTTGGCTGTGAATCCAAGAAAGCTATTAAAACGTTCAGCACCTTCATTTGAAGTAGGAAGTACTGCTGATTTTGTGTTGTTTAATCCAACCGAAAAATGGACATTCACTGAAAAAGACATTGCTTCAAAATCAAAAAACAACCCTTTTGTTGGAAAAACCTTCACAGGGAAAATTTACCAAACTATAAATCAATAAGTATATGAATTGGAATCCGGCCATAAAATGGGGCGTTGTTGGTGGTTTAGTATCTGTTATTCTTACTCTTCTCATCTATTTCATTTCGCCTTCTTCCTTAGCCTCTTTTTCGCTAATCTTTGTTTTTCTTTTGGTTTCTTTATTCTTTCTTATTTGGGGAGGCATCGACTTCAGAAAAGCCAATAATGACGAAATTTCGTTTGTAGAAGCATTAATGGCTACTATAATTATCGCGCTTATTAGTTCATTTATTGGCACTCTATTTTCTTATATACTCATGAATTATATCGACCCTCAATTGCCGGAACTCATTAAACAAAAAGTGATTGAAAACACAGTGGCGATGATGGAGAAATTCAATACGCCTGACGATAAGATTGATGAAGCTATTGAAAATATTAAATCGCAAAGTTTTAGCGGTGGAATCAGCGATTATGCTCTAAAATTTGCAAATAGTATGATAATGAACACGATTTTTTGTTTAATTGTGGCAGCATTCATCAAACGAAATACGAATAAAATTAAGCTTCAGGAATAAACTAATTGTTATGCACCTTTCCCTTGTCATACCTTCATATAACGAAGCTGAATCATTACCTGAGCTCATTGCTTGGATTGATAAGGTATGTTCTGCTCATGCACTCACTTATGAGGCGCTAATTTTGGATGATGGCAGTAAAGACAATACCAAAGCAGTTGTTGGAGAGATCCGAAAGGCCAATACAAATGTTCGTTATATTCGTTTTCAACGCAATTATGGAAAGTCGGCAGCATTAAATGTTGGCTTTGAACGTGCTAGTGGAGATGTTGTGATAACTATGGATGCCGATTTGCAGGACTCTCCGGATGAAATTCCTTTACTCTATAAAATGATAACGGAAGATGGTTATGATTTAGTTTCCGGTTGGAAACAAAAACGCTTCGACCCCATCACGAAAACCGTTCCAACGAAATTGTATAATTGGGCTGCCCGTAAAATGTCGGGAATATATTTACACGATTTTAACTGCGGATTAAAGGCTTATAAAAACGAAGTGGTTAAAAGCGTAGAAGTGTATGGCGAGATGCATCGCTACATCCCAATTTTAGCGAAACGTGCCGGTTACGAGAAAATAGGCGAAAAGGTCGTACAGCATCAAGCCCGAAAATACGGAACTACCAAATTTGGGATCGAACGCTTTTTATTCGGTTTTTTGGATTTGCTGTCGGTTTCATTTATGACACGATTCTCCAAACGACCTATGCATATTTTTGGTGGATTAGGTATGCTCAGTTTCTTTCTAGGCCTTTGCATCACCATTTATCTTACCGTTGCAAAATTTGCTTTTGAGCAATATAGAATGACGGAACGTCCATTGTTTTATATGGGTCTACTTTCTATAATTGTAGGTGTACAACTCTTCCTTACCGGCTTTTTAGCGGAGTTGGTATCGCGATCTTCATCCGACAGAAATCACTACTTAATCGCTGAGGAACAATAGTTTAACAACTTTTTTGCCTCTTTTTTGTTTTGTGGATAAGTAAAATGAAACAAAACTAAGTCATTGCAGTATATACTCATATAAAATTATTCATATGAGAACTTTACTTACTCTTGCAGCGTTTCTTTTTACCCTTGAAAGTATTGCCTATTCTCCATTTCCGATGAAAGCTATCAGCATCAAACGTGAATTAATGAAAGTTTTCTATTCGGCAAAATTGGATGATTATAATTCGATTACAAAAACAAATGTATTCGTAACCAATTTTGAGAATTTTAGCGATGCAAATGCATCTACTATAGTGATTCCGGATACTAAATACAGCATTGTATACTCTTTAGGAAAAGATAGAAAAGGATGGTCAACAGTAATTAATGAGTGGGAAGAATACAATCAAGACGTAGCAGAACGTTATACTGAATACGAACAACTTTTAAAGTCAATGTTCAATATCGATAACGGATGGGTTGTTTTCGAAATGAAAGTGAACAAATCTGATGAAAAAAGCGATTTAATTTTCAGCAAACCGGGTTATGGTTACATTACCTTAGATTACTCTAAAAACGTTAGCGGTAAATGCGCATTGCAACTCCGCGTTAATCCTAAAGTTGACGAAATCAAAGAGATTCGTGCAGAGTTAGAACAATTGAACGATATGGTTTTGGCCAAATAATTGGTAAAACCTTTGGTTCAAACACCAAAAATTCATTGATTAATTTTATTTTGCCTTCCACTTACATAAAGGCAACACATGAAAATAGTTATACTAGGCACCGCTCATCCATTGCGCGGTGGCCTTTCTGCTTATAACGAACGTATAGCTTACGAATTTCAATCGCAGGGCCATGAGGTTGTTATCTATACCTTTAGTTTACAGTATCCCGATTTTCTTTTTCCGGGTACAACGCAATTCAGCGATCAGCCCGCACCAAAAGACTTAACGATTAAAGTGGCTGTGAATAGCGTCAATCCATTTAATTGGTGGAAAGTGGGACGCGAAATAAAAGCATTGAATGCCGATTTATTAATTGTAAAGTTTTGGTTGCCTTTTATGGCCCCTTGTTTAGGCACCATTTGTAAATTGGTAAGAAGCAACAACAAAACGAAGGTTATTTCCATTATAGACAATATCATTCCGCACGAGAAACGCATTGGTGATTTCCAATTCGCTAAATATTTTGTGAACAATGTTGACGGTTTCATTGCACAATCGAAATCTGTTTTAAGTGATTTAAACTTGTTTGATGCTTCAAAACCAAAACGATTTTCACCACATCCGCTGTACGATAATTTTGGTGCAGCAATTCCCAAAGAAGTGGCTAAAACTAAATTAGGATTAGATGCGAACAAACATTACCTACTTTTCTTTGGCTTTATTCGCGATTATAAGGGATTAGACATTTTATTGAAAGCTATAGCCGATAAGCGTTTCAAAGATCAAGACATAAATGTAATTGTAGCCGGAGAGTTTTACAATAATGCCGAACAGTATCATCAATTGATAGAAGAATTGAAAATTGCAGACTTAGTAACACTCCGTACTGATTTTATTCCGGATGATATGGTGCGCTATTATTTCTGTGCATCGGATATTGTGGTTCAGCCTTATAAACACGCTACACAAAGCGGAGTAACGCAAATTTGCTATCATTTTAATCGTCCGATGATTGTAACCAATGTTGGAGGTTTACCCGAAATTGTACCCAATGATATGGTAGGCTATGTAGTGGAGCCGGAGCCAACACCTATAACCAATGCAATTTTAAAGTTTTACGCTGAGCAGAAAGAAGACGTATTCGCAGCCAATATCAACATCGAAAAAGAAAAATACAGTTGGAATGCCATGTTGAAAAGCATCTACGAAGTAGCTGGAATGTAGGATTAAAAATTTATGTTTGAACTCTATTGTAAAGACATTGAGATTAAGTTATGATTATACGAAGTAAAGCCCCATTGCGATTAGGATTAGCCGGAGGAGGCACTGATGTAAGTCCGTATTCCGATACCTATGGCGGAGCTATATTAAATGCTACGATTGGAATGTATGCCTATGCTACCATCAAACCAACAGATAACGGCAAAGTTGTTTTTCATGCCGTTGACAAAGGCGAACGCTTCGAGTACCCCGCTACCACTACCCTTCCAATGGATGGCAACTTAGATTTATTGAAAGGCATTTATAATAGAATTGTACAGGACTTTGCCATTAAACCACTTTCGTTTGAACTCACTACATTTGTGGATGCTCCTCCGGGTTCGGGTCTAGGGTCTTCATCAACCTTGGTAGTGGCGGTAATTGGCGCATTTGTAGAATGGTTGAAACTGCCATTAGGTGAATATGATATTGCCCATTTAGCCTTCACCATCGAGCGGATAGATTTAGCCATGGCCGGAGGAAAACAAGACCAATATGCGGCCACCTTTGGCGGAGTGAACTTTATGGAGTTTTCTGCAAATGATAAAGTGATTGTAAATCCGTTGCGCATTAAAGAACGTCACTTACACGAGTTGGAAAACAACCTGATTCTTTTCTTCACGGAAACATCGCGCGTTTCGAGCGATATTATTGAGAAGCAGCGTGCCAATGTAACCAACAAAGACGTGAATTCTATTGATGCGATGCACAATCTGAAAGAGCAAGCGCAAATGATGAAAGAAGCGTTGTTGCGTGGAGAAGTAGACAGAATTGGAGAAATTTTGAATTATGGTTGGTTGCACAAAAAGAATATGGCTGCAGGCATTAGTAATTCGTTTATTGATAACATCTACGACCAAGCCATAGCAGCAGGTGCAACAGGCGGAAAAATAAGTGGTGCCGGTGGTGGTGGATTTATGATTTTCTATGCCCCGGAAAACAACAAGTACAAGGTGATTGAAGCATTGAATCAATTAGGTGGACGAGTAATGCGTTATACTTTCTCTCAAATTGGAATGACCAGCTGGACGGTATAAGCTCAATACAGACAAATGTTCAATTGCCAACAAGATTATAGCTTAGAAAATGACGTGGTTTTGTTGAGACCGCTTTGTGAAGATGATTTCCAGCACTTAGTATCCTTTTCAATCTACGAACCTGATTTGTGGTATTATTCCCTTGTGCCGGCTGATAGCAAAGAAAATTTAAAAACGTACATACAATCGGCTTTAAAAGGCAGAACTGAAGGCAAAGAATATCCATTTATTGTTTTCGATAAACGAACCGGGAAATATGTCGGTTCTACTCGTTTTTATGATATTCAACTCCATCACAAAACACTCCAATTGGGCTATACCTGGTATGGAAAGGCTTTCCAAGGTACCGGCATCAACAAGAATGCTAAATTTCTTTTACTACAATTTGCCTTTGAAACTATTGGTGTTGAACGTGTTGAATTTAGAGCCGATCACAATAATAAAAGGAGTATTAACGCCATGAAAGCCATAGGCTGTATTGAAGAAGGAGTCTTACGAAGTAATTGTGTGGCAGCTTCCGGTATTCGGAGAGATAGTATTGTTTTGAGTATACTGAGTAATGAATGGTTCGATACCGTTAAAACACAATTGCAAAAACAACTTTAATTTCTAGCTATGACTAACGAAGTTTTCATCACACACATTGATACGGCTTGCGTATTACTAGAAATTAATGGATTCAAAATTCTGACTGACCCAACATTAGATAATGCAGGCCATCTATACCACCATGGCTTTGGGGCTATGTCGCGAAAAACTGATAATCCGGCTATTGCCCCGGAAGCCCTGAAGGATATAGATTTGATATTGCTGAGCCACCATCAACACAAAGACAATTTTGATATTCAAGGAAAGGCGTTTTCTAAGCAAGTGTCAAGAATCGTTTCTACTGTTCCTGCTAGTAAAGCAATACCAGGCATCGTTGGATTAAAAGAATGGGAAACAATTTCCATCAACACTCAAAAGATCAATAACCTAAAAATTACGGCTACTCCGGCACAACACCATCCTTGGTGGTTGCCGGAGTTATTCTCGGGCAAAGTGATTGGCTTTGTTATTGAATTTGACGGACTAGAAAATGGAGTCATCTATATCTCAGGTGATACAGTTTATTTTAAAGGTATTGATGAAGTAGCCAAACGATTTAAAGTAGATATTGGCATTTTCCATGTTGGAAGCGCGCAGTTTCGCTATTTATCAGGGTTTGGACAATATACCATGGACAGTAAAGATTTACTTAAGGCCGTTGATGTAATACAGCCGAATACAATAGTACCTATTCATTACAAAGGATGGACGCACTTTAAAGAAACGAAAACAGCATTAACCAATGCCATTTCAGCAAATTCATTAGTAAAGAATAAAACGAAATTCCTTACTTCTGGTGTGCGAACAAAACTTCGATAAACTATTTAAGTACAGTAAACAACGAATCGAGTTGTGAAGTATTTTGAGGAGAGAACGTTAACTGCTTGATTTCACCTTTTACATCTGCAATTCGAGCATCCGTTAATGGGTGTGTACTTAAAAATTGAGGAACAGTAGTTGTTTCAGCTGCCTTTAACTGCCTTAACAGCAATACCATCCCTTCCGGATCAATACCTCGTTTTACCATCAGCTTCACGCCTTCCCGATCGGCTTCTTGCTCAAATGCTCTGGAATACGACATGTTCAACAACTCATTCGCATTCAGCACAATTAAGGAAGCAATACCCGACACATCACCCACTAATAGCGAAAGCAAACCATAGGTTCCGGCCATTTGAATCAATGTTCGCGTGCTGTGATGTTTGTTGATATGCGAAAATTCATGTGCCAACAACCCGGCTAATTCACTGCTACTTTTCATTGTTCGAATAATACTGTCGTACACTACAATATGTCCGCCAGGCATTGCAAAAGCATTAAGTTCATTGCTTTTTACCACATGAACACGAATAGGGTAACGACTTTCAAAATGCAGCGAATCAAAAAACTGTTGCGCAATTTTGCTTTTCTCTTCGTTGAACGTAAACTCGTTTTTTGTTTGTTGGAAGAGTTTATCCCCTATTTGAACTTCAGTTTCAACGGGCAAAGTATCGGCAATTTTTTCAATCAGCTTAGGTGCAAGAAAATAAAGTGAAACTGCTGCAATCGTCACCAGTAGAACCACTCCAATAACAATTCCGGCAATCCATTTCATCCATCGATTAGAAGTGTGAATGACATGCTTATAAGCTCGTATTGAGGCTATTTCATCCAGAATTGCTTTATCCTCAAATTTCAAATAGGCAAGTGTGTTCCCTTGTTTGTATTTCAAATAAATAGGAACTCTAGTGTCTTCCAAAGGTAAAATGCGTTTAACATCCCATCGCACAGAACTTAAGCCTAAAGGGTTGCGAATTTCCAATTCACTTTGCCAAAGTGAGACTTGCACTGCTTTGCCATCGCGATCTTCCGGAGTAAAATAAATAGCTGAAAACGAACTCATATCAATCCTCCAAACAATTCTTCACAATGGATTTGCGACACATACCAAAGCATATCATCTTTCTCTTTCACTAAATGAAAATCCACTTTGGTTTCGTGCTTTTTGTAGCGATTTCCTTTGTGGGCTTGGGTTTTATATTCTACATTCACTGAAACTAATGCAGCATCTCGCTCTTGGCTAAATTTGAACTTAACGTAATCTTCTTCCAATAACTCCATTTTATTGAATCCTGCTTTGAACTCCTCAATCTTTTCAATTAAATCTTCAGGCTCCATCATTAAGCCAAGAGTATCCTTGAAATCGGAGGCAAACACATCGGTTATATACGAAAACCGATTATCATAAATGAAAGTAATAATATCACTACATAACATTTTTACATCAGCCTCATCGTTAGGATATTGCTCTTCGTAAATAATGTTCATCACTACATTAGGGGCTTTAATCAGCTGAACCTCAGATTTGAAAACATCTTCAGTGATAAAACGATACATTTCTCTATCGCTGATACCGGCAATGCTGAACACAGAAATCTTTTTCCGATGTAGCATCTTCATAAACTTACTTAAGCCGCGTTTAATTTCACGCTCACTCAAATCGTTAACGTGATTGTATTCCGGACGACCTAACAAATCAAATATTACGGTTGGCTTAGCATCTACTTGCTTGCGATGAAAACGTTGAATCTGTTTCAAAAATGCATTTTCTATATCAGAAGGGATCTGACTATCGCCAAAAAACTCGCCTCCAAACTCCGCCATCAAACTCATTTTCAGAAATTCGTTCTCATTTTGAATCTCTTCCGCTGATTTTGTTCTCTTCTTTTTTGGTAAATCTCCCCTCTTTTTATTCATTATCAGTATTTTTTATTCAACTTTGACTAGCGTTTATTCCTTTTACTAAGACAAATGTACGGAACATCATGAAAACTGCTTTCGCGAAAAACCCTTTTACCATTTTTTATATTGTTTTTGGCTACATCATCGTCTTTTCTGTTTGGTGGGCTTTTCTGTTATATCAAAAAAACGAAACCGCCTTTAAGGAAAGGGTAGAAATCAACGCCATCTATTTTCATTCCGATAATCCATCGGTAACTTACATAAATTCTCCCGAATATCATCAGTTGGAGGAGAAATATTCCCGACAAAAAACAATGATTCTGCTTGAGGGAACTGTTTTTATAGTGCTATTAATCATAGGATTACTTGTAGTGCGCAGAATTTTGGTTAAAGAGATGCAAGTTACCGAATTGCAGAAAAACTTCTTACTCTCGGTCTCTCACGAATTGAAATCGCCACTTGCCTCTATTAAGCTGAATCTTCAAACACTGAATCAACGGCAAGTAGAAAAAGCCATTTCCGACAAGTTGATGAACAACAGTATTCTGGATATTGCTCGTTTGGAATCGCTCATCGACAATATTCTTTTCGCTTCTAAAATGGAAGCCACGAGCAGTTTTATGTCGAAGGAGCTAATCAATATTTCGGAAGTAACAGAAATGCTGGTCAAAAAACTCCAAGTGAATCCAAAGCAAATTAATGTTTCAGGACAAGTAGAACAAAATGTTTATTTAGAAACCGATCCAACTACATTTATTTCAGCTATTAATAACTTATTGGAAAATGCCATTAAGTATTCACCTGAAAAAACAGCTATAGTAGTTACGTTACAACACACCGGCAATGCTATTGCAATTAGTGTAGCCGATCAAGGTTATGGTATTGCAGAAGATGAACGCGAACGCATCTTTGATAAATTTTACCGTGTAGGTTCTGAAAACACACGCAAAAGTAAAGGCACAGGATTGGGTTTATATATCGTGAAACGCTTTGTAGATGAGCATCAGGGAAGTATAAACATACAACACAATCAGCCACAGGGAAGCGTCTTCACGTTGTTGATTCCAGTGGAAGGCGATTAGGAAACTTCTGTTAACGTTTTAACTTGTTTAACTAGTTCGCGTGTGCTGAAAGGCTTTGTAACATAAAGCGAAGCCCCTAAATCATATCCTTTCTTAATATCAGTGTCTTTTGATTTCGCACTTAAGAAAACGATTTTAATATCGGCTAAATTAGGCGTTGATTTTATTTTTTCGCAAATCGAAAATCCATCCATATCGGCCATCATAATATCGAGTAAAATCAATACCGGATGCTCTTTCTCAACCAAATCCAAACACTCAGTACCATTGCGAGCAATCAGTACCTCATAACCATTTTTTTTGAATAGAAATTCTAATGACAGCAGGATGTAGGGATCATCGTCTACTATTAAAATCTTGCTTTTTGTAATCATCACTCCTCTTGTATTCGCTCCAAGGGCAAAGTAAAGATAAATTTCGCATATTTCCCTAACTCGCTTACAGCCCATATTTTGCCTTGATGCAGTTCAATGATGCGCTTGCAGATAGCCAATCCAAGTCCGCTCCCTTCTGGTTTTTTGAGTGTTTGATTTTTGGCTTGGAAAAACTTATCGAATATTTTTTCGGTTAAATCAGGTTCAATACCTTTTCCATTATCCTCAATTTCTGTAATAATCTCCTGGTTTTCAACATATATCCTAACAGCTACAGAAGGATTTTCTTTATCCAAAAACTTAATGGCATTCGAAACTAAATTTGAGATTACCTGATTCATCATATCTCTATCGCCATAGAAAAGCAGCTCGTTATTGGGTTTCACTACTTGAACAGTGCAGTTCTTCTGTGCCGCCAAAACTTGTAATGGAGTAAGGGCATCCTTTATCATTTCGTGGTAATCGAAAGAGGTGAAGTTTAGCCGTTGCCGTCCACTTTCGAACTTCTCTAAACGAAGTACTTGCGAAATCAAATGACTAAGCCGTTCTGTTTCATGCACGATGGTGGCTAAAAATTGTTCTTTTTCTTCTTCTGTTAGATCTGGATTGTCATATAAAATTTCGCTTAATGCTCGAATGGAAGACAGCGGAGTGCGCAATTCATGGGTAACTGTATACAAGAATTCATCCTTTTGTTCATCCATGTTTTTCAGCAACTCGTTAGCGTTTTTTAGTTCGTTCGATGTTTTGGTGAGTTCCAATGTTTTCTTGCGCAACTCTTTATTCAACTCAATAAACTGCTGACTTTCCTTTACAATGTTCAACACTTCGTCTTTAGAAATCTCCTCATTCTTCGTTACGTTACTTATCATCAAACGCGCAGAAGCTGAACCAATCACACCACCCAAAATACGCTCCACGAAAGATACGATACGTATATCTGCAACATCATTTTCGTTTTTGATGGCTATATCGTAGCGCTTAGCATAACCATCGAGCAGGTTTTGTCCGCGCTCTTCTCCAATAAAATTGTTGATGAGTAGCTTTATATCTTTAACAAGGGTAATCCCCTTCCAGGGCAATGAATACAAGTCTTTCTGCAAATCGGCATTGATATCCACAAATATTTTCGCTTGAAACTCCTCTTGCTTAGATGATGAAAAATTAATAGATACAAACACAAAACTTAATGTATTCAGTAATAAACTCCAGAAAACACCATGGGTCAATACATCCAAATTATGTAAGCCCAAAAATGCAGTAGGTTTTAAGATTGAAATGTGGAACAAGCCCTCTTTTACAATGCTTTCGATAATGGGGTGAATGGAACTTAACGAAGGAAAAATCAACATATAGAACCAGCAAGCGAAACCAATAAAAATGCCTGTAAATGCAGCCTTTAAATTAGCTTGCTTCCAATAAATACCCAATATTACGGCAGGTGCGAATTGTGCGACAGCGGCAAAGGAAATTAAGCCAATAGACACTAATGAAAATCGCTCGGCTACTAATTTTTCAAAAATATAAGCCGCTAAGAGTATCACAAAAACGCCTATTCGTCTACTATCCACGATAATTTGCTGAAGGCGCTTGTTGTTAGGATTTACAATTTTTTGTCCGAACAATAACGGCAACACAATGTTATTGCTGACCATATTGGTCAATGCAATGGTTTCAACAATCAGCATACTCGTTGCAGCTGAAAAGCCTCCTACGAATACTATCACAGCAAGCCATTTTGCATGAAGAAACAACGGTAAGTTCAACAGATAAAAATCAGCATCGGTAGGTGATTGGGCAAAAATTATATTGCCGGCCAATGCAATCGGCAACACAAAAATATTGATTAAAAACAAGTACAACGGGAATATCCAAGCTGCTTTGAGCAAATGCTTTTCTTCGATATTTTCAACTACTGCCACTTGAAATTGCCGTGGTAAAAGTATCATTGCCAAGCCGGATAAAAGCAATAAAATGAACCAAGAAAACCCATTCTCATTTGTTGAAAATTGCAATAGATGGCTATACGATTCTTGTATGATGGGATGGTGGT
Source organism: Chitinophagales bacterium (assembly GCA_044226285.1). Classification (GTDB taxonomy): domain Bacteria; phylum Bacteroidota; class Bacteroidia; order Chitinophagales; family LD1; genus CALAYL01. Next base: position 12,282 of record JBGAHI010000006.1, on the reverse strand, counting down.
AAATATCGCCCGGTGCTTTGAAGAAATAAAAGCAAATCACAATTCCGGCAACTACAAAAGCGACAAGCTTCACTATTGATTCAACTGCAACTGCCGTCATAATACCGGTATGGGTTTCAGTAGTATCAATGTTTCTAAGCCCATATAAAATAATAAAAACGGCTAATGCAATAGTGATATAGAGCGTTGTATCCCATAAGAAAAAGTTACCGGTAGCTATGGATGCGTTAGATAATAATTGAAAACAACTGCTAATCGCTTTAAGCTGAATAGCGATATAAGGAATTACACCAATGATAAAAAATACAGCCACCATTGTACCAATGGGACTATTCTTACCATATCGACTACTAATGAAATCGGCAATGTTGGTGATGTGTTGCGATTTACAAATACGTATAATTTTTAACAGCACAATGGCTATCAAAGGCATAAACAATGTAGGACCTAGATATATTGGCAAAAACTCGATGCCTTTTCTAGAAGCAATACCAATGCTTCCGAAATAGGTCCAGGCCGTACAAAAAACAGTAAAAGATAAACCATAAATTAAAGCTGGCGGAAAAAGGAACTTCCCTTTACTCTTCAACCGCTCGGCAATGTTGGCGATGATGAAAAGTAACACTAAATACAATATGATAATGAGCAGTGTCAATACTGGCTATTTAGCATTGTTATTAAGATAATTTTTGGCTATTAAGTAGAGCACCACAATATTGAGAAACCAAATCGAAAACACTACAAAATAAAGCACCGGAATCCCAAATACAAAGCCGCTTCTATCGGCTATTTCTATAATGGGATAATTATAGAGGAGCAGAAAAACAAACAAGACAAAAAAGATGTTTAAAATTTTCTTCTGTTGCATAGTGCAGATTACAAAAAAAGAAAAACCTATCCCAATATAGAGATAGATTTTTTCGTTGCTATTGTCAATTATTCGTTGATTTCATATTCGCCTTGTAGCGCGTAAATGCCGAACTTTACAAGTCCGTACACTACAATTGGCAGCAGAATAACCAGTATAATAATACCGAACACTAAATCTTCTTGCTTACCGCTGGTTACTTTCGGCAATCCAAAAACTGTTACGCCAAAATAGGCTACCAATACGCCAATGGCGATCCAAATAACCCCTAAAATTTTTCTAATTGCATTCATATCTTTTCTTTTAAAAATTAATCAATCGTCAATACGCATATCCTTTCCATTCAAATAAATTACGCCAATCACTAAGCATACAGATGCCACAACTATGGGATACCATAAACCTTGTAAATAGGGTTGAGCGTAAGGCAAAGCTGCACCGGCTTTAGTGGCCACTTCGTTTGCATCTTTAGCTGTAGTAGCTAAGTAAGTTGCTACAGCCGGAAGTAAACCTCCAAATACACCGTTTCCTATGTGGTATGGTAACGACATCGATGTATAGCGAATTTTTACCGGGAACATTTCTACCAAGAATGCAGCAATTGGACCATATACCATGGTTACAAAAATCACCTGTATGAACACTAACCAAATCAATGTCCACTTATCGCTGTCGTTAATTTTAATCACCGTCTTTTTCACTTCTTTGTTTTTACCATCAACCACAAGCGGTGCGCCATCGACAAAACTTTTTGTAAGTGTTGCTGTTTTAACTGTTCCATCGCTGAAATAACTTTTCTCAGTAAAAATGCTGTCTACTGCAGTTCCTTTCAATTGTTTTACAGATACTTCAGCAGTAGCCTTATCAATGAGTTCTGTTTTGTTTTTCACATTCACCGTTTGGTACATCTTTTCGTAAATCGGACGATAAGAAAGTATCGCCACTAATAAGCCGGCCATCATAATCCATTTTCGTCCTACTTTGTCGCTTAACCAACCAAAGAATACAAAAAACGGAGTTCCCATTATCAAGGCAATGAACATTAAACTATCAACCGAATTCTTATCGACCATCATTACTTTCTCGATAAAACTCATGGCGTAGAACTGACCGGTATACCACACAACGCCCTGTCCCATTACAGCTCCAAACAAAGCCAACAAAACGTATTTGAAATTCAGTTTATGTCCGAAGCTTTCTTTAATTGGATTAGTAGATGTTTTACCTTCTTCTTTTGCTTTCGCAAACAAAGGCGATTCGTGCATATTCTTACGAATCAAATACGACACCAACACCATTAAAATCGATACCCAAAACGGAACACGCCAGCCCCAATCTTCGAATGTATCTTTGTCTAAAACAGTGCGGGTGGCCATAATCACTAATAGCGAAATGAATAACCCTGCAGTGGCAGTAGTTTGTATCCATGAGGTATAATAACCGCGCTTTTCTGTTGGAGAATGTTCCGCTACATAGGTTGCCGCTCCTCCATACTCCCCTCCTAAGGCTAATCCCTGTAATAATCGTAGCACCAAGACTAATAATGGAGCTAAGAAACCAATGGTTTCATATCCGGGGATACAGCCAATCAAAAATGTTGAACCGCCCATTAACAATAGGGTGAGCATGAAGGTGTATTTTCGTCCAACCAAATCGCCTAAACGACCGAAGAACAATGCTCCAAATGGACGAACCACAAAGCCTGCAGCAAAAGTAGCCAATGTACTTAAAAAGGCCGCTGTTGGATTTCCTGTAGGGAAAAATTTAGTAGAAATAATGGTGGCCAAACTTCCGAAAATATAGAAGTCGTACCATTCAATCATAGTGCCTACACTGGATGCACTAATGATAGAGAATAAGGATATTTTTTTTGTATCTGACATAGTTTGATTTTTGGTATCAATAATGGTTTATAAGAAAATATGTGTCTGAATAATAAACTCCCCTTTGTATCCGTTAAACAAAGGGTCGCCAACGCTATTGGATTTGTATGTTGGGCGTAAGCTGTATTGTGCAGTAATCTTGGCATTATGTCCGCTGATAAAGTAATTCAACCCAACATCCATCTGATTGGAAAGCTTGCCTATTCTGTCGAAGTCTTTCAATGTATGGGTGATATAAGGCATAAAAGCTTGTCCGTTTTTCAACTTCGGTAAAAGGAAACCCACTTGTGTATAAAGGATTAAACCAGTCCCGATAGTAGGTTGCAAGTTGCCACCGCCTGCCCAGCTGGTATTTGCATTTTGGGCTACTGTTTCGGTTGTTGGATATTGATTAAGGATACCGATATTTCTTAAATACTTCGGCCCGAAGTTATGATATGTCAAAGAAGTATAGAAGTTCAAAGCTGTTGGCTTTCTAGTTTTCAAAGGCATATCTAAATACACATCAGCACCAATGTTGTATTGATTGTCGATAACCACCGAATCGGTTGGCGATGGACGATGTGCAGTGGCTTTTGGATGCGCATAATAACCAATTCCAACATTCAACACTTTTTTCGCACCAAGGTACGTCCCTACAAAATAGGGCAACACATTACTTTCTTTTTCAAAAATTTGATAGTTGAAATATGCTTGTGTACTCCAAGATGAGTTTAAAATATTTGTTGCATTCGGACTGGTAATAGCTGTTTTGGCAACACCAAAAGCGAATGGCTTGTTTACACTTAAACGATAATCGAACCCTCCTATTTGTCCTTTGAGATAAACGCCCAACTGACGAGCAAACTGATCGGTAGCTTCAATATTAAACCAGTTGGTGATAGGCGCATCGAGCGTCATAAAATTTAATGTGGATGCACTCGCCATACGCGACACGCCATTCCAATAATGCAAGCCCGCACCTAGATGAAGTTTTGTAGGAATAATAGCATATTCTGTCCATGCATCATGAATATAAAGCTGTGGTTTTTTGCCGCTGTTTGAACCGCCCGATGTACCTAAAAATCCACCATTAATAAAACTTTGATTGTTGATACCAAAGTGTGTTAGAATCATAAAGCGTGGAGAAATTTGCGCTTGAATAAGAAAGCGTGAACGTCTGATGGCGAAATCGAAACTGTTACTTTTTGGCTTACCATCGATGCCTAATGTGCCGGTATTGTTATCGGTAAACGAGAACCAGAACTGGTGCCAAGTAATGAAACGAATGAACTTACTGCCATCCTCATTCAGTTTAAGTATCAGTGGTTTGTAAGTAAAATCTTTTTTTGGTTTTGGGATAGAATCATTGATGGCAAAGGCGCCTAGCGAAGCTGTGAGTAAACATAACAAAAGTGAAAATTTTCTCATAAGCGTTTTTTTATGCGTTTTTAAAAATTGTAAAGTGAAAGTACAATCGCAAAAAGCCTAAAATGAAACGCTAGCTATACAGCTGTTAAATGGTATAGTTTTCTTTATACATTTTTTCGAAATCGTTCCCATTTAATCACCATGTATTTATCGCCCAATTCGGTGATTAAACAACCGGAACTTATCATGTTTTCCTTTTTCTTGAAGAACTCCATCAATTCCAAATGATCTAGGACTTTATAGGTAGGATGATACTCTTTGTTTTTCGGTAATTTCAAATTGTATTTTTTTACCCAATTCATCACCGAAACATGACTCACGCCCAACAATCTTTCAATCTCCCGAAACGAAACGCCTTCTATGTAGAGTTGTAATGCCTTAATCACATAGTAAGAATCAATCTGTTTTCCCTCTTTTATAACAGAAAAATTGTAGTTACAATCTAAACACTTATAACGCTGTCTGCCTTTAACTATACCACTTTTGATATAATTATCGCTTTTACATTTCGGGCACTCTACTTCGCGCATAACAGTAATTTTAAATTGAATATACCAAATTAGCATATATATACCAATTTAGCAAAAATATATTTTTTGACATTTTTCTATTACTACTTTTATGTTGTCAAAAAAATAATTGATCATCCTAAAAAATTAGTTTATGTCTTATCCGTATCAAATAAGAACATTAGAAGATTATCACAAAACCTATGCAGAAAGCATTGCCAACCCTAAACAATTTTGGTTTGATATTGCCCAACATTTTCAGTGGAAAAAAGCACCAACCTCTGTTGAAGATTCATTGAACTGGAACTTCAAAGAACCGAAAGTAGAATGGTTCAAAGGCTCTACTTTAAATATCACAGAAAACTGCTTAGACCGACATTTAGAAAGGAACGCCAACACTCCTGCCTTAATTTGGGAGCCGAACGATCCTGAAGAACATTACAGAATCCTTACGTACAAAGAACTTCACTTTAAAGTGATGCAATTCGCCAATGTGTTGAAGAATAATGGCGTGCAAAAAGGCGACAGAGTATGTATATATATGGGTATGATTCCTGAACTCGCCATTGCTGTGTTAGCCTGTGCTCGAATTGGCGCTATTCACAGCGTTATCTTTGGTGGCTTTAGCGCACAAAGTATTGCAGATCGTTTGATAGACGCCAATGCAGAATTTATCATTACCCAAGATGGTGCACACAGAGGCAATAAAGAAGTGCCTTTGAAAAATGTAATTGACGATGCTTTGTTGCAATGCCGATTTGTGAAACGTGTAATTGTACTTACCCATAACCGAATGCCGGTGAGTATGATTAAAGGCCGCGATACTTGGTGGGAAAACGAAATCAAAAAAGTAGAAACCCAAGGTAATCCATATTGCGAAGCAGCAGAAATGGATGCCGAAGATCCTTTGTTCATCTTATATACGAGCGGAAGCACAGGTAAACCTAAAGGCGTTGTCCATACATGCGGTGGCTATATGATTTATGCGAATTACACCTTTGTGAATGTATTTCAATATCAACCGGGTGAAGTCCATTTTTGTACGGCCGATATTGGTTGGATTACAGGCCACAGCTACATTGTATATGGCCCGTTAAGTGCCGGAGCAACTTCATTAATGTTTGAAGGTATCCCTACATGGCCCGATGCAGGTAGATTCTGGGAGATTGTCGATAAATTCAAAGTGAATATTTTATACACAGCTCCAACGGCATTGCGATCTTTGATTGCCTTTGGCGATGGACCTTTAGAAGGCAGAAGCCTTGATTCGTTGCGGGTGTTAGGCACCGTAGGCGAGCCTATCAACGAAGAAGCTTGGAATTGGTACTTCGATAAAATTGGTAAGAAAAGATGCCCTATTGTAGACACTTGGTGGCAAACCGAAACAGGCGCTTGCTTGATTTCTAACATTGCCGGTGTTACTCCACACAAAGCAGCACATGCTACATTCCCATTACCGGGCGTACAAGTTTTGTTTGTTGATGAAAACGGTGTACCTATCGAAGGCAGCGATTCTACAAAAGGCTTACCGACTGAAACTGTTTCGGGAAATTTATGTCTGAAACACCCATGGCCCGGCATTTTGCGCACCACCTACAACGATCACGAGCGTTGCCGACAAACGTATTTCTCTACCTACGAAAACCTGTATTTCACCGGTGACGGATGCTCGCGCGACAAAGACGGCAACTACCGCATTACCGGCCGTGTAGACGATGTGTTGAACGTGAGCGGACATCGCATTGGCACAGCAGAAGTAGAGAACGCCATCAACATGTATGTAGATGTGGTGGAAAGTGCTGTGGTGGGCTATCCGCACAATATCAAAGGACAAGGCATTTATGCTTATGTGATTTTGAGTAACGATGTAACCGATGAAACACTTACGAAACAAGATATTCTGCAAACCGTAACGCGCATTATTGGCGCTATTGCAAAGCCCGATAAAATTCAGTTTGTGAAAGGTTTACCAAAAACCAGAAGCGGTAAAATTATGCGTAGAATTTTGCGCAAAATAGCCGAAGGCGAAACATCGAATTTAGGCGACACCTCTACCCTACTCGATCCGGGAGTGGTAGATGAAATTGTGGCCGGTAAAGTATAGTTTGTTTTTATGTTTTAGTTTGGGTAGCCCGCTTTTGGCGGGCTATTTTTTTGTGTTATCTTACACCATGCAACACCAAATCACTACCAAAGGAAAATTACTCAACGCCAACGGCAGCCTGCGCGAACCTGGCTGGGCAACCGATTTACATTTAGCCTATAACCGTGCCGATATTAAAGCGGCCAAATGGCGCATCAAAGAATGGGATTATTATGCCGTGCTCAACGAAGCCTATGGTTTAGCCTTCACCGTTTCCGATAATGGTTATTTGGGATTGGTATCGGTTACGTTGTTCGACTTCATAAATGGTACCGAAACTTCTGACACTATTTTAACGCCTTTGCCGATGGGGAAATACAAGCTCCCCAACACAACTGCAAAGGGCGATATCCATTTTAAAAACAAACGATTTGCCATTGATTATTTAGTAAAAGAAGGCACACGACAAATCCTTTGTACCGTTAAAAATTTCAAGGATGGACAAGACCTTTCAGCCGACATTACCCTGCAGCAACCGCCTATGGATACGATGGTGATTGCCACGCCTTGGAAAGAAAACCCGAAAGCCTTTTACTACAACCAAAAAATGAACTGTCTGCGTGCTTCCGGCAAGGCCACGCTAGGTACGCAAGAATTTGTATTTCATCCAGCAACCGATTTTGCCACCTTCGATTGGGGACGAGGCGTATGGACCTACAAAAACACCTGGTACTGGGGTTCAGGCAATGGAATCGTAAATGGGAAAACCTTTGGTTTCAACATTGGCTATGGATTTGGCGATACCGCTGCAGCCACCGAAAACATGCTCTTTTATGATGGTAAAGCGCACAAGCTAGATCAAGTTCAATTTCATATACCCAAAGAGAGTTACCTACGGCCTTGGCAATTTTCCTCCAATGACGGACGATTCGAAATGGACTTTGTGCCCATCCTCGACCGCGCCTCAACAATCAATGCATTAGTCATCTCCACCAATCAGCATCAAGTATTCGGGCGCATCAGCGGCAAGGCTATTCTCGATAATGGCGAAGTACTCCACATCAAAGACATGCTCTGCTTTGCAGAAGAAGTCAGCAATAAGTTTTAACAGAACTAAAAAGGCAAAGATTATTATTCGGGCGTGTCCTCCGTTGCACTCCGGTCAGGCTGCTACAGGGTGCGCTGCGCTCCCGTGCTCCACTGCGTTGCGCACCAAGCCTTTCGCATCCTTCACGCGGCATTGTATTATTATATAAAATTTATGTTTATTCGTCATTCCCGTACACACGGGAATCTCTCTTTTCCTCGGTTCATGCCTCACCTTAACTGTTCGGAAGATGCGAAATAACCCATAAGTTAGATGATTGATGTCGTCACTTCGACTTCCTAGGTGAAGTCTTTAACTAAAATTTATGGAGATTTCTCCTCGAAAACTCGTTCGAAAAGACGGAGAATATTTCTTCCGAACACCTGTGGTGCCTCACGAAACGAAATGTGAACTTAGTTTTGGATGGTCTGTGGTGACATGAACCAAGGGAATAAACAACCGGATTACAACTCCTGAATCTTCAAATTTGAAATCCAAACACTGTCATACAACGAAACCATTTGAAAGTTTAAGGTTGTTTCTTCACCACTGATGAAAATGTAGGAATGGTCTGACCAATCATTGAAATGATAGGCACCCGGAGTAGACCAATAATAATGTTCACCATACCATTTCGGCATTAAATATGCAGCAAAACTAAAGCCCGGGTTATTCACAGCATCCGGACAGCCTTGTATTTTGGCATCACAACTGATTTTATACGAAGTGTTTTTTTTGATATTCTTGATTACCGTATTTAATAGAATTCCCGGAGGGTTGGCAACACTGCAATCGTGCGGATTAGCCAATAAAAGACAGTTCTTCCCGTTATAAAAATTGGGTAAAACGGTGTAATCGGCTGTAGCAGGTTTGGATATTGTCCATTTATCGCTTAAACAACTCAGCGTAAGCGAATCGCCACAAAACATCTCGGCAGCAGGAAGAATTGGTGTAGTCGCTTTTTTTGTACAAGACGAGGCAACAAGCAAAGCAAAACATAGAATACAAAATGGAGCTGATTTCATAACTGAGAGTATGGGGTTAAAAATTTGTTAGTATAAAACTAGTGAACTTTTTGAAAATGAAAATTATAAAATAGAGGCAAATGCATAATAAATAGCATTAAATGTATTGTATGTAATCCTGAAAAATCAAATCAATACTCATCATTCGCCTCGGTTTAGGTCTTCCAGAAATGAAATACGAACCACAGCACATTTATAAATGTAGCAATACTCGCGTGAGGGGTTGCAGCGGAAATCCTGCGCCAATTCCTATGGGCGCAGATTGCAGCGAAAAACCCGGTGACGATTCTTAGCGGCACACGCCCAAATGATTTTTAGTTATTCCACAAAAACCACAAAAGATTCCACAAAGGTTCGCAAAGTTTAATCGTGCGTTAGCCTCTAGCCGCTAGAAGCTCTCTATGCTAAACAAAACAACAATGAAGAGTTAAACACATAGACACATAGTTTGCTTACGCCTAAACGAGTCCGTGTTAAGTCCACAGATGGATAAACCTTCGGTTTATCGCTATGTTTCCTAATTTTCGTAAAAGTACTCCGGCTATGTGCCTATGTTTCTATGTGTTTAATCCTAAATCTTCAGTTTTCGCTTTTTTGAATAAACCGCAAAGTCGCGCGCAAGCCTCTAGCCGCTAGAAGCTAGTAGCTAGAGGCTAAAACTCCCTCCCAGTTCTTAATTTCTCCGCTTTGTTTATATTTGGGCATTATGGAAACAAAGGCGATGACCAAAAGAAACGAAGAAGTGAATTTCGATGATTTCAAAGCTGAGGTTTTGAACGATTATAAAACGGCTGTGCTGTCGCGCGAAATGAGTTTGGCGGGTCGAAAAGAGGTGCTGACCGGCAAAGCTAAATTCGGCATTTTTGGCGATGGAAAGGAACTGGCACAGATAGCGCTGTCGAAAGCCTTCGAAAAAGGCGACTGGCGCTCCGGCTACTACCGCGATCAAACGTGGATGTTGGCGTTGGGCGAACTCACCGTTGAACAATTTTTCTCGCAACTATACGCCAATCCCGATCAGGAATTAGACCCATTTTCGGCAGGCCGACAAATGAACGCACACTTTGCCACCCGCTTGCAAGATAAAAACGGACAATGGCTCAACCATACTGAATTATACAACTCTACGGCCGATGCATCGCCAACGGCTTGTCAGATGCCGCGCTCATTGGGTGTGGCCTTGGCATCAAAGATGTATCGCCACAATCCTTCGCTCCAAAACTTGGACGGCTTCTCGAATGCCGGCAACGAAGTGTCGTTTGTGTCGATTGGTGACGCCTCTACCAGCGAAGGGCATTTCTGGGAAACCGTGAACGCAGCCGGTGTAATGCAAGTGCCACTGGCGATTTCGGTGTGGGACGATGGTTACGGCATTTCCGTACCGAAGAAATACCAAACGACTAAAAGTTCTATCTCTGAGGCTTTGCTAGGCTTTCAGGCCAATGGCGAAGATTCGGGTATCGATATTTATGTATGCGAAGGTTGGAACTACGGCAAATTGGTGAAAACCTACATGGAAGGAGTAGCGAAAATTCGTAAAACCCATCGTCCGGCTTTGTTCCACATCACCGAAGTAACACAGCCGCAAGGTCACTCTACATCAGGCTCGCACGAACGCTACAAAGATGAAATCCGCTTGGCCTTCGAGAAAAATTTCGATTGCTTGGTGAAATTCAAAGAGTGGATTTTGAGCAACGACTTAGCTACCGTTGAAGATTTATTAGCGTTGGAAGCCGATGCCAAAGCGCAAGTGAACGAAGAGAAAAAAGACGCTTGGCGTAAATTTGCCGAGCCCATCAAAAACGAAATTGCCCAGGCAGTAGACTATCTGCGGGCTGTAGGCAATGCGTTGGGTGATACTTCGTTCACCGATCATGTGGCGACTAACTTGCAATCGACCATCGATCCTATTCGCAAAGACATCCTGAAAGCCTGCAAAAAAGTGTTGGTGAAATACAAAGGCATTGCAGACGAATCGTTGGACCAACTCCGCTCCTACACTGCCGCTTTCCATCAGCAATATCAAGATACGTACAGTTCGCATTTGCACAGCGAAGGTCCGCAAAACGCTCTGCTGGTGCCGGAAGTGAAGCCCGAGTTCACCCCCGATTCGAAAATATTGAACGGCTACGAAATCTTGAACACCACCTTCGAAAGTGTGTTTAATCGCTACGATAATGTGGTGGCTTTTGGCGAAGACTTAGGGATGATTGGCGATGTAAACCAAGGCTTTGCCGGCTTACAAGAAAAGTTTGGCGTAGAACGTATTTTCGATACGGGCATTCGCGAGGCGACTATCATCGGACAAGGTTACGGCCTTTCCCTGCGCGGCATTCGCCCAATTACCGAAATTCAATATCTCGATTATTTGCTCTATGCCCTTCAACCACTCAGCGATGATGTGGCCACGCTACACTACCGCACAAAAGGCATTCAAAAAGCGCCAATGATTGTGCGTACGCGCGGTCACCGCCTCGAAGGCATTTGGCACACGGGCTCTCCGCTGGGCATGATCATTAACGCCCTCCGCGGTATGTATGTGTGTGTGCCGCGCAACATGGTGCAGGCTGCGGGTATGTACAACACGTTGTTGCAATCCGATGAACCGGCTCTTGTGATTGAGTGTTTGAACGGCTACCGCTTGAAAGAAAAATTACCGAACAACTACGATACCTTCACTGTGCCACTGGGTGTGCCGGAAGTGATTCGCGAAGGCTCAGATGTCACTATTGTGAGCTACGGTTCCACCTTGCGCATTGCCGAAGAGGCCATCGAAACCCTTGCCGAAATTGGCATTTCGGTGGAGTTGATAGACGTTCAAACTTTGTTGCCATTCGACATTCACGGACGAATTGCCGACAGTATCAAAAAAACCAATCGCGTTATTTTCTTAGACGAAGATGTGCCTGGCGGGGCTTCTGCGTATATGTTCCAGCAGGTGTTCGAAAAGCAAAACATCTTCCAATATTTAGATGCGGCTCCGGTAACGTTATCGGCTAAAGCCCACCGTGCGTCCTTTGGCAGCGATGGCGATTATTTCAGCAAACCCAATGCCGAAGACATTTTCGAGGCGGTGTACAAACTGATGAACGAAGTGGACCCGAGCGAATTTCCGAGTATCTAGGAGGAGATTGAGGGTGTGGGAATTGAGGATTTAGGATTTTTGAATCCGTCATTTCGAACGAAGAGAGAAATCTCATCTGTATTATATTGCCTTAGCGCTGGAAAGGCAATCCATCTGAAGACACGAAACACAGATTGCTTCGGGGGAACTCGCAATGAACTGTGTTAAATTCCAAATAAATTATCAAAAACTTATTTCTCTGTAGAACTCTTTTCTTGTGGCTAAAACAAAGGCCTGTTTTAGAAGTTTGTTAGCAACAGCAATAAGCGCGACTTGTTTTGGTTTTCCTTTTT